>JAJQGT010000009.1 GCA_021201135.1 Oscillospiraceae bacterium
CCCCTTTCAGGGGAGGCTATTTGTGCTTCTTATTCAGCAGGTGTAAATTCTTCAAAGTCCTCTTCGTCGGGTTCTACTATTACCGACGGGTTGGGCTTGGGAGCGGAAGGTTCGGGCGATTGTGCGGTGTCTGCCGCTTCACGAAGAGCCGCTTCCTTCTTGTTCTTGCCGGAAAGCATCGAGACCTTCGAGCGCTCTGCCTTGATTTTGTCCTCGACTTCCTGCATCACATCGGGATTCGCAAGGAGATATTCCTTGGTCTTTTCCCTGCCCTGCGCAATCTTCTCGCCGTTATAGCTGAACCATGCGCCGGCTTTGTGAATAATATCGAGCTCGACTGCAACGTCGACGACCTCGCCGATTCGGGAAATGCCCTTGCCGAAAATCATGTCAAACTCGGCTTCCTTGAACGGAGGCGCGACTTTATTCTTGACGACCTTGCATCTTGTTCTGTTTCCTATTACCTCAGAGCCGTTCTTGATGGCTTCGCCCTTGCGGACATCGATTCTGACGGAAGCGTAGAACTTGAGGGCACGACCGCCTGGAGTAGTCTCGGGGTTGCCGTATATAACGCCGATCTTTTCACGAATCTGGTTGATGAATATCGCAACGCAGTTGGATTTCGAGATGACGGACGTGAGCTTTCTCATTGCCTGAGACATAAGGCGGGCTAACTGTCCGACGTGGGTGTCGCCCATTTCGCCGTCGATTTCGGCTTTGGTGACCATAGCCGCTACCGAGTCGAGGACGATTACGTCGATTGCTCCCGAACGGACGAGAGCCTCGGCAATTTCAAGAGCCTGCTCGCCAGAATCCGGCTGGGACACGAGCATCGAGTCGATGTCGACGCCCAATGCCGCCGCATAGGTCGGGTCGAGTGCGTGCTCAACATCTATGAATGCAACCTCGCCGCCAAGCTTCTGAGCCTCTGCGATAATCGAGAGCGCAACGGTCGTCTTGCCGGAGCTTTCCGGACCGAAAATCTCGACGATTCTTCCTCTCGGGACGCCGCCGATTCCAAGAGCCAAGTCGAGGGTCATTGAACCTGTCGGTATAGCCTCGACGTTGAGAGTGGAGTTCTGCCCAAGGCGCATTACTGCACCAGCACCGTAGGTTTTCTCAATCTGCGCTATCGCAGTTTCAAGAGCCTTCTTTTTCTCCTCCTGATTCTGCGGATCTGCGACGGTCTTCTTCTCAGCAGTCTTCTTCATTGCCATATCGTTTTCCTCGTTTCTAATTTATATTTTGAATTTGGCACGCAGTGCCATTGGCACTTTTGTGCCGTTTTCTATATTATACACTATCGAAGTCGTTTTGTAAAGCTTTATTAGTCCGTAAATCAGGACTTCAAAAGTTTTTTTGCAACAGCTACCCTGTCTTTTCCACAAAAATCTTTGATGACTCTCGCGTCAGCATACCCCGATGTCTCTAAAATCGCTTTCACCGCCTCGCCCTGGGTTGCGCCGATTTCGAAGGCAATATAGCCGCCTTCTCTGAGTGATTTCTTCCAAAGCGTTGGGATTGCTCTATAGAAATCAAGACCGTCAGCGCCGCCGAAAAGGGCGGTTTCGGGCTCGTGCTTCACTTCTTCTTGAAGCTCAAGCATATCTTCGCCTGTCAGGTAAGGCGGGTTGCAGGTTATCAGGTCGAGATTCTGGAAAAGCTCAGCTGATTCTTCGCTCAAGGCGTCGAGCTTATGCGGGATTACCGGGCTATGATGCTCGGCTATGTTCTTTTCGAGATATGAATAAGCATCATCATAGAGCTCGACAGCGTGGACTTCGGCTTTTGGCAATAATTCGCTCAGAGTTATCGCTATACAGCCCGTTCCCGAGCATAAATCAAGTATCTTCGGGGCTTTGATGTCTTTGACGAGCTTAAATGCCGTCTCGACAAGGGTTTCCGTGTCCTGCCGGGGGATAAGCACTCCCTCGCCGACGGAGAATTCTCCACGATAGAAATCCCATCTGCCGACTATATACTGGAGCGGTTCTCCTGAAAGACGCCTACGGAGCATTTCATTGAGCTTTTCGGCTTCGGTTTCCGTTCTTTCGAGCTGTCCCGTCATGAGCTTTAGCTTAAAATCTCTGCCAAAGACTTCTTCAAACATTACATCTGCTTCGAAAGTAGCGTCTTCTATGCCGCCGGATTCGAGGGCGGATAAAATCTCGTTATAAAGCGAGCTTACCATCTGTCGCGTTCTCTGTCCTCGGGAATGCAGGGCTTGAACGCCGCGATTGCGACTTCAATCTGGGAATCGTCCGGTTCCTTCGTGGTGAGTCTCTGGATCCAGAGACCGGGTGCGGAGATAATCTTAGTGAAGATATTGTCATACTTTCCGGCGAGCTTTATAAGCTCATAGGCGATTGCCACTATTATCGGAAGAAGGATGATGTGAGCACCGACTCTCAAGAGAAGCGAATCCCACGGAACCTGGAATATCGAGAATACGAATATCGAAATGAAAAGCACCAAAAACGTGAACGAAGTGCCGCATCTCGGGTGGAAGCGCTTCTGCTTTCTGACGTTTTCGACAGTCAAATCGAGCCCGTGCTCATAGCAGAAGATGGTCTTGTGCTCGGCACCGTGATACTGATAGGTGCGCTTCATGTCCGAAAGAAGGCTTGTTGCCCAGAGATAGACGACGAAGATGCCGATTTTTATGATGCCTTCGATGAGGTTCTTTACAAAGCTCATTTCAGCAAGTGCAGGGATAAGATATGAAACTCCCTTTGTGGCGAGTGCCGGGAGATACATGAAGAGCAAGAGTGCCAAGAGTACTCCCAGAACAGTCGCAACGACCATTATGCCGTTCATAAGCTTGTCGCCGAACTTGTCGGTGAGCCACTTTTCGAACTTCGATGGCTCTTCCTCCTCGATTCCCTCCATCGACTTGTCGGCGGACTTCGAGAGGCATTTATAACCGTCGACAAAGCTTACAACCATGTTGACACATCCACGGATGAACGGGACCTTGCGGTACCACTTTGCGGGCTTAAGCTCCCACGTTTCAACCTCGATTTCACCGTTCGGGAGTCGGACTGCCATGGCTTCGGTGTCGACGCCCTTCATCATGATTCCCTCTATGAGTGCCTGACCGCCGATTTTCGACTTGAATGCCGGCTCATTGTTTGTTTCTTTTTTACTCATTAGAACCTCCTGTTCGATAATTTGCACAACCTGTGTGCCATTTTATGCGGGCGGATGATATCCGCCCCTACAGTTTCCTAAAATTGCTCGGTAATAGGTAAGGTAATACGAACCGTCGTTCCTTTTCCGAGTTCGCTGTTGATGGTTAAGCTTCCGCCGTGCATCTCGACTATTTCGTTGGCGACTGCCAGACCGATGCCCGAGCCGCGGCGTGTGTGATTAGCTTTATAGAATTTCGTCTTTACCTTCGGCAGGTCCTGTGGGGAGATGCCCACGCCGGTGTCCGAAATCAGGACTACTATTTCTTTATTTTTTTCAAACGCCTCAACTGAGACGGTTCCGCCCTGATTGGTGTACTTCACGGCATTGTCGATTATGTTTATGAAAACCTGCCTGAGCCGCGCCCGGTCGCCATAGACGAACGGAAGCATTTCCGGCTCGTAATATTCAAGCTTGATTCCGAGCGACTTTGCCCGCTCGCCGTAGATGAGAACCGCTTCGCCGAGTTCCGCCAAGATATCGCAGGTCTCACGGTTGAGGGTGAATCTGCCGTCCTCGATTCTTGAGAAGTCGAGGAGCTCCTCGACCATGTCGGAAAGGCGTTCCGTCTCGCCGGTGATTACCTTCATCGCCTTTTGAATCGTTTCCGGGTCGTCGGACATTTCAAGAGCCGTTTCGCTCCAGCCCTTGATAGCCGTAAGTGGTGTTCTCAGCTCATGAGAAACCGAAGATATAAATTCGTTCTTGACTTTGTCGGAGTTTTCGAGCTCGGTCGCCATGTAGTTGATGGACTCGGCAAGCTCGCCAATCTCGTCGGAGGTCTTCGGCTCGATTCTTTCACGGAAGTCGCCCTCGGCGTATTTTTTCGAAATATCGCACATCTGCCGGACGGGGACGACTATCGACCGCACAAAAGACAGTCCCGCAAACAGCATAAGAAGTATTATTGCAAGTATTGATATCGTCAGCACAACGCCGATTTTGAAAATCTGGCTGTCGATGAGGTCTATTGATGTCATTAGCATCAATGCGCCGTATTCGCACGGGAGAGACGACAGGATTATTGTGTAGCACATAACCTTTTCGCCACTCGAGAGGGTCAGCGTTTCGCAATACTCCCCTTCGTCGGATTCGAGAGCTTTTTCGTAACCGCTTAAATCAAGCCACTCTGACGGCTCAAAGCCGGAGCTCGTCAGGAGAACCTCGCCCGAGGTGCTTAGCGCCACGAGCTCATACTTTTCCTTCTCGTCGAATTCCTGAACGGAGGATTCAATCTCGCTCTCGAGACCCAAAACGGTCTGGTATCTCGACAGCGGAGATATAACCGATTCTAACTTTGCGGTCAGGCTCTGCTCGGCGGCATTGGAGTAGTAGTTACTGAAAATGACAAGCGCAAGCACGTCAACCACGAGGAGCACCAGAAGAACGATGCCCATCGAGTTCACAAGCCACCTGCCGGTTATGCTACCATGTATCCTTTTTTTCAGCATCAACGCTCAACTCTCATTCGCCGGAGCTCCATTTGTAGCCGTAACCCCAAATCGTGATTATGTATTTGGGATTAGAGGGCTCGTCCTCTATCTTCATTCTGATTCTGCGTATATTTACGTCGACTATCTTTTCCTCGCCGTAGTAGTTCTCGCCCCAAATCTGCTTTAAGATGGTCATCCTGTCAAGGGCGGTGTTCTGGTTCTTCAGGAAGAACTCCATTATCTGATACTCGACCTGCGTTAAGTCGACCGGCTTGCCATTCTTTAAGAGAACGCGGCTCTTGAGATTAATTACAAACGGTCCCGAGGTTATCTCGTCGCCCTTATCGGTCTTTGATGAGTCCATAAGGCTGACCCTGCGGCAGATTGCGTCAACACGAGCTACAAGCTCGGAAATCGAAAACGGCTTAGTCATGTAGTCATCAGCTCCCATCATGAGTGATGAGACCTTGTCCATCTCCTGAGACTTGGCGGAGAGCATGATGATTCCGATTTTAGCGCTTCTTTCGCGGAGGCTCTTGCAAACGGCAAAGCCGTCCATCCCGGGCATCATGATATCGAGCAAAGCCACATCGAAATCGCCGCCCGCAACGCCGCTAGCGGCATCGAAGGCTTTCACGGCATCCTCGCCGCAATTAACGTCGACGACGTCATAGCCGCTTCTTTTGAGATTGAGAACGACGAATTCTCTTATCGAATCCTCGTCTTCGCAGACCAAAACACGCTTCATGCACATTTTCTCCTCACAATTTATTGTTCACAATTTATTGTGTTGTTATATACAAATTATCCGAGATTTCATCGGGTGTTAAAAGCAACGGCTCATCATCCGAAGCAAGCCCCTTGTAGAGGTACACCGTGCTGTCGGATTCGGTAATCAGAGTGTAGCCGTCATCAAGATAGGTCTGGGCGTTACGCGAGCTCACAGAAATTATGCTCAGAAGCTTCTTCATATCCGCAAGGCTGTCGGCGGTTCTGTCATACTCAACGAATGTAATCTCGCCGGTGTCGCCGTCGCGGATGACCGAGATGAAGTTTGTCCATCTTGACGGGAGCTTGAAAATATAGCTGTCCGAAAGGTTGTAATAGGCGCTCGCCTCGATGACGAATTCAAGCTCTTCCTCGCTGTAGCTGAGCCAGTTTACCATATATTCGGCACTGCTTCCCGCACTGTAGCCGGAGAAGAGCCCGATTGTCGGAATCTCGATGATTCCGTCGTTATCATAATCCATGGAGAGATAGCCGCTCGTCCGCTCGGTCATCCAAAGGAGCTCCGAGTCCATTGCTGACAGGCAGGTCAGAGTGTCACCGACAAGATAGACAACCTCCGTCAGGAGATAGCCGTCCTCGTCGGTTACGTCTATAAACAGTGCGCCCGTCTCGCCGTAGAGAATTCCGCAGACATAGTTCGAGATTGCGGAAACGCTCGAGGTGAGCATTCGCTCGGCTGTGACGTAGCTTAAGCCGTCGCTCGACTTGATGACTCCGACCGAGACCGCCGTTCCCGACTTTTTGAAGAGAACTATTTCGTCGGTGCCGCAGAGGTCGATATCTGCGCTTATCATTTCGGTGTACCAACCGTCATAGGTGGAACGGAGCACGCCGTTTTCGTATCTGTAGATGCTGACCGCCGACTCGTCGTGGACGGATGTCCCATAGCCGATTACTATATCGGTAACGTCGCCGTAGTCGGTGACTATTACATTGTCGACCGAGGAGCCGCCGCCTGCGACTTCATACATCGCGTGCCAGTCGCCGCCCGAATCCTTGTCAAAGACCGCCACACGGACATTCTCGCCGGTGCCGGAAGCGGTTGCACTCGAAGCCGTATAGAATACGAGTGCTTCGTCGTTTTCGTCGCCGTCAAGGTCGGCAATCACGAATGCCGAGCGATAGTCCCCCGACTGGGGATATGCCAGGGTCACGGTGTGACCGACGTTGTCATAAAGAGCCTGCTTGAGCGCCTCCTGGTCGTCCGAAATGCTCGGAGCCACAAGAAGCTCGTCCACCGAGAAGGTGAACGCTTCACAGCCCGTAAGAAGAAGGCAGCTTAGAATAACCGCAAGTATTCTTTTCATTGCGTCCGCCTCCTCCTCGCCAAACAGTGCACAAAATCAGCCACAGTTTATTATACTCCAAATAAATGCGGGTTGCAAGTGGTTTGAGCGTAACTAAGAGTAAAAATTGTGAGATTGCGGAGCGGGAAATCAAAAAGAGCGGCTTTTTGGGTCGCTCTTGGATGCTATAAATATTTTACATGTGCGAAACAGCGGTATATGAAGTAACGCCGAGAAAGGTCTCGCCGTCGACCTGCAAAGCGGTCGGACGGTCAAATTCAACCTTGATTTCGTGCCCCGTAAGAATATCAACCGCTTCTGTGTGACCGACATGCTCGCCCTTGAAGATAGACGGGAAAATCATGAGCGTTCTGAGCTTGCCGGTGTCGTGGAAGACCATGACAGAAAGCTTATGCTCGCTGTTCCGGCGGTTCTGATCGGGCGTCGGCATCATCCCTCCGCCGTAGTATCTGCCGTTCATCGTCGGCGCAAGCCAGACCTTTTTGTAGGCGTGCACCTCTCCGTCAACCGTGACTGTAGCCTTGGTCGGCTTATAGTGGAACAGAAGACCCTTTATGGCAATAGTGGTGTAATTGACCTCCTTGTCGGACTCCTCTTTGAGCTTGTCCCCGACTTCACAGCAATAGCCGTCGATTCCGTAGCCGATGCCGTTGAGGAAGCGATACTTGTTGCCCTGAATCACTGCATATGGCAGAGACTTAATATACTCGGTAATCGAAAACGGAGTGCATCCCTTAGGCTTTCCGAAATCAGTGGCAAAGTCGTTGCCCGTGCCGATTGGATAATACAGGACGTCGCAGGTGTAGGCGATATTCTCTGTGCCGTTGATGAAGCGGTTCAGGATGCCATCCCCGCCGCAGAGAATTATGTAATCGTCCGCATCAAGGCTCAGAAGAAACGACTCATAGCTTTTGATGCTCTCGATGTCGACATATTTCAGTGGGACATTCATCAATGAATCAAGGGCTTTTATGTCGTCGACAGTAGTTTCGTGCCCTGCTTTGAGATTATAAATGACGTATCCGGTGTTCATACTTAAGTTCCTTCCGTGATACTGACCGTGTTTTGCATAACAGGTAACATATTTCTGACCTGATCATTTTTATTATACTTATCATACCACTTAACCGATTCAAGTACAACACCAGCTATTTGCACAACTGTCGATTTAAAATGCGACAATTCCGTCAAATTGGGGAATGCGCTTATACGCACTTAGTGCCGCGCAAGACGCGTCTGACCTTAAAGCAGAGCTTCCTGATTGGATATATCAGATTCCAGAGGCGGACATAGAGCTTGTATGAGCGGCTGTCGACGGAAATCTCACGGGAGCTCTCGCTGTTGCCTCTCCAGAAGGACTTCGCGACGCCCTTTATGTCCGAAGCCGGAACTCTTTCCAAAAAATAAGTGTTGTCGCCTCTTATCAGGGCAACATCACCGTCGAAAGAAATTATTCTGTGGAGAACCAGTGCACCGTCGGCTCGGGTGTAAAGAACGACATCGCCCGGCTTAGGGCTTTCCGAAAGCTTTTCTATCATCACCTGCGAGGTGTAGCTTCTTAGAAGAGGACGCATGCTCGTGCCCTTAATCGTCGTAAGGATGAAGCCGGAGCGCTCGAGCTCAGCAAGACTCGTCGTAATCATGACTCAGATATTAAAAAGCCCGCCTCGGCCATCTCGTCTATCATCGACTGAACGTCGTCCGAGATGACCTTGCGGTCTTCATCCGTCTTTGCACCGTTGAGCAGAGCCAGCTCTTCGGTGATTTCGCTTTGATTTTTGCCTTCCGATATTCCCTGCCAGGTGCACCTTCCGGTTTCGTTGAGCTTAATCATTCCGTGAAAGCTCCGGCTCGCCTCGCCCGTCGCAACGACGACATACTTGCCGGCAACCTTCCTCATGACAAAGCCGTCCTTGATTCTCATGGTGTAGCCCTCCTAAAAACTTTATTGAATTTATTGTAACATATTGGTTGCGGGGTGTCAAGGGGGTGAAGGGGATTTTTTTGAAAAAAGATAGCGCCTGATATTGCCAAAAGCTAATTTATACTCATATAATCCAAAAAACGCCAAATAAGTTCTCTCGCAGAATCTCCCATTTGAGCATATACCTCGCTTGAAAGGAACTCTCGCATTTCCTCGCTATCGTTACTAATCTTCACAAACTTCAACACTCCGCCTAAGTCTTCAGATAGCTTCATTCTCTGTTAGCAGCCCGTGTGCAACTTTATTGCGAATATTCCCCCCTGATTTTTTATTTAACAAGCGGTCTCGGTCCAATAATAGACATTTCGCCCTTTACCACGTTAATTAATTGCGGGAGTTCTGTGGGACGGAACAAAAAATATGCGTAAAATAAGCGCGCCTTTTCGTGTTAGACTGAAAAAAGGGCATAAAAATAAGCCTTCCGTAGAGGGCTATATGCCTATTCATTAATTGCTTAAAGTGTTTTATGCTTCCGCAGAATATTTCTTACTGTCCTTCGCTGACTCCTATGGCTCTATGTCAGCCAACTGCACAGCCTCATTCAGATTAAACTCAACAATGCCATGCTCAGGATACAGAGCGCCATCCATATGGTATGTATAGCCTGAATCCCAACCGTATCGTTTCCAAAGCATTCCGAGTAGTCTGTCACTGTAAATGCGGAACTCCGTTTCTTTTGAATCAAATATGGGAACTCTGAAAGAATCCAGTATCTTCTTTTCGCACGCTTGGATTGCCAAGCATCCCTTTTCCATGTTTATGAGGAACTTGATGTACCTCGGTTCCGACAATGCCTGCATTGTTGAACGGAAAACTACAATCTTCCCGTATTTCTTTGAAAGAGAGATTCCGGGGATGCACGTCTCATTGATCGACTGCATTTGTACTCCCCTCCTCTGTCTTTTTATCTGGGAACATATCGTACTGAGCATAGCCTTCTCTTATGTCCACCTGTAACGCCGTCTTATGCTCGACGACCGGCAGTCCATACGAGTTCTCCCACTGTTCCGGCATATATCCCTTTCGAGCTCGCTTTCTTGTTTCGGAGGCAATCTTTTCAAGCTCTTCAGCCTGTTCATCAGACATAGGAATAACAGTACCGTCCGTACCAACGGATGTACCTTCTTCTGTGCCGACAGGCTTTTTCTTTTTGCCCAAATCGAGAAAGATTTCGGTCTCCAAGAGAGCGAAGATATAAATTGTTTCCTCTTCAAATGAAATCCTGTAGCCAAGTGTATCTTATACCTATAATCGGCATTCCAGTCCATATCCTTGTAGAGCTTTGCCGTGAAGACTTTTCCTGTAATCTTCCGACTTGTCCTTTTATCCGCTTTAGCTACACACCAACGGATTGCATCCTTATCATTCTCTTCGCGCTTTCTGATCAAGCAGGTCTTCCCTATCAAATGATAACTCATTCATCATACAGCTTTCCTCATCCTATCTATTAATTCTCGTGCTTTATCTGTCAGAGCGTCAACTTTTTCTCTGGTGAAGTCTTGCACGTTTTCAACAGCTTTAGTCGGACGTAGAACGTCCCAATTACCCGAGTATTTTATTCGTTCCAACAGATGAATCTTGTCCGCTTCGTCACCGTAACGGTCTGTCCAACTTAGGGGATAAAGAGTTATTATCTTCGCACGGCTTCTTTGAGATTTATCTTGAGTTTCTGTCTCAGAAACAACCTCGGCGACATTCTCTTCTTCTGATTCTTCACGCACAGTAATCTCAGGCTCGCTCAAGTCGAAAAGCATGAGCTTCTCGCCATCACGTTCCAGATACTGCCCGCGCATACGGTAACCACAATCAGAATTTCAGCCCATAAGACTATACAGTGGTTCAGCAAATCCTCTGCAACTCTTGGGCAGAACCGCCCAACGACCGTCTTCCCTCAAAGCTCCCCAACGGATAGCGTTAGGATTGTTCTTTTCGCAAGGACGAATGGCTATGCATTTCTCTACTGTGTTTAACAATAACTCCACATATTCCACATCCTCAAACTTTTTGAGGCAGGCTGTGTTGAATCGAATCTTGTCATCCGAAATAGTCATAAGCAGATTCTCGATTAGTCGAGAAGAACTGCGAACGAACTACCTCATAACCACTCAAGTCAAAATGGGAGGTGCTTGGTAAGGTAGACTCTGCTCCACAGTCCTCATTGTAAACGCTCTTAGAGGCATTCGTATAATCTTCCTCAGAGAATCCTGTCCAAGAACGGTTGACAGGTACAAAGCCACGCAGAGCACCGGTATCCACCACTTCAAGTGTTGGCAATGGACAACCTCGTGCTCCGTATTTATGAGCCTCAATCATCCTTTGGGCGGCGTTCCATTCTTCATGAGACACAATAGCCTCATGATGATCCACCTGTTTCTTTCTCGGACGTTTGCCACGGTTCTTTCGGGACTTATGCTCTAAATAATCATAGGTATAGGTTTTCCAACTGATTATATCGCCGCAATGACGTTCGTTTTGAAGTATACCAAGAATACTGGAAACCGACCATACGGTATTTCCGAGTTTTGTTTCTCTTCCCAAATCGGTCAGAATCTCGGCTATATCTGCCGTTGAGAAACCACCAAGAAAGAGATAATAGATAAGGCGAACTGTGTCTGCCTCGTCCTCATTGATAGCAAGATTCCCGTCCTCATCTTTGTCATAGCCAAGAAGTTCCGGAGTCAGGAAGATGCCTTTTTCAAATCTGTGTTTGAGTGAAGATACCATGATTTCACTCTTAACATGAGATTCTTCCTGTGCAGTCGCCGACAATACTGTCATGATAATGTCGTTGCCCGAATCCATAGAATTTAGATTCTCGGTTTCGAAGTAGACGCCGACCGGCGGCTTCATGTTTGCAAGCTTACGTTGCATCATAAGACTATCTATAGTGTTTCTCGCAAAACGAGATATGCTCTTAGTGATGATTAAATCTATCTTTCCTGCTTCACAATCGGCGATAAGCTTATTGAACTGGACTCTATGCTGTAATGATGTGCCGGAGATACCTTCATCGGCATAAATGCCAACGAGTTCCCAACCTTCGTGTTCCTCAACCATATCCCTATATGAATTAATCTGAAGCTCGAAAGAAGAAGTCTGGTTTTCATCATCAGTTGAGACACGGACATAGATAGCAACACGAAGATTCTCACGCTTTATATTTGGAACCTCATCGACGTAGTTTTCATCAGGTGGGAGACTTTCAAGCAGGTCAGGATCTACGCCTTTGTATCTCTCGCGGATTTTATTCTTTCGCTCTTCCTTGCTGAGTTGGCGCATATCTTTCAAACTCACTTTCTCAATAGCTTTCAGCATGACATCTTTTATCCGCTTGCGACCACTCTCTGTGATGCTTGCACCGGCTTCAATTCCGAGATCAATGTCCTCAGAAAATCTCTTTATAAGGTGATAGCACTTTGATAGCGATGTGACGCCTTTGAAAACTATCTCCGGCATGAGTGAATATATCTCTTTCAGAAGCAGTGTCACATAGTAATCCTTTTCGACTATTTCTGGGCGGATATTCAGGCTTTCAGATGTTCTGAGAACAACCTGCGAGAACAGCTCTCTATCATCGTGCAACATCATAAATAACACCGCTTTCTACAAGATTTCTTAAAGCTTTATCTGGGAAAATCCGAGCATACTGGGATATACTTTTGCCGGTTATATTCCTTTCTTTCATCCACTTGGACATAGTTTCCCGTTTGTCATCATCAAAGAACCCTGTTGGAGCTTGGTTCATGAGTTCAAGAAAGCTGAGAATATCCGCATTCTCGTTTGTTATCTCTGTTCGGGACCGCCTGAGAATCACGTCGACATTTCCAACCTTGACATTTCTGAGCTTGGTCGTTTCGTTATTCGTGCAAATTTCGGTGACGTTTGGAACCTGAGTCGATAGTCCAAAAAAATTCATTGCCGTAAGACCCGAATAGAAACCGAATCTCTCACCATTTTCGGAGATATATTTCCGCTCGATTACCTTTTGAGGGCTCAGTATGCTTTTCCCCAACGGCGTTTCAGTAGGGACATAGTACACTCCCCTATCGAATCTTGCAAGCTGTCCCGATTCGCAGAGCTTTGCAAGCTCCTTTGCAATCCACGGCTTTGAGTAGCTTTTGAACTGTATGTCTGAGATAAATATAGGCTCGTTTACACCGAAAGTTGATTTAAGATACTCGTAAAAATCCATGTCAAATCCTCCTCTCAGTGATATTATAGCATTTTCTACCCTATAAGTCAAGAAAAATGTATCACAAATTACTACTCAAGCACCGAATAAGTTCTTTCGCCGAACTCCCCATCCGAGCATATACTTCACTCGAAAGAAACTCCTGCCTCTTCATCGCATCATTACTAACCTTCACAAACTTCAACACTCCGTCCAAATCTTCAGATAGCTCCGCTATCTTTTCATCAGAAATTTTTGCCGGCTCTATCATGTAAAAACAATAATCTGCAGGACACTCGCTCACTATTTCAGATAGATGGTATGGTTCCGAACTTAAGTACAACACAACAGTTATACACGGCAACAGTCCGCCATTATTCAGGCAATTCCACGCCTCTATCTGCGTGGCATACAATCCACTTTCAAATAAGCACGCCTTTATAGGCAAAGTATTGCTCACCTCTGTCTCCACCAGGAGCGCACAATAGAACTTTTCTATCTCCATCAGAAATAGATTTCTATACTTGCTCTGTAATCCTTCCAACGTCAACTTACTGCCATATTCCATAAGTTTATTTAAGACAGGCATAATATCTACCGAGGAAAGTTCTGATGGATCCAAGTTCTCATTTAACACGAAACGATTGAAAAGTTCTGCAATCACTTCCTTCTGCCCAAAGTAGTCACTAATAGCATCGTCTAAACTGCTCATCACATTAATCCCCCGTTTATCATAAGATAGCTCTTTATTCTACTATTCTGGCGGTGATTTGGCTGTGACATATACTTCACATAGACGAAAAAATATGAAGCAAGTTTCACAACATACTTGTGAACGACTCAGGTATCGACTTGGGTATTGACCTCACAACGTAAAACTAAAATAACGTTGTCTCTGATTGCAAGGCTTATGTTAAAATCCTCTTGCTATGTATGAAAATATGAGTTAATAATAGAAACACTTATGCAGAATACATACATCAGGAGGAAATTATGATTAAAGACTACATAATACTTGGACAACGTATCGGATATTTGCGGAGACAAAAGGGACTTTCGCAGGAGGAACTCGCAGAAAGAGCAGACCTCTCACGGGAGTTTATCAACATGATAGAAAATAACAAGACAAAGCTCGGAGTTGATTCACTCGTAGATATTGCAAATTCACTTGGAGTTTCGGCTGATGATATTTTGGTAGATTCCTTGGAACATTCGGCATCTACGGCAAACAGCGAACTGCATCGGTTGCTTTTGGATTGCAATGAAACTGAGGAGTACATTCTCACTCAAATGGCAAAAGCGTTGAAGGCAATTCTCTCAGCGCAAGGAATCTAATAGGAATATAAAACAAAAAACTGCATAAGTCACGACTGCACTTAAGTATCAAATCTCAAGTGCAGTTTGTGGTTTATGCAGAAGATTTCATAATTCAGTTTTCAAGTAACTCTTCCCAATTCTCTGGGAAACCAATATGCCTCAACGAAATATCCTCTTTGTACTCTTCTATCAAGGCTTGGAGCTCATTTAACGACTTGCTGCTCCACTTTTGCTTGTTCGGATAAAGAAATTTAACCATCATTATCTGTGAAAAAAGCCTGCGGTCTGAAACGAAAGAGCAATCTCTCGGCATTTTAGGAATCGCACTGAAAACCCATGCATACAAACGGGAATAGTGTGCACACTGGTTGCGAAGGTCAGTCAGACATCTCAGCCAGCTTTTTAAAAGAGCTGGATTTGCTGTATACAAGTCTTTTGCAAGAGCTTTTTGATCCTCTACCTTCATACCGGCATAGTAGTAAGACATCATACCTATTGAGAAAAATTCAATAGCTACCCATATTGGAAATTGACCACCGTATTTTTCCTTATGATGCTTTACTACCATCGTTTTCTTATGGTCTTCAATAGAACTATCAATATGGCGGAAAAATGATTCTGCATCAAGCTTTGTTGAATAATTATTCACGTCCAAATAACCAAGCGTACCATACTTATGTGCACTATAGTAGGCAAATTGAGTGCGAAGATATAATTCGATTTCTTCTATACTCTGGAACAGTATCGCCCGCAAGCGACCATCAAATTCATATATTCTTTTTATCCTATTAAAATCAATTCCTTTGACATATGTACCATCACGTTTTTTGAATGGCAAAAGGTATGCCATCAGCCTATAGTAATTTGCTTGATGGAGAAATTCTATACATTTATCATCATCTTCAACGCGAAAACCTTTTTTCTTAATAAGCTCTACTTGCTGTTCATATGTAGTCGGCTGTTTCATTTCAACAGTTCCACTAATTTGGTTATCCTGGCACATTTCTTTGTTTACCGTCCTTAAAAAAATGTCTCCCCTGGGACACTTCACTAAGTGAGAGGTGCGGGGAGTTCTATCACTATCTATTATATTCATTTTCACAAGAAAGTCAACTGAATCGAGAAGAAAGGTTTGTAAATTTTCTGTGAACAAACATTACTACATGACAAACAGTTTAGGCTCAAGAAATATCACCGTACTGATATATCTTATGTGAGATGTTCGTACAGTCTTATCACCTCGTATTATACCACATCTGTCAAGACCACAACGTTCTTATCCCACCATTCTTTCTGCTACAACCGCACTCATCACTTCTTCCGCTTCTGCCGCTTCACTCAAAGCCTTCTCAACCAAGTCCTCACACTTCCATTGTATTTCAATATACCATTTGTCATAGACAGTAACCTTCTCGATGAAAGTATCTGCCATTATGCAAGTGAGACGGTTCTCATTTTCAAATAACTTGACGTTTTCCATCAAGTCATCAAGCTCCGGCTTTCGGCGGTTTCTTGTCTTTCGGAGTTTGGCTTCCTTTTCATGGGCCTTGTTCAGCTCAGTTCGAATTGAATCAATCTCGGCTGTGAGCTTTTCTTTCTCTGAGGCAAAATCTTCTTTACTTATCTGACCGTCACTGTAACACTCATACAGTTCAACCTTTTTAGATTGAATAGCTTTAAATTCAGCTTGGAGGGTGTCCGCTTCATCATTGAGAAACCGCAAACCTTCCCATCGCTTCTGCTCGGCTTCGTCAACATTTCCGCAAGCTGTTTCTAAGAGCATCATCCAAGCTCTAAGCTGTGTGAAAACTTTATTATTGAGAAGTTCTTCTGAGAATCTGTAGTTCGAACAGCCGACGTGGTTGCCGGTTTGCATTGAGTGATTGCAGAAGAAGTAACACTCATCATAAACGTTATCTTTGTAAGCCATCGCATAACCGCAGTTACCACAGAATACTTTGGATTTCAACGGATAGCGTCTGCCTACAGCGTATTTGGACTGCCTGCTTCTAAAAATCTCCTGAGCTTTTTCGAAAGTCACTGTGTCTACGATTGCCAGATGATTGTCGGGAATTTTAACAGGGTCTTTAACCTCAACTGTTTTCTTCATTCCTGCTATTACTTGCTTTCTTCTCTGACTTATATATGTCCCAGTGTAAAACTCATTAAGCAGGATATTTCTGACCTTTGTACCTGTCCATGCGGCATATTCGCTTTTCTCTGGAGATTTCGTCTTTCCTCTTACCTCATGCGCCTTATTATATGCGGCTACAGTGGGAACATTCTCACTGTTCAAAACTCTTGCAATGGCATTTCCTGTTTTACCATCACAAGCAAGCGAGAAGATACGCCGTACAATCTTTGCGGCTTCTTCATCGACGAGTACTTTACCTTTGTGCTTCTCATCCTTAACATAACCAAAAGGCACATTGAAGAATACCTCTCCATGCTCTCGCTTCATATTAAATGTCGCAGTCACTTTCTGAGACAGGTCTTGTGAATAATAGGAGTTGACAATGTTCTTCATCGCAACTTCAATCTGCCGGTCTTCGTTTTGCCTTCCGCTGTCATAGTTGTCTGCAACAGAAATAAATCTGGTTCCTAAGAACGGAAATAGCTTTTCCAAGTAATCTGCACACTCAACATAGTTCCTGCCAAAACGAGAGAAGTCCTTAACTATCACAGTCGTGATGCCTCTCTTTTTAATGAGAGCAAGCATTCTTTGAAATGCGGGTCTTTGGAAGTTCGTCCCACTGTAGCCACCATCAATAAATTCATCAACATCTTCTGTTCTCAAGTCAGGAAATTCTTCGAGATATTCGTTCAGAAATCTTCTCTGATTCTCCACGCTGTTGCTCACATGCTTGTACTCATCCAAGTCATCGTCAAGACGTGAAAGTCTTATGTACAAACCGATCATCAAATTACGCTCCTTTCATAGTCAATAACTTCTCAACATAATCTTCGCATTTGAACTTGATGGAAAAGCTACCGTCCACACTGTATTCAAGTCTTTCAACCATCGTCTCAACCAGTTCTCTTGTCAATCCTCTGCAAAGTAGTCTCTCCACAACGTCCGCCTCATCGTCAGCGATTATCTCTACACTTGAATGCTCGCTGAGCTGTATTGTTCCGACACTCTCGCCGCCAAAGTCGTCGGTAAATAACTTTTTCTTTAGTTCTGCCCATGAATCTGTGCCACTATCCAGATTCTTATCTGAGTTTAACTCTTCTTGAACTGCTTTCAGTTGCTCTGAGTACGTCTCTCGGATTTCTATGTACTCATCCTCGGTTATTATCTTATCTGCATAATCTTCATAGAGCTTTCTGAGTTTCTGCTTAATTTCCGCTTCCCTCTTTGTAATAGTAGCTGTCTGTTTCTTTTTCTCTTTGGAGTCTTCTCTCATCAACTGTTTAAGCTTTTCAAGCTCAAGTCCCGCCCTGAGTTGTGTCCTTATCTGGTCGAGAACGAACTTGTAGACAGTATGGTCAGATATGCTTTTGCGAGTTACTCCACACGGCGGAGCACCTTCGTCACCTTTTCTGTATAAACTGTATCCACCACAGTGATACCTGTAATTTCTAATCACTGTCCCACATCTGACTTTATCGTAAAACATTGCCCGTCCGCAATCTCCACAATAGAAAACTCCTTGCAAGACGTTACTACTTGACGTCTTTTTCTTCTTTCTCTCTCCCCGTTCTTCCACGTCCAAGCTGATAGCTTCAAACGTTGCTTCATCTACCAACGCTTCATGTGTATTGGGGATGACTTTGTACTCGCCTTTACCGAAGGTATTATAAACTGTAGCTCCTGTGTACGTCCTGTTTTTCAGTAAAAAGCGAACATTTAAATAGTTCCACTTGTTGTTGCTCTCCAGATTCTTATACTTTCCCTGAGACTTTTTGTAACCACGAGGTGTAGGGGCACCAATCTCATTCAAACGGTCTGCAATAGCTACAAGTCCAATTCCCTCTGCTTTCATAGTGAAAATGAGGCGAACGTAATCGGCGACTTCGGGGTTTACTAAGAGGTGATAGTTACAATCCGGGTCAACCACATAACCGTATGGGACTGCCATGAAACCTCTTTCGCCTTTCTTCTCTTTTGCTCTGAATATCGCCATGGTTTTTCTTTGAACGTCCCTGGCATACATCTCGTTAGAGTACCTTACATAAAGAACGATAAGAACAAACAGCAAATGACAGCAGATTTACCTCCGACACACAGCATACAGTTGGGTATAAATTAACTAATGCTGTGCAAAAAACAAAAAAGAACCGATTGCTCTCAATTTGAAAGCAATCGGTTCTTTTATGGAGGTAAACTAATCAATTACCACGCCATCCTCAATTTTTATAACCACGTCCGCCTTCGCCGCAATCTCGGGGTCATGAGTTACCATAATCAGCGTTTGCCCGAATTGCTGGGCGCAATCTCTGAGAAGCTGAATCGTCGTCTCGCCGTTTTTCTTGTCGAGGTTTCCAGTCGGCTCGTCCGCAAAGATGAGCTGAGGCTTTGCGAGAACCGAGCGAGCTATAGCAACTCTCTGCTGTTCGCCGCCCGAAAGCTCTGTCGGGTATTTCTTGAGCTTGTCGGCGATTCCAAGAAGCTCCGTCACGTTTTTGAGAAACTCCGGATCGGGCTTCTTGTTGTCAAGCTTCATCGGCATGCAGATGTTCGTAAGCACCGTGTACTCGTCGAGGAGATTGAACTGCTGGAACACGAATCCCATGTGCCTGCGCCTGAATTCCGCCATTTTCGCATCGGGATAGGAATATAAATCCTCGTCGCCCAAGTAGATATTGCCCGAAGTGGGTTCGTCGAGACCGCCCAGGATATGCAAAAGCGTCGACTTGCCCGAGCCGCTTCTTCCGATGATGGTGTAGAAAAGTCCCTCTTCGAACTCAGCACTCACGCCGTTCAGTGCGTGGGTTTCACCCGATTCCGCTTTGTAGGTTTTGTAAATGTCCTTTGCTCTTAATACTGTACTCATAATTTTTTCTCCTTTACCTGTCTTCTCGGCCATGCTTAGTCATTGCGTAGCATTTCCATTAATGTATATCTATTCAGCCACAGTTTAGGAATATAGCAAACGAGGAACACCGTTATAAACAGGATTAAGCTGATAGTGCATAGTACCTGTGGCGTCAGCCCGAATGTTGAAAGCGAGTCGAAATGAGATTTCAATAATGAAAATACCGAGCTTCCCTCTTTTATCAAGTCTATCAAGTCGGCTTTTCCGGCTAAGTAGTAGACTATGTAGCAAAGCCACGAAACAGCGAGTGCGGCAATGGCTCTCAGGAGAGAATTTGTTATAAGCCGGACATTTCTCTTTCGCTTGGACATGCCGAGAGCTTGAAGGATCCCATATTTGTGCTGTTCTCTGTCAGTCTCAAGGCTCAACAGGCTCACAATGATAAATGCTGAAATAAGGGCTATGCATCCGCTGGTGACAAACAGGAGTATCAGTGATTGCAGATAAGTCTGAGCTTGAGTGGAGTATGTTTCCCTTTCATTTATCATGGCAAGGTCATTGTTATTAACAATTTCAGAAACCACAGAATCTGTCAGCAGATACTCAGCATTTGAATCGGCAAAGGCAAACGCTCTCAAGAATTCCGCAGTGTCGCCATGCTCATAGTATAGTGCACCTGTTCCAAGAGTCTTTCCCTCCGGTATTACATCTATCATCTTTTGAAGAAACGCCCTTGAGCATACAACGCTGTAAGAAGCATCGAATATGTCGAAGCCAT
Organism: Oscillospiraceae bacterium; assembly: GCA_021201135.1. Classification (GTDB taxonomy): domain Bacteria; phylum Bacillota; class Clostridia; order Oscillospirales; family Ruminococcaceae; genus Faeciplasma. The sequence continues at coordinate 19,948 of JAJQGT010000009.1, forward strand.
AATTGACTCCAAGATAGCTTGTTGCACGATATATACTGATACCGCCGACGACAGTTTCAATGTCTTCGCCAAACAGTGTGACGGTCAACGACTCATCCTTGTCCGGAATGACAGAGTCTTCGTCGGTGGACGGAAATGACAGAACGACGCAGTCGCCATTCTCGAAAGCTTCAAGATCAACCTTTGACAGGTCGAATAAATCTATATCTGCTGATGAATCTATGACGTACACCGATACCCTTACATCGTCAACCTCTTCTGTTGACAGGGTGATATTTGCGTCGGATGAGCTGAACCATGTGAAGCCCCAGACATTGGAAACTCCTATGGTGTCTGCAATGCTGTCAATCACATCATCGGTTACAAAAGTCCTCTCCGAGCTGAATTGTACAGTACTTCCATGAATCCAATATGAGGGATAGGTTGAATACAGTCTGTAACGGTATACAGAATTCATTGATGTTGCCAAGGAGTAAATTACAGTGTAGCACAAGACAATTGGCATGATGACAATCAGGATTTTCTGCATCCTTGTGGAGCGGCGTCTCGATTTTGCCGTCATTCCCATTCTGCCGGTTAGAGGAGTTACGAGCGCGGATATAATCGTTATCATCCTGATAACAAGTGTTCCTAAAATCCACAAGAGAACGGCTACTATAATGGCATTCCACGGAATGCTTACTACGACAGTAGCCGAGCCGGAAAAGAGGCTTATTGTCAGAAGAAGCCATGTTCCAAGTGCGCCAAAAACTGTTCCCAGAATCATCGATGGAATACACAGAAGAAGCGTCTCCAACGTAACAAGCAGTATAAGCTGTCCTTTTGTTCCCCCAAGGCTTCTCATACGCACAATACGCCTGACGTCCGACTGGATCTGAAGAATATAGACGATGATCACTGCAAAAATTGCTACTGCGAAAACGAGAGTCATATAGAACGAGTTGGACTCAGCCTCGGATTCTCCGATGGTAACAGCACGGTTTACGTTTATCACTTGAACAGAGGTGCCGGTGTGATTTGCTCGAAGGTAGCTGTTGACCTCGTCCTTTACAACGCTTTCGTAACCGGATTTTACGGAGAAGAAATAGGAGGTCTGCGGTTCGAAGCTACTGCCAACAGAATTCAGTATTTCATCCGCATCATCCTGACATATTATAGCACCATTAAGCGTGCCAGAGGTAGTGTTCCAGACATTTGAATACTCCTTGATAACGCCACAAAGGGTAAACGTTTTGGTGACATAAGCTGAATCGTCGCCTGAGCCGCAGGAAATAGTTAAGGTAATCTCCTGCCCTACTATGTAATCATATCCAAGCTCGCTAAGCAAATCAGCCTCCATAGCTATTTCGCCGGAGGCTTTCGGTAGGTGACCCTGATTCAGAGAGACACCGAACCCAACAAAATTGTCGTCAACAACTCCGATGCTTGTGCTTCCGACCGTTCCATATGAGACTGTTATCCCTGTGCTGTCAATTCCCTCTATACTGTTAAGAAAATCCTCATCCCCATCTTCTCCATATATGATACCGGCATACCATGAGCCATATTCAGAAATACGATAGTTCGAATTTGTAGCTGTAATACTGTCTGCATAGCTCAAAGACATAACAGCAAACGCAAACGAAATCGTCAAAACAGTAATTATCATTACTGACTGGCGCTTTCTTCGTTTGATGCCCTGAAATGCCAATGAAAATATATACTTCATATTTTTCCTCCTCCAAACTTGTCTCTGAGTCAACAGACAGTATCATCAGCAAGCCTTAATTATCAATCCCATCCTTCGCACGAAGTAAAAACATCCTCGTATTGCTGAGGATAGAAATGTACGGTGAAAGTTTTTCCACAATCGTTGCATGTGCAGTTAGTTACGTATTCGTATCGTATATAAGTATCTGTACCGTAAGTGTAATGCGAACAAGAGGTATGATATGTATATACATATGAGCGAACTGTTACTCCTGTTGCGTTGTATGATTCACAATAGGGGCATGCAATAATTAACGCTCTTGTTGAGTTTGCAGAATTAGTCTCTTCTGATGTTGCTTCCGCCGCGAACGAGAACGAACACATAACAGTCAAAACGAGTACCATTGCTAATAAGATTGATAATACTTTTTTCATAAGGATTCCTCCAAAAATATTTTATTCAGACGTTCCGACCCTTTCCGCCTACTCGCGCGCTGAAAGCAAAAAGTCTCGAAAGTAGTCTGTAAAAATAGGGTAGCAAAATTTTTTCAAATTGTCAACCGAAGGCGTTGCGTGGGACGCAACGGTTGGAAGGTGGACAAAAATTATTAAGTATGATATAGTAAAGATAATCGTGCATTTTAGAGGCACGAAATACTATATCAAAAGAGGTTATACTCATGAAAAGAACATTAAACAGTATTTTAGCAGTTATATTGGCACTCGTTATGACAGCATCAGTAGTTGCAAGTGAAATCACCGTCACTACGGAATTGCCACCGGAAAACGACACGAAAATTACTATTAACAAAGATGAAGAGAAAAAACCGAATTGTTCTCCACATTATGATGAATCATGGTTAGATGTAGAAAGAAATGACTATTAGTCTTCTATTTCTGCTTTAAGTGTTTTAAGAAGAGTCAATAATTCGGTAATATTCCAAGTCCTAGGTGTACAAAGGACCAGTGCTTCATTCACAAGTTCTTTGGCTTTTTCTTTATCTCCCGGTTTATTACGGCTCACTAAAGCCTTAGCATTGTTATAAATACAACTGGGAAGCATGCTAAGATTATCAACATACTCACAATATCTTACGCTTTCTTTCGCAACAGCTATACTCTCATCGTATCTCCCTAAGAGCCCGAGACTTTTTGACAGGTTGTAGCATATACTTACCAACTTTCCTGCTGAAGTTACTTTGTCTGTATCATTTTCAAGATAACGCTTTAAGTGTGAATAAAGCGTTATCGCCTTTTCATAGTCTTCCATCATGCCGTAAGTTGTCGCCATGTACTTGAGTATCTGCGCTTCCATATCGGTCATGACGAGCGGCAGATTATCGAGGCTGTACTTCGGTTGTGTCAGTCTCATTGATTTTTCGAGATTGCAAAGTCTGGTTTCGGCGGTTATCCTCCCGTCTTCATAAAGCAACATAGTATTTATAACATCATATCTCTGTTTGTTTTGCAATGAAAAGCTGTCGTAATCAGAAGCGATTGTGCTAAGAAGCCTGAGTGCTTCCTGACGGTCGCCGGTTACGTCGGCTTGATTTGCATTTCTTATTATTTGTCTGACAAGAATATCATCAAAATTGCTTGCTTCATCAAAATCGAGATGTATGCCGAGCCTTTCAAGAAGGCGTGACAGAATATCCGTATTGACGTTCAACTCTCCTGACTCTATTCTCATAAGAGTAGATTTATTGCAGATTCCGTTGCACAACTCGCTCAGTGACAGCCCACACTTTTTGCGCTGTTCACTTATAATTCTTCCTACTGTCGTTTTATCCATACCAATCCTCCTCGCCAGCTCGTTCCTTTTCCAATCGATTAAAGCTCAATAATAGCTTATCACATTTCACACATTTTGTCAAGTTTTGAACTTTCCGATTGTGCAAGTCTAAAACTGTCGTTCGTCCGTCTCCGGGTCAATCCAAAAGGGCTACCCCCTTTTGGCACACGACTTTCCAAGACGGAAAGTCTAGTGTGTTATACCTTTGCAAAATAGACGTCGGACGAAAACTCAATATGTGTTACAAAAGGGAGCTGAAATTCGGCTCCCTTGTTGTTTTATTCGGCTGTTTTGGAAAGGTATATCAGTCTTCCGCCTGTCGCTTCTTCCCGAATCTCCTAAATATGAACAGGACAAAATTCCTAAGATAGGAACTGGTTTTATCGTCAAGATTTGCAGTTGCCTTAGCGTAGTTTGTAATCGCATCAGTTATATCTTCCTCAGTGTATTCGCTCATCGGCTTGTCTGGCAATTCACTCACGATTCCCTGAATAGCCTTAGCAGTTGCAACTTCACTGTCTCTTGTTCGGGAACTCTTTCTCGACATATACCCGCCTGTCATTTCACCTTCAAAATAGTTGCGTATCTGAGTGCAAAAATGCGGGAACCTCTCATGCTCAAGGAGCCGGTTCAGGATGTCAACGTCAATCTTGTGTGTCATAAGCCTTTTAACGGATTCCGTCGATAGCCCAAGCCTCGAAATATCGTAGCTTTTCTGCGATTCAATCGGTGTAAGTCCGATACCTTGCCCTGTGCAAATTTGCAATAACAAGGAACAAATTTGTCGCTGTTTACGTTTTTCGCTCGAAAACTGACGGCGGCATTTTTTTGCCGTAGAATAGACATACGATCGATCGGAACTAAAAATCAAGGAGATTACAAAATGAATATTTTTGAAGAAGTCAAAGCGACAGTTTCCCTGAAACAAGCTGCCGAACAATACGGTCTTGAACCCGACCACAACGGCATGGTCAGATGCCCATTTCACGAAGACAGGCATCCAAGCATGAAGCTGAATGAGGATTACTTCTACTGTTTCGGATGTGGAGCTACGGGAGATGTAATTGAACTGACAGGAAGGCTTTTCAGCCTGACACCCTACGAAGCCGCAAGGAAGCTAATGGAGGATTTCGGAATCAAGCCAAGCGACAAGCCAATAGTCTATCACAAAAGCACTTGGGAGCAGGACATGGACATACTGTTCCGGCATCTACGGATATTGAAACGTTGGAAAGAACGGTATGCTCCGAAGTCACCGGAAGATATTCCGGACAGACGCTTTATTGAAGCCTGCCAGAATCTTGAGTATGTAACTTATCTTGTAGATAAGCTCACTTTCTCGGATAAGGACGAACGAACGGCACTAATGGACGAACTTCACGAAAGCGGATATATTGAGAGGCTCCGAAAAGAGGTGTTAGTGTGAACGATACACCGGTCTGGTTCGACGGCAAGAACATAAACGAAGCCTTGTTTTGCAGTGAGTTTCTTAGGAACCGCAAGATAATCTTTGCGAACAATGCTTTCTTCACACCCGACGGCAGAGTTACAGACGACTTGCCACTTCGAGGAGAAATCTATGAGGAGCTTCGAGATTGTGCCGTAAACAATATCCCCGGAAAGATAAATAACATCATAGAAGTCATGAAGTTAGCCGCACAGGTTGAGGATTTCACGCCGGAGGAAGATAAAATACATCTTTCAAACGGAACGCTTTACCTTGATGGGAGTTTTATTGAGGGTAAACCTGATGTTGTAAGAAGCCGATTGCCGGTTTCCTATCGTCCGGATGCACCGGAACCGACAGTGTGGTTATCTTTCCTGAGCGAGCTATTACACAAAGAAGATATTCCCACACTTCAGGAATTCATCGGTTACTGCTTAATCCCAAGCAACAAAGGTCAGCGCATGATGATCATCAAAGGCAACGGCGGCGAGGGTAAGTCTCAAATAGGTGTTGTTCTCTCCTCGCTGTTCGGAAGCAACATGAAGGATGGAAGCATCGGAAAGGTATCTGAAAACCGCTTTGCAAGAGCAGACCTTGAACATATCCTTTTATGTGTAGATGACGATATGCGTATAGAAGCACTCAGGCAGACTAACTATGTAAAATCTATTGTTACTGCTCAAGGCAAAATGGACTTGGAACGAAAAGGCAAGCAAAGCTACCAAGGATATATGTTTGCTCGTCTTTTAGCTTTCAGCAACGGAGACTTGCAAGCCTTGTATGACCGTAGCGACGGCTTCTACAGAAGACAATTAGTACTTACTACAAAGGAACGTCCCGCAGATAGGATTGACGACCCGGACATCTCGAAGAAGATGAGAAGCGAGGTAGAAGGTATCTTCCTCTGGGCGTTCAGAGGGCTTCAACGTCTTGTAGGAAACAACTTCAAGTTTACAGAGAGCCAACGAACAAAGAATAACAGAGAATCTGTTAAAAGAGATAACAACAATATCTTTGACTTCCTTGAATCCGAGGGATATATCCGGCTCAGTGACGGTGCTTCTGCAAGCTCAAAAGACCTGTATGAGGTTTACAGAATGTGGTGCGAGGAGAACTCCCTTATCCCGCTCAAATCCCGAAGCTTCAGCGATTGCATGGTAGCGAATGCAGACAAGTACCATTTGGAGCATTGCAACAACATCACAAACTCAGCAGGGCGCAGAGTCTGGGGATTCACCGGAATAGAAACAGTTGCACAAGCAGAGAACACCGCCAAATCGCAACGTACATACATACCGGTCGAATGGGTGGAGTGATACCAATGTATGTGTGTACAACATGTACGTACGTACATGGCAAAAGCCCAAAAACACAGCTATATAGGAGGTAAAAATGCCAAAAGCACAATACGCAATTCTCCGATTTGCAAAGTACAAAGGACCGGAGATTTCAAACATAGAGGCTCACAATGAGCGTACGAAAGAAAAATACGCCAGTAATCCTGATGTGGACACAAGCAAGAGTCACCTGAACTTTCATCTTGTTGAACCGCAAGGAAAGTATCGGACAGTTGCCGAACAGCAGATAAAAGAAGCCGGTTGCAGGACAAGGACGGACAGTGTTCGGCTTGTTGAGGCTCTTGTGACAGCAACGCCTGAGTTCTTCAAGGGCAAGAAGAAAGACGAAATTAAGGCATATTTTCAGGAAGCCCTTGACTTCATTAAGCAGAACCAAAGACCGGAAACAATAATATCCGCAACAGTACATATGGATGAGAAAACACCGCATATGCACCTATGCTTTGTGCCGTTGACGGAGGATAGCCGCTTGAGTGCCAAAGAAATTGTCGGGAACAAGAAGAAGCTCACCGAGTGGCAGGACAAGTTCTGGGGGCATATGGTCAGAAAGTACCCGGATTTGGAACGTGGAGAAAGTGCATCCCTTACAGGCAGAGACCACATCCCGCCGAGGGTATTCAAGCAGATGACTCAGCTCACTGCTCAGAAAGAAAAGTTGGAGGAACTAATTTCAAGTGCAAACCTATTCAACGCCAAGGGCAGGATTGACGAGATAAAGAAACTCTTGGACAAGTACATCCCCGCTGTTGAGCAGATGCACACTACGCTTAAGAAGTACAATGTTGCCTTCACGACAACAACGTCCGAAAACAAGAAGCTGAAAAAGAAAAACGAACAGCTCACGCAGTCGCTTGAGAAATCTTCGAAAGAGAGTGTGCTTAAGAAGCTTGAGAATGAACGGTTGAGGCACCAGTGTCTTGATGCAGTGGAAATTCTGGAGAGGATTCCGCCGGAGGTTGTGAGGGCTTATACTCGCAAACCAAGCATACAACATAGAAAAACTGGATTGGAAAGATAAATTGAAATGAAAGGAAATTAGCCTATGGCAGAAAACACAAAAGTAGAATGGCTCGAAAGCGAACAGGTTCCACGTTTCCGGTGTGGTGGGCAGGAATATATCATGCTCAATGACAGCATTGAAGTTGTGATTGACGGGGTGCTTTACAGGGTAAAGAGCATCTACATAAACAACCTCACCTTTATGGGAGACGTTCTGGATGCCCTGACAATGGAAAAGATTAACCGGACAGCGGCATAATTTTTCGTTTAGCTATAGAAATCTGATGACAGATGCGGTATAATGGTAGCAGGTAAAATCTGTTGTCATTATGCTGCATTCTAAGGAGGTTAAAATACAGAGATGCAGGATAATGCAATTTATAACGTAGGGATTTACGCCAGACTCAGTCGGGATGACGAAAGAACCGGCGAGTCGGTATCTATTGAGAACCAGAAGGAACTGCTTAATAGATATGTCCGTGAACAGGGTTGGAATCTGATTGATTACTATATTGATGACGGAGTGTCAGGCACCACGTTCGACCGTCCTGGACTGAATCGACTTATTGGAGATGTCACCGCCGGAAAAGTCAATCTGGTGCTGTGCAAAGACCTTAGCCGTTGGGGACGGGATTATTAGGACAAGCACGTCCTGATTCCCGACCCAGTAACAGCTCCTGTTGTGAAGCGTATTTTTGACTTGCGTTGTCAAGGATATAGCTACCGGAAGATTGCCACTATACTCAACGAAGATGGTGTGCCTACGCCTCGTGATTACTATTACATGGCTTTGAGCAAGCAGAATCCACGAAGCGATGGAGGTTACTGGCAGGGGCAGACGGTCAAATCAATTCTTCAGAATCAGGTTTATCTGGGTCATACAGTGCAGAACAAGACGGGCAATGTGTCATATAAGGTTCACAAACTGGTTTCAAAGCCTACCGACGAGTGGATTAAAGTGGAGAATACGCATGAGCCGCTTATCTCTCCGGAGGTCTGGGAGCAAGTGCGTCGGATGGATGAGCAGAATATGCGCAACCGCACAAAAAAGGACGGAACCACTGCTCTCTTTGCCGGACTTCTCTATTGTCTAGACTGTGGCAGTCCCATGAAGCATTGTCACGAATCCCGCAAGCACAAGGACGGCTCTGAGTCACCGTATCACAGCTATATCTGCAACCGATATGGTTTTGGAGGAAAAACGGCGTGTTCGGCTCATGTTCTCAATCAAAGGGTCATTACCAATATTGTTCTTCTTGACATCCGTTTGAAAGCAATGTGGGCGCAGAACAATCCTGAAGACCTGAAAGAGAAGATTCGCCGGCAGAAGCACTCTGCCGAAGCAGAACAGCTCCGTTCCCTGCAAGGGACACTGGTAGCCACGGAAAAGCGATTGTCCGAGTTGGAGCGGTTGGTTATGAGTGCCTATGAAGACAAAGTGAAAGGGGAAATCCCCGAAGCCCTCTGTGTGCAACTTCTGCATCGGTACGAGGACGAACGTCTGGAAAAATTAGAGCAGAAGGCAGAACTCACCGCCAGAATAGAGGCGATGGAACAGGTCGAGAGCGAAACTGACGAGTGGATTGACATGATTCAGGATTACTCCCATCTGGAAGAACTTGACCGTCCCACGCTACTGCGTCTCATCAATCGGATTGAGGTCGGCGAGCGCAAGATGGTGAACGGTCAGGACGAACGTGAAATCAAAATTTATTACAACTTTGTCGGGTTTGTAGAAGTGTAAGAAAACTTTAATGGCAATCATACAGGAGAACATCGTTCTTTATGTAAGGTTGTCGTTGATGAGATTCTTCATCGGAACGGTAAGAGCATCACCGTTCCGCCACTCGTTAAGAGTATCGAAGTTGTCATTGATGGCGACGAGTCTGACTCCAAGAACTGGGAAAATCATCTGAAGGTATCTTCCAACTTCGATGTAGTTTCTACCGAAACGGGACAAATCTTTTACGACGATACAGTTGACCGCTCCACACTCTAAGTCTTCATAAAGTTGTTTCCATGCAGGTCTTTCAAAATTAGAGCCGGAGTAACCGTCATCGGCATACTCATCCACCAAGCAAAACTCAGGTTTGCTCTCTATGTAATCAGTTATGAGTTTTCTCTGATTCGAGATAGAGTCGCTTTCGTACTTGTCGCCGTCATCACGGGAAAGGCGCAGATAGATGGCGGTTCTGTATATCGTCTGATTTGTTTTTCTTCTTGGGCTATACTCTGTAGTCATCTTCTGCCTATCTCCTTTCTCTGAATTTCTATAACCGCATCAACCACAGATGGTGCGAATGTAATGACGGAGTGATTCCTCCATGGATTTCTTTCCGGCAAAGCTTATCTTAATAACCATGCCGTGGTCGAGATAGCAATACGGGTTCTTGATTTGCCGGATGTAATCTACGATTCGTTCCACCGGAGGAAGCGAAGTATCAATCTCGACTGTGTTGATGTCAACGAGCGTTGACTTGTCCACAGTTCGCACATCGACGTTCTTCATTTCTTCAAGCTGTTTTAATAACTCCCTCGCTTCTTCCCTCGTGACCGGCGTGTACTCCTTTTTCTGTTCTGTTTTCTTTTTTGTCATTACTCTTGTACCTCCTGAAGTATAACACATTTTGCTTTGTAAGTCAATGCTTTAAAGCGATAAAAAGCTATTCCTTGCAAAATATTTTTTTGGAGAAGGAAACCTTAACGGTTTTTTATCCCCTTCACTAACACAGACAGCACAGACTTCCTGACAAGCTTTTTTGAAAATTTCGAATTTTCTTTTCAAGTAGCTTTTCAAAAGTGGTCTGAAATCTGTGTTAATGAGGGGATAAAGTAGCAAGAGCAAGATACGCCCTGTCGAACATTTACTCAAAAATGAGTAAATGCCGACGGACTCTCTTGATGGGAATTTCGATTTCCCATACCCTCGATTAACGCAAAACTGAAAAGTTTTGCAATTTGTTTCCCATTAAAAATGGTCACAGCGGATATGTCGGAGACATCCCGGTCACGGTTTCCGTGTGTTCCGCCTGTGGCAAAAATTAAGAAAAGAGGTTTTACTATGGCACAGCCAAAAAAAGACACTGACTTAGTACGTCAGCATCGAGTTGCATTCCGTTTATCTGATGTGGAGTATGAGATAGTTAAAAAGCGATCAGAAAGTGCAGGAGTAAGTATGTCCGAGTATATGCGAAAAGCCTTGCTCGGTGGAAAACTCACTGTCACTCACGAGATAGTTGCGGAGTTTCCAGACATTCGAGAAGAAATGAAAAAAATCAGCTTTCTCTTGAACAACATTGCGAATAACATCAATCAGATTGCGAAGTATTTTAATACGGGTGGTCTGCGCTCTCAGGCAGTTACCGCTGAGTTGGAGCAAGCTCTTAACGCTGTTTTAAAAATGCACTTTGACGTTGCAAGGATGGTGGATGAAGTACATGGCAATCTTAAAGCACGGTACAAGTAAAAATTCCAATTACAATGACGTTTTTTCTTATCTCCTATATGAGCATGACGAGTATACAATGAAGCCTGTCCTCGATGAGAACGGAAACCTGGTGCGGAGGCGGGACTACATCCTCGACGGCATCAACTGCGACCCGTTCACCTATGCCGAGGAGTGCCAAGAGCTCAACGGGCGGTTCCGCAAGAATCAGAAACCGGACGAAATCAGGGCGCACCATTACATAATCAGTTTCGATCCTCTCGACCAGTCTGAGTGCGGGCTGACCGGTGAGAAAGCACAAGAACTGGGTATAGAATTTGCAAAAAAGAATTTCCCCGGACATCAGACTTTGGTATGCACCCATATGGACGGACACAACGGGAGTGGCAATATTCATGTTCATATTGTCTTTAACAGTTTGAGAAAATACGACATTGAACAGCCTGACTATTCGGAGCGTTCTTGTGACAGTCGTGCCGGATATAAGCATCATCCTACGTTAGAGTATTTGGACAGTATGCGAGCATCCCTTATGGAAATCTGCAACCGAGAAGGATTACATCAAGTTGAATTGCTTACCCCTTCGGAGAATAAGATTTCAGAACGAGAGTATTGGGCAAAGAAGCGGGGACAGTCTGAACTTGATAAGACAAACAAGGAAGTTATTGAATTTGGATTAACACCTGCGAAGACCGTCTTTCAAACACAGAAACAATTTCTCAGAGATGCGATTTCTGACGTTTCGAATTCAGCGACCTCTTTTGATGAATTTCAAAAAGTGCTTCTCGAAAAGTATTTGATTCAAGTCACGGATAAAAAATACCGCTACACTTATCTCCATCCTGAGCGGAGTAAGAACATAACTGAACGTGCTTTGGGTACAAACTACGGTAAAGAGTACATGATGAAGTTGTTCGAAAAAAACACTCTGAAAAATCAGGTTGCAGAGAGCCTTATTGAAGAAAATCCTCTTGATTCCTCTGAGGATGTCAACGACATTCAGGACATTCAGATAGATTACTCATTTTCGCCGACTATCTTCGGAGATTCACCACCGGATTATGTCGAAGTCTTCTTCCTGAAATCCGATTTGAGATTGGTCGTGGACTTGCAGAACAACGTCAAGGCACAGCAAAGTCGGGCGTATATGCAGAAAGTCAAGCTCACGAACTTGAAGCAGATGGCGCAGACTATCGTCTATGTTCAGCAACATGGGTACGATACGAGGGACGCACTTCAGAACTCTTACGACGAAATACTTGCAAAGAGAGTCGAAGCCCGAAAAGAGCTTCGAGAAATCGAGGACAAGCTGAAGGACATCAACGAGGTTATCCGCTATATGGGACAGTATCTCTCCAACAAAAAAGTTTTCAGTGAAATGCTGAACGCAAAGAACAAGAAGAAGTTTCGTGAAGCGCACCCATCGGAGATAGAGACTTACGAAGCGGCAGTTAGGTTTTTAAAAGGGCGATACACTGATGGCAAGATTCCTTCGATGAAGGCTCTGCAAGAGGAAAAGCAAAGTCTGACTATTCGCAGGGATGCTAAACAGAGCTCTTACAATTACCTGTACGATTACACACAGGAATTGAAAACGGTTTGCTCGAATATGGATGCGATTTTGAATCCGCCGCAGGAGAAAGAAACTAAGAAGACGAAACAGCAAGAGATTTCTTGACATAAAAATAAGCCCGGACGGTTAGTATCACTGCTTTCGCAGTGAAATATAACCGTCTGGGCTTTTTCATTTATACCCTGCATGATGCTATCCTTTACATCTCAATAAACTATCGTCAAGCTTCTCCTGCACTCCGCTTGGCAAATCCTCTATTTTCATTCTCTTGTCCATATACATAATCGTATCATACTTTCGGGTGTCATTACGCTTAGAGAAAATATACTGCACTTCAAATGCTCCGTCAGCTCGCTCGAAGCTGTCCTCAACTCTGAAACTGCGGGCAATGTAGTGATCACCGACGACGGTGCCGTTGCTATTGGTGTCTTCGCTCAGGCAAACAGTCAGTTGAAGGTCTGTCAAGCCAAACTTATATGTAAAAGTGTTGGTTTCCGTGTCTTCTAACATGAACAGTTCCGAATCAATGACCTTGCACAGATTCCCAAGCTGGGTCATTTTCTTCATGCACAAATCGTAAGGATGCCTTGAACTGAAGAAAATCTGCTTGGGCTTCAGCTTTTTGCGGATTGCGTCCTTATAAAACTGCTCGGCAGATGAATTTGTATCCACTCCAGTCAGGTGCATAAAGTCTTTCGTCCTATAGACAACTTCAATTGCACGTCCTTCAAAGACATACAGGAACGAGCGACCGACCATTTTCGTCTTATACTCTTCGGCTACCCGCATGATGATTTCTGTTATTCTTGCTTTGTCCTATATCTTGCTCATGGTTCATCCTTCTTTGGTGGCTTTTGTGGTTATAGCAGAAAAATAGCGGACGATATAATACCGCCCGCCTTTTAATCGCTGTTGCGTGTTATAATGCTGGCTGTCAGCCCCAGTATCCTACCGAATACCTGACAGACGCTTTCGCATCCATCTCCATGGGAAATTTAAGTCCCCCATGCGGACTACACCTGTATCCCAGATGCCGGGCCCAGCGTCCTACCGAACGCCTATCCGCCGTGGGCTTTACCCTGCCCCACGCGCAGTACAGCTTTAACGTGCCGCCGCACGGAAGACGTCTCTGTCTTCACTTATATTATACTCAAAAAGGGGCATAATGTCAACTTAAATTTAATTTTTTTACTTGGGAATTTGAGAATTTACAATCTGTTCACAACTGCAAACACAGTAATCAAGCCAGATTATGCTTATTGATTTGCTCACTCTTCCTACTTAAGTATAACTGCTTCGATACAAAAAATCAACTACTTTTTCTATCAAAAAAGCCTCTGGCACCACATATAAGTGCCAGAGACTTCTCTTTCTTACTTCCGCTTTCTCTCTGCTTCCTGCTCCATCATCACCTCCGGTACCGCTTTTCCGTTTCTCCGCGCAATCTCTGCCTGCTTCTCATGAAGCTTCTTCAAGACAGATGGGCGTTTTTCGCTGTTCAGCTTTGATTGCTTTAGATTGTTTTTGTTCCCGTCCACAAACGAATAATTCTGCTCCTCTGAGCCTTCAACGTTTCGGACGTACTCGCCGTTTTCGTAATACCTTTGCCAGTTCTCCTTTGGTGGGTGTGTCTGTTGCGGTAATGTTGGATGCAGAAACTCTCTGATCTTCTGTATTGCTGACTCGTCGAATTTTCCTGCCTCATGTACGACAACTTTACCAACATCGTTTACGATAACACAAACGGCAGAGTTTTTCATCTGTTCATTTTGCATCAGGAAGAATTGCTTACCGTCCACGATAGTACCATCACAAGCGAGCCAAGTTCCCGGCTTTCCATCAATTTTGAATGCCGTGGTTTCCATAGATACAAGTGAGCTTGATGAGTTCAATCGCAGGAAACCTGCAATGGCTATGAGCTTGTCTCTGTCTACATAGTACGCAGATACTACTCCTGCCTTATTCATTACAATCACATCGCTCACGCTGATGCTGTGACCCTTGAACGACTTTGGAATCTTTTCCTCAAGCCGTTTCCTTATCGTCTGCACAGAATCATCCGGCGACATCTGAGACAAGTACACTTGCTCATAGTTACTTACGTCAACTCGCAGATTCTTCTCTTGTAGCTCAGAATAAGGACGGAAGCGCAGAGTCCGAAACTCTGCGCCCATCTTTACTTGGTAAACTGCAAACTGATTGATGTTCATTTGTCCATCGGCTCCTGCTTGTATTCTCCAAGGTCAAGCTTGGAAAACTCGCCATCCGACATCATCTTCATCTTTTCAATCGTGCCTACTACAATGGCTTCAATCTCATCATCCTTTACAAACGGCAAGACATCCTCTATCTCACTTATAGTACCCTGCCTGTCCTCTTTCTCGAACATTGAGATAATTGTAAGCTCATCTTCCTCAAATGTAATTTTTCTTATCATAGCTCATGGTCTCCTTTCTTGCGGGTCTGTGCTTTCAGCTTCGCCTGACGGTCACGGAGGGCTTGTACGGCGGATTCTTTGCGCTTGTCAGACTTTTCTGGCTGGCTTTTCTGCTTGGCTTCGGAGCTAATGAATAAGGAAAATTCAGAATACAACTTCAATTTACCTTACGTTCCACGCAGAGATTTTCTTGGAACGATTGAAGATAATGCGGGAGAGTTATGACGACAGCTAACGTGTGAAAGCACATAATAAACTACTAAGGAGACAACCAATATGACTTACTACAAAGCATTCGATCCAAGTTTCTGCGATGAAAATCATTTTCAGTTCGCAATCGGGAAGGAAACGGAAATAGAAAATTCTTATCAGCCGGACTCCATTCATGCTTGGGGAAGATGTGACACTAAGCTTGAAGCCTGTGTCAGAAACTCATATAGGCTTATCATATAGGCTTATGAGATACTTTAGCTTTGATGCCAAACCTCATATTTGTGAGGTTGAGCCAAATGGTGAGAGTGTTCAAAGGGATAAGTTCTATATGAAGAAACGGTTCCCTTACTACCTATCTAACAGAATCGCTGTTATTCGAGAACTGACAATGGACGAGGTTGTACAGCGACTTTGGGACGAAGGTGCAAACTTTAACATCTTTATATCTGCACATGCGCCTTTCGAAGAACTTGTAAAGCTGAAAGAGTATTTTAACAACCTTGACACGGTAGGACGGTTACTTCGTCTTTCTTATCTGACAACAGATCAGCTAAGAGAATTGCTTCCTCAAAAATACCACAAGTACATAGACGACTGGTACTGGATTTAAGCTTAATATTTCACACGTCATCACCATATAAAGGAGTGACCACAGCATGAACGCAACTGCAAGAGCATTGCATCCTAAAAAAGAAAAAGTTTATGTGTCGGTCACTTCGGAGATTGACACGACAGGGTTCATGCACCCGAAGGCGGTCGAGTGGACAAACGGGCGTATGTACAAAATCGATGAAGTTCGTGATTTTCGACCGGCTGACACAGTTGGATTCGGCTTCCCCGGCGACTGCTACACGGTGGTCATAAAGGGCGAGGAAAAGCGGTTATTCTTTGAACACGCACCGTTTCCGCCACGGTTGGGGCGGTGGTTTGTGGAAGTTGCGGCGAGCTAAAACACATGAAGAGAGAACAACGATGGACAAGCAACGCACATATTTTGCTATAGACCTGAAATCTTTTTATGCGAGCTGTGAGTGTGCGGACAGGCACCTTGACCCACTTACGACCAATCTCGTGGTTGCAGACCAAAGCCGTACAGAGAAAACCATCTGTCTCGCCGTCTCCCCTTCTCTGAAAGCTTACGGAATTCCGGGCAGGGCAAGGCTTTTTGAAGTCATACAGAAAGTGCAAGAAGTAAATGCTCAGCGACTTCGTAAAGCACCCGGACACAGGTTTACAACTGAATGTTTCGATTCAATCGGGCTATCCGAAGATCTGAATCTCAAACTCTCGTATATCGTTGCCCCACCTCGGATGGCAAGATACGTTGAGGTTTCGGCTCAAATTTACTCTATATATTTGAAGTACATCGCACCGGAAGACATTTTTGCTTACTCTATTGATGAGGTTTTTATTGATGCCACCGACTATCTTCATGCTTACAACATGACGGCGCACGAGTTGTGCATGACTCTTATTCGTGAGGTTCTTTATGCAACAGGAATCACTGCCACCAGCGGAATCGGAACGAATATGTACCTTGCGAAAATCGCGATGGACATAGCTGCCAAGCACGTTCCCGCTGACAAAGACGGCGTTAGGATTGCTGAACTCGACGAGCATTCTTACAGAGAAAAGCTATGGAATCACACGCCACTCACCGACTTCTGGAGAATCGGTACGGGTACTGCGAGGAAGCTCGAAAAGCGTTATATCTTCACCATGGGTCAACTGGCATTTACATCAACTTATGACCAAGAGTGGTTCTACAGAGAGTTTGGCATTGATGCTGAGATACTTATCGACCACGCTTGGGGCGTCGAACCGACAACGATGGAGTTAGTGAAGTCCTACAAAGCAGATACCAACAGTCTCTCCGAGGGGCAGGTTCTCTCCGAACCATATCCCTATGATAAGGCAAGAATCATTGTGCAAGAGATGACCGACAGTCTGATGTTGCAGTTGACGACTAAGGGGCTGGTTTCCGACTCGTTCACACTTGACATCGGCTACGATCGGGAGAACTGCGGCAAGGGCAATTATTTCGGCGGCACGAAGACCGACCACTATGGAAGAACAGTGCCGAAACCTGCTCATGGAAGCACACGGCTTGATAGTCCGACGAATATAGGCAGTCAGCTCCAAAAAGCTATTGTGGGGCTGTTTGACAGGATTGTTGACAGAAATTTGACTGTGAGGGGAATTACCGTCACTGCGAATAGAGTCGTGCAGGATGGAGGTGTCGCACAAATGAATATGTTCACCGACACCGAAAAGCTCGAAAAAGAAAAAAGTCTGCAAGACGCCATTGTTGGCATCAAGCAGAAGTTTGGGAAGAATGCAGTTCTCAAGGGGACAAATTTCCTTGAGGGCGCAACTATGAGAGATCGAAACGGTCAGATTGGTGGGCATAAAGCCTGAAATATAGAGGTGCAAGCGTGGACAGAAAAGATAACTTTGATGAGATTATAGTATGGATAGACCTTGGACGGAAGAAACGCTTAAGAAGCATCCGAAGATGTCGCCGCAGGACAGGGCGAAGATTTTTGCGCCGCTTGCGGCTTTGAGAGGACATTCGGAGAGGCTTGGTGAGGAAGATGTCAAGCTTATGCGGAGTGAACGAGTGGAGCTGTCTGAAGACGAGGCACAAATGCTTTCGGATAAGCTATCGCAAATCAAGAAAGGCATGAATGTGACTGTGACTTATTTTCAGGCGGATGAAGATAGTGGAGATGTTGGGTATTATTTGACGCTGACAGGTGTTGTTACGAGTGTGGATTTGGTTTATAGGGTGTTGAAGATTGATGTGGGCAATGTGAAGGATTTAGTGATTGGATTTGAAGATATTTTGGACGTGAGTAGAGATGTGCTTGTGGATATAGAATCCTGTTTTAGGTATGAAAAAATCTCTGAAAATTCAGATTACAATGATTAGCTCCAAACCCCTAAATTCCTGCAGAAAAATATGTCTTCTTACCCTAACAGAAGCCTATAGAAATATCTAATGCGCTGTTTTATAAGTTAAAAGCTGCATTTAAAAAATGATAATGCAAAAAGATTTCATAGGCTTCATCTATCATTGCTACTTTGTAATTTCTTCATCGCCAAATCAATTTTCTTTTTCCTTTCTTTCCTCTGAATTATATCATCTAAGAACACTTCTATGATGCATCTCACATAAGGATACAATTCAAGACACTCTTCTTCAGAAGATTCATGAACGCCTTTACTTAGAACCCCGTATAGTTTCTCTCTAACTTGTTCAACCTCAGCCGGAATGATTACCTTATTATAAGTATTTTCAAGGTATGAAATCTTTTCATTGAAATGAAGACTCTGATATTTTGCTTCGTCAAAAGCCAGTTTTGTGTCAGAATTCCTCTTATTGCACTCTGCCACACATTGCTGATGGACTTCTTCAACAATGTCTTCTAAAATCCGGCGAAGATAAACGAATGCCCCTATTCCCACACCTTCGCTATATAAAGAAATTGAAAGAGTATAATACTTATAGTTCTCATTTAGGATGTTTCTGTACTTCTTCGTATCAAACAACTGCGTATCCCTTAGTGCGGGGTACTGTCCAACTTTAATAATCAATAACGCTCTACAATATTTATTGTATAACTCCTCTGCCTCCATTTCGCCATTGCTCCGTTCAACATTTGCATTCGGCGCTTTATTCTTTTCTTCATTCAGCCTTTGCTCATATCTCTTTAGCTCCACAGGCTTAGTTGGTACTGCAGGAACAATAATGAAATCAGCAAACCCTTTATGTTCGCTATCGTATGTACACTCTATATCCTTTCTGAATTCAGATATTTCTTTTAATATCCCAGACATGCATTGATTACCACATTCTTTGATGAACTCTCCCCAACCTATACCACCAACTTCTAAATAATCAATATCTGCAAGATGATTTACTCCATAGCGATAACACGGATGATTTGAGCCGTTACCATTTCTTGTCATCTGATTATACTGTCTTGATATCGTAACTTTATTTGTTGACACCTGCTTTGATGACTTATTTCCATTCGTAATCCTATCAGAGGCATTTCTAGGATTCCATCCCGCCCTCGGATTAAAGGTACGATCAGCTTTACACTCATAGCACGGGATATTAATTGGCTTTGTACCCTGACAAAAATCATGCAGAAAGTTGACATCTTTACTAACACATATATGTAATAATTCTTCCTCAGCGGTAACTTCATCATATGTCACATCGCAAGTTGTAATAAGTACACGTTCATATAAAGGCAATTCTGCATATAACTCTTCTATCGTAAGAGAAGCGAGATGCGGCAACTCATCTATTCGTTTTAATTGATTTAAATCCATAAGGTTCTTACCTTTCTGAGCAGTAAGGCTCATTAGCAAATACGATTTGTAATGCAACAGTACCATTTTTTATCACAGAAATCCTTCATCACATAAAATAGCGTGCAACTATGCTCACCAACGATAACAAAATAGAACCAAAAGTAAACCACAGCCCAATTTTATACAATTTCATTTTTCGCTTGCAAATTCCGGCATTAATGTGTGCTTCATAAATTAACTCATCAAGAAACTTTTTTGAGGTCGATGAGTACATTTTGCTTTTATAACACTCGAAACTTTCATTTGCAATATCACCAAAGTATAGCGGGTACTTGCTCTTGTGATTACCCTTACTTGAAGAGAATGACTTCAACTTTGGCTTAAGGGCACTTACATAGAAGAAAACTGCAATAAACAACAGGATAAAACTTAATGCAAATGTAACCAAGTAGGTTCTCTCTAAGCATCTATTTACTTTTTCCTTTAAGCCTATTTGCTCTGAAATGAAAGTAAATACGGCAAATATTCCGGCGTGTAACGCACAAGCAACACTAACCTTATTGTCAGCATTTTCTATCCACATATTCTCTAAATCAAGGCTATATTTCATACGTTCAATTTGCTCGGATAAAAATATATCTTCTTTCTGATTACTACTCATATCATTCTTCCTTTAGTACTACCTTTTCTTGACGTAATTGCCGGCTCTGAACGTATTGTTAAACTGCTCTCTCCCAGCATCTCCATGTGCATATGCAATCAAATTAAGCGACTTGTCTATACCACGCATAACCTTCTCATATGCAACTAACATAGCATCTGCTGTTCGAATACTCTCCAAAATAACATTTTCCATCCTCGAAAAGGATTCTGGAACACCAATACACATTTGATATCCGTCTTTGGTCTTATCAAGACTGTGAAAATGGATATCTTTTTTTGGAAGCCTTCCTACATCAACCCACCCTGCACCATACACAATACAACCTTTAACTTTGTACCATAATGGAACCTCAATGATAATCTTCTTCGAAAAATCACCGGTAAAATCTTCTTCTTTAGCGAAAGTAGCATTAATGATTTCTTTATCAACGGCAATGACTGAAATTCTAACCAGGCAAGGTTCCATTGTTGGCGGCTTTTTTATTTCCATATAAGGATAATATTGCTTTGCCTCATCGTAATTAGCCTTTACATCACTATAGTATCTATCCCATTTCGTAATTTCAATCATGCCTTACTCAAGCACTCCCCATGCGCCATTATAATTTCTTTGTTCTGTATTAGTAGAATGACGGTTAAAGCGTAAGGTGTCTTGATACTTTGCAAATCCCACTGTCGACACATATACGTCTTCATCAATATGAGAAAATTGCTTTGCAAGATTTGAGTCTTCATTCTTAAGTCCCCTATAAACATCACCAGTAATTGCTATCTGATCCTCATCAGCATGCACATCCTCCATACAATCGGCAGTTATAACGGTTTTCCCAATAAGAATGTTGTCCTTTTCTCCTCTTGCTCCAATTTTTGTTGCATAAAGCCTTCCAAAATCTCCACCAACACCAATGTGAACACTAAATGGCTTTACAGCATCAACTAAACGCATTGCTGATAAAACTGCTCTCTTAAAACATCCTGTGCTATTTTTGCCAGACTCTTCTGTAGTATTTTGATAAACTGACAATTCTCTATCACCTTGAAATTGAACATGAACTCCCTGATTGCCCAATGTTGTATTATACATTGACAGTAAAATTTTACGAGTTTTCTCCGCCATCTCGTCAAGATTGGTATCATTCGAGTCAAACATTGATGTAAACCCTCTAATATCAGCAAATAACGGGATTCCCTCTAACCTCTTACAATTTGATTTGCTGAGACTAGAGAAATTTAATGTCTGACGTGCCCCTGAATATTCTATCTCGTTCAAATTTACTTTATTAGCATAAATCTTTGCTTCCTCCAAATCACTATCTTTAATTTCAGTTATTGGAGTCACATTGGATAAATTTGAAGTATAAAAATGACTCTGACCATACTTTTTAATGGAAACAGAATAAACTTTCTCAAACTTTTCTCTGTCTTCTTTATCTAATTCCCTATAGATATCTTCAAAAATACTCAGCTTACCACTTCCTGTTAATGCCTGAAGTTTTGCGGCAAAATTTGCCGCAAAACCTATTGTGGTTGTTTCCGAAAAATTATCTGTCTCAAACTCAAAATCATAGAAGTGACCATATGCACAGCCAATCTGTATAGTAAAATCTTTTAGCGTCTTGTACTTTGGAATGTCTTTGTTAATATATTGAGCTAGTTTAAAGGCATACACCGAAACTGTTCTTGCTGCTGAATATGCCATGGTGATAGTGTCAACTATATACAGGTGCAAACGTGAGCCTGTAATCTTTTCTACAGTGAGGATATCTCCATACAGGCTCTTTCCATATCCCTCAACTGAAGAAAAGAAGGTGTCTAGAGCATGGATAGAATGAGTTACCGTTCCTGTTCTATCTTCCTCATCTGCGACAATTTGATCGAAATTCTCAATATTTATGTACAAGTGGATTCCTTCAAGTCGTCTCATAAAAATATCTATCTCCTTCATCTATATTCTTCTCTTACAATGCCATACTCATCGTCTTTCTCACGAAAAGATAGCACTGAATTTAAATATATTATAGCACAGATTTACAGCATTTGCAATATACAATTAACGTCCTTTATCATTATTACAGCATAACGGAAGATTTCGTGATGAGAAATCCTTGGCATAATATAATTTCCCGAAAGAGACTATATTCTCTTTTGGGGAATTATTGTCCAGAATATCAAATAGATTATCTTTGCCCAATACAGACTTAACAAGCTTTCGAAGTAGAATACATACCAATCAGTTATATGTGCTTAAAGCTCATTATAACTAGCTACTACCCTTATCGAACGCTGATAATCCCTCTCCATTCAAAGACACTTCGAAATACTTTCTTTCAACTCATCATAAACCAATCCATATTTATATCCAAGACGAGATTTATCAATCTTTTCAAATTGATCATAAGCTCGCATCAAACATTCAATAGCCAAATCCTCAAATTTCGGATTTTTTAGTGCATCCGTGACCTTTGAATCCTTTGTAAGATCTGCCGCATCATCACCAAGACTGCGAGAGAAAGTTATTAATTTTCCAAATTGATAATACGCAGATGCGCTGTACATATTGTTGACCTTTGAGAAAGCCTGGATATAACTATATGCCGCATCTCTTATGTAATCCGACTTATTGGTTTCCATTTTAGCTCTAATCGAATATACCTGCCCAAGTTGATAATACGCTTCATTGTTATCATATTCAGAAGCAACCTTAAATGATTCCTCTGCACTGGTAAGAAGTCTTATGTCTAATATTTTAGCACCTTCATATTGCTGTAATGAAAGATGACCGTAATTCACAAATGCGTACACATCACCGTAATCACAAGCTTTCATATAATTCTTTTCAGCTTCCATCAAATTCTCTTTAACACCACCTAGACCCTTTCTATAATAGATGGCGAGGCTATTGTTAGCTTTGCCAAAGCCTTTCTTATCCGATTCATTGTAGTACTTAACAGCTTTTTTATACCTTGCGTTATTATCGGTAAGCCGTCGAGCTGCTTTAATAAGGTCATTTTCATAATAGTATCCCATTTGCCAATTTGCAACCCCATGGTTATC
Source organism: Oscillospiraceae bacterium (assembly GCA_021201135.1). GTDB lineage: Bacteria > Bacillota > Clostridia > Oscillospirales > Ruminococcaceae > Faeciplasma. The sequence goes on from JAJQGT010000009.1 coordinate 42,944, forward strand.
TAAACCTTTTTTTATCATATATAAATAAATATCTGCGGCTTGTTCACGATTTTGCTCAAGGGCTATTTTCTTATCCTTTTCAATTCCACTACTATATAAATTTGCGAGGATAAGACTAGCAAGCTCACTCCCTTCTTCCTTTGCTTTCTCAAGATACTTAATCTTCAGAGGTTCGTTCAAATTCTGAGTCAAAGACATCAGCAAATAAGCATCTCCCTTACCTACGCCAAACTCTGAAGACACTTTATTCGATTCATGTAAACTATTATTTACGTCTTTTAATTCCTTATTCAAATAGTATAGCTTAACACAAATAGCACAGCACAACAAAGCAAGTACATCTATGACTACTGTATATACTATTCTGCTTGCATCTTCCTGAAGAAAATTAATTGCATTACCAATAATGGTTGAAATTATAGTTGTAGCAATGAGGGAGGCAGCGATTTTAATACCTTTATAAATTTTATCCTTGTCCATTATAATCTTTCTTTCCTTTATCACTTTATTTTTCGCACCAAGTCGAGCAAATGTATTCCCGTTGTAAATAATGCGACCTCTGTTAGGTTTAAGACGCACTTATAAGCAATACACCAACTTCATCTGATCCGTATAACTTTATTTTATCATAAAGCGATAAAAAGTCAACAGAATTTCGACAATTTTCTACTTGTTTTTTGTTTATAGACGGTTGTGTAAACTTGTATCCTGTCAAAATCGATCGCTACAGCTGTTTTCAGTTGTCAAAGCAGTTGATAATCTTTATTTTATAATTCAGTAATATTTTTCTTTATCAAAAAATGGCGGTCGATTTTAATGGTCTATCTCTCATTTCATAGTTGAGTATAATAAGCTTCATGTTTTGCTATTTCTCTTTATCTTTAGTTGGCTGTGGCTTTTTATCGCTTTTATCAATCGGTGGCATTATCGGGGTAGAACTATAAGAAATTTAAAAGCTGTACACATAATTAAATATAGGAATGAGAAAATTAAGCCTCTGAAAGAGACAATCAAGTCTCTTTCAAAGGCTTAATTAGAAACGTCTTTACTATAAATTTACTGCACGCTTCTCACTGTTATTTCCTAATGAATTCTTTATAAGCCCTTGCAAACATTCTGCAGTCCGAAACTCATCTATATTTTCTCTTTAAGAACATTAGAAATATTCTCTTTCAATTTCTCGTACATATTTTTACACTCTAAGCATCATGCCTTTTTGAACCTTCGTTATGTATTCTTCCTTTCAGTTTAAGTCCACCAACCACTTCGGCATGGATAGACTATCATGTAAATATACTTTCCTTCGTCTCACAAACGCCTCATTGCAATTTGAAGGATAATATCGCCAGATACAATAGCTTTGTCAACAATCAAGGAGACTTTACAATACGCTTCAACATACTTTCTCATTTTAACGTATACTATGAAATTTGAATTTAAGTTGCATAACAATATTTGCCGCCGCTAATTTTAATGATGACATATTTTTCTGAATTAAGTCAATTCGAACGAAAATGACGTGATATACCAGCAATAAAGCCTAAACATTTTTCGACAAAGGCATACAATATATGACATTTCCGCCGTAAAAAATTCACGCATGAAAACGTTCTGGACTCCAATAACTCTGCAGTCACTGGATCAGCAATAACATACCTAGCACATCGGAATGCCGCCTTAGGATTATCTAAAATACCTTGAAGATTTGCAGGATACTCATCATCCAAGGCGTGTCTCAACAAGTCTACGTCAGAAAGATCATAAGGAACCTCTCCCGCCTTGTTGCTTGCAAAGTAGTGAATGACAATCGCCCGATTAACAAACTGTAATCCCGTACCATACCGCCTGATTTGACAGTTAAATATTCCGTCCAATTCATGGATGACTCCACCCATTCTGAAATTTACTTCATTGAGTGAAGTCTGATCAAACGTTTTGCCATAAGCCAACGTTTCCTTCCAAAGCGCATGCCACTGCTCGAAAAACTCCTTTGATTTTTCGGACTTCCTGACATACATAAATCCACTGTTAAAGTGTTTATCATCATAGGCAACATGAAATCCACATTTTTTTGCTCGTCTTAACATCCCCGCTGACGGAGGATATTCACTCAGTTGCTTATGTAGATCGAGAACAGCCGCTACATCGTAGTCTCCTTTAGCCTGCTCAACATCGCCACATACAATAGTATCCCCATCAATAAAAACAAAATCGTTATCGACATATTGGTACATAGACGTTTTCAGAAATCTAGAACGATTTCGGTTATCCAACTCATCAGGAACATCAACCTTAATAATTTTATCAGCAACTCTGCATATCCTTGCCCGTCGTCCTGTCAGGGTATCCATCGTTGACTGATCAACAAGAACTATTACCCCCCCCACACCAGATGAAGCTTTTTTCAACGATTCAATAGATAAAATAGTCTGTTCCAGATAAGTATCTTTCTCATCACTTACCAGGACATACAGTGCATTCAACAATTAATTTTCCTCCAAATCTGCTGTCAGAAGGCTGTAATCATGCATAGTTGATTTAGCTTATTAGCCATTCCAACGTTTATTTTGTCTTTATTTTTTGAACACATGCCAGTGATATGTGGAAAGGAAACGGCAAAATACAAAGGCGAAACTTTGAAATCATAGTATCTCTTTTGTCTGATATAATCCTAAATCACTCAATCACAACAAACCGTGGTGTCGTAACATACTCAATTTCAATTTCTTCTTTATACTTTTTAAGGACTTCTGTCATACCTTCATTCATAGCTTCAAACACAGCTTTTTTAGTATAAAAAGTCATCTTTTCATCAGCGAAGTTCTGATTTGGGTCTGTAGAATATCCATCAATTCCGGCAATATAAACTTTTCTCGCTCCAAGTTGCATCAGAAACTTCACAAGCATCATCCCTGCATTATCTCTTACAGCATTATTATCATTCAAGAGAGTCTTGTAATTTGTCTGAAGGTAAACGTCTACCGCAGGAATATTCGAAGTGACAATGCACTTATCACGCTTAGAAGTATCTAACTCTCGGAAACGCCGCAAATTACTAAGGAATATGTAGTCTGTATCAAGTTCTGCATAATCGAAATTAATGCTTATAGATACGTCTGCGTCATACCTTGCGCACTGCACAATTTTTTCTTTTTCTTCTACTATGCTCCTACCGGGAGCAATGATAAGGACCGATTTCCCATATACCATTTCTTTCAAATCAGTCAAATGAGTTTCATTCACCTTGCCAGTAGCCATATATTTTATATATAAATCTTCAATATAATCTTTGTCATAACTTACACGCTTGTCATCATCCATCAAAGAAAAGATTTCATCCATACTCTGTGCTGTGAGGGTTTTCTTCGAATCAAGGTAACCGGCATAATTCGGATGAACATTATGCTTCGCCGATAAGTAGTTGGGCAGAGAATATCCCCACGGATTTCTCTGGTAAAATCCGCTTAGGATTTCATCTATTATTGTAAGAAGCGGCTTAAGCTCATACTTCCCGTCAGCGTTCTCGTTAAGATATTCCAAAAACAGCTCTGTGTTCAGATTGCCTGCTCCACGACCCATTCCATAAACGGAGGAGTCAATAATCAAATCTCTGTCAGTATTGATATGCACAAGTGCCTGTGCGTTTGAGTATGCAAGCTGCATGTTGTTGTGTGAATGGAAACCGATTTTTATGGTGTCCTTAAGATTATGCTCGACCATATAGAAGAGCCTGGTCAAATCCTTCTTCTTCATCATTCCGAAGCTGTCAACTATATAGAATGCATATGGCTCTACTTCGTTTACACAGCGGATCAGTTCAAGGAATTCCTCATCTGTATAACTGACAGAAACCATCGCCTGCACGAATACCTTATAGCCCTTTTCTTTTACAATACGGCAATCTTCCAAACCGCCAAGCATGTCCTTCTTATGAAAAGCAACGCGAAGACCATCAATCGAACTTCCGTCGTACACCGGCAAGTCTTCCGGCACAAACTTCCCATGATCGGCAAGCATGACAAAAATCTTGCCATCTCTCTTTTCAGGAATAATCTTTGCAACCTGGTCAAGAGACGTAAACCTTGTATGGTCTTTGTCATATGTAACTGTATTCATAAAGAAGCCACACTCGATGATGTCGATGTTGGCCTCCATCAGACCGGCGACTATTTTCTTTTCATTTTCGAATCCGAAGTGGCAGTCGTTACAGTAGCCACCATCCCGGAGGGTACAGTCCAATGCCTGTATGTGTTTCATGCTGATTGGTCCTCTCTACCGATTGCTTATTTCCCCTGCTTCAATTTTGGAAGCAACAATAGCCCTTACTTTTTCAAGATCATTAGGAGTATCAACTGCTACCGTTTCAGAATCTACTTCAATATACTGGACTTTGTAACCGTTTTCAATAAACCTCAAAATCTCTATATCTTCAACAGCTTCAACCTTAGCTTTGCCATATTTCATTCCGTAATCACAGTAAAACTGTAACGCTTCCGGCTTAAATCCGTAAACACATACCTGCTTGTAATAAGCATAGTCAAGACTCCCCTTCGGATAAGGTGCAGTTGCTCTGGTGAGGTATACTCCTATACCATCCTTGTTTGTAATAACCTTCGGTACTGTAAAATTCACTACGTCAATCGGATCTTTAATTTTTGTCATCAGATTGGAAATCTGCAAATCAGGATTTGTATAAAACGGAGTGATTGCCGCCTTAATTGTAGACGGTTCCAGCAAAGGCTCATCGCCTTGAATGTTCACAATCAAATCTGATGGGATTTTGCGAGCAACTTCGCCAATGCGGTCGGTACCCGTCTTGTGAGAATCAGAAGTCATAACAACTTCAACTCCAAGCGATTGGCAGGTCTCAAAAATCTTGTCGTCATCCGTTGCTACATAAACAGCATCAAAATCTTCCACCTTTTTGCACTGCTGATATACCCACCAAATCATCGGCTTGCCACAGATATCCGCTAAAGGCTTTCCCGGAAAACGGGATGACTTGTAGCGTGCGGGAATTACTCCTATAATTTTCATAATACTATCTCTCCTTAATATGTTACTTTTATTCTTTTTGCTAAAGAACTGTAAAAAGAACTGTAATATGAGGATCATCATTTTCTTCTGCTATCAATCTTTGAATAATTCTGAAGCCATGGTTTCCTCCCCAAAAACCATGTCTTTTCTGAAGACCAAATTGGTTGCATCGATATAAATGTTCACTACTTACCCACCTCATTATTTGTTGAATCTGAATCTACATAATTTTTAAAAAAGTTCATGTACTGCTCTTTTATGTCAGTTGTATCTGAAGGACCAACAATGTAATCCATCATTTCTTGAGATATTTCTAAATTCTCATCTATCTTTGTTTTCAACTCATCCGCATCGGAAAATGATATCATCCGCAGTATTTCAAATTTATCCAACACGTCATCGCTATGCAAGTGGAAAGTCGGATGATTCATGTATATCAACTCAATGAACATACTGGATTGTCCAACTATAGTGAAATCAACCATTTGCGAGTACTCTTCTAATTTAATTCCTTTATCAACAATTCCTGCACACAAATTTTTATCAACTATAGAGTCGTAGTGGGATGTCGGAACCACAGGGTGATATTTCAAATAAAACTTATATCCATAATTTTTTGCAAATTCAGTTGCAACTCGAATGAGATTTTGATTATCAATATCAAATGCTAAATTTCCCAGAATAACCCCAAAGGTTTTATTTCTATCTCTAGTTATCTTAGAATGGGATGTATTCAGAAACTTAGGATTGCCCGTAACGAGCACTCGATTGCTATCAATTCCCATATCAATCGCATAACTTTTTGTTAAGCCATTCCAAGCAAGAAAGTAATCAGATACAACTCCTCTTAATTCCACTCCATCCTCTTCTGCGTTCGTTGCACTGTTAAGGGGAGAGCAAAACATTCCATGCTGAAGTGTTGCCGTATCGCAACAAGATATATCAGCAACCTGTGCAATAAAGTTCTGCCTTGCTTCTGCATCGCAAAAGAGTACAACCAATTCATATTTCTCCAGTGGAATATTCTGCAGGATGCGAATAGTATCCATGATATTTATCCAGTCAGGTAATGAATACATTACTTCAACTGAAGTTAGCCCATGTCTTTTTGCTAATCTAAAAAAGGCAGGAATTGTTTTTATCAACCTAAAACATTTGCCAAAACTGATTCTTTTTCGAATCCTTTCAACAACGCTCTCATCCTTATTAACGTCGACAAATGACAACACACTTCTAGGAGAGCAAAGTTCGCAAATTGACTCAAAAGACTGTTTGTAGTCGAGTCTAGGACCACGCATACTAATTGGCATCAAATTCACAAACAATACCGTCGATTTGTCCTGTTCTGCATAACTGACCTCATATTCAAGCAAAAGATCTCGCAGCGTCCAAAGCAAAAAATGCTTCAATGTTTCAAAAACACCTGTAGTAAAATGTGCCAGTTCTATTGGAACCGTGAACAGCTTTCGAAACCGCTCGTTATCTTCAAAAATATTGCTGTATTCACTTATCATCTTCATTTTCACTCACACAACACCTTTTCAAATTGCTTTCCCAGATTACTCCAATCATATTTCTTAAGATGTTCTTTTACTGCATTCCTATAATCATCGGTCTTCTCTGTTTCTAAAGCTGTCTTAATTGAATTTGTTATTTCATCAATAGAGTATGGGTCAACACTCCATCCAAGGTCTCCAACCACCTCTGGTAGTGATGATACATTTGAAACAACCACTTTAGCTCCACAAGACAGAGCTTCCAATGGAGGAATCCCGAACCCTTCGTAAAGAGAAACAAAGCAAAAAACATCACAGCATGTGTAAAGAGCTACAAGCTCCTCGTCCGTTACAAACCCAGGCAAAATTATGTCATTCTTATACTCTGACTCATTTATATACGCCTCAACAACTTCATATCCTGCCCCCGGCATACCTGCCAATATCAAGCTTCCTTCATAGTCTCCGTTTTTCTTAAGAGCCTCGAATGATTTAATCACAGACATTGCATTTTTTCCGGGGTGATCGATAGTTCCAACATACAGTATGTAATTGTGAGACCACTTCCGTTCTTGAAAAATCCGATTACATTCCTTTTCTGAAATTGGCCTAAACTTTTCCTGATCAACACCGTTATAAATTACTGTAATTTTTTCATCCTTCACCTCAAGAAATTTCATTAAATCTCTTTTCGAATTATTAGATACCGTTATAATTTTATCAGCCCGTTTAGCTGTCATTGGATTAGCAATCTTTGTACGATAAAACATTTTAAGTCTTGAGAACTTATTCGGAATGTTATATTCAATCAAATCGTGCATAATTACATACGTCGGTTTGAACTTTAGCAACAGCAATGTAAAATTGGGAATCAGAGCACGGTCAGCTTTTTCCTTCAGTACAACGAAGGGGAACACGAACGTTGTCCATAGCAAATTACCCATCGAACTGTTTTTGCTAACTTTATATGTTTTCACAGTCACGTTTTGGTTGGTAAAGGTAAAATCTTCTGCCATATCCTCATTGACATAAATAACAAAACTGTTGCCACCAGTAGCATTATTCAATAGCGAAATTAAATTTCTGCCTATACCAGTAATCTTTTTTCCAACGTATCCGCTGATAACAATTTTCATGCTATTATCCTTTCATCTGCTCTGTAATATCCGCTGCTACAATCTCTTTAGTAATCTTGCTGTTAAAGTGCTTAGTAATACAATCACAATAATTGCACCAGAACATAATTCTCATGTCTGGAGTGTAAATGATTCTTCATATCTTTTCTTAACAATTCCTTCCACACACTGATATGCCTTAGCAAATACAAGAGCGCCGCCTGTTGTCCCGATACATACGAGTATGTAAGAAACCAATGTCTCACCCGCGATAGTTGCCAAGCCTAATTTATCAATTACTCTGAAAACCATCATATGTGCAAGATATATTTCAAAGCTTACGCCACTTACAAACTTGCTGACTGGATTACTCAAAAGTTTTGTATCCGGACACAAGGCTCCTATTATCATCATTCCATACCCAATTATGTTCTTTATCAGTCCAACTATCGTCTCTGTTGTTCCTTCACCCGAAAACGGGATCATATATACAACGGCGAATCCGACAAGTACAAACACAACGCCAAGCCAAGTCTTTCTCTCGAAGAATCTAACTATCGAATCTTTATACAAATACATCAAACCGCCAAGGACGAAATAGCACATCCATCTGAACATTAAACTGCTACCGGAATCGAAATACTCACAACACAAAACGTAAATGACGCAGGTGATTGCAAAGCTGAACCATGCCCTTTTCTTGTTCCAAATCAGATATACAAAGAACGGGAAAAGAATATAGAATCCAAATATAATGCCGAGAGTCCATCCAACTCCTATCACACTCATGCCAGATGTTGTATAAAACCCAAACATCAAAGTTAGATTTGCAAATGCTTCTGCAATACTTCCGGCTGATATACCGCCGTCAAATACTAAACTTACAACCAAATCAATCAGAACAAGCAATGCAAAAAACGGAAGTATTCTCTCGTATCTTCTGCTGTAAAACTTATTCAAACTAATCTCATTATTCTTGATTCTTTCGTAATAGCCACAGCACATCGAAAAGCCGCTCAAGATAAAGAACAGCTGAACAAATCCTCCCATCTGTGCTATCAGGGTATTAACTACATAGTCTGCAGTACCCCCCCACACAGCAACATCAAAACCAATATTTGCTCTGACGTGCATACAGATGACACCGATTGCTGCTATTGTGCGAAGAGCATCTAAGTTGTTGTATCGCTGTAGTCTTGTAATTTGAGTATCCATTTTCTAACTCCCACAAACTTTGAATTCTTTTCCCGTATAATTCCTTCAATGCTTCAAAAATACTGTATTCCCGCTTACATCCAAGTCCTGACCCGTGATTCCGGTAATCAATGCTTTTTTCATAAAGTTTGCTCCTCAGATTTTTATTTTTCTATTTCGAATTTCTTCTTATCATCCACGCTGATGCTCTCGCCAATCTGAACCTCGATGATGTCAAGATTCGTCTCGGCTTCGACCATATGCTTGCAACCGGTGGGAATCGTGATTACGTCGCCGGTCCGGAGCGTCTGCTCCTTGCCGTCAAGTGTGGCTTTGCCATTGCCGGAAATTACCGTCCAGACTTCTTCACGATAATCGTGGCTGTGGTAGCTCATGTGCTCGCCTGCCCGGATGGAGACCTTGACGGTCATCGAACCGTGCTGAACATCCATGACCGTGTATGTTCCCCACGACTTCTCGGCAAACATTACGTCCGTACTGATTTTCTCGACAAACGGCTTCATATAGCCGCTTCGTTCTTTATCCGAAACAAGGATTCCGTCACCGCTTGCGGCGATTACCATGTCCTTGCAACCCATTGCAAGAATCGGAACGTTCAGCTCGTTGATAATCTGCGTGTTCTCGCAGGATTCGTCCATGACAGCCTTGCCCTTGATGTTGTCGGACATAACCTCCGCCATCATGTTCCATGTGCCGACATCCTTCCACGAGCCGGAATAGCGGACAACCTGGATGGACGGTTCTTTTTCAACAACGGCATAGTCAAAGCTAATTTTTGTCAGCGTTTCGTACTTGTTATATAAATCACGGTAGTCGGTGAAGTCCACCATGCTGTGGGCTTTGTCAATCAAATATCCGAGCTTGAAGGCAAACACACCGGCGTTCCATAGGGCGTTTTGCTTCAAATAAACCTCCGCAGTCGCTCTGTCCGGCTTCTCTTTGAACTCTTTTACGTTGCTGACTTCTCCGTCTAACTCCGGAATGATATATCCATACTTCTCGCTCGGATAAGTCGGCTCGATGCCCATAAGTGTGAGATTCGCAGTCCCCTGCTTTACCGTCTCTTCAAGCTTTTCGACGCACTCATAGTAGCTGTTTTCAACATACGGATCGACCGGACAAACCGCAACAGGCTCGTCCAGCCCGACGCCGAGTTCATCGTGAAGATACGCCGCCGCCAAGAGAATCGCCGGGAATGTATCCCTGCGGCACGGCTCCACGCAAATGGAAATCTTGTCCCCGAGCTGATTATGTATTGCGCTCGCCTGCGACTTGCTCGTGGCAATCGTTACCTTTGCCGCCGGGTCAACCTCTGTTATCTGGCGGTAGACCCTCTGCACCATTGACTCATAGTCGCCGTTATTGTCTTTGAACAGCCTTATAAACTGCTTGCTCCGAACGTCATTCGATAGCGGCCATAGGCGCTTGCCGGAACCGCCGGATAGGAGTATGATGGTCATGTACTGTCCCCTGTGTTACTTATTTGTTACTTCGAATGCCAAAGCAAATTGAAATTCTTCAAATGCCAAGAATCCCAATTGTTTAGTGCAAGGTGAACTTCTCCACATTTCAAAAGAGCAAAAATAGTTCTGATTAAATATGCCAACGTAGACGTCTTATCGCCAAACTGCGAAAAATTGTGTTGATTTGCATAATTCCACAGTTTCTCCGATACGTCTAACTTCATGCTACATACCAAAGTTTTGGTCCAATCCCCGTGTGCTTAGTAAATATCCAAGCATGAAAACGCAGTTTCTACTCCATCACAATGATACATAAGTTTACATGTCGGCAATACTTCTACATCTAATTTACTGCTTTTTTAATCTTTCTTTTTATATCCCTCGCAAACGGATATAACCACACATGTACCACATGGATTATCGCAAACATAAGCGCTTTCGGCAAAACCTGAGAAATTTTCGTCATCGCCTTTTTTGCTACAGGTGTTGGATCATCCCACAGTGGCTCATCCCTCCATGCCGTCATTGACCTATAACGTAGAAACTCTTTTCTGTATGGATGATTATCTTTTTTAAACCACGGTCTCGTTCCTGAAAGAAAGCATGTCGTGAAATGCACTATCGTTGGGTCATTAACTCCAGAATTAAATTCATCTTCAGTGTATGCCCAAACAGGTGCTCTACATGCTGTTAATCCCTTATATCCAAGATCATAGCAAGCTGTTAATGCATTGTATGATATTGGAAGAAGCTTAACCTTATGAATCGGCTGCAGGACTCCATTTAGTACCCCTTGATCAACATATGTTACGTCTCCGTGATACTTTATAATAAAATCTATAAACATTTTTTCGACGTTGTTTTCTCGCCATGTCGCCAAATCAATTACCATCAACCCGTTGTTGATATAGATTGAATCCATCGGAATACCAATATTCTCTCTGTACATTTTCCCTCGGCAATCGTCGGAGCCCATAACCCAGGCACCTTCCATGTCCATATTCCAAAGTCCAACCAACGAGTGGCGTATTATCATATCGCAGTCGATATAAATAACCTTGTCCATTGTTTCAGGCATGACATGTAATAAAAAGAGTCTAGAATATGTACTGATGTGCCATCTTCCAACTTCGATTTTCTCATTTACAATCTTCTCAACATCAAGATTCTCTAAGAAGTATAGTTTTCTATCATATTTATTTACTATGTCGTACAAGCCGCTTTTATGCTTTTCAGTGATTCCCTTATCAATAATATAGACATTGATGCAGTCAGCATCTTTACTGTTTTCAAGCAACGACACAATAGAAGCCGCAGCCATTTCCGAGTAAGAATCACTGCTCGAATAAACAACATTCATATCTCATTTCTCCATGTTTCTAGTTAATTTTTACTTCTTTGCCGCTCTTTGTATTCTTCTAAACTCATCAGCTTTTTATCTTTCTCACTGATAATCAGATTCTCAACTCCGCCAATCAGTTCAAACGGCCATTCAATACCGATATCTGGATCGTTATACATAATGCCGGAATCACCCTCACCATAGAACACTTCAGCGCACTTGTAGCTGACCACAGAATCTTCGATAACAAGATACCCATGACCGAAATACGCCGGAACCAAGAGCATTTCCGTATTCTCACCGGTCAGGTGGAATCCTCTCCACTGCCCGAATGTTGGTGAATCCGGGCGCAAATCAACAATCACATCGTAAACGTGACCACTGATACAGCGCACAAGTTTCGGTTGTTGTTTCACTAGCTGAAAGTGAGTCGCACGGATAACCCCGCGCTTAGAAACTGTATAGAATGCTTCCCTTAGCTCATGATCAATACCGTTTGCCTTGAAGGTATCAACATTATAGTCTTTAATCAGACCACCACGCTCATCCGTAGCGTAAAATGGCTTTATATGATAAGCTCCCTTTAAATCAAGCTCTTCAAACTCAAATTTCTGTACCATCGTTTCTCCTCCAAGTCATCAAAGGCTCTTTAGCCATTCCATGGTCATTCTTGTTCCCTGTGCGAAAGATACCTCCGGTTCATATCCACAGTCTTCTTTTGTCGCAGTAATATCAAACGTACTAAGTGGCATATTGGTTCCCGTGAATGGTATGTCCCCAAACAACGGGACAGCATCCGGAGCGCACTCTTTCTGCATTTCAAAAATAAATTCCTTAAGTGGTCTCGCATTACCGCTACCAATCATATACTCACAGAATGACTTACCGTTCTTGGCTATCAGGTAAAACGCCTTTGCCACATCGGATACATAAACAAAATCATAGTTTTGAGTAGCCGTTGTAAATTGCAAGGGCTCTCCACTTATAACCTTGCGAAGTGTTGTGTTTACGAAACGAGGAGACAGTTCTCCAACACCATACGCATTAGTAATCATTGCCCAAACAAGTTCAATACCGATATCCACAGCAACTGACTTACACATACAATGAGCGATATGCTTTCCCATGCCGTAAATATATCCCATTCCAGGATGGCTTCCCTGAGCGTGAACAGCGGCTTCTGCTTCATATTCCATTATGCTTCCAGCACAAACGAACCTTTTGCACCCCAATTCTTTAGCCACTTTCATGCACTCAACAGTATTGAGAGCATTTTGCATCTGAAGATTGTAATCAACTCTTGCTGAGCCTGCTGAACCAGCCCATGCAAAGTGGATAAATGTATCATAGTAATCATGTTGAATACTCTTCAGCATTGCTCTTGTATCAGAGACATCGCACTGCATATATTTTAAATTATTATGTGCTTTTAGTCTCTTAGGCTCTGCACCAACATCCAATGCTAGAACATCGCAACCCTCAGCAATAAACTTGTCTACTGTATGACTTCCAACAAAGCCATCGGCACCTGTGATAATCACTCGGTTCATCTTATTCATTCCTCTCTTAGGAATCCTTCAATCTGCTCATCCATACATGCTCTCACATCTCCGCCGGACATCCAGCACTTACTCCACTCCACGACCTTTTCAATCGCCGTGTCGAGGTTCCAATGCGGCTTCCAACCGAATGTAGACTTGAGTTTCGAGCAATCTAACTTAAGGAAATTAGCCTCATGGGGGCCACCATCATAGCGGTCAATCCACTTCATGCCTTCACCCCATTTGCTGACGAACAAATCAACCAGAGCTCCGGTTTGGAAGCAATCAACATCATCGGGACCTACATTGTAATAATCAGCATACTTGCCATCTTCGTATTGCATCGCCGCAATCATCAGGTAAGCGTATAGCGGTTCAAGAACGTGCTGATACGGTCTTGTTGAATAGGGATTGCGGACGATAATATCTTCATGCTTCTGTGCCGCACGGATGCAGTCGGGAATTATTCTATCGTTAGCGAAATCTCCGCCGCCGATAACATTACCGGCTCTTGCCGTGGAAATCGCTACATGACCGTCTCCGAAGAAACTGCGCTTATATGAGTGTGTCACAAGCTCCGAGCATGACTTTGAGTTGGAATATGGATCATAGCCATCCAACTCTTCATTTTCCCGATAGCCCCAATTCCACTCCTTGTTGAGATAAACCTTGTCTGTAGTCACGTTCAGGAACGACTTCACGCAACTGCTGTTGCGAACACATTCAAGAATATTGACAGTTCCCATGACATTGGTTTCGTATGTATAAGCGGGGTCTTTGTAACTGTCACGGACTATCGGCTGTGCCGCAAGATGCAGGACAATCTCCGGTTGTGCTTCATCAAAAGCAGATTTGAGCGTATTGTAATCCCTTATGTCGCCGATAACAGAGTGAATGTCTGATGCAATGTCAGCAATCTCAAATAGAGAGGGATTTGTCGGAGGATTAAGAGAGTATCCTGTAACCTCTGCTCCTGCGTTCACAAGCATTTTGCAAAGCCAAGATCCTTTGAAGCCAGTGTGACCGGTTACAAATACTTTTTTGCCTTTATAGAATGACATGTCGAACATCAATCAACCCTCCCAAAGCTTCCATGGAGCGTTGCCACTATTCCACAAAGCTTCAAGCCTCTGCTTTTCACGCAATGTGTCCATACACTGCCAGAACCCTTTGTGTGTATAAGCCGCTAACTCGCCTTTATTTACCAGCCTGGTGAGCGGTTCCTTTTCAAAAACAGTAGAATCGCCATCAATGTAGTCAAAAAGTGCAGGTTCAAATACGAAAAAGCCGATATTGATAAGGTCGCCATCAAAATCCGACTTTTCTCTGAACGAGCCAACAAGTCCATCATCCCCGACCTCGACAACGCCCTTGTTCTGCCCGAAATTGTAAACCGAAACGGTACCTATCTTTCCAGATGCCTTGTGGTATTCGAGCAACTTCTTTATGTCGACATCACCAACAGCATCGCCATATGTAAGCATGAAGGTTTCATGACCCACATAATCCTTTACCCTCTTAACACGTCCGCCTGTCTGAGTATTCAGTCCTGTATCTACAATCGTTACTTTCCACGGCTCAACGTGTTTATTATGTACAATCATCTCGTTGTCGCCATTTGTATAGTCAAAGGTAATATCAGAAGTATGAAGAAAGTAATCCGCAAACCACTCCTTGATAACATGTTGCTTGTAACCGGCGCAGATGATAAACTCATTAACGCCGTAGTATGAATACTCCTTCATGATATGCCACAGGATTGGCATTTCCCCAATCTCAATTAAAGGCTTAGGCTTGTAAGCTGATTCTTCAGATATTCTTGTGCCGAATCCGCCAGCTAAGATTACAGCTTTCATTCAACTGTCCTCCGTATTTTACTCATTCTATGCTTTAATCCCTGCGGAATAAATCCCTTGTATATACTTTCTCAGCCACATCATCCAGGCAACTATCATACCTATTCGCAATAATCGCCTGTGACTGCTCCTTGAAACTTTCCAAGTCATTAACGACCTTGCTCCCGAAGAACGTACTTCCGTCTTCGAGGGTCGGCTCATAGATAATCACTGTTGCACCTTTTGCCTTGATGCGCTTCATAACGCCTTGGATACTGCTCTGGCGGAAATTATCGCTGTTACTCTTCATAGTCAAGCGATAAACGCCGATGACACAAGACTTCTCTTCGTCAGCGTTATAATCTCCACGATTGTAATAGTCATAATAACCTGCGATATTGAGAACTCTATCGGCGATGAAGTCTTTTCTCGTGCGATTGGATTCAACGATTGCCTGAATCAAATTTTCGGGAACATCTTCGTAGTTTGCGAGAAGTTGCTTTGTATCCTTCGGCAAGCAATAACCGCCATAGCCAAAGCTCGGATTGTTATAGTGAGAGCCGATTCTCGGATCGAGGCAAACGCCCTCTATAATCTGCTGAGTATTCAAGCCTTTCATCTCAGCATAGGTGTCGAGCTCGTTAAAGTAGCTGACACGGAGAGCGAGGTAGGTATTAGCGAAGAGCTTAACAGCCTCAGCTTCGGTCAGACCCATGATAAGGGTATCGATGTTTTCCTTGATTGCACCCTCTTGGAGAAGTCCGGCAAATGTGTTTGCCGCCTTCACAAGGCGTTCGTCTTCCAAATCTGTGCCAACGATGATTCGGGACGGATAAAGATTATCGTAAAGAGCTTTCGATTCACGGAGGAATTCAGGGCTGAAAATAATGTTATCGCAGTGGAATTTCTCTCTTATCGACACAGTATATCCAACAGGAATCGTGGACTTGATTACCATGATGGCATTCGGGTTATTCTCGATAACGAGCTTAATTACGTCTTCGACCGCACTTGTGTCAAAATAGTTCTTCTTACTATCGTAGTTAGTAGGCGTCGAGATAACGACGAAGTCGGCATCTTTGTATGCAGATGCGCCATCCAAAGTTGCTGTCAAATCGAGGTCTTTCTCTGCAAAATATTTCTCTATGTACTCATCCTGAATCGGAGATTTCCGCTGATTAATCAGGTCAACTTTCTCAGGTATGATGTCTACGGCTGTGACCTTGTTGTGCTGTGCCAAAAGGACAGCGAGACTCATTCCTACATAACCCGTTCCGGCAACAGCGATATTAATTTTTGATTGATTGTTCATAATCGTGCTCCTTATAAATTTTGAATTTCATATTATATACCTGCAGTAGAAATTATCTACGCTTAAATACCCTACGCACCACGGTGTCCAAAGTGTCAAGAAAAAGTCTATTGTTAGTCACCTTGAAGTAAATCAAACATCCAACACAATAAATAACAACGCCAATGACAATTTGAATCAATAGCGTCAGCACGCCGCTATCAAGGAATCCGCCTGCGATGTAAACAGTCAAGGACATCAAGATACCCAAAGCAAGGAAGAACACACTATGTTTCAAATAGCTAAATACCGGCAAGTGCTTCGCACAATATACTGCCTGAACAATGCACACTGTCAACTCTGCAAAAACAGTTCCGACAACCGCTCCTAAAGCACCGAGTCTGCCAATAAGCAATGCGTTTATTATTATGTTGACAACAGCACCGAGACAAACAGATATTGTGTATGCCTTGTCCATTCTGTTAGGTATCAGGTATTGAGTCCGTAATACCTGCGCATACGCTTTGACGGGTATTATAATGCTCAACAATGCCATCAATATGAAGCAGTCAGAGAATTCTTCGCCCCAGAATACCTGAGGGAAAACTCCGGAAACACCCGCAAGTCCAAAAGCGAGTGCAAAAGCTATAAATAAAACAACCTGCATTGACGACTCAATGCTTTTCTTCTGACCTTCGGTGTCTCCGTTTGCAACCATATTTGACATTCTCGGCATCATTACGGTTCCGAATGCCGCAATTATCGAAAACGCAACAGAAATGATTTTCTCGGAATTCTCATACAGTCCTAGCTGAGTATCGCCTGAGATAGCCCCTAACATTATCTTATCCATGAGGTTATACAAGCTAATAGCTATAGTAGGTATAAACAGCACAAATAACTGAGGGAGATGTCCTACAACCGACGAAAACGGAACCTTTCTGAATTTCACCAACCGGGGGACGAAAGTCCATAAATATACTTGGCTCAGGAAAGACCCAAGAGCAAGAATCAAAACGTATTTCCAGACATCATCTGCGTTCTTGACAAACACAAAAACACATAACACAGTTACGATCTTGATCAGAGAATTCCGTATGACGGTTACCTTGAAAAACTCAAGACCGTCAAACAGCCACGTTATATCCAGAACCGCACCGATGACATACAAGCTCTGTATCATTGCATAAGTACGATATTCGCCTGCAAAGCAGAAGATATACACTATGTATCCGACCAGAACGATAGATGAAACTATAACATGCAGATAGAAAAGGCTACTGAACGTCTCGTCCAATTTTTCTTCATCATCCCGATTTCGGGCTATTTCCCTGTTGCCATAGTTCTTTATCCCAAGAGCGGCAAACATAACAAAATAATTTGCTATGGTATAGGTGTACGAATACACCCCAACCCCCGCCGCTCCAAGAACACGGGATATATACGGCGAAGTTATCAGCGGCAAAATCAACGCCAAAACTTCGTAAACCATCTGATATGCAAAATTTTTTCTTACACTTTCGTGGTGTAATGCGTTTTGAGACATTATTTTAACTCCTGTAGCAGGTATACTTTACTGAAGAGTCTTTCTCAATACAAACTTATATTTTTTGGCGCTATTTTTTACAACTGTTCCATCATACTCTCTAACATAATCAATATTCATAGCCAAAACAAACATCGGATAGAATAATACCGTAGACGTTATAGATTCCGTTATACTCATTACTAAAAAACAGCACAAAGCGAAAAGAATTATTTTGCTACCTATATAGTCGCTATTCTTCCATAGTTGTATGCTCGAGAAAATAACAATCATCACAAAAACCAAGATGAGTGCCACGCCACCAATCATTCCTAGGTATAGCAATAGATTATGTGGATGGGTGTATACCCTATGCCCTAACATCTCACCAAACTCGTTTGACGACAAATATCCATATCCAAACAATGGTTTTTCTGCTATATACATAAACGCTTTCGCCCAACATGTTAATCTGGTTGTAAAGGTTAAATCCCTTCCTAAAACGCCTTCAATCAACCATGCAAAATTATTTTGCACTCCAAAGAACAGGATTGCAACAAACATAAGTACAACAGCAATAAAGACATTTATTAGAGAAAAGACTTTCGGCAACCGTTTTTCTTTCTGATGAAAAAGTAATAGCAATAGCACAAAAATAGTAAACCCAACCAACGCTGTCGAAGAATCTGCCAAAACAAAAGTAAGCATTGAACATATCATCAGCACATAACTGCGAATGGTAATTCTGTTCTTTTCCCAGTAAGATCTTATCAAACTCACAGACACTATCGGTAATATTGTTCTTATTTGTGGATTTTTGTACCCCAAAAACCAGTTATGTGAATACAATTCACTCTTATACATACCATCTGGAAACAAGAGTACAGTAAAAAGGTTAATATAAATGTATATTTCTAATATTCCGATTGCATTGAAAAGTACTCTAACGTTATGTTTGCTCCACAAATCAATCATCAAACACATTCCCAAAATTGGAAAGTATGTAGCACAATATTCATACACGTTTCCACTTCCGAAAATCGTTGTTAGTAAAATCGTCCCAAAGAACAAGTAGATACAAATGGACGATATATTCCATTTTCTTTCGATAACTGATAAAATCAGAAGAAATACTGTAAAAAAGAGTTGAGCATATGTATATACATCATCTAATACTTCAAACTGCCCAAAATACGCCGGCTCAACAAACACCATAGCCAAAATAACCGCAAAAATCTGACTATCATATATTGACTTCCCGTTAATTCTTAAATCCAAACTACCATCTCCCCAAAGATAAATAATAATCACTTAGGACATTACCAAAACTACATGACAAAGTATTAAACAGAATATAATGTCCATATTGCTATGAATATCTTTTCAGCAGATGTATAATCAATTTTTCTGAACCTGATTATCATATTTTTCCTTCCTTGATATGCCTTAACTTCAGAATAAAACATCTCGCCTATCTCAGCAAGGCATTTATTTTTCTTGTTTTCTGCCTATAGAGCAGACAGATTCTCAATATCCCCAACTTGCACGCAACATACTTCAAGTAGCTTTTTGCGCTGTGAGAAAGTCGGCATAATTCTTTTAGTTCTGCCGATGCATCATAGCCTGCGAGAGTCTTACTGGTAGAATACCTGTTTAAAAGTGTAATTTGAAGCCCAACGTTGTCTGCATAACAATTTTCGAATTTGTGATACAAATATAAATCATTCCCCATTCGAGCCTCATAATCAAACGCCATATTAAGAGTGATTGAGACCTTCTGCATATACTGGTCAACCAAAGGCTCGGCTAACAAGTAAAATGAGTATTTCTCCCCTGCCCGTATTGACCACTCATAATCCTGAGATTTCCTGACATTTGTATCAAACAGACAATCTTTAAAGACATAGCTCTTAGCGAATATCGTTTGTGTGCTGACTCCTCCTTTTTCACACAAGGTTTCATACGCCACAAATCCTTCGCTAATTTCAATAGGAAATAAGAATGTTTTGTTGCCCTCAACACTGTGTTTCATAAGAACACAAAAGCAAACATCAGCACTCGATTTATTTAACACTTCTATTTGAGTTTCTAACTTATGCTCTCGCCAAACGTCATCACTGTCCTGAAAAGCTATATATTCACCGACAGCCAATTCAATGCCTTTATTCCTCGCAGCACAGGCACCGGAATTATGTTCCAATCTGTAATACCTCACCCTGCCGTCATTAATTGATTGGACAACTTCTGCTGTATTATCGGTTGAGCCATCATCGACAACAATACATTCCAGATCGCTGTAGGTCTGGTTCAACACACTTCGTATTGATCTTTCAATGGTTTCGCTTCTGTTGTAAGTAGGAATTATAACTGAAATCATGCGGCAACACCCCATCTTGAAAGGGTGTCCACTGTTGACTTGTCAATAAGCGCATAAGCCTTCACATCAGGCAAAGCCTTTTTAGATTCAATAGATAAAATGACCTGTTCAAGGTAAGTATCGTTCTCGTTACTTACCAGGACATACAGTGCATCCAACAATTAATTTTTCCTCCAAATCAGTCGTCGGAACACTGTAAGTACAATTGCAAGGCTTAAATCATGAAGCGTTCCAACGTTTATTTTTTATTTTTGTTCTTAACTTTAAACACATGCTTGCGACATGCGGAAGGAAGGTTGAAAAATACAAGGGCACAACTTTAAAATTATGACCTTTCAAAATTGCTTCTTTAAAGTACTTCTTCGCATCTTCAAAAGCTTCATTCCTCAGACATAATTTTCCCAGATATTCATTGTATACAGCGAATATTTTTGCAGTACCCCCCCACATGACGAGGCTGACTCAAGCAACTTATTCATTACCATTTTTGTACCTTCCTCTCTTTTGCGCCAATTTCCGCTGATTCTTTGATGACTGTCATCACAATGTAGCGTAACAAGCGGTTTTCTTATATATTTAACACTTCCGAATTTGCAGACGCGAAGCCACATATCAAAATCCTGTCTGGCAGGAAGGGCAGTATCAAACAAACCGGCTTTATACAATGCTTCTTTCTTTACAGTTACAGCACTGGTCTGATTAACAATATCCTTAAAGATTAAATCATTATATATGTAGCCGTCCTCATGGGTATGGCTCGTAATCCTGCTAGTTCCGTCAGAAAACAGGGCGATAAGATCGCAGGATGTCAATGAAAAAGAACCAGACATATATGCCTTCGACACTTCTTCAAGATATGTTTCATCCCACTCGTCGTCGCTATCCAAAAAAGCTATGACCTCGCCGTTGGCATTCTCTATCCCCGTATTCCTTGCCGCATTTGCCCCAAGGTTGTCGGAATGAAAAATAAACCTCACCCGCTCGTCCGCCATCTCGGAATACTCTTTGATTTCGTCCTTCCATTCAGAGCCCGCTTCATTATCATCGACAACAATAATTTCAAAGTCATTGTATGTCTGGTTCAGAACACTTTTGATAGAGCGTTCAAGCATCTGGTGATGAGTTTTATAAGTTGGTATAATAACAGAAATAAGCATAATTCCATCCTTCATTCATAGCTTCAAACACAGTTTTTAGTACAAAAAGTCATCTTTTCATCCGTAAAATTCAAGCACTTACTGATGTATCTGCAACGGTTGCATTATATCCTTTTCGCTTTCATCGAATACCTATGCACAGTCTCAACATATGCTTTCGGAATCCCCACATCAAAGCTTTCTCCATCAATGAGAACGCCTGTAACGTCTTTTTCTTCGAGAACCTTGCAAAGAGTGGATGTAAGCTGTATCTCTGAATTGTCACCGTTTGCGTCATGCTCGGCTATATCCTTTTCGAGGAAATCAAAAACATCCGGTGTAAGTACATATTGCCCGAAAGTGCAATAGTAATTTTTCACATTGCCTTTGCCTGATACACCAAGATATTCTTTTGCGTATTCGACAGTAGGCTTTTCGCATATCTCGGTAACATTCATTATGGGTGTCTTACTGTTTTCAAAATTGCCCTTGAGAATACCGTAATGAACCACATTCTCAAGCTCAACAGGCTTTATAGAAACCGTCAACTGACCACCGGAGCGCCTGTATGCCTTAATGGTCTGCATAGTACAGCTTGTAGCTGTATTACTTCTGTAGATAAAGTCTCCCAACATAAGCAATACCGGCTCATTGTCAAGATACTTTCTTGCCTGATACACCGCATGTCCGAAGCCTCTGCGTTCCTCTTGAACAGCAAACCTAAGCTTCTTTCCTATCTTTGAGATAACACGTTCGTAATCACGCACTCTCTCCGGCAACTTTGCAATATGCTCCTCGGAAAGCGTATCACCAAACATCTTTTGAAATTCGAGCAACTCATCTTTTCCTACTATCAGGATAATCTCCTCTATGCCCGCTTCGTCAAGTTCCTCAAGAAGATACATAAGAACCGGCTTTGCAGTGCCGTTTTCATCAACTATGGGAAGAAACTCTTTTTTTACAAACCTTGTTTCGGGATACATTCTTGTTCCGAATCCTGCAACGGGAATGACTGCTTTTCTTACTCTGTCACTTGCGGGTAACTTGAAGGAATATGCTTCGAGACCGATGCTGTTAAGGTAATCGACGAGCCCTTGCTGATTTTCCTCGTCTTTTGCAACGAACTGCACCATGCCGTCTCCTTGCGAGCCGACACCCTTGCCTCCAAAACTGAATTCCATTACCTTCGGATCGTTCAAAACAGAATGAAGTTTAGGAGCAGTAAGCTCCTCGGGACAACCGATAGCTATCTTTTCATCAAAAATGCGCTGAGCTTCGGTCATCAGTTCGCCCAATCTTCTGGCGTCGCCATCAGCAATAGCCTTTGACGCCTCGGAAACTATTCTGCGATTATCCGAGCCGAGACCTTCATGAATTTTTCTATCTGTGTCCGTCTGAGCAAAAGGATACGCCTTGTTTAAATCGGAAAGAATCTTCTTTGTATTCTTCTTGGCTTTAAGGTCGGCAAATACCATATACAAGCTTTTACCGACTTTGAGCTTGTCCACAAATATATCGTCTCCGGAAAACTCCATGCAAACAGGATTTATGCCATATGCACAAGCCTGATCCATTCTTCCGCAACGTGAGCTTGTAAGCATCTCTCCACGATACGCTGCTTGCATCTCGCCATTCACATTCATTTTCAGATGATAAAGCTCATTGAATGCCCTTGCAACAAGAACACATATAGCCGCACTTGAGGACAACCCCTTTTTTATCGGAAGTGTGACCTTGTTTATTGTTAAGGAAATGCCACCTATCCGATAATTCTCAAGGAGATACGCCGCCACTCCACAGGCATAGCAAAAATAATTCGGTTTAGCTGCTTCATCACGAAGCGTTTTCAAATCCATTTCACACGAAAACGAAACCGTATTGCCCTTTTTATCTAATGAAACAACAGAAAACTTATCGTTCTTGCTTGCATTTGCATATATTCCAAGGTCTATTCCCGTAACTATTGCATAGCCCGGCAACACCTCAGCATTCATATCTGTGTATCTGCCCGCCCAGTCTGTATGTTCCCCAAAAAGGCACAACCTGCCAGGGACAAATAGCTCTATTGATTCCATAATATCAGCCCTCATTTACTGATTATCTCTTTTGAATACCACACCTACAGTGCCAAGAATAATCTTAATATCCGTTAAGAAAGAACGTTCTTTTATGTACCGCAGATCATACTCAATCCACTTATCAAAATCATCATGAGCCGTCGGATCAAGAGCCGCATAGCACGAAAGACCGGGTTTAACTAACAGACGTTGAGATTGATATTCATCACAAGCCGCCTGTTCCGATACAGGAAGCGGTCTCGGTCCAATAATAGACATTTCGCCCTTTACCACGTTAATTAATTGTGGTAATTCATCTAGGCTTGTTTTACGAATAAATCTACCTACTTTTGTGATTCGTGGGTCATCCTCTATTTTAAAGATAGGACCGTCAGCCTTGTTTTTCTCCATCAGTCCGGGTTTAAGTTTCTCCGCATCGACAACCATGCTACGAAATTTATACATTTTGAAGTTCTTGCCGTTCTTCCCTGTCCTTTCTTGTACAAAGAAGGGATTGCCGAAATCATCAACCATGATACATATCGCGGTTATGGCAAAAACAGGGCTCAAAACAATTAATCCCAAAAGCGATACTATAACGTCAAAAAGCCTTTTAACAAAATCGTAAAAAGGCTTCTTAATAAATACAAAATCCTCTGCACGCTTAATAAGGCGATAGACCTTTTTGGAAGATTCAACCTCCTCCCGAGTGATAAGATCGCCCTTATCTCCGTCGGGATTGCCCTCGCCGTGTGATGTTTCTGTTATTTCTATTTCTGTCTCTTTAATCTCTGAATATGTACGCTCTTCGCTATCGACTTTTGCTGTCGAAGCTAAAGCCAATACCTCACTCTGCATTGCTTTACCAGCCTTCCACGAGCTATTCAAATACAATGTTGAAAATTATAATGTTCCTCTATCCCGGAGTCGGCGCCGCTCGCCGTCCGCGTGAGCTCTTCTCAACATATGCCCACTCACCTTATCTCTAATCCACAACCTACATTATAACAAAGAATACGCCTATTGTCAACAGTGCAATTTGTTATTTTATTGAGGTTTGGAAATTGTGTACAAACAAAACTTTGTGGACGAAACCCAAATTATCAATTTTTACGGCGGAGCCGTGTACCCCCCCACAAAATATCAGGATATTCAACAGTTACTCAAATTCAATCACAATTTTGTGGAATATGTTTTTATACAAGTACGGAAATTTTTGCCGCAGATTTTTTTCAGTCATCAATCTTCGTTTTCTTTTCGGAGACTTATACCGCTCGTTCCCATAAAGAAGAGAAGCACCAAGACCCCGAAGGTTCCTCCGACCATCATTCCCAACAAGAAGCACAGCATAGCTCAGCCCTCCCGAATAATATAGCATAGTTTGCCCGAAATGTCAAAGGAAATTCCGACCGATCGAAGCAAACTATACTATTATTATATTCGGAAAGGGCTTAAAAACACGCGTAGCATCAAAAATTCCGCTATTTGGAATTCAGAAGCTCCTCAACCTTGTCTCTCCTCTCAAAGAGCACACAGCCGCCGGCATGGTCTTCGACGAGAACGTCGCCGTCTCTCAGCTCCGTAAACAGCCTTGAGTGAAGAGCTTCCCTGACGGAAGTATCCTTGACGCTGATATCGGAATACGGCGAGAACGGGCAGGGCTCAGCTCCACCGTGGGAATTGATGTGGAAGAAGCCTCTCCCCGCCGCAAGACAGCCGCCTGTCGCCTTTTCGTCTCCCGGGAAGGAAACGAAAATCATCTCCTGATACTTCTCGCGGAGCTCCGTCATCTTGTTCCTCAGAAACTCTCTTTCGGAATCTCCGGGAGCGAGCTCTGTACTGTCATCGGTTACCGGAACGAATTCCACATAAATAACCGCCTTACAGCCCCGCTCCTGAAGACCCATAAGGAAGTCATCCGACACAACCTCGTTTATATTCGAAGTCGTAACGGTTACGGAAGCGCCGAAAATCAGGTGATTTGACTTGATTTTATCCATCGCCTTGACCAACAATTTATAGATTCCGTCGCCACGTCGTTCGTCGGTCTTGTTTTCATCGCCCTCGATACTCAGAATCGGCACAAGATTTCTTGCGCTGTCGAAAAGCTTGATATAGTTGTCGTTCATCATAGTGCCATTGGTGAAGACGGGAAACAGGATTTCAGGATACTCCGCCGCCTTTTGGAGCACATCCTTCCGCATCATCGGCTCGCCGCCGGCAAGAAGAATAAATCCGATGCCCAAATCCCTCGATTCCTCGAATATTCTTCCCCACTCGTCAGCCGTCAACTGGTCGTATGCCACTTCATCCACGCACGCGTGATTCTCTCTTGCATAGCAACCGGCACAATGGAGATTGCAGTTGCTGGTTATACTTGCGATAAGAAACGGTGGGATATGCTCGCCCTGTGTTTCAAGCTCGGCGCGCCTCTTTGTCGACTCACGGCTCGAGAGTGCGAACTTCGCCATAAAAATGCTCTCCTTCGGGTCTTTCAGTGTTGCCCTGATTGCACCCTTCACAAGATTCTCGACCCCGCCCGCCATATATTCCGACAGATTAAATTCTTTTTCAGACATGTTACTCTCCTTTTAAAACTGCACATGCAAACTTTTTGGCGGCTTTCAGGTCGTCGTCATTCGGATGACCCTTGTGAAGCGCAGTAAATTCGCCACGACAGTAGAAATTCTTTTCTTCAACTCTGATGCCTTTGTCCTGCAACCTCTGCTTGATTTGTGGAAAAGCCCGCTCGGCGAGTGCGGAGGTTGAAAAGACAACCACTTTGCCGATTTTGTCCTTATCCAGCTTGTCGATAAACTCCTTGACGTCGGAGCTGATTCCGCCCCAGTATACGGAAGCACCCAAGAAAAGCAAGTCAACACCGGCATCAACCGGCACAGATATCGGCATTGCCGTGCAATTCAGCGCTCCGGCTATTGCTTCCGCCACCTTCTTTGTGTGTCCTGATTTTGAAAAATATCGCACTGCTACCTTCAGATTGTCCATTAAAATACCTCCGATTTTAAAATTTGTTCTTAAAAAAGTCTTTACTCTTGATTTGATACCTGCTATAATGTAATTATACCACGCGGCAATTCAATGTCAATTACGCAGTTTTTGCGGATTAAGTAAGAATTAAAGTACCTGTAGAGGAGGAATTTTAATGGCACATGAACACGTTTGCCCTTGCACGGTCGGATGTCCCTTACAGAAGACGATGAGCGCAATCGGCGGAAGGTGGAAGATGTCCATCATCTGCTCGCTGTCTCAGGATGGGGCGACGAGGTATAACGACCTCAAGCGCAAGATGAGTGGCATTTCGAACACCATGCTTGCCAAATCCCTGAAAGAGCTCGAGGACGACGGGCTCGTCAAGAGAACCGAGTATATGGAAGTGCCGATAAGAGTCGAGTATGAGATAACCGACGCCGTCCGGTCTCTGACGCCGATTCTTGCGGAGCTTGCGGTCTGGGGAAGCCAACTGCCGGATAATGAAAAGAGCGACTGTTGAGCCGCTCTTTTTCTTATTTATTTTCTTCGGATAATTTCCTGCAAATCTTCTCCACCACAGGGAAGAACACCCCGCCGACGGCGTTTCCGAGGGAGACTGTGAGAAGCCGGAGAATCGACTGCCCGAAGTCCTCGAAAATCACGCCCGAGATGCACCAATAGTACATGTCGGCGATGCTGTGCTCAGTGCCACTCAGGATAAAAACTGAAACGCCCAGGAAGAGCGAAAGATACTTGCCCAGGTCATGCGGGCACTTGGCGAAGCCGTTGACGGCGACGAAGATACAGACGTTGCAGATTATTCCTAAGATAAAGAGCGACAGAAGCGACGAATCCATCTTCGACTCGACCATCTCCCGTGCCGTGACGTTGATTCCGGAATCCGTCCCGCAAAGCCCCGTGAGCTTTTCGAGCCCCGCCATCAGCATACAGCCGCAAAGATTCCCGAGCCAGACGACTGCGAGAAACAGAAGATACTTCGGCTTGTTGTCGAATATGTAGCACGCCTTGCCGGTGAAGAGGTTATAGCCCCGGGTGCAGATGATGAACAGCCCGATTGCAAATAAGAGCGCACCGACCACATTTCCGCCGGTAAAGGCGTCTTTAAGTCTTAAGAACACAGTCCCGCCCAAGCCGATTGAGAAGCCGGCGAGGACTGCAAGCAGGAAATCGCGTAAGTATTTTTTCATGTATAAGTGCACCGCCTGTCTGAAGGGTTTTTAGTATTATAGCATAGATATGAGTATAAATCAAGGAACACATCTCGCAACATTTTTATCGAGAAATTTGTTGCTGATAGGTTGACAAAAATGTATTACAGTGATATACTATCAGTAAGGAGGTGAACGGCATCATGTTGAATCTCAGAAGTGCGATTGAAAATACCGTTCCGATTACTCTGTTCAACCGAGGACAGGCAGGCAAAATTTTTGAAGATGTCAAACGTGACGGCGCAAAGGTCGTAATCAAAAACAACGTCGCCGAGTGTGTCCTCCTCTCGCCGGAGGAATATATCAGGCTGATGGATGAGATTGAAGACGCAAGACTTCTCACTATAGCCAATGAACGCATGGCACGCTATGACCCGAGTAAAACCATTCCTGCGGAGGAGGTTTACAAAGAGCTTGGAATTACTGAAGAAGACCTCGAAGACGTAGATGTTGAAATTGAATAGATATAGTTAATCCCCACCCATGCTCGAATTTAGCACAGGTGGGGGTTGCATTTTCATCCAAAACATGCTATAATAGCATTGGTGGTGGGTGAGGCGATTTGCCTCTCCGCCGTCCCTGCTTAGCAGGAAACTGATTAAGAAATCTGCAATCGCAGGAATCATTTCTTGCGATTGCAGGTTTCTTTTTTATTTACAGGACAAATTTTGGGACTGACATTTGGCTTTTTGCCGATATCAGTCCTCTTTTTAGTACTAGCTTTGATTGACACATGGATTTTGCAGTGGTACAATGTGCTTGAAAGTAAACGAAAGGAGGCATCTGTATGAAAATTGTAATAGTTTTAAGTATGATAAGCATTGCGCTTTCGGCAGTCTCAGTTGTACTCGCTGTCATATTGCTCGTGAAAGCCATCAAAGCCTTTAAGGAGAAGTAAGCGTTGTCAATGCGATAACCGCGGTATGGTCATCTCAGAAAGGAGACAAAATCATGAGAGCCTTAAGATTTTTAAGCGCGTATTTTTTCGCGATTGGTGCTTTCAAGCTTATAATCGCGTTGGTAATGCTCGCAAAAGACAAAAAGCAAAACTAAGCGACCCTGGTCGCTCTTTTGCCTCATAATTCGGATTTAGTCTGATGCATCTTTATCCAGAATATGCTACAATTAGTTTAGAAACATCAGAAAAGGTATAAACGAAAGAAGCAGTCCGCCGTTACAGCGAACTGCTTTTCTATTACAGAATATAGCTCGTCACGCAATCGTACCAATGGACAAACCTATTCCCGTTGACGGTGATGATCTCGTTCTCCGGCAGGAGCTCGCTCCAGGGCTTCTTATACTTCCCTATCGCCCAGGTGTCGGCGTTGAAGCGGCGCCAGAGGACGGTTTTGCCATTCTCGTCAAGATACTGCTCGCTGGCGACGCCGTCCTGGTAGTTCTCGATGTCGACGACACAGACTGTGTCGTAAACTTTGCCGCCGATGGTGACGGTGTAGCGTCCGACAACATCAAGGACATTCTTCGAGCCGGTGCAGGTGATATTGTCACCGTCCCTCCGGATGATGCCCTTCGGGGCGAGGTTCACCTCGTTGCCGCAGTTATCCTCGCCGAAGCCCCAGTTATCGAGGAAGTCGTCGCCGTCAAGGAAGGTGTAGAGCTTGCGGACGCCGTCCTCAATATGACTTTCGGCTAAGATTCTTGAGTGCGTGTCGGTGAGCTGAGCGACGAAGGTGCGGCAGACGGGGTTGTCGCCGGTGGCGTTTTGGTCCATCGGGTCAAATTCGGTTGCGTGAATCTCGACACCCTCAATGCCGTGAACCACAGCTTTACCGATGACTTCCATCATGACCTCCTCGGTCTTTTTCTTTTCGGGGAAGTCGTACATCGCCCAGCTGAGCTTTTCGCCGATTCTCGGAACGACGAACCAGCCCATCATCTCCTCCCACCTGACCGGGAACGGCTCGAGCGGGGACTTTTCGATTCTGTAATTCGGAATGAGCTCCGGCATGATGTTTAGTGTGTTGTTCATAATAACCTCTTCTTTCTTGGGGTTAAGCCGTTCGGGGAACTTCCCTCGCAAGCGGCTTTTCGCGTAGTGCAGGCGGCTTTTGACGGTGCCGACGGGGATTCTGAGTATCCTCGCGATATCCGCCTGCGGAAGCTGTTTGAGATAGTAGAGCCGGAGGATTTCGCTGTCGCGGTCCGAGAGCTCACCGAGTGCCTCCGAGACGTCGCTCCTGAGCGAGATTCCGTGGATTCCGATTGAAAGCTTCTCCTCGGGGACGCTTTCGATATCCACGAGCTCGAGCTCGCGTGCCATCTCGCGGTAGCGGTCGCGGCACTTGTTGCGGGCGATGCCGATAATCCAAGCCTTGAAGCTGTCGCGGTTCTCAAGCCTCTCAAAGCCGAGATACGCCGCAAGATAAACCTCCTGCAGGACGTCTTCGGCTTCGCTTACCGGGATTTTGAACTTGACGTATCGTTCAACAGCGTTCCTGTTCTCCCGCAAAAGCCTTTCAAATTCTGTCTGCAAAGCAGTTTCCAAAGGCCTCACCTCCGAATACTTATTAAAACCGGTTTCACTTATATAGTCGCGCAAATCGCGAAAAAGGTTCAAGCACTTTTCAGGAAAAGTGCAAAAAAGCGGCTTCAAATCGAAACCGCTTTCATTCTGGGGTGGATAATCGGACTCGAACCGATGGTCTTCAGAACCACAATCTGACGCGTTAACCAACTACGCTATACCCACCATTTGCTGAACAACAGTGTGATTATATCACAAGTTGCGGGAAAATGCAATAGGGAATTTGAAAAAGTTTTTTGGAAAAACAGAGCGACCTTAATGGTCGCTCTGATTTTTCCAGTCATATTTTTTCTTCCTCGGGAAGGAAGCGACGACAAACAAGAGGATTATCAGCGGGATTGCAACGCAGATGGCGACGATTATCGTGTCTATCTTCGTCGCCTCGGCGGTCACCCTTATCTGCTTGACCTCCGTCGTCTCGACACGCGTGCCCCGCACAAGAAGCCGATGGGTATTGATTCCATATGGCGTGCAGGTCATGAGCGTCACATAATCCTTCCCGTCCTCGATATAGAGATATTCCATCTCCGAGGGCAGGACTATTGCAATCTGATCGACTTCATATGTGAGAACCTCGCCCAAGACCGTGATAGTGAACGTGTCCCCTATCTCGAGATCATCAAGGTGGGTGAAGAGCGTTGCGCTCGGCAGTCCGCGATGAGCAGAGATTACCGCATGGGTGCTCTCCCCACCGACAGGCAGGCTCGAGCCCTCCATATGTCCCGCACCCGAAGCGAGCACGCCACTCGAGGTGCCGTGATAGATGGGGAGCTCCACGCCGATTGACTCAATCGTCACATAGCCCATGACCCCCGAGCCGGTGAGGTCCAAAAGGTCGTAATAGCCGTACTCCTCGAGCAAATCCGTCTGGGAATAAGCCGCCGCCGAGCCCATTTTCGCCACAAGCTCGTTAAACTCCTGCGCCGCCTCGAGGTATGCCGAATAATCCGCCGCCGACAACGAAGCCGCCGCCTCGTCATACTCCGTGACAAAGTGCGAAGCGATATTACTGTTCCACCAGTTACTGACGGTAGGGTACAAGAGGACCAGCACTCCCACAATGAGCACCATCAAGAGCCCCAAAGACCCCAACCATCCTCTTATACTCTTTCGCATAAACCCCTCCGGCACTTCGTGCCACCTCCCCTTCCGTGGGAGGCTATAAGTTCGCGTTGCGAACTTAGGAAGAACGCAAAAGCGTTCTTCCGTTTGTTCTCTCAAAACTTTTTTACTTGTCTTCGTCCTTCATTCTCTTTTTGGTGATAAGAAGGATGACAGCCCCAATAACCAACACTCCGCCTACAACATAGAAGATGGTAGTACCAATGCCACCGGTGGTGGGCATGGCGCCTGAGGTGGAGTTTGCAACCTCAATCGCGTAGTATGTGCTGTTATAGGTATTACTAAAATTATCTGCCAATAGCACATAACTACCGTTTCCCGTTTCGGCAATTACAACAGAGGTTGTATTAGGTGACGGCATAGCATAACCTGTAGGTGCTGTTGTTTCAGTCAATGTATATGTGCCGACGTCAAGCCCTTGTATGTGAATATAACCATCACTACCGGTGGTGATATAACAAGCATCCACCAAGCCAGATACCCAACCGGTTAAATATCCACTCGAATCAAAAGTGGCATAATAAGTACCATCGCTCAATGTAAACACCGCACCAGAAAGTGGTGTACGAGGAGTGCTCGTACCAGAAGAATCGTACTTATAGACATAGAACTCATAGATATAAGTTGAGACTGTTGCCTTTCTTGCATCGTCGGCATCACCGCTCACATAAAGATACGCTGTATTGACATTAGCATTAGCTGTACTGGTAGTGCTGATATCAACACTGCTTGCCGTGCTAACTTTTACTGCATACTCAATAACAATATACGCATCTGCAGGTGTAGTTGTATTAAGAACATAGTTATAATAGTTACCTGATGTGGTCTCTGCAAGCAATTCTGCAAAGTCTATCTCAAAAGAGCAGTCAGTAACTGCAGGATTTGCCGAGCAAGTAGTTGCTGAATAATCATAATCACTATCTGTTAGTACAACTGATTTACTATCGCAGTCATACAACGTTACTGTCATCGTAACATCAGAGTCTAATTCATATCCGTCAGGCAAAACATCGTGAAGTACGAGAGTAGTCGCTTCGTCAATTCCTTTAATGGTTATCTGGTAATAGAGAGTATCGGTTAAATCTGCCGTACTTACAGAACCGTATGTGCCAGTTGAACCCGTCTTTACCTCTTTTGTAAGAATAGGCTTTGTGTTTTTATCGTTTACTGTTGCTATCAAGTTTGTCGTTGTCAGTTCAACAAGTGAACCTGCATCTGAAGAAACGAGGTAGTAACCAAGAGCCAAATCGTTGAATGTTACTGAACTATTGGCGCTTGCTGTATCGGTAGCTATTACAGTCGGAGTCGAAGAAGTGGTATAATCCGATGCCAACTGTGCAAAAGCCTGAACGACCGAAGTAGATGTGTCACCAATCCATGTGACATAGTACTTGCCATCAGCACTGTTATAAGTAACAGACACATAATTTGAAACGTTAGTTGCAGTTCCACCGTTTCCCGAATTTAGCGTACTGTCCCAGAAGAAATTCAGCCACCCATCCGCAACGGTGTATGAATAAGCGTCAGCTCCATCCCAAGTGAGGTCGAGCAGTTTATATAACTTATATGTTGCTGATTCTGTGGTGGAAGTATTCTTTACAGTAATCGAACCGGTAGTCGCTTGCGATGTCGCCCCTACCTGCACGGCGCACAAACTCATCATCATGACAACCGCAAGCAGTAGGCTTACTATTTTCCTAAGTTTTTTCATTGTAAAGTCTCCTTTATAATAATATTTTTTGGTTTCCGTGTTTTGGTGAACACTTGGCAAATGAAAGAGGCATTTTTCAGATGTTCCACCTCCACTTGCACTTTCGCCTTTGTTTTCTATACAAAAGGTACCCGCCACTGCACATGAGCAGTAAGCCGACCGTTGTATACAGTTTAGTCCCCCGCCCGCCGGTCTGGGGCATCTCGGGTCCGCCGGTTACCACCTCGGCGTAGGTGTTGGTGAAGGTGATGGTGAGGGAGGAGCCACTGGTAGGTGTAAACTCATATTCACCAATGGCGTTGTTCGCAGAAGACACTCCGCCAACCGTGACCGTCAGATTATAGTTATCAAGGTAAGTTCCGGTATAGTTGACCGATTCGCTTATCGTGTAGGTTTCCCCTGCTGTAAGCCCGATTGTATATGTCGAAGCAACACCGGTTTCACCAACGTTGACTTTGAGCGTCTCGACCGTATTACCGTTGCTGTCCTTGATTGTGAAGGTTACTGTGTAGGTTTCGCCGTCAAGCAAATCGTCAAGCTGGCTTTCAGTCAAGCCTCCGATTTCCTTGACAACCGTCACAACAGGCGTGCTCAGGTAAACGCTCAGATACATTGTGCCTGAATTTATTCGTATACCTGTGGTGGTGTATTCGTCGAACATGCTTGTATAAGAACCTGTCACTGTTCCACCAGACATGTAATCCATCGGGTTCTTACCGCCGCTCGCCGTTCCCGTTACGCTTCCGACCAAGCCGTAGCCTGCGGCTGTGTAGGTGCTGATGTTGGCATAGACGTTCGTATAAGGATAAGCAGTATCAGTTTCAGTTTTCACCAGAGTATATGTACCGGAGTTCTGTTGTCTTGTCCAGTACTCGATAACGTAGGTGATGTCCTGCGAGAAGGTTGCATAGTCAATCAAGTTGCCGACAGTGTTATTCTCTGTCTGTTGGGCGGTGTCGTAACCACTCGTCTTGGATACGAAGAAGAATCTCGTAACATACTGTTCATCCGGTACGGTGTAGGTTCCGGAATTATATGTCCACTCGCCCGTCTGATAGCCATTTGTTGACGATACAGTCCAGATGGTCGCTGTAACAGTATCGCCCTCGTAATCGCCATCTGCCAACTTATAAGTGCCTGAGCCATCTGTGTTGTTGCCCAGGATACTTTCGATCATTGTTGTGAGTGTTTCCTGCTGGGCATCCTGGCTTATGCCTGCCAGAAGCTTTTCTGCATCTTCGGTTGACATGATAACGACATACATCTCATCCGTGATATTAGTTCCCTGCCAGCTACCGCCATCGGCAGTTCTCGCTCTGTGGTAGAACGCCCAGTTCAGGGATTCGCCACCTATTGTAAGAACGTCCTGATACAAAGCTCCGGCAGAGTTGGCGTTCAGTTCTGCAAAATGGTCTCCGGCAGCAGCCTGGCTTCCTCCGGCATAGATGCCGTTTGTGCCGTAATAGTAATCAGGGTCTGTATATGCTCCTATTTCTATCGCGCCGTCCTCAGTAGTTGTTCCCCAGAATGGAACATCAGTTGAGCTATTGCTATATTCAAAACTACAATTCAGAAGCTCTGCCGCATATGGGACATGCTTGACAGCGCTTGTATAAGTTGTATTGGTTTCACTGTCGTAAACTTCTACATAGTAATAACACAGACCGCCTTGGTCGATAGCTACGTTTACGGTGGAGTTATTGTCACCCAGAGCATCGGAGTTAGTAACCTCACTGTAATTTTCATTGTTTGTGCAGGTACTCAGGTCGGCGCTCAGTGTGTAATCCGATTTATACCAAGTAACGGTATATCTTGAATCGGTCAGGTCGACCGCCACGTTGTCGATAACCAGATGTGCCTCATATTCGCCGTCCGTAACCAGGTTATCAATAATGGTGAGACCGTCTGTATTTACAACTACGCAAAGTGTTTGCCACTCGTTGTCTCCGCTATCACTCCACGGACCGAAATAAGAATTACCGTTGTATCTGTTTACAGCCATGCCATCGGACGACGTAAGTCTGACTTTTCCGCCACTTGCAGATACAGTAATCGCTTGCCTAGTAGAGCTGACTGTAACTGCAGATGAAGATATATTCAGGTATTTACCGTTGCCATCGCTGATGTAGTAAACGCCATCTGTGCCGGTGGATTCAAATGTCCATACAGTAACGCCATCGCCTTCAACATAGGTAGTATCATCCTCTGTATATGTGGTAACCGAAACGCCTTGAAGATGTGAATTGTCATACTCAGTAGATGTCAGTGCATATTTACTTGTCAAGTTTACAATAGCGTAACTCTTGCCGTCAAGGTCAGTAAGCAAAACTTCGCCTTCGCCTGCGGTTGCTTCAGTGAGCGTGTATAAAACCAGATAGTCGCCGGTATCAGTTCCCGTGTGACTATATCCCTTGAAAGGATTATTAGCATTATCGCCACCGTAGTTATTTATGTAATATGTGTCCCTATCCGGTCTTGCTGAGATTGTAATTACACCGGTATCTATGTATGTGACAGTAAACACGGTTGCGTTGTTTGTGCCAGTCACAAGGCTCAGATTACCGTTGTTATTCATTCTCAGGTAATACCCACCGGAAGAGATGTAATAACCATTTCCCGATTTAGTAAAAGTCCATTCCGAAAGCGTTGATGAATCGGTGCTCGAAACTTCGGCTTTCAACATACCGTTGTTGCTTTCCGTTGCCATCATTGCGTACGTTCCGGTATAGCTTATGATTATGTAGCTGTTCCCATCCAATTCGTCCGTGCTGGTTATTGTTGACCGGGTTAATTCACCAGAGCCAACCACCGTCACAACCGCGAATACCGAGAAGCCCTCGGTCTGGAAAGTCAGGATTTCTTGGTCGTTGGAAGTACCGCTCACAAGTGAGACGGTATCAAGCACAACAGGCTCGGTGCCGATTTCTTCATAGTGAAGAACGGAAACCGACGAGCTTTCTTGCGAAAGTGTTGTTTCTTTAAAGGTAAGGGTAACTATTGCAGAATTGCTGACGGAGATATACTCCCCACCGTCCTCATAAGCGGCATAGAAGCTGATATCATAGAAATGAACTTCGTCAATTTTGCCGTCGACTGCGGATTCAGCTTGTTCCGTCAAGGTTTCATAATCGTCATCCTCATCGCTGAGCTCTGTGACTACAAGCACAGCATTTTCCGGAACACTGCTGTCCGAAGGAAGAATAACATTTACCGAAATATTGTCGTCCTCATAGCTGTATGTGCGGATATATGAAGCGACTTCCCACACTTCCTCGGTTTCTTCCTCAGCCTCTTCGATAACTTCGATTATTTCAGTCTCTTCCGTTTCTTTGACTTCTTCGGTCTCCTCTTCGGTTTCGTCTATTTCTATCTCTTCGGATTCTTCTGTTTCTTCAATTTCTTCGTCTGTTTCTTCTGCTTCCGCATCTTCCGTCTCTTCTTCTGCTTCTTCCGAAACGGCGATGATGCCGTAGCCGGAGATGGTGGGGTCGTTGAGAGCATAGATATGTTCACATACGGTGTCGACTTCGGAGACGGTGTAGTCGCCCTCGATGATGGTCACAACTCCCCCGCTGATGTCGGTGGAAGCGACAATTCCGACGCGGTCGATTCTTCCGTCATAGTCCGAGTCGAAGAAGACGATGTCTCCGGCAAGCGGAGTGTAAGCAGAAGCCTCGGCGTAGGAACCGATTTCCGAGAGCTCAACAGCCCACGAATAGGCTCCGGAATTGAGCGGGAAGGCGGTTCTGTCGATGCCGGCATAATTCAGGCAGAAGGAGACGAACATCGCGTCCCAAGTGCCGTATTCGTTGCCGTACCACGCGCCGTAGCGGGTGTAGCCATAGCGGGTTACGCCGTCTTCTCCGGGCGAGAAATTGGCGGTGGATTCTGTGTAGCCGAGCTGACTGTAGGCGATGTTCACGACGTCCGTCCGCAAATCTCCTGTAAGCTCGGGGAGAGTCGCCTTCCAGACGGTGGCGTCCTCAACGTCGGCATTGAGATTTATCAGGCAGTCGACCGTGTGGGAGTGCTCTTCGAGCTCACAAATGAGGTTGCCCTCCTCGTCGTAGCACTCTTCGGTGTGGACATGCTCCTCATAGCCGCAGAAGGTCTCGTTCGACATGGTGATGCCGGTGTAGCGGAGCTGCCAATAGACGATGAGAGAGACGATTACGGCTAAAAAAAGCAAAACAGAACCAAGCACCAATCGTTCGCGACGATTTTGCCTGAATCTGTCTATATAGGTCAATAAGGTACTTTTCATGCTAACCGACCCCGCAAACTCCCCCAATGTTGATTACGACTGATTTATGGAACCGGATCTCCATGCGGAAATCTTTTTGCAAATAAGCAAAATGCCTCCCACGGAAATGGGAGGCAAAGGCTCAGAACTCGGAAGCATGATATATTTACATAATATAAATATAGCACAAGCGAGCAGTTTTCGGCAACAATTCCGTGCCGGAGGCACTACCCCCCCACGCTATTTATAGTATATCAAAATACGACTTTATGTATGTACAGTTTAACATTTTCGCTCCGAGTTTGTCAACAGCTATTTCTGAATTGTCTTAAATTTTGTACGTTATCACAATTTTGTTGTCACAAGCCGTGCGATTTTGTTCAAAACAAGGGGTGTTAGAAAGATAATTATGCCCTATAAAGCATATGACAACCCCTGCCAGGGACAATCATCCCAGACAGGGGCTCTGTTACTATGCTTTCGGCATGTTATCTTCTCTTTGCCGAGGCAACAGCAAGTGCAGCTATCACCATCGGAAGAATCGACAGCGCAATTCCCGTTTTCGGATTGCTTTCCGTCTCAGAAGCTTCTGTGGCTTTCCCATCCTCTTCCTCGTCGGTATTCGTCGCCTCTACGGGTTCCTCGATTTCTACCACAGGCATGTAGGTGTTGGTTATCGTGAACGAGCCGTTCCCGCCGGTGACCGTCGCCGTGTATTCTGCCGGGACATCCAACTCTACAACTGTATAATTGTAAGCCGCCGTTCCGCAGTAGACGGGAAGATGCGTGAAGCTTGCGGTCCAGTTGTTGGCTTCCGAAAGGGTTATCGTCCTGCCGGTTGCTACACCGTCCCGATAGAGCGCAACGGTTATGCTCGCGGGTCTGAGCCCGTCGGCATTGTTGTCGTCATTCCAGACCTTCGTTACCTCAATACCGGTATAAACCTGCGAAGGCTCAACATGCGGAGTGTGGGAGTTGGTTACGGTAAATCCGTTTTCGGCATCGCCGGTAATGGCGCTTGTGTAGCCATCAACCTTCACTTCTTCGAGTGTATACTCAATTTCCGCGCCTTCGTTCCAATATACGGGAAGGTCAGTAAATGTGTACTCCCAGTTGTTGTCCTTGGTGAGCTCGGCGGTGTAAGTGTTGCCATCCGAGCCGGTCAAGGTGACGGTGATGCTGTCGGGGCGTACTCCGTCGTAATCTCCCGCATCGCTCCAGACCTTGGTAACAGAGACTTCGGTCTTATAAGGAGTATGAGAATTGGTTATCTCAAAGCCGGTTGCGGCATCTCCGATAGGGTCGCTCGCCGTGTATCCGCTCGGGACACCGGTCTCTTCAACGGTATATGAAACCTCATACTGCGTTCCGTTGACTGTCTCATATGTCGGAAGCTCTTTCCATGTATAGGTCAGGGTATTCGCAGGAAGAGTCTGCGAATCAACCTCAGTCTCAACACCGTTCACTGTCTTGTAAAGAGTTACGGTGTAATCTTCGCGCAAACCGTCCCGATTATCCTCATCATCCCAGACCTTATTAACGGTGACTTCGGTAGTTATCTGAGTATTCGTGAAGTTATAGACATCTTGCTTCGATGTATAACCGCTTACCGTCGCTTCCTTCACAGTATACACATACGCATGACCGTCGGTCAGGTCGTACTTATCCAATCCGGTGAACTCGTATGTAGTTGTGCCGTCAGAAAGCGTGACGTCATCAATCTTCGTGCCATCCCGATACAGTTCAATCGTAATGTCAGGGTGAGTCGTCCCGGTCGGGTCTACCCATGTTTTTGTGCCGCTAACGGAGATAGTATCTTGTGCAATGGTATTGGTGAAATCATAGCCGCTCTGTTCCGATGTGTAACCACTTACCGCCGCTTCCTCCACGATGTACTCGTACGCATGACCATCGGTCAGGTCGTACTTATCCAAGCCGGTGAATTCGTATGTGGTGGTGCCATCGGAAAGAGTTGTGCTCATGAGGTACGCACCGTCCCGATACAACTCAATCGTGATGTCGGGGTGAGTCGTGCCGGCAGGGTCTACCCATGTCTTTGTGCCACTGACAGAGATGGTAACTTGTGCAATGGTGTTTGTGAAATTGTTGCCGCTCTGTTCCGACGTGTAACCGCTGACCTCCGCTTCCTTCACAGTATACACATACGCATGACCATCAGTCAGGTCGTACTTGTCAAGACCTGTGAACTCGTATGTTGTTGTTCCGTTGGAAAGCGTGACATCGTCAATCTTTGTGCCGTCCTGATATAGCTCAATCGTGATGTCGGGATGGGTTGTACCGGTCGGGTCTACCCATGTCTTGGCGCCAGTTATGACAACTTCATCCTGCTTGATGGTATTGGTGAAGTCATAACCTGTTGAAGTTTGCTCAGGTGTCGACGTATAACCGCTAACCTCTGTCTCCTCGACTTTGTATGTGTAAGTCTTACCGGTTGAAAGGTCATACTTATCAAGATTGCTGTAGGTGTAGGTGTTGCCACTCCACGATACGGTTGCGCTGACTTTGTCCCAGTCGCTGTCGGTGGGATTATCTGCGGTTGTTCTGTACAGGGTCAGAGTAATCTCGGTGGCATTATCATGCGTAAGACCGCCGTCGACCCATGTCTTGGCGCCACTGACGGAGATGGTGACCAGCGGTGGCTCATAGGTGTTGGTGATAGTATAACCATTATCGGCATCGCCGGTGATGTCACTTCTATAGCTGTTGACGGTGACCTCTTTGACGCCGTAAGCTATCGGGTCGCCGTTTTCATCATTTACGGGAAGGCTCTTGAAGCTACCTGTCCAGTTGTTACCGGCGTTCAACGTGATTGCCTGGGTAGAATCGGAACCGTTCTTGGTAAGAACCACGGTAATTTCACTCGGACGGGCGCTGAGATTATTGTCGTCACTGACCCAAGCCTTGGTAACTTTGACTTCGGTTGTCTTGAAACTATAGCTATTGATTATGGTATAGTTATTCGAAGAATTGCCTTCACCACTGCTTGTGTATATCGAAGAAACGCCTTCTTCTTCGACAGTATAAACTATCTTATTACCGTTAGTATCATACACATCAAGATTGGTGAATGTATAACTCCATGTGTTGTCGGCAGTCTCATTCGCATCGGTCAGGTCAACACTCGCAATCTTACTGCCGCCTGCAAGAAGGTTTATGGTGATTGAAGTACGGGTTTTATCCCTGTTTCCACCATCATCCCAAACCTTGTAAACCGTGATTGATGTCTTGGCAACATTGGTCACTGAGACGGTGTTGGAACTATTGCCATTCACAACGCCATCAACAATTGTGATCGTTACGTCTGATGCCGCTGTGTAGCCGTCGGGTACATCCGTCTCGGACAAGGTGTATGTGCCGTTGTATTCAAGACCTGTGAACTCGCCTGTGTTTGCACCGGTAATCTTGACGGTCTGGGCAGAACCTGCTGTGCCGTTTGCAGGCGTGAGAGTAAACTCAGCTACCAAACTGTCAATATCAGTTCCGCTCAAAGTGTTGCCGCCTGCATCTGCATAGGACTTGGAAACTGTGAGAGTTGCTGTCTGAGCCGCGGTCTTGTCTGCCTTGTTGGTGACGGTGACAGTGTTATTACTACAACCGCTCACAACGCCGTCGACTATTGTTATTTCAATCTCCGTCGCGT
This sequence comes from Oscillospiraceae bacterium, assembly GCA_021201135.1. Taxonomy (GTDB): domain Bacteria; phylum Bacillota; class Clostridia; order Oscillospirales; family Ruminococcaceae; genus Faeciplasma. Next base: position 83,876 of record JAJQGT010000009.1, read on the forward strand.
CAGCAGTGAAGCCTGACGGTCCGTTTGTTTCGGTGAGCTTATAGGTGCCGTTGTAGGCAAGGTCGGAGAACGTTTCCGCGTCTGAGCCGGTGATTGTGAATGTCTCGGAATATGTGTCCGTATTTCCGGTAGATACGAGAGTGAACGTCGCCTCGTAGCTGTCAAGTCCGGTTGTCAGCGCAGTTCCCTCGGAGTCGGTGTAGACCTTGGAAACTGTGAGAGTTGAAGTCTTATAGGTATTAGTGATAGTATAACCATTATCGGAATCACCGGTGATTTCGCTAGCATAGCCACTGACGGTAACCTCTTTGACACCGTAAGCTATCGGGTCGCCGTTTTCGTCGTTTACGGGAAGGTTCCTGAAGCTGTCTGTCCAGTTGTTGCCGGCGTTCAACGTGATTGTCTGGGTGGAATCGGAACCGTTCTTGGTAAGAACCACGGTAATTTCACTCGGACGGGCGCTGAGATTATTGTCGTCACCGACCCAAGCCTTGGTAACTTTGACTTCGGTTCTGCAAATTTCGTGGGTGTTGGTGATTTCGAAACCGTTGACTCTTCCTGTGTACCCGCTCGGTGCAGTCGAAACGCCATTTGCATCAACTTCGGCGACTGTGTAATCGATTTCAAAGCCGTTATCGTTCTTCGGGAGATTATCCCAAGTGTATTCCCAACCGTTTGCCTCGGTGACACTGACGGTATCAACTATCGTGCCGTCTGCAAGAAGGCTTACCGTTACTTCCGTCGGGCGGAGCTTGTCGCGGTCGCTGTCGTCCTCCCACTTCTTGGTGACGGTGACGCTGGTGGTCTGCGGCTGAGTGGTGTCAACATCGTCCTCGACGGTTATGGTCTTCGTACTGCTGCCGTCAATCTTGCCGTCGGCAACCGCGAAGGTGACAGGGTCAGCAACCTTATAGCCACTCGGGGCGACCGTTTCGGTCAGTGTGTAGCTTCCGTCCGGCAAGCCATAGAATTCTATGGCGGTGTCCGTGGTGGTGAAGCTCAGGCTGTAGTTATCGGAGCTCAGGGTAAAGGCTTGGTTGGCGGTTACGCTTTCAAGAGAAGTGTTCGCCTTAAGGGTGAATGTCGCTCCGGGAAGCTGTGTCGACCCGCCGGTGGCGTACTTGTTGATGGTGAGGGTAACGGAGGGAGTGTTAGTGATTCGGACAGATGCGCTGTAGTAGTTGGTAGGTGTAACGTCTTCCTTGATATAGCTTCCGGAAGTGTTCGTTGTGGCGATAACCGTACCGGACGAGTCAACCGTCAATGTAGCCTCATCGGTACCGCTCGTAACGTAATAGGTTCCGGCAGTGAGTCCCACTACATTTACCCACCAGTATGGGTCATCCTTCTGACCCGCAAAGGAACCGGCATAGGTTACCGTGGCTTCGTTTGAGCTGTTCACGGTAACAATGATGTTATAATCACTTTCGAAATTCTCTGCGGAAAGCGAGCCGTCGGTCGTTGTGATAGTCAGCACTGCACCCTCGGCGGCTTTGATTTTTACCTTCGGAGTGACCGTTATGTCGGTGGTGCCGCCTTTGAACACGGTAATCGGAATACCGTTGATGTTATCTATCGTCAATGCGCTTGCGCTCTGAAGATAGACATAGTGAATATCCTGGTCCGCCGTGTAACCGTCGGGCGTGCCTGTTTCTTTGATTTCGTATATTACGTCGTAGTTGATAATGACGGTGTTATTTCCTTTGTCTACCGTCAGTTGCTGATACGACGAACTGCGCGCAGTTCCGTCCTCATTTACGGGAGTTACGGTGAAGGTCGCACCATAGATGGGCGCCAAGCTTATGGAATCCAGCTTGTCAATAGAAAGTGTAACCTGCCTTCCCGTGATTTCGGAGGTCAGCTTGTAGGATACGGTATAGGATTTTTCACTCGAATCTATAGCCACGCTGTCTGAGCCGCTTATCGTGACGGTATTGTCAAGCTCACCGCTTGTATAAGCACCGTTGTCAAACAGGATTTCACAATAGTATATGATAGTGATAGGTGTCGAATCCGGAATCGTAAATGTGATTATATGCGTGTCGTAATCATAGCTTACGGTGTAATCGGAGCCGCGTTCGAGAAGCTCATAGCAATAAAACGAGTTATATGCGTCTATTATGATGTTATCGGCTTTAAGCACCATGACGTTTGACGGATTGTTTATAGTTGTGCTGTAGCGATTATAAAGATTATTGGCATCGTAGCCTGACACATAGGTGTAAGAGGATATCTGTGCACCGTTCTCAACGGCACTTGCGCTCCAGAGAGCAAGACCTGAACCGAGCTCATCCGTTACAGTCAGAGGGTTGCCGTTGTTAAGAGTCTCCCCGTCATCTCCCGATACATCTTCATCAGCATCGCCACAATCTCCGCCTCCGGCATATCCTTCGGAATCCCATAAGCCGCCGCCACCGCCGCATCATTAGCCTGATGCGCCTTAACGAGCTCTGGATAAAGATACATATGCTCGCCATACATATCAGCAAGGCTTGCCTCTGGATACTTTGCACGAGCATCGAGAATAGCTTGAGCCGTCTTTTCGATTTTCGCCTTTTGCTCATCAGTAGGGCTACACCATGGGAAATTGTTGTAGACGACATTGATAGAATAGCAATATCTCATTTCAAGTCTTCCACAGACAGCTCTTGTCCAAGCCATATGCACGCTTGAAGTTAAAACGCCAAAATGATACAAGGTTGCATTTTGACTGATTTTAACACGATTACTGCATAGAACATCTGGAGTCATAAAGCCCATTGGAATATATAATCGCTTTTCTGAAGTGATTTCCGGTATAACTATATAGCTATCAGTTGGAAAATTCTCAACGTGAAACTTTGTAGGAAAGTTTGCAATTTTTCTTGTACCTTCACTTTTACTCGAAAGGCGATATTGGCGCACAGAATCAACACGCTTTAGGCACTCTGACATACTCATTAACTCGCTTGGTGGGCAATGCTTTAGCCATAAACAATAGCGCGGTTTACTGTTTAGAAATTCGTCTGCTCCATACCATAGCTTAAAATACTTTTCTGCCTTCGGCTCTACCTTGAGAAATTCGTCTTTTTCTTCCTCAGTAAACAGATAAAATCCATTGTCAATCGGCTTATTACCGATTCCAAATCTAGGAACATCACAAATTGGCTTGCTTCGGCTTTCGACGAAGACATTATCGGCATCGATAAGATAGCCGTTGATATTTTTGACTTCTTGCACTTCGCCGTTTTCGTAAATTCTTTTTGGCTTACTGCTAAATGCATAGCTAAATCCTACTATAACGCAATGGACATGAGCTTTCATGCTGGCTTCGCTGTCCCAACGGAAAGTTCTGTGGGCAAAGTCTATGTGCACACCATCTTCATATAGTGGTTTCCATAGGTTTGCCACACTTTCGCCCTGACAAATCGAGTTTGTCGAAACTAGTGCGGCTATTGTGTTTGTGCCTTTGATAAGGTCTGCACACTTTTTGTACCACCCAGAAACATAGTCAAGATTACCGACATTCTTCCATTCCTTGCCGAAGACAGATAAAAGGTCATCCTTTTGCTCTTTCGACATCATTCTCGCACCCACAAATGGTGGATTTCCCATTATGAAGTCTACATTACGGTCGTCGTGTTCTTTGATAACATCGTTCCAGTCTAATCGGAGGGCATTTCCTTCTTTGATAAACGCGTTGGTTTTCAGGGGCAGGAAGTCGAGGGATTGGTTGATTATTTTTTCAGTTTCGCGCATCATCTGGCTTTCGGCTATCCATAGGGCGGTTTTGGCGACGGAGACGGCGAAGTCGTTGATTTCGATGCCGTAGAACTGCCCGATGGAGACCTTGATGAGCTCTTCTTCGGAGACGCCGCCGAAGACAATCTGATTCTCTATCTGCTTCTTGCGGAGACTGATGAGCTCGGCGATGACCTTGTTCTCAAGCTTTCGGAGCGAGACATAGGTCTCGGTCAGGAAGTTGCCCGAGCCACAGGCGGGGTCGAGAAACTTGAGACTTGCAAGCTTGTTCTGATAGTTTGTGAGCTTCTGCTTTCTCTTTTTTAGGTCCTGCTCCACCATGATTCCGTCAAGCTCAGCTTTCAGGTCGTCGAGGAAAAGCGGGTCGATGACCTTGTGGATGTTTTCGGGCATGGTATAGTGCATGCCGCCGTTGCGACGGGTTTCGGGGTTCAGGGTGCTTTCGAAAATCGCACCGAAGATGGTCGGGCTTATCTCCGACCAGTCAAAACCAGAGCTCGCATCGCGCAAAAGAAGATTCCTGATTTCATCGTTGAACGGCGGGATGACGTGCTTCTTTTCGAAAAGACTGCCGTTGACATAGGGAAATTCCGCCAAAAGCGGCTCGTCATCCTTGAGGAAAGGGTCGCGCTCGTCCATCGGCTGATTCAGGACGTCAAAGAGGTTCTGGAGCGCCTTCCTCGTGTGCTGGGTGTCGAAGCTACGGAGATACTTGTTGAACTTGAGGTGCTCACCGAAAATGTCGGCGTCCTCGGCATAAAGGCAGAACACGAGACGGACGCAGAGGACGTTCAAGTCTTGATATGTCCGTTCATTGTGCGGCTCGGGATATTGCTTGAGTAGCGCATCGTAAAGCTCGCCGACAATCTTGCCCGCCGCCTGCGATATTTCAAGCTCACGCTCGGTGTTGTCCGCCTCAATGTCAACGAGGAAGTCGAGACGGTGGTATTCTTTTTCAAGGTCTTTGAGCTCAATCACTTCCGGCTCGCCGTACGAGTCCGCCATGTCATAGACGTGGAAGGTTTGGAAATTGCAGATGACGAGCCAGCGGTTCTTGTCGAAATAGCCGAGGCTGTCGTCGTATCTCTTCGCCTGCTCAAACGGTGTTTTCAGGGTGCCGTCCGATTGCTTTATCTTCTCGGTGAGGCTTTTATTGATGCTCTTCTGTTCAATCAGGACTTTGGTCTTTGGAATTCTCGCGTCGATAAAGCTCGTGTGCCCGAGCTGAACTTGCTCCTCGAAGATAACGTATTCCTCGGGGTGCTCCACGCCGTAAACGTCCCGCAAAAGAGAAGTCCAGAAGGATTGACTTTGCCCCTTCTCATAGCCCTTCCCTTCCCAGAACTCCGCAAACTTCTTTGCATTAACTTTCCTCTGAGTATCCGTCACAATAATCCCGTCCTTCGCAGTCAGTATAAATACATTATACCCCAAGGCAAAATTTTGTCAAGCTTGGCATAACATAAAAAGAAGACGCCAAAAGGCGCTTTAGAAATGCGAAGAAGCCCAGAACAAAGTTCGGGGCTTCTTCAGCAGAAAACAAGTCTCTGACTTGTTTTCTGTTGGTGCAGTTTTCCAATCCAAATCCGAACCGTTTCCATACTTATTTAGGACATCCTTCACATCATCAAACGCAATCGTCTTTGTACCATCCTTGAAGTTGAACGTCAGAAGCATTTTGTCGTCGTACAGGTAAATCGCATTGACAAACGTGTCTATCAGCATCTTGCGGTGGGGCTTCTGACTCACGTCAAGCTTGCGGAAGCGATGAAGCCAAAAAATCATGAACTCCTTACTTATCTTTGGCTTTGAAATCTTCTCGTTCGCAATCTTAATCTCTAAATCCTATTTTGCCGCCTCTAATTCTTCAAGCCGTGACTTTGTGGATTTTGTAAGTTTGCCCTGTTGGATAGCGTTTAAGATGTTCTGAATTGCGGTTTCTGTTTCTCTGAGTTGTTGCTCATAAAGTGGGAGGTTGACGTTCTCCCTGTCCTGTAAGTCCATGAGCATGGAAACGATAGCTTCAATCGCTGCATCATCCATAACCATCTTCATGGTTGCTTCAACAACTAAATCCTCAATTCACATCTTTCTGACAGGTTTCTTGTGGCACTCTTTACGTTTTTTCTTCACGGAAGAACACTTATAATAGTGATGAACAGCTCCCGTTCGGCTTGTCCCGCTTTCTCCACAGAGTTATGAATATTTCTCGCACCTCACTCATTAAGTATATCTTTGGTTTCAGTCATAGTCGAGCCTTCGTCATAGAGCTTGAAAGCTTCCAGCACGAACGGTGCTGTTATAGGGTCAACCTGAAAATACTGCTCACTGTCAATCATGTACCCAAATATAACCAGAAAGGATTACCGTTTATTGAACCGACGCAAGAAGCTGATTAACAACTCCGTCATGAGCGGAAGATGGAGAGAAGTAAGAGCCAACTTATCACAGTGCAGAGTAATCCAGAAACAGATAGCGGGTGTCCTGAATATTATCAATATATTCGTTGCCATGGCGAGTGCCGGTGTAGACCAAATCCCCGTTTCGATAGACACAAAGCGTGGTAAAAGGCATCGGCTCCCAGTTGTGTTTACTCAACGGCACCGTAGCAAACAGCGTGCCGCCCTGCGTATTCAGGTAATAAAGCGAATTTGCGTAATTTGTGTGGGCATACATATACTCGCTGTCGCTGAGAAGAAAATTCATTTTGTTGCCCGGCGTCATCCGGCAGACAAGGTTATCTATCAAAGAAAACCTCTCCGTTGCTGTCAGCTCCCGCCCAGCATCAGTAATCGCCTTATTGATATTATCCACAAAGCAATAAAGAACCCGCTCCGAGTCCGTTGCGCCCTCCTGCACATGATAATATCCGTCCAGCATCGGGCAGTCAAACATGGTTCCGTTGTGTGCAAATGTCCAGCAACGGTGGCTTAAGTCCCTCAGCACAAAAGGATGGCAGTTTTCATAATCCATTGTGCCGACGGTCGCTTTTCGGATATGAGCAATCATGGCGCAGGTTTCGACTTTGTGTGACAGCCGGTGCCTGAGGTATTCACTGTCTGTCGCAGTAACCGGTTCCTTTTCGAGTGAAGTCGAATTCCCATAAAAGGTCGCAAGCCCCCACCCGTTCGGATGGCGCACACTGTGCGAGAAGAATTCCCTGAGCAGGTCAGTCACATCAATATGTGTTGCGGCACTCACACCGAACAGTTCACACATAAAAAGACTCCTCCCTTCGCCTTTTTGCGAGCTCAAGACCTTTCTTTGCAAACCCGCCGGAAAATTCTTTACAGATTTTCCATGCGTAGCGATTCTCGGTATCTATAAATTTTGCTTCCTCAAAGTCCAGAATTTCGAGTACTTCAGACGGATAATCGCAGTAAAAATCTCTCATAAAGCCTATAAGATTTCGTGCGGCATGAGCTACGGAGAAAAATTCACCCGCAGGAGTTACAAGATTGACAGTTTTCAGGTCGTAGTGCGCCGCGTTTTTGAAATTCTGCACCGCCTGTATCTGATCCTTTTCGGAAAGGTCTTGATCAGGAGAGGCGGCAAGCCAACCAAGCAGTAGTTCGGCAAATGCAACATCCTTTTCCTCGACGCCGGCATAAACCAGAGGATTGAGGTCAAACATACGAAGCTCAATGTGATCAACTCCATTTGCTTCAAGAGTATCAAGCCGGTTCAGTCCTGCCGGCTTAAGGCGAACGGGATAATAGAGCTCTGTCGGAGCCATCAGCCAGCCGTCTCTGACGTATCTACGGATGCTTTCTGTATAGGAAGTGATATTCGAATAATCGAAAATTGGCACAAAAGCATTCCAGTACCCAAGTTCACTGCATCGAACTGAGGCGAGACCCTGAAAGACGTCGCCGTCAAATACGTTCTTTTCCACATATGAGCTATCGAGCAAGGGGCTTGCCGCCGTTATCGACACTAAAATCCAACCGTATGCCACAACTCTACGGGCTAACATCAGATAAAGATCGTTTTTATATTCTGTAAAGCTTTCAAATCCACTGCGCTGAAAATCCGCCCTCAGAAGCTCTTCGTTAAAAGAGTAATTCACATGAATGCCGGATAATGCCATCTTATACCGCCCATATCTGTGTGACAGGTAATCCCGATATGAGGTTTTTGAGGATTCCACTCCGCCGAATTGTGCTACCGGAATGTCATCTTCATTTCGGATATACGATGGATTGGAGAAAGACCAAAGATACTCCCCGGTCTCAAGCGAAGCCAAGGTTCTGTGAATTTCACGGGTGTATTCCTTAAGGCTCTCAACTGCGGCATGATAGCCAACGCAGACGGGTGTATTTATTTCGGTCTGATTTTCACAGAAGTCTCTGACTATATGCTTGTTATCCGGAAAAGGGTGTCTCGTGTGAGCCATGAATCCGTTCTCGTCCACCCGCAGACCTTCTTTCTCCAGTCCGAAATTGCCGGAGAGCAATAGCTTGCGTAGTTCCGGCGTATCAATGTGTAGCATTTCGGTGCCACTCCTTTCATGACTGTTCAGACTTTATGGGAAAGTATAAATTCCGCCTGTTCCCATATCTCATCTGTCGAATCGGCACGAATAAGATAGACGTGACTGCCCATACCGCCGGAGATGGATGACGGCGGCGCATTTTCCAGAAGTATTCTGTTCCCGTACCTGCCAAATACTTCGTCCCGGGAATGCTCATAGCTCTCCCTGTCACTCTGCGCGAAATGGGTCACATAGGATTGAAAATGGTATTCCGGGAAAGAGCGGTTTTCATCAAACATAAGGCTCTCAGCCCATATCTGATAAACGTCTACATTATAGGCATAGTTCATTTTATCCGGGATATATCCGCCCGGCGCACGCATATTCACTTCGAGTCCGACAATGTCTCCCCTGTTTCCTAACCCCGGCTTATCAACATCCAGACGGAAAAATTCAAAATGAAAGAATCGGTTGCGTAACCCAAAAGCGGCAACTACCCGTGGTCCTATCTCACTCAGATCTGTCTGCTGAACATTTTGAGTATAGCTCACGTTTTCTCCGTTACCAAGGAGCATATCCAACGGTGTGACAGCCATGACCTGACCTGAACAGAACAGGATATTGCCTCTGCTGTCGGTAATTCCGTCAAATGTTTCGATATGACCGGGTACAAACTCCTCCATAATGTACGGCTGTTCACGCTTGCCGAAGATAAACCTCTCAAGCTCATCATCGGAACTGAGCTTCCATGTGTTCGCCGCACCCACACCATTGTCCGGCTTGACGATTACAGGATAGCCCACCTGAGAAACGAACTGCCGGCATATATCCGCACAATCTGCCGGAACATATCTCGCTGTTCTGACACCGGCTCTTGAATATCCCGCCTTCATCCGTGACTTTAGCTTGACGTTTTCGAGCTCCTCCGGCAGATAGCCGGAGCGGACATTGAAATCAGCACGCAGTCGGGCTTCAAGCTCCAACCAATATTCATTCTGACTTTCGATATAGTCTATCCGACCATACTTGGATATGTAAAAGGCTACCGCACGATAAACATCATCATATCTTCCCAGACTGGGCAGATAGTAATAGTCAGTCAAAGAATTGCGGCAGTTGTCGCTGAGGTCGTTCCATGGGCAATCGCCGATTCCGAACACATTTGCCCCAAGAGCTTTCAGGCGGTCACAGAAATTATAGAAATGCGACGGAAAGTTGGGCGAAATAAAAATTACATTCATGTGTTTCAACTCCTTACAGCCATAAAAATTGCATCCATGTGGGAACCTGAATCTCCCAACTTGCTTCGTTGTGCACGCCGCCTTGCTGACAATAAAGATACGTTTGCACCTGTTTTTCCATAAGCTTCGCTTCGAGATAACAGATGCTATCAGCAATGTTCTGCACCCGCTCAGGTGTGTCTTCTGCAGTACCCCAACTAAAAAACACCTTGGTATCCGGAGACAGGCTGTCTTCCCTGATCTCTTTATCAAAGGATTCCATTGCGGGTAACAGAGAGGGCGAGATCACCGCCGCTTTTGAAAAGAAGCGGTTGTAACGCAGTACTGAATAAAGCGCAGTCATGCCACCATTGCTGTAGCCGGCGATTGCGGTTGATTCCCGGAACGGGTATGTCCGATAGGTTCTGTCTATGTAGGGCTTCAGGTCTTCAACAATCCAACGAAGGGTATCGTCACCTCGTCCCCACACCTCACCATAGATTCTGCTGTATATATGATACGGACAATATTCATGCAATCTTTGCACATCGTCATTTGAACACTCAATCCCTACTACAATAAGCTTTTTACCCCAATGATCCAGAAACTGCTTCAGCCCAAGTGATTTGCCATATGTGGCATCAAAATCGAAAAACAGATTGTGACCATCAAACATATAGAGCGTCGGATACCTTTCGCCACAGAAATCGTAGTCATCGGGGAGATACAGATGAATCCGTCTGACCTGCGATGCGGCAGGAAAGTAGTAATCAAATTTGTAAACCATACAATGCCTCACTTGAACTCTGAATTTTTAATATGCTAATGCGGACTATTATATCATCAATAACCTACTATGTCAATAGGTTTAATAGGCTTTACAAAAATTTTTCACTCCTGCACAGTATCTGCGAGCTCTGCCGTTTGACATTGGCGTCATTGTAGGCTATAATAAAGTGGTTCGCCTACTTAAATGGTAGGCAATGAATATACGAAAGGTGCATCATAGATGAAACGTGGTATCGAAACAAAGTGTATTTACGGAGACGGTGCAAAATTTGATGGGGACAAGACCGGCTCAATCAGCTTTCCTATCTACCAGACCGCCACATTCGCCCACCCTGAAGTGGGGCAGAGTACCGGCTTTGATTACAGCCGTATGCAAAATCCAACCCGACAGCAGTTGGAGCAGGTAGTCGCCTCTCTGGAAAACGGAGTGGATGCTCTGGCGTTTTCAAGTGGCATGGCGGCGATGACCGCATTGATGGAACTGTTTCACCCTGGAGACCACATTATTACAGACGCTGATTTATATAGCGAAAGCATCCGTCTGTTCCGCTCAATAAGCCAGAAAAACGGCATTACATTCAGCTACATTGACTGCACAAAAGAGGATGCAGAATCATATATTCAGGAGAACACCAAGGCAATTCTGATTGAAACTCCCACTAATCCCATGATGAACGTAATAGACATCCGCAGTATGGCGGAGATAGCAAAGCGACACGGATTGCTTTTCATCGTGGGCAACACTTTCCTGTCGCCCTATTTCCAGAAGCCTCTGACCCTTGGAGCGGACATCGTGCTTCACAGCGGGACAAAATTCCTCGGTGGACACAACGATACGTTGGCAGGCTTTCTTGTGACAGGAAGCAAGGAGCTATCCGAAAAATTTCGTTATATTTTCAAGACAGTCGGCTCCGGACTGGCTCCATTTGATAGTTGGCTGATCTTGCGAGGCATCAAAACCCTTCCCATCCGCATGGAACGGTCACAGGAAAACGCTCAAGCCATTGTAGCGTTTCTGCAGGGAGAACGCAGGGTGCGTAGAGTCTGTTATCCCGGCATTCCCGGCACTCGATCCTATGAAATATGTAAGAGACAGGCAAGCGGCTTTGGCAGTATGATTACCTTTGAAGTGGAGTCCAAGGAGATGGCACTCCATATTCTCAAGAATACGAAGCTGATCCCGTTCGCAGAAAGCTTGGGCGGCGTAGAGACATTATTGACCTATCCCATCACTCAGACGCACGCCGATGTACCAGCGGATGTGTTACAGAAAAATGGCATCACAGATCGGATTCTGCGCCTGTCGGTCGGCATTGAAACCAAAGATGACCTGATCCAGGATTTGAAGCAGGCGATGGATTCCTTTGAAGCATCGCACTGAAAGGAGAAGAAAAGCCATGGGAGAACGAAATCTGGACTTTGACAGAATTATTGACCGGCGCAATACAGACTGCCTGAAATACGACTTTGCGAAGCGCAGAGGCAAGCCCGAAGATGTCCTGCCACTGTGGGTGGCTGACATGGATTTTCCTACATCCGGTTATGTGTTGGATGCTCTTCAGGAGAGAGTAGCTCACGGGATTTTCGGATACACCGAAATCGGAGACAGCTATTTTGAAGCGGTTGCAGGATGGATGGAGCGCAAGCACGGTTGGCAGGTGAAGCAGGACTGGTTAGTGAAAACGCCGGGTGTAGTTTTTGGGATTGCTATGGCAGTGAAAGCGTTCACAAAAAAAGGAGACAGCATCCTCATCCAACAGCCGGTGTATTACCCATTCAAAGAAGTCATTGAGGACAACGACAGGCAGGTTGTCAGTAGCGATCTGGTATTGGGGTCAGATAATCGCTATCATATTGATTTTGCAGATTTTGAACGGAAAATTATTGAGAATCAGGTTAAGCTGTTTATTCTATGTAGCCCACATAACCCTGTGGGACGTGTCTGGAAAAGAGAAGAACTGCTAAAAATCGGTGATCTCTGTCTGAAATACGGAGTGTTAGTAGTCAGTGATGAGATTCATCAGGATTTTGTCTATGGGGAAAACAAGCACCTGGTGTTCGCTAATCTGGCACCCGAATTTGAGAAGATTTCCATCACCTGCACCTCACCTGCGAAAACCTTTAACCTCGCCGGCTTGCAGGTGTCCAACCTGTTTATTCCCGACTCCAAGTCGCGTGAGGTGTTTTGCAAGCAAATTGCCGCTTCCGATTACAGCCAGCTGAACACCTTGGGACTGACTGCCGGAGAGGCGGCATATCGGTTCGGAGAGGAATGGCACAATGGCGTTATCGACTATCTGGAGCAAAATATCATCTATCTGAAATCGTATCTTAATCAGGAGCTGCCGGAAATACGCATGATAGAGCCGGAGGGAACATATCTTGTGTGGCTTGATTTTCGTGGGCTGGGACTGAAAGTCCCGGAACTGGAGCATATGATTATCCACAAGGCAAAGCTCTGGTTGGACAGCGGTGCTATCTTTGGAGCGGCGGGAGAAGGATTTCAGCGAATTAACATCGCCTGCCCACGAGCTACGTTGAAGCAAGCACTCGAACAGCTGAAACAAGCTGTTAAAGAAATAGGTTAGCAGGAGGGCAATAAATAGTGTTGAATCAGTTTTCAAGGACAGAGCTTCTGCTTGGAAAAGACGGAATGGAGCGTTTATCGGAGTCCCGTGTAGCAGTATTCGGCATCGGAGGCGTCGGTGGTTATGCTACAGAAGCACTTGCCAGAAGTGGGGTCGGTCACCTCGTACTATTGGTGAAATGAAAGTTGAGGCATCAATCATGAGCAAAATAAGAACAAAATTTTTCACAGGAGTCATCGCAGTAGCTATGACGTTTGTTATGGTCGGTTGCTCTTCCGAAGCAGAGTCTGTGGAAACACAGGAAAGTACATCCGACATAGCGGAGACAGGAATCGAGATTCACATAGAAGATATAAGCACCAACGCCAGTTATTACGATACGACAGTTGACGGAATTAATGTTGAGATTTTCGCAGTTCTCGCTTCTGACGGCACAGTTCGACTCGCAATGAATACCTGTCAGGTGTGCAACGGTTCGCCATACGCTTACTTTGTGCAGGAAGGTGACTACTTCGTCTGTCAGAATTGCGGAAGTAAATTCTCAATAAACAATATAGGTGTGGTAAGCGGAAGTTGCAATCCCGTCCCGATAACCTCTGATGATTATTCCGAAGAGGAAAGTGTAATTACAATTTCATCAGAATTTCTGAGCGATAACGCTTATCGCTTTACAAACTGGAAGAACTTCTGAGGTGCCTGATATATGAAAAAATCGGTTATTCATGTCACTGGAATGACCTGCCGGAATTGTGAATGCAGGGTCGAGGGCGCAGTATCGGCTATCGAGGGAGTATCATCCGCAACCGCCGATTGCGGAAAGGGACAACTGACTGTCGAGTACTCGTCTCCGTGCACAGAAGCGAAAATAAAAGCCGCAATAGAGGAAACGGGTTACGGCGTGAGCGAAACAGGTAAGAAGCTTGGCGATACGGTAGCAATTCTCGTTATCATACTTGCATTGTATGTAATAGCAAGGCATATGGGCTGGCTCGAAATCTTCCAGAACATACCAATAATCGGTGAAGAGCAGATGAGCTATTTCGCACTGTTTCTGATAGGGCTTCTCACCTCAGTTCACTGCATCGCTATGTGCGGTGGGCTTAACCTTGCCCAAAGCATCTCCGAGGGCAATACAAAACCCCTCAAACGAAGCGTTCTGTATAACTTGGGCAGACTCACAAGCTATACGATAATTGGCGGCGTTCTTGGATTTATCGGAGAGAAAGCCGCAATTACATTGCAGGTTCGGGGAATTATAGGACTCATAGCGGGAGTGTTCATGCTCATAATGGGGATAAGAATGCTCGGCGGATTTCAGTTTCGCATCCGTCTTTTTCCGAAGCTATCCGCAAAGATTTCTCAGAAGATTCAGCGTATTGGCAGACACAGCTCCTTTGCTGTCGGGCTTGCAAACGGATTCATGCCGTGCGGGCCGCTCCAGTCCATGCAGATATACGCTATCGCAAGCGGAAGCATGATTGCAGGTGCACTGTCGATGTTTTCTTTCTGCCTCGGAACCATTCCGCTTGTGTTTGTTTTTGGAATGGCTGCGGGAATGCTTAAGTCACATTGGCGTACCAGAATGCTGCAGGTTGGCTCCGTCCTTCTCATTGTGATGGGAATCTTTATGCTTCAAAATAACCTTGTGCTTACGGGCTTCACAACAACCAGCTCTACTACTTCAGGCTCTGATGATGTCATAGTGTCAACCGTTGACGGCGATGTTCAATATGTCACAACCGCACTTCATTCAAACGGATATGATGACATTCAGGTCACGGCAGGAATCCCTGTGGTGTGGACAATAGAAGTTGACGAGAGCAGTCTGAACGGCTGTAATAATGAGATTGTACTGTCGGCATTCAATCAGCAAGTAAAGCTTACTACAGGTGAGGTTGTGATAGAGTTTACACCTGTTGAAGAAGGAACATATACCTATTCCTGTTGGATGGGAATGCTGAAAAATACGATTACAGTCGTTGAAGAATGAGTTAAAGACAAAGAGAGTGTGCACAACGCTTGCTGAGCTTCAGCCCAGCTGTGTTGTGCACACTTATCCGTTACCTAAGTGATATAGTTATAGGCAGATAACGCTCACTTACAAGTCATGAGGCTATTTACGGAAGTATATATCCTTCTGCCGACATAGGAGTTATTCATCACATACAGATGGATTCCGTCTACGCCCTGTGTAATCAGGTCTACGATCTGGTCAACAGCATAGGCAATACCGGCATCACGCATAGCAATCGGATTGTTTTCATATCGTTCCATAATCTTCAGGAACTTTGTCGGAAGCGTTGCACCGCAGAGAGAAACCATCCTCTCAATCTGTTTGCGGTTTGTGACAGGCATGATTCCCGCTTCTATCGGGACGTTGATTCCGGCAATCTGACATCTTTCCAAAAACGAATAGAAGCAATTATTGTCGAAGAAAAGCCGAGAAATGAGACGGTCTGCACCCGCATCAACTTTTTTCTTGAGATTAAGTATGTCCTCAGCCTTGCTTGATGCCTCAATGTGACCTTCGGGGTAGCAAGCTCCCGAAACGTCAAAGTCGCCGTTTTGCTTGATGAAAGAAATCAGGTCAGACGCATACTCAAAATCGCCTTTCGGAACCTCGCTGCCATCCGTAGGCATATCGCCACGCAAAGCTAAGATATTCTCAACACCGATTCGTTTCAGTTCATCAAGCTTTTCAAGAATATCAGCCTTTGTCATTCCAAGACAGGTCAGGTGTGCGGCACTTTCGATGCCGTTGTTTTTTATTGCGGAAGTGATTTTGAAGGTCTCTGTGTTGTTTTTGCCTCCCGCCGCCCCGTATGTGACACTTATGAAGTCGGGGGAGAGATCCCGAAGCTCTGCAAGTGTGTCATATACGGAGTTTACCGATGATGTGGTTTTCGGCGGGAAGACTTCGAAGGAGAAGACCGTCTTTGTCTTGAATATTTCAGATATTTTCATTTCTAAGCTCTCTTGCCGCCTGAACGAGGTTTCGAAGGCTTGCCTCTGTTTCGACGGTGCCTCTTGTTTTAAGTCCACAGTCGGGATTTACCCAAAGCTTGTCTGGCTGAACCTTGCCAAGCATTTTGTGAAGTGCCGATTTGATTTCCTCAACAGAGGGAACTCTCGGCGAGTGAATGTCATAAACTCCGGGACCAACCTCAGTCTTGAAACCGGATTCTTTGAGGGAATCCAGGATCTGAAGGTCGGAGCGGGAAGCCTCAAAGGTGATAACATCGGCATCCATGTCGTCGATTGCCTTGATTATGTCGGTGAATTCGCTGTAGCACATATGAGTGTGAATCTGGGTTTCCGGCTTGACGCCGCTGTGAACCAGACGGAAAGCGGGAATTGCCCAGTCGAGGTATTCGCTGTACCAGTCACTCTTTCTTAAGGGAAGTTTTTCTCTCAGAGCGGCTTCGTCAATCTGGATAACTCTGATTCCGCTCGCTTCAAGATCCAGAACCTCATCCCTTATTGCAAGAGCAATCTGATATGTACTCTCTTTGGTGGATATGTCCTCACGAGGGAACGACCAGTTGAGAATTGTAACCGGACCTGTGAGCATTCCCTTGAGCGGCTTGTCGGTCAGGCTCTGGGCATATGTTGACCATTCAACCGTAATCGGCTTGATTCTTGAAACATCACCCCAGATAATCGGAGGCTTTACGCATCTGGTGCCATACGATTGCACCCAAGCCTTCTCCGTGAACAGGAAGCCCTTGAGCTGTTCGCCGAAATACTCAACCATGTCGTTTCTTTCGTATTCGCCGTGAACCAGAACGTCAAGCCCGATATTTTCCTGAAGCTCGATACATTCAGCAATTTTCTTGCGGTTAAACTCTTTATACTCTTCCTCGGTTATAGTTCCCTTTCTAAATGCAGTACGATTTGCTTTGACATCCTGAGTCTGAGGGAAAGAACCGATAGTTGTTGTCGGGAACTTGGGAAGGTTGAATTCTTTCTTTTGGATTTTTTCTCTTTCGGAGAAAGCAGGAAGTCTTTCAAAATCAGCCTCCTTGATTTCAGAAACACGTTTTCTTACGCTTTCATCTGTCGCTCCCTCGCGCTTTTCAAATAGAGCTTCGTTTTTCTTGTATGCTTCCGAAATGCTTCTGTCGGTTTCGGGGAATAATGCCTTGATTTCAGAAAGCTCCGAAAGCTTCTCCTCTGCAAAGGCAAAATGATTCTTGAAGTCCTCAGACAGCTTAGTTTCGTTATCAAGAGTATACGGAACGTGCAGAAGCGAACATGATGTGCTGATTACGGCGTTAATTCCTGCATCCGATAAAGTATCAAGGACAGCCAAGGTGCGACTGTAATTGTTTCTCCAGATATTTTTACCGTTGACGAGACCCGCGAAGAGGAGCTTATCATCCGGGAAACCATTCTTATTGACAAGTGCAAGTGTCTCTCTGCCCTCAACAAAGTCGAGTCCAATTCCGTCAAAATCAAGCTTTGCGACATCATTGTAGCAATCTCTTATATCGCCGAAATAGGTTTCAAGGAGAACCTTTACAGAGCCCTTTGCAGAAAGAATTTTGCTATAAAGTCTTTCAAAAAGCTCTATGTCATCTGCGCTCAGATCATGGACAAGATATGGCTCATCAAACTGAACCCACTTTGCTCCGAGAGATGAGAACTTCCTCAAAATCTCCGAATAAGCCTCAGCTACGCTGTCTGCAAAATCCGCCGTTTTCCTCTCGCCGGTGAATTTCGTGAGCTTCAAAAGAGTGAACGCGCCAACTATAACCGGCTTTGTCTCTACTCCCTCAGCTTTTGCTTCAAGATATTCGTCAAAAGGCTTTGTTCCGACGAGCCTGACTGAAGTATTGTCGTCAGCTTCTGGAACCATATAGTGATAATTGGTGTTGAACCACTTTTTCATAGCAAGTGCCTTGACATCGCCCTTTTCGCCCTGATAGCCTCTTGCCATTGCGAAATATGTATCCAATTCCGAAAGCCCAAGCTCAGAATATCTTTCGGGAATAATGTTCAGAAGAACCGCCGTGTCGAGCGTAGTATCGTAGAATGAGAAATCGTTTGACGGGATATAATCAAGCCCGGACTCTTTCTCTATAGCCCACTGTGACTTTCTGATCCCGGAAGCGACAGAATAAAGCTCACTTGACCCCATCTCATTACGAAAATACTTTTCTGTCGCAAATTTGAGTTCTCTCTGGCTTCCTACTCTCGGATAGCCTATGATTGATGACTGCATGAATATATCCTCTCCTTGTACAAAATCATGTGACCGTTCGTCGGCATAATTATAGCATATTTCGCCCGTTGTCTTCCAATACAATCTTTGAATGCTCAGGTATAGATTCAATCTATAGCTTTAAATTTGTTTTCTTTCTTTGACGCTTTTGAAACCTCCGGGTTGAGCTTTACTAAATTAAAACCTATCAACATAGTAGGGATTATATCATAAGACAGTCTCGCTGTCAATACGTTTTTTGAATTCTGAAAAAATTTTCGAAAAGGTATTGACAAAAGAAAATATATCGGTTATAATCCCCGTAATGCATATCGTTTTAGTATGTGTTTTATTTCGATTGGGAGGAAGGATACTATGCCTACAAATTTCACAGTTCTATTAAGACATAACTTCAGATTCGGTCGAATGTGTGTACACTGTTGCTGTTGATACAGATACAATAACAACGCTTCTTTATCAGAAGCACAGAACAACTTTATCTTACCAAGGAGTGTATACACAATGAAATACAATTACGAAAACAACTTTAAGTTTGAGACCATCCAGCTCCATGCAGGTCAGGAGAATCCCGATCCCGTAACCGATTCAAGGGCTGTCCCCATCTACCAGACAACCTCTTATGTTTTTCATAACTCAGCTCACGCCGCAGACCGCTTTGGACTCCGTGATTCCGGCAACATCTACGGCAGACTGACCAATTCCACACAGGACGTTTTCGAGTCAAGAATCGCCGCTTTAGAGGGTGGAGTTGCGGGACTTGCGCTTGCTTCCGGAGCGGCGGCTGTTACATACACAATTCAGGCACTCGCTCAGAAAGGCGACCATATTGTCGCACAGAAGACCATCTACGGCGGTAGCTACAATCTTCTTGCCCATACTCTTAAGTTAAGCGGAATCGAAACAACCTTTGTCGACGCTCATAATCTGGAAGAAGTTGAAGCTGCCATTCAAGATAATACAAAGGCAATCTATCTTGAGACCTTGGGCAATCCTAACAGCGATATACCCGATGTTGATGCCATTTCTGAAATTGCACACAGACACGGTATTCCTGTTGCAATCGACAACACATTTGCAACTCCCTATCTTTTCAGACCTATTGAACATGGAGCGGACATAGTAATCCATTCTGCGACCAAGTTCATTGGCGGACACGGAACAACTTTAGGCGGAGTTATCGTTGATGGTGGAAAGTTCGATTGGAAGGCAAGCGGTAAGTATGCACCGATAGCTGAACCGAATCCGAGCTACCACGGAATTTCCTTTGCTGACGCAGTGGGTCCTGCGGCATTCGTAACCTACATAAGAGCAATACTTCTGAGAGATACGGGAGCTACAATTTCGCCTTTCAATGCTTTTCTTCTGTTACAGGGAACCGAAACTCTTTCCTTAAGAATTGATCGTCATGTTGAAAACACAAAGAAAGTTTTGGACTTCCTTGTAAATCATCCGAAGGTCGAAAAAGTAAATCATCCGGCACTGCCCGACCATCCTGACCACGCTCTGTACGAGAAGTATTTCCCGAACGGAGGCGGCTCAATATTCACATTCGAGATTAAGGGCGGTCAGAAAGAAGCTCACGAGTTTATAGACAGCCTCAAAGTATTCTCTCTTCTTGCTAACGTAGCCGATGTAAAGAGTCTCGTCATCCATCCGGCAACCACGACACATTCTCAGCTTTCGGAAGAGGAGCTTCTGGATCAGGGAATAAAGCCGAATACAATCCGCCTATCTATCGGTACTGAGCATATCGATGACATCATTGCCGACCTTTCACAGGCATTTGGGGATTGATGACTCGATCACGATCGATATAAACATAAAATTTATCAGAGAGCATAAGAGCAGCCTCATAGCACATGGGACTGCTCTTTATTTAAGAATTTATAACTTTTTGCAAAATTGTGCCTTGACAAATTGAGGCTCAATGTAGCACCTGAACTGCCTTGCCTGTTCTCTACTCGAAATAAACAAAAAATCCGAATCCATCACCAATCGGAAACGGGTTCGGATTATTGTTGACTTGATTGCATCATGCAAAGAAGACGCCATAAGGCGTCTTCTTTGGTAGCTCGCTTCGCGAGCTATTGGTGCCGCTGACCGGACTTGAACCGGTACGCTTTAGGGGCGAGGGATTTTAAGTCCCTTGTGTCTGCCGATTCCACCACAGCGGCGTTACCGCTTTCAATATTATCACAACCGGCGCGAAAAGTCAATCTTTTTCAAAGAAAAAAGGGACTCTCCCGCAGGAAAGTCCCTTAAAATCATTTCAATCCGAAATTATCTCTTTACATGGAAAGCGTTGAGTCCCGGATAAACAGCGGAGTTGCCGAGCTCTTCCTCGATTCTGAGGAGCTGGTTGTACTTCGCAACACGGTCGGTTCTGCTCGGAGCACCGGTCTTAATCTGTCCGGATCCGAAAGCAACTGCCAAATCAGCGATGGTTGTGTCCTCGGTCTCGCCGGAGCGGTGAGAAAGGATGTAAGTATAACCTGCGTTCTTAGCCATTCTGATAGCCTGAGCGGTCTCGGTGAGAGAGCCGATCTGGTTGACCTTGACGAGGATGGAGTTTGCAACACCCTTCTCGATACCGGTTGCAAGTCTCTCGGAGTTGGTTACAAAGAGGTCGTCGCCGACGAGCTGAACTCTGTCACCAATCTTCTCGGTGAGGAGCTTCCAGCCCTCCCAGTCGTCCTCTGCCATGCCGTCCTCGAGGGAGATAATCGGGTACTTGGTGCAGAGCTCTGCCATGTAGTTAGCCATCTCTTCGCTGGAGTAGATTCTTCCAGACTTAGGCTGATGGTAGCACTTGTTCTCATCATCCCACCACTCGGAGCTTGCGGCGTCGATAGCGATGAAGAAGTCCTTGCCGGGCTCATATCCGCAAGCCTTGATAGCATCGCAGATAGCTTCGATAGCGTCCTCCTCAGAAGCGAGGTTAGGAGCATAGCCGCCCTCGTCGCCAACGCCTGCGGCAGGAGTGCCGTTGTTCTTAAGAGTGGTCTTGAGCATATGGAAGACTTCGGAGCATCTTCTCAAGCACTCTCTGAAGCTCGGAGCGCTTACAGGCATAATCATGAATTCCTGGAAGTCAACGTTGTTGGAAGCATGAGCGCCGCCGTTCAGGATGTTCATCATAGGAACAGGGAGAATGTTGGCATCAACGCCACCGACATAGCGGTAAAGCGGGATTCCGCAGGAAGCGGCAGCAGCCTTAGCGGTAGCCAAAGAAACTGCGAGGATTGCGTTTGCACCGAGGTTGCCCTTGTTCGGGGTTCCGTCAGCCTTGATCATAGCCATATCAACAGCTTCCTGATCGAGAGCGTCGAGACCTACGACAGCCTTTGCGATTTCGTTGTCAACATGAGCGACAGCCTTGGTAACGCCCTTGCCCTCATAACGGCTCTTGTCGCCGTCACGAAGCTCAACAGCCTCATGCACGCCGGTAGATGCTCCCGAAGGAACAGCCGCACGAGCGGTGATGCCATTTTCAAGTGTTACTTCAGCCTCAACGGTAGGATTTCCACGTGAGTCGATAATTTCACGACCGTGAACCTTAACGATTGACGTTTTCATAGTAAATCTATCCTTTCTTTTCGGGTACAAAACTGTATCCGTACTTTTTGACAGTAACCATTATAGCACGGTTTTTCTCAGTTGTAAACCTTGTTTTTGCGAAATGTTTGTGAAATGAGGAAAAATAAAAAAGAACAATCCACAAGGACTGTTCTTTTTAATGAAATATAATACTAGATTATCCCTGGATTGCAGAACCGCAATACTCACATTCGCCCACTTGTCCTTCTTGAATGGTGTTCATTCCACCACATCCGCTGCATTTTACAGATACAAGCTTCTGGCCTGTAACGGGAGCTGATGAAGTCTGATTCGTGCTTTGCGGAGTAGTTCTGGGGCTTGAAGAACCGCCGACAAAGATAGAATTTGAATTCTGATCAATGTAGGCATTGACGAAATATCCTCTCTTAATCATCAGTTCTAAGTTCTTCTTAACAACATCTTCAGATGTATTCAGGCTTGCTGCTAAATCAGGGATGAAGCCACCTTGTGTGGAGATAGCCGAAACATATACCTTGAAATTGCTGATAAGCTTGCTATTTTTGCGGGAAACAACGGTACACCATATACCGATTGCCAAAATAATTATGCAGAAAAGCAAGAAGCCAAATCCGAATTCCTGAAAATCAGAAAAACATACAATTATCATAAGCAGAGAAAACGCATCTACACACGCCCCGATTATCAGCGTTACCTTGCTTGCAAGTGAATCTACAACGAGTTTTGTTTTTGACTTATTCATAATAATAACTCCTATCTAAATTTTTATGTAGGGATACTTTCCCATAGGTACTATTGCAACTTTTCGCCACATTCAGGGCAGAACTTAGGCGAGCCCTCAATTGGTGCATTGCACTTTGGACAGTTTTTTGAAAGGGTGCCTCCACACTCAGGACAGAACTTCACCTTTGGTGATACGGCTGCTCCACAATGAGGACAAGAAATCGGGACATCCTCATTACAATTTGGGCAAGAGGTAGAACCTTCTGGAATATCTGCACCACAACTCTTACAATGGTTTATTCTTCGCCCACACTCGGGACAGAATTTCGTCGATTTGTTTATCGTTCCGCCACAAGCTGAACACTTAAGAATGTTCTCTTGCTTCTTAGTCGCCTCTGTATCGCAACCACAAACACCACAGAACCGCTGAGTAGAAGGAATTAGCGAATGACACTTCGGACATTCTTTCTTAGATGCTTCATCAGTGGATGTCTTAATTTCTTGTGCCATTCCACCGAATCCAGCACCTACAGCATTACCCATCCCAAGCCCCATGCCAATACCCATGCTTGCGCCAGCTACAGATGAAGCAGTTGAGCCTGAATTTTTAGCTGCACCCTCGAGAGTGTCAAATGAGCGCTCTTGCTGATAACTATAGCCGATTATGTTCATTTCAGCACGCTTTGCTAAAGCGTTTTTCAGTTGCTGGACAGCAGAATCGTCTTCAGGCACGCTGATTTCGTTAACATAGAAGGAAACAAGTTCGATACCGTAATCATCCATAGTCGGTTGAATTCTTTCCTTCATATACTGTGAAAGCTCATCAATATAGGCGTTGATTTCGAGAATGCTTATCTGCTTATGTACTAAATAAGACGAAATTGAATCCTTGACTTTTGTAACATAGAGGGATCTAAAATACTTGGTGACAGAGTTTTTATCAAAGCTACTCATTGTTCCGACTAACTTGACGAGGAACTTCCTTGAATCAGAGATTCTTATGCCAAAAGCACCGTTAGAGCGGACGGGCACGAAAATGCCGTACTTAGGGTCTTGCAACTGAATAGGAGTTGGTGTTCCCCACTTGACATCCAGATTATACGCCTTGTTGATGTACCAAACTTCTGCTGTAAAAGGCGATCTGCCACCAAACGGCAGCTTTACAACGTTTATGAGAAGGGGAATATTTGCAGTGTCAAGCGTATGCCTTCCACTACCGAAAACATCGTAAACCTTGCCACCTTTAACAAGTATCGCTTCCTGTGACTCATTGACAACAAGCTGAGTCCATGTGCCAAGCTCTTCACTCGGATATTTCCAAGCAAAGACATCGGGACCGCCATTATATTTAATTACTTCTACAATAGCCATTAATTTTCCCTCCATAAAAAAATCACAACTACATTGTACCCCCCCCCGCAAACCCTTTTGTCAATACTTTTTTCAACCTTTTTTAACAAACGGTTAGGTTTTAGTATTAGAACAACAAAAACCGCCCCATCGGGGCGGTCAGGTGGTCAATCTTTCAAAATTTCATCCATCGCCTCTTTAAAAGAGGCATATCTTTTGTACTTTTCGGGATTCTCTTTCATCTCAGCAAGCTCGTTGAGGGCTTCGGTTGTCTCAGGATTCGGGGCTT
Source organism: Oscillospiraceae bacterium (assembly GCA_021201135.1). Lineage (GTDB taxonomy): Bacteria > Bacillota > Clostridia > Oscillospirales > Ruminococcaceae > Faeciplasma. Next base: position 107,850 of record JAJQGT010000009.1, read on the forward strand.
CTCGCAATTCGAGAACCTGTTCTCTATTTTTCATACATACCACCCTTCACATTCATCATATACAGTCTTGCTCCCGCTTCTTCCGAGGCGTTATAGTCGAGCCCGAGGTCAGCGGCGACTATTCTTGCGAGGTCGGAGAAGAGTTTGCAGGTGTTGATTAGGCTCGTCCAGATGCGGGCGGGATCAGAAGTTGTGTAGGTTTTCAGGTATTTCCCATAGATGCTGTCGGGAAGATACTTTTTAAAGTACTTCCCCATTTTACCGGTCGAGACGGAGAAGTCGGAGATGGTGCCGATGTACCATTCAACAACTTTGTTGAGCTGTGGGCGGAGGGTTTCCTCAAACATCGACTTTGCATAGGGAATCTCTTCGCGCTTCAAGCCCTTGGCGACGTTATTCAGGCACCACCAGAACTCGTTACAGCAGGCGGAGAACTCGGCTTGCGTGGGTCTATGGACCATGTAGCACTCGTTGTCGAGGTTGTCCTCAAGGTGCCCTTCCCTGTCGAAAAGAACCTTCATCGGTTCGTTGCCCCAGTCGGGCATGGCGGTCGTGACCGTGAGGTCGAGGCGCACGCCGTCCTCAAAAATCGAGAGATATGTAAACCGCTCGGCGGTTTCGACCGTCAATCCCGGGTTATCCAGAAGGTCGGGCATCTGCATTATGAGGACTTTGCCGAAAGCTCTCTCGATAAAGCAGGGGTTGTTGAAATACGGCGACAGGTCCCTGACGAGAAACGCAACGTCGTAATCCTGATAGACATCCCGGGGTCTCGAAGAGTCCGCCCTCGAGCCGCTCAGGACAGCCGCACGGACATTCGGGTCTCTTTCGGCGGTGTCGGTAATAAGCTTTAACATTTCCTCGGTTGAACGCATAAAATACCCTCCTTGTGCTTTGTTAAGATAATTATAGCACAAAGAGGGGATAAATGCAATAAGTAGGGGCGGATATTATCCGCCCGTTATTTCGTTGCGATGAAGGTTTAAATTATATCATCCGAACCGTTGCTGTTGCCGGAGCCGCTGTCGGAATTTGAGCTGTTGCCGTTGCCGAAGCCAAAGTTTCCGAAGATGTCGCCCCAAGGTGATGTTGAACTGCCCGACTGACCGTCAGAGCCGGAATTTGAATCAGAGTTGGAATCCGAATCGGAATCGGCGCTCGAATCTGTTGTATCAGAATCGGGAAGAGCCGACTGGGTGGTTGAGCCGACGGTTACGACGATTACTCTTGTCTCGCCGTCTCTGTAGACCTCAAGGACGAGCTCGTCGCCGACTTCGAGTGATGCAACATAGTTCGAAAGCGAGCTTGCACCGGTGACTTCGGTGTCGTCAGCCTTAAGGATGATGTCGCCGACCTCAAGACCCGCTTCGTCTGCGGGAGCACCTTCGGTCACGCTGTAGACAACCGCTCCCGAAGTGATACCGGTGCTGTAGTAAACGCTGGTGGTCACGTCGGTGACGGTGACGCCGATGTAGCTCTTCTCATAGGTACCGGTCTCGATGATGCTGTAGACTATCTCCTTGACGGTGTTAATCGGGATTGCAAAGCCGATGTTGTCGATGGACGCCTCAGAAGAGGAACTGCTCGAATACTTCGCGTTGGTGATGCCAATCACTTCGCCGTACATGTTGAAGAGTGCGCCGCCCGAGTTACCGGAGTTGATGGCACAGTCTGTCTGGATGAGCTCCATGGTGGTTCCGGTGGAAAGAGTTACCGAGCGGTCAAGAGCACTGACTATTCCCGCAGTGAGGGAGAATGTGAGCTCTCCCAAGGGGTTGCCGATTGCAACTACCGAGTCGCCGACATTGAGTGCATCGGAGTCGCCGAGAGTTACGGTGCTGAGATCTTCAGCTTCGATCTTCAAGACTGCGATATCGTTACTTTCGTCATAGCCGACGAGGGTTGCCGAATAGCTTTCGCCGTTATAGAGGCTGACGGTTATCGAATCGGAATCCTCAACGACATGGTAGTTTGTGAGAATATAGCCGTCGGAAGAGATTATGAATCCCGAGCCGGAAGCCGCCGATGTGGTCGTATAGCCGAAATAGTTGGTGGTAATCGAGGTTGTGATACCGACGGTGGCGTTGACGTTATTTGCGTAGACTTCCGCCGCTGTCATCTCCTCGCCCGCCTCAACCTCGTTGAGGACAACCTCCGAGCTGTGACTGCTCGTGTTGATGACCGTTGCCGAAGAAGCGTTGGTTGCGCCCGAGGATGTCGGAATCACCGAGCCGTCGGAGGTGACAAGAGCCGTCACGGATGCGCCGATTCCTCCGCCCAAGATTGCGCAGACGAGCGCCAATGCAATCATCGCTCCCCAAGGGGTTCTCGAGGACTTCTCCTTCTTCTGCTTCTTTTGCTTCTTCTGAGTCGGCTGTTCGTAGGCGACATATTCCGCCTTCGGCTGAGAATTGCTCTGCCACTGATAGGTGTAGTCGCCCTGATATGCCGACTGCTGAGCTGCGCCGGTATTCTCGGTGCTTTCAGTATTCTCGCTTTGTGAGACGGTTTCGCTTGTGGTTTCGCCGGTTACTTCATTAATATTGTCATTGTAGTTATCCATAATGATTTTTCTCCTTTACTTGTACTGTGAGCATATTGTAAAACTCCAATATTAAAAGTAAAGGTGCATTTCATTAATGATTGATAAACACTTTTTGACGGGATGGTGAAAAAGCAGTGACTTATACCGTCAATACACTGCCTTCTGTCTCAAGAAGTATTAAAATATCCTCTTCTTCGCCGGTTTCCGTGTTGACGTAGACCAATACTGTTTTGCCGTCGGTGGACTGGCATCTGTACTCATAGCAGAGCTTTTCCTCGACGCTATCGGAGGGAATTACCGCCATTCCGGAGTCAATAACCGTCAGCATCGGCGAGAGTTTCGACTGGCATTCGGTCTCCGAGAAAGTCGGCTCGCCGAGTTCGCGCTCGACGTGATTCATAAGAAATCCCCTTGCATCATAGCCGATAATCTCGCTGTCATCGAGGGCAACGGCAACTTTGATGAGGTCGGTATAGCAGGTCACGCCGTCCTCGGAGTAAGCGAAATTCACCGTGCAGACGCCGTTATAGGTCTCGTAGTAGGTTTCGGTCATATCCTCTATCCCGAGATTCTCAAGATAGGTCTGCGCCGCTTCGACTGCCTCCTCGGCGTCGAGATTACTCGTCTTCACTTCCTGCCGTTTCAGCATATAGCAGACATAGCCGCCGTTTTTCGTGACCGAGCAGGTGACGCCATTCGAGGTGAAGCGATAGGACGGCATCGTGCCCTCTTCGGAATACTCGGCGGTCTTCATCCGGTAGGCTTCGAGACCGCAGTATGAAGCGGCAATCTCCCGGGCTTCATCCTCAGTGACTTCTTCAGCGTTCTCTAACATCTCTGAAGTCTTCTCCAAAATATGGTCGGAGAAGGGTCCGTCATAGATGAGCTTCGGGGTGTTCTCGAAGCCCTCTTCGACCGTCGAGAGCCCGTCAGCCAGAAACGACTCGCCGCCGTCCTCAAGCTCGCTGAAGAGCTCCGTAATCGTCTTGTCGTTCGAAAGAAGCTTCGACTTGAGACTCCAGAGTTCGCCTGCGAACGCTTCGGCGTTGTCGCAAAGGGCGCTCATCGTCTGGTAATCCTCGTATGAGGGCGTTGTGCCGTCCGCCGCAGTCGCCGACATGGCATAGGCATAGTTTCCTATCTGCGAGAGAAACTTCTCGGTCTTTTCAAGGTTCGAGGTCGCAACGGGGAGCTTCGTGAGTGCATTCTTGGCGTTCGACGCCTCGCTCAGGAGCTCGCTCGAAAGCTTCTGCATCATCTGCGGAGAAGAGGCATAGAGCCCCTTCGTGAGTGTTGCCGAAATCTTGTCGGCACTCTGCGCCAGCTCCTCGACCGCCTCCTGATAGCCGTACTCAATCGAGCTCTCCGCCCGGGAAAGCCTGCACATATACACAATATCCGCCGCCGCAAGGACAGCGATTATAGCCGCCGAAAAAGAAATAATCCGCACCAGCGTGCGCCGTGAAATAATGGTTTTCAAAGTAATCATCCTTTCTTGCTTTTTCTTAGGATTTCACAATGTGGGAGGATTACACTTGGGAAATTTTTCGGCATAGAAAAATCCCCACCGTGTGGTGGGGATTCTTTCTCTTCTGTAAGCGTATGCCGTGGATGGCATTTCTTAATCTTTTGGATGGAAAGACTCTTGACGGAACCGTCTCAAACAGAAGCTGATATTTGAAGAAAACGGACTATCAATTATCTTCTCTTGGAAGTAACAACTGCGAAGCCTGCGATTGCCATCGGAACGAGTGCGAGAACTGCGCCGGTAGTCGGGTTGGTCTCGGTTACTTCCTCAGCATCGGTGTCGTCAACGTCGAGCTCATCGTCTTCGGTCTCGCTGTTGGTGTCCTCAGCGGGCTCATCAACATCGACGGTTTCGGTGACTACAGTGCCAACAGGAATGAGAACCTGAATGCTGGTGATATTGTAAGAAGCAGAAGTGTTGGAGATGAGTACATAAGAGCTCAAATCAGCAAGACCTGCATCGGGCAAAGCCGCATAAACGGTTGCACCGTCATAAACTACGACATAGCAGTCATCTGAAGTGCAATCTACATCAACAGACGCCTCATCGGCAGAAGTATGGTACCCGGTTCCGAGCTGAACATAGGTACTGTCGTCCTTACCAAGCATGAACTTGTCATATCCACCATCAGCAAAGGAAACAACAGTCTCGGTATCTCTGGTGATTACAAGTTTTGCGCCTTCAGTATTCAAAGCTGCCGCAAGAGTAGAATCGCCGATAGTGACCTTGTTCCAGTTGCCAGACGCAATAGCCGTGTCGTATACAAACGCCTCAACATACTCAACGCCGTCAATGGTAATAACTTCGGACTCAGTCTCGCTACCTACATATTCACCGCAAACAGTGCAATATCCGTTAGCATCAACTTCGTGAGGATAGTTCAAAAGGTAAACTTTACCGTTCATGTTAAGAAGCAAACCGTGGTACTCTTCATTGACGTAGATGACACCAGCAGCTGCTGCTGTTGTTGTATCGTCGTCGTCATCGTCGTCATCATCGTCATCATCGTCATCTTCAACAGGAACAAGAACTCGAACAGTATTAAGAGTTACATTACTGCTACCCTGAACGTAGATTCCGTACAATGTGCAATCCGCAGTCAGTCCACCAGCAGTAAGCAAGTCAGAAACAGAAACAACAATTTCAGTAGTGCCATTCATAGCATTAGCCTGAACGCCAGTACTGTTCCAATTTGTGCGATCCATTATAGCCACACCGTACCAACTATAGTCAGTATCACATGAAACGAGAAGTTGTACAACTGCACCATCTACGCTGAGCGCTTTTGAAACAGCGGCTGTCTTTGCATCTGCCGCGGTGTCACCACCCCAAGTATATGCCAAATAAGTAACTCCGCCGCCCACCAGTGTAGCTCCTACGGTCTCTTCAGCGACAACAGTATACTCGGTGCCGTCAATCGTCACCGTATCATCCGCCATAACACCCATCGGCAACAGTGACACAACCATCAGTGCGCTAATCATAACGCATAACAGTTTTTTAAGCATAAAAATTTCCTCCTCAAAAATGTCTTTTCGACCGTCCAAGGAGGATTAAATATAGAAAAAGCCTCCAAAGCACGAATCGTGTCCGGAGGTTGTAATTGGGCGCCCAAAAACGAGTACCCCCCCGCTGAGTTCTCACTCAGTTAGAAACGCAGAATATTTGCGTCCTAAATACGTTTATATAGTAGCATTTTTTGACCCGAATTGCAAGAGGAAATTCATACACTTTTTCGATTTGTTGAAACTGCACAAAATTTGGAGAAGGATTTGTGCAGTTTCAACAAAGTAAATCATTTCTCAATACGGACTGTCAAATTCCGCTTCGGCTTTTCTGACGGCTTCCTCAAGGGTCATGCCGGCGAAGTTCTGGGCGCCGAGGTATCTGCCCGACTTCTTGTCGTCGACAAACACGCCGACAACCGCACCTGGGATGGCGCTTTCTGGGGCGTTCGGGGCATGAGGTCCGCCAAGGTCGGTTCTGCACCAACCGGGATCTGTAAGATTAATCATGACGTCGGTGCCGTTGAGCTTCGAGCCGAGGTCAATCGTAACCTTGTCAAGAGCCGCCTTGCTTGCGGAATAGCCCGCTTGCTCCGGCTCGAGACGGATGCCGCTCGTGGTGTTGAGGATGCGTCCGAAGCCGCGCTCTATCATCTTCGGGAGGAAGTGATAGCAAATCATAATCGGCGAGACGGTGTTGATAAGAAAGCTTTCGGTATAGTCGGACACCGGCGTTTTATAGTAGTCGGTTCTATAGGCAATCTGAAGTCCGGCGTTGTTAAGAATCAGGTCGACCGGCGTGCCGCGCCCGTCGATTTCATTAAGCATCGCCTCGACCTCCTCCGGCTTTGAAAGCTCCGCCGAGACGGCATAAGCCTCAACTCCGAGAGCCCTGACCTCGGAAAGTAGTCTTTCCGTGTGCTCCGGCTTCCTGCTATGAAGAATGGGGTTGCAGCCCTGCTCGGCTAAGAACAGCGACACCAGCCTGCCGATTCCCCTGCTCGAGCCGGTCACGAGCGCCCAGCGATTTTTAACGTTTACCATGTGAGTTCTCCCTTCTGACGGAAAAGTGTAGAAACGTATTGTTGATAGATTCAGTATAGCATATTTGGGCGGGAGGTGCAAGAGGTTAAAAGTTCCGGATAATATAAGTCGGAAACTTCTGAATTTTAAAAAGTTTCAGACTTGTAAGTCTGAAACTCTTGACTTTTTTGAAATTCGGGATATAATATAAATAGAAATCTAAGTAGAAACCGAGGAGATGCAGTATGTCCGAGCTTATAAATCGTCCCGAATATCTTGAACAGTTAATCGAGAACAAAGATGTCGACCTGGTCAAAATCGTCACCGGAATACGAAGATGCGGGAAATCATCGCTATTAGACCTGTTCCATGAATATCTTTCCGACAGTGGAGTAAAAAATGAAAATATAATCCATATGAATCTGGAATCGCTGAAATATCGAAACCTTACGGATTATCTGTCGTTCTACGACTATGTGAGCGGCAAAATCCCGGAAGACGGAAAAACCTATCTCATATTTGACGAATTGCAGAATGTCCGGCACTGGGAGAAGGCGATTGAGTCGTTCAGACTCGACTTCGACGTGGATATCTATATCACCGGTTCCAATGCCTATCTTCTGTCCGCAGAATTTTCGACTCTGCTTTCCGGCAGATATGTTGAAATTCGCATGCTTCCGCTATCGTTCAAGGAATTTCTGACTTTCTACGAATTTGAGCCGAGTGTCAGCATAGAAGAAAAATTTCAGCAGTACCTCAAGTTCGGCGGCATGCCGATTCTCCGGGAATACAAATTCAACGAAGCGAGGAGCAATCAGGCTCTTGAGGGAATCTACTCGACGGTAGTGCTTAGGGATATTCTCCAGAGAAACAATCAGGCAGACCAGGAAACGCTCCAAAAAATCATGCTGTTTCTCTGCTCGAATATCGGAAGCGTCACCTCTCCCAACAAAATCGGAAATGTATTGTCGTCGGAGGGGAGCATTCAGTCAGGCAGGGACAAAAATATCGCCGGAAAAACCGTCGAAAAGTACATCTCAATGCTCCGGAACGCCTTTGTGTTCTATTCTATCGGTCGGTACGACGTAAAGGGCAAACAGCTTCTCAAAACATTAGGCAAGAACTATATTATAGACATAGGCTTCCGCAATATGCTTCTCGGCTATCGTGATGCAGACAGAGGGCACATAATCGAAAATATCGTCTTTCTGGAGCTATTGCGACGTGATTATCGCGTTTATATCGGCAAGATCGGCGAGACGGAAATTGATTTTGTTGCGGAAAAGCCGAACGACAAGCTTTATATTCAGGTGACGGAGAGCATGCAATCGCCTGAAACCCGTGAGCGAGAACTCAGACCTCTTCGGATGATTCCCGACAACTACGAAAAAATCGTGCTGTCGATGGACAGAAGCTACATTAACTCATATGATGGTATCAAATCTCTGTATCTGATTGACTGGTTGTTGGCTTAAAGCCCCCACAAATTAAAATTACCCATTGCAAACTCATTCGAAATAGTGTATAATGGTACTCGTAAGTTCTATGCAAGGCAGAATCCGCCCTGCTACTATAAACGGAGGTAATAATAATGCTCGTATCTGCAAAGGACATGCTGAACAAGGCTCGCGACGGTCATTACGGCGTCGGTCAGTTCAACATCAACAATCTTGAATGGACAAAGGCTGTACTCCAGACGGCTGAGGAGCTCAAGGCTCCCGTTATTCTCGGTGTTTCCGAGGGCGCCGGAAAGTATATGTGCGGCTACACCACCATCGTCGGAATGGTAAAGGGAATGATCAACGAACTCGGAATCACCGTTCCGGTCGCTCTTCACCTCGACCACGGCACCTTTGAGGGTGCAAAGAAGTGCATCAACGCCGGATTCAGCTCTATCATGTTCGACGGCTCGCACTATCCCATCGAAGAAAACATCAAGCTCACCACCGCTCTTGTCAACACCTGCGACATCCTCGGAATTTCCCTCGAGGCTGAAGTCGGTGCTATTGGTGGCGAAGAGGACGGCGTAGTTGCCGCAGGCGAATGTGCTGACCCCGCAGAGTGCAAGATGATTGCAGACCTCGGCGTTACAATGCTCGCCGCCGGCATCGGCAACATCCACGGCAAGTATCCCGAGAACTGGCCCGGACTTTCCTTCTCCACTCTCGAATCCATCAAGGCTGCTGTCGGCGACATGCCTCTCGTTCTCCACGGCGGCACCGGAATTCCGGCTGAGCAGGTCAAGAAGGCTATCTCCCTCGGCGTTGCAAAGATCAACGTAAATACCGAGTGCCAGATTGCATTCACCGCTAAGGTTCGTGAGTACATCGAAGAAGGCAAGGATCTCACCGGCAAGGGCTTCGACCCGAGAAAGGTTCTGGCTCCCGGCGTAGAGGCAATCAAGGACACCGTCAGAGAAAAGATGGACATGTTCGGTTGCATCGGCAAGGCTTGATAATCCGTTTCACAGAAAAAAATACCGGTTTGGAAATTCCAAACCGGTTATTTTTTTATCCTTATTCCGCCGCCAGAATTTCTTTCAGGAATTCATACGCTGTCTCGCCCATTTCGGCGTAGCCGGCATCGTTCGGGTGGAGATAGTCGTTCCAGATTGAGACGTAGCCGTCCAGAAGCTTCGAAGTGTTGTCGGGGTCTTGCAAAGCTAAATCAAAGTCGATATAACCGTCGAACTTCGACTTGCTCGAGCGGATGTACTCGTTAATCGCAACCCTCGTCTCGTCGTGGAGTTCACTGTAGTATGAGCTTCCCTCAATCGGAGTTAAGGTTCCCGCATAAATCAGGATATCGTTCTCGTGGCAGAGCTCGATGAGCTCTTCATAGGCGTCTATGATGCTTTCTGACAAATCTTCGGATTCATATCCTATATCGTTGATGCCGATGAGGAGAATGCAATATCTCTCACCAGAAGTATCGGCAAGAACGTCGATAACGTCTCTCTGGAATCTGTCGACAAGTGCGTCGCCCAAGCCGCCGAATACTGCGTTGCCACCGATGCCCTTGTTGACGACCGCAACGTTTCCGACACTGTCGTCAGCCGCTAAGAGCTCCATAAGGGTGTCCGGATAACGGCAATAACCGTTCTGGGTCGAGCTTGCGCCGTCGGTGATGGAGTCGCCGATGCAGACAACCGTCTTGGTGCCCGATTCTGCCCAGGTCTCGACGCTCTCGATATAGTAGGTCGAGGTCATAACCGATGCGCCGGCGAGGGTCTCATCCGAAACATGGTCGCCCTCGACAATCCATGTCGAGCAACGAGCCGCAGTGTGGCAGGTGATGGTTCCGCCGACATAGTCGCCGAACTTGATTGTGATTGCAAGGCAATCGAGCGCTTCGAAGCTGAAGTCGACTTCATCCGAAACTATCTTCTCCCCGCCCGAAAGATTGACGCTCTCGGAACCGCCGTTAAAGGTGATGACGGTGTCGGTCGAGGTGTCGATGGTTGAAGACGAGCTGTCGACGAGGTGAGCGATATGGACGGATTCGATATTGAGCGGAATGTCGCCGTACTCATTCGAAAGCGTGATTCTTATCTTGTCGCCGCCGATGGAAACTCTGACCTGCTGGCGGGCTGTGTTCTGCTTGAGCGAGGGGCTCGTCGGCGTTTCGTCAACGCTCGCAGTGAGCATTGCGGTTCCCCATGCGGTGAACCAACCGTCGGCTTCGACGATGTCGGCACCGACTTCTTTGCCGCAGGACGTTGCTCCGACAAGAAGCATCGCCGCCAATATCAGGCTCATAAATCTTTTTGCTATGGATTTGAACATTTATAAAACTCCTTTACGAAATAAAGTCCTTGAGATAGTTATAAACAGTGGTTCCGACATAGGCATAGCCGTTGTGGTTGAAGTGGAGATAGTCGTTCCAGACTGAGACATAGCTTGAATCCATCTTTGAGGAATCTTCTTCCGACGCAACCGCCGAGGACAAATCAATATAGCCGTCGAATGCGGAATCCTCGGACATGATATACTCGTTCACCTCGAGACGAATCTGCTCGTGGAGCTCGGAATAATATGTATTGCCGTTAAATGGAGTTATGGTGCAACCGATAACGGTTATCCCCGCCTCGTGGCACTGCTCGACAAGGCTCTCATATCCTGCGATTATATCTTCGGAAATATCCGAAGTAGCCGCTCCGATATCGTTTACGCCCATGAAGACGATGCAATACTTGACGCCCTCGATATCGAGGATATCTCTTTCAAGCCTGCCCATGCCGGTGGAGTTGTCGGTAGTGCCGAGGAACATCGTCCCTCCGACGCCCATGTTGACGACGGAATAGGCGTTAAGCTCCGAGTCAGCCTGCAAAAGCTCCATGAGTGTGTCGGTGTATCTTGCGAATGAGTTGTCCGTGATGCTTGCGCCGTCTGTAAGAGAGTCGCCGAGGCAGACGATTGCCGAGCACTCGGGGTCAGCCATCACGTCCATAACCGCAAGGAAGTACCACATCGAATAGGTCGAGGCTTCCGACCAGTCGTTATCTGTTGCGTGAGAGCCGGTGATAATCCAGTTGGTGCAACGGGATGCTCTGTGAAGGGTGATTGTCGAGGGCATCGAGCTTATCTCCATAGAGACGGCGATGTCGTCGAGGGCGGAGTAGTCAAACATAACCGAATCCGTGACTATGGTCTCGCCTGCCGGCACTGTGATAGTCGTACTGCCTTCATAGGTGACAGCGACCGAGCTGTCAACGTCGATTTCGTAGCTTGACGGGTCAAGGAGCATTGCGATTTCCATGCTGTCGATCACAAGATCAGTACTTCCGTACTCGTTCGAGAGCGTGAACCGAAGCTCGCTTCCCGATACGGAAGGTCTTATCTGCTGACGGATGGTGACAGTCTCGCCGCTTGTGGCTTCGCTCGGGATTGTGTCCGAAGACCAGACGGTCTGCATGGATGTTCCCCAAGCCGCAAGCCAAGCCTCAGCCTCGGTTGTTTCGTCAATAACTTCTTCTACTTCCTGCATATCTTCCTCTTCCTTTGTTTCATCAGTGTCGCTTTCGGTGCTCCCGCATGCTGTCAGCATAGTAAATGCCAGCACAAGAGCCATCAAACGACCCAGACGCCTGAATTTCTTAGTCATAATATAAACCGTTCCTTTCAAACGTTATGTAAAATATATTGTAGCACAAAAGCAGGGAAATGTAAATATAGAATTAATAGCAAAACACCACACATTTCTGTGCGGTGCTTGCTCTTCAAATATCAGCCTCTGCTGTAATCATGTTAGCGACCAGAAGCTCAGCAGTGAGTTATAGGCTTCCTCCGCCATTCTCTTGTGTCCCGCATCTCCCGGGTGGAGATAGTCGGCGGTGGAAGCGTTGTATTCGTCCGCCATCTGGGCGGAATCCTCATCACTCGCAATAGCTCCGCCGAAGTCGATCACTCCGTCAAAGCCGCTGTCTTCCGACATGAGGAATTCATTCACGGCGGTTCTTATCTTTTCATGCAATTCCGAATAGTAGAAGTTGCCCTTGACGGGGGTAAGAGTTCCGGCATAGACCTTGAGTCCCGCCGCATGGCATTGGGAGATAATCTCCTTGTAGCACTCTATCATTTCGTCGGAAATGTCCGCCTGTGCGGTTCCGACGTCGTTTATACCAATCAGAAGTATTACATATCTTACGCCCGAAACCTCAAGGACATCCCTTGTCAGACGGTTCACGGCGGAATCAGAGCTCTCGCCGGTTATCATGTTGCCCGAAATGCCCATATTGACGACGGAAATGTTCTCGGTGAGGGGATTTGAATTGAGCATATATGCGAGCTGATCGCACCACGACTGATACTGATTATAGGTCGAGCATGCGCCGTCGGTTATCGAGTCGCCAAGGCAGACAACAGCCTTGGTTCCCGCCTCACTCCAGACATCGAGCCTTGTTATATAGTACCAACTGCTCATAACCTTGACTGCCGAGAAGCTTTCGTCGGAAACGCAGTTGCCCTCGGTTACCCATGTCGAGTGGTTGGAGAGCTTGTGGCAGGTGACGACCCCGCCGGTATAGTCGCCGAGCTTGATTGAAATAGCAATTTCCTCGAGGGCTTCGACATCGAAGTTTACCTCGTCGCAGGTGATAGTCTCCCCTGCCTCGACGGTGACGCTTTCGGAGCCGTTAAACGTCAGGACAGTGTCTGTAGAAGTGTCGATAGTATCGCTTCCCGAAGACTGAAGCTTGGCGATATGCACGCTTTCAAAGACGACGGGAATCGCGCCGTATTCATTCGAGAGAGTTATCGTGATGGTGTCGCCGGAAATGCTCGGGCGGATGACCTCACGGACAGTGTTGCCCTTGAGTCCCGGGTTCGAGGGGATGACGTCGACATCCGAAGCTTCGGGAGCCGCCGCCCACGCCGTGACCCAACCGTCTTCGTCGGGAAGGACAACCTCGGTTTCACCGCAAGCGGAAAACGTCGCCAATACCACTGTCAGGCACACAATTACCGACAAAATTCTTCTTAGTTTATGCACAAAAAGTCCTCCCTCGGAGATAATCATAAAAGAATTATACCATTATTTTCGCCGAATGTAAAGTGGAGCGACGAAGAAAAGTCGTCCTGAACATAAAGAAAAATTTTTTTGAAATTTGGGGTTGACAATTCGGAAGGTCGGTGCTATAATATAGAAGCTGTCCACGAGATGGTCGCTTCGCTCCCATCTCGGCAAGTAAACATGCTGGCGCATGTTTCTTGCGAGTTCAGGTGAATCTCGTGAAAAATCCTCTTGACAGCTTAACATATATGCGGCAGTGCTGGAATAGGCAGACAGGCACGTTTGAGGTGCGTGTGTCATAGACGTGTGGGTTCAAGTCCCACTTGCCGCACCAGTTATGAAATCCCTGAGCAAAAGCTCGGGGATTTTTCTTGCTATTCTCCCCGATTTATGGTACACTTATTGCATATGGAGGTACTATCTATGAAACGACTTATTTCAGCATTACTGATTTTGACTATTGCTCTCAGCTTCTGTGGGTGTGCGAGTGGGGCTACGGAGGAAGTGTTCACTTCCGACGCCGCGGTCACTTCCGCTCCGGAGGTTACTACCGAGGAGGCCACTACCATCGAGGAGACCACCACCGAAGAAGTGACGACCACCACGGAGGCAACTACGGAAGCTACGACAGAAGCGACCACCGTTGCGACCGAAGTCACGACCACCGCGATTGTCACCACCGAGGAAGTCACCACGGCGGCTTTCACGGTCGAAGAAGCTAACCTGACTTTATATGCAAAAGCGTCGGTAAACGTCCGCTCGGGACCGTCCGTTGACTACGACCGCATCGGGCATCTCGACCAGGGCGAAGAGGTCACCGTCACCGGTATCGCTTCGACGGGATGGTACCAAATTGAATACAAGGACACCGTGGGGTATGTCTCAAATAACTATCTCCAAACCGAGAAGCCGACCGTCACCACGACTGCCACTACCACCGCAACGACTGCGGCAACCACTGCCGCCACCACTGCGTCCACAACCGCAACTACCGCGACGACTGCGACCGCGACATCGACCAAGGCTCATGTCGACGCCATCATCGACATCGACGGCGACGATCTGATTGAGGCTATGGGAGTGGGATGGAACCTCGGAAATTCGTTCGACTCTCAGGGCTCTTCGGAAACGTCATGGGGCAACCCGAAGACAACCGAAGCGATGATTGACACCATCAGTGATCTCGGCTTCAACACGATTCGTATCCCCGTTTCGTGGAGCTACCATTGTGACGATGACTACAACATCGACGAAAAGTGGCTTGCAAGAGTTCAGGAGGTCGTTGACTGGGCGCTCGAGAACGACATGTATGTCATCATCAACTCCCACCACGACAACGACGTCTACAATCCCACCAATCACGACCAGGCGGTCGAATACATAACGAAGATATGGACACAGGTTGCCGAATACTTCAAGGACTACGACGAGCACCTCATCTTCGAGCCGATGAACGAGCCGAGACTTGCGGGCACCACTTATGAATGGTGGTTCGACACGTCAAGCTCCACCTGCAAGGACGCCTTGCAGACCGTCATGGATTGCAATCAGGCGTTTGTCGACGTTGTCAGAGCTTCCGGCGGCAACAACGCCACAAGATATCTGATGATTTCGTCCTATGCCGCTAAAGCCGACGCCGCCTGCTCCTCGCAGTTCGAAATGCCGGACGACACCGTCTCGGACAGACTTCTTCTTACGGTTCACATCTACGACCCGTATAACCTCTGCCAGAATTCGGACATGTCCTATACCGACTTCGACAGCTCCGCCAAGAGCACCATCGACAGCGTCATCCGCAAGCTCTCCAACAAGTTTGTCAAGAACGGCGTTTATGTCATCATAGGCGAATGCGGCTGTATCAACAAGGACAACGACGAGGACAGATACGAATGGGCGAAGTATCTCGTCTCCACGGCGAAGAAGTACAACATGATGTGCATCGCGTGGGACAACAACTACAGCGATGTCGGCGAAGAAACCTTCGGAATCTTCAACCGCCGCACCCTCAAAGTCTACGACGACAGCCTCGAATACTATCAGGGCTGGATTGACGGGCTGAAATAATCCTCACATAAAGCAAAAACCCTCAGACAAAATCTGAGGGTTTCTTTTTGTGTCCCGAAAAACTCAGGAGGCAGACACAACATATTTTGTGATATCGTCAATGCCGGCGAGGATTTCGTAATACTCCTCTTCCGATTCGATAATGCCTCCGTTAATCAAATCCTGAATGTTTCTTTCATACTCCCATTCGCCGATGGAGTGGACAAGATTATACTTATACTCGTTGTAGCTTATGCCGTTTACGGCTGAATCATAGCGATACTGCTCGAGCCAGCTTTGCCTGAATTCGGACAGAAGCTTACTTCCTTCATCCGACATAATATAGAAATATCCGCCGACTATCAGGCAGGAATAATTTACTTCCTCAGTAGGGCTGATATTGTAATATGGCGATATTTCCCCGACGCTGTGCTCAGTGCCGTCTGCCATAACGATGGTATAGAGGCTTGCGGTAGATGATCCGGTGGAAACTACTTCAACGTTTACTTCCGACGGAAGCCGGTCAAGCTCCATACTTTTGATAATGCTTATGATATCCTTGGCACTCTCGTCATCAAGTAGAGCCGGCTCGTCGAAGAAGCCGTAAACCCAACGTTCGACATAGACCGAGCAACCGGTAAAATCGGCGTCAAGAAGCGGGTTCTCGGGACCGTCTTCGATGACGGTCGGTGCGTCGATGAAATATTGATTACTCAGGTCTATCTTGATAACATCGTCGGAGTTGCCGGAATCCATCTCAATCTCCGGCACGGCGGTCATGCAGAAGCCGACGCTGACGCCGATTACCGCAAGAGTGACCGCCGACAAAATGCCGAGAGCAATCTTTTCTCCTTTTGTGGTTTTGCGCTTTTCATTTTCCATAATAAGCTCCAATCTTTCAGCGAGGCTCCTGGCGGCTTTGCTTAAATCCGTGCAGAGAATGCTTTCCTGCTGTGAAGAAGCAAACTTCAGGAGCAACCCGCCGTATGCCTTTCTTCCTGTATAATCCAGATCTGACGACAGAATCTCGTCAACCGTCAATTCCGACAACTCCGAGAGCTTATTTGCGAAAACATAAAACGCCGGATTGAACCAGTTTATGCACTTCAAAAGCTCCGCAAAGAACTTCTTCTGAATGTCGTGGCGTTTGTGGTGAGTCAGCTCGTGCCGGATTGCAAGCTCGAGCTCTTCCCTTTCCATAGGCTTCTCGGGCAGGATAATCCTCGACCGGAAAAAGCCCATCAGGAATGGGGAAGTCGCCTCGGGGCTTGTGAACACCGGAACAGGCGCATCATAGTCGCACTTGGTCAGGCTCTTTCTGAGATTGTGGGTGAATCGGAGGTACGACACTATCTTATAAAGAGCCGTGGCGGCGACGCCGACGAGCCAGAGCAAGGCAAGGATATTTAAAACCGTGCCGAAATCGGGCACATAGCTGACCGTTGCGCCGACTGTGCTGTCAACTGTGGCGGTTGATTCGGTTGCGGTTACGGGAGCTGTGAAGCCGTCCATGACCGTACCGGTGGAGATTTCGGTTGCCACTTCGTGGGTCGGAACCATCGACAAGGCGGTTGCAAGCAAAAGCATTGCCGGTTGAAGGGCAAGAATCAGGGTTGCGGCGGTTGTCCTCTTTCTGGGAGAAAGATGCTTGCCGAGGCGCAAGTCGTAAGTACAGAGCAAGAGCATAACCAGTCCCGTAAACAGAGACGAAATCAGGATAAGTACAAACACATCTCGCATGCCGTCACCTCTCGCTGAACCACTGCTTAAGCTCGGCAAGTTCCTCGTCGCTGACCGCCCCGCCGTCAACAAGGGCAGCAATGAGGCGCTTTGCGGAGCCGCCGTAGTTCTTCTCGACAAACTCGCTCGCCTCCTGACTCTCGAATTCAGCCTTCGAAATCAGGGTTGAGTAGACATTTGCGTTGCCGCGCTTGCATGATTCGAGATAGCCCTTCGCAACAAGTCTTGTAAGAAACGTGTTGAGCGTCTGCGGCTTCCAGCCCTTCGAGTCCTCGAACTTGGACAAGAGCATCGAAGCCGTCACTCCGTCCCCCGTCTTCCACATTACCTGCATTACTTCTCTTTCAGCTTCGGAAAGCCCGTGTGTGATTCTGTCCTGAGTTTTCTCAGTTTTCATAGAGTGTACACCTCTCGGAAATATTACTACAGCTTGTAGTAATTACAGTATACTACATCTTGTAGTAGATGTCAAGAGCATTTTCAAAATTATTTTTGGGCATAAGAAAAAGCCGCGTGGTGCGGCTTTTAATCATGTCCAATAACTAATCATCGCTTAATTCGTCAAACTCTTCTTCATATTCTTCATAATACTCCCCGTCACAGTCATCATCGGCTTCATCTTCTTCGTCATCATACCCGCATACCTCTTCTTTTGTCGGGTACTGTGCATCGTATTCTTCATCGGTGAGACGGAAGTGATCTGAATCGCATTCCCAACCACACTCAGGACATACAAGGGTTTCTTCGTACTCGTCTTCCCATTCTAACTGTGCACCGCATTCAGGACATTTATGCTCTTCCGGAAATATAAGGTCAAATATACTCATATTGTTTCGCCTCTCACGTTATTTTAACAGTTACTACTCATCTTCTGCGTTTGACTGACATGTAACTGTAATTATCTCTGTATCGTATGCTATTGAGACATCAGCTCGATATTCACCGTTTTCAGAATTAGCCGCAAACATTTTGCCCGAATCTAATTCCATCTCGTATATTATATCGGTAAAGCCGGCAGTCTTGCATTCCTCAACATAAACTTCATAGTCGCCATCTTGATAATTTCTGACTTGACACATATACATCGTTTCGCTTCCATCATATATTACAGAAATGTCGCTACCGTCAAAGTAAACTTCCGGGTCTGGAATTAACTCTGCGTATGAAATACCAGCACTATCCGTACACCCCACCAACAAAACCAACATACTCAACGCCAACAAAACACAAAGTGCTCTTCTCATATTTACATCCCTCTCAAAATTAAATCGGGGTCTCATGTTACGACCCCCTTTCTTTTATCATTATTATAATTCATAACTGCTACCTTGTCAATAGTTTTTTATCGCTTATATGAAAACTACATTGACAAAATTCAAAATTTATTGTATGATTATTTCGACAGAAGAGTGAAAAGCGGTTCAGCCTTTACTTCGGTGAAGGAGGTGACTGCCATGACGACTTTTGAAGTAATTTCCACTGTGATTTCACTGATGAATCTGATTGCGGTCATTGTTCTTGGAGTTCTCGGTCTTACGACTGGGAATAAAAAGAAATAACCGCCCAGTTCTGAATACATAAGGGGACGGTCAATTTCCAAAATTAGTGTTACTCCTCAGTAACACATATGAGGTTGAGCCTGAACTGAGTGCCTTCAGTTCCGCTCTTCTGTCATTATTATAACTCATCAGAGCCGTTTTGTCAACGGCTTTTTTCTTCTCTAAGCGAAAAACATAGAAAGTTACATTGACAAAAATGAAATTATCGTGTAGAATTAACTTGACAGAAGAGTGAGCTTGTGGGCTCCGCTTACAAGCAAAAAGGTCGATCTATTCCTGTGGGGCAGGTAACTGCTCCGGTAGTTTCTGCACCGCAGAGATTACATAAAAGAAGGGAGGTCGATAAACATGACACTTACTGAAGTCTTGTTGCTTCTTGAGTTATTGTTTTCGGTTATGTTCCACCTGTTTGACCTCTGGTCGGACAACCATAAAAGAAAATAACCGTCCTCTGAATCAATGGTAAAAAGGAACGGTCAATTTCCGAATATTGTGTAGGATTCTTATCCACACTTTTTAGATTGACTCGGAACTGTTTACGGCGGTTCCGCTCTTCTGTCTTTATTATAATCCAATTATATTGCTTTGTCAACAACTTTTTTATAACCCCGCACGATTTTGTGGTCGTGCAGGGTTATTGTTTTGCCTGATAGCTTACTCCAACTCAAACGCTCCAGTATAGAGCTGGTAATACTGTCCCTTGGCGGCGATGAGTTCGTCGTGGGAGCCACGCTCGATGATTCTGCCGTGGTCGAGGACGATTATTACGTCCGAATTCTTGACGGTCGAGAGACGGTGCGCGATGACGAAGACCGTTCTGCCTATCATCAGGGCGTCCATGCCCTTCTGGACTATCTGCTCGGTACGGGTGTCGATGGAGCTTGTCGCTTCGTCGAGAATCATTACCGGCGGGTCGGCAACCGCAACTCGGGCAATCGAGAGAAGCTGTCTCTGACCCTGCGAGAGGTTCGAGCCGTTCTCGGTGAGCATTGTGTTGTAGCCGTCGGGAAGACGCTCTATAAAGTCGCTCGCACCGGCAAGCTCTGCCGCCGCCATGCACTCTTCGTCCGATGCGTCAAGTCTGCCGTAGCGGATGTTGTCCATAACGGTTCCCGTAAACAGGTTCGTGTCCTGCAAAACCATGCCGAGGGAGTGACGGAGGTCCGCCTTCGAAATCTTGTTGATGTTGATGTCGTCATAGCGAATCTTGCCGTCGGCGATGTCATAGAAGCGATTGAGAAGGTTTGTAATGGTCGTCTTGCCCGCTCCGGTTGCGCCAACAAATGCAACTTTTTGTCCCGGTTTAGCGTAGAGTGAAATATTGTGGAGAACCGGCTTGCCCTCTTCATACTCGAAGTCGACATCATAAAGCCGGACATCGCCCTTGAGAGGCGTATAGGTTACCGAGCCGTCCGCAGTGTGCGGGTGCTTCCAAGCCCAGAGACCTGTTCTTTCCTCGCACTCAGTGATGGTGCCGTCGGCGTTCTCTTTTGCATTTACAAGAGTAACATATCCGTCATCGACCTCGGGGGTCTCATCCATGAGGTCGAGGATTCTCTGAGTGCCAGCCATACCCATGATGACGGAATTCAGCTGATTCGAAACCTGACTGATGTTGCCGGTGAACTGCTTGGTCATGTTGAGGAACGGAACTACGATACTGATTGAGATTGCGGCACCACTGATGCTCGGGTTCGGAATCTTGTAGAGCAGAAATACTCCGCCGGCGAATGCTACCAGAGCATAGAGGATGTTGCCGACGTTGTTGAGTATCGGTCCCAAGGTATTTGCGTATTTATTCGCCCTTGCGGAGTCCTCATAGAGGGCGTCGTTGAGCTTGTCGAAGTCAGCCTGAGCTTCCTCCTCGTGGCAGAAGACCTTGACGACCTTCTGACCGTTCATGAGCTCCTCAGCGTAGCCTTCCACCTTACCAAGAGCTTTCTGCTGGCGGACGAAGTACTTTGAAGAGCCGCCACCGATTTTCTTGGTGATTATCAGCATTATGATTACGCCGCAGACGATTACGAGGGTCATCGGGATGCTGTAATAAAGCATGATGAATGCAAGAGTGATTACGCTTACTCCCGACATAAGCATCTGGGGGATACTCTGGGATATCATCTGACGAAGCGTGTCGATATCGTTCGTGTAGTGACTCATGATGTCGCCGTGATCGTTAGTGTCAAAATACTTGATGGGGAGCTTCTGCATGTTCGCGAACATCTTTTCACGGAGCTTAGCAAGCGTTCCCTGAGTGATGATAGCCATCATCTGGGTATAGGTGACATCGGCTATAATCGAAAGAATATAGAAGGTTGCCAGAACTGCGACGAGCGAGAAGACCTCTCCGCTTACGTCGCTCCAGGTTGTGCCGGCAGTGCAGTTTTCAATGAGTGCAATAACCTGTTGCATGAAGATTGACGGAAGGCTTCTTACTATTGCGTTGAACACAAGAAGAACCAGCATAACGGGAAGCATGACGGGATAAAAGCTCATGAGGAGCTTGAAAAGACGTACAAGGACGTTCTTTCTCTTGACTTGAACATTCGAATAATCTTTAGCCATCTATACTCGCCATCCTTTCGTCGGAGCTCGCCTTGTTCTGGGAGACGTAGATTTCACGATAAATGTCGCTCGACTGGAGGAGCTCGTCGTGTGTACCGATAGCGACAATCTTGCCGGCATCCATTACGATTATCCTGTCCGCATCTTCAACGGAAGCGGTTCTCTGAGCGATGATAATCTTGGTGGTTGCCGGGATATACTGCTTGAATCCGTATCTGATTTTCGCATCGGTCTTGGTGTCGACTGCACTTGTCGAGTCGTCGAGGATGAGAATCTTCGGCTTCTTCAGGAGTGCTCTTGCAATACAGAGTCTCTGCTTCTGACCGCCGGAGACGTTGGTGCCTCCCTGCTCGATATGGGTGTCATACTTGTCGGGGAAGGTCTCGACGAATTCGTCGGCACATGCAAGCTTGCAAGCCTCGATGATTTCGTCATCCGTAGCCTCTTTATTACCCCATCTCAGATTTTCTTTAATAGTTCCTGAGAACAAGAGATTTTTCTGGAGAACGACTGCGACGTTGTTTCTTAATACATCCAAATCGTAATCACGGACATCCACTCCGCCGACCTTGACAGAACCCTCGCTTACGTCGTATAATCTTGATATAAGCTGAATGAGGGACGACTTCGAGGAGCCTGTTCCGCCGATGATGCCTATTGTCTCGCCGGATTTGATATGAAGATTGATGTCCGAAAGGGCATACTTCTTAGCCGATTGAGCATACTTAAAGCTGACGTTGTCGAAATCGATTGAACCGTCCTTGACTTCCATTACTGCGTTCTCGGGGCTTGTGAGGGTTGATTCCTCGTTAAGAACCTCGTAGGCACGCTTCATGGATTCGTTCGCCATGGTTATCATGACGAGAACCATCGAAACCATCATAAGCGAATTGAGCATCATGAAGCTATAGGTCAGGAGAGACGAAAGCTGTCCGATATTGAGGTCGAGCCCTGCGGATGTTATAATCGTGTAGGAGCCGAACGAGAGAACGAAGACCTGAACAACATAGAGGCAGAACTGCATAAGAGGGCTGTTGAGAGCAACGATTCTTTCCGCAACGGTGAAGTCCTTCTGGACATCACGGGCGGCGGTATTGAACTTGTCCTGCTCAAAGTCTTCGCGTACGAAGGACTTGACAACTCTTATGCCCTTGATATTCTCCTGAATGGAGCTGTTGAGGTTATCGTACTTTCTGAATACGCTCTTGAATCTGGGGTTAGCTCTGCTCGAGATGATATAGAGACCGACTCCCAGGATAGGCACTACAACAACGAATATCCAAGCCATGTTTCCGCCCATGACGAACGCCATTATGAAGGCGAATATGAGCATAAGCGGGCATCTGATAGCCGTACGGATAATCATCATGAATGCCTGTTGGATGTTTGTAACGTCGGTTGTAAGCCTCGTTACGAGAGATGATGTTGAGAAGTGGTCGATATTCTCGAATGAATAACCCTGAATCTTTGCAAAAAGGTCGTGTCTCAGATTCTTTGCGAATCCGCACGACGCCTCGGCACAGGTATAGCCCGCCAACGCGCCGAACATGAGCGACAGAAGCGCCATTATGATGAGGATGATTCCGTTTGAAATCAGCTCGGGCATCTCGGCGCCGGCGCTTATCGCGTTGACGAGGTTGGCGATTCTGAACGGTATGTAGCATTCGAGAAGCACTTCACAGCTTACGAGTATCGGAGTAAGAATTGTCTGCTTCTTGAACTCGCGTATACACTTGGCAAATGTTTTTAACATACTGTTACTGTTTTTCTCCTTTCAAAAATTCAACACGGTCTATTGCAATAAGCCGTGTCGCGGAAAAATTACTGTTTGATTTTCAGTACCACGCTATTATAGCACATTGTCGCGAATATTTCAACATCATATTACACGAAAATAACGAACTTTTCAGGGGCGAAATTTGTGTAACATAAAATTTTTGCGACATGCAATAATTCCCGTTCCCAATGTGTATTGCTTATAGAGACGTATCTCGAAAAAATAAAATCTATGGAGGATTCCAAAATGAAAAGAAATCACAAACTATCAAAAACCCTTTTCGCAGTCGCCCTTTGCGCTGTGATGACCACTTCCGGCTTTGCTATCACTGTTGTAGATGAGAACGGAGACAGAGTATACTCAACAACTGCCGAGGGCATTGCCAACGACACTTTTGTAGACCTTATCGAATCATGGTCGGATGCTGACGGGAACACCGTTTATCCCGACTACTACGCCGGAGCCTACTTCGACGGCTCAGAGCTTGTCGTTCTCGTAACCGAACTCACCGATGAAGTAAAGGCAGAGCTTTCTTCGATTATCGACCTTGAAGGAATAACCATCAAAGAGGCTACCTACAGCTACAATGAGCTATTAGCGGCTAACGATGAAATCGTTTCCAAGATGAATCCGAATTCTGAAGACCCGTTTATTGCGGCTATCTACGGCGTTGGAATCGACCAGGAGGAGAACGTCGTTCACGTTGATCTGAACACCGAAAATCCCGAGGTTGCGGCTATTGCCGAGGATGCTGAACTCTTGGCGGCTACCGTCAAGGAAAAGCTCACCGACTTCGAAGGCGTCTATGTCGACGCCACCTACGGCGGAATCATGGCACTGGTTGAAGATACCGAAGCAAGCGAAGGCGTCGATATTGCTACAGAAGACACCGACGCCAATGCCGGCATTATGCTGATTGACGACCTCTATGATGACGCTGAAGAGGCTTCAAATCCCGCTACCGGCGTGGCTCTGGCACTCGTGCCTGCGGCTGTCGCGGCGGCAATGGCTGTTGTGCTCAAGAAGAGGAAATAATTCTTATAGAATCGAAAAGACTCCCTGACGGGAGTCTTTTTTTATGCGAAATACCGTGCAATAATTTCATATAAAAATCTGTTGCATTTAGTGTAAAATTCGTGTATAATGGTTTCATCACTTTTTATCGTATTGTAGAAGAACTGCGAATCGCAGTAAAACGCGACGATAATACGGCACACACTACGCCGAGAAAGGAACATTCAGCATGAAGAAAAGAATTTTGGCACTCAGCTTGGCTGTAATCATGATTCTTGCGCTTGTAGGATGCGGAAGCTCTTCGAGAGAGATTGTCTACCTGACTCTTTCGACCGAAGATGCAACGGCTATCCTTGCCGCCGCCGGAATCACTCTGCCTGACGTTGAGGAAACCGCCGCCGCAGGCACGGAAATCCAGTGGTTCTCGTGGTACGACGACTTCCACAACTATTCTGAGGATGAAATCATCAACACCGGTTACTTCACATTCACCGAGAAGTACGGATGCACAATCGAATGGATTGAGACTACATACGAGGATTATTCCGACGACCTCGCAAACCTCGTTCTGTCGAGTAACTCCCCCGACTTCGCACTCGCCGGAACCTCCAACACCGCTACCTTCCCCTATAGCTGTATGAAGGGAATGTATCAGCCGGTTGACGACTATGTCGACTATTCCGAGCCTCTTTGGTCGGGTATGGCTGAGGCGGCTGAGTACTTCGCATTGGGAGATCAGCACTTTGCATTCGTTACCGACGTTACATTCAAGTCTATCGTCCCCTACAACCGCAGAATCATCGAAGAGTATGGCTACGACGACCCCGCCGAGCTCTACTGGAATGACGAGTGGACTTGGGATGTATTCTATGAAATGTGCGTCGACTTCAGTGACCCCGACGAGGACAGATATGCTCTTGACGGCTGGTACTATGTAAACAGTATCGTTGAAGAGTCGACCGGACGCACCATCATCCAGAAGGATGAGGACGGTCACTTCTATACCAACCTTGACGACCCGCTCATCGAAATTGCCGAGAACATGATTTACGACCTCGTAAAGAACGACTGCGTCTACCACGAGGGTAACGACTACTGGGCAGGAAGAAACGACTTCGTCTATGGCTCGGGTGTCAAGGACGGACTTTGCCTCTTCTGGATTTGCGACGTTCCCACCGGACTTAAGCTCACCGTTGAAGAAATGAACCAGATCTGGGGCGACATCGAAGAAGGCGAAATCATGTTCGTTCCGCTTCCTCGTTATCAGGACGGCGACGGCATCTACTATCTCAACTCGCTTCCGACCGGCTACATGCTCATCACCGGCGCTTCGAACCCCGAGGGCGTAGCTCTCTTAGCGGCTTGCGAGAGATTCAAGACCATCGACCCGACCGTTGTCGACATCGACAAGAAGCAGCTCAAGGAAACCTATCTCTGGACCGACGAGATGCTCGAAATGTATGATGAGTGCTATGACATAGCTGTTGCAAACGTTGTCATGTACTACACCGGCGACCTCGGAACCAGCCTTGACTCGGCTTACAACTCGTTCGACTGGGGCATCAACCGTAACGGCGGTAGCTACACCTGGGCACAGCTCAAGGAAACCTATGGCGACAGACTTGACTACTATGTAGAAGAGCTGAACGTTATGATCGATAACTATCTCGCTACCGGCGAGCTTATCGAATAAACCCCTCCACCATGCTACGCATGGTCCCCCTCCCCTTTCAGGGGAGGCTTTTTTTGCCCTTATAAAAGTTTGTACGAATACAAAAAGGCTCCCCTGAAAGGGGAGCTGGATGCGCGAAGCGCAGACTGAGGGGTTTACAGATTCTCGGGATAATCTCCGTTTGCATGAAGCTTTCTGAGCTTCTCCTCGACGTCCGCTTTGTCCTCCTTGTAGGTGATGCCGAACCACTTGTCGTGGGAGGGCTGTGCCTCAACTGTGAGTGAGCCATCGCTCAGGAAGTCGTTGACCATAACGGGAAGAAGGCACTCTGCCTTTATCTGGTCGGGAGTCAACGCCTTGAGGAAGTCCTCGAAATACTTCTCCATCATCGGAAGAGTATCGTTGTGGAAGCCCCAGAAGTTCATCGAAACCTCTGCGTCGGGGTCGACTTCTCCCACTTCGGAAACCATCTTGTCGCCCTCGGGCTTGATGCCGCTGGTCTCGTCGACCTTGACGAGCTTGCCGTCCGCAACACTGCAAACGCCTCTTGTGACAGTGCCGTTGAGGCTGACTGTGTTCTTGAGGATATAAGTAACCATTGCGGCTTCGTTTGCGCCCTCGAGGTTTGCAAGGAGCTTATACATAATGTCGAAGCACTCTTTGCCGTAGTAGTCGTCGGCGTTGATTGTTGCGAAGGGCTCAGTGAGAGCGTCCTTTGCCGCCAAAACTGCGTGAACCGTGCCGAACGGCTTAACTCTTTCCTCGGGAATCTTATAGAAGCTCGGAACGGTCGAATAATCCTGAACGCAATATTCGAGCTCGACTCTGTCCTTGAACTTCTCGCCGACGGTTGAGCGAACTATGTCGACCATCTCGCTCTTAAGAACGAATACGACTTTCTCAAAGCCCGCCGCGATAGCGTCGTGGATCGAGTATTCCATCAGAATTTCGCCGTGAGGTCCGACGTTGGAAATCTGCTTGTCTCCGCCGAAACGGGAGCCGAGACCTGCCGCCAATACCAAAAGTGTAGCTTTCATATCTGTTACCTGCCTTATCTTTAAGTTTTTACGGGTCGATAAACCCTTCTTAAGAACATTTTATACCAAATCCGTCAAAAAGTCAACCGAAAATCTGTTGAAAATATCTATTTTTCTTCCGGGGGGTCGGTTTTCTTTTTGCGGAAGATGAGAAGCTTCTGCACTGCGAAGTTGACGACGAACATTATCACCTCCGCAATCGGCTTCGCAAGCCATGTCGGGAAGAGAAGGACTCTTGTCATCACTTCCATCAGGACGAAGGTCTTGATAGTAAAGCTGACCGCCGCCAGAGCGTAATATCCGCCCATTTCAGCCCACACGCTCTTTTCCGAGCGAAAGACCCACCGACGGTTGATTTGGAAGTTTACCTGCGACGACACGCAGAACGCCGCCACCGCCGCCACCTCCATCGCGAGCGAGAAGTCCCCGAGAAGCCATTCGACGATCAGCAGTATTGTGTAGTCTATGACGAATGCAATCACGGAAGAGATTCCATAGCGAATCGGTTGCAACGAGAGTGCTTTTTTGATTATCTTAATACGCCTTCCCCCACATTACCATGCACTTAGCCGGCTTGCCACAGCAGACGCACTTGTCGCCGAGGTTCTCCTGCTCGAACGGGATGCAACGCGAGCCAACACCGGTAAGTTCCTTGACCTTGTCCTCGCAGGCTTCGTCGCCGCACCACATCGCCTTGACGAATCCGTCGCCGTTCTTCTCGAGTGTTTCGTTGATTTCGTCGATACTGGTGCAGGAATAGGTTTTCTCTTCCTGTCTCTTTGTTGCGGCTTCGAGCATGCCATCATGTACTTCCTGAAGGCAGGCTTTGATGCCGTCTACCAAATTATCAAGAGTGATGAACTCTTTCTTACGATTGTGTCTCAGAACCGCAACGCAGTGGTTCTCTTCGATGTCCCTCGGACCTATTTCGACTCTTACCGGAACGCCACGCATTTCGTACTCGGCATACTTCCAGCCGGGAGAATTCTCGCTGTCGTCAAGCTTGACCCTGATGCCGGCGGCATTCAAAGTGTCATAAAGCTCGCGAGCCTTTTCGAGGACGCCTTCCTTGTGCTGAGCAACAGGGACGATTACGACCTGAACAGGTGCTACAGCCGGCGGGAGAACCAAGCCGTTGTCGTCGCCGTGGGTCATGATTATAGCGCCGATGAGGCGGGTTGTGACTCCCCATGAAGTCTGATAAGGAATCTTCACGGAGTTGTTCTTGTCCGTATAGGTGATGCCGAAAGCCTTGGCGAAGCCGTCGCCGAAGTAGTGCGACGTTCCCGCCTGCAAAGCCTTGCCGTCGTGCATGAGAGCTTCAATAGCATAGGTTGAAACGGCACCGGCGAACTTGTCGCTGTCGGTCTTCTTGCCCTTGACAACCGGCATTGCAAGCTCGGTTTCGCAGAACTCGGCATAGGTCTCGAGCATCTTTTCGGTGAATGCTTCGGCTTCCTCGGCGGTTTCGTGGATGGTGTGACCCTCCTGCCAGAGGAACTCTCTCGAACGAAGGAATGGTCTTGTTGTCTTCTCCCATCTTACGACGGAAACCCACTGATTATAGAGCTTCGGCAGGTCGCGATAGGAGTGGATTATATTTGCATAATGCTCGCAGAATAGGGTTTCGGAGGTCGGTCTGACGCAAAGTCTCTCTTCGAGCTTGTCGTTGCCGCCGTGGGTGACCCATGCAACCTCGGGAGCAAAGCCCTCGACGTGGTCTTTTTCTTTATTGAGTAAGCTCTCGGGGATGAACATCGGCATATAGACGTTCTCAACACCCAGAGCCTTGAATCTTGAATCAAGGAGCTTCTGCATATTTTCCCAGATAGCATAACCATAAGGGCGGATAACCATACAGCCCTTGACGCTTGAATATTCGATAAGCTCCGCTTTCTTTACTATGTCCGTATACCACTGTGCAAAGTCCTCGTTCATCGAGGTAATAGCGGATACGGCTTTCTTGTCGTTTGCCATTAATATATCTCCTTCCGAAATTTCGGTTATAAGCACAACTATAATAGCACAGTTTTCGCCGTTTGACAAGTGTTATTTTTGGAAACCCCTCAGTCACCCTTCGGGTGCCAGCTCCCCTTTCAGGGGAGCCTATGACTGCCTCTTTGCAAGAGCTTACGAGAGGATACAAAAAGCCTCCCCTGAAAGGGGAGGGGGACCGCCGCCGTAGGCGGTGGTGGAGGGGTTTATAAAAGGGGGCGCCTACGGATCGGAGACCGACCCGTAGGCAAAGAAAGGGAAAAATATGAAAAAGCTTTCGCGATACTGGCAATTTTGAAAGGGGGCGCTCACGGGTCGGGACGGTTTCCCGACCCGCAAGCAAAGAAAGGGAAAAATATGAAAAAGCTTTCGCGTAACTGTTTGTTGGGGATATTTCTCAAGATAAATCCTGTGGATTTATCCTGTGGGGCCTCCCCTCTAGGCTCGCGATATCTGTATGTCAATTTTTAGCGACAGCACAACGCTATGTGGATTGCCTGCGCCATGCCGCGCCGATATCCAAGTAAAGTCGTAAATATCAACCGGTGATTTCCATAAGCTCAACCTCAAGGTCGATGTAAGTTCCGTTGCGATAGATGTTGAGTGTTATGGTATCTCCCACTGAGTAATTGTTTTTGATGTTGGTGAGCTCATCCATGGTGGTGATGGTCTCGTCATTTACGCCGACGATAATGTCGTATGCCTCGACTCCGGCGACATCTGCACCCGAACCGGGTTCAACGTATCTGACCATGACGCCCTGCGGGATTCCATAGTAGAATGCGACGTAAACCGTTATATCCTCACCGGTAATTCCGATAGAAGGTCTACCGGTGACGTAGCCGTACTGCATGAGGTCGTTTATAATCGGGAGTGCATCGTCAATCGGGATTGCAAAGCCGAGTCCTTCGCCATAGGAGGAGGAAACCTTTGCCGAGATGATTCCGATCACCTGACCGTAGGCATTGACCATCGGTCCGCCCGAGTTGCCGCTGTTGACGGAAGCATCAGTTTGGATAAGTGTCATGTCCTTGCCGTTGACGTTAAGGGTTCTGTTAAGACCGGAAACGATTCCGACGGACATTGAGCCGTAGAGGTCGTATCCGAGAGGGTTACCGATTACGATTGCCGCCTCGCCGACCTTGAGGTCGGATGATATTCCGAGCTCAGCCGCAGTCAAGCCCTCGGCATCAATCTTGAGAACCGCGATATCCGACTGCGAATCCTCGCCGATGAGGGTTGCCTCATACTGGTTCATGTCGGAGTCGACTATTGCAATGCTTGTGGCGTCTTCAACGACATGAGCACATGTCAGGATGTAGCCGTCCTCGGTCAGGATGATTCCCGTGCCGGTGGCGCTTCCGCTTGCGGTTGTGGAGGAAACTCCGACTACCGAAGGCGAAACCTTCTCGTATATTTCGGTGAGGGTGTAACTGCCCTCAGCGGTCATCATCTGTTCAAGAGTGGGATATTCCCTGTTGGAAACGGCGTTTTCGGCGTCGGAGCTGTTGTCTTCGGCAACTGCATCGGTGGAAGCCTCGTCGTCTTCGTTCTCGTCAAGAACCACTTCGTCCTCGTCGGCAGAGCCCTGAGAAGCCGTGACGGAATTATCTTTGTTCTTCTCGTCTTCCCGTACGGTATCAAAATCGGTGCCGCTCAGAGCAATATAAGCCGAAATCGACGTTACCGAAACGACGAATACCGCAAGTATTCCGACGATGATTCCGATTGCAATCTTGCCGCCGTTGCCCTTCTTCTTGGGTGTGGGGGCACTGTAGACATACTCACTGCGGTTGCCGTTTTCCGATGTGTTATAGCTTCCGTAGCTGTAGCTATTATTGCCATAGCTGTTGCTACTGCTGTAGTTTTGTCCGAAAGAGTATGAATACGGGTTCTGGGAGTAGCCGTTCTGCTGGCTGTCGGTGTTGGTATAAGAGCCCGCCTCCGAGGTGCTCTCGGTTGACGGTTCCTCCACTACGACGGCTTCCGGTTGAGAAACAGTTTCGGAAACCGATTCGGTTTCAACAGTGGTCTCGCTTGCTTCGGGCACTGTGTTCTCCGCCGGCTGAGTATTTTCATCTATTCTATTTTCATTCTCATTGAAATTATCATTCATAAATATGCGTCCTCCGTTCCCGTTCCGCTCCCTATGCTAATAATTATAAGCCTGAATGTGTAAATCACATGAAGGAATACAGAATATTTTAAGATTTGAATCGGGGAAGTTCGTGAGAAAGCTTGATATACCCTGATTTTTGTGATACAATTAAGGTACTGTCTACCAAAGGGGGATTTTTAATTGTCGTATACCGACCTAATATTCGTTTTCTGCTTTTTACCTATATATATGATTCTCTCGCTTCTTTGCAGTGAGACGAGGAACAAAAACCTTGTATCGCTCATAATGTCCGTGGTGTTCATCGCTTGGGCGAGACCTCTGTATTATGCGCTTATTCTGGGCTTAATATTCCTCGTGTACCTTGCGGCAAGGCTCTGCGAGGGCGGAAAGCTGCCGTGGCTTCGGGTAGTCGCGGGGGCTGTGACAGTAGCATTGTCGCTCTTCCCTATTATCAGTTTGGGCTCACTCGGAACCATCAGCGGCACCGTCTCGGCTATCGGGTTTATCCTCTTCGATGTCCGGTCAGTCATGTATCTGAAGGATTCCAAGGACGAAGCCGAGAAGAGCTTTGTCGACCTGTCAGTGTATTTGATATCGTTTGAGATGATGGCGATTTCGCCCATGTTCAGCTATTCGGAGCTGAAGGATCAAATCAAAGAGCGCCATGCCGGGCTTGCGATGCTGTCAAGTGGGCTCGAGAGATTCATCTGCGGGCTTGCGGCTGTCACCGTTTTGGGCTTCCCGCTTGACAGGCTGATGAACGCCGCGCTGTTTGAAGGCTCGCGTCCGATACTCAATCTGATTCTTGGCGCCCTGTTCATTGCGATTGAAATCTATGTCGTGGCGCTCGGCTATCTTTCGATGTCCGAGGGGCTTATGCTGATGAGCGGCTATCGCATCGAGCTCCATGCTGGGTGCTTCCTGCCGAAGAGCCTGATGATTGACCATGTCGGAGTTGTAAGCCCGACTTACAAGACTGCTTCCGAAAAGCTCACCGATAATCCGCTGTGGCTCATGCTTTCGGCGGTCGGGCTTTGCATTATTGCGGGGATCTCGTTCGGTGTCGGAGCCGGCGGGGTTGCGCTCGCCTGCATAGTCGGCGTCGCCGTAATCCTGCAAAAATTCTTTGAGACGAAAAAGTCAATCCCGGCGGGAGTGTTCACGTTTCTGGTGGCAATACTTGCGGTTTTCCTCTGCACCAACCGCTCGCTCAGGGATTACGCTTCGTGGGTAACGTTCGGCTCGAATGACTACCTGATGAGCTACAATCTCTGGGACGAGCTCTCAAGGGGCTGGATATATGTGCTGATTGCGATATTCTATATTTCGCCGCTGAGACCCCTTGCGGGAGTTCTCAAGCGAAAGATAATGACCGAGAACGAGAACTCTTACGGAACGATAAGAGTTGCGAGCACGGTCTCAGTGACACTGCTTCTCGTGATTTCAACCGTTGCAATGGTAACGGCGGTTTACTAAGGGGGTTCAAAAATGGCTAAGAAGAAAAAGAAGAACATCTCCTTGGAGATTACCCCCGCTGTCGACTCTGTCGAAGCACAAAAAACAGAAACCGTTGAAGAATCTTCACCTAAATTCGAAATCGGACAGAAGGGCGACGAGTTTGACATTAGCTACTCCCGTGCCGTCAGGAACACAAACGCCGACGCCGACGAGCTTCTTAACGACCTCAGTCAGGAGCAGGGCGCAGACAGATACAACTTCATCGGATTCACGATTCCAGTCTTAGTGCTTCTGTTCTTTGCCCTCAGCTTCATTCTCATCAACCGCTCGGACTTTTCGGAGGTCTTCACCGCGAAGCTTTCGACCGAGACGGTCATGGACGGAAGCTATCTCGAAAACCTGACGTATGCCTACAACACCACCCTTCCTTTCGGCGACGGGCTTTCGGATATAGGCGAACTGCTCGGCTTTGCTCCGAAGTCGGAGGACGAAGAGGAAGTCGAGGAAGATGAGTGGGACAGCCTTGTAGATGTTCAGGAGCCGGAGGTCACCGAGCCGATTGTTACAACCGTGCCGACCACCACTGAGCCGGTAACCACGGCTACCACCGAAACGGTCGAGGAGGAAGTCCCCGACACCTATGTCATGTATGCCACCGGCACCGTCAACATCAGGCTTGAGCCCTCGAGCGACTCAATGATGCTCGGCTATTTCAGCATAAATAACGAGGTTGACGTTATCGAAATCCGGGACGACGGCTGGGCTGAGATTTACTACAGCGGAATCCACGCCTATGTCGATGCGGAATATCTGAGCGACGCAAGAGTCGTTATCACGACCACAACCGAGGCGACGACCGAAGTCACCACTACCACAGAGGAGACCGAAGAGGTCACCACCACTCCCGAGGTGACGACGGAAGCCACCACTGAAGCGACGACAGAGGCTACCACCACAACCACGAGAATCACAACCTATTATCCCGAAATCAATTACACGACACCTGCCACAACCACCACGCAGGCGACCACTACAGAGCCCACGACCGAAGCAACAACCGAGGCTACCACGGAGCCCACCACTTCGGAGACGACCACAGCCGTCACGACCACCGAGCCCGATGTAACCACAGAGGCACCGGTCACCACCTCGGTTGAGATTACCACTCAGCCTGTCGAGGTTCCCGAAGCAGGAGCGGCGGAGTGAACCCCTACGGACGAAAGCGTTATCTGACGCTCGATGCGGCCCTGAAGTGCGAATTCGGCGAAAAGGTCGTCAAGGTCCCGCTGAATGCGGGGATGACATGCCCGAATCGGGACGGAAAAGTCGGCGTCGACGGTTGCAGTTACTGCTCGAATGTCCTGTCGGGCGAGTTTGCGGGCAATCCCCGTGAAAGCCTTAGGGAGCAGTTCGAGAAGACGAAAGCGTTATATCTCAACAAATGGGGCGAGACGAAATACATCGCCTATTTGCAGGCGGGAAGCAACACCTATGCGGATGTTGAAACCCTCAGGAGTATATATGCTTCCGCTTTGTCACTTCCCGTTGTCGGGCTGTCGGTTGCCACAAGAGCCGACTGCTTAGGCAAGGATGTCCTTGATTTGCTGTCCGAGATAAACGAAAAAACCTATCTCACGGTCGAGCTCGGGCTTCAGAGCTCGAATGACAGGACGGCTGAAAGAATCAACCGAGGGCACACTTATGCCGAATTCCTCGAGGGCTACAATGCTCTCAGGGAGAGAAATATCAGGGTCTGTGTGCACATAATAAACGGTCTTGTCGGCGAGACGAGGGAGGATATGCTTGCGACCGCCAGAGACGTTGCGAGCCTCCGACCCTATGAAATCAAGATTCACCTTATGCACGTCATCAGGGGCACCCTTGACGAAAAGAGATACCTTTCTGGCGAGCTTGAAACCCTCTCGAAAGACGAATATATCGGCATCGTCTGCGACCAGCTCGAGCTTCTTCCGCCTGAAACGGCAATAGGACGGCTCACCGGCGACGGCGACAGATCAACACTTGTGGCTCCCGCATGGAGCATGGACAAAAGAAGCGTCCTCGGAGGAATCGACCACGAGCTCAAGCTCAGGGATTCTTATCAGGGGAAGCTCTTTGAAAATATATAGGGGACGATATTATGAAGAGAATTATCAGCCTGATTTTAGCGTTTGTGCTCATGTTCAGCCTTTGCGGGTGCGGAGATGGCGCAAACAACGATGAAACCGAAGTGACCGAGACTACCGAGGAGATGGAAGAAGTGAAGGAAGAGCCTGTTGTTTATACCTATGACATGAGCACGCTTCCGGACGTTTCGGAGCTCGAAGCTTCGGACGCTCTCACCGACCCGTTCACCTTCCTTGACGGGACATACGTCGACAACGCCGACGACTGGGCGCGAAGAGTCGCCGAAATCAAGGCGATGTATCAGTACTATATGTACGGAATCTGGCGGGACGGCTCGGACGAGGAGCTCACCTATTCCCTCGACGGCTCGACGCTGACCGTCTATATCACAAGAATAAGCACCGGCGCGACGACGAGCTTCACGGCGACCGTCAACATGCCGGACAGCGGTATTTCGGCGCCCGACGGCGGCTATCCCGTTATCGTCGGGATGCACCAGGGAATCAGTGAGGACACCGCGACCGCAAACGGCTATGCCGTCATCACCCTCGACTATTACGCCTATGGCATTGCTTCGGACGACACCAACCACACCGGCGCGTTCTATGACCTCTATCCCTACGGCGACGACTGGCAGGAGCAGACGGGCGTCCTGATGGCGTGGAGCTGGGGATGCTCGAAAATACTTGATGCCCTCGAGGCAGGCTTGGGTGACGAGCTCAACATCAGCTGTACCAACACCGCCGTCACCGGCGTTTCGCGTTGGGGCAAGGCGGCGATAGTCTGCGGCGTTTTCGATACGAGATTCAAGCTTGTCATGCCGTCCTGCTCGGGTGCGGGAGGAGTTGCGCTCTTCCGATACACGTCCGAAGGCAAGACCTATGATTTCAGCTCGGTCGGGGCTTCGAGCTCGTATGCATACACCCAGAACGAGCCGCTCTCGAGCCTTCAGGCATCCGGCGAAGTCGGTTGGTTCTGCGACAGGTTCAAGGAATTCAAATCCGCCGAGTATCTCCCCTTCGACCAGCATCTCTTAATCAGTACGATTGCGAGCGAGGACAGGTATCTCCTCATCATCGGCTCCTGCATCTATGAGGACTGGGTCAACGCCCCGGCGATGTGGTATGCCTACGTCGCGGCGGAGTATGTCTATGACTATTTGGGGCTTTCCGACCACATCGCAATCAACATCCATCAGCAGGGGCACGCTGTTCTTGCGGAGGATATCGAGTATATGACCGACTACTTCAACTATCACGTCTACGGCATCGAGCCGGAGCTCGACCTTGACGATTTGAAGACCTCCGTCTTTGCGCTCGATGTGAACGCCGACAGCAGTATGGACAACTTCAACAAAAGATGGATGGACTGACATCCTGATATAAAAACAACCGGCTTGGCGCAATTCCAAGCCGGTTTATTTTTTTGCATTTATT
This sequence comes from Oscillospiraceae bacterium, assembly GCA_021201135.1. Lineage (GTDB taxonomy): Bacteria > Bacillota > Clostridia > Oscillospirales > Ruminococcaceae > Faeciplasma. Next base: position 143,503 of record JAJQGT010000009.1, read on the forward strand.
CAGCCTTCGGTGCGGGCTCGAGCCATTCGTTCGAACAGCCTTCGCCCGGGACTTCGATAGCAAGATGCGAGAACCAACTGTCCTTGCCGGCACCGTGCCAGTGCTTGACGCCCGCCGGGATATTGACGCAGTCGCCGGGGTGCATCTCAATCGTCTCCTTGCCCCACTCCTGATAGTAGCCGACGCCGCCGACGCAGATGAGAATCTGCCCGCCGCCCTTCTCTGCTTTGTGGATATGCCAGTTATCGCGGCACCCGGGCTCGAAGGTGACGTTGAAGACACTGACCTGCGAGGTTGAAACGGGAGCTAAGTAGCTCTGTCCGCTGAAATACTGCGCATAGCCGTCGTTCGGCGCGCCTATCGGGAAAATCATCGAGGCGGCATGGGCGGACTTGCCATTATCGTCCTCTGTAACCTCCTCCGTCCAGACGGTCTTTGCCATGTTGAAGACCGCCCAAGCCTTTGCCCAACCGGCATAGAAAGCCGCATGAGTTATGACCGCCGCAATCTCGCTCTTCGTAACGCCGTGATTCCTGGCATTCTGCAAATGATAAAGAAGCGATGAGTCAGTGGTCCCCGAGCTCATCAGAGCGACAACCGTCACGATGCAACGGGTCTTGAGGTCGATGTCCCCGTTGTTCCAGTCCTCGCCGAAAAGAACGTCGTCGTTAAAGTGTGCGAACTCCGGAGCGAACTCCCCGAGCGAATCTCTGCCTGCGGTTTGGGTTATTTTTGACATAACAAATTCTCCTTCTTATTTCAGTTCAAGTGTGATTTCAACCGAATCGGTGTCTAAAAGCTCCCGGATTTCTTCATCCGAAAGCCCTTCGATATGCCCGAGCTTGGTGAATGCCCATGTGTTGTTATCAAAGTAGAGACAAATCTGGTTGCCCAAGTACAGGACTATATCGCCCGGAATCGTCGTTACCTGCACATCGTTGCGTGTAAACGTCTGCGGGAGCGCTCCCGTCTGCTCAAATCCACCGTAGCGGTTCAAAGTCGCTGTGATGCTCTCGTTTTCAAGATAACTCCTGATTTCCGCAACCGATTCGTTGTCCTCCCATGATACAGTCAACTCGGTGCCGTTCACGGTCAATATAATTTCCATTTCGGTTTCTTCCTCCGTTTCTGTGGTAGTGACTTCTTCGCTCTGATACTCTTCTGTAGTTTTAAATCGACAATATCCGCTTGACGTGCAGATATCCGTCTGCTATAATAGCATTATAATACCTGAACCTGACTTTAGGTCAAGACTTTTCTTGAAAAATTTTTAAGAAAGAAGCGAAATTTATGAGTAGCAATTCTACATATACCATCGGGCAGATTTCTGAAATGTTTAACCTGCCGATTTCGACCATCAGATACTACGACAAAGAGGGCTTGTTCCCGAATCTTGAGAGGAAATCCGGCATCCGCAAGTTCACGGAAACCGAAATTGAGACCCTTCGGGTCATCGACTGCCTCAAGAAGTCAGGGCTCGAAATCAAGGACATAAAGAGATTTATGGACCTGTGTTCAAGAGGGAGCGAGACCTTTGCCGAACGAAAAGAGCTCTTCGAGAATCAGAAGCAAGCCGTCGAGGCGGAGATTGACCGCCTGAATGCGACTCTCAATATGCTGAACTACAAGTGTTGGTACTATGAATCGGCAATGGCGATAGGCGAAGAGGCAACCAAAGCAACAAAGCCGGAGGACATGCCCGAGAATGTGAGGCGGGCTTACGAAGGCTCGCACAAGTAAGTAACCGTCACAACAAAAAGCCGCCCACTTGGGACGGCTTTTATTTTTTTGAAGACTGATATTATCCTTCGTAATCGTTCAACGAGTACGGGTCATATGCCGCAATCTGATCGTTGAGCTGATTTACATAGTACTCAACCTGCTCGCCATAGGACTCCTTGAGCTGTGCCCAAGTGGAGGCGTCGGAAGAGGTTGCGAATCTCTCGAGGGTATCAACAACACTATAGAGCTTGTCGCCGTAGCCTTCGCCGTAGGTAGCGATAACGCTCGAAGCGGTCGAAAGCGCATAGCACTCGTCATACATGTCGAGCATTTCCTGAGTCCAGAGGTAGGTCTCCTCGAGCTGGAGTCTGTCGATGTCGACAACAGTCGGGTCAAGAACCTTGAATCTCATGCAAGCGGAGAGGAGAGCAACGCCTTCAGGATTGGAAGCACCCTGAATGATGCAGTAGCCGGTCGGGATTGACTCAGTGTAGTAATTGCCGTCGCCGTCGTCGTCACGAGGAAGCGGAACGAACATGAGCTCGCCGTCCTCCATGTCGCCCCAGACAGGGCTGATGGTGCTGACAGAGCCGGTGAACATCCATGTGCCGCCGAGATAGAAGAGGCAAAGTCCTTCGTTCATGCCGCCGCCTTCAACGCTGTTTCTGATAGTCCAACCGTTATCCCATACAGGATAGAGGCAGTTGTTCTTGGAAAGCTCGTAAAGGAGATTAGCCGCACGCTCGATAGCCGCAGAGTCGATATTCGATACAAAATGCTGTGACTCGGTGTCGTACTGAACTATGGTCTCGCCGCAGGAGTGCATCAGAGCCAAGCCGTAGTACCAACCGTCGAGAGCATATCTGTTCTCGTCCTCATCGGTGAAATCTACGCACATCTCATAGAATACATCCCAAGTCCACTCGTTGTTATAGTAGAGCTCGGCAGGGTCGTCATAGCCGTACTCTTCCATAACTCTTCTGTTATAAGCGCAGACGTTGTTGAAGGTGTTATCGAAAACGATAACATAAGGTCTGTCCTTGATTGAATAGTAGGTATAAGCATATTCCTTCTCAGCCGCCCAGAGGGGATCATCATAGTCTATGTAGTCGTCAACCGGGACGAACATACCCTTGATACAGTTGTTGGGGAAGACTTCATCGTGTCCGGGGTAGAAGTCGGGCGAGTTGGAAGCAAGGATGAGGTTTGCAAGCTCATCAAATCTTGTTTCCCAAGTGCACTCATACCAGCTGACGGAGCAACCGTACTTCTCCTGGAAGGTCCAGTAACCGGAATTGATAATCTCATCGTCTGAATAGTTCTGCATATCATCGTACCAAGCGAACCAAGTGACTGTTGATCCTGCCGCCTCTGCCTCTTCAACATCAGGGAGCATGATTCCCGCAGCCTTAAGAATTGCCTCAGCGTCCTGGGTAGCGAAGGTAAGCTGTACCACTTCTCTTGAGGAACTTCCGCAGCCGACGAGTGCGACTATCATGATTCCCGCGAGAAGCATTGCAATAATTTTCTTCATTAAAGCACCTCCGAATAAATTTTGCATATGTGTTTCCCGAAAATTATCCCCGAAACGCACAGATTTCATGCAACCATTTTCAACGGTATTGAAAAATGAGCATTCCGAGATAGATTGATTATACACCTTTTCACATTAGATTTCAATCGTCATTTTGAACAAGAAAAGCTGATGAAAGTTGTACAGGTTGCACAACAATCCGATCAGGAATGACAGTGCATACCTGACCGGATTCTATTTTCGTGAAGAGATGTATGGAGAAGATGTTAATATTTTATTGTTCCGTTCCTGCCTTCATCTCAGAAACATACTTCTTGAGCTCCTGAGATGCGTTCTCGCCGTTCTTCGCGATAATCTTGACAATCGCACTTCCGACGATTGCGCCGTCGGCGTAGGAGGTGTACTCCTTAACCTGCCCGGGAGTGCTGATTCCGAAGCCGACGAAAACGGGAATGTCGGTTGCGGCTTTGGCTTTCTCGACTATCGACTTGACATCGGTCGTTATCTTCTCACGGACGCCGGTGACGCCCATCGAGGAGACGATATACAGAAATCCCTGCGCCTCGGAAGCTATCTTCGTGATTCTCTCGTCGCTCGTCGGGGCTATCATCGAGATGATGTCGATGTTGTGTGCTTTCGCTTCTTCCGAGAACTCCGCTTTCTCTTCAAAAGGCACATCCGGGACGATTACGCCGTCGATACCGACTTCTTCGCACTTTCCGAAGAATCTGTCCTTGCCGTAGGTATAGACGGGGTTGGCATATGTCAGAAGCACAAGCGGCACGTCGGTCTTCTTTCTGACCTTCTCGACGCAGTCGAAGATGCCGTCGGTGGTGGTGCCGACCGAGAGGGCTCGGATATTCGCTTCCTGAATTACGATTCCTTCGGCAATCGGGTCGGAGAACGGGACGCCTATCTCTATCAAATCCGCTCCCGCTTCCGCCATGTCGAGGATATAGTCGTAGGTCTTATCCAAATTCGGGTCGCCGCCGGTGAGGAAGCTGACAAAGCATTTTTTGCCCTTGAGGCTTGCAATTCTACTCATAAATATCAACTCCTCTGTAGCGTGCGATTGCCGCAACGTCCTTGTCGCCTCTGCCGGAAAGGCAGATGATGATGCTCTCGTCGGGGCTGTAATCTTTGGCGATCTTCATGGCATAAGCGATGGCATGTGAGCTCTCGATTGCGGGGATGATGCCCTCGGTTCTCGAAAGATACTCGAAAGCGTCGACCGCTTCGTCGTCTGTTATCGGGACATATTCGGCTCTGCCGGTGTCCTTGAGGTTGGCGTGCTCTGGACCGATTCCGGGGTAGTCAAGACCGGCTGAAATGGAATAAACCTCGTCAATCTGACCGTATTCGTTCTGGCAGAAGTAGGACTTCATGCCGTGGAAGATGCCGAGCTTGCCCTTCGCCATGGTTGCGGCGTGCTTGTCGGTGTCGATTCCCTTTCCTGCCGCTTCACAGCCGATGAGGCGAACGCCCTCGTCCGGAATGAAGTGATAGAACATGCCCATGGCGTTACTTCCGCCTCCGACACATGCAAGGACTGCCGCCGGAAGCTTGCCCTCTTTCTCAAGAATCTGGGCTCTTGCCTCGCGGCTGATGACGCTCTGGAAGTCACGGACTATTGTCGGGAACGGGTGCGGACCCATGACGCTTCCCAAAACATAGTGGGTGTCGCTGACTCTGTTCGTCCACTCTCTCATAGTTTCGTTTACAGCGTCCTTGAGGACTCTTGTGCCGCTCTCGACGGGGTGAACCTTGGCGCCGAGGAGCTTCATTCTGTAGACGTTCAGAGCCTGTCTTTCGCAGTCGATGGCGCCCATATAGACCTCGCACTCCATATCCATAAGTGCGGCGACGGTGGCGGTTGCAACTCCGTGCTGACCGGCTCCCGTCTCGGCGATGACGCGGGTCTTGCCCATCTTCTTGGCAAGAAGAACCTGACCGAGAACGTTATTGATTTTGTGCGCACCGGTGTGGTTTAAATCCTCGCGCTTGAGATAAATCTTTGCGCCACCGAGATCTTTCGTCATCTTCTCGGCATAGTAAAGAAGCGACGGACGCCCTGCGTATTCACGCATGAGACGGTCGAGTTCAGCGTTGAACTCGGGGTCGTTTTTATAGTGGTTATAAGCCTCTTCAAGCTCGTTTACGGCGTTCATCAGCGTTTCGGGGACGTACTGTCCGCCGTGGATGCCGAATCTGCCCTTGCTGTTGGGGTTAGTGCTTGCACTGTTGCTCATAATTTCTCACTCTCCTGACTGTTTCTTGAATCTTATTTTTATCTTTGAAGCCGTCCGTCTCGACACCGCTTGAGATGTCGAGTGCGAAGGCGTTCTTTTCGGCTGCGATTTTCAGCGCTTCGTCGAGGTTATCAAGGTTGATTCCGCCCGCTAAGAAGAACGGCTTTTCTATATCCGACAGGACATTCCAGTCGAAGCTCTCGCCGGTGCCGCCGTATTCGCCCGTTATCTTCGTATCGAAGAGATAATAATCAGCATCGTAGGGCTTGATGTCTTCCCGAGAAGCGATTCTCTGCGCCTTGATTATCGGCAGGTCGCAGACGGCTCTGAGCTTTTCGATATAGCTATTATCTTCGTCGCCGTGGAGCTGGACAAAGTCTATTACACGCTCATCGGCAAGACGACGGATGAAGCCGATATCTTCGTTTACGAATACTCCGACTGTCTTAATTTTCGGGTCGAGGGCTTTGCGAAGCATCTTTGCTGTGTCGAAGTCTATCTTGCGCTTAGCTCCCGCAAAGACGAAGCCGGCGAAGTCGGGCTGAAACTCGTTTAAGAACTCGGCGTCCTCGCGCCTTTTTAATCCGCAGATTTTAAGCTTAACCGGCATCATAAACCTCTCAGTTCACGGAGCATTGCCGCCTTGTCGGGGCTTCGCATGAAGGTCTCGCCGATGAGGACGGCATTCACATTCTCGTCTTCAAGCTTCTTCACATCGTCACGGGTTTTGATTCCGCTTTCCGAAATGAAGATTATATCGGAAGGCACGAGCTTGCGGAGCCTTGCCGAATTCGTGATGTCGACGGTGAAATCCTTGAGATTTCGGTTGTTCACTCCGACAATTCTTGCCCCTGCGGAAAGTGCGGATTTGACTTCGTTCTCATCGTGAGCTTCAACTATGCAGGACAGTCCGAGCTTGTCGGCGACGGCGATATATCTCTTGAGCGTTTCCGTATCAAGAAGCGCGCATATCAGAAGCACCGCATCGGCTCCGATGGTCAGAGCTTCGTAAATCTGGTACTCGTCGACGGTGAAGTCCTTCCGAAGAATCGGGATTGAAACCTCTTTGCGGATTTCGCTGAGATACCGGTTGCTTCCCATAAAGTACTCCGGCTCGGTGAGAACGCTGATGGCATCCGCACCGGCTTTTTCGTAATCTCGGGCGATATCGAGGTACGGGAAGTCGGGGGCTATCAGCCCTTTTGAGGGCGAAGCCCGCTTGACCTCGCAGATAAACGATATCCCGGGCTCACGAAGCTTCTCTTCGAGATAGAAGGGCTTCTCTTTCTTTATAGAAAGCGCCTGCTCGACCACTTCCGGGGCTTCAAGCTTGCTTTTTTCAACCCGCTTTCTTGTACTGCGGGCAAGTTCGTCCAAAATCATCTTTATTCCTCGTTCGAAAGCTTGACGAACTCCTCAAGCTTGGCATAAGCCTTGCCGGAGTCGATTAAATCTCCCGCCAGTGCTACGCAATCTTTAAGAGTTCCATTTGCGCCGCCGATATAAAGACCGAGAGCACTGTTGAGGAGCACAGCATCGCGCTTCGGTCCCCTCTCCTCGCCCTTGAGGATTCGTCTCGCTGTCTCGGCATTTTCCTCGGGGGTGCCGCCGCGGAGTGCGCCCGGCTCAGCTCTTGTAAGACCGACCTGCTCGGGGCTCAAGAAGAAGCTTACTGCTCTGCCGTTGTTGATTTCGCTGATGGTGGTGGTGTCGCAGATGGTGGCTTCGTCGAGTCCGTCGTGACCGTGAACAACCATAGCACGCTTAATGCCAAGCTTTATGAGAACCTCAGAAAGCGGAGTTACGAGCTTTTCGTCATATACTCCGAGTACCTGCAATTTAGCCTTTGCGGGGTTTGCAAGAGGACCGAGGACGTTGAAGATATTTCTTATGCCGATTTCGCGTCTTACGGGGGCGGCGTATTTCATGGCTGAATGATAGGTCTGTGCGAACATGAAGCACATGCCCATTTTGTTGAGGAGTTCGAGGTTCTTTTCTGGGGTCAGGTTGACATTGACGCCGAGGCGCTCGAGGCAGTCGACGCTTCCGCACTTTGAGGACATGCTTCTGTTGCCGTGCTTGCCGATTTTGACCCCTCCGGCTCCGATAACGAAGGCTGAAATGGTCGAGACGTTGATGGTATAAGCGGCATCTCCGCCGGTGCCGACGATGTCAAGGACGTCCATGTCGCCGGTGTCCATCGGAAGGCTCTTCTCTCTCAGAACCGTTGCGCAGGCAGTTATTTCGTCGATGGTCTCGCCCTTCATTCTGAGTGCCGCCAGAAACGCGCCCATCTGTGCGTTGGTGGTTTTGCCCTCCATGATGTCGCCGAAGACGGCTTTCATCTCGTCAAAGGTCAAGTCTTCTCTTTCTACGACCTTGCCTATCATTTCTTGAATTCTTTCCATGTCAATGTACCTCCGTTTTAATAAAGTTTTCTATTATTTCTTTGCCCATCGGGGTCATGATTGACTCGGGATGGAATTGAATACCGAATGTCGGAGCGTCTCTATGCTCCACCGCCATTACCGTGCCGTCGTCCGATTCAGCTATGATTCGGAGAGTGTCAGGGATGGTATATTTGTCCGCCGCAAGGGAATGGTATCTCGCCGCCCGGATTATCGGGGGAAGACCCCGGAAAATCTCGCTTCCGCTTGCGATGTGGATGTCGCTCTGCTTGCCGTGCATGAGGGTCGGGGCGTAGGTGACGGTTGCGCCGTATACCTCGCAGATTGCCTGATGCCCGAGGCATACGCCCAGGATAGGATATTTGCCGTTAAGCTCCCTTATTACTTCCTCGCAGACTCCCGCATCTTTCGGCTTGCCGGGTCCGGGAGAGATTACGATTCGGTCCGGGTTGAGCTTCTCGATTTCCGGGACGGTGATGGCGTCGTTTCTCACGACTTTTATGTCCGGGTCGTACTGACCGATAAGCTGAACAAGATTATAGGTGAAGCTGTCGTAGTTGTCTATAAGAAGTACCATTAAACCGCCTCCTATCTTACTTCGGAAGTGCGCTTGATTGCTTCCGCCATAGCGGTTGCCTTGTTGATGCACTCCTGATACTCGCTCTCGGGGACGCTGTCATAGACGATTCCCGCTCCCGCCTGAACGTAGACCTTGCCGTTTTTCTTTGATGCCATGCGAATGGCAATACACATATCCATATTTCCCTTGAAGTCGATATACCCGACCGCTCCGCCGTAGACTCCGCGGTTCACTCCCTCTAGCTCTGAGATTATCTCGCAAGCCCGATATTTCGGCGCTCCCGAAAGGGTTCCCGCCGGAAGAACCGCCGACAATGCGTCGAACTGATCTAAGCCTTCTCTGAGCCTTCCGCGAACTGTCGAAGCGATATGGATTACATGCGAATACTTTAGAATCTCTTTATAGCCTTCAACATGAACTGTGCCGTACTCGCTGACCTTGCCGATGTCGTTTCTTCCGAGGTCGACGAGCATGTTGTGCTCGCTGAGTTCTTTCTCGTCAGACAAGAGACCCGAAATCAGCTCGTTGTCTTCGGCTTCCGTCTTGCCGCGCTTTCTTGTTCCCGCAATCGGGAAGGTGGAAACCACTCCGTTCGATATTGAGACTATCGTCTCGGGCGAAGCTCCCGCAATTTCGCAGTCGTCATATTTCATATAGAACATGTAGGGCGAGGGGTTGATTGTTCTGAGAACCCGGTAGGTGTTGAGGAGGCTTCCTTCAAACTCGGCTTCGAGGCGGTTCGAGATGACAGCCTGGAAGATGTCGCCCTCACGGATATACTCTTTGGTCTTTCTGACCATATCGCAATACTCATCTTTTGAGAAGAGCGGCTTGAACTCGCCCTTGATTCCGGCGTACTCTTCGGAATAGGAGTACTCTTTTGTCAGGAGTGAGCAGAGCTGTTCCAATTCCACTACTCCCCTGTTGTAGTTTTCCTCGAAGTTGTCGGTCTTGATGTTGTTGATGACGATTATCTTCTGCCGGAGTCTGTCGAAGCAGATTACTTTATCAAAGAGTAAGAGATCGAAATCGTAGAAATTGCCGTCGTCTCTGAGATTAAGATTCAGTGTCGGCTCGGCGTATCTTATATAATTATATGAGAAATATCCGACGAAGCCGCCCGTGAATGGCGGAAGCCCCTCGACCTTCGGGCTCTTGTACTGGGCTAAGATATCCCGAAGTACCGAGTTGGGGTCGTTCGTCTTCTGCTTTATCGTCACGTTCGAGATAATCTCGATGTCCTCACCTTTGCCTCTTACTTCCAAGGCAGGGTCGAAGCCGAGGTAGGAATATCTTCCCCACTTGTCGCCGCCCTCGACGCTCTCAAGAAGATAATATTTAACGCTCATTTTCTTCAGGATTTTCAGCGTCTGAATCGGTGTCCGAAGGTCGGAATAAATCTCCTCAGACAGCGGAACAACGCTCATTCCCTCGGCAAGCTTTTTCGCATTTTCATAATTGGGATTGGTCACAAAATCACTCCTATAAAACAAAATCGTCCTCAGTCTGTTTTTAAGACCAAGGACGAGAAATTTCTATTCCCGCGGTACCACCTTGATTTGCAGTTTTCATGGAAAACTGCACGCCTCTACGGAGTACAAACATACCCCTTGCGATTCACGCACGCATAACGTCATGGAATACTCAGACTCTTCCAAGCCCTTTGACCATGCCCTCGGCGGTCCATTTGACAAGCTGCAATTCTACGAGGCTCCCAGCCCTTTGGAAACCGTTAGGGTTCCAAATTGTCCCCGCTCTCTGTCAGCGCACACGCTTCCCTTTGGGGAAGCCTCTTGCCTTTATCTCCGCTTCATCGGTTTAAAGTGATTATCTACAGATTATTATACGCTACAGCGACGGATTTGTCAAGCACTTTTTTGAAATTCAAAAAATTATTCCGTAATCTCAAATTCGTGCTCGGTTTCGAGCGCATTTTTCTTTTCGGCGCCTTGAGCATAGCGATTCACCGCCGTGCTCGATTTCTCTACGGGCTGGAGCGTTCCCGCACCGGCGACACAGCCGCCCGGGCACGCCATTCCCTCAAGAAGATAGCCGTTGTATTTTCCGGCTTTTGCGAGCTGGAGAAGCTTGCGACACTCCCGGAGTCCCTGAGCAGATTCGGTCTTGACCTCGCGGTCGGGGTCGAGCTCATGGATGACATCTGTCACCGCCTTGATGACGCCGCCCGAAACCGCAAAGATTCTGCCGTCGGCGGTGCCTTCGTTCAGGGGCACTTCCTCGTCGGGGGTGATTTCATCGAAGTTTATCTCCTTCGCCTCGAACATGCCCATCAGCTCCTCGAACGTGAGAACAAAATCGACATCGCTTCGGATAGTTCTTCTCGACGCTTCAAGCTTCTTTGCGGCGCAGGGACCGATGAAGGCGATGCAGGCGTCGGGGTGCTCGCTCTTGACCATACGGGCAGTAAGAACCATCGGCGTCAACGCCATCGAGATATATCCCGAAAACTCGGGGAAGAGCTTTTTCGCCATTACCGACCACGAGGGACAGCAGGACGTCGCCATGAACGGCTGATTTGCGGGGACGTTCTCGACGAAGTCTTTAGCTTCATCTATAGCGCAGAGGTCTGCTCCGATTGCTACCTCCGTTACACCTGCAAAGCCTAATTTCTTCATCGCCGCAGTGAGCTTTTCGGGGGTTGCTTTCGGTCCAAACTGCCCGACAAATGCCGGTGCCACTATAGCTATGACTTCCTTGCCCGACTTAATCGCATGGATAAGCTGGAAAATCTGACCCTTGTCGACGATTGCACCGAACGGGCAGTTGACAAGGCACATGCCGCAGGAAACGCACTTGTCATAGTCAATCTGCGCTCTTCCCTGCTCGTCCGAATGAATGGCGTCCATTCCGCACGCCGAAGCGCAGGGGCGCTCCATCTTGTTGATGGCACCATAGGGGCAGACGGATGCGCACTTGCCGCACTTGATGCACTTAGACTGGTCTATCACGGACTTGCCGTGGATGATCTCGATTGCATGCTTCGGGCAGACCTCCTTGCAGGGGTGAGCGAGGCAACCCTGACAGCAGTCGGTGACGTGATAGTGCGACTCGGGGCAGGCATTGCAGGCGAACTTGATGATGTTTACAAGCGGCGGGTCGTAGTATTTTTCCGAAATCGCCGAGGCGTCAATCCCGTCGGCGACCGATTCGTGCTGATCTATCGGTCTCAGAGGCAGACCTATGGCGAGCCTGAGTCTTTCCTCAACTATGGCTCTCTCCAAAAATATTGATTCTCTGTAGACCGCTTCGCTTCCCGGGACGATTTTATAGGGAAGCTCCGTTATCTTTTCGGCGTAGTCCCCGCCCTCATATGCCAAACGTGCAACCTCGGTGAAGACCCTTCGTCTTATATCTGTAACCGAGTTGTATATTCCTCTCATAGCCATGGTAATGACCCCTTTCTTCATCTTTTCTTTCGAAGAAAGTATACCATATGTGGGCGAAAAGTTCAATATAATATTTGTGCCAATTTTTAAAAAGAAAGAGCCGCCGGTTGAGTGAAAAGAATCTCGGAATAGATTTTCCGACATACTTGACTTGACTCCGAAAAATAGCTATAATAGCCGATAGAGATTAATTCACAGCGAGGATGATTTTGATATGAAAAAGCCGCTTTTTATCGCCGTTGAGGGCTTGGACGGTTCGGGAAAAGGCACACAGATTAAGATGCTCGCCTCTCGGCTTGAATCCGAAGGCACTAAAATATACTTAACAAGCGAGCCGACCCAGTTCACGACCGGTGGACTTATAAGGGACGCCCTTGCAGGGCTGACAAAGAGAACTCCTGCCGAGCTTGCGGGGCTGTTTCTTTCCGACAGAATTGCTCACTGCCAGTCGCCAAATGTCGGCATCAAGTGCATGCTTGAGAGCGGCGTGACAGTCATCACCGACAGATATTACTATTCATCGTTTGCATATCAAGGCATGGACACGAACCTCGATTGGGTCATGAGAGCAAACCTTGATTGCCCGGACATAATAAAGCCCGACGTCTGCATCTTTTTGGATGTCCCGTCGGATGTCTGCGACTCAAGAATCGAGAACGGCAGGGCTTCGAGGGAGATTTACGAGAAGCGGGAGACAATAGAACGGACAAGGCAGAAATATTTCGAAGTCTTCTCGAGGCTCCCCGACCACAATATAAAAATCGTAAACGCCGTCGGCGACCCGAACGAGATTGCCGAAAGAGTTTACGAAGCAATAGCAAATGTATAACAAAAAAGCGCACCGGCTACTAACCGATGCGCTTTATTATTTACTTAGGATTATTCGTACTCAACGACATTGACCCAAGAAAGAAGGAATTCCCTCTCCGCTTCGTTGCCCTTTACGGACTGGGAAGCGGCTACGATGGGCATCCACTTCTCGACGTACTGGCGGGCGGTGTTGGACTTCTTGCAGAAGAGATTCAGATACTTCTTTGCAAGAGGCATATTGCCCTTGAGGCAGAAGAGAAGGTAGGTTCTTGCTACGTCTGCGGAAGCATTTCCCTGAGTGGCGTGCGACCAGTCGAGGACATGCGGAACGCCGTCCTTATCAATGATGATATTAGAGGGGTTGAAATCGCCGTGGCAGAGCTTGTCGTGGTTCGGCATCGACTCGAGGCGCATTCTGAGCTCGTAACGGGTTGTAGCGTCGATGTCGGCTTCGCCCATCTTGCGGTTCATCTTGTCCTTGAGCTTGTTGAGGCTCGGGCTCTTGAGGGAGTGCATCTTAATCTGCAAATCGACGAAGAGCTCAAGATACTCATCCATCTTCTCGGGGTGAGCGTCCATGAGGTCCTGAAGCGTTTCGCCCTCGATGAATTCGGAGACGATTGCCCACTGACCGTCCTGAGTGGTAACCTCGATTATCTCGGGGATGTCAAAGCCGGTCTCCTCTACTCTTGCCTGATTCAAAGCCTCGTTGAGGATGTCAGCCTTGGAGTAGCCCTTTTCGAACATTTTGATACAACGGTCACCGTCACGGTAGATCGTTTTTGTCTTTCTTACGGAAATAACATTATCAAGATTCATTATCGTCACTCCTTCCTGTTAGTCAGCCTTCGGCATTGCTTTTTCGGTAAAAGTAGTGCCGTAGTATGCGTCAAGATAAATCTGCTTGAGTTCGCTGATGAGCGGGTATCTCGGGTTAGCGCCTGTGCACTGGTCGTCGAATGCGCACTCAGTCATCTCGTCAAGGGTCTCGAGGAACTTCTTCTCGTCAACGCCATACTCAGCGATGGTGTCCTTGATTCCGACACGGTGCTTGAGCTCGTGAACAGCCTTGATGAGGTTTTCAAGCTTCTCCTCGTCCGTCTTTCCGCCGAGGTTAAGAGCATCTGCGATTTCGGCGTATCTGTGAAGTGCATTCGGGTGGTCATACTGCGAGAATGTTCCCATCTTCTGGGGAGCTTCGCTTGCGTTGTATCTCATGACGTCCTCGATAACGAGAGCGTTTGCAACGCCGTGAGCGATGTGGTGGTAAGCGCCGAGCTTGTGAGCAAGCGAGTGGCTGATGCCGAGGAATGCGTTTGCGAACGCCATACCTGCCATAGTGGCGGCATTTGCCATCTTCTCACGGGCTTCCTCGTCGGTAAGACCGTTGTCGTAAGCTCTGGGGAGATACTCGAATATAGTCTTGAGTGCTCCGATTGCGAGGCTGTCAGTATAGTCGGTCGCCATGACGGAGACATAAGCCTCGAGTGCATGGGTTACGGCATCGATGCCGGAAGCGGCAGTCAAGCCCTTCGGTGCGGTCATATGGAAGTCGATGTCGATGATTGCCATGTTCGGCATGAGCTGATAGTCGGCAAGAGGATACTTGATTCCGGTTGTCTCATCGGTGATGACTGCGAACGGAGTAACCTCGGAGCCGGTACCTGCAGAGGTCGGAACCGCAATGAAGTAAGCCTTTTCGCCCATCTTCGGGAAGGTGTAGACACGCTTACGGATGTCGATGAATCTCATTGCCATGTCCATGAAATCCGCATCCGGGTGCTCATAGAGGACCCACATAATCTTGCCGGCGTCCATAGCGGAGCCGCCGCCGATTGCGATGATGCAGTCGGGCTGGAAGGAGGTCATCGCCGCGGCACCTGCCTTGGCACTTGCGAGTGTCGGGTCGGGCTCGACATCAAAGAATGTGGTGTGAGCGATTCCGAGCTCGTCCAATTTGTCGGTGATGGACTTGGTAACGCCGCTGTGATAGAGGAATGAGTCGGTTACGATGAAGCAACGCTTCTTGCCCATGACGTACTTGAGCTCATCAAGAGCTACGGGCAGGCAACCCTTCTTGGTGTAAACCTTCTCAGGTGCACGGAACCAAAGCATATTCTCTCTCCTCTCAGCAACTGTCTTGATATTGATAAGGTGCTTGACGCCAACGTTTTCACTGACGCTGTTGCCGCCCCATGAGCCACAGCCCAAGGTGAGCGAAGGCGAAAGCTTGAAGTTGTAAAGGTCACCGATACCGCCGTGGGATGCGGGGGTGTTGACAAGGATTCTGCAGGTCTTCATTCTGGATGCGAACTTGTCAATCTTCTCGCGCTCGGTGACTGCGTCAAGATATACGGACGAAGTGTGTCCGAAGCCGCCGTCTGCGATGAGATGCTCAGCCTTTGAAATAGCGTCGTCGAAGCTCTCGGCGTGATACATGGCAAGTACCGGTGAAAGCTTTTCGTGAGCGAACTCTTCGGAGATATCGACGGAGTCTACCTCGCCGATAAGAATCTTGGTTCCCTCGGGGACGGAGATGCCGCAGATTTCGGCAATCTTCGGAGCAGGCTGACCGACAATCTTTGCGTTGACGGAGCCGTTTATGATCATGGTCTTTCTGACCTTGTCCTTCTCCTCATCGTTGAGGAAGTAGCAACCTCTGTAGGCGAACTCCTTCTTGACCTCGTCATAGATGTCGTCAAGGACGATTGCGGACTGCTCGGAAGCACAAATCATGCCGTTGTCGAAGGTCTTCGAATGGATAATCGAGCTTACCGCAAGCTTGATGTCGGCGGAGCTGTCGATGATTGCGGGGGTATTGCCGGCGCCAACGCCCAAAGCGGGCTTGCCGGAGGAATATGCCGACTTGACCATGCCCGGTCCGCCGGTTGCGAGGATGATGTCAGCCTCTTTCATGAGAAGGCTTGTCATCTCAAGGGTCGGGGTGTCAATCCAGTCGATGATACCCTCGGGCGCTCCTGCCTTGACTGCGGCATCAAGAATTATCTTTGCCGCCTCGGCTGTGCACTTCTTAGCTCTCGGGTGAGGGCTGATGATGATTGCGTTTCTCGTCTTGAGGGAGATGAGGCACTTGAATATTGCGGTTGATGTCGGGTTGGTTGTCGGGATAACCGCCGCAACAACTCCGATAGGCTCGGCTATTTTCTTTGTGCCGTAAGCCTTGTCCTCCTCGATTACTCCACATGTTTTGGTGTTCTTGTAAGCATTGTAGATATGCTCTGCGGCGTAGTTGTTCTTGATAACCTTATCCTCAACAACGCCCATTCCGGTCTCCTCAACAGCCATCTTAGCAAGCGGCAATCTTGCCTGATTTGCGGCGGTAGCGGCGGCGAGGAAAATCTTGTCAACCTGCTCCTGAGTGTAGGTTGCAAAAATCTCCTGAGCCTTTCTTACCTTCGCGATTGTTGCCTCAAGGGCTTCGACGGTTTCTACGGGAGTTCTTTCGGTTTTAGCCGATTTCACCATACATACCTCCTATTGTATTTTCGCGGTCTGCGGATGGCGTAGCCACACGCATTCCCACGGAAGAATTATATTTTTACGCCTATCATTATAGCAAACCGAAACCGTTTTATCAAGCCGATTTGCTAAATTCCACGGTTTCAACAGTTTTTTCGAAATAACGAACGACTTTTTGTACTCACGCGTTTTAAAGATAGACAAAATGCGAAAATTCGGCAACCCCACCTGTCTTTTCGACCGAATACGCAAACAGTCCAATCCGACAACCGACGAAATGCCTCAGGTCAAAAGTGGGATAAACCGGCTCGCCGAAATCTGTCCACTCACCGTCCTGAAGATACATAAACCGCACTTCACTCTTATCAAGCGAGAACTTGCCCTTCACGCCAAGAGTAACCATTTCGCCGTCAAACGGGATTTTAGCGCAGGTTTTCTCCCTTGACTTCATGACGAGCCAAAGTCTCCCCTGCTCTTTTTCGAGTCCGATTATGCCGTACTGGTACTGTAGCATCGTGAGCCCTGCGGTGTCGTCGTCCTGAAGCTCCCTTGCATCGAGAGTCACATGCGCCTCGCATTCGGGGTATTTTGCTCTTTGGGTCAGAGTATTTCGGGCAAATTCGACACTGTTCGACAATTTCTCGGTGGTAAGAGTGAATCTGCCGTCGCCCGTCGACCAGTACTCCGGCTTCGGGTTGTGGTTGAACTCCCACGCGAGATTGAGCTCGGCGTCACTAAAATCATCCGACACGAATAT
Organism: Oscillospiraceae bacterium; assembly: GCA_021201135.1. Lineage (GTDB taxonomy): Bacteria > Bacillota > Clostridia > Oscillospirales > Ruminococcaceae > Faeciplasma. Next base: position 160,450 of record JAJQGT010000009.1, read on the forward strand.
AGGCGAATACTTATAATCGGGTCTTGTGGAAGTATTCTCGACGGTTTCCGACGGCGTATCAAACACGGGAAATCCATTCCCGTCGAAGTGCATGGGAACGAGGTTCGGCATTCTGCCGGCGGCTCCCCTGTCGGCAAAAATCACTCCGAACCATCTGCCATCGGGAGTGTCAACGATTCCGCCTTGGGCAACTCCATTGGTATCGGGAAGCTTATAGTCGATGACATCGCCGCCGACCCATTCGCCGTCAATGCTATCTGACATATATGCCGCCTCAATTCTCCTCCATTCGCCTTGTGCGGCGTGGATGAAGAAGGCGTAATACTTGCCGTCAATCTTATAGAAATGCGAGCCCTCATAGCCGAGGAAGTTACCGGGAGCGTCGCGAATGACAACTTTGTCGAAGCCGCCCTCAAGCGGTCCCGACAAATCCGGTTTAAGCTCGGTTATGCGGATATTTCTGTTGCCGTGCATTATGTAGACCCTGCCGTCGTCGTCAAAGAGCACCGAGCAATCGTGATAAAAGCCGTCGATATAACTCTTCTGCCACGGTCCCTCGGGGTTCTCGGTGGTGAAACAGTAGGTCTTTCGGGTGTCGTTGGCTATGAAAATGACGTAGAATTTTCCGTCGTGGTACCGAAGGCTCGGCGCCCACATGCCGTTGGCATAGGCGTTATTCTCGCCGTCAAGGTTCTGGCGGGGCGTGTCCTCTAAAGTCTCATAGACATGTGAGCAGAATTCCCAGTTTATAAGGTCATACGAGCGAAGAATAGCCGCACCGGGCATATAGTACATGGTGGTGGAGCACATATAGTAGGTATCGCCTACACGGATCACGTCCGGGTCGGGCATGTCGCAGTTGATTATTGGGTTATATCCCCTGACCATAAAATCATCTCCAAGTAAAGGCGCATCGCAGAAAATTCCGTAATGCGCCTTTGATAAATCTTGATTACAGCGAAACCTTGACCGCTATCGGGGTCTTGCCGGTGAGCTTTTGGCTCAACTCGTCCGGCTGAGAGGTGCCGAAGTAAAGGGTTGTCTCGGCGTCCTTGTCGAGATATCTCTTGCCGTCGTTATCTACGACCGTGAGATTCTTGAGCGGAATGTCAAGGCTGACTGTTTTCGTCTCGCCCTCGGCGACTTCTACCTTCTTGAAGGCACAGAGTGCGTGATTCTTGACGGCATCCTTGGAGGTCGATTTGAAGTAGACCTGCAAAGCGTCAGAGCCGGAAACAGCGGAATTGGTAAGGGTAACCTCCGCATGGACTGCATCTTCGCCCACGGTAGTCTTCACATCAGTGACTTTAATATCGGAGTAAGTCAGACCGAAGCCGAAGGGATAGAGGACGTTGTCTTTCGAGAGATCCTCATAGCGATATGTCCTGTCTCTCATGAAGTAGTCGGTGAATTCGGGCATACCATCGGTGGTCTTGTAGAATGTGACAGGGAGCTTGCCGGATGGCGAAACCTTGCCAAAGAGGATGTCCGCAACAGCCTTGCCGCCCTCTGAGCCGGGATAGAACGCCTGCAGGAGTGCGTTCGGTCTGTCGTCCTCAAGATTAAGCGAGGAACCGCTTGCCAAAACCACGATTGTAGGCTTGCCTGTTGACAGAACCGCTCTCACGAGATGTCTCTGGGATTCGGGGAGCCTTAAATCCTTCTTGTCGCCGGAGGCATAGGCGTTGCCGGCGTCTCCCTCTTCGCCCTCGAGGCTTTCGTCAAGTCCGACGCAGAGAACGACAACGTCGCTATGCTCGGCTATAGCCTTTGCCTCGGCGATTCTGTCGTCCGGGAACGCCAGAACCTCGCATCTGTCCTTAATCATGTGTGAGCCCTCGGAGAAGAGAACTCTTCCGGGGAATGCGTCCTGAATACCCATGAGGATGGTTTCGTATCTCGAAGCGGTGCCGTAGTAGTTGCCGCGGAGTGCGCCGATGTTCTGGGCGTTCGGTCCGATAACTCCGATGGTATTTATCTTGGAAGCGTCGAGTGGGAGAATGCCGTCGTTCTTAAGAAGAACACATGCTGAATCCGCCGCACGCTTGCTGACCGCAAGGTGCTCTTTTGTCTCGACGTCCATATAGCCGAGGCTGTCGTATTCGGTCTCGTCGAACATGCCAAGACGGAATCTCGTTCTGAAAAGATGCTCGCAAGCTGTGGTTATCTCTTCCTCGGTGACCAGACCGTCCTGATATGCTTTATAGAGATGAATATAGGTGTTGCCGCAGTTGACGTCACAGCCGTTCTTGAGTGCCAGAGCCGCCGATTCCTCATAGGTTTCGGTGACGTGGTGGTGCTGATGGAAGTCCTGCAATGCCCAACAGTCGGAGGTGAAATAGCCGTCGAAGCCCCATTCGTCGAGCGTCGACTTCAGAAACTCACTGCCACAGCAGGGTTCGCCGTTGGTGCGGTTATATGCGCCCATCACGCCCTCGACATCTGCCTCTTTTACAAGAGCTTCGAATGCGGGAAGATAGGTCTCTTCCAAGTCTTTCGGGTCTGCTATTGCGTTGAATTCATGTCTTAATTCTTCAGGTCCCGAATGGACGGCGAAGTGCTTGGCGCATGCGGCGGCACGGAGATATTCCCCGTCGCCCTGAATGCCCTTGACGAATGCACAGCCGAGGCGGGACGTAAGATAGGGGTCCTCACCGTAGGTCTCGTGACCTCTGCCCCAACGGGGGTCACGGAAGATGTTGATGTTGGGAGACCAGAGTGTCAAGCCCTTATAAATGTCGCGGTCGCCCTGCTTCGAATACTCGTTATACTTGGCTCTTGTCTCGACCGAGATGACCTCGGCAATGTCGCCGATAAGCTCTTCATCAAACGATGCCGCCATTCCGATTGCCTGCGGGAACATCGTGGCGACGCCGGCACGAGCCGTGCCGTGAAGACCCTCGCACCACCAGTTATAGGCGGGAATTCCGAGCCTTTCGACAGCCGGAGCGCCGAACTTGAGCTGTTCGCACTTTTCCCAGACAGTAAGCCTCGAGACGAGGTCATGCGCCCTTTCTTCGGGCGACTTTGTTTTGTCTTTATAAATATCCATAGTTGTCCTCCTGTTTTGTTCGTAGTAAAGTTGCTACAAATATTATACTGGATTTTGTATTGACTGTCAAGATTACGAGACTCATATAATACTTGCGTTTTGGCTTATTTTGTGCTATTCTATTTTTAACAAGGAGGTCATCTCTATGAATAATACTACTGAAATAAAAAATGCCGCAGTCGTTGGGCTCGGCAACATGGGCGGGGCGATTCTCGGGGGAATTGTCTCTGGAGGAATCCTGCCGGTTGAGAATCTCAGAGGCGCCGACAAGGCGGATGCTTGCAGACTGAAAGCCGAAAGCTTGGGCGTGGAGGCTTATCAGGAGCCGAGCGAAGCTGTGAAGGATGCCGATCTGGTTATCCTCGCTGTCAAGCCGCAGTCGCTCGAGGCTCTTATGAGCGAAATCGGCGAAGTAAAGAAGTCGGCGGTCATCGTCTCAATTTTAGCGGGCAAGAAGATTGCGACTCTCGAAGGCTACTTCGGGGCTGATGCAAAAATTGTCCGTGTCATGCCGAACACCCCGGCTCTTGTCGGCGTCGGGATGAGCGGAATCTGCAGGAACGCTAACGTCTCGGACGAAGAACTTTCGAAAGTGGTCGAGATTTTCTCGTCCTTCGGCAAGGCTTCTGTCGTTGACGAGAGCCTTATGGACATCGTCACCGGCATCAGCGGCTCGGGTCCCGCATACGTTTACATGTTCATAGACGGACTCATCAAGGCAGGAATCAAAGGCGGCATGGACGAGAAATCTGCCAAGCTCTTTGCTGCGCAGACGGTCAAAGGTGCGGCGGAGATGGTGCTCCGGTCCGACATCTCCCCCGAACAGCTCAAAATAAACGTCTGCTCCCCCGGCGGCACCACCATCGAAGCGGTGAAGGTGCTGGAAGAGCAGAAGTTTGAAGACATTATTATGCAGGCGGTCAAGGCTTGCGAAGATAAATCCAGATTGATGGGAAACCCCTCCACCACCGGCTGACGCCGGCGGTCCCCCTCCCCTTTCAGGGGAGGCTTAGTGATATCCTTTCAGAAGCTTGTAAAGCGGCAGACTGAGGGGTTTCCACTAGTCCGTATAAGCCACAGCCAGAACCTGCAAATCACATTTGACATTATCCCCATAGGCGGTGAATTCCACACGGTATTCGCCGCTTTCTTCGGCTTTGTATAAGATTCCGACCGACGGGCAGAGCCAGCCGCTCTCATCGTATTCGTTGAAGATTTCGGTGTTGACGAGCTCGCCGTTGAAATATACTTTCGCTTCGAGAGTGCCATATTCGCTTCCTGAAGAAGTAGGATACACCACATAGGCGTTGGTGCCGGTGAAGGTGAAGACGAGCGGGTCGTTCGACTCGTCATAGGTCTTTGTCCAGCCGTCAGAATAGTGGAAGCCGGAGCTCTTGTTCTTCCACGAGCCCATGTCCTCGGGAGTGTAAACCGAGCGCTGGAGCATGTGGGCGTTCTCATAGGTGCAACCATACATTGCATCGGGGGTGGTGATGTCGGAAGTGCTTCCGTCAAGGCGGTCAACCTCATCGAAGAAGTAGGCGATGAACTCGGCTACAACTGCGTTACCGTCGGCGTTCGGATGAGTATAGTCGTCCGAGAACTCGCTCCACTCAAGAGCGCCGTTATCGAGCATATAGGTTATTCCGTCGGCATAGCTTATCATTGGCAGGTCATAGTACTCGCCGATTTCTTTTTTCCATTCCTGAGAGGTGTAGCCCTCCTCCATTCTTGCGAACAGGAGAATTACCGCCGGCTGAGATTCGCACTCGAGGCAGTCGCGGATAAGGCTCTCGAAGGCGTCGTAATATTCATCCGAGTTACTGTCGTTGACGGCAAACTCGATGAAGACGATATCCGGGTCATAAGCCTCGACGTCGTCCTCGAATCTGAGGGCACCGAGTGTTGAGGGAGTGCCGCTTATTCCGGAGTTGTAGTAGTGGACGTTATCGCCGTTACCCTTGCCGAATTTCTCCTGAAAATAGGTGAACGAGCGATAGGCATAGCAGGTCTCGAGCCCGTCGCCTTCGGTGATTGAGCCGCCGATATAGACGATGTTGCAATCCTCGCCGCTCTCGGCTTTCTCGATAGCCTGCTTGAGGCGATAGGTGTTGCCGGTCTGGGTCAAAGAAATAATTTTGGCGTTATTCAGATATTCTTCATAGGTCGTGGGATTTTCGATTGTTTCAAGAGCCACAGAGGTCTCCTTTCCGCAGGCGCTGAGGCACCCGCAAAGCAAAACTGCCGCAAGAAGTATTGATATGATTTTCTTCATAATATAAGCCTTTCTAAGAAAAATGCGGCTACTTGATGCAGCCGCATTAAATTCTATATGTTCGTTGGATACTATCAGTTTATGATGGTCTTCTCGGTTTCCTTGTCGAAGATGTGGATTCTGTTGGCGTCAAGAGCGCAGGTGATAACATCCTGAGGTCTTGCGGTCGAGCGGTTGGAAACACGAGCAGTAAGGTTGATGCCCTCGCAGGTGAGGTAGAGGTAAGTCTCGGCACCCATCATTTCGGCTACGTTGACGGTTGCCTCGATGACACCGGTCTTGGCGGAGGAGATGAACATTTCCTCGTCGTGGATGCACTCGGGACGAACGCCGCAGATAACTTCCTTGTTGAGGTAAGGAGCCAAAGCTTCTTCGTTGACCTTAGCCTCGGGAAGCTCGATATAGAACTTTCTTCCTCTGGTTTCCTTGGTGTCCTCGGAACCGAACTCGATGTTGTACTTGCCGTCAATCTTGACAAGCTTTGAATCGATGAAGTTCATCTGAGGAGATCCGATGAATCCGGCAACGAAGAGGTTGCAAGGATAGCTGTAGAGGTTCTGAGGAGTGTCGACCTGCTGAATGAAGCCGTCCTTCATAACGACGATTCTGTCAGCCATGGTCATAGCCTCGGTCTGGTCATGGGTTACATAGATAAATGTGGTTCCGAGTCTCTTATGGAGAAGAGTAATCTCGGTTCTCATCTGAGCACGGAGCTTTGCATCGAGGTTGGACAACGGCTCGTCAAGAAGGAATACCTGAGGCTCACGGACGAGTGCACGTCCCAGAGCAACACGCTGTCTCTGACCACCGGACAAAGCCTTCGGCTTTCTGTCGAGGAGGTGGGAGATGTCGAGGATTCTTGCTGCTTCCTCAACCTTTCTTGCGATCTGATCCTTAGGAGTCTTGCGGAGCTTGAGTCCGAATGCCATGTTCTCGAAAACTGTCATATGAGGATAGAGAGCGTAGTTCTGGAATACCATTGCGATATCTCTGTCCTTAGGAGCGATATCATTAACAAGTCTGTTGCCGATATAAAGCTCGCCGTCTGTGATTTCTTCCAAACCTGCTATCATACGAAGGGTCGTGGATTTACCGCAACCTGAAGGTCCTACAAAGATAATAAATTCCTTGTCCTTAACCTCGAGGCAGAAGTCGGATACCGCGACTACTCCGCCGGGGTACTTTTTGTAAATATGCTTTAGTGATAAGCTTGCCATCAAAAGGCCTCCTCGCCGAATTTTTAAAACTTGTCAATCTACAACGATTGACTCTTTGATAATTATACTATATTGAGCCAATCTTTACAAGACGGCGTTTTCACCAAAGTTTACGGTGCGTTTTTATGCAAAATGACTATAGGGTTTGTAAAAGCTATTTAATCATAGCATATCAGCCCTTTAATCTCATTATCTTCCAAAAGTCGTGCTTTTCCCTCGTCCAATTTGTCGTCCAGAACAACCCCGCCAATGCTCACTCTTTTGAGGTATACAACGGTGTTTCCGGTCGCTCCAAACATCCTCTTTATCTGGTGGAACTTGCCCTCATGAAGCGTGACAAAGCACTCTTTGGGACTCAGTATTTCGAGTTCTGCGGGGAGGCATTTTTCGTCATTATCGATAGTCATGCCGGATTTGAAAAGCTCCGTAACGCCCGATTCCACGTCGTTTTCGAGCCGCACAAAATACTTCTTCGGGACGTGGCTCGAGGGGCTCAGCATCCTATGCGCGAGCTCGCCGTCATCCGTAAGCAGGACGAAGCCGACGCTATCCTTGTCCAGCCTTCCTGCCGGAAAAAGCCCCGGTCGCCGAAGTCCCGGCGGCAGAAGCTCCATAACGGTCGGCGTGATTTTGTCCCTGACGGCGCAGACCACACCCGCTGGCTTGTTGAGCATTATATAAAGATGCTCACGGTAAACAATCCTCTCCCCCGAGATGGCAACAACCGCTTTTTTGGGGGCGAGCTTGAAATCGTAGTGCTTTTCCGCCACGCCGTCGACGGTCACCAAACCCTTCTTCAGTAGCTCCTTTGCGTCGTTACGGGAGACCCCGGGCATCTGTCCCGATATGAACTTGTCGAGGCGCATCAGCGGCATTTTTCGTCCCTCATTTCAATAATATCTCGGCGACTTTCGACATATCCGGTTCCATCAGCACATGGTCGGCTTCGGGAACAGGCTCATCGGGCGAAATCTCTGATTTTATGTACAAAGTATGAAGTCCCGCCGATTTGGCTCCTGCAATATCACAGGTCCCGTCGTTTCCTGCCATAATTGCGGTGCTGACATCAATATCGTGCTTCGCTATAAGCTTGTTATAAAACTCAATATCCGGCTTCTTGCAGTTATGGTCGGACGAGATGAAGATATCGTCGAACGAAAACCAGATGCCCAAGTATTTCAGCTCATACTCGGTAAAGATTCGCTGAGCGTTCGAGAGAAGATAGACTTTTCTGCCGTTCTTGCGAAGCCTCTCGAGCATATCCTTGGCGCCGTCATAGAGGCGAAGATGCTCTATCGAAAGAAGCCTGAAAAACTGCCCTGTATGGATCGCGAGAGTGTCATCGGCAGGGACGCCTTTTCTTGAGAAAAGCTCTTCGAAGACTTGCTCTATCCTGATTTCGCGGAACTCGGTTTCAAGCTCCGAAACTGTCCGAAAATAGCTGATTCTGAGCTCCTCGGGAGTGTAAACAGCTCCTTGGAAGCCATAGAAGAGCGCAAGCTTCTCCCAAAGCTCCGGTTTGGTCTCGTCGGTGCGGATGTCGCAGAGAGTCCCGTAGAAGTCGAATATGCAGGTTTTATACATCTTTCATCACCATTTACGTTGTGGTTTTAACGAGCCCCTGCATGAAGCCGCCGAGCTCGGTACAGCAGACGTCGCCGGCAATGAGAACTCCGTCACAAATCATCAGATTGACGACGATGTTGTCCTCTTCGCCGTAGTTATAGATTTCGTAAGTGTAGATTTCAACGGCACAGCCCTTGTAATCGCTCAGGTCGAGCCCCTGCTCAAGCTGGAGGTCGTTATACTGGTTGTAAACGTCGTTCCAGTCCTCGGGGATTATGACGCTTCGGACATCTATCGCCGATTCCGACGTCTCCCAGCCCAATCCGTGCAAAAATTCGAGCTGTGACGCCTCGTCGGGAAGAGAAATCGTCTTATTCCCGCCATAGAATCTGTTGAAGAGAAACACCGCCACGAACACCAAAAGCAGTGCCATGAGAATATAGCCGAGTATCTGCGCTATCTTTTTAACCTTCACCGTCTTAACAAACATACTTAACCCTCCGAAAAGTTGTCTTTTGGTGAAGTATATTCATGTCCGGATGAGATTAGAAGTTATCAGTGGGCAAATTGGCTGTTATAAAGCTCGTAGTAGAAGCCATGTCTGGCAAGGAGCTCTTCGTGCTTGCCCTGCTCGATGATGTGCCCGTCCTTCATGACGAGGATCAGGTCGGCACTCATGATGGTCGAAAGTCTGTGAGCTACTATAAACGTGGTCTTGCCCTGCATCAGCTTTTCAAACGAACGCTGAACCCTGAACTCGGTCTTCGTATCTATCGAGGAGGTCGCCTCGTCAAGGATGAGCATCGGAGGCTTGGTGAGCATTACTCGAGTAATACAGAGAAGCTGTTTCTGCCCCGCCGAAAGGTTTCCGCCCTCCTCGCCAATGGGCGTGTCGTAGCCCTGCGGAAGACGCCTGATGAAGCTGTCGGTGTGGGTGGTCTTGGCGGCGGCAATCATCTCTTCGTCGGTTGAATCGGGCTTGCCGATTTTCAGGTTATCCTGGATTGTTCCGGACTTGAGCCAAGTGTCCTGCAAAACCATGCCGTAGTTTTCGCGGAGGCTGTGGCGGGTGATGTCGCGGATGTCTTCGCCTTCAACCGAAATCGAGCCGCCGTCGACGTCATAGAAGCGCATGAGAAGGTTTATAAGCGTCGTCTTGCCGCAACCGGTCGGACCGACAATAGCGATTCTCTGACCGGCTTTTACGGAGAGATTGAAGTTCTCAATAAGGCTTGTGTCGGGATTGTAGGAGAAAGACACATCCTTGAGCTCGATATTGCCCCTTACTTCGGAGAGCTCCGGGAGTCCTTCGTCCGAAGGCTGAGGCTCGGCTTCGATAAGCTCGAAGATTCTTGCGGCGCAAGCGATGGCGTTCTGGAGCTCGGTGATGACGCCGCTGATTTCGTTGAACGGCTTGGTGTACTGGTTGGCGTAGCTAAGAATACATGTCAAGCCGCCGACGGTGACCGTTCCGGCGACCACCGAAAGAGCTCCCGCAAGACCCACTGCCGCATAGACAACGGCGTTCACGAATCTTGTCGAAGGATTGACGAGCGACGAATAGAAAATAGCCTTTGATGAGGTCTCGGTCAGGTCGTCGTTTATCTTCTTGAAGCGGTCGTGGCTTCGTTCGGTATAGTTGTACGCCTTAACAGTCTTCGCGCCGCCGACCATTTCGTCGATGAGTGCGGTCTGACTGCCTCGAATTTCCGACTGCTTCTTGAAGAGATTATATGTCGACTGCGCCAGGAATTTCGCCACAAAGAGCGAAAGCGGCGTCAGGACAACCGCAATCAGGGTTATCTTCCAGCTGATTGAGAGCATGAAGAGAAGCGTGCAGATGATGGTGGCGATGCCCGTGAAGAACTGCGAGAAGCCGAGGAGAAGCCCGTCCGCCAACTGGTCGACATCGGAGATTACTCTCGAAACCAAATCACCGTGCGGGTGGGAATCAATATACTTAAGCGGCAGGTTTTCTATCTTCAGGAATGCCTTTTCTCTTAAGTCTCTGACTGTTTCGTAAGTAATTCTGTTGTTGATGACGTTCATCAGCCACTGCAACAGTGCCGCTATAATAGCGATTATCGCGGCTCTTACCAAAAAGCTGACTACCATCTGCAAATCAACGCCGTTTTCGGTGATATAGTCAATCGCGTCGCCGAAGAGAATCGGGACATAGAGTGTCAGAACCACCGAAACCGCCGCTAAGATTATCGACAGGATGAGAAGCACACGATACTTCTTCAGGAATGTCCACAGCTTCTTTAAGGTATGGGAAGCCGGCTGATTCGATTGTACTTTTGAATTGTTACTCATGATTCAGGCTCCCCTTTCTTACGAATTTTTAATCTGTGACTGATAGAGTTCGAGGTACTCGGAGCAATTCTCAAGAAGTTCCTCGTGAGTACCGAGTCCCACCGCTACACCATCCTCGAGCATAAGAACTCTGTCCGAGTGCATGACGGTCGAAACCCTCTGCGAGACGGTCAATACTGTCGGGTGATAGTCGAGGTTGGAGATTGACTTTCTGAGAGCCGCATCGGTCGCAAAGTCAAGCGCCGACGAGCTGTCGTCAAGAATGAGAACCTTCGGCTTCTTGACAAGAGCCCGGGCGATTGTGAGGCGCTGAATCTGTCCGCCGGAAAGGTTCTTGCCGCCCTGCTCAATCATGCTGTCAAGCCCCTCCGGCTTTGCTTCGACGACGTTTTCAGCCTGAGCCTCTCCGATGGCTTCCATAATTTCGCTGTCGGTGGCGTTTTCGTTGCCGAATTTGATATTATCCCGAATCGTTCCCGAGAAGAGGGATGAGCGTTGCATAACAACTGCGACGTTGTCTCTTAAAGCTTCTTCGTTCCAGTCCCGAACGTCCACTCCGCCGACTTTTACATAGCCTTCGGTGGCGTCGTAGAACCGGGGGACAAGGCTTACAAGAGTGGTCTTGCCGCTACCTGTCGAGCCGATAATGCCGATTTTCTCGCCGTTTTTAACCCTGATATTGATATTCTCGAGCGAATCGGCGGCGGCACCCGAATACCTGAATGACACGTCGCTTAGCTCGACTGCATATTCGCTTTCGGATGACTTTTCGCCGCGATAGCTTCCGCTCTCCATCGAGGGCTGAATCTCGAAGACTTCCTCGACTCTTCTGGCGCATGCAAGGCTCTTGGTAACGCTGATTATGAGGTTCGCAAGCTTGACGAGCTCCACCAATATCTGCGACATGTAGTTATAAAGCGCGATTACAAGACCCTGAGTGAGAACTCCCGTACTGACCTTGACGGCTCCCGTATAGATGAGCACGACGATTCCGATATTTACGATGGCATAGGTCATCGGGTTCATGACGGATGAAATCCTGCCGACAAATTTCTGGGCTTTGGCAAGGGAGTTGTTCTTCTCGTTGAAGTCGGCGGTCTCCTCCTCTTCCATGCAGAACGCCCGGACAACTCTTGCACCGGTCAGATTTTCTTTGGTTCTTAAGAGTACGGCGTCAAGCTTCTTCTGGACAGCTGTATAGAGCGGGATTGTGCCGAGCATGATTCCGAAAACGACGACCGACAGAATCGGGATTACCGCAACGAAGATGAGTGCCGCCTGTGCGTCGATTCTGAACGCCATCACCGTCGCGCCGATGACGACAACCGGCGAGCGCATAAGAAGCCTGAGAGTCAGGTTGACGCCCGTCTGAATCTGGTTAAGGTCGCTCGTGAGGCGGGTTATGAGGGTCGAAGTGCCGAGCTTGTCAATCTCGGTGAACGAGAGTGACTGGATATGGTCGAAGAGAGCCTGTCTTACGGCTCCTGTGAAGCCGGCCGAGGCTTTCGCCGAGAAGTACTGAGCCGTCAGGGTGCTTGCAAGTCCGCAGGCTCCGAACAGGACGAGTATTCCGCACATCCTGTAGATATACGGCTTGTCCCCCGCCGGGATGCCGGTGTCGACAATCTCAGCCACGACGAGCGGCACCATGAGCTCGAATATAACCTCGATAATCTTGAAAAGCGGCGCACACACCGCCTGTAATCTGTAGCCCTTGAAATATTTCAGAAGCTTCCGCATAAAATCCTCCGATAACGAATGCCGCCCGAGAACGAACGGCATTTATTTTTTGGTTATCAGCCCTGTTTATTCAACGCTGATGATGTAGTAGTAGACCGGCTGACCGCCGTTAATGACGTTGATGTCAAGGCGTGAGCCGAACTTCTCTTCGAGTTTAGCTCTGAGAGCATCAGCCTCCGCTTCCTTGACGTCCTTGCCGTAAATTACGGAGATAAACTCGCTGTCAGGTCTTATGAGGCGCTTCGTGAGGCGATATGCTGCCTTGACTGCGTCCTTCTCAACAAGAGAAAGCTTGCCGTTATCCATGGCGAGGATTTCGCCCTCGTGAATCTCGACGCCGTCGAACTCGCTGTCACGGGCGGCGAATGTAACCTGTCCCGTCTGGACACGTTCGAAAGCCTTGGTCATCTCGGTGCTGTTGGTGTTATAGTCGGCAGTCGGGTCGAACGCAAGAAGAGCCGAAAGACCCTGCGGGATTGTCCGTGTCTGGAGAACGCAGACCTTTCTGTCGGCAAGCTTGACAGCCTGTTCCGCCGCCATGATGATGTTCTTGTTATTCGGAAGAACGAATACCGTTCTTGCGGGGGTCGACTGAATTGCCGCCAGGATATCCTCTGTCGAAGGATTCATCGTCTGACCGCCACGGACTATGCAGTCGGCGCCGGCATCCTTGAACATCGCTTCGATTCCCTCGCCCGTTGCAACGGCTACAAAACCATAGTCCTTCTCGGGAGGAACGGACTTATATACTTTGTTTGAGCTCGAGACGGTTACTTTCTTGTTTTCGTCTTTCTTTGCCTTATGCTGATCGCGCATGTTCTCAACCTTCGGCAGATTCATCGAGCCAAATTCAAGACCCTTCTCAATCGCAAGTCCGGGATTATTTGTATGCACATGGACTTTTATTATCTCATCGTCTTCAACAACCACGACGCAGTCGCCGATGGATTCAAGATAGGCTCTGAGCTTCAGGGCACTGCCCTCGGTCTTCGAGTCCTTTTTGACTATGTATTCGGTGCAGTAGGTATAGTGAATCTCATCCTCAAAGCTTCCGACCACGGACGCATAGGTCTCGATGGTGACAGCCTCAGCTTGCTTCTTCTGGGTTTCGTCAGCTACGATTCCCTCGCCCTTGAATACCTGAAGCATGGCTCTGAAAATCATGCAAAGACCCTTGCCACCGGCGTCTACTACTCCTGCTTTCTTGAGGGTCGGGAGCAAATCGGGGGTGGTGTCGAGGACTCTTTCAGCCTCGACGCAAACCTGCTCCCAATAGGAGACTAAATCTGTCTCTGTGCCTGCCAATTCTCTTGCCTTTACGGAAGCGAGTCTTGCGACCGTTAAAATAGTTCCCTCGGTCGGCTTCATGACTGCCTTATAGGCTCTCTCGACGCCCTTTTCGAGCGACTGTGTCATGAGCTCGATGTCGGCGGTCTCCTGCCCCGCAAGAGCCTTATCGAAGCCCTTGAAGAGAAGCGAGGTTATAACGCCCGAATTTCCGCGAGCACCACGAAGGAGTCCCGAAGCCATCACTTTTGCAACCTGTGCGACGGTTACGTCGTCAGCCATAAGCTCAAGCTCTTTTTTGGCGTTTGAAAGGGTCATCGACATGTTGGTGCCGGTGTCGCCGTCGGGGACGGGGAAGACGTTCAGCTCGTCAATGGATTTCTTGTTGTTTGAAATGCAGTTTGAGGCGCTTATGAATGCGTCCCTCAACATACTTCCTGTTATCATTTTGCAGTACCTACCTCTTATTCGTAATAACGAGCCGTTTTATGACTCCATACCGTCAACATAGACGTTGATTTTCTTTACTTCGATGCCCGTTTCGCTCTCGACGACATAACGGACTTTATTGACAATGCTGTCGACTATTGCGTTTACGTTGATGCCGTAGGTGACGCAGATGTGAAGGTCTATCGACATTTTGTTCTGGTTTTCTTTGTCCTTTCTTGCGGGGGTGTAGATGCGGACGCCGTTGTCGATTCCGCCGACACCCAGAAGATTAGTCTTGACTCCCTGCTTTGCTCCGACGGGGCTCATTTTTACAACGCCGAAGCAGCTTGTTGCGGCGTGACCGATAAGCGAGGTGAGATATGAATCAGTTATCGCTATCGTCCCCAAGTGATTCTCAATCTTTACCATTAAAAAGTACCATCCCTTTCGTCAGGATTTTCTGAAAGCCCGGAGATTTCTCCCCAAAGCCGCATTTACTCATTATATAAAGCTATAATATCACATTCCGAGGATGATTTCAAGAGTATTTCGCCCGAAATTTCGCCACCTGATGAAAATAACGGCACTTTCGCAACTCCTTTGTCCGAATAAATCCCATTATACAAATCGATAAGCCCGACTTTAACGTCCGCAACGGCGAGTATTCCCGTAATCTCGTCCGACGGGATTTCAAAAAGCTTTCCCGGCGAGCTCTCGCAGAATACAACAGCGGTTCCCATATAAATATCGGGGCTGTGCCAGAGGTAATCGAGATACGGCGCTATATTTTCCGTTCCGGAAAATGCTATAAGCTCTGTGTCGCCTAAAAATACCTCTTTTCCGGTCTCGAGTGCAAGCTTTTCCTCAGCTTCGGGGAGGCTGTCGCAGACATAGGTGTAGACCTCAATCTCGTTTTCAGGCGAGAAAGCCTGATAGGTAACGGTGTTTTCACCGATTCCTATGGCGGTGACTACAAGTCTTTTCTGAACATCCGAGCTCTCACAGCCGGTGAGAAGCAGTAGCACTGCAATCATTGCAACGAGTTTACGCATCTTCTTATTCCCCTTTCTGCAAGTAATACCGTCGGCAAGAGCACGCCGAGGAGCAGTATCCCTGCCGTTTTGATTATCAGAGCCACTTCGCCGTTGAAATCCAGCTCAAAATTATATGCCAATATTGCGGCTACGGCTGTAATCAGCATAGCCGAAAGCTCGCCGATTGTGTGCTTCCTGCCCTTCAAGCCGTCCGAGGCGATGAAGAGATAGATGCCGCAGACCAACACGGCATTCATGCACCAGACGAACATGTTGACGGCGTCGAAGCTCTGAACGAAGACGGTTCTGGCGTATGCCCCGAGCGCCAGCAAAGGATAGCCGAGAATGTCGGCAAACTTTCCGAGCACAAGTATTATCAGCAGTGCAAGCACCTCGAGCATGAGAAGCTTGAAGCCGAGATACCCCGCCGCCGCTTTCTTTGCGCCGTCCTTTGAGTCGTTCAGGTGGTTTCCTAAGATTACAAGCATCGGAAGCCACCAGCTCGAGGACAGGTCCCGGACGGCATAATCAAGAATTGCAGGGAAATCGTTCCCGGTTATCGGAGTAAGATTCGAAGCATTGAATGTCCCCTCGCTGACTGCCGCCATCGAGACAAAAAGGGCTATGAAAATCCAGAAGACAACCGTCCCCGCCCGGGCAAGGGCTTCTATCCCGAGGTGTGCGCAGTATGCGGCGGCAAGCGAAAGTATCACAATAACGGCAATCGGGCTGATGACACGCCGGAATTCCCGGTGCATGAACTCGGCGATATACTTGATTGTGCCGGTGGCGATATAGATGAAGTAGAGGCTGTAGAGGGCTCGCAAAAGCGCATAAATCCACCTGTAGCCGCCGGAAAGCTCACGAACGATGTCAACGCCGCCGTCGATGAGAATCAGTGCGGGAAGCGCAAGTGCGGCTTCGATGAGGGTTGTGACAACGAGAGTCGGGAGCATATATGTGCCGACCGAGAAGTCGGCTGAATGAAAGACCATTGTGTGCATGATTCGGGCGAGGATGAGGAGGATAAACATCTGCCCTGTGCTTATCTTTGCCGAGATTTTCTCGTTCATGATTCCCTCCCCGAACCGTTAAGGCTTTCGATCGTGACCTTTCGCTTCTGCATTTTCCGGTATCCTACACGCCAGAGTAAATCTCTCGTCGCCTTCATCGTGAACGGTGCCGCAGGCGAAAGATACGGGACATTGAGGCAATCGCTCGCCGAGGCGTTCACGAGCACCAGAAGGTAGAACACCGCCATCCCGAAGAAACCCCAGAGTCCTCCCGCAAGGATGCCGATAAAGCGCAGGACTGTCAGTTGCGGATTGAGGCTTGGCAGGACGAACGAGCAGGTTGCGGTGATGCCGATTATGATGAGAAGCGGCGAGGAGATGAGCCCGCTTGTGACGGCGGCGTCGCCGATGACGAGCCCGTCGACAATCGAGACGGCTCCGCCGACAGCCTTCGGGAGCCGAAGCCCCGCCTCGCGCATTATCTCGAACAGCACGACGACTATAACCATCTCGAGCATCAGTGGGAAAGGCGTGTCCTCCTCCGAAGTGATTAAGTTCGTCATGATGGTTTTCGCCAGTATTTCGGGGTGATGAATCGTGGCGGCAAGGTAGATTCCCGGGAGGAAGCCCGCCGCAAGGAACGAGAGATACCGGAGGAGCCTCTGGAGAAATGCGAAATAAGGCTTTTCCTCGTAGTCGTCGACCGCCTGGAAGTTCTCCATGAAGAGTGCCGGACAGACGACAGCAAACGGCACTCCGTCGATGAGAACAGCGATTCTTCCCTCGTTGATTTTTGCCGCCAATGTGTCGGGGCGCTCTGTCGTCGAGCATCCCGAGAAGAAGGAGCCCGAATTGCCCGACAGAAACGGCTCGAGGCAACCCGTCCCCGAGATAATATCGAGCCTGATTTCGTCGAGTCGGGATTTTACCTCTTCGACAAGATTATCCGGAGCCTTGCCCGAGATATAGACGATTGCGAGCTCGGTTTGGCTGATTTTTCCTGTCTTAAGCGTCTCGAATCGAAGAAGCGGGCTCTTGAGGCGGCGTCGAATCAGTGACATGCTGGTCTTCAAGTTATCCGAAAGGGCTTCCATACTGCCCTTGATGTTGTTTTCGGTTGCGGGCTCGGAGATGCTTCGGGTCTTAAAGCCCTGCGCACCGATTGCCGCTCCCCTCTTCTCGCCGTTTATGAGAACCACCGCAAAGCCTGAGCAAAGGCGTTCCGAAACGTCGGAATAGCTCCGAATCGGCTTGCTTTCCGTCGAAAACAAGCCCTTACGCATGAGATAATCATAAATATCCGGCGGCTGGGCAAGCATTTTTTTTGAAATCCATCAGCGGCGAGAAGAGCATCTTTGAGAGGTCTGATGAACTCGTCATCCCCTCGAGCGTCAGGACGGCGCACTTTATCCCCGAAGCCTCAAATCTGACTATGTTCAGGTCGTCCGAATCGCCGAAAAGCTCCCGTATTCTTGCGAGCGAGCGCTCGAGGACCGGCGACAGTCTTTCGTTCAGGCTTAAATTCACAATAATCACCCTTTCTTTTCGGATTAGTTTTTGCAGAAAGCACGGGGATATTCGGAAGTGTTCCGGCAAAAATAGGTTCAGAAACTTGGAAAGGATAAAATCATGCTCATAGTTTTCATAAGAGGAATCATAGTTTATTTTCTCGTCATCTTCGCCACCCGGGTTATGGGGAAAAGACAGCTTGGCGAGCTCTCGCCGTCGGAGCTCGTCATCACGATATTAATCTCGAACATAGCCACCCTTGCAATGGAGGACCCCGAGGCTTCGCTCATAACGGGAGTCGTACCTATCTTAACTCTCGTCTGTCTTGACATCTTAGCGTCATTTGCGGCTCTAAAGTCAAGAAAGCTCCGGCATGTCATCTCCGGCAGACCTAAAGTCATAATTTCCGGTGGCAAGCTCAATCAATCTGTCATGAAAGAATTAAGATTCACGGTCGACGATGTCTGCTCGGCGCTTAGGAACAGCGGAGTTTTCGACATTGACGAAGTCCAGTATGCCGTTGTCGAGACGACGGGAACAATAAGCGTGCTCCTTAAGGCTCCGAACAGACCTGTTACGCCCGAAACAATGGCGACCCCCGAAGCCTCGAGCGACCCGCCGCAGGTGCTGATTTCCGACGGGGACATCATCGCAAGCGGCATGAACGGGGCGGGCTTGGACGAAAAAGCTCTCCGCAAAGAACTGAAGCGAAAGCACCTTGAGCCGTCGGAGGTTCTTCTTTGCATGATGCGACCGGACAACACACTCTATATAATTCCGAAGGAGAAGTGATTATGAAACGGATTCTCATAAGCATAGTCATAATCGCCGCCATCATCGCGGCGGGGTGCTTCGCCATTGCGGGCATCGAGGCGGAGAACACGAAGATTTACGGGAAGATTGAAAAAGTGCTGAGTTCAAGCATTGAGGAAGAAGCCGAAGAAGCTGTTTCAGACCTCGAAGAGGCGTTCCGGGAATATTCTAAACGGCTATCCTGTGTTGTGGATGAAGATATTTTGGAAGAGATGGAGGGTGCGGTTTATATGCTCCGACCGATGCTTGAATCGCATTCGGACGAATTCACGGCGCAGTGCGAGCTTCTTCGGTCATATGCAAAAAGAATTCTTGACCGTGAAATTCCGACGCTCGGGAGAATACTTTAAGGCGGAAAAACAGGCTTAAATTTCGGATTTTTTTGTTGCAAAAGGTGCGAAAATATGCTATAATATTTGTAATATAAATTGCAATCCACAAACGACCTATGCTATGGAAGGGGAGACTTGCATGAATTGCCCGTTCTGCGGTTATGATGACACCAAGGTTATTGATTCGCGCCCGAGCGACGAGAAGATTCGCCGCCGCAGGGAGTGTTCCCAATGCGGCAGGAGGTTTACGACCTATGAGGTTGTCGAGAAGCCGGTTCTGATGGTCATCAAGAAGGACGGCAGTTACGAGCCGTTCATCCGCGAGAAGGTCATCGTCGGCATCACCTCCGCCACCAAGAAGCGCGCCGTCAGTCCCGAAACCATCGAGCACATCGTCGACGACATCGAGAATCGCCTTGCGAACGAGATGAGGACCGAAATCACCACCGCCGAAATCGGCGACAGCGTTCTTTCAGCCCTCAAGGACATCGACCTTGTGGCATACGTCCGCTTTGCGTCAATCTATAAAGAGTTCGACGACCCGGAAAGCTTTATCAAGGTCATCACCGAGCTCAGCGAAGGATAACATTTCCCGCAGGATTTCTGCGGGATTTTTTGTTATTATGCTTGACAGCGCTATGGCGTTTCGTTATAATATCAGTAGAGGCTTTTTTAGGAATGCTTCTTAAAAATGAATTTACTTTGAAAGGATGATTTTGAATGAAATATGTATGCACGGTTTGCGGATATGTTTATGATGAGGAACTCGGGGATCCCGACAACGGAATAGCTCCCGGCACAAAATTTGAAGATTTGCCTGAGGATTTCACCTGCCCTCTTTGCGGAGTCGGCAAGGATATGTTTGAGGAAGAATAATCTATGTATTGCATAAGAAATGTAACCCCCGACCTTCTCTGGGTCGGCGGGGATGACAGACGGCTCGCTATGTTCGAGGGCGTCTATTCGGTGCCGGACGGAGTTTCTTATAATTCTTATCTCTTGCTTGACGAGAAAACGGTGCTCTTCGACACTGTTGACCATGCTGTAGAGAAGGTGTTCCTTGAGAACGTCGAGCACGGGCTCGGCGAAAGAAGCCTCGATTATCTCGTGATTCACCATATGGAGCCCGACCATTCGGCGACCATGAAGGCGATTCTTGCGATTTACCCTGACGTCACCGTCGTCTGCAACAAGAAGATTCAGGGGATGATAAACCAGTTCTTCGGCGAGAACGTCGTAAAGAATTATCTCCTTGTCGGCGAGGGCGACACCCTCGAGACCGGCAAGCACAAGCTTACATTCCTGATGGCTCCGATGGTTCACTGGCCCGAGGTCATGGTGAGCTACGATTTGACCGACAAAATTCTCTTCTCGGCTGACGCTTTCGGCACATTCGGAGCGCTGAACGGCGCACTCTTTGCCGACGAAGTCGACTTCTTCGGGGACTATCTCGGAGAGGCGAGAAGATATTACACAAATATCGTCGGCAAGTACGGCACGCAGGTGCAGGCGCTTCTCAAGAAAGCCGCAACAGTGGAAATCGAAATGATTTGCCCGCTCCACGGCTTTGTCTGGAGAAGAAATATCGGTGACTATATCGAGAAGTACCGTCAATGGTCAAGCTATGAGCCTGAGGTCACCGGAGTTATGATTGCCTATGCTTCCGTCTATGGCAACACCGAGAATGCCGCGAATATCCTCGCCTGCAAGCTCCGTGAAAAGGGCATAAAGACCAAGGTCTTTGATGTTTCCGTCACGGCTTCCTCGGAAATCGTTGCGGCGGCGTTTGAATACAGCCATCTGGTATTTGCATCGACCACTTACAACGCAGGTATATTCATCAGCATGGACGAGCTTCTTCGGGACATCGCTTCCCACAACCTCCAGAACCGCACGGTTGCCTTCATCGAGAACGGCTCCTGGGCGGCGACGAGCGGCAAGCTCATGCGTGAGATAATCGGCGGGCTCAAGAATATGAATATCCTTGAGAGCACTGTGTCGATTAAATCTTCTCTCAAAGAGAGCCAGCTCGCGGAGATTGACGCTCTGGCGGACGCCATTGCGGAGACGATGCCAATGGCGCTTTAACCCCTCCTGAAATAAAAGAAAAGCCCGCAGGCTGATTCAGCTTGTGGGCTTGTTTTTTCTGAGCTCCCGGAAGAATCTGCTCAATATCTCCGAGCACTCATCTTTAAGCACCCCCGAAATCACTTCGGACTTGTGGTTATAGGGAAGGTCGAAGAGGTTGATGACAGAGCTTAGAGACCCGGCTTTCGGGTCACTGGCGCCGTAGACGACTCTTGGGATCCTTGAATTTATGATAGCTCCGGCGCACATCGGGCAGGGCTCGAGGGTAACATACATCGTGCAACCGATGAGCCGCCAGCCGCCGAGGGCTTTGCTTGCCGCATCAATCGCCATTATCTCGGCGTGGGCAAGAGGCGATTTTGCCGATTCGCGGAGGTTATAGCCCTCCCCCACTATCTCGCCGGTGGAATCCCTGACAATGACCGCCCCGACAGGCGTCTCGCCCAAAGAATACGCCCTTTCGGCTAACTTAAGGGCGCAATTCATGTAGTATTCATGTGTCATCAGGGCTGAGCCTCCTTCAGGGCTTCTTTGATTGCGGAAAGCATGAACTTTATAAATTCGGTGGATTCGCACTCGAGATTCGAGGCGTTAATCGCCTCGTAATATTCAGCCTGCCTGTCGTGGACGACCGATTCAACCGGAAGCCATGCAAATAGCGGATTGTATTTCGACAGAATAAGCGTGTGCCACAGCCGCCCGATTCTGCCGTTGCCGTCAAGGAACGGATGGATGAGCTCAAGCTCATAATGCACAACGCACCCCAAAATAATCGGGTCTATATCGGAGCCTTCAGCCCACTCAAGGAGATTTTCCACAGCTTCGGGAACGTAATTCGGCAACGTTCCGAAATGGACGATGTTGCCGTCCTTGTCGACCACGCCGACCGGCTTTGTGCGGAACATTCCGCACTCGGAAATAAGCCCCCGCATCATAACGCCATGAGCCTTGACCAGGTCATCTGTCGAATAGGGGTTCAACTCGTCGAGCCTTTCATAGATTTCGTAGGCGTTCTTGACCTCTTCGATGTCTGCAGGGGGAGCAAGCACCCGTTTGCCGTTCAGAACAGCCGTCACACCCTCGAGGCTCAAGGTGTTCTGCTCAATAGCGAGCGACCCGTAGATGGTTTTTATGCGGTTTTCGCGGCGAAGAGTCGGGTTTGTAGAGAGCTTTTCGGAGTTCTCTAAAACACCGATAAGCCCTTTGATTTCGTCCACTTGGGATTCTATCTCGGGCGTTATTTCAAAAGGAGGATTTTTATTTGTCATAAGATTACCTCCCGTTTCAGATTATATTTCGTTCCGATTCTCCAACGCCTTGAAGAGCGTTACCTCATCCGCATATTCGAGCATGGCGCCGATGGGGAGACCGAAGGCGAGGCGAGTGGTTTTTACGCCGAGGGGCTTTAAGAGCTTGCTCACATACATCGCGGTGGCTTCGCCCTCTGGGGTCGGGTTGGTCGCCATTATGACCTCGTTCACGTTGCCCTCACCAATTCGCTTAAGAAGCTCGTTTACCCGAAGCTTGTCGGGGGTCACGCCGTCAATCGGAGAGATTAAGCCGTGTAGAACGTGATAAACGCCCTTATACTCCTTGGTGCGCTCGAATGCGGCGATGTCCTTGGGGCTTTCGACAACGCAGATGGTCGAGTGATCCCTCGTCTCGTCAGAGCAGATCGAGCATATATCTTTTTCGGTGAGGTTCTGGCAAATCTTGCAGCAATGAACGGTTTTATGCGTATTGACGATGGCATTGGCAAAAGCCTGAGCCTCTTCGTCGGTCATGGACATGACGAAATAGGACAGCCTCTGTGCCGTCTTCATACCTATTCCCGGAAGCTTGGCGAACTGCTCCGCCAAAAGCGTCAGCGGGAGAGCACCCGAGTCCGCCATCAGAATACGCCCGGCATGTTCATCCCGCCGGTGATCTTGTTCATTCCCGCATTCGACTCGGTTTCAATCTGGGTGAGAACCTCATTTACGGCGCTTGCAACCAGATCCTCGAGCATTTCGACGTCCTCGGGGTCAACGACCTCCGGCTGGATTGTGACAGCCTGAACTTCGCGCTTGCCGTTCATGGTTATCTCAACGGCGCCGCCGCCGACAGTTGCCTTGAACTCTCTTGCCTCAAAATCGGTCTGGAAGGTTTCCATTTCCTCCTGCATCTTCTGAGCCTGACGAATCATCTGGTTCATGTTCTGCTGTCCGCCGCCCATTCCTTGTGGTACTCTTGCTTTCATGGTAATTGCTCCTTTTTATATTAATATGTTTAGTCAATATCAAACGGTATATCTTCGCGTCTTGCCTTCTCCATAAGCTCGGCTACTTTATCCTCTTTCGGGGCTGACGATGCGTCTTTTTTTATGCAACGGGCTCTTATTGAGTAGGTCTTGCCGGTTATCTCTTTCACAACGTCTCGAAGCGACTTCGCGTTTTCCGGCTTCTTGAAAAGGCTCAGGAAGAACTCCGATTGGACTTCTATCATCAGTATATTTTCGTAATATCTGCCTCTCGATTCGCTCAGCGCTCCCGCACAACCGGGATTCACCTCCGTGAGACGCTCCAAAACCTCGTTCCACTGCGGGAATGGGGCAAGCATGTCCTCGGTAATCTGAGCCTGCGGCTTCGGCGGCTCCTGAGGCTTTTGCTCCTGAACAGCCGGTCTTTCGGACTTAGATGTCGGCGCAGATACGGATTTCACGCCGGTTCTCTTCAATTCTTCTATTTCGTCCTCAAGTGCCGAAATGCGCTTGTTAAGCTCGCTTACCGCGCTGTCGGAAACGCTCACTTCACGCTTCGAGGCGACGTTGCACATGCGGATTACCGCCATCTCGAGGGCTGTTCGCTTCGACGAAGCCGTCGACATCGAGTCTCCGGTGGTCTGGAGTATATCAAGAAGCGAAAGGGTCTTATCTAAAGTCAGCTTCCCCGAAATCTCCTGAAGCTTTTTAAGCTCGTCGGGCAAGCACCCGAGAAGCTTTTCATTGTCCGGCGAGGTCTCAAGAAGCATTATGTTTCTCAGCTGGAATATAAGCTCGTCGCAAAGCCTTGACATATCTTTTGAAGCCGCATAAAGCTTGTCTATGTCGGATAAAACCTTCGCCGACTGCCCCTCGGCAATGCCGTCAAGAATTTCATATAGCGCATATCTGTCGGCGGTTCCCGAAACTGCGGAAACGGTCTGAACGGTTATATCGTCGCTCACCGCCATGCACTGATCGAGGATTGAGAGGGCGTCTCTCATCGCGCCGTCGGAAATTCGCGCGATTGCCGTTGCCGCGTCGTCGTCGAGGGTTATCTTCTCCTGCTCGGCTATATAGAGGAGCCTTGCCTTGATGTCCTCGGGAAGGATTCTCCGGAAATCGAATCTCTGGCAACGAGAAATTATCGTTAAGGGCACTTTGTGAATTTCGGTTGTGGCGAGAATGAACTTGACATGCTCCGGCGGCTCCTCCATGATTTTCAGAAGCGCGCCCCACGCCTGATTAGAGAGCATGTGCACCTCGTCGATGATGTATACTTTATATCTTGCCAGCTCAGGGGTGTAGACGGTCGATTCGCGAAGCTCACGGATATCGTCAACGCCGGTGTTCGAGGCGGCATCTATCTCGATGATATCGTTCAGAGTGCCGTTATCTGCGGCTTTGCAAATGTCGCACTCGAGGCAGGGTCGCCCGTCGTGAGGATTGCGGCAGTTGACGGCTTTCGCGAAGATTCTGGCACATGTAGTCTTGCCGGTGCCGCGGGAGCCGGTGAAAAGATAGGCATGAGCGGTCTTGCCCTCGCTTATCTGACGCTTGAGCGTGGTGGTTATATGCGGCTGAGAAACAACGTCGTCAAACGTCATCGGTCGCCATTTGCGATATAAAGCCCGGTACAAGACCTCACCTCCAAAAAAAGTCCAATCCGACATATAGGCGTGCAGGCGAGACTGTGTCACACGAAGCATTCTGCTTAATGCTGCTCGGTTCCCCGCCTGACATGGTTCACAGCGCCCCGTTGCACAGGACCCGCACACCTACATCTCGGATTGGCTAACATATCTGATAGTATACCACACTTCCGCGTCTTTTTCAAGCCCAAAATGCGGTTTTGTTCACATTCCCCGAAAAAAATTTCATCAAATTGCGGATTGACTATTGCCGAATCGAAAACAATATGATATAATTATAGCTGAAATCTTGCGAAAGTTTTGTGACAATCGACAAGTGAAGTCAAACGGGGTGCATGGTAAAAATGAGCAGTGTAAAACTATTCTCTTTCGGCGGCGAGCTTAAGACGGAGCTCAGCGACCAGATTGAAGCGGCAAAGAGAAATAAACTTAACGGGCTTGAGCTCGGCGGAACGGAATTCGGTCCCATTTCGGACATTTCCTTTGTTGCGGCGTGCCTTATCCGAAAGAAGCTGAACGACTCGGGGCTCGAGGTGCTTTCCCTCGCCACGACCATCGGCAGAATCGGCATCAAGGACGACTTTGAGGCGCAGATTGAAAAGCTCAAGAACACTCTTGAGGTCTGCCGGGTTCTGGGCGCCGAGAAGGTTCGCATAAGCTCCTTCTTTATCCCGGGCTTCGAGAAGCCGGAGGACTACAAGCAGCTCGTCATCGACCGCTTGGGGCGGATGAACGAGCTTGCGGGGGCGCACGGCGTGACCCTTTGTCTTGAGAACAAGTCCGGCTGTTACGGCGGCACGGCTGAAAGGTGCCACGAAATTCTTTCGACTCTGCCCGAAATGATCGGGGTGTTCAACCCGGCGGAATTCGTTAAAGCCGGCGAGGACGTGATGGCGGACTGGGACAAGCTCCGCTCAAGAATCGCCTATATTCACGTTTCGGACATATCCGAGGACGGCAAGCCGGTTCCTGCGGGAAGCGGAATTGCCCACATAAGAGACCTGACCCGCAGATTCATCGAGCGCGGCGGCAGAAACTTCTCAATCGACCCGGGGCTCATTGTGAAGCGTTCAAACAAGCAAGCCGAGCATGAAGGGCACAGCTACACCTACAAAAATTCCGACGCGGCATTCGACGCCGCATGCAGTGGTTTTAAAGCAATAATCGGCATCAGAGACTGATGCCGATTATTCTTTGCCCCGTAAGGGGATCCGCAAATACGCCTTAGTACTCAAAATCATCCCAAGCCGGGAAGTACTCGCCGTAGCCCTCATAGCCTTCGGGGAGATAGGGCTCTATCTCGGAGAGACGGTCGACATGGGTGACGACGTAGACTCTCGTTGCACCCGAAATCTGGGCAGGATAGCTCTCCATAACTTCGCCATTGAAGGTGATGACAACTATGTCACCGGCAGTGATTTCATCAAAGCTTGTCACTCTGCCTGTGACTTCAGCATCATCGCTGAACCCAACGGTATAAAGTCCTTCGTTGTTTGAGTCTACGGTGTTCAACCCGCAAACTGCAAGACTGTTATCGCCAACACTGATTACGAGAGCATAGAAGTTCACGCCCTCTTCGGGAGTATAGTTGGTGATGTCCGAAAGCACGATATACGAACTATCTTCGTCTTCGACATCGTCGATTTCTTCGCCGTCTCTCGCTTGGACGAGTCCTCCGCCGACGACCTCGTCATCAGTGTCGTCCGGGTCTTCGACGAACTGACAGCCGGCAAAGCAGAAAAGCATTGTGAGGGCTAACAGGATTGATAGTAATTGTTTCATAGTGATTGTCCTTTCTTTAGAAACCCCTCCACCATGCTTCGCATGGTCCCCCTCCCCTTTCAGGTGAGGCTGTTTTAGGCTCCCCTGAAAGGGGAGCTGGATGCGCGAAGCGCAGACTGAGGGGTTTCCGTACATTTCTACCCTTAATACAAATCAGAAGCCCCGATTATTGCATCGGGGCGAAAAATTTTTTTAGATTTTTTCGGTTTCGGCATTTGCCCGCTCAAAAACCTCTTCCTCGGAAGAAATCGGCTCGGCTTGGATGATTTCGATATCTGTGTCCTCGGGCTCTTCGGGTTCTTCTTTCTTCTGCCGTCTGTCGGCGATGAAGCCGGCGGCTTTGGCGAGGGCTATGACTGTCGGGATGAAATATGCCAGGGTCCTTGCGGCTCTGATTGCAAAGCGAGTCATTCGGATTTTGCGCTCACGCTTCCTGCGGGCGAGTTCACGGCGGTGCCTCTTATCGGCAAACCAGCCTCTGACAGCCGCAATCACGGTGGCAATCAGCCCGAGGTTTGCCCCGACGGCGACTCCCCTGTCTCTGTTCTTTGATTTCTTGGTAACTGTAAGCATGACTGTTCCTCCCGAATCTGTTACTGATATTATAATAGAGCATCGGGAGGAAAATGTCAAGCCACAAAGATTACAGAACTATAGAATTGATCGTCTCTATCAAATCTACTACAGACGAACGAGCGACCAATGATGTCGGCTCACCATTGATTACTGCAAGACAGTAGGTGCCGTTGTAGCGGTAGAGCTCAACCGTGACTTCAGGGTAGTTTTCGTTGTCGAGATAGGCGGTGAATGAAAGTTCAAGCTTGCCGTCGGCTTCCTCGTCGGTATAGCTCTCGGCGGTTACTGCGTCGATTGCGGATTCGATGTCGTCGATGTCGACTTCAACTCTGTAATTCGAGATGTCGTCGTCTTCACCGAGGGTATCTGTGTCGATGACCTCGCCGTCATAGTAGTAATAATATACTCTGTCGGATTCTTCGTCGTCGGGGTCGCTTAGCTCGGAATAGATGGTATAGGTGACGTCCTCGATGGTGAAGTCGAGCTGATAGATTCTCGAGTAGTCGGCGGTCAGAACCTCGGCGTGGCGGAAATCGTCATACGAGCAAGCGATGAGATAATTGTATCTGTTCGAGGCGAGCTCATAGATAATCTGCGAATTGTTCACACGAACATAGAGGCTGAGGCTCGAGATATCGACCTCGGCGTCTTCGTCTTCCGAATCTTCAAGCTCTTCATGAGCCTCGGCGAGCTCGTCCTGATTTACGCCGATGGTGAGGGTAACCGTTTCCGTTGTGGTCGTCTCCTCGCCGTCGTCATCCGTTTCGGTGACGGGATAGTCGACGGTGATAGTCAATACGGGATTGTTCATGCCGTAGAGCTCGAGCTCGTCGTCCGTGGCGTTATATGTCACATAATCACTCAAGCCCGTGTTCCTGATATAGCCCAAGTATGTCTCAATATTGTCTGTGTCGAGCGGCAGGTCGCTGTCCGAGACGAAATAGGTGTCGTCCGAGCAGTAGGTGTTCGAGCTGTCCGCTTCGAAGTAGATTGAGTAGTTCTCGGCACCGGTGAAGGTTATATCGGTTGCCTCTGTGAATGAGCCGATTGTGTCGTCCTCAATCATGTCGCTAAGCTCGACGTCATAGGTGTCGTAGGGGTCGACAACCGCCAGATAGACGTTTCCGTCGCCGATTGAGACGTAGCGCTCGCTGTCAAGAGTCGAGAAGTTGCCGAAGGTGATTTCATATGCGGTTTCGTCGTCAAGAGTGATGTTTATAGTCATGACAGGGTCGTCGAGACCGTACTGTGAATAATCGTCGACCTCTTCGATGATGAAGTCGGCTTCGTATTCTTCGAAGATGCTGAGGAGGTTCTCGATTTCGGTTGTGCTCGTCGGGAAGCCGTCGTCATCGTCATAAACCCAAGCTCCGGTTTCGGAATCGAGTGTGAAGCCGAGTGTTGTGTCGTCCACTTCCCACGAAACTGCGGCTACGCTGTCGGTTGAGATTGCAAGAACTATCTCGTTCGAGTTCTGAATCTGCTCCTGCTTCTCGTTATAGAGGGACACTAGGAAGGTCGCCACGCAGAGAACCACGAGGACCACGAGGAGAATTACTATTCTTCTTACTCTTTTCGTCATTTCTGCGCCCTCCTTCTTCTGACAAGTACGACAATACCGATGCCGATGTAGATTATCGGGATGATGCCTATCATGAGGATTTTAAGCCATGAGGCGGTCGATTCGGTGATGGTGAGGTAGCTGTAGTCTAAGCTTCGACTGCTGATTGCAAGGGCTTCCCTCTCGCCTATCATGTCGGAAATGGCGTTGATTGCGAGGTCGACGTTTGCGCCGGAGGAATAGGAGTTATAGTACTCGTCAAGGAACGCCGCCGCTGAAATCCAGACCATGCGTCCGCCCTCGTTGCTCTCGATTGAAACCGCAACGGAGAACGGTCCGTCGATGTCGCCCTCTTCCTCTTCATAGGTGTCTAAGGCATAGCCGGCAATCTTACTAAACGACGTGTCGGAGGTCGTCAGGAGCGAGGTTACGGTGCCGTTTTCGTTCGAATCGGAAATTGTGAGTCCCGAGGAAATGCAGAGCACCGCATAGTAATTCTCGTCGATAAGGGCATCGGTGATGTCGGTGCTCTCGATGTTCGGGAGGAGGAGATACGGATAATATGCATAGTTATTTCTGTCCGCTTCGACCACTACGCCCTCTTCAACGGTCACGCCATAGTACTCAAGAAGGCTGTTGAGATTCGTGAATGTAACATCGGAAAGCGGTCCCGCGATTACCATCAGCTTGCCGCCGTTATAGACCCATTCAGAAAGCATCGTGGCTTCGTCCTCGGAAATATCGCTCTGCGGCTCGTAAATCAGGACGCAGTCGGCATCCTCGGGGATTTCGTCGACCGTCAGAAGCGAGAGAGATTCGGTCTCGATATTCGACTTTTCGACCTGCTCGGCGAATGTCTCCGGCAAATCAAGCTCGCCGTGCCCCTCGATTATATACATTTTGGGTAAATCCTCGGTTACGACATAATCGATGGCGGAGGTTATCGAGCCCTCACCGTCGAACGAGCTCGTCACTGAAAGACTGCCGCTGTAGACGCTGTATTCCTGCTGATAGATGTCTGACCAAGGGATATAGCGGTATCTGTCGCCGCACTCGACAACAAGGCTGTTGTTCGAAACGGTTTCGTCGGTGTATTGCTCCGCAAATGTCGGGTAGACATCCGGGTTCCTCTTGACGACGGTTATGTGGTCGGAAAGGCTCTCATACTTTGCCAGCAGGTTCTCAAGAATTGTATTCTCCTCGCCCGACTGGACTATCCAGTATATTGTTACATCGTCCTCAAGGTTATTGAGCACCACTTTTGTGTTGCTCGTGACCGAATAAAGCTGAGATGAACTGATATCAAGCTGTGTCCATGTGGACGGGAGCGTCGATGCAAGCACGTTCACTACAATCAGAACCGCCAGAACAACCGCCGTTATGATCAGCGAGTAGCTTCCGCCCTGAAAAGCAAGACGGTTAAGCGTATTTCTCGAGTTCTTATTTTCACTGTTCTTTCCCATCAGTTATACCTCCTCTTTTCAAGCGACTGCACCGTCAGGAACAGGAAGAAGACAATCACCGTGAGATAGTAGATAATGGCGGTAACGTCGAAGATGCCGTCGATGAAGACATAGAATCTCTCAAACAGCGAAAGCTGAGCCATGATATTCGGCACCAAGCCCTCGAACATCGAGCTGTTGATGATGAAGAGCATCATGATTATCGCCACCAAGGCGAGCCCGACGGTATAGGCGACGTTGTCGTTCTTCGTTAAGTACCGAATCAGGAAGGCGAAGAGCACCGCTACGACGGCGAGTGTGATTGCGCTTCCGAAGGCGGTTGCGGAGACATACTCGGAAATGGTCACGCTGAAATAGTTGAATAGGATTATCGCCAGGCTTATTCCTGCGGCTATGCCCTGATTTTCCGTCAAGGATGAGATGAACGTGCCGATTGCAATAAGAGCGGCACCCATCATGAAGAAGGCAAAAATCGAGCCGTAGGATGTCGGGAGGTAAACATCGCCATACTGCGCGAAGATAAGCGGATAGATGCTCACAACGCAAAGCGGAATCAGGAACACTGTCAGAAGCGACAGATACTTGCCTATTACAACCTGGGTGGTCGTTATTGGAAGCGCATAGAGGAGCTGGTCGGTTTTCTGCCGTTTCTCCTCCGCAACTACCCTCATGGTCAGGATAGGCACGATTATTATGAGCACCAGGCAGCCGTAGTAGAGAACATATTCAAAGTTCGCTATCGTCTGGTTGATGTTATAGATCATTGCGCCGACGCCGGTTATAATCAGAAGGAATGCGCCGAAGAAATAGGCAGTCAGCGAATGGAAATAGCCTTTCAGCTCATGCTTCAATACTGCTATCATCTGCTTCAACCTCACTTTCTTCGGGAATTTCTTCTTCAGAAGTGTCTTCTGTCAGCTCGATAAATACATCCTCAAGATTTACCTGCTTCAACGCCATCTCAAGAAGAACGACGTCATTATCCACGAACGCCTTGAAGAGCTGTCTCGACATGTCGTAGATTTCCTTCATGTCAGTCTTTATATGGACGGTTGTATAGGCTTCGCTTTCCTGCTTCTCGGGATATGTCAATTCGGTGATGCCGGAAAGCCCCGCAAGAATCTCTTCGACTTTTTGCTTCTCCGCCTCTGCCGTGAGTGTAATCTCATTCGGAGTGAGAAGCGTGTGCATCAGCTTCTCGGGCTCGCCGAGAGCGACGAGCTTGCCGTGCGCTATTATCAGGATTTCGTCGCAGATGG
Source organism: Oscillospiraceae bacterium (assembly GCA_021201135.1). Lineage (GTDB taxonomy): Bacteria > Bacillota > Clostridia > Oscillospirales > Ruminococcaceae > Faeciplasma. The sequence goes on from JAJQGT010000009.1 coordinate 191,653, forward strand.
TCTGAACCTCAGAAAGGATATGCGAGCTGAAAATAACGGTGTGGTGCTGACCGAGCTCTTTTATGAGGTCTCTAATCTCGATAATCTGAATCGGGTCGAGACCTACCGTCGGCTCGTCAAGGATTATAACCTTCGGGTCGCCAAGGAGCGCCTGTGCGATTCCGACACGCTGTTTATAGCCCTTCGAAAGTGCCGAGATACGGCGATTCCGCATTTCGGTAATCTTCGTCTGCTCCATTACCTCCTCGACCTGACGCTTGAGCTCCGCACCCTTGATGCCCTTCGCCTCGCCGACGAATCTTAAATACTCCTCCGGCGTTTCATTGAGGTACAAAGGCGGCTGCTCGGGAAGATAGCCGATAAGCTTCTTCGCTTCGTTGGGCTCGTCGAAAATGTCGTGCCCGTCAATCAGAACCGTTCCGGCGGTTGCCGAAAGACATCCGGTCATGATGTTCATCGTCGTGGTCTTGCCGGCACCGTTGGGACCCAAAAAGCCGTAGACATGCCCCTCGTCTATTTCAAACGAAAGGTCATCCACGGCTGTAAAGTTCCCGTAACATTTTGTCAAATGTTCAACCGTTATCATACATTAACCTCCAGTATACTTTAAAAATGAGCACACAATGCACCCATCTACTCTCGTATGATAAACAGTTTACATTAATCTGTTGGCGAAAATTTGACATTCAAGCGAAAACTGTTGTCACTCATAAGAAATTAATATGAATGCTTTTTGCTCTTATGTTCATATCTTCACAGGGATTTCATAAACCCCTCCACCATGCTTCGCATGGTCCCCCTCCCCTTTCAGGGGAGGCTATTTGAGCCTTCTCAAAGTTTGTATAAAGCCAAAAAAAGGCTCCCCTGAAAGGGGAGCTGGCGCCCGAAGGGCGACTGAGGGGTTTCAGCTTACGAAAGAATACCCTTCCTCAAGCATCGCATCTATAAAGTCACCCAGTATTTCCGCATTGGTTTCGGAAACCGAATGCAGAAGATAGATTGCTCCCGGGTGGGCTCGGTCGATTAGCTTCTTGAGCGATTCCTCCGGGTCGGGTTGGTTATCCACGTCCCAGTCGGCATAGGCAAAGCTCCAGAGAACTGTCTCATAGCCGAGGTCGCCCGTCACGGCGAGGCTGAGTTCACTGTATTCGCCCTTCGGCGGTCGGAAAAGAGTCATCTGCAGTCCGAAGTTCTCAATCATGTAGTCATGAAGATACATGATTTCTTCGGTCATCTCATCTGCACTGAGCTCCGGCATCGAGTAGTGATGCCACGAATGGCTTCCCACGGTGTGACCCTCGTCAATCATCCTTTGAACCAATTCCGGATTTCTCACTGCATAGTCATATACGACGAAGAACGTTGCCTTTACACCCTTTTCTGCGAGTGTATCCAGAATTGTCGCTGTGTAGCCGTTCTCATAGCCTTGGTCGAATGTCAGCATGATTGTCTTCTCTTCCGTATCCTGAATCGCCTCGGCGTTGTACTCCCCGTACTCCTCGTTGAAGTCGAGAGCTCCCATCGGGCGGTTCAGGTCGTCGAAATTGACTCCCTGCCCGTAGCCGTTAGATTCGGTTGAAAGTGTCGAATAATCCTGAACGTTTGCTATCGGCTCTATAACATCCTCAACATCGCTCGAAACGGTCGACTCTTCCTCTTGCGTTTCCTCGGGAACTGTATTGACCTCAGCACAGCCCATAAGCAATCCGACCGACAGAGCCGAAGCCGTCAGCAATGCCAGTAATTTTGCTTTTCTCATTTCGTTCCCTCCTTCTTTTGATTGCGATAGCATGCAATCGCATAAATAATATCCCACTTCCGGCTCAAAATATGCAAAAAAGACCGCACCTCAAAATGGGCACGGTCTCTAAGATATGGGGGTAACAACTCACGAATTCAAATAGCTCTTGACCATTTCCTGCAAAAGCTCGTCGCGATCGATGTGACGGATGAGGCTTCTTGCGTTGTTGTAGGTGGTTATATAGGTCGGGTCTTCCGAAAGAATGTAACCGACAATCTGGTTGACGGGATTATAGCCTTTTTCAAGAAGTGCCTCATACACGATGTTGAGAGTATTCTTAATCTCGTCCTTACGATCCTGCTTTACAGAAAATGTCATTGTCTGGTCGTGCATATATGGTCAACTCCTTCAAAAATTTGTTCTTCGTCGATAACGATACCTCTATTATAACCCTTTGCGAGTAAAATAGCAAGAGCCTGAGCGAATTATTTTTCGATTATCTGATTTCCGCGTCGATGGTCGCAAGAGCCTTCTTTACTCTCTTGAGTGCGGCGTCAGCCTGCTCGTCAGTAAGGGTTCCGTCGTGCGAACGCATGACAATCGAGAACGCAACCGACTTCTTGCCAAGGGTAATCTGCTTGCCCTTGTAGACGTCGAAGAGAGTAATCTTTTCAAGGTTCGAGCCGACAGCGTTTGCAATCATCTTCTCGAGCGTTGCAACGGGGATTTCGTCGTCGCAGACGAGGGCTATGTCTCTCGAGATTGCCGGATACTTCGGAAGCGGCTTATAGGTCTTCTCGGGAGCGACCAAATCAAGAAGCTCGGTGATGTTGACCTTTGCGAAATATGCTCTCGTGTCGATTCCGTAGTTCGAAAGAACATCGGGATGAAGCTCGCCAAGGATTGCAAGCTGCTTGCCCTCATAGGTCATGACGGCAACACGCCCGGGATGGAAAGCGGAAACCTCGTCGAAAATGCAGTCACTGTCCGGAGCAGCATATTCGCAATCGTCGTAGCCGAGGCTCGACATGAGGTCTTCGACTGCGCCCTTGATGTCGTAGAAGTCGCAGTTATCGCCGTACATTCCGAGAGCAAGTCTCAGAGGCTCGCTCGGGAGCTCGTCGATGTTGCCGGTCGGGAGATACTCGTTTCCAACCTCGAAAAGTCTCGCCTTCGGGTTGCGGTAGTTATAATTACGAGCCAACGTCTCGCACATCGACGGCATGATTGTGGTTCTCATGACGGATGTGTCCTCGCCGAGAGGATTGGTGATGACGACACACTTACGGAGCTTCGAATCAGTGGGAAGCATTATCTTGTCGTAGTACTTCGGGGAGATGAAGGCGAATGTATTGATCTGGTTGAAGCCAAGAGCCGTGCAGGCATTCTCAACATTGAGAACAAGCTTCTGCTTCGGGGTTCTCTGGGCATCGGCAACGCCGGTGAGGATTGTTCCCTCGATATTGTTGTAGCCATAGAATCTGGCGATTTCCTCGGCGATATCAGCCTTGGATTCAATATCGATTCTGAACGAAGGAGAATAGATAATTCCGTCCTTGACCTCGAATTCGAGCTTTTCAAGATACTTTATCATGTCCTCGGCGGGGATGTTTGTGCCGAGGAACTTGTTTGTCCAATCGGGATCGAAGGGAACGGTCACCTGAGGCTTAGTATTATAATCGCAATCAATTACGCCTCTTATCGGGTCGCCACAATCGAGTAGCTCGCAGAGCTCGAATGCCCTGAGAATTGCCGGCATACAGCCGTGAGCGTCGAGACCCTTTTCAAATCTCGCCGAGGATTCGGTTCTCATGCCGAGCTTCTTGGCGGTTCTTCTGACGGATGCGCCGTCGAAGCAAGCAGATTCGAAGACGACCGTTTCGGTGTCGTCCATGATTCCGCTGTACTCGCCGCCCATAACTCCGGCAACGGCAACCGGCTTCTTCTCGTCGGCGATTACGAGCATTTCAGGGCTGAGTTCACGGACTACTCCGTCAAGAGTAGTGATGCTCTCGCCGGAAACAGCGTTTCTGACTCTGATTTTGCCGCCCTCGAGATACTTGATGTCGAAAGCGTGCATCGGCTGACCGTATTCGAGCATGACATAGTTAGTGATGTCAACAAGATTGTTGATGGGTCTTACGCCACTCGCACGAAGACGCTCACGGAGCCATCTCGGAGACGGAGCGATTCTGATATTCTTTACGACGCCGCCGATATATCTGTGGCAGAGTTCCTGATTCTCAACCTTGACATCGAGATACTTGTTGATATCGTCCTCAACGCCCTTATACTCGGGGTACTTGTAGTTGAAGGGCTTATTAAATGTAGCAGCCGCTTCTCTGGCGAGACCTAAAACTGAAAGGCAATCTGCACGGTTCGAGGTGATTTCGAACTCGACTGTTGTGTCGTCAAGACCGATAGCGGCATGGATATCATCGCCCGGCTTGCAGTCCTCCTCGATTACGAACACGCCCTCTGGGTCGGCATAGGGGAAGTCGTGGGTGGTAAGTCCAAGAGTGTCCAAGCCGCAGAACATGCCGTAGCTCTCGACGCCTCTTATCTTGCCCTTCTTTATCTTGCCCTCGGGAAGGCTTGCGCCGTCCAAGGCAACGGGAACTAAATCCCCTTCTTTTACGTTCTTAGCATTGGTGACAATCTGCACCGGCTCGTCTTTTCCGATATCTACAGAGCAGACGAAGAGCGCATCGGCGTTTTCGTGCTTGCCCTTCGACAGGATTTTGCCGACGACTGTATTAGTTATTTTCGAGCCCTCTTCTTCATAACCCTCAACCTTCGAACCGGTCATGGTCATGTCATAGCAGAAGTTCTTTATCGGCTCATCTACGTCCACATAATCGTGGAGCCATTTCATTGATAAATCCATCTATTTCACCCTCCCTCAGAACTGCTCAAGGAACCGAAGATCGTTCTCATAGAGAAGTCTCATGTCGTTGATTCCGTATTTACGCATTGCGATTCTTTCAAGTCCCAAGCCGAAAGCGAAGCCGGAGTATACTGTTGAATCTATGCCGCAGGTCTCAAGAACCTTCGGGTGAACCATGCCGGCGCCCAAGAGCTCGACATATCCCTCGCCCTTGCACATGCTGCAGCCCTTGCCGCCGCAGTTGAAACACTGGATATCAACCTCTGCGGAAGGCTCGGTGAACGGGAAGTGGTGCGGACGGAGTCTGATTTTGGCGTCCTCGCCGTAAAGCCTCTTCATAAGAAGCTCGAGCGTGCCAATCAAATCGCCCATAGTGATGCCCTTGTCGACTACGAGAGCCTCGACCTGATTGAATATCGGGGAGTGGGTCGCATCGACGGCGTCGGAGCGGTAAACTCTGCCGGAAGCGATAACTCTTATCGGGGGCTTGTGGTTCTCCATAACTCGGATCTGGATAGCAGAGGTCTGGGTTCTCAAGAGAACTTTATCCGAAATATAGAAAGTGTCCTGAGTATCTCTTGCGGGGTGATCCGGCGGGAGATTCAGAGCCTCGAAGTTATAATAGTCATATTCGACCTCGGGTCCTTCGGCAATAGAGAATCCCATGCCGAGGAATATTTCTTCTACTTCATGCAAAACCGAGTTGATAGGGTGAAGATTTCCGATGTCGTGATGATGCCCGGGAAGGGTTACGTCAAGCTTCTCCTCCTTGAGCTTCTTTGCGGCGGAGACCGCGAGGATTTCGGCGCCTCTTGCCGAAATAGCCTGCTCGATGTTAGCGCGAATCTTGTTTGCAAGCTGTCCGACGACCGGTCTTTCCTCCGCCGGAAGAGTGGACATCTGCTTTAGAATTGCGGTAAGCTCGCCCTTCTTGCCTAAAAATCTGACACGAAGATTTTCGAGGTCTTGAGCACTCTGGTCCTTTTCGAGTTCCTCTTTCGCCCGTCTTTCGATGTCCTGAAGATCCTGATTAATCATGATTTTATATCCTTTCTTACGAATATACGGTGTGACAATAAAAAATAGCCTGTCCCACATGGGACAAGCTCGAAACTGCAACTATCCTGCCCTCTACTCTCGTCGTACGATGTACGAATGTACAACATACGAATCGTCACAGCGTTTGAAATACAAAGTTATTATAACACGTCGCAAAACCGATTTCAACTGTTTTTTCACAAAATTTTGCAAAATAAAAAGAGGGCGACGCAAAACCGCCCTCTTTTTGTGAAAATCAAATTTTTGAATAGCCGAAGCTGTTGACGATGGCGTCGACCTTCTGCCCTGCCTGGCACATCGGGCACTCGCGCTGAACGAATGTCTGGTAGCCGTTGATGTCGTCGGGTGTGAAGACGCTGTGAACGGGGATGCCGTTAGACTCGGAAATTGCCGAGAAGATTGAGGAGATTGCGACGAGCTCGCCGTTATAGTAGTTAAGGCACTCGATTGCACGGTTGATGGTCTTGCCGGTCGAGACGGACGAGATGAGCAGGAGCACTCTCTTGCCCCAGATCTGCTTCTGGATATTGTCGCGGAAAATCATCTGGTTGTTGGAGTTGAGCTCGGGAGTGATGACACAAACGTCCTCGCCCTGATTAATTCCGCCCGAAGAGAGGCTCTCCGCCAGGAATGCGCCGAGCATCTCGGTTCCTTCCATGCAAATGATGGTGTCAATCGGAGTCGAAGAATAGGTTGCGGCAATCTGAGCGGCGGCATCCTTTGCCATCTTGTGACTGGTCTTGATTTTCGTCATGTCGATGTAGTAATTGATGTGCGAGTGGTTGGTGGCAAAATGCCCGGGAATTATGCTGATTTTAATCTTGCGATTCTTTCTTGATTCAATGGTAATAGCTCTGCCTTCCATAATTTTATCCTCCTATACAAAGATGGTTTCGTTGTAATGGTAATTATAGCACATTTTTTGAACGAAATCAAGAGGGGATTTGTGATTTGTTGACAACCCCTCCACCACCGCCTTCGGCGGCGGTTCCCCTCCCCTTTCAGGTGAGGCTATTTTCGTTCTATCCAACATTAAGAATTTCCAAAATCTCCCCCGGCTCATCCACTATAAAATCCGCTCCCGCTTCGACGAGGGATTCGCGGCTTCTGAAGCCCCATGTGCAGGCGATGCAGGGGATGCCGGCGTTGTGGGCGGTCTCGATGTCGGTGTCCGAGTCGCCGATGTGGATGGCTTCCGACTTGTCTGCACCCGACAGTTCAATCAAATGGTTCTCATAGCTCGGGTCGGGCTTTCGGGGAAAGCCCTGTCCGCTTCCGGCAACGAGCTCGAAGGTGCCGGTCGGAAAACATTCCTCGATTATCTTGCTTGCGAACTGATAGGGCTTATTCGTCAGGACATAGAGCTTAAGTCCCGAGTCCTTCAGAGCCTTCACAACCTCCGGGATGCCGTCATAAACCCGTGATTTGTCGAGATAGTGGGTGGCATAATGGTTGCAGAAGAGGTCGTGAGCCTTATTTAAAAGCTCCTCGTCGTCACGAAGGCTTTCGGGGAGAGAACGCTTAACAAGCATAAGCGTGCCGTTGCCGACATATGAAATGTATTCTTTTGTTGTATGTGTAGGAAGACCAAGCTCCGTAAGCGCCGCACTGACGCTGTCGCCGAGGTCTTCTGCCGTATCAACGAGAGTCCCATCGAGGTCAAAAATTACGGTTTTCATGGTCAGTCCTCCAGTTTGGAAGCGAGAAGCGGCGAATAGTGATTTCTGAACTGCTCGTACTCCCCTGCTTCTATAGCGGCTCGGATTTTCTCCATGAGGGTATTGTAGAACCAGAGGTTATGGGTTACTGCGAGGCGTCCGGCAAGTTGTTCTTTCGCTTTGAACAGGTGCCTGATGTAGGCACGGGAGAAGTTGCGACAGGTCGGGCAGTCGCACTCGGGGTCGATGGGACGCTCGTCCAGCTCGTAGCAGGCGTTGGTCAGGTGCATGATGCCGTTCCATGTAAATATCGTCGCATGGCGGGCATTACGGGACGGCATTACGCAGTCGAAGAAGTCGACGCCTCTGTAGACCGCCTCGATTATATTCTGAGGCGTGCCGACACCCATCAGGTATCTCGGCTTGTCGGCGGGCATATAGGGCTCGACCGCCTCGATAATTCTGTACATCTCCTCGGCAGGTTCGCCTACTGCCAAACCGCCGATAGCGTAGCCGTCGAGGTCGAGGTCGGCAATCTGCTTCATGTGCTCGATTCTGATGTCCTCATAGGTGCAACCCTGATTGATGCCCCAGAGGAGTTGATGCGGGTTGATGGTGTCGTCGCGGGCGTTAAGCCTTGCCATCTCGTCCTTGCAACGCTTGCACCAACGGACAGTGCGGTCGCAGGAGTTCTTCGAGTAGCTTCGGGGTGCGGGGTTCTCGACACATTCGTCAAAAGCCATTGCGATGGTCGAACCGAGGTGAGACTGAATTTGAATGCTTTCCTCGGGTCCCATGAAGATGCGCTTGCCGTCGATGTGGGAGTTAAAATAAACTCCCTCTTCTTTTATCTTTCTGAGCTTGGCGAGCGAGAAGACCTGAAATCCTCCCGAATCGGTGAGGATTGGCTTATGCCAGTTCATGAACTTGTGAAGTCCACCTAATTTATATATTACCTCGTCGGTCGGGCGAAGGTGAAGATGATAGGTGTTGCAAAGCTCCACCTGACACTTGAGGTTCTCGAGATCTATTGAGGAGATTCCTCCCTTGATAGCCGCCGCAGTTCCGACGTTCATAAAAACCGGCGTCTGTATCACGCCGTGGACGGTGGTAAACTCGCCCCTGCGGGCGTGCCCGTCCGAAGTTATAAGCCGATACACAATTATGCTCCCTTCAAAATAGTATTCTTATGATACATGATTTCCCCGAGAAATGCAAGAGGAAATATGAAAAACCGCACCGATTGACAAGGTGCGGTTTTTATTGACAAGATTTTTTGGTTGTGATATAATACACATAGCGAGAGGCGGTCACCCTTTCCGGACGGAAAGGAGTGGTGCCCATGGACATTTCAACAGTAATTCTGCTACTTGGTTTGCTGATATCGGCTATTGAATTGGGTATCAAAATAGGTCAAAACTCAAAGAAATAGCCGCCCTTTGACTCATTTGTCGAAGAACAGCTACATTTCCCAACAATTATCTTTGTTCGGAGAGTGACCTTGTTGTCTGAATTGCCGTTCAGGCAACCCTCTCGCTACTTTTATTATATGACACTTTCTCCTCTTTGTCAAGAGGATTTTTTATGCTCATATGTAGAACATATACTTATTCACAAACCACTCAATTCCGGTGATGAAGTACTGCTGGATGCAGATCTCGCTTTAAGCCCATGGCGGATTACTGCTTTTGCTCGGTTGCGGGAGTTCTGTCGGTGATGACGAAGAAGATTCCGCCGATTACAAACATGACGGCAAGCCCTCCGACACCATAGCTTGAGTTATCGGTAATCTGGGTGATGACGGCGACGAGAGTTGTGCCGATGAAGGAAGCGCCCTTGCCGCAGATGTCATAGATGCCGAAGTATTCGCCCGACTTCTCGGGAGGAATAATCTTTGCGAAGTAGGAACGTGAAAGCGACTGGATTGCGCCCTGGAAAAGTCCGACCGCAACGGCTAAAATCCAGAACTGATAGAGCTGTCTTAGGAAGATAGCGTAAACGACGATGAAGAAATATGCGACGATGCAGACCATGAGAAGCTTGCCTGCTTCGACCTTTCTTGAAAGTCGTCCGAAGAAGAGTGCCGCGGGGAACGCAACGAACTGAGTGACAAGAAGCGCCAGTACCAAGCCGATACTGTCGAGTCCCAGAGATTCGCCGTATGTAGTCGCCATGTCGATGATGGTGTAGACGCCGTCGATATAGAAGAAGAACGCGATGAGGAAGAAGAGAGCCTTCTTATTGTGCCCGAGCTCCCTGAACACGCCGCCGAGACGCTTAAGGCTCGACATGACGGGCTTGTCGGTCTTCTCGACATAGTGAACCTGCTTGTAGCTTCTGACGAGCGGAATCGCCATCGCGACCCACCAGACGGCGGTGATGACAAAGTCGATAGCCATCGCTACTCCGAGGCTTATCGGGAGAATTCCCATAGTCTGAAGAGCATAGATTGCAATACAGATGATGAACGGCGCACAGCTTCCGATATAGCCCCAGGCATAGCCTTGGGCTGAGATTTCGTCCATGCGTTCATCGCTTGTTACATCCGTGAGCATTGAATCATAGACAACAAGGCTGAGCTGATAGGCGATTTTTGCGATTGCGAACAGGATTAAGAACCAGAGCCACGACTGGATGAATCCGAGGGCGATACACCCGATTGCTCCAATTAGCATCGAAGCCATAAAGATTATCTTCTTGACGCCCTTGATATCCGAAGCGGTGCCGAGGGTCGGTCCCAGGATTGCAACTATAATCGTGGCAATAGACGTGGTATAGCCCCAGTATGCCAGATAGTCGGTTTCTGAGATTCCAGCATTGTCTGCGAGAACGTGGAAGTAGATTGGCAATAGCGTCGCCACGAGCATCGTGAACGCCGAGTTTCCGACGTCATAGAGCACCCACTTTTTCTCCTGCGGAGTCATTTTAAACTTCATAATGTCTTTCCTCCATAGCGGTAAGAATCGGAATAGATTGCCAGTCGTCGCCCTTTTCGAAGTTCCTATTGAACCATGGAAGAAGCTTCTCTTCTCCGTCAGCGAAATTCAGGAAATTGTCGCTGAGCTTAAGACAGAGCTCCTCGGCTTTTGCCATAAGTTTCTCCAGACGGAGGTTAGAATCCTCACACTTCGGGTTGGGCTTTTTGTTGACGACCATTCCGTGCATACCCTTATAATTACCGGACGCCGCAAGGACGGAATATATCAGAAGTCGTTTCATGTCATTCGGCGCGACCAGTAAACCATTGTACGTTACAAACGAACGAATCGCTGTTTTTGCCTCCTTCTCGGAGACAGAATCATAGAATAAAGACATTATCCGGGCGTTCTCATCCGTCGGGTGAATATGACCCGTGAGATGATGCGTGACGGGGTTCAAGCCGTCCTTCAGCATCAGGCTCCTGTCAAACTCAACCTCTATTTCAGAGTGAGTGACACCGCTTACCTCTTTCTTTCTCTCGACATAGCCGTGGCACATGCTGTCAAGTGCAAAGTGCCCGACAAAGCCGAGGGCATACGAGAGCCGACGGTTGCGTTCGGCTTCGTTTTCCGCCGAGTTTGCGACATCCGCGGCATTTTCGAAAAACTCCGTCGCAGGTCTTTCGTGCACGTCCGAGCCAAGCTGTCTTATCGGGTTCTTTGCAAGAGGCTTGTAATAGAAAAGAATATCCGGACCGTGAAGCCCTATCTGATAGATTTTAAGATTATTTCTGAGGACATCTTTTACCTCAGTAGAATAGCGGCGGAGAAGATCTCTGCCCAAAACATAATGTGCGTAGGTAGAAGGCATTTTTATATCACCAATTTATAGCATACCAGAAATCTTCACTTGTTGCAAGTAAATTTTTATAAAATCCCGATTTATTTTGCGTTAAATCGCCGAATCCGACTCGAATCCGACGTCGGATCCGACAGATAAAAATTCCGTGTAGGACAACCCACACGGAATTTTTGCAAAATAATAATCAGAACTGAATCTTCTTCTGGATTCTTCTCATCAGGAAGAATGCGATTATGACCGTGACGAGCTCCGCAAACGGGAATGTGAGCCAGACGACCCAGTTAAGCCCGGTTGCCTTGACGACCTGTGTCAATCCCCAAGCGACGGGAAGGACGAAGATAAGCTGTCTGCAAACGGAAACGACCAACGATTCCGTTCCGCCGTTAAGTGCCTGGAACACCCCCTGAAAAGCGACGTTTGCACCGGCAAGAATGAAACTGATGCCGATCACACGCATAGCTCCGATGCAGAGCTGCTGGGTCTCGCCGGAAAGTCCGAATATGCTTGAAAGCGGGTTCGCAAGGAGCTCAACAATAAGGGTTCCGATGAGCATGATTACAGCTGTATAGAGCATGCCGTATTTGATGCCATCCTTGATACGCTTCTTGTCGTTCATACCATAGCTGTAGGAAACGACAGGCGTGATTGCGTCACGAAGTCCGAACGCCGCAAAGAGGATGAACTGCTGAATCTTGTAGAAGAGACCGTATGCGGTTACCATCTGCTCACTTATCTGGACGAGAATTACGTTCAGCGCATAGGTCATAAGCGACATGAGCGCCTGTGCGATGATTGCGGGAAGTCCGATTGTATAGATGCCCTTGATAATCTGCCACGACGGCTTCATATAGCGTACACTCTTCGAGAGGTCTTTGTTCACCTTCAGGTGGAATATAAGCGCCAGTGCGAACGATACGAGCTGACCGATTACGGTTGCGTATGCGGCACCCTGAACTCCGAACTCCGGGAGACCGAGAAGACCGTAAATCAGTATAGGGTCCATGATGATGTTTGTGATGGCTCCCGCAACCTGAGCGATTGTTGAATAGAGAGCTTTGCCGGTTGCCTGCAAGAGCTTTTCCAGAATCGAATAGAAGACGATGCCCATCGACATTGTACAGCAAATCTGTAAGTAGGAAACCGCCATTTCGTAAATTTCCGGGTTGTCTGTCTGGGTTCCGATGTAGAACTTAACGCCGAACAGTCCGAATAAGAGGAACACGACGTAGATTACACATCCCAGAAACAGGGCGTTTCCGGCAACCTCGCTCGCCCTCTCCTTGTTGCCCTGTCCCAGGCATCTTGCCGCAAGGGCGTTTACGCCGACGCCGGTTCCGACACCGATTGCAACCATGAGCATCTGCATCGGGAATGCAAGTGTAAGAGCATTGAGAGCCTGCTCGCCGCTTTCTGCCATATTCGAGACGAATGCGCTGTCAACGATGTTATAGAGTGCCTGAAGCATCATCGACAGAATCATCGGTATGCCCATCGACAGCATAAGCTTCGGCACAGGCATAGTCGCCATCTTGTTTGTTTGAACTTTTTCTTCCATATAATCCTCCACTATGATAAATATATATTTTTACAAACAAAAAAGAGCCGCAAACAGCCGGATTTACGCCGTTTGCAACTCACTGTGATTTTATTTTAGCATTTTCGCCCGTCTGTGTCAAGAGGCATTTTGCCCAAGAAAAACGAACCTACAGGGCTCAGAATTTGCCTGAACTTAATACTCAACCGTTTCGTCGGTGGTTACGTTTCCGTCCTCGTCATATTCTTTTGTGGTTGTCTGGGTAAGACTGAGGGTTCCGTCATCCGAGATTGTATACTGCTCTTCATAGGTGCTCTCGGTGGAGCCGTCCGAATAGTAGGTCTGATAGCCGGTATAGTATGTCTTGACGCCGGTGTCGGTGTTTTCGACGTAGTTGTCCCAGATAACTTTCGTGACGTTACTGTCGCTGTCAAGGCAAACGCAAGTGAAGTAAGAGGAATTTGCCGCCACCTGATAGTTTACTGTCGCACGGATGGGATAGATTCCGACATACGCCTCATATCCGGTCAAGTCGCCGGTTTCCTCATCATAGTAAACCGCCAGAACTCCATCGGCATCCGAATAGCCGTTCTCCTCATCATAGCTAAGATACATATCAAGACCGATTTCGGAAACCGCACCGCTGTCCTCATTCTCAACATGATAGGATTCGGTGTAATAGTAATCGCCCAGGAGTGTGTAATCGTCTCTTGAAAGATATGTGTCTCCGTCACTCAAGCCGAGGGACAGGTCGTCGCCGGAGCCGGCTTTGGTGCCTTCTTCCGAGGTCTCGGGGGTGTCGATTGTGGCGTTGTCAGCGTCGGTCTCGCCATCGGTGGTCGAATTGTCTCCGCAACCCGAAAATGCGAAGAGCACCATGAGTGCCGTCAGAAGACAGGCAAACATTCTTAAATTCTTGTTTTTCAGCATAAAAGCCTCCGTAAATATTTTTATTTTTCCTTTTCGTAAGGGTTATTATTCAAGCTCTGCGACCAAGCCTGTAAGCCGAGTTCTGTCGTGTACGGCAATCTATCTAGACTCTTCGTCGCCGAAGAGTTCAAGCCACCTATTACAAAATACCCGCCGAGCAGACGTTGATATTTCGTTCCAAACGGTGTTGCATCAAACAGGGTTTACATGGCAACGTGGTCTCCCACGCTCCGGTGAGCTCTTGCCTCGCCTTTCCATCCTTACCGATTTGAAATCGGCGGTTTATTTCTGTTGCACTTTCCCTAAGGTCGCCCTCGGCTGACGTTATCAGCTGTTTTGCTCTGTGATGCTCGGACTTTCCTCATCCGACATAAAAATGTCGTCCGCTGCCGTATAGCTTACTCGCAGACTGATATATTTTACAATGTAATTGCGAAAAAGTCAACCCTGCCAATAATATTTTTCATATATTCGCTTTCGTTTTTCAGCTTACTGTCACAATGGGCTTGAAAAATGTTGTGAAATGAGTTATAATACAAGTTGACTGTCGTCACCACAAGTTGACGAACTCAACTTCACTACTGGGGGAATATCATGGATTCCAAAAAGGCAGAATATATTGATTCGAATTTCAAGTACGACGGAGTGCTGGGCGTTACGGTTTCGGATGCCGAAACCGAGTTCGCCGTTTGGGCTCCCGAAGCGGAAGCTGTTTCCGTCTGTTTATATAAGCATAACGAGGACGAGCACCCATATTTGTCCGTTCCTATGCTGAAAAGCGAGCTTGGTGTGTGGAGATACAATCACTCCGGGTCGCTCTATGGCGTTTTCTATACCTATAAATATACCTACGGTGGCAAGACCACCGAGGGCGTCGACCCCTATGCGAGAGCCGCAGGAGTCAACGGCGACAAGGGCTGTATCATCGACCCGTCAACCCTCAATCCCGAGGGCTGGGAGGATTCCGGATATGTCACCCTAAAGTCAAACACCGACGCTATCATCTATGAGGTCAGCGTGAGAGACTTCTCGGTCGACGAATCGAGCGGAATCGAGCCCATTCTTCGGGGCAAGTTCCCGGCGTTCACGGTTGAAAACAGCTCCACTCACGGCGGCGAGCCCACATGCTTGAGTCACATAAAAGACCTCGGCGTCACCCACGTTCAGCTCATGCCGGTGTTCGACTTTGACCGCCTCGATGAGGCACACCCCGAAAAGTCATATAACTGGGGCTACGATCCGGAAAACTACAACGTCCCCGAGGGCTCCTATTCCACGAACCCGTTCGACCCGTCCATGAGAATCAAGGAATACAAAGAGCTTGTTATGGCTCTTCACCGTAACGGCATCGGCGTTGTCATGGACGTTGTTTATAACCACACGTTCAAGTCGTTCGGCTCGCATCTCAGCAACTCATATCCTGGATATTACTACAGATACCGGGGCTCCAAGCTCTCGAACGGCTCAGGATGCGGAAACGAGATTGCATCCGAAAGAGCGATGGTCAGAAAATACATCGTCGACTCGGTCGTCTACTGGGCGACGGAATATAAAATCGACGGCTTCCGGTTCGACCTGATGGCGTGCCTCGACATCGACACGATAAACGAGATTTCCGAGCGACTGACCGAAATCAACCCGAACGTAATTCTCTATGGCGAAGGCTGGACGGGCGGAGACTCAGCACTCGAGGGCGAGAAATCCGCAAACAAATACAATTCCTATATGACGCCCTATGCCGCCTATTTCAACGACAACTATCGCGACGCCATCAAAGGTGGAACCTTCGTCGACAAGGCGACCGGCTATATCAGCGGCAACTTCCACTTAAGGCAGTCGGTGGCGGACGGGCTCCTCGGCAAGCAGGACTGGAACTGCAACCCATGCCAGATAGTTAACTATGTTGAGGCTCACGACAACCTCACGCTCTGGGACAAGCTCACCGTCTCGAGCAGTGCTCACGAGCTTGACCGCCACAAGATGGCAAGGCTTGCGGCGGCTCTGGTCTTTCTGGCGCAGGGAATCCCCTTCATTCAGGCGGGGCAGGAATTCCTCCGCTCAAAGCCTCTCGGCAACGGCGACTATGACCGCAACAGCTACCGTTCGCCCGACAGCGTCAACTCTTTGAAATGGTGGTCTATTGCCGAGAACAAGCTGACGGTCGACTACTACAAGGGGCTCGTCGCCTTCAGAAAGGCGCATCGCCTGCTGAGGCTTTCGCTTCGGACCGAGATTATTTCACATTCGGAAACCCTCCCCTCACCCGACGGCACAATCTGCATCCACCTCTTCGACGAGAACGAGGAGCTATTGCTACTCGTAAACCCGATTCCGAGGGCAAAGATGATCGGTCTCCCCGACGGCGAATGGCAGTTGCATATCACGGACATAAAAGCATCCCTCACACCGCTCGCAACCTATTGCGAAGGCGTATTCGTCCCGCCGATTTCGGCGATGGTGCTGAGGAAAGTTAAATAAAGAAGGAAGCATAATTATGGACAACACTAAAGAAAAGCTTTTCTCCTACATCGACACCCTTGAGGGCGAGATGATTGAGACTTTGTCGGAGCTGATTTCATTCCCGAGCTATCAGCAGGAACCGGCTGAGGGCGCACCGTTTGGGGTTCCCGTTCGGGAGTGCCTTGACCATGCTCTGGCGGTCTGCGAGAGCTTCGGGATGAAGACCAAAAACTTCGACGGCTATGCCGGCACGGCTACTTTCACGGAAGGCGAGCCCGAGCTCGGAATCCTGGCGCACCTTGACGTCGTCCCCGAGGGGACGGGCTGGACAAGCGATCCGTACACCGCAAGGATCGAGGGTGGTAAGCTCTATGGCAGAGGTGCAATCGACGACAAGGGTCCGGCGGTATCGGTTATCTATGCGATGAAGGCGCTGAAGGATTTGAATATCCCTCTCAAAAAGGGCGTTCGCCTTATCTTAGGCACCAACGAGGAGAACGGTTCCGGTTGCATGAGGTACTACTTCTCGAAGGAAAAGCCCACCAAGTACTCCTTCACGCCCGACGGCAACTATCCCGTCATCAACATCGAAAAGGGCATGATTCGCGGCGCATTTGAGTGCGAGATTCCCGTCGGCGAAGGCAGAACCCTCGTGGAGTTCCACGGCGGCAAGATTATCAACGCCGTTCCGGAGATAGCCTCTGCGGTTATAAAGGGCGTCGGCGCAGACGAAATCTCGAAGGCTGTGGCAGAGCTTAATTCCGAAGTCGGCTTTACTGCTACGGAAAACGGCGACAGCATCACTATCGAAGCCCACGGCAAGAGCGCTCATGCCTCGATGCCGTCGATGGGCAAGAACTCGGTTACCGCATTGCTTGAGCTTCTCAATAAGCTTAATCTCGGCGGCGAAATCGGCGGAAAGATTAAATCCCTCTGTGAGCTCTTCCCCTACGGTGAGACCAACGGCAAGAGCATCGGCATCGACTTCAAGGACGAGCAGTCGGGCGAGCTGACATGCTTACTTAGTATCTTAGATTATGAAAACGGTAGCTTACACGGCTGTAACGATATCAGGCTTCCCGTAAGCTTTACGGTCAAGAATATTCTGGACGTTTACAAGCCCGCTCTCGAAGCGAAGGGCTTCTCGACCCGTGACAGCATGGGTATGGAGCCGCACTATGTCCCGTCGGACAGCCCGTTCGTCAAGACGCTTCTCGGCGTTTACGAAGAGGTCACCGGCGAAAAGGGCGAGTGCATCGCAATCGGCGGCGGCACCTATGTCCATGATATAGAAGGCGGAGTTGCCTTCGGAGCGGAAATTATGGGCGAGGACAACCACATGCACTCGGCGGACGAATCAATAAAGATTTCTCAGCTTGTCCTCAACGCAAAGATGTTCGCTCTCGCCATTTTACGCGTCTGCGAGGCATAGCCTCGCATCCGCGGGAAATAAGTTTCTTTGAAACTTATTTCCATACAAACAAACTTCGCGAAAAATTTACATGAAAGGAGGTAAACTTTGAGTATCTTTAAGAAAAGAAAAACGGCAATAGCATTTGTGGACTATGAATATTGGTTTTATACCTATCAGAATTTTTACAGCATTGACACCGACCCGCTTTCGTGGCGGAAGGAGCTTGAGCGCGACTATGACCTCAAGGACGTTATGGTATTCGGCGATTTTTCGGAGCCGAATATAAGCTCGGAGCTCCCGAGGCTCAGAACGATTACCAACACAATAGTTGAGACCGGCAACACCGATTCTCACCGCAAAAAGGACATGACCGACTTTATCATGCTCGACTATATTTACCAGACGGTAAACCACCGCAAAAACGTCGACGCAATCATTATTTTCACCGGTGACGGACATTTTCAGTCGGTTGTGAAATACATAAGTCAGACTCTGAAAAAGACGGCGGTCGTATACGGTATCAAGGGTTCATTCTCGCGTCAGCTGCAGCTTGCGGCGACAAAGGTCGTCACTCTCCCCGCAGAGGACGTGCTTCAGAAGAGCTACAGCATGATGATTATTTCTAATTTCGCCCGCATTGCCAACAGGCCGAATGTCGTCCCCACATTCAGAACCGTCATCTCGGCGGTTTCACAGAAAAACGGCGTCCCCGAGGAAAGCATCAGAGACGCGCTTCAGAAGCTCATGGAAGACGGCTACGTCTGCCAGATAACCCAGCCGATGAAGTCAAGACAAGGCATGAGGAATGTCAAGGTTGTCGTGCCGGTGTGGGATAAATTAATTCGAGACGGGTACTGGAATGAGTGATTCAGGAGGATCAGAATGAAGCAATGTATGGATTCCGAAAACCTGCACCGCAGACTAAAAAAAATTATCGGGCAGGTCGAGGCTATTGACAGGATGATTGACGAAGATATCCCCTGCGAGGACATCTTAGCCCAGATTAACGCCGCAAAGTCAGCACTTCACGGTTGCGGCAAGGTCGTCCTCGAAGGTCACATCAACCACTGCGTTCGTGACGGCATAGAGCACGGCGACGCCGACAAGACTATCGCGGATTTTACGAAGGCTGTCGAAAGATTTGCGAATATGGGGTAAACCCGGAATATCACCGCCCAATTTCGGGCGGTTTTATTTTGCCTCTTGACAACCTATACCCCTATGAGTATAATATAAGCTATAGATACCCGTATGGGTATAGTTTTGATACAAAGAGGTGCTTTATGATTAAAAATGCTATGAAGAAGCTTGAATCGGCGCTCGCTATCGGCGGAACAAAGAAGGATATCGCACTGTTAGCGGTTTCGGGAGTGTCTCTTATACTGAGTCTTATCGGGCTTCCCCTGCCGTTTGACATTGCTTGGGTGGCAATAATCCTTTGTGGGATTCCGATAATTCTTGAAGCGATAATCGGTTTGGTAACCGAGTTCGACATCAAGGCGGATGTTCTCGTGTCGCTCGCTCTTGTCGCTTCCGTTCTCATCGGAGAGACCTTTGCGGCGGGAGAGGTCGCATTTATCATGCAGTTGGGCGGGCTTCTTGAGGAGCTCACCGTTGCAAAGGCAAGAGCCGGAATTGAGCGACTCGTCAAGCTCACTCCGCAGACGGCAAGGGTTATTTCGGACGATTCCGAGCGGATAATTCCCGCCGAAAAGGTTTCGGTCGATGATATTCTGAGAGTACTGCCCGGGGAAACGGTTCCCGTCGACGGAGTCATCATCTCGGGGCAAACCTCGATAAATCAGGCTGTTATGACCGGCGAATCGCTTCCCGTAGACAAGACAGTGGGCGATGAGGTCTCGAGCGGAACTGTCAACCAGTTCGGGGCGTTCGACATGAAAGCCACAAAAGTCGGTTCGGACAGTTCGATTCAACGGCTTATACGACTTGTGCAGTCAGCCGACGCCGGAAAGGCGAAGATTGTCGGACTCGCCGACCGGTGGGCGACATGGATTGTCGTTATAGCACTCGTGAGTGCGGCTCTGACCTGGGCGATAAGCGGAGAAATTCTGAGAGCGGTTACAATACTTGTCGTCTTCTGCCCGTGCGCTCTTGTCCTGGCGACGCCAACGGCAATCATGGCGGCAATCGGCAACGCCACCAAGCACGGTTTCTTGGTCAAAGAGGGCGATGCCCTCGAACGGCTCGCCGATGTCACCGTTGCGACTTTTGACAAGACCGGAACTCTCACCTACGGCACGCCGACCGTTTCGGCTTCGGAAAGCCTTCGGGAGGGCTACTCTGACGAAGATATTCTCAGGCTCTGCGCCTCTGCGGAGCAGATGTCCGAGCATCCCTTGGGAAAGGCAATCGTGAACTCATATGGTGGCGAGCTTCCCGCCTGCGAAGATTTTTCGATGCTTCCGGGTCGGGGCGTTCAAGCCGAAGTGAACGGGCAGAGAATTCTTGCCGGTAACAAGGAAATGCTCACCGAGGCAAATATAAATCTTAACGAAACCGCAACCGCCGAAGCCGAAAAGTATCTCAAAACCGGCTGTACGGTCATTTATGTCGCAAATGAGATTGAAATTATCGGGCTCATAGCCCTTTCGGACACGGTTCGGGAAGAAAGCAAGAGCATGCTTGACAGTCTCAAGACCTTGGGTGTGGAACCGGTTCTCCTTACGGGCGACAACAAAAATACCGCCGAAGCGGTATCTCATAGTCTTGGAATAGACAAAGTATATTCCGAATGTCTGCCGGAGGACAAGCTCAGGATAATCAGCGAGCTTCAATCTGGCGGCGACAAGGTTCTCATGCTCGGCGACGGCGTGAACGACGCACCGTCACTCAAAAAAGCCGATGTCGGGATTGCGATGGGAGGCATCGGGAGCGACATTGCCGTCGATGCCGCCGACATAGCCCTCGTCGGCGACGACCTCTCGGAGCTTCCCCACCTCGTCGCCCTTTCGAAGCGGATGATGAAAACTATCAAACTGAATCTCACATTTTCGATGACTTTGAATGTCGTTGCAATAATCTTAGCCATCATCGGCACCCTTAGCCCCGTCGTCGGCGCGCTTGTCCATAATGCCGGGTCGGTGCTGGTTATTGTTAATTCTGCTCTTTTACTCGGTTTTTCTCCTCAAGCTTCGTAATCAGATCAACCCTTCTCTGATGCCTTCCACCTTCAAATTCGGTGGTCAGGAACAGGTCGACGAGCTCGTTGGCGAGACCGGGTCCCACTACCCTGCCGCCGAGGCAGAGGGCGTTGGCGTCGTTATGGAGGCGGGTGTACTTCGCCGAGAAGGCGTCCGAGCAGGCGCAGGCACGGATGCCGTTAATCTTGTTCGCCGCTATCGAGATGCCGATGCCGGTGCCGCAAATGAGGATTGCTCTGTCGACGGTGCCGTTTACGATCTCCTTGCAGACCATCTCCGCCGCATCGGGATAATCAATCTTCTCCCCAACGGCGACGCCATAATCGATATAATCAACCCCGATTTCATCAAGGTGCTTCACAATCTCCATCTTGAGCTCCGCACCCGCATGGTCATTTCCGATTCCTATCTTCATAATAATCACCTTTCTTGTAAGTCTTTTTCTGCCTTAGTAATCTGCAAATATCTGACCCGTAAATCTTCCGCACTCCCCGCTTCGTCAAGATGCCCAAGTGCCGCGGAAATTACGCCGGTTGCCTGTTGGAGGCGGTTTTGGACGGGGGCGAGGCGCACACGGTCTTCCTCCGCGAAGAGCTTCGCCTTTATGTCCTCGGCGCAGTCGCCGGTAAGGATGATGTCGCCCGGGGTCTTGTCCGCAAGCTCCTTCACGGCATCATAGCCGGTCACGTCGTCGGGTTGGACTGCCGTCAGCTTCTCTCCGTCAGAAGAATACGCTCCGAAATAGACCACCTCGGGGCGGGCTTTCATCAGCGAGAAGATCGTGCCCTTCGCCGCTTCGGAATTTGCCGCAAGGGCTTCGAGGGTCGAGATTCCGACGCACCTGCCGCCCGTGGCGCAAAGCCCCTTCACAAGTGCAACGCCGATTCGGAGTCCCGTATAGGACCCGGGACCGTTCGAGACGGCTATCAAGTCTATGTCCGAAATCTCAAGCTCCGTATCGGATAGAAGCCGCTCTATGAACGGCAGGATTACCTGAGAATGTGTGAGTCTCGTATAGACGGTCGTCTGTCCGAGGATGATTCCGTCACGATAAACGGCGCAGGAGGCGGTTTTGCCGGAGGTATCAATGCCCAATATTGTCAAATCTGTCATCTCCGATTATTGTTATCTTTCGGGAGCTCTCCCCCGTCACTTCGAAATCAATGATGGTCGTGCTGTCGGGGAGTTCAGAGGCTATATTCTCGCTCCATTCTATTGCCAGAACGGCATCGCTCTCGAGATAGTCGTAGAAGCCGATGGATTCGAGTTCATCACTGTCAGCGATTCTATACATGTCGAAGTGGTAAAGAGGCGTCTTTTTGGGCTCGGAATACTCGTTGACGATGGCGAACGTCGGACTGCTCACGTCGTCCCGAAGCCCCAAGCCGACCGCCAAGCCGTGGGTAAAAGTCGTTTTCCCGGCGCCGAGCCCTCCGCGAAAAGCGACAACGTCGCCGCCGTGAAGTAGCTTCCCGACAGCCTCACCAAGAGCTATCGTCTCATCAGCCGAATTTGTTTCAAAAATCCTTGTCATTCAGTATCCGAACTTTCCTTCTATCGAATCGTCGTTCAATATCCAATCGAAAACGTCGATTACGCGATAATTTTCGTCGTCATCGCGGATTATGACCCGCTCGATTCCGGCGTTGATTACGACGCGCTTGCACATCGAGCAACACGACGAATTCCTTATGTATTCGCCGGTGGAGACTTCCCTTCCGCAGAGATATAGCGACGCGCCAATCATGCTTTCACGAGGTGCGTTGATGATGGCGTTCATCTCGGCGTGGACGGAGCGGCAAAGCTCGTATCTTTCGCCTCTCGGGATATTGAGCTGTGTGCGGACGCAATAGCCGAGATCTGTGCAGTTTTTTCTGCCCCTCGGTGCTCCGACATAGCCGGTCGATATAATCTGGTCGTTTTTGACGATTACCGCACCGTATCTCCTCCTCAGGCAGGTTCCCCTTTCGGAAACCGCATCGGCGATGTCGAGGTAATAATTAATCTTGTCTCTACGCATGGTATCGCTCCTCTCCGGGTAATTCTTTATTATAGTGTAGCACATTTCGGGGAGATATGCAAGAGGTTTAGTCTGTGACAGCCCTGTGAAATAAGCACGAAAAGTAAAATTTTCTCTTGAAAATTGAGCAGATAGAGGGTATAATTTATTCGTAAGAAAAGCGATTTTATCGGAAAGGGAAAATAATGCCGAGATTTTTTGCTTCTCAGCCGCCGCAGGGCGGTATCATAACCATCGACGGGGCTGATGCTCAGCACATCGGAAAGTCGCTTCGGATGGCCGTCGGGGACGAACTCACCGTCTGCTGCGACGGGGTCGACTATCAATGTGAGATTATTGGGATAACCCGTGAGGACGTAACTTTGAAAGTCATCGGCGAATGCCCGTCAAGCGAGCCGAACATTGAGCTGACGCTCTTTATGGCAATGCCGAAGCTTGACAAGCTTGAACTCATCGTTCAGAAATCAGTTGAATTGGGAACAGTCCGGATTTGTCCGGTGTTGACGAAAAGATGCGTTTCCCGTCCCGATAACGAGCGATTCAAGTCGAAACGTGAACGCCTGCAGAAGATAGCTCTCGAGGCGGCGAAGCAGTCGGGACGAGGGATTATCCCAAGGTTTCGGACATAATGAGCTTTGACGAGTGCCTGAAAGAGATGGCGGCGATGGACTTGGGGATAGTCTGCTACGAAAAGGGCGGAGTCAGTCTCAAGGACATAGATATCCCCGAAAGTTCGAAAATCGGGCTGTTTATCGGCTCGGAGGGCGGATTTGAACCGTCGGAAATAGGAAAGCTCGAAGAGAGCGGAGTAAAAAAAGTCTGGCTCGGAGACAGGATTCTAAGATGCGAGACCGCACCGATTGCGGCGACCGCCATTATCATGTTTTTGACCGGTAATATGTAAATGGGTATTGCATTTTTCTCAAATGTGTGCTATATTAAACTTAAGAAAAACTGAAGGAGATGTTTTCAGATGGGTAATGTATTTAAAATAGCTATTGGAATAGGTGCGGCTGCTGCCGCTGCTGCTCTCGGCTTCGCCCTTGCAAAGAAGGTTCGCGATGACGAGGAAATCGACGACACCGAGGATTTCGAGGGTCTTGACGACGTAGATACCTGCGATTGTGAGGACTGTGAGGCCTGGGACGGCGAAGAGTGCACATGCGACCACGCCTGCGAAAAGGACGATGACGAGTGCGAATGTGATGACGACGAGTGCGAATGCGACGAATGTGACGACGATGAGTGCGAGTGCGACTGCGACGAATGCAAAGATCACGGTCAGGACATCTCCGAGGCTGTCAACAGCATCGTTGACGGCGTCATGAGCGGAATTGTCATTGCCGCCGACAAGGCAAGCGAATGGGCTTCCGTCATTGCCGACAAGGTCGCCGAAAAGCTCGAAGAGCGTCACGAGATGGAGTACACCATCGAGTGGGACGACGATGACGAGGATGAAG
Source organism: Oscillospiraceae bacterium (assembly GCA_021201135.1). Classification (GTDB taxonomy): domain Bacteria; phylum Bacillota; class Clostridia; order Oscillospirales; family Ruminococcaceae; genus Faeciplasma. The sequence continues at coordinate 215,757 of JAJQGT010000009.1, forward strand.
ACGAAGACGAGGACGAAAAGCCCGACGTTCCCGAATCTGTGGACGAAACCTTGAAAGCCGCCGCAGAGGTTGCCGAGGACATTCAGGAAGCCGTCGAGGACATCAATGTTCATGACGACGAGACGCATGATGAAGGCTGATTTCTCAACTAAATCCAAATACAAATAGGCAGAGCACTTTGTGCCCTGCCTATTTTCGTTTCACACTACCACAGCAAAAACTCAGCCGAATGTGAGCCCGATGTAACAACGTAATATAGAGAATCTTCCGACTCTATTACCTCTTCCGGCACGGAAAACAGCAGATATCCCGATACGGTAACAAGAGGATTCAGGCTCTCATATGTCAAGTCGTCACTCATTCCCGTGATTGTCGCACTGTATTCATATTTACCGTCATAGACAATCTTGGAATTGGTCGAATAACCTTGGAAATACTCCAGCGATTCCGAATTATTCTTTATTGTCAGACTTATCTTCACATACTTGCATCCCTCATCAGGTGTATATGACAGTATGCCAATGTTTAATTTATCCAAAACCTCGACATCGGTTATTGTCACTTTCCAGTCACCGACCGTTTTTGTTTCAGTGTCAAAGGTTGGTTCTTCCTCGACAACATCATCTTCTGATTCAGTAGAAGACGTACTGACGCTATTTTCTGAATTGCTCTTGGAAGAAGAATCATCGGAGCTATTGCTATTTACAATGGCTATAATAAAGCCTGCAATTATTAAAATAAGTAGTACTGCTACAAAAGACGTCAAACAACTGCCACGATTAGATTTCGAACTCTTTTGCACGCTGTTTTCTAATGCACCATCGGTTACTTCAAGATTGGACGGGCTTTTCATCTCGACATTTACTCTATAAACGGTATCGGTCTCCATTATGCGTACCTGTGCATGAACTTCTTTTTTGTCATTTACAAAGCTTAAAGAATGCAAACCGTCTGTTGTCCATGTTTCCACGGTGCCACCGTTTTTAAGGTCTCCTACCGGTCGCCCATCAAGATAAACTTTGTGCTTGATGGCACTGCCGGTAACTTTTGATTTTCTTGATATGACAAGCTGTTTGTAATTATTCTCGTCCATTTTCATAGTCCTCCGCAGTCAATTTATTTTTATCGGCATTAGCACCGACAGTAACCTGAATTATATTTTTTAACAAAAAATCCCCCTCAGAAAACTAAGGAGGAAAAAGAAAACCTCCTGAACACTATTTGTGTCGGAGGTCGATACGGGTAACTGCCGCAGGCAGTTACCCCCCCGCTGAATTAACAACAGCCAAACTGACTGTATAATTATATAATTATTGTATCACATAGTTACCGACTTGTCAACAGCCCTGACACGCTTTTCTTGGTCACATGCTAAAACTATCTGAAATTATTGACTAACCCGACAAATTCTGATATACTATTGTTAAAACACTTGAGAGGAGAATCTGCCGTGTTCATCAGCGTAACTGAACTTAAGGATAATCTCAACAAATACCTCACATTAGCCGCCACCGAAGACATCTATATCACCCGCAACGGCAAAACCATCGCCAAGCTCACTTCTCCATATCAAGACAAGCTCAAAATTCTCGATGAACTGGCAGGCAGTATTCCTGATACCATCACTCTTGAAGAAGCGAGAGAAGAGAGGCTCAGTAAGATATGACCGCTTTGATTGATACCTGTGTCATAATGGATTTTCTTCAAAATCGGCAACCGTTTTTTGATGATGCTTATGCGGTTCTTCGTATGGCAGTCATAGGTGAGTTTGATGGGTATATAACCGCAAAATCTGCGGCTGATATTCATTATCTCACACGTCGATGTACTCACAGCGAGGAGGAAAGCAGAGCGAATCTGAATAAGCTACTTTCAATTGTTATACTTCTCGATACTACAGCGGAGGATGTATTTCATGCATTGACTTCCGACGTTTCAGATTTTGAAGATGCCATCATGATTGAAACGGGAATACGTTGTAAAGCGGATTGCATCATCACCCGCAACACAAAAGATTTCAAAGATTCACCCATAAAAGTCCTTACTCCGGCGGAGTTTATCAAAACCGTTGAAGCGAAAGATTTTGAAGAATAATTTAATTCCAGCCCTGACTCTTTGGAGTTGGGGCTGGTTTTGTGGGAATTTTGAATCCAACCGCAAAAATTCTGTGTCTATAAGTATGAAAACGTTTTCAAATCAATTCGAAAGAGGTGATGGTGATGATTGACGAAAGACGGCTCCTCAGGAGGCTCGCTTCGGGCGACGAGGAGGCTTTCCGGGAGATTGTTTCCGGCTACAGCCGCTACGTTTCCACGGTGATTGCGAATCAGCTCCGGGACTTCGAAAACACCACCGTCATCGAAGAGCTTTCGGCGGATGTGTTCTTTGAACTCTGGCGGAACCGCGAGAACCTCACCACCCCGCACCTTCGTGGCTGGCTCTCAGCCGTTGCGAGAAACAAAGCGAAGAACTACATACGCACCCAAAAGCTCGTCTGCGAAAGCCTTGACGACAGCATCGCCGAGAACATTATCGACCTCTCGGACGAATTCTCTGCTCTTGAAAAAGAAGAGCAGGCAAAAGAACTCCGTCTTGCCATCGGGAAGCTCCGCAAGCCCGAGCGTGAGGTGCTCCTTCGGTACTACTATTACAACCAGACGGTTGCAATTATCGCCGAAGAAACCGGCACCAACGTCGCCACCGTCAAGACAAGGCTTCAAAGAGGACGGGCAAAGCTCAAAGAAATCTTAGAAAAGGGAGGCTTTTCAAAGTGAAGAAACTTTACAGTGACCTTCTCGACAGCTACGGCGAGGAGAAAATCCGGCTCAAAAAAGCCCCCGCCGTCAGCAGTGACAGAATTTATGCTTTGGCGAACACCAAGGCGGGAAAGGAAAACGTTCTTATGGAGAAAAAACACAATAGATTACCAATAGTGCTCGCTGTAGTGGTTGCGGCTGTGCTTCTGATGGGCGCAGGATATCTGGTTGCATACAACAGCATAACCGACTTTTTCGTGCGACACTGGGAAGACATGACCGACACGGAAATAACCGACGAGCATCTTGCGGTTATAGAAAGCTTCAGTCAGGAAATCGGCTTAAGTCAGAAATCGGACGGCGTGACCATCACGGTCGATTCGGCGGCAGTCGGTGGAGACACGTTCTACGTCCTCTTTGCAGTTGAGTGCAACTCGGTTGAATTTGCGACCACCAGAAGCCCGAGCTTTGACGAGTGCAGATGGGACATCACAAACTCTTCCGCCACAGTACAGAGCGGTGGTCTGATGTGGAGTGGCACAGACGAAAACAACGTGACCTATTTCGTGTTGGAAGGCAGTATTGACATAACCGACGAGAATGAACCCATCGCTATCTCGGTTCACCTCGCAGGACTTCACACTAACAAAGACTCAACCAACGAAGAATATCCGGACACCTATCTCGGCGGCAGTTGGGACTTCGAGTTCACTCTTGAACAGAACACTCTTAATTCTCTTAGCCTCTTGGAAGACGGCGAAAGAAAAACTATCACTATTAAGATGTTAGATCCCGACGTCGATTCAGGAGTGTATCCTTACAGAGATGTAACAGTTGACATCACAAGCGTCACCGTCAACGAGTTCAGTGCGACAGTGACCTACGATGTCTCCTCAGCTTCCGTCCCGTCTGATATCTACAGTTTCTGTTGTAATTACAGAGATGATGTATATGCTGTCATGCAGGACGGCAGTGAGATTGTTACTTACTTTTGGGCAGAAGACCTCAATGCCGACTTGGCAGGTACAGAAATAACCATAAAAAGTCTCTGGTACTCGGTAATCGACCTGAGCGAGCTCAAGGCGATCAGAATTGGGGATACGGAATTTTATGTCAATACCGAAGAATCCGAAGCAATCGAAAGCTCCGTGCAGGAAATCGGCATTACCGAGACTATAGAGTCCGACATCACCGTCACCGTTGATTCTGCTATGGCAAGTAAGAACGAGATGTATTTCTTGCTCAGAATCGAGGGCGAAAGCATTGAGGGAGCATTAGACCCGAGCGAACACTGGTACTTTGACAGTTGCCACTTCGATATTGTCAACGCAATCACCGCCAACTACAACACCTGCGACTTGTGGCGTTACGAAGAAGACGGCGTTTATTACTGGCTCTGGGAGTGCAACTACGAGACATTAAGTGAAGATGTAACATCAATAGATTGCACTCTTGACTTGGGTGCACTACATTCAAATGCTTTCTTTGACGGCGATGTGGTGTTTGACGGCTCATGGAGCTTTGAGTTCACGGTTGACATCGGAGATATTACCGCCATAAGCCTGACTACCGAAATTCCCGGAATCTCGGAGTTGGAAATCACAGAATTCGGAAGCAGTTATCTCTACACAATAACAGACGATACGGATTATCCCGTGTACTTGGTTGCAGTCATGAAGGACGGCACCGAAGTAAACTCCACCGGTGGAACCGGCTATGTAGAGCGTGACGAAAACGGCGACCGCCTCATGAATTACTCCTACTCACACTACTATTACCAGTGGGCAGTGCCTATCGACCTTGACGAAGTCGATTATCTCTACTTTGTGGATGGTGCGGGAGATTTCATTGAGGGAACAATAATTGACTTTGGATGACCTTCAGAAACCCCTCCACCACCGCCTTCGGCGGCGGTCCCCCTCCCCTTTCAGGGGAGGCTTTTTTTGTTCTCTCAAAAGTTTGTGCAGAAAGCAAAAAGGCTCCCCTGAAAGGGGAGCTGGCGCCCGAAGGGCGACTGAGGGGTTTACTCCTCATCGCAAATCTGCTAAAATAAAATCAGATTTTTGCACCCAAAATATGATTTTGCGTGTCTCTTATTATGAAAACGTTTTCAAATCCAATCGGAAAGTGAGGGTGAGGGATGGACGATTCAAGGCTTGTGAAGCGGCTTCGGAGCGGGGACGAGAGTGTTCTTGCGGAGGTTATTTTTAAGTACAACCGATATGTCTCCACTGTCGTGGCGAATCAGCTCCGGGATTTCAATAATACCGCAGTGATTGAAGAGCTCGCGTCGGATGTGTTCTTTGAGCTCTGGCGGAACCGGGATCGGCTCACCTCCTCTCACCTGAAAGGCTGGCTCGGCACCGTTGCCCGCAACAAGGCGAAAAACTACATACGGGCTCAGAAGCTTCGGACGGAGAGCCTTGACGAAAGAACAGATGACGACCTCGATGATTTTGTCGCCGTCTCGGAGGAGTTTCTCGGGCTCGAGAAAGAGGAACAGGCTCGGGAGCTTCGGCTCGCTCTTAAGAAGCTCAAACGGCATGAGAGGGAGACGGTCGTCCGGTACTACTTCTATAACCAGACAGTGGCGAAAATCTCGGAGGAGACCGGCACGAATGTTGAAACGGTCAAGTCGAGGCTCCGACGAGGGCGTGACAGCCTGAAAGAAATTCTTGAAAAGGGAGGCTTTTCAAAATGAATGTGAATCTTAAAGACGTTTTCGACTGCTACAGCGACGAAAATACCCGGCTCGGTGAGACTCCGTCGGTCAGTGACGACCGGGTCTGCGCACTCACAAATACGAAGCTCGGGAGAGAAAATGCGGTTTTCAAAAAGAGATTAAGAAAGTACCCGGTTATACTTGCGGCTGTAGTGGCGGTGGTCATGCTGATGGGCGCCGGCTTCGTCGCCGCCAGTGACAGCATCGACGGTTGGTTCAAGACCCGATGGGAAGAGGTCACCGGGGAGGAAATGAGCGACGAGCACTACGAGACGATTGCAAGCCTGAGCCAGTATATCGGGCTGAGTGAAACCTCGGACGGCGTCACCGTGAGTATAGACTCGGCGACGGTCGGCGACGATGTTGCGTATGTTCTGATTACTACGGAATGTGACAGTGGCAAGTTCACAACCACCGGCACCAGCACGTTCGGAATCTGGGAAGTCTATGTCAATTCAAATCGCAAAGGCGGTGGTATAGGCAGAATTGCCGTTGACGAAAACGGGAAAGCATACTATCTTGACGAAATCAACCTTACGAACATTGACAGCGACGAACCGCTCGAGGTGAGCATCCATCTCGGAAATCTCAACGCTCTCATATACTCAAACGAAGACGGCTCTCCAATCTGGTACTCCGGCGACGGCGAATGGAGCTTTGAGTTCACGCTCGAAAGAACCGAAACGAAGACCATCGACCTTACCGATAAATTGCCGTGGACAGGCGTGACAAAGCTGACCGTCACGGAGTTCGGAGTTGTTGCCACCTATGACAGCGAATCGGACGACGTCCCAAGAATCATCCGCTACAATCACATGAAGATTTACGCCGTGATGGAGGACGGAACCGAGATGCAAGTCAACTCCACATCCAGCTCCGGCTATACCGGCATCATAGACTCCTACTACTTCTGGGAGGTGCCCATTGACCTTGACGAGGTTGTGGCAATCAGGATTGGCGATGATGTGATTGAGGTGAACTAGTTACACCCCTATACAAATAAAATTAGCCCCGAAGATTGGCGACCTTCGGGGCGATTTTTTTGCTTATTATTTCTTCTTGTCGGTTCTGACGACTATCAAGCCGGCGGCTACGCAGAAGACGCCTGCTCCCGCCATTATCGGGATGGGATAGTTGAGCTGTCCGGTCTGGGGAAGGGTGTCCTCGTCCTTCTCCTCGGGCTCGTCCTCCTCGATATCGACCTCTTCGTCGGTCTTGCCTTCCTCGGTGTTGGTGCCCTCGGTCGTGACGACTACGTCCGGCTCGGTGACGACGGTTGTAGTTGTCGGAGTGGGCTCATCGGGAGTGGTGGGGATGTAAGTAGACTCGAGCTTTGCCTCGACCATAACATCATATTCGCCCTCGCCGGCTACATTGGGAATGGAAACAAGGCTCGGATTCATATTATAATTGGTTGGATTAGTCGTCGGAACGATGAGATACAAGCCAACTTCAAGATTCGAGAATGTAACCTTGCCATCAGAATTGGGAGTACCGACTGTTCCGGTCACTCCCTGCGAAACAGCCCACTGCGTAAGAAGGGTCGCAAGAGTGCTCTCCCTGACGGTGAGCTCTATGCCGGAGCTCGCAAAGTCCGAAGTATAGGTGTAACTGCCGTTGCTGTTGAGGGATGCGACCTTATAAAGGGTCAGAACTCCTGTTGTAATCGGTTTGTCCGTGTCGGAATCCGACAGCTCCACAGTTATCGAGCCTAGAGTGTCGTCGGCAAAGACGCACGTCAGGCAGGAAGCCGCAACCAAGGTTACAACCAGAATCAGGGACAAAGCTTTAAGAATGTTATTTCTCACGGTCATTCTTCCTTTCCGTTATCTCTTTTTCTTCCTTACCGGAAGAGAAATGAGGATAAAGAGTATTATTATCAGCGGTATCGCAACGCAAACAGCAACGATTACGCTGTCGATTTTGTAAGCCTCCGCAGTGACTTTTATGGTCTTCTTGACTGCGTCTGTGGCAATTCTCTTGCCCCGGACGAGAAGCCTGTGGGTGTTGACGCCATAGGGCGTGCAGGTCATGAGTGTGCAGTAATCCTGCCCGTCGACGATATAGATATCCTCGAGCTCGGTCGGCTCGACAATCGTAATCTGGTCGACCTCATAGGTCAGGACTTCGTTCAGCACGGTTATCGTGAAGGTGTCCCCTACCTCGAGCTGGTCAAGATTCGTGAAGAGCGACGCGCTCGGGAGTCCACGGTGAGCCGAGATTACCGAATGGGTGCTCTCGCCGCCTATAGGAAGGCTTGTGCCCTCTAAGTGTCCCGCTCCCGCCTGCAAAACCGCCGAAGAGGTTCCGTGATATATCGGGAGCATGACGTTTATCTTCTCGATGGTGATATAGCCCATAATTCCCGTGCCGGTTACGTCAAGCAAATCCTCGTAGCCCTCGAGCTCGTCATAGTTGACGATGGCATAGGAGGAGCCGAGCTCTCGAACCGCCTCGTTATAAGCCTCGGCGGCTTCGAAATAAGCCTCATACTCATTCTCGTCGATAGTCGATACCGACTCGTCATAGTCGATGACCGCCCGGGTCTGGACCCTTGTGTTCCACCAGTCGCTGAACGTGGGATAAATGGCGATTGCAAGACCCAATATCAGAATCCCCACCAAAATCCCCGTACTGAATGATTTCTTTTTCTTCTTCGGCATCTCCACGGACAAATCGTCAACAGACAATTCATCCGAGGGTAGCTCAATCGGAGTTGTTTTCTTTTTCTTCGTACTCTCCAACCCCGCTTTCCACTGCATCAGGCGAAATTACTTGTCGTCTCCGCCCATTCTCTTCTTAGTGATAAGGAGAATGATAGCCCCAACCACCAACACACCGCCTACTATGTAGAAGATAGTAGTACCGATACCACCGGTAGAAGGCAATTTGGCACCGGAATTATTCTCGACATCAACGGAAACCTTACCGTTTACAAACTCAGTAGAGGTTGTGTCAACTGTTTTGCCGTTAATAGTCAGGCTGTCGAGCTTGGTCTCATCATCTGTGAGCCATGTTATCTTGGTTGTGTAATTGTCAGCTGATACATTTTCGATTGTAGTATGTCCGGCTTCGATAGTAATATCAAAAACAGTGGACATAACGTTGTATCCCGACGGAGCCTTTGTTTCCTTAAGGTGGTAGGTTCCGACATCAAGACCGATTACGCTGAAAACGCCAGTTGAATCAGACTCGAGCTCAGAGGCATCATCTTCATCCGTAGTCCATCTCTCTACTTTACCGTCCGCATCTACAATAACATACTCATATTCACCATTGTCATTTACTCTGTAAAGTACAAACTTCGCACCTTCAAGAGTCTTGGTTGTATCGTCAGCATCTACCTTGGTTACATCAAGCTCATATGTCCAAGTCAAGACTGTATCAATAACGGTTGTACCCAACTCGCCAGCATTGTACATATTATTCGAATACTGAAGATAAACTGTATTCGGATTGCCTTCAGAGCCGATAACAGCATCGGAATTCAAAGTTGCTGTAAATACAACCTGAATCAACGATTCACTGTTAGTAGCAATCGAAGTAGTTCCGTCTGTAGTCAAAGCCTTTGTGTTGGACAAAGTGACTGTGAAGGAATGTCCGCCGTCGCTCTCATTAGACAAACCACTAACGACATAATCATCAGCGTATACCTTAGTTGCCTCATCCGTATCATGGATTTCCGCATTTGCAACGTTTGTAACGGAGTCAGAATTATAAACATACACACCGGTAACTTCAACGAAAGTCAAGCCCTTTGAAAGTATATCATTGAAGACGAGCTCATATGAAGAGGTGTAGGAAGCATAATCGGACGGAAGCGAAGCGGTGAGATAATAAGTGATAGTATCACCGATATTTGCATCGAGGTCTTCGTCATCCAAAGCCTCATCTATGTTCGGAAGGTCGGACTTAGACTCGATAGCATTTGCTTCGCTGGTTCCTGCATTACCCCCGGTCATTACGAGAATATACCGGGTATATGCGCCGTTATCACTGCCATTGTAACCATTGTCTGGCAAGCCGGTGGTCTTAATCAGATAGTAACCGGCGGCAAGATTCGAAAAAGTATAATATGTAACGTCGCCGATAGTTGAAGATGTGCTCGTCGTGTAAACAGTGGGATTTGCTGACATGTATTTAGCGACAACTGCTGCAAATTCCTGTGCTACAAGGTCGTCAGTAGAAGTAGAATATTTCGCCAAAGCAGCGGCTACCGTCATGGCGCTATACCAAGGGTCTCCGGTCGCTGTTCCATCCTGAGTAAACGGATATTCGCCGGTACTATCATCCACAATAGTTGCAAGTTGCGCATAGAGTGCATCAGATTCCGCAATATTTGTGCTCCATTCAACTTTCTTCAAGATTGGTTCATTATCTGCATTGACGCCCATTTCACCAGAGAAAATCTGATATGCTGTATAGGTGTAGCCGGCATCTTTGTTACTGATAACAATTGTGTATGTGTCATCCGCACTAACCGCTACGCTCATCGACATAAGCATCAGGACTGAAAGAATTAATGCTGTGATTCTTTTGAGCTTTTTCATTGTTATGCTCTCCTTTATTATAGAATTTAGTTTGTATTCATGCCCTTCCACGGGCATTGTCTTCTTTTCTCCTGCGCTCTCCCAAGGCGGGAGAGGCAGGTCATTAAAGGTTAGCTTTTCGGTCCGGCTCGTGAATCACCGTTCCGGTCTTTCGAGAGCTTCTTCTGCCTCCGGAAGAGCTTTGTCTCGCTCGGGGCGCCGGGCTTCGCGGGCTTGCGGACGGGCGTGTCATTGCTCGCCGCCGAGAAGCGAATCCGGTGGATGTTTCTGTATGCACAGCCGAGGAGTGCCAGGACCATCAGCGCCATGCCGAAGAAGATGTAAATCCTCTCGTTCTGCCCGCCGGTGGAGGGGAGGGAATAACCGACCGAGTCGTCGGAGACAACATTGGTTATTGTAATGGCTGTGTCGCTGTTAAGGACGCCTTCTGCCTGTGAATATACGGCATCAGAAACTGAAACGTTCGAAAGCGTCGTGCTTACTTCGACGAAGTAGTAGTAACGCAAGTACTTAGTTGTGCCGACTACGGTGTACTTCGGAAGACCTTCTATTGTCTTCGTCCAGCCATTGTTGGCAGTGAGCTGATAGGTCTCTGTGCCGTAGAGGTAAGAGGTGACGTTTGCACCCTCACCGACAAGCTGGCTCAAAGTATAGGTGCCTATCGTTCCGTTCGATGTGCCGCTGGTGTCCTCAACGAGGTAGTAGTAAAGTGCAACCTTTACGTCTTGGGTCTGAACAGTTTTGTTTGTGTCGGTGACAACATTGCCGCTCTGGTCAACCCATACCTTCTCAACCTTTGCCGAGGTGGTCTCGACCAAGGTGTTGACGATGATAATTTCGCCGCCACCGTTCTCGCCCTGAGACTGAGAATAGGTTGTATAAAGGTTGTAGTTATCGAGGTCGACGCCGGTTTCACTGTCGTCGGCTGTCTCCAAGAAGTAGTAGAAGTAAGCATACTCCGTATCGCCGACGGTGTAACCGAGCGGAAGACCCGCGATTGCCACGGACCAGTTGTTCTTGCTGTCGAGCGTATAGACATCGTCGGAGTAAAGCGTGCTTGGGTAGTATTTGCCCTCAAGAGCCTCTTCGGCGTAGTAATCCGAAACCGTGCCGGTGACTCTCAGGTCGCTGATGGTTGCCGAGAAGGTGGATCCCTTAATTTCGAGCTGAAGCGCAACGCCGTTATAATCGGCGCAGGCATCCGACGCGGTGGCATAGCCCTTTGAATTAAGGTTGCCCAATATGTTCGCTACCGAGTAGTTGAGGGTGTATGAGCCGTCGTTGTTGTCTTCAACACTGGGCGTAACAGTGCATATCGCACTATAGTTATCAACCGATATATCGCCCTGAATTACGAGAGCAAGATTCTCGAGATCGGATGTCGAAGGCGCACTGCCATCAATCAATACGTCTTTAATCGTAATCGAGACGGTTGTCGCAACATCACTGTAGATGGCGTCGAGGAATCCGTAGCCAGTGAACACTGTGCCGTTCTCATCGGAGATAATCTCGCCCGCAGTGTAAGCCGGTTCCTTGATATATTCGGAAATGTAGTTGTACTTGTAGTCGCCCACGTTCAGAGACGTTGTATATCCCGTTGACGGATTATAGAGAATTACCGTTGTGCTGTTGACCGGTGCAACACCCGCTTCGGCAATATACGGAATGATGACGGATACCGACTTGATCGTAACCTTGCCGGAATCATTTTGACCGACACTCAGGAAGATCGCATTGTAGTCATCGGTATCATAATTTCCGGAAAGTATACTGCTTACCGGTATTGCTATAGTGCCGGAACCGGCAGAATAGTCCGTGACAATCGAGATGCTTTCGTTATCACCGTAGCTGTTTGACGTATACTGAATACCCAAGGTTGCCTGAGAAGGAACCGAGGTGCAGTCATACTCGATGTAAATCATCGCACCGTCAACCGTCAGAGCCGCTCTTACGCTGTCGTTACCTGTGAGGTAAGTCGTCCAGTCACTCGTAAGATTTTCAGTTCCCTTGTTGTAAGTATCACAGCTCGTCGTCGTTGCCACAATAGCATAAGTCGCGATTGTCGACGAGGTGGAAGGAGTGAGAATGGAAACGGATTCTATAGTTCCGGTAAACTTATCGGACGAAGACCAGCTTTCATATTGTGTGAATACTTGGACATAGTCGTCCCAATCAGCATTTGATATGTTAGAGCCGCTGTCTGTCGCTAAATCAGCTACTGCTACATAGATAATCCCCGATGAATTGGTCACCGTTACTTCTTTGTTGTAGGAGGTATATGAGCCGTCATTGAACTCAATACCAACTCTTACAACACCTGTAGTTGCGTTGCTGTAATTAACAGCTATAACAGCACCACTCTCCTGCAATGCGCTTGCAGCAGAATCACTGGTGTAGTATGCACCGACATAGGTGCTACCGGATGTGCTATCATCCAAAATCTTGTCAACCGTTTCCGAAGGCACTGCATAGTCAGCACCGGCGCAAACGTTGACGCCTACCAACGTAGCGTTATCTCCGACGCTTGCTGCGCTGAGGCAGATTGAACCGATATCGTTCAGGCTATAGCCACTGTATAATCCTGCCTCTATAGCACTTAAGCTGTACTGGAGATGATAGTAGTATTCAGCGGTAGAAACTGAAACTAATTCGACGTTCGTCGGGGAAACAGTACCTATCGTTGTGCTGTAATCCCAAGCCTGCAGTATCAGACTTACTGCCGAAGGACTTTCGCCGCCCTTAATAACGAACTCAAGGTAAATGTCGTTATAGTCGCTGTTAGAAAGAGCAGTAGTCATGTTCGAGATATCGCCGCCCATGAAGCCGTATGTCCAACTATAGGGTGTTGATGAATCTATTTCTTTATTCGTAGTTTTGCTGAACAAGTTGACATATTCATTTGGTTCGGCTGTCGTTATGGTAACTTGGGTAGCTGTGGAGACGTCAATGGTTCGAATCGGGTTGCCGTTCGAATCGAGTGGCAGGATGTAGTAGTAAAGCTGAACGGTGGTCTTGTAGTTACCGCTTACACTCGCGCCGGACTCGTTGACCCAAAGCTTCTTGACTACAACGGTGGTTGTGGTCTTGGTGTTTGTAGCCTGAACGCTCGCGCTCTGAGTCGAGATGTCGATGACTTCGCTTGGCGAGGTGCCTGTGGAGCCGTTTGCCCAGTCGGAAGGAAGAACCGTCGGATAATCAGAAGTATCTGGCGACGACCAGTAGAAGTAGAAGGTTGTGGTTTCCATATCGTTATAACCGATATTATAGCCTTCCGGTGAATCTACCTCAACGAGCTTATACGCATGGTTGAAGTCGTATATCGCGTCATTGTAGGTGATTGTAATCTCGCCGTTTTTATCCGTCACATAGGTACCGATACGAGTCCATGTGCCATCCTCAGCCTTGGTATCGGCATTGCCATGGAACTCATAGAGCGCGTAGGTTGCGCCCGAAAGTCTGACGCTTGTGTCGGTCGTGCTGACCTTAACAAGAGTGAACGAGGTGTTCGGCTGGTTTTCGACGTAAACTGTCGGATTGAGTGAGGTCGCTTTGAGGTCGTAAATCTTGGTGTTGTATTGGTCAACATCGCTCGGATAGGTCAATGTGCCGTTATCCGACGACCAGTAGAAGTAAACCTTCTCCTTGTCAAGAAGCTCATAGCCCGAAGGCGCCTCAACCTCAACGATATAGTAGAGGGTGTCGGTCTGATACCAGTCATAGTAAGCGTAGGCGGTGTTTTCACCGTCCTTGTATGTGAACGTACTTGAAATGGTAATAGAGCCGTTTGAGTCGCTTGTAACGAGGTAGTTATCCGAGGTCATCGTCGTGTCGCTGACATTGGATGCGGTCTTGGTACTATCGACAGTATCTGTGCCGGACATGAAGTCAGCCTGAGTAATCTGCACCCACTTACTTGTGGCTGTGTCATACATATAGAACTCAAACTTAGCTCCGGGAACTGCGATACTATAGTTATCGGGTTCTACCTTATAGATAGTAATACCACTGCCGGAGGTAATACCACCGGTGGTCGAAACTTCGCTCCACTGATCGTGAGTTGTCTGCTCGTCGGTTTTGGTTGTGGTGTTTTCTCCAGTCAGAGTTGCGTTATTTTTAACATCAAACCAAGAACCGTTGCCGCCTGGCTTATACATATCATACCAATAGAGTACCAGAATGCTCGTTTCATCAGGGATTGTAGCGGTGATTGTATGAGTGTAGTTACCACCGTTGACATCCACGGAATAAGTCCATGCAATCGTTGTCGTCTCCATATAGTAGTAGCTATATGTCGGTGTTGTCTCGTCCTCGACATAGCGATAAACGGTGTTGGTCGGATTGGACGAAGAGTAGATATTCGAAGAGAGTGAAGTAATAGTCTGGGTAACGCCGTTAGAATCGGTGTATGTGCCGGTGTCGTTTGCCTCATCATAAGTTATCTTATAAAGCTTATAGAATGCCACAGATGAGTTTCGAAGTTCAATTTCGATGCCATCATACCCAGTGTAGTAGGTTTCAATTACGTCCGTGAACGTCAGGTTCGTGCCATTATTGAGTTTATCGCCGTCAATGTTCAGAAGAACTTCATAACGAAGAGTAGCATCACCCGATGAAAAAGCACCACTCTTATCTACAATATCATGACCATCGCTGCCTTTGTCTCCGCTGTCGGTCTCAGTATAGGTAACGTCCTGCCGCTGATCGTCATCGCCGTATTTTTCAGTGCCGTAATAAACGACAACCTCATTATTGTAACTGCCGATATCGATTGTCACACCAGCAGTTGCATCGGCAATCATCTTAGCAAAACCATCTATTGTCGCCTTATAGGTTATAGTGACATAGCCACCGCTCGTTGTCAACTCCGAATAATGGTCAGGTTCAACATAGACTGTTACATCTGTGCCGCTTACTGAATTACTTTCAACTGTACCGGTTACGGCGGTTTCAATGCCCCAACTGAATTTGGCAGACATATTGCCGTCATTATCGTCATCAGTCAGTGTGGCATCTTTGTAGTTGATGGTTAATGTTGCGGATTCAAATGTCAGCCCGTCAGGCAAAGTATCAACAACGGTATAGGTCTCGGTGCTCCCCGCCTGAATGTAAAGATGAACAATCCATGTGAGCTCGCCGTCTTCATCGACAGTAGCATCAGAATCGGCGTTGTTGTTCTTGCCGTCGGTCTTGTAGACCACGTTCTGCTCGGTATAGCTTGCATAAGCTTCGAGGCTTCCGATTTTTACGGAGTTATAATAAGTCTCGGATGCTACGGTGTTATTCTCAACATCGCTGATATCGGCAGTTGTGGAATAGGTGAGAGTCACTGTGCCAGAGCAGTTGCCGTTATCTTTAAGGAAAAATATCTGGTAAGCAGTATAGACATGACCATTATCGGTAATGTCACTGTATGCAACCCAATCGCCCACAGTTGGATCATACGCATACAGAGTAAAGTCTGTGCCATAGCTCAGTACAGTAGTGCCACTGCTACCGACAATCTGCAAGCCGTTTGAAGACAACGTGCTGAACAGCGTTGTAATCTG
Organism: Oscillospiraceae bacterium; assembly: GCA_021201135.1. GTDB lineage: Bacteria > Bacillota > Clostridia > Oscillospirales > Ruminococcaceae > Faeciplasma. The sequence goes on from JAJQGT010000009.1 coordinate 231,331, forward strand.
GCTGTAGGTAAACCACTGGTCGGTGGTGTCCGTGCTTGTGTATGACGAATAATCCTTGCCGTATGTTCCGAGGTAATCCGCAAGGTAGGAATCAGCCTTGATTCCCCCGGCGGGAATGGTAACGGTTGATGTCCATGTTAAGTCTCTGGTCGTTGTTGTGCCATCGGTTTTAGTAGTAGATGCAGAATCCGAAAGGATTTTGCTCAACTTACCGCCGGTTTCTACGGTCTCATCACCATAAGCCGTAACATTGTCAACAGTAACGATATTATGGGCGGTATACGACGAATAACCGAGATAAGTGCTTACGTCTGTTGTATAGACTATGGTATAGGTGGTGGTGTTGGTATCTAACGTTCCATCACCGTCAGAATCGCTCACTGCCAGGAATTTAATTCCTATAATATCAGTGCCATTAGTGTCATACACATACTCGTATGTGCCGGAATTATTAATATCCAGACCGCTTGTGGCATCTGCAAATGACGTGCCGTCTACCTGATAATCATAAAGAATCTTGCCTGCAATGTTTGCACCTGTCTCATTATAGGTGATTGTCCATGTGATAGTGTCAGTGTTAGCATCATAATCACCTGTCTTGGTGACAGAGGAGCTTATGGCGTTCTTGGTTACAGTAGAATCGTCTTTAATCTCACCGGCATCGGTCGTGCTCTTTGCCGTTGCGGAGTTGGAGATGGATGTGTTATAATCGCCGCTTTCGGGCGCATCGAAGTAAACTGTGTAGGTTACTACATAGCAGTCACCGTTTGTATAGGTGCTGGTGTTTCCGGTTGTGCCCTTGAGAGCATCAAGAGTGATATCCAAATCACTGGTGCTCGAGGCACTGTTATCGGTATAGCTTGCTGTGCTTCCATTGGTATAATAGCTGTCGCTGTAGTAGTCGGTATAGTATGTAACACTGTCGATAGAAATTGACTCCACCGAAAGGGTACCGTAATTCGAGTTATTATTTACAAACGAGATTACGTCGGCAAGATTAACAGAATTCTGCGTGCCGGACTTCGATGATATAATGACTGTATAAGTGATGCTCTTGGAAGATGTGCTGTATCCCGAAGAAGAGGTCTTGGTAACTGAAATATCGCCATACCAGTTCTCACTGCCGTCGGTATCAACCTTACTGCCGTCAATGGTTATAATAACATCGTTGCCACTGTAGACATTGATTTCGGTTGTTTCACCTTTATTTTTATCCTGAAGACTATACAAGCCTTCGAATGTGACATATCCGTCAGCGACGTTGCCGGTTATGCTTGAAACATAACTTTCTCTGAAGACTATTACTACCTGCCATACATCGCCTACCTGCTCAAAATGGTAATCGAATGCGGCAACTCCGCTATTGTCATAACCAACATATGTGCCGTAGGCGAGATTAGTTGGAACAGTTACTCCATCGGGAAGCGTAAGGTAGAAGGTATAGTTATTATCCTTAATCGTTGAAACAGAAAGTCCGGTGAAATCGACATAGAAATTGATGTCAAAAGAGCCATCAGTATAGGATGCACTTGTGTATTTCCAAGCAACGCTTGCCGCAACTTCAAGATCATTTGACGTCGCCGTAAGACCGTTGTTTTCCTCGGCTCCCGTACTCATCAACATAAACGAATAATCCGAGAAGCCATCAGTTGTAAATGTGACGGTTTCGGTGCCGGTTTCCTCGGAATACTCCGAAACGGCATAGAGGGGCTCGGCGGTTTCGTCGTGGTGGGTGACGCTGACGCTGTCGGAGTTCTCGGCGGCGGTGTAGGTGATGCTCACCTGAATCTCGGCGGCAGGCTCAATCTCGACGCCGTCATAGTAGAGACCGATGTTGAAGACACGGAAGTCCTCGGTCGGCTCGCCTTCCCAACCGTAGATAGCGGCGGACTCGGCATATCTCTGCAGATAGGTCTCGCTGTCGCTCGAATATTCATAAGCTACGAGATAGGTTCCCTCGGGGATGAGGGCATCTTCGCCGTAGGTGACCGTTATTGTGTAATCCTCACCGGCGTATGTGAGAACAGCCGCAGAGCCGACAACCTCGGGCTCGGTGGTCTCGTCGGTGATTTCTTCATCAGTGATTTCTTCGTCGGTCTCGCCTTCGAGGTCGACTTCTTCTTCATCGGTAACTTCGTCTTCGTCAGTTTCTTCGTCCATAGTTTCAACCGCATAAGTTACATTGGCATAGCCGAGGATTACGGGAGCCGCATCGTCAACCGTCTCGCCGTCTTCGGAGATGGTCGTAAGCACGGGAGCGGCGGTCGCAGTCATACTGTAGGTGACATAGGCGACGGTGTCGGTGGAGTTGCCATCGGCATCGGTGACGGTGTAGTTGCCCTGAATTGCGGTTACCGTCGAGAATACGTTGTCAACGGACACGACAATGGCGGTCTTGTCGGCTCTGCCGTCCAAGTCCGTATCGACAAACACGAGGTCGCCGGCGGACGGGACATAGCTGTCCGCAGACTGATAATAGCCGAGGTTTGCAAGGTCAACCGTCCATGCGAATGAACCTGCATTGTATGAGAATTCGTCGGCGATGCCGGCATAGTCAAGGCAGAATGCCGCAAAGATGGAATCCCAGTCGGCATATTCGCTTCCGTACCATGCGCCGTAGCGGGTGTAGCCGTAGTGGGTGATTCCGTCCTCGCCGAGCGAGTAGTTGGCTGTGGATTCGGTGTAACCGACCTGCGATTCAGCAATCGCGACGATGTCGGTTCTTAGGTTTCCCGTAAGCTCGGGGATGGTTGCCGACCAGATTGTTTCGTCCTCAACGTCGGCAGTCAGGTCGATAAGGCACTCAACCGTATGGGTGTGCTCCTCAAGCTCACAGATGAGAGTCTTCTCATAGCACTCGTCGGTATGGACATGCGCGTCGGGAGTCTCCTCCTGACCGCAGATAAGAACCATCTGAGTCTCATAGCAGGACTCGCTGTGGGTGTGTCCTTCATTTTCTTCCAGACCGCAAACAAGCACCTGCTGTTCTTCGTAGCAGGACTCATCGTGGACATGTCCGGTTTCCTCAAGCTCACATATGAGAGTGTATTCATAACACTCATCCGTGTGGACATGCTCCTCATAGCCGCAATAGGTCTCGTTTGTCATGGCAACGCCGCTCAATCGGAGCTGCCAATAGACAAGCAAGGTCACTATGACCGCTAAAACAAGCAAAACAGACCCCAGCATTACCCGTTGACGACGGTCGTGCCTGAATCTGTCTATGTAAGCTAATAATGTGTTTCTCATGCTCATCGCACCCTTCCACAGTTGTTGGTACTACTTTGACGTAATATAATGAACTGCTGTTTTAGTTTATAAATGATATCTTCTTGAACGGATAGATTCTTATGAGAACCTTTCCGACTATCTGATCCTTCTCGATGCAGCCGATAACGCTGCTACGGGAATCAATCGACGTCGCTCGGTTGTCGCCCATTACAAATACCCTGTTTTCGGGCACCTGATAGGGCAGGTCGATGTCGCATTCCCCTATTGATTTGTTCGTGACGTACGGCTCATCCAGAAGCTCGCCGTTGACGGTTACGTTGCCTTCCTCATCAATATCTATGACATCTCCGGCAACCCCTATGACTCGTTTCAGAAGAAGCTTGTTCTGGTAGTAGAAGCCTATCAGGTCTCCCGTCGAGAGGTTATCCGTTTTGATGAGAAGGATTATGTCGCTGTCCGAAAGCGTCGGCTCCATACTCGAGCCGGAAACCTGAAGTACCGGAAGGAAGAGCGTCGCCAAGAGTACTGCAATCGCCGCTACGACAGTCAGTGCATAGACGGTCGTCCGGAGCGTTATTATGAATCTTCTTCGGTATTTGAGACGCTTGCGCTCCGCTTTGACATCATCCTCGGTCGGCAAAACAAGAGCACGATTCTTTTTATCTTTCAACAATGCAAGCTCTCCTTATTAAATAATGCCGTCAAAGCTGATGCCGTTGATGCTGATAGTCTCAGCTTCCGTATCGTCGGAGCTGTCGGTGTCGACACTGTCGGCATTGCCTGTGTCGTCGGAGCCGGCAAGAGAGGCATATTCGCTGTCAACCATTCGGACAAGCTCGAGAGCGCTGTCCACTTCGCGTCTGGCTTCGGCAAGAATTTCGTCCGCCTGACGGTTAGCCTCGGCGACAATCTCCTCGGCGCGATGCTGTGCAAGCTGAACGTCGACGTTACCGTCGACATCGATGCCGCCGTCGACGTCGATGCCGCTGTCAAGCTCCTTGCCGCTGGCGGTAACGCGAATCGCCATCAAGTACTGTTCAAGAGCCTTCTGGGCTTCGGTGAAGATGTCGTTGAGACTCTGCGAAGCGTCGGCAACAGTTCCGAAGTGACTGATAACCTGCTCGTTTTCGTCGATTCTCCTCTGAAGCTTTTCGTTCTCCTCTTTGAGAGTTTTCTCGCTCTGCTGGAGAGCATAAATTATTTCAACAAGCTCCTCGCGACTGAGCTTTTTTAGTTTTACACCGGTTTCTTTTTGCTTGAACAAGCCCATCTCTATCGTCACCAGTTTTCAGATAAATGCGTCGCAGGCGGTGCGCCGATTTTTTCAACGCACTGTCACCCCGTTACACTATTATAACACCGTAGATATGAAAAATCAACAACTTTTTTCTGGGTTCAAACTAAAAATTTGGAGTTAGCGACGAGTAACATACACAACGCCGCAAATTTGTCGATTTCTATCCATTAAATCTATAATTTTGACGCACATCTCAGCAAATATAACAATTTGCCGCAGAATGTCGCTTTGAGTTTCTTTAATAGTACCACATTTTTGCCCATCAATGCAAGATGTAATAATTTCTAAAGATACGCCACCTCACCCCGCTATTTTGTGCAATTTTTATATGAGTGTGAATTTTGAAATAATATTTTTGGAGAGAAAAATGCCCCGCCGAGGTGGCGGGGTGGTTATGCGGTGTTTTGTTGGATTGGGGGATTATTCCCACTCTCTCCCACCATAGTTTTGCTAAACGTATTTGTTTAGCATAAATGTGAGAAATAGCTTTCTTTTTCGGGTATTCTTGGATAGGGCAGAATTTTTCAGATTTTCTGTTGCCGGGGTGTTGGCAAGCAATTTTATGACAGCGAGGGCTTCTTTGATTATCTCTTCTCATAAGCATTCCACTGAAAATGCCCCCGCCAGAATGAAAGAATCGGAGAAGCTTCGGAATGCTATAGAGGCAAGTGAAATAGCAAGAGGCAGTTTCCGCTTTGAGATAATATACCTTTTCAAATTTCATATCATCAGTGTGAATATTGCAGCCATGAAAAAGCTTTTTTCTTTTCAAATACATTTATGACAATAGTCAAAATACAGCACGAAATCAATGTAGCCACAAACACAATTGCCATCATCTCCACATCAAAAACATGGCGTATAATAAAATAATATACAGCATAAAAAGCTGTATGCGTGCAATATGTAATCGTTGAAAAAGATCGCAACCACTCGGCATGGCGAATCCTTATATTACAATTCTTCACACATAAAAACGTTGGGATTACAACCGGTGTCAGCAGGAAATAGACATCGTTTGCGTATGAACAATCCAATCTGTATATGAGTGCCTGTTCGGCATAAAGTGCTACTAAACCAATTATTATGAATACCGGTAGTGCTTTTATCTCGACTGCGTTACTCTCTTTTTCTTTCTCCGCGATGTACTTACCAAGAGTAAGCCACCACAAACCAGTCAAAAAACTGTTATAAATAGTTTCCGGGTACAAGGAAACTATCTGTACGAAAAATCCATCCTCCGCAAAAAGTCCCCCATAATTACTTGCAAGGCAACAAACAATCTGGATAAGTCCAGTTATACACAACAGCACTTTCGTTGAGAGTTTCTTACTTAGGAAATATATAATCAGCACTCCTTCAACAAGAGCCATCAAGTACCATGAAGCTCTGAAAGTTGAACCAAATACGAATCCTTTTACAATCTGCAAGATTCCGTAAAGCATTGACTGTGTAAAACATTGCTTCTGGTATAATGTAATTGGTAGTAATACTATAAACCAAAACAAATATAGTTGCATATCCCGCTTTATAAATCGAATCACCCGCTCTTTGTCATGCTCAGGATCACCATTCAACTTGACAAAGAAGAAATAGCCGCTGATTACAAAAAACAGAGGCACTGCTATCCTTACAACAGGATAAATGCAATTTTTGAGTACCCTCCGAACGGATTCACATGTATAAGGACAACAAACAAGGATAATACTGCCTTAAGTAAGTCTATTGAGTCGTAGTTATTGTGCGCTGTCTCCATATTCTTTCCTCCATACTATTAAGTTGTGAGCAAACTATTTTCTCCACACCATCTTATCCACAATCCGTGTATAACTCTGGATAATCTTAACAACCTTAGTGCTTACATTTTCCTCGATATAATCCGGTACAGGGATTCCATAATCGCCGTTATTATTCATTTCTACCGCCGTATCTACTGCTTGAAGTAAGCTGACCGTGTCAATTCCCGCAAGAATAAAGCACGCCTTATCTAACGTTTCCGGTCGCTCAGTACTCGTGCGGATACACACAGCTGGGAATGGATGTCCAACCGATGTGAAAAAGCTGCTCTCCTCCGGCAAAGTGCCGGAATCAGAAACTACGGCAAAAGTATTCATCTGCAGACAGTTATAATCGTGGAAACCGAGTGGTTCATGCTGAATAACCCTCTCATCTAATTGGAATCCTGACGTTTCAAGCCTCTTCTTGCTTCTTGGATGGCAGGAATACAGAATCGGCATATCATACTTCTCTGCCATTTTGTAATGGCTGTGAAAAGACTGAGGAAGTTCCTCTCTGTGTCGATGTTCTCTTCCCAATCTAACAGTTCCACATAACCACTGATAGCGGTTAATGGCGTCCCCGATCATGTGATATATTCGGCGGTTTTCAACTCCTGATTGTCAACAGTAGCAAACGTGGGAGACGTGATCAGGAGTATCACGAGAGACGCATGAAAGAGTTTGATTAAACATGTTAGGCGGCGGAGATGCATTTTCTGCCGCCACTCTTCTATACCAGAAAGGCGGTGCATATGAAAAATCTCAGTATAGACATTGAAACCTACTCCAGTGAGCCCTTGCAGAAGTGTGGTGTATATCGTTATGCGGAATCGCCGGATTTTGAAATATTGCTCTTTGGATATTCAGTAGACGGTGGTGAGGTCTTTAGTTAAAAAGTATCAGGCTATGAAGAGCGGTGGTCCCACTGTACGAACGATGTTGAGACACCCACGGAAGAGACTTTGACCACTGAGACCTTGACAGCAACCGTATCCACAGTCACCGAGAAGAAAGCAACCGAGTCTGCAAAGGCATACGACAAGTCTCTTGCCGGAACTTACGTTGTAACCGGAAACCTCAACATGCGAAACGGCGCAGGAATCGACAAGTCTATAATTACGGTTCTTCCGAAAGGCACGAAGGTGCAAAACTATGGATACATACCATGCTTAACAGTATCAGATGGTATTCTGTTCAGGTGACCATAGATAATGTGAAGTACACGGGATTCTGCTGCGGGACGTATCTGAAGAAACAATAAGTCAGGAATTGAATGATACCCATCGGAGGAATTTCGGCTTCTCTGATGGGCTTTTTTCGACATAGGAATCCCAATCTTCATTCAAAATCTCCATATTTCGAGGAGGTGGATTTCTAACAAACAAAAAGTCCAAATCAATACTATGCGCATCAGCGGTCACAGCTATACCGAGATTGCGGATGTTCTCGAACTATCAAGAGATACAATCAAAAGGCATTGTCAGCGGCATCCAGTAGCGTCCACTACTTTTCATTGCCTATACTGCAATATGGCTATTCCCACAGTTCACGGAAGAAAGCAGCCGAAATTCTGCTCTGCAAGATGTCGCAGAGTTTGGTGGAAGGAACATCCTTAAGCTGGGAATAGAAAAGCTTACTATACCATTGTCTGTGCTGGGTGTAGTCGGGAATTTCAATCCTACGGTAACATCAAAAGAAAGTACTGCTCACATGACTGCTATATTCGAGCTCGTTTCAAAAGTGGCACTCCAGATGAATGAAGAGCAATTTGAGGCAGAAAAAAGATATCGAGTATGGCTAAACACCGGCAAGCAACCACCAACCCCATCAACCATCAGTTGACAGGACAAGTGTGTAAACCACCCCGATTATTCCCCTGATTGAGAATAATCGGGGCTTTTCATTTATGGTATTTTAAAAGCCAACGAGGTTGCTCAAATTGTTGCCGGACATTTTCGGCATCGCTCCGAAAAGCTAAACTACACTCCAACAATCGTCGATGATATAATTTTGTTATTTACTTAAAATGTGTTTGGAGGGCTATCATGACTGACGATACCGATAAGATAAAATCCGATGCGGTAACGGAGCGAGCGGGAGCTATCCGAAGGGATGCGTCTGTAGACGATGAGTCTGTGTCCACAACAGCACGCAAAGTCAGACATGAAGACCGTTGCCTTTTCTGCATGAATCCCGTGAGTAAAGGAGCCGGAATTTGCAATGATTGTGCCGACAATAAGAAGTTCTCGGAATACGAGTCTGCGGCACACCATCTGCCTCTCGGAACCGTCCTCAAAAATCAGTACCTTGTCGGACGGGTTCTGGGCGAAGGCGGCTTCGGCATTACATATATCGGCTGTGACCTGACACTTGACATGAAGGTCGCAATCAAGGAATACTATCCCGTCGGGCTTTCTATGAGACAGTCGACAATGTCTCTGAACGTCTCGAGCTTCACGGGTGCCGTTGACAGCTTTGAGAAGGGCAAGGAAAAATTTCTTGGCGAAGCCAGAATAATGGCGCGCCTCACCAAGCAGAGCGAGGTTGTTTCGGTAATAGACTATTTCGAAGAGAACAACTCTGCCTATATCGTGATGGAATATATCGAAGGAGTCACCCTCAAAAAGCAGACAGAGCTTCGTGGAGGAAGAATCCCTTCCAGAGAGCTTTTTGCGATGCTCGAGCCGATGTTCGGGGCTCTCGGAACTGTTCACGATGCCGGTCTTATCCACCGGGATATCAGCCCCGACAACCTTATGATTGAAAACTGCAGGCTTAGGCTTATAGATTTCGGCTGTGCCCGGGACGTTTCCGAAAATTCCGAAACTCAGACGCTGACGCTGAAGCACGGCTATGCGCCTCTGGAACAGTATCAGCGCAAGGGTCAGGGACCGTGGACGGACGTCTATGCCTTTGCCGCCTCCATTTATTATTGCCTGACGGGGCAGATTCCAGTGCGTTCGGTCGACAGAATTTCAGAAGACGAGCTCATTCCGCCCCGCAAGCTCCACGCCGACATAACCGAACAGCAGGAGAAATCCATCCTGCTTGCTCTCGGCGTCCGACCGACTGACAGATTCCAGTCGATGAAGGAGTTTCACGACAGCCTCTATGACGGCGTGTCGATAAAGCGTTACTGCTCCTCCTGCAAAAAGCAAATTGGCGACACTGCCGCTTATTGCCGTTGGTGTGGCAAGCCGGTCAACGAGTGGGTCATGAAGACCGCAGACGATAAAAAGCTCTTTCCAAGGCTCAGGCTCTTTGGCAGGAAGAAGCAATCCGGAGAAGCCGAAATCACTCCCGAGGACATGCCGGCGTTTGAGGAAAAGCTTTCCGAAGCCGATCTGCCGGAAGAGCCGGTCGAAGAAACTGTCGGGGAAAGCGAGGAGAAGTTATGTACTGCGAAAAATGCGGATACAAGCTCCGCCGAGGAGTAAAAAGCTGTGCCCAATGCGGAGCACAGACCCCCTACAATCGCTCCCGCTCGGTAGTTCTGATTATTGCGGCGGTTATTCTGACAATCGCCGGATTTGCGGCGGTGATAATTGCTGACAACGGCAATGAGTTGCCGGTCATCATCATCGACATACTGGCAGTCGCGGCGATCCTCATCGGGCTTTTCGTCGGAGTAAGGCGTGGCTTTCTTTACGGAACGTTCTCGACTGTTCTCCTTGCAATCGTCTTTTCGGTGAGCATTTTCTCGGCACAGACTCTGGCGCCACTCATCTACGACGGTCTTATCAGAAATTCGATTTCCGACTCGGTAAATAACGCAATTTCCTCCTCCGATCCGCTTGAACATGTGACAGATTCGGACGATGAAATCATGAGTATGATTGTCGGCAACGATTTATTCACGTCCGAAAGCATCATCAACTCTGCCGGATTTGTTGTCGGTGAGGAAGAGGTCGCCCAAGCCGTCAGAGATACAGTCAGCGCTTATTTTGCAGGTGACAATGTGGGAGAAATTGTCGAATCCCGGATTTTCGAGCCCCTCATAGTCTATTGCCTCGAAGTAATCCTCTGCATGGTGCTTGTGCTTCTGCTCCGGTTCCTGATGAGCTTGATAATGAGGATATTCAAGCTTCTTGAAGGCATACATATCCCATACGCCCTTGATGTCATATTCGGAACCGTTGAGGGAATAGCCGGAGGTGCGGCATGGGTCTGCTATGCGGCGGCTTTGGTTGGCATAGCGGTGATATTAATCATGCTTTTCGGCAGTGATTTTGATGCCACCGTAACCGAAACGATAGAAAACACGGCGGTGTTCGGGCATTTCTTCCGTTTAGTCGAGCATCTCGGAATATAAATATAAAATATTAAAATAATAAGAAAAATATCAGGAGACAGTCTTCAGGCTGTCTCTTTTTATGTAAAGAAAAACTACGATTTTAATATTACGAATGATACAATTTAAATTGTCGAAAGAACAGAAGAATTGTTCAAAAGAACTGTTCTGTAGGCATATGATTGAAGGGAGCATTCAGAAATGACATCACAGCAACTTTTCGGTCGAAGGTCGGCTGATTCCCGACCGAGGATTCAGGGCACATGTGGATTCTTTTGCGGCAAAAGATATGCCTTCTCCGACAGGATTACTCTCGGGAGAAACCCGGGCAATGACCTCTGCTATCCGGTAGACACACAGGGCATTAGCGGCTACCACTGCGAGCTTATCTTCCGCAACGGCAGAATCTACATCACCGACCTCGGGTCCACCTACGGCACCTTCATAAGAAACGGTCAGCGTCTTGCGGCAAACCAGACCGCCGAGCTTTTCTACGGCGACATCTTCTGGCTTGGCTCGGAATACGAAAAATTCATAGTTGTTGCAAAACAATGATGTGCCGAATCAAAACTACGAAAATAAACTCGAATTGAGTATAATGTGAATATATCAGAATATAAATCGGAGGTAAAATATCATGGCATATCTTATCGGTGTACTTATCGGAGGAGCGTTGGTTGGCGCGTTGTTCGGACTCATTCCCTTCTTTATCGGAAGGTCGAGATGCAGGGACAATATGGGCACTCTTGCGATGATCTGTTGCTGTGTCGGAGGAATGATAAGCGGCGGAACGCTTGCGCTTCTGATAGCAGTCGGCTTCACAATCGCCGTACTGGTCAGCTCCCGCGACACTGCGCCCATTTCAAGAAAAAAGGCTTCCGCAAACGCCGGCGTTGTCTACTATAGTAACAACAACGGCGGCACGGCTCCCACTTCATACGGCTCGATAGGAGTCATGTGCATCTCCGGCTCGCTCAAGGGAAGGGTCTACGGTCTGGGCAACGGTCTTACGTTCGGAAGAACCTCTTCGAGCAGTGTCAGATTTGCGGCAAACGAGTCGGGCGTAAGCTCGAATCACTGCAAGATTTATCGTCAGGGCGACGCAATAATGCTCGTCGACCTCGGCTCGTCCTATGGAACCTATCTTGAGGATGGCAGACAGCTCCAGAGAAACAATCCCGTTCCGCTCGGAATCGGCTCCCGTTTCTATGTCGGCTCAAGGAACAACACGTTCGAAATCGTACAGAATTGAGACCATATACAACAGTTTTTGAGCTCATGCAGGTAAGCGCATGAGCTAAAATATAAAATACTATATTCAGGAGGATATTAAAATGGAAGTTCAGAACAAATTGACAAGATGCCCTAATTGCGGAGGTTACTATGACGCGGCTGTCCACTCCGTATGCCCCAACTGTGCCGGCGGAGCAAGCTCCTTCGGTGCAACAACCGCTCCCAACGTCGTAGGCGGCGGAGTCAGCGCCACGGGCGACCCCTTCGGTCCCACAGCTCCTCCGAGCGGAGGTTCAGGCTACGCCGACAACATGGGCGGCACTATCCCCGTAAAGCCCTATGAGGAAGGCAACAGAGCCGACAGCATGGAGCCCACACAGATTGGCGGAATCAACGGCGGTATCCGTTCGGATGACGGAAGCTCGGTTGACCCCGTCTGCGGATGGCTTGTCTGCATCGACGGCCCCGAAAAAGGCACCGATTTCAGAGTTCACAACGGATATAACTATATCGGGCGTGAAATTGGCGATATCCACATCTCCAACGACCTCCAGATTTCCCGTGAGAAGCACGCAATGATTGCCTATGATGCCGACGACAACGCATTCTATTTCGGTCCTGCCGACGGCAGAAACATCATCAAGCTCAACGGTCGCTCCGTGTTCAATGCCGAGCAGATTCACGCTTATGATGTTATCAAGATAGGCACCACCAAGCTTCTGTTCGTTCCGCTTTGCAGTGACCAGTTCACATGGAAGCAGGGCGAGGATAAGGTAAACTGATATGGTGATTATTTCTGGTGAAGTAGAAACAACGTCCACACCCATCAATATTGGCATGATTATCCTGATTGCGGTCTGCGTGCTGTTCGCCGCCGTGATAATCGGCTTGGTAATCAGCATTGTTTTGAGAAACCGCAAGGACAGACTGGCTCGCGAAAAGGAAGCGGTGGAAAAGAGCTATCTTGCCGTTCCCCGTGTCGGAAAGCTCCACAATCAGGGCTCGAGACAGTGCCAGCAGGACAGCTTTACCGTTTCGCCCGCAGATGCGGCAAGCGGGATGGGAGTCCTTGCGATAGTTGCGGACGGCATGGGCGGTCTCGAAGACGGCGACAAGGTTTCACAGCTCGCTGTCGAAACGGCCCTCAACACCTTCGTAGCGAACGCCGCCGAGCAGTTCGAACCCCTCATGTGGAAGATAATCTCGGAGAGCAACAAGGCTGTAAACAACATGCTCGGTCCGTCGAAGTACTATAAGAGCGGCTCCACGATGGTTGCCGGTCTCATCAGACAGGGCAAGTTCATGTGGTTCAGCATCGGCGATTCGAGAATCTATCTCTGGCGTGACGGCTCCCTGATTCAGCTCAACCGTGAGCACATCTATCGCCACGACCTCGAGCTCAAGGCTTCGAACGGCTCCGGCACAATCGAGGAAGCATTTGCCTCAAAGGAAGCTTCGGGGCTCACCAGCTTCTTCGGTATGGGTGAAATAAAGCATGTCGACATGCCCGCATCGGCGATTGACATTCACGCAAAAGATAAGTATATTTTAATGAGTGACGGCGTTTATAACGCTCTGACTCAGGAGGAGCTTATCTCCTGCATAGCAACCGGCACCGCCGAAGAAACGGCGGAGGCTCTCGGAAAAGCCGTTGCCGCAAAGGAATATTCCAATCAGGACAACTACACAGCGGTTGTTCTTGAGGTTTGACACGCGAACGCATGCACACGTGCACACATGCACACATTCAAAGGAGAAATCACAATGATAAGAACTGCAAGCTACACGAATATCGGCGGAAGAAACTGCAATGAGGACTTGGTAGTCGTTCGTGTTTCCGGCGACGGCGTCATTGCTCTCGTAGCCGACGGCTTGGGCGGACACGGCGGAGGCGACATCGCCTCACGTAAGGCTGTCGAAATCATTTCGGACGGTTGGTCGGGCAAAGCCGACCTTGACAAGCTCTGCGCCGACATCCAGACCGCTAACGCCGAAATTCTCAAGCTACAGACTCCGTCCTGCCGGATGAAAAGCACGATTACTGCTGTCAGCTATTCGGACGGAAAATGCGTCTGGGCGCACTGCGGCGATTCAAGAATCTATCGTTTTCATAACAACGTTCTCGAATTCCAGACTCTTGACCACAGTGCCTCACAGCTTGCGGTTTATCTCGGGCAGATAACGCCCGCCGAAATCAGGTTCCACGAGGACCGAAGCAGAATCATCCGTGCCCTTGGGCAGGAGGAAGAGCTGAAAATCGACACCGGCTCGCTCGACCTGATTAGTGGCGACAAATACGCGTTTCTCCTTTGCTCGGACGGGTTCTGGGAGTATGTTCTTGAGGACGAAATGGAATATGACCTCAAGCGTTCCTCCACCCCGGGCGAATGGATAAGAAGGATGCGCCGCCGTCTCAAGGCACGCATCCCATCCGACAATGACAACAACACAGCCGCCGCTGTGTGGATTTACTAAAACTCTCAGGAGGTAAAAATTATGTTTAAAAGGCTTTCCTGCCTTATATTGGCTTTAGTATTAATGATAACGCCGCTCGCGGCAATCAACGTCTCGGCAAGCGTCGGCTCGGATGCTGCTGAAGGTGTAGTATTGGTTTACTCTCAGTATCACGATGGAGCAGGAAATCTGTACTATGATGAGTGGGGCTCCGGATTCGGTGTAGCATATGAAAAAGGCTCAAAATCAGTAGATGTCGGAGAAGTTACTGACCTGTTTGTTACAAACAGACATGTTGTAACCTATGAAGACAGTTCTTCAACGGGCAGTTATACGGTTGCAGACAAGGTATACCTCGTCTACACAGATGACGCTTTGAAGTATACAGATTACTACGACGTTGACGGCAACTATCTTGGTTACGGCTATGATGCCGAAACATCAAGAATGGTCTTATGCACCGTCGTAGGATATTCGACTGAGTTCGACTGTGCTATTCTGAGAGCGGACAGCACTGTCTCCGGAAGAGTTGCTCTTGAAATTGCTGAGTCTTGCGATGAAGCAAACGCCGGAGATAAAGTATTCGCAGTTGGCTATCCGGGATTAAGCTCCAGTGTGTTTGATGCCGGTGAGCTTCTGTATTCAGAAGCACTGGGTCAGTATTATCTTACCCGATCCGTTAGCGGAGAAGTGTCTGCGTCAACTATCACTCAAGGCATCATCTCACGAATAGGAAATTCGTCAGCTCTTTCAGATTATATGGGTTCAGTGTACGTTATAGGTACCGATGCAGTAATATCTTCCGGTAATTCCGGCGGACCATTGGTTCATGAAGACGGTAAGGTTATAGGAATAAATACATATTCTATCAGTGGTAGTTCTGTATACTATGCTATCGACGTTGCATATGCAATCGAGCTCGCCGAAGACAACGGTTATACGATTAAAACCGGCTCTTCAGGTGTAAATCTCGCCCTCATAATCGGCATCATTGCGGCAGTTGTCGTTATAATCGTATTGGTTATCGTTATCGTCGCTCTCGCAACTAAGAATAAGAAGCCGGCACAGAAGAATATAGCTATGGTCGACCCTGCTCCCAATCCCACTCCGACACCCACCCCGGTTCCTGCTCCCGCACCTGTCAATGACCCGACAGCCAAGTATCCTCGTGTTCAGTGCACAGCGGGTGCTTTGGTCGGAAAGCGTTATCCGATTACCGGCATACTGAGAATGGGCAGAAACCCGAATTGCAACGAGATTATCATCCCCGGCGATGCAAGCGGTGTAAGCGGCGTTCATTGCCAGCTCGAATATGTAAACGGCATCGTTTACCTCAAGGACCTCGGCTCCACCTATGGCACATATCTCGAAGGCAAGGGCAGACTTGCCGCAAATCAGCCGATGCCCGTCAAGGTCGGCGACAGATTCTACCTTGGCTCCAAGAACGAGATGTTCGAGATAGTCAATAAGGGAGGAACGAAGTAACATGAAAATGTGCTTTGTAAAATCATTCTGTACAGAAAGCAGATAGTTATATGTTCACAGTGATTTATCAAACGGCAGGGAGGGGACAAAATGTTTAACGAGGTGACTTTGCCCTACGGCTACAAGTTGCAAAATTGGGATTATAGCTATATAATTGATAATGTACAGGGTCAGGGCGGCTTCGGCATTACATACAGCGCATATCGTGCCGAGGACAATCTGCACGTCGCCGTCAAGGAGTTCTTCCCGAATCAGCTCAATCTGACGGAACCGTTCACGCAGGCAAGGATGTTCAGGATCTCTACCAAGGCGGTATGAACAGCTTCCTTGACGAAGCGAAGGCTCTGGCAAAGCTCAGGAATCTTCCCTCGGTGGTCAAGGCTCTGAGCTATTTCCAGGCAAACGGAACGGCTTATCTCGTCATGGAATTCATCGACGGCACATCCCTTAAAAATCTTCTCAGGAAAGACGGAGCGGTCAGTGCGGAGGAATTCTTGCCCAAGTTCAAGGTGCTTCTTGAGGACATCGAGAAGATGCACAAAACGGGGCTCCTTCACCGCGACATCGCACCCGACAATATCATGCTCGATAACGACGGCAATCTTAAGCTCATAGACTTCGGAAGCGCACGCTCAATCGAGAACGGCAGGTCGATGACGGTGCAGCTCAAGCCCGGATTCGCTCCCGTCGAGCAATATACGAGCCACGGTCAAGGCACCTATACCGACGTTTACGGCATCAGCGCCTCGATTTACTATTGCCTCACCGGCAAGGTTCCGGCAGATGCGATGAGCCGCCTCGACAACGACCCGCTTGTCCCGCCGAACCAATACGGAGCGGGACTCACCGAAAGACAGCAGGAGGTTCTCCTGAGAGGTCTTGCGGTTCAGCCTCCGACGGCTAAAACGCCCGGGAAGAATCCCCGTTACAGAACGGTCGGCGAATTCATCAGGGCGTTCCCATGGGAAGAGACGCAAAAGCCTAAGCCCAAGCCGGAGCCGCTTCCTCCGGTTGACCCGGGACCTGAGCCCATAGTTACAACACTCGATGACAATTTCACGATTGACCTTGACAAGAAGGACAAACCCACCGGCTCGTCCGGCAACATGGTTTTGATTATCTGTGCGGTTGTTTTCGGAATCATCTTTATAGCGGGCTTCTGCGCCATGTGCGAGGGAAGCTTTGCGGGCGCTGTGTTTGCACTCGGCGGCTTGGTCGGACTGGTCGCACTGGTTGTCAGTATCTATAGAAACAGCAAGTGGAAGGGCTGATTCTATAAAAGGAAGTGTCAGGGATGAAGCCCTTCAATCAGGGTCGCATCCCTGCACGACCGAACACTAATGAGTATTATTGATTATGGATAAAGGAGCAGATATAAATGGATGAAGTGAGATATTGTCCATACTGTATGACACCTGTCAAGGAGAACGGGGTTTGCCCCGCCTGCGGACTGACGGAGGGAAGCTATGTTCCCGCGCCGCATCATCTGCTCCCGGGTACGGTTCTTCAGGACAGATACTTAATCGGCAGAGTCCTCGGTGAGGGCGGCTTCGGCATTACATATGTCGGACGTGACACCCGCCTTGGGCTCAAGATTGCCGTCAAGGAGTATTATCCCGTCGGAAATGCCGCGAGAAACAATCAGGAGTCTGTAACGGTAACCAGTTCGTCAAGAACGACCGGCACCTATGAAAAGGGCAAGTCCAAGTTCTTGCAGGAAGCAATGACCATGGGCAAGCTCGAAAAGGAGCCGCAGATTGTCGGTGTCAAGGATTTCTTCCAGGAGAACAACACCGCCTATATCGTCATGGAATACATCGAGGGCACAACCCTCAAAGAGTTGACCGCTCAGCGTGGCGGAAGAATTCCCGCAGACGAGCTTTTCGAGATGATAAAGCCGATGTTCGGAGCGATTCAGCACATGCACGACCTCGGGCTTATCCACCGTGACATAAGCCCCGACAACCTCATGCTTGAAAACGGAGACATCAAGCTCCTCGATTTCGGCTGTGCCAAGGATGTCACCGACAGCTCGCAGGTCAACCAGCAGACTCAGACCCTCATTCTCAAGCACGGCTATTCGCCCTTTGAGCAATACCAGATGAGCAGTAACCAAGGACCTTGGACAGACGTCTATGCCTTCGGTGCCTCAATCTACTATTGCCTCACGGGCAATCCGCCGCCACGTTCGACCGACAGAATCATGGGCGACAACATCGTCCCGCCGCACAAGCTCGGCATCAAAATCACCGAGCGGCAGGAGGACGCCCTGATGAAGGCTCTTGCCGTCAGACCGGTCGACCGCTTCTCTTCGATGAATCAGTTCCAAGGGGCGCTTTATGGCAACACCGTCGAGACGGTCGTCAGTGAGAAAGCCCAGAAGAAGGGTCAGATTCGCAAGCCGAAGCAGAAGAAGACGGCGCCCGCCATGGGTCTTACCGTCCGGGAAAAGCTCTTCGACAATCCCGAGGAGGAGCCGGAGGAGGTTTCGGAGGAGACCGAGCCCGCAAAAGACCCCGACAGAATTCTTACCGCCGAGGAAAAGCCCCTCTTCGTCACCGACGAAATAGTCGTCCCGAAGGACAAGCTCGAGGAGAAAAAGAAATCCGGCAACAAAACCGTCATCATCGCCGTCGTCGCCATCATCCTTGTAATAGCCCTCGCCGTTACCGGCATAGTCTGGGCTATAGTCGGGTCGAACAGCAGTAATAACAACAGCGACAGCGACACCTCGGGCTACTTAACCGAAAAGTGGTTCAAGATTGAAGGCGTCGCCATCGACTCCTATCACGAGGACGGTGCAAGCTACGACGCAAGCACAAGAACCATCGAGTATACAGAAGCCAAAGCCGCCACCGGTTGGGCATTCGACGAGGGAGCTACCCTTGATTACATCGAGGTCAACCTCTCCGAAAGAAACGTCGGCGTGAACCTCGTCGTCAACTACTCCGACGGCACCCTCACCCAGACCGGCTACAAATTCACCAACACCATGACTCTCGACATCGACTCAGGCAAGACCGTCTCCTCGATAGTCCTTCGGTGCGGCGAAGACACGGGCACGGTGGTTATCTCTTCCGTCAGGACAAATGCGGAAGATGACGAGGAAGAGGTAATCGTCGCCGAAGAAAGCTTTACCGAGTGGTCGATAGATGTCGACGTTACCGTTCTGACCTTCGGAGAGGGAAGCGGAGTTATCGAAGAAAGCGAGACAGAGCTTCTTGAAGAATTCTATGCCGCAGTCAATCAGGATGGCGCTTATGTCGCCGTAACCGCGGACTCGGCAGACATCAAGCTTGCCATGAATATCGGCTTAGTCGGCTGGCAGTACGTCGAAAAATGCACCGCAGTCCGCAACGACGACGGCACCTATACCACCTATTTCGAATGTCAGGACATCCTCGACCTCGTCTCCGACCTCGGTTTAACCCTCGAAGACATCCGTTGCGTCTATATCGACAGCTTGACTTGGGAAGAGAAGATACATGTAACCAAGATTGAAGTTGTGGATGAAGCCTTCTTCTTCCCGATGAATATTGATATCACCGGTGGTGAGGGCGAAGTCTGGTATGAGGTCTACGCCTACGGCGACGAGGTCAGCGCTCAGCTTATTGTCCCGTCACCCTATCACCAGCTCAAGACTCTCAGCATAACGGACATCGACGGCAACGTCGTTGACTATACCATCAATTATTTCGGCTGTGACTCTTATGACTGGATTGGAGAAGTTATTCACTACGACTTCACGTTTATCATGCCCGTCTACGGAGCAAATATCTCAGTTGAGCTCTACGACCCGACCGAAGAGTTGTCTCTTGCCACGATAGAAAGCCACGAGGGCTATCCCTCTGAATTAGACGTTCTCAAGATTGACGAAGCAGATTTCACCGATGAAGACCTGTATCTTTGCATTTACTACGACAATCAAGAGACTTACTGGAGCGATTATGTCGGAGTTATCAACGTAGGTGACTGGGACGGCGATTACGCTCAGGTATATATCGTAATGGCTCATGATTGCGGATACGAGTATATTCCGCTCACAGTCCTAAAGCAAAGAGCCGAAGAACTCGGCTATGACGTTTCCGATGGTTTCTTCTTCTGGATAGGAGTGGAGGATAAGGACATCGTCAGCGTTGATTTGGCTACAACAGGCACGGTCGAAACCGTCCTATATTCAGAAAAAATGACCGACAGCGATATGCTTGACTTCTTGCAGGATTACGACTTTACCGACCCTGAGTTGTATTTGTACATTTACTATGACCTTTTGGATGACGATTACATCGGTTGGGGTCCTGTGGGAATCAGTACTCCTAACTGGGATATCATTATCGGTGGCTCAAATGGTAGATTTCTTGGAGCTGATGAAAGCGGACTTATAACTGTCTCGTTAGTAGAAATTAAGGAAGCTTTCGAAGATGCCGGATTTGATGTGAGCGACGGTGTGCTGTTGAACTGGTGGGCAGATGATAATAATAATGAGAATGACCACTACGCCAACCTCACAGGAGTCGCAGTTGTCAGAGTTACCGGCTAAAATCCTTCAGAAAGGGCGATTTATATGAGTAAAGACAAGGTTAAAAAGTGCGAGTTTTGTGGGAATGAATTGCCGGAGAATGGGGTCTGCAGGGTTTGCGGGCAGGCTTTGTTTTCGGGGCTTGGGGTGTTCTATTTCGGGCAGACCAGACGGGAGTGCTATGCGCAGACCGAAATCGTTCTCACGGGTAACGGATATCTGATTGTCAGGAAGTCGGGAAGCGGCGCGGGAAGTGCCGCAGGAGCGGCTTCGTTCGGAGCAATCGGGGCGCTTGTCGGAGGGCTTGCCGATGCGGCGATGCGTTCCGCCAATCCGAGAGCTTATTACGATATGACCGAGATTTCCGTGGTCGAGAACCCCTGCCCCATGAAGGGCTATAAGTCGGAAAGAGTCTTCCGGTTTGTGAGCCGTGACGGCAGAGACTTCCTCCTCGGTTTCCAGAAGAAACCGGCTCAGAGGTTTGCGGAGGCGCTCGGGCGTGTCGGAATCCGCATGACGGATATGTCGGCTTCGGAAAAGTCAAAGACCGCCTGCCGCAATCCGCTTGTCGATAAAAAGACCTTCGACAGGAGGGTCTGCGCTTCGGTGGGAAGATTCATCGAGCTCAGGAGCGACCAGTTCATGGCGGAGTCGGTTGTCGACAGTAACCAGTAAACAAAAATAAAACCCCAATCGTAAGTCACGGTTGGGGCTTTTTTTATTTCGATTTGGATTTGGGTTTATAGGTTTTGGCGCCCTCGATATATGAGAGCTCCAGAACGTCCGCATAGGTTGTAAGCGGCTCGTCGGTGAGCATGCACATAAGGACGAAGCTTTCGTAGGGGTTGGTGACATACAGCTCGCCCATCGAGCATTCCGCCAGAATCCAGTTGGTCGACTCCATAAAGGCGTTGAACCGGGACAGGTTGTTAATGTAGACGTCGCCCGATTGCGAATAGATGAAGAAGTTCAGGGTGATAAGGTCGAAGCGGTCAATCTCGATTCTGCCGTTGAGAACGTCGTGGATGTGCTGTCTGCTGAACCGCTTGCCATAGAACGCTCTGTTGAGCGACGAGGTCTTCGCCGGCACAAGGTTGCCGTGCTTGTCGGTGGGCACCGCCGAGCAGATGACCTTTTCGATGTCGCCCTCGGTGATGTCCTTCGGCGTGTAGTAGTGCCTCGAGGCTTGCTTTTTTGAGATGCGGGCGCACTTCTCCTCGTCCGAAAGCCTCGCGTCACGGGAGAGCATCTGCTTATAGGCATACATCTCCCGACTGAAGGTTTCGTCCTCCATCTGGTTCTTGAGATTGGCGACGAGAAGCCGAGCTTTGTTATAAAGCTCGTTGAAGTTCATGCTCGCCGAAACGCTCATGCGGGAGCTGTGCCTGTCCCTTTTCAGGACGGAGAGATAGTACATGAGGTCCTCCTCCGTCTTGACGGTGAACAGATGACTCCGAACGAGCACGGTTTTGCTGTCGAGGATGTGGTCGAGCTCGTCGTATGTAAGCGCCGGAAGCTTGAGATATTTCTCCCATATTCTCTGATAGCCGTCGAACCCGAGCCCGTGTTGCAGGCAGTACCAGCAAACCGTTTCGAACGGGTCCTTCGGGTTGATACAGCTCTCGTGAAGAGCCTTCTCGAGGAAGTTGTTGACGTCGTCCTCGCTCATCGAAAGCCCGAACCCGAGAAGAAATACAACGCTCCTTTTGACCATCTGCTGAGTGAGCCAGTTCTTCGCCATGGTGCCGAGCCTCGTTGTCTTCGAGTCGAAGGATGCGGGCGTGCTGTTAATCTGGAACTGCTCGCAGATATATTTCTGATAAACCTCAATAGGCGTCTGGGTATAGTCGCCCGACAGCCCCATTCTCGTGTGCAAAAATCTTTTCAGATAGTCGCAGAACGGCACGGCGTCAAGGTTCTTTGATAATGATTCATATATGACATCTGTGTCCTGCTCGGGGAAAGCCGTGGAATCAACCGAGTCGTAAAACGACTCCCACGCAATTTCCGTGAACTGAACATATTCGTTTTCAAGCCCCAAGCCTTCATCTCCCTACAGCAATTTCAATACTTTCGGATGTAAAAAGTCCTCGCCCTGTTCTTCTGCATTAAAATACTATTCCATTATATCACATTAAACCCCTCTTGTCACCTGCTTTTTGGATAAAAGACGAAAAAAGGCGTGACCGTGTGGTCACGCCATTTATTGGAGCTGCCTGAAGGCTAGATAGTTACTTGTGGGTATTTAGACATTACTCGTGGATGCTCTTTTTATTTCTTCTTAAAATCAGAAGCGCCGCGGAAATGATAATCATCAGGCTTCCAACCGCATAAGCCATCGGCAAGCTGATGCCGCCCGTCTCGGGGAGCTCGACGCCGGGGTCGTTCTTGACGATAATCGTCAGACCATAGGGGTCGGTTGTTGTGTCAACGCTGATAGCATTGCCTTCGACAGCCGTTATCGTTCCGCCAGAAACCGTGAAGGATAACGTTTCAGTAAGTGTATTATATCCATCAATTGTTGCGATTTCTTTAAGATAGTAAATTCCATCCGGCAAAGCGCTGAACTTGATTTCACCGCTACCGTCCGTAGTAAGTTCAATGCTTGAACTCGACCACTCTATCTTGTGTGTGGTATCATCACACGATTTATAGTAATATTTCGTTTCGTTCTCAATCTTATACATCGCAAACTTCACTCCGGAGAGTTCGGTTGAATCCGTCGAGTCTACTTTCTTGAGCGTTACGACGGGGAGATAATAGTTCGTAAACGTGATGGTCTGGGATGTGTTATTGCTATCAAGCGTAAACGAATATGTGCCATTATTATCCGTAATATTTGTTCCGGTTGCCTCTGCTTTGACCCACAAATACTTGCCGTCTAAGAGCTCAGTACTATAATCCGATTCGGATATTGTATATGTACCTGTAACCAAATTTTTTTCATATACCGAAGCATTATCGGTATTACTGAGGGTTACTGAAAGGCTGGTAATTGTAGGTGTACTGCTCGAGTCGGTAATAGTGAAGTTTACAGTCTCGTTTATGGCGTTCAAAGCGGCAGAGCTCAAGCCCGAAATCACCTTTTTTGCCGTCACTCCCGTGTCATTCAGGTATATACTGAGGTAGTTGGTATAGGCATCAACCCTGATAGACGTCGTTGTCGAGGAGTCGAACGTTGACGGGTCTTCACCGCCTGAAGCCGACCCCGTCACACTTCCTACTACGACATAATTCGAATAGTTGCCCAATTTGCTTGCAGAAACAAGAGTATAGGGCGATACACTGCCGGTTTCGGTGTCGTTGGAATCCTTGATAATGTACTTTTTTTGTGTACTATCCCAAACCCAATACTCAATAGTATACTTAGCTGACGCCGTTAGGCTTACGCTGTCGATAAAGTTTCCCGCACTGTTATTATTGCCGTAAGTGGAAGCGGCGGCAAAGAAGAATCTTGTCAGATACTGACCGTCCGGTACAGTATAGCTTCCGGAATATTCAACCCAATCCGAAATCTGATAATATCCATACTCAGTTGTTACACTATTTGATGTACTGCTTAAGACCGCCCACCCATTTTCCTCGGAATATTCCGCGGAATATTTTGCGGAATCTTCTGCACTCAGATTTGAAATATCAATCCTGATTCCACTGCTGTTGGTTAATATAACTCTTGTGACAACCTTCGTCGTCGTTACTTGCCACAAGGTGATAGATACAAAACCGTCGGTTACACTGAATGTACCGCTGTAACAATCGCTTATTTCACCATTTTCATCGTTTCCTACGACAGAACCGTTACTCGTTGTTTTATTCAGATCCATTATTGCCTTAACCGCAGCATCTATAGCATCCTGCTGAGAGCCATATACACCTTTATCCACTTCAGCCAGAAGCTTTTCGGCATCTTCATCTGACATGATGATAACATACATCGAATCCGTGCCAGTGGTTTCGTATTTGGTAAGAGTTCCCGTTGTTCCATCAGTTAAGGTGACATTCACAGGTTCACCAACTTGGTATTCTTCATTTGTGCTTGTATTATACGACCTATTCTGATGATATACGTTCCAATAGTAAATGGTTCCAGGGGCGGTTATGACAGTTTGATAGAGTGTGGAGGCTTCTGTGGCGTTAAGCTCGACAAAATGCTTGTCTGT
Source organism: Oscillospiraceae bacterium (assembly GCA_021201135.1). Classification (GTDB taxonomy): domain Bacteria; phylum Bacillota; class Clostridia; order Oscillospirales; family Ruminococcaceae; genus Faeciplasma. The sequence goes on from JAJQGT010000009.1 coordinate 255,779, forward strand.
GCCAACCTGACTATAGGCAAGACCATAAGTACCAAGAGAAATGGAATTATCATATGTACCATATGTTCCGAGCTCGATCTTTCGATAACCATAATAGCTTGCATGATTTTCTGAATAATAGCCGTTGGTTGTTGACCAATATGGGTTGCCTTTTTCAGTATTACCGGATGAGTATTCAAACCCGCCGTTTTCAATCTGGTCGGAGTATTGGACATATTTCACAGCAGATTCATATGTTGTTTTTCCATCAGGAGCAGTTATTACTACTTTGTAGTAATGCAATCCGCCGGAATCCTTTGCAACATTGACAGTGTTGTCAATCCGAACATCTTCGTCAGTAACCTCTGAATAACTTATATCCGAATTCGCTGGGCGCGTCTGATCTGAATAGATTGTGCTACTTGAAGTGGTCAGATATTCTTTATCAGATTTATACCATGTGTAACTTAAATTACCCGAAACAACATTGCCATCTTTGTCATACAGTACCGCATCAAAAGTGCCATTGGAAGATATATTATCAACAATTACGGCAGTATAAGTGTCGGAAGTGTTTATGTACCCAGCATAAGCCCAATCTTCATAGCCCTTGGCGGTGGCATTATATGTCGTCGTTAAGTCATCATCTGGTGGATTATAGTTAAGTCTAACTGTGACATAGTAGAAATAGAAGGGATCATCACCGGTCAATGTCAGAGTTGCATAATTTGAACCTGTTCCGGTCTTAACTGAAACATAGTCATAAGTATCTGCAATAGTATTTGCATATGGCGCATCGTCTACGGTTGTCCCTTCCGCCGCCTCATATGATTGGGATTGGTACCATGTGTAGGTGTAGGTATAGTTGCCACCAGCAGTGACTACATTACCATCACTGTCATACAAAACAGCATTAAGTGTGGTCCCATCAGCAGACGGCTCTATTGCAACATAGCTTGCCGCACCTGCGACAGAAGCATAGACAGGGTCACACGCATATGTTGTGCCGTCGATTTTCACTTCGACATAATAGTAATAGAAGACATAGTTGCCGACAGTGCAACAATTATCGCTTACCGTAGCTCCAATACCACTTGTAGATGTTGAAACAAGGTAATTGTAGTTGGCAGTTGAGGTGTCGGCATAGCCTGTTGCCGGATAAGTTTCAAGTTTTCCTTCCGAATCGGTAAGATACGGCTCCTTTGAACGGTACCAAGTGTAGGTTACGGTGTATTCTACTTCGTCTTTTGTGTAACCACTGATATAATAATTTCCACTATCATCTGTCACATAGTACTTATCATCACCATCAAGGTAATACAAATAAGCCGTCAGTTTGCCGTCCTCGGTTATGGTGTTATCAATTTCAATTTGCAGAGCTGATAATTGCTCGGTGGTAAGGTCGGAGAAAAGAGCAGTATTCACGTTTGCCGCCAGTGAAGTCAACATAATTCCATATTCCGAGAACCCATCAGCCGTGAAGGTGACGGACTGGGAGTCGGCGCCTTGGTCGAGGGTGGCGTCGAGGGTTTCGGTGGCGGTGTCGCCGAAGTGGGTGACGCTTACGGAGGCGGCGTCGGTCTCGCCGGTGTAGGTGACAGTGACGGTGACTGCGGCGGCAGGCTCAATCTCTGTGCCGTCGTAGTACAAGCCGATGTTGAAAAGTCGGAAACCATGATAGGGGGCGGTTTCGTCGGAGTCTTCCCAACCATAGAGCTCGGCGGCTTCGGTGTAGCGGGCAAGGAAATTCTCCGAATCCTGCGCGTACTCATAGGCGACGAGCTCGGTGCCATCGGGTAGAGCGGCGTCCTCGCCGTAGCTGACGGTGATGATGTAATCCTCGCCGACGAATTCGAGTGTTGCGAAATCTTCCGCAGACACGTCGAGCTCCTCGATTTCTTCGGTGATAATTTCGTCTGATTCGTCGAGGGTGATTTCTTCGTCTTCGGTTTCTTCTGTGTAAGTTACGTTGGCATAGCCCAAGATGGTCTCGTCGAGAGTGTATTCGACAAGCGCAACACCGTCGACATAATTGCCCTGAATAACAGTGATGGTCTCGTCGATGGCGACGACAATGGCGGTGACATCCGCTCTGCCGTCGAGGTCAGTGTCGATGAAGGCGACATCGCCAATTTCGGGAGTATAAGCATCAGCAGACTGATAGTAACCGAGCTCCGAAAGCTCGACCGACCAAGCGAAGGCTCCAGAGTTGTAGGTGAGCTCCTCGGCGACGCCGGCATAATCGAGGCAGAACGCGACAAACATCGAGTCCCAGTTGGAGTACTCACTGCCGAAGTACAAGCCGCCATACCATGCGCCGTAGCGGGTGTAACCAAGATGGGTGATGCCGTCCTCGGCGAGGGTGTAGTTTGCCGCCGACTCAGCATATCCAATTTGCGAGTATGCGATATTGACAATATCGGTGCGCAAGTCTCCCGTAAGCTCGGGAAGAGTTGCTTCCCAGTCAACCGCAGTTTCAATATCTGCCTCGAGGTCGACAAGGCAATCGACCGTGTGGGTATGCTCGGGGAGCTCACAAATCAGCGTTGTTTCATAGCATTCTTCACTGTGAATATGCCCTTCGGTCTCTTCCAACTCACAAACAAGATTTCCATCTTCGTCGTAACAGGTCTCGTCGTGAACGTGTCCTTCAATTTCCTCAAGACCGCAAATCAGAGTGGTTTCGTAGCAATCCTCGGTGTGGGGGTGCTCTTCATAGCCGCAATAGGTCTCGTTGGTCATGGCGATTCCACTCAGGCGGAGCTGCCAGTAGACTAAAATTGCAACAGTAAGGGCTAAAATAAGCAAAACAGACCCAAGCACTAACCGCTGACGGCGGTCGTGCCTGAATCTGTCTATATAGGTCAGGACTGTGTTTCTCATGCCAATTTCAACCTTCCGTATTCTGCGAATGAAGAATTAAAATAAAAACCTCCAAAACACACTTGTGTCTGGAGGTTATACAACGGGTCTGCCGAAGGCAGTACCCCCCCACGCGGATTTTACAATCTATAGGGTTATGTAGAATTCAATCGCATTTATTATAGCATATATTGAAGCGGATGTCAATGTTTTTTGGGAAATTTGATGAAGGGCATATTTCAGCAACAGATTGATTCAATGGGAAAATGCTATTACGAAGGAAGGGGCAATCTCTGACTACAATTTTTATATTCCTATCTCCCAACTCTCCTTTTTCTTTCTATCAGTCTTATCTCGGTCTCTTGCATCATCCTCTTTCGCGTTATCCAGTCTCTCGACTACAGATTGTCTTTGTTCCAAATCCATATCCTTCTCCGGCAAGTATTTCACATTCCTGAGCATCTTCAACTCTGACTGAGCTTCTTCCGGCCTGTTTCGTAATCCGGTTGCTTCACTCTCTAACTTTTTATACTCATCTTTCAGTCGCTTCAAATCTACGGGAATGTCGGGGCTTAAGCCGAGCCTTCGGAGATTTTGCTCTGCTCTACTGTAGGCGTTTAGCTCCGATTTGTGTTCCTCGGCAAACTTTTGCTTCCTCGGTTTCCAACCGATGCTTGTGTATTTGTCATGAACCGCTTTGTATTTTCGAATGGCGGGAACAGCCTGCTCAATCGCAGTTATGTCTTTCATCCGGCTTTCCTTCATTGACAGTATCCGTCGGATGTTCGAAACTGAACTCTCCAATCTGCTGAGTTCTTGCTTCATGTTTCCCTGAGTAAAGATGCGAGTGCTTTGATTCAAAAGTGCATTTCTCCAGTCGCACAAATCTGTAATGTAATTTTGCAAGCTTTGTATTGTGGCATTCGCCTCTCGTATATCACGATTCAGATTTCCCATGTCGGTTTTTACGCCACGGCGTTCCATCTGGGTGACTGCGGAACCCATGTGAACAGTCGGGACAATATCAATCCCCTGCCGTTTGTAGGAACGCAAATCAACTCTTTCGTGGCTTCCCGCCATTTCAAGATACTTAAAATAAAGATTATCCAAACTTCTTGTGCCTGTTTTTGGGGAAGGTGCCCCTCATCCTTTGGTAATCTATTTCTTCGCAATAGCTGTACAATCTGATAACATCATATATGCCGAGCTCCTGTAGCCTTCCGACACATCCTTTATCAGTCATAATAACTATATTCCACACTTTGTCGCCATCTACTTGATAGGTGTTCCATTGTTTTCGGGGTGATAGCAAGCAATTATCATGAATCATGTTTCTGATTTTGGTTGCTGAACGCTCTGAATCAAGCAGATTTGTGATTATATCTACCCATTTTGTCATAGAATACATTGTTTTACCTCACTTTTCTTGTCTTTAAGCCGAATATTCTTTGCATTATGACTTCCTCACAAACACCTCCGGCACAACAACACCGAATTCGGTTTCGCCGTTCAGGTTTGGCTCAA
>JAJQGT010000028.1 GCA_021201135.1 Oscillospiraceae bacterium
ATTCGCTACTCTTTTTTTCTCTTATCTGTTAAGCATCATTGTAACACCTACATTTCATTTTCGATTTTGCCATAAAATCACCTTCCAATTCCCCCAAAAGGGTGCTATAATGGAAGGGCAGTTGGAACTTCGCCAAGTAATAACTGCCCTCGCTTGACCTCTCTCGGTGCGCCAACACCGGGGGAGGTCTTTTTTTGTTCAAATTACGCTGTTTCCCCTTCGTCCTCCTCCGCAATCTTAGAATAGAATTCTGCCCATCTTGCCTGTGCATCCGGGTCTGTTTTCATCCGGGCTTCAATCGCCTGTGTTTCACGGTACTCTGCTGCCTCTGCGGTCATTGTCCATTTGGCTTCGAGACCATGCTTCTCTACAAGGGCACGAATATCGCTCAGTTCCACCCGGAAGAACTCTTTTCTCGGATTGACTTTGTTTACCTGCATCAATGCCAATTCCTGATGCAAAGCGTGTTCCAGTGCGGGGGCATCATCGCTCTCAATAATTGCGTGAACGTCAAATGAGAATGGTACAGATGCATCTCCCAATTCTCTCACACGATCCATCGGCTCCAAACGGCGGGTCATGCCAACCTTGTATACGTTCTCTCCGAAAGAGCCTACATTGGAAATGACATATACATTTCCGTGCCTCGTTTGCTGGGCCATAGAAAGCGCTTTCTGATTTCGCTCCTCGGCCTCGGTGAGTTTCTGCTGAAGCTCGGCCAACTGCTCCTCATACTGCTTTCTCTTTTCTTCACTGGCCTTTTCCAGCATGGCAGAAGCACGCTCCATTGCCTTTTTGAGCATGGCTTCTTCTTTTGCGGCCTCACGCTGCGCACGTTCATAATCACGCTGGGCCTTTGCTTCTTCTCGCATTTGCTCCCGAATTCTACGCTGTTCTTCAACCTCTTTTGCCCGAAGTTCGGTTGCAACAACACCCCAATGTAATTCCTGCAAACGTGCGTCCAGGTACTCCGGGGTAATCCGAGCATTACGGAACGCCTGTCCATTCATATTAACCAGCGTATACGCATCTCGAATCTGCTGTTCCAACTTACCGTAGTTGTCCTGCTTCGTTTTGGACAGAATAGAATCTACCTTGCCATTAAAGGCATCAACTACAAAGCGAATGGCGGTAGTACGGCGGTTATTTTCCACATAATCGCAAGTAGCTGCTGTGCCTGTGGATACCATACGGGCCGAATGTGCCCTGGCATCTTTCAGCCTCTTTCCGGCGTCCGTATAGCTGAATTCATCTGCCAATTCGTCCAGCAGAGAATATGTAGGCTTTAGCCATTCATCGCCGTATCCATTGACCGTGTTGTGTAGGGCCTTCTCCATCTGCCGCAAATCATCTACCGACTTCTTGATTTCATAAGCATCACCGGCGATCTCTTTTGCCTTTTCTTCTGCCGCTCCAATAATGCGTTTTGCTTCAATGCTGGCACTGTCCAGTTTGCGAGCGGCTTCTGTATCAGCATTGGCCAGTTTTTCTGCGGCCTTGTGGTTCTTCTCCGCTGCTTGAGTTTTTGCTGTATCCAAAGTGGCTTTTGCTTCGGCGGTCATTCTGTCCGCTGCGGCTTTCGCTTCGGCAGCAATCCGCTTGGCATCTTCACGGGCCGTCTCTTTCGTCTGAGAAGCACTCGCTTCGGCCTCACCCTTGATTCGTGCTGCTTCGGCTGCTGCATCAGCAATCCCCTGGTATGGGGTAAGCTGGTCTATTTTGGCTTGCGCCTCTTTGAGCTCCTTTTTGGCTACACTGATACACCTATTGAGAACCACCAATGCGACGATGCAGACAATTCCGAACGGCGGGAAGTACAGCATCATAGCCGAAGCGACAGCTAGTACAATCGTAGCTACAATCTTCGCAATGCGCAACCAGGACTTCCCTTGCTTATTGTTTCCTTCCGATGGATTCTTTTGCTCCACTGAAATCACCCTCCTATCTCATTATTTGTTATTTCCTACCAAATTCCTGACAGACACCCCTCCCTCTCGTTACCATCTAACTGTACATCCACCATATCACGAAAGGAGCGCAGTTATGGATGAGATCAATTCGGAGATTTTACGGCTGTCCCACTACTTAACTCCTGAGCAGAGAGAGGGCTTTCTTGGCCTTCTTCGACTAATGTGCGAAGGAGTGCCAGAACAAACCCTCGCTGATCTGGCCTCAGCTTCAGAAGGAGACGATTGATTTCGACATCTACGGCATCCCCTGACGCAGCATCGTCTGTGTCGGGGGATTTTTCTTTTTCTGCTTTGAGAATATCCATTCCCACTAATTGGTCTAAGGATCCTGTAATGGAATCAGCCAAGTCGCAAGCAGATTCAAGCGTAACGGGTACTTCACCATTAAGCATACGATCCAACTGCTCATAATCAACACCCACGGCCTCACAGTCCGCTGAGTTCGCATTTGCACATTCTTCAATTAAGTTATCCAGGAACCGCTTAGTCCATGGCCCATTGCTTATCGTATTGATCTCATAATCTTCTGTTCCCAACAGATACCCAACAGTAACATTGAAAAATTGAGCTAACCGGATGGTTGTTTTGTAATTTGGTTCACGAGCCCCGGATTCCCATCCGGCAACAGTGGATTGGGCAACCCCAAATGCCTTTGCAAATGCCATTTGGGATGTATATCCCGCTCGTTCCCGTAATTCGTTAATTCTAATTTGAAACATAGCTACCTCCTTATTAGGTATTGACTTCGACTTTCTTGTGAATCAATTATCGCAGATTGCACTTAAAAGCGCAATACCAAATTGAAGATTCTAAAAAAATAATCGCAAAATGAGTTGACAAGCGCATTCTGCGGTGGTAATATAATCGCAGAACGCAATTATTGGAGGTGAAAACATGAGACATTGGCTGATTGACATTCGGAAAGAAGCACACATGAGCCAACAGGCAGTAGCAGACAAGGCCGGAATCAGTCAATCCTACTACGCTGGCATTGAATCAGGGGCAAGGGGAAACCCGCTCGGTGTCCCCATTGCAAAAGCAATTGCGGCGGCGCTGGGCTTTGAATGGACGAAGTTCTATGAAGACAGTGCTGAACCGGATGACCAGGAGTAACCGACAAGGAGGTGAACCCCATGACACTGGAACTTAAAGACGGTCAGGTAACGCTGGACGGGAGACCCCTGAACCGGGTCTATTCCATTGATGTGCTTAACATTGGCCTAAACAGGCCGATGGAGGCAGTAATCCGCATGAACGCAGAAATACCCGACATTGACCCGGAAGATGGTACAGAAGTGGAAGTTCGTGTACCACTCAACAAGGTCAACGTCGAGTACGATGTGGATGCAATGACGAAAGTCTTCTACGGGATGAACTGAGCGAGGAATGAGGCAGTATCCTTGATTCCATTCCTGAAACGATTTTCCATATAAATTATGAGAGAATCGCTCAACTCGAAAGAACCATCAATGCTCATTCTGCATGAAAACGTTCTGGTTACTTCACGAAGCGTATCCGAAAAATCTGCTTGAGATTCGCCAGGGAAGTATTCCTGCTTAAGCGCTCGGCCTGAAAACATTTTCGCTACGTTTTTAGACTGACCGGCCTTCCGCTTTTCAAGGTAGGCATTGTAAATTGTCGCCGTCATTCGTTCGCCGTCTCTTGTAAGTTCCACATTCACATTATCACCTCCTTCCTGCTCTATTGTAGCACAGGAACGGAGGAATCGACAAGGAGGTGCAACATGGCACGGGAAAAGCAAGACTACCGGGCCAATCTGGAATTGATTCAGCAGATGTTCCCTGGTCGGGTGGCCCTGACCATTACGGAGACCTGTGCTGTGACCGGCCTTGACCGCCGCACACTGTTGAAGGACAGGGAGTTCCCTGCCCGGCAGGTCGGGAACAAGTACAGCATCCCCGTGACCGCATTGGCCCGATACCTGAGCTGAGAAAGGAGAACCCCATGCAGCTTAAAAAGCTGACCCGCAGACAGAAAATCCTGCTGTCCGAAGCCGGGCTGAACCCGGAGGACTACAGGATTTCCTGGGAGGGTGTGTACAGCCTGATCGTCACCCATCGAAAGACCGGTGACACCCAGGTTATCGAAAAGGCAGACCCGAAAAGGAGGTGAGAAACATGAATGCAAGTATGGTTTATGAATCGGCAGAACACATCGCATCGTTGGCCGCTATCCTCAGTGTCGTTTCTGACGGCGCCCAGGATTCCGACATGAGCCGGGCACTGACCTTTATCTCTGATGGCTTAAAGGATGATGTCGATGCTCTTTACAGTGCAGCACATGAGGACACCGAAGCAGCCGACGCCGCAACTAAGTAAGTCGCAAGTAAGCACAAGTAAGTCGTAAGTTAGTCGCAATCAAGCGAAGGAGGAACACATGACCGAGTACGAGGAAATGAAGCTCCAGGAATGGGCGGCTACTCCCGCAAAGCGGAAGAGCCAAAGCGAACAGGCGGCAAGGTGGGCCTGGAACGCCTTGCGGAACATGACCGTTGGATTCTTCGGTGTCAACGCTGTGTCCGGTATCGTCCTGGGCCTTGTGGCTCCGGAGCTGATCGCCGACTATCCGACCTACGCCGGAACCTGCGGGATGCTGGCTCTGCTGGCCTCTCAGGTACGGCGGGACGCCCCCCGGTGGTGGGTGAAGTTCTACAAGAGGTTCTGCTGATGGCGAACGAGCTGCGAAAGCTCCGACTGGACGGCAACATCCCCGTGCAGGACATGGTGGAGGTCGTAAGGGAGCATTACCCCAAATTCGACAAGCCGCTGCAAAGCAAGTGTGAGCGCACAAAATCCTACGGGGTCATGCTCGTACCTGACGCTATGGAGCTGTTGCATGACAGATTTGGGGCAACGCCGCCAGAGGCCGTCAAACCGTCCAGGCACGGCAAACATCGCGGATTACCTGTAGGCTCCCGGACGGCCTGTATTTCGAGTTGCAACAGGCAATCCGGGCCGATGGGTACGACACAACACAGGCATGGTTGACCGACATGGTCAAGGCATACCTGAAAAACAAGGAGGAAGGAAAATGTTAAGCACAAAGACCCTGAGAGCGGCGATTGTGGCCCTTATCTTTGACACGGTTGATGTCGATTGCTGTGTGACAGATGAGAAATTCACCACCCTTCGGGAGCTGTTCAACGAGTACGAGAACGTCCAGCTCCAAGAGGAATACAGAGCCAGACGCAATGCCAACTCCAATGACAAGCTGGACGTTTGACCAGGCGAGCGGGTGGCTCTACCCCGACAGACAACAGGAGACACCTGTTGCTCATTGTGAGGAGTGCGGCGGGGAGATTTACCCCGGTGAGAAGTGCTTCCACATCACATCCACTGACCGCTATTTCTGCTACGACTGCATTTCCGAAGTCGTAGCGGCGGAAGATTAAGCAAAACCGAAAGGAGCAAACAGAAATGATCAGAAACCCAAGTGACCTCAATTCCAAGGTTGAGGAGAAGCGTATTCGGATGCTGATTGCCGGATTCCCCGGCATTGGTAAAAGCACCCTGGCGCTGTCCGCCCCCCGCCCCCTCCACATCGATGTCGATTTCGGCATTGACCGTATCGCCCCCCGCTACCGGGTGCCGTACATTCAGCCCAGAGACTACCAGGAAATCCTGGACGATCTCAAGCCTGAGAACCTGACCGACTTCGATACCCTGGTGTTTGACACAGGTGGCAAGCTGATCTCCCTCATGTCCATCTGGGCTATCAAGCGGGAACCCAAGTACGGCAAGCGGGACGGTAGCCTTTCACTTCCTGGCTATGGCTTTATCGGTAAAGAGTTCGTCCGGTTGATGGACTATTGCTTCTATGAGCTAAGGAAAAACATCATCATGGTTTTTCACGCCGTAGAGGAGAAGGACGGCGACAACACCAAGCTCCGCATCAAGGTCGAAGGCCAGACAAAGAACAATGTCTGGGAGCCTATGGATCTGGGCGGTTTCATGGAGATGGTGGGCCAGAACCGGACAATCGGCTTTTCCAACTGCGAGCGGTACTTCGCAAAAGGCACCCGTGGCGTCTCCGGTGTAATGCGCATCCCGGAGCTGGATGCCAACAGCCCGAACGACTTCCTGACAAAGCTCTTTGCGACCTACAACAAGGCAAACGCCGATGAGGTGGCAAAGCTGGCAGCAGAGAAGGAACATTACAATTCCGTCATGGCCCAGGGCCGGGAGCTGATCGCCAACATCGAAGATGCTGCTACAGCCAACGCCGCTATGTCTTCCTTCAAGGCCCTGGATAGCATTCTCACCTCCAAGCGGGAGCTGAACGTTCTTTGGAATCAGCGCATCAAGAAGCTGGGCCTCCAGTTCGATGCACCCACAGGCGCTTATATGGACAAGGAAGATGCCATTCCGAATGAATTGCCCGCTCCGGCGCAAGAGGGGGCCTGACCGATGCCCCGTTACCTCTTGACCCACAGCCTCCTGTCCTCATGGCTTTACACCATGAAGAGCAACCCCCGTGAAACGGCTGACAGCGACAAGGACGCTATGGCAGATTTTCTCCGGGTACTCCACCGGGAGCCTACGAAGACAACCGACGCCATGCAGAACGGCATCGACTTTGAGAACCTGGTGACGGCGATTTGTAGAGGAGATGAGATGTTCGGCTACTATGAAATGTACGACATCGACTTGGACATCATGGGCGCTGTGGTTCCCGCTGAAACCAGGGAGCATCCCTGGTACAAAGCCGCCAAGCAGATTGCCGACCTTGTCCGTGGTGGTCAGATGCAGTACAAGGCCAAAAAGGAGATTCAGGTCGATGGGTATTCCATCCTGCTCTATGGCCGTCTGGACTGGCTGAAAGCCGGCACGATCTATGACATCAAGTTCTCTAAGGGCTACGAGCGGGGCAAGTATGTGGACAGCACCCAGCACCCGGTATACATGGAGCTGATACCGGAAGCAAGCGAGTTTACCTATCTGGTAAGCAATGGGGCCAGCGTTTGGACGGAGACATACCGCCGAGATGAGACCCCCAGCATCTACCCCACCATTTCCTATTTCTTGGCCTGGTTGGAGGGCAATGGCCTGTTGGCTGATTACCTGACCCATTGGGCCGCAAAATGAGCACGACCATCAAGGGCCGCATCGTGGGCTACGATGAGCGGCGTGGGGAGCTACTGATCCGTGCGCCCTACGCCGACATCCCCACTATGATACGGCAGAACCAGAAAGAGGTTCTCGTTCAGCCGCTCGACAGCAGGCCACTCTCAGACAAACAGCGCCGAAGCTGCTACGCCATGATAGGCGAGATAGCGGACTACATGGGAGACGATAAGATTTCAGCGAAGGAATATTTGAAACTGGAGTTCATGGTGAACAACGTGAACGACCTGAGCGAGAAAATCTTCTCCCTGTCCAATGCCCCTATGAGCCTTGTAGCGGAGTTCCAGCGATTCCTGGCCCAGTTCATCGTGCGGAACAACATCCCCACCAAACGGTCTATGTTGAGCTATGTGGACGATATTCGAGACTATGTGTATTCCTGCCTGATAAACAAGCGGTGCTGCATCTGCGGGAAGAAAGCCGACATCCATCACGTCCAGCGCATCGGCATGGGACGTGACCGGGATGACATCGTCCACGAGGGCATGGAAGCCTTGCCCCTGTGTCGTGAGCACCACACAGAGGCCCACACGATGCCGGATGCAGAGTTTTTCGATAAGTACCATCTGGACGGCGGGGTCGTGCTGGATAAGACGCTTTGCAGGATTTACGGCCTCAAGGCAAAAAAATGACCTACCCCCGGAGTTGCAGCTCCGAGGGTAGGACGAAAGGAAATCAATACAGACTACGTTAACACCTGCTATTGTAGCAGAAATAGGGAGGAAAATCAATATGGCAGCGAAAACAGAAGAACGAATTATCAACATTCAGCCCATCGTTCGGCACAAGTTCTCCGTGCGGATTGTGGGGGATTCCCCGCTCATTACCCATCAGTGGAGCGAGAAGGCCAAGAAGCAGATTCGGGACACCAAGAGCGGCGCACCGAAGGTCAAGCGGCGTGAGCCGTGCAACCCCATCGAAGAGGGTATGCGAGCGGCTTACTGGCTTACCCCCATGCCGGAAGAGTTCACCGAGGAGGCCTTCGCAAAGGCCATTGCAGAAGGCGCCCGATTCGGCGTGAAGGCCATCAGCTTCAAGCTGGCCGGAAACTCCAGCGCATACCGTCAGGGCTGGGTTAAGAATCAGATGGCTCTCCGGCAGGCCTACTCCATCGAAGCGGATGAAAACGATCTGGTCGAGATTCACGCCCAGGATGTCTCCATCCGGGAGGATAACGTCACTGTCGGCATGGGTAGCGCAGACCTGCGCTATCGGCCTATGTTCTCCGAATGGTATGTGGATTTGGTGGTCAGCTACAGCGAGAGCGGTCAGGTAACGCTGGACGATATTCTGTCCGTGCTGGACGCTGGCGGAGATGTCGGCGTTGGCGAGTGGCGGCCCGAAAAAGACGGGGCGTACGGACGATTTCATATCGACCGGAGCAGCGTAACGTTGCTCGGATAAACGATTATGACATGGTGAGGCAGTCGAGGTGTGGCATAACTTGGCACGGCTAGGCGAGGCCCGGCTCGGTTTGGTTCGGCAAGGCCGTCCCGGTATGTTTTCGTGGGGTAAGTTATGGCGAGTTTAGGTATGGTTTGGCCCGTAGGGGGTAAGTCAGGGCCGTTGAGGTGTGTCAGGTTCGAGCAGGGTTGTGTCGGGTCTAGCCTGGTATGGCAGTGTATGGCCGTCAGGGCGAAGCAAGTCTCGGTGGGGCGTGTCATGGTAACGTTCGGTTCGGCAGTTGTGGTTTGTCGGGTTAAGGCGAGCAGTGGCAAGGTATGGCTGGGCAGATGTGGCTAGGACGGTTGCGGCAAGGTGAGGCAAGGCTCCGCCAGGTATGGCAGTTAAGGCACGGTGAGGTAAGTCGAGGCCGGGCATGGTACGGCATAGTATGGCCGTCAGGGTAAGGTGAGCTGTGGCAAGACCAGGCGTGTTTCCGCAAGGTTTGGCAGTCATGGTTAGGTTAGGCGTGGTCTAGTAAGGCCCGGCGAGGTACATCAAGGCAGCCGAGGCGAGGTGAGATGCGGTGCGGCACAGTGGGGCAAGACAAGGCAGACAGGGTTAGGAACGCATGGCTGGGCTCGGTGTGTTTGAGTACGGCAGTCAAGGTTAGTCATGACGGGGCTGGGTCCAGTGTGTTTTGGTAAGGCAGTTAAGGCGAGGTTAGGCCTGGAAAGGCTTGGCGAGGTGCATCAAGGCAGTCATGGCATGGCTCGGTTCGGTGTATCACGGCATGGTATGGCGGGGTGCAGCGGGGCAGTTAAGGTAGGGCTTGACATGGCAAGGCAAGCTCCGGAACGGCATGGTTAGTCAGTTTTGACGGGGCAAGGTGTAACAGGGCAAGGCTCGGTAGAGCATGGTACGGCAGTTTAGGCGGGGCAGGGTACGGGTTGGCTATGTAGGGTGTGGCCCGTTAAGGCAGTTACGGTAATGTAAGGCGGGTCGTGGCACTGCTTGTCAAGGTAAGACGTGGCCCGGTAAGCCAGTCAAGGCCAGTCGTGGCAAAGTAAGGTTCGCTGTGGCGAGGCCACGCAAAATCTTTATTACAGGAGGTTCATATGAAGTACAAATTCGCAAACGCTTATGGCATCAAAATCTCCCCCCAGGCAGCGGGAGAGGAATGCGAGCGGTTAGCCGCAACGGGGCCACTGACCCCCAAGCGGCTGCTGGATGCCAACCGGGAGGAAGATACACCGCTCCACGATGCGTTCGAGTGGGACGATGCCACCGCAGCGGAGGCATACCGAGAAAACCAGGCGGCAAGCATCATCCGGGCTTTGGTGGTGGACGCCGAGGAGGTCGCAGACGGTGACATTCGGGCAACCGGCACCATTCGGGCCTATGTCCGGGTCACGGATGATAGCAAGGTGTACACGCCTATCAAGGTGGCGATCAACGACGCTGACATGAGCGCACAGATGGTAGCCAACGCACGGCAGGACATGAGGGCTTTTGTCCGCAAGTACGAAAGCCTGTGTCAACTGTCGCACATCATTTCCGAAATGAAATTACTACTCGCAGGATAAGGAGGTCAACAAACGTGCTGAACAAAACCATCCTCCAGGGGCGATTGGTCGCCGACCCGGAGCTGAGGTACACCCAGAGCAATACGGCGGTGCTGTCCGCCCGTATCGCTTGCGACCGGGACTTCAAGAGCAAGGACGGCAATGGGCCGACTGCCGACTTCATCAACATCGTTGCCTGGCGGCAGACCGGAGAGTTTATCAACAAATACTTCGGCAAGGGCGACATGATTCTGCTGGAGGGCCGCATCCAGGTTCGGGACTACAACGACAAGAACGGGAACAAGCGGTATGCAACCGAGGTAGTTGTCGATCATGTCTGGTTCTGTGGGAGCAAACGAGACAAGAGCAACAGCGCATCACCCAGGAACACCCAGTATCAGGATTATGCCGATGCCTACGATCAGGATTATGCTAATGCCACCGGCACCACGCCGGACTACTCCGGCACCGCTGATTTCTCCGAGCTGACAGACGATGACGGCGAGCTGCCGTTCTGAGGGGGGAGATAAGCGTGTATGACGATGTGACCCTGAAAAAGTGTCCGTTTTGCGGTGGAAACGCTGATATATGGCGAATGAGCGGCAGATACGGATACTTCATGCAGGTCAAATGCTCCGTATGTGATGCAAGCTCCCGAACCTTTTACGATGGCAAAGAGGACAAAGGCGAGGACGATTATACGAAGTGGGATACTGTCGCAGCCCAGAGAGCAATAGAAGCCTGGAACCGGAGAGTTGGTGACCACAGTGGGCAACCGGATTCTTAAAGAAAGTATCTGCACCAGTTATTCCATAGACGGGCTTTCGTGGTTTGAGGAGGTACTCTTTTACAGACTTATCGTTAATTGCGATGATTACGGGCGATTTGATGGACGCATAGCTATCATCAAAAACAGGTTGTTCCCTCTGAAGGACAATTTGACGCAAAAGACTGTTCAGGCGGCGATCAATAAGCTGGCGAGTGTAGGCTTGGTTACTCTGTATACGTTTGAGGGTAAGCCGTACCTGTACCTACCATCTTGGGACCACCATCAGAACGTCAGAAATAAGCGATCAAAGTATCCAGACCCGCCTCAGAACAGTTTGAATTCAATTGACAGCAATTGTAATCAATTGAATTCAATTGACAGCAATTGCGCTCCTAATCCAATCCTATCCGAATCCGAATCCGAATCCGAATCCGAATCTGAATCCGAATCTGAATCCGAATCCAATACTCCCCCTGCTATCGCAGGAGGGAGTATAGGGGGCAAGCCCCCCGCACCTGTGCGCCACAAGTACGGCGAGTATGGCAATGTCCTGCTTTCGGACGGTGATTTGGGGAAGCTTCAGGCGGAATTTCCCGATGATTGGCGAGACCGGATAGAGCGTCTGTCTGAGTATATGGCCTCTACCGGGAAGTCATACAAGAGCCACCTGGCTACTATTCGGAACTGGGCAAGGCGAGATCAACAAGCACCTACACGTCCCCAGCTGTCTCAGCCGCCAAAGAAAAAGAGCTGGTCGGAGATCGCTACGGAAATGGAAGCACGAATGGGGGGTAATCATGACACTCGCTGAAACCGGTCAGGTAATGGACTTGCTGGAAGCAACCTACCCCCGTTTTTATGCCAATGCCGATGCGAAAAGCAAAGACATCGTATTGCAAACATGGGCATCACTGTTTGAACCATATCCCCAAGATCTTGTTTTGGCCGCTATTACAGCGCATATCGCCGCAGATACCAAGGGCTTTCCCCCATCCATCGGTCAGATCATGGCGAAGGTTCGGAAAATCACTGAGCCGGAGGAAATGCCGGAACAAGAAGCCTGGTCGCTGGTGCGGAAAGCGATAAGTCGCAGCGGATACGACAGCCGGGAAGAATTTGACAAACTGCCGCCTGTCATCCAGCAGGTCATTCACGACCCGGCACAGCTCAAGGCCTGGGCGATTGACGAAGATTTCAACGAAAACGTAGTGTCCAGCAATTTCATGCGGTCATACCGGACGAAGATGCAGAGCATCCGGGAGTTCCGGGCAATGCCGAAGGACGTTCAGGCGTTGGCGGCAAAGCTGGGGAACGGGCTGGCACTACCGGGAGAGGAGGCGGGAAGCGATGAAAAAGCGTTGCCCCCAAAAGCCGCTGGATGAGCTGGGGCTGCCGCCCTGTCCGTGTAAAGACTGCACATGGACAGGCTGCGGGAGCGGGAAGGACTGCCTGAAATACCTCTCCTGGTTGAAGCAGGTATGGCGTCCCCTCTGCAACCTGGTACGCAAGGGCATGGGGTTAGAGCCGCTATGAAGATACTGGCAATCGACCCCGGCAATATCAAATCGGCCTACTGCCTGATAGACGGCGAGACGCTTCGCCCTCTGGATTTTGACATCTTGGGGAATGAAGATCTCCGGCACTACCTCCGGCAGATGCCCTTCGAGGAGGGTGACTGGGCGGCAATCGAAATGATTGCCAGCTACGGTATGCCAGTCGGCCGGGAGGTGTTTGATACCTGTCGATGGATAGGCCGATTCGAGGAGACGCTGACACGGCGGCTGCTTGCCCCGCCTACCCTGGTTTATCGGATGGAGGAGAAACAACACATCTGCCACAACAGCCGGGCCAATGACAGCAACATACGCAGAGCGCTGATAGACCGCTTCGCTACCCATGACCTGAAAACAGGCCGGGGGACGAAGAAAAACCCGGATTGGTTCTATGGTTTCCGGGCCGACATCTGGGCGGCTTACGCCGTGGCAATCACTTGTGCAGAGTTGCAAAACAGCGAATAAACGAAAGGAGCAAAACGATTATGTCAGAACTGACCTACATCCCCATTGACAAGCTGTGGCCGCACCCGGATAACCCCAGGAAAGACCTGGGGGATGTGTCCGAGCTGGCGGACAGCATCAAGGCCAACGGCGTCCTGCAAAACCTTACCGTAGTCAAGAAGTACGGGGAGCTTACGGGAGACTTTGACGGCCACTATACCGTCATCATCGGACACCGCCGCCTGGCGGCTGCGAAGCTGGCGGGGCTGAAAGAGCTGCCTTGTGTGGTGGCCGAAATGACCTCCGGGGAGCAGCTTCAGACAATGCTCATGGAGAATATGCAGCGTTCCGATCTGACGGTCTACGAGCAGGCCCAGGGCTTTCAGATGATGCTTGACCTGGGCGCATCTGTGGATGAGATCAGCGCAGAATCCGGGTTCTCCACCTCCACCGTCCGCCGCCGTGTGAAGCTGCTGGCGCTGGACAAGGACAAGTTCAAGGCATCTGAGAGCCGGGGTGCGACCCTTCAGGACTATATGGAGCTGGACAAGGTACATGACCCGGAGCTGAAAAACAAGGTGCTGGACGCTATTGGCACCGCCAATTTCAAAAACGAACTGCGCAAGGCCCAGGATGAGGAAAAGCGACGGGAGTTCGTAAAGGCCAGGGTTGCGGATGTCAGCCCGTGGGCGACCGACATGGGTGACAAGGATACTTCGGAGTTTGCCTTTGTCCGGAGCTATTCTTGGTGGGGCTGGACAAATATGTCTGTCGTGGAAAAGCCGGAGGATGCCGACACCGTGAGCTACTACTACCATGTGAGCAATGACGGGGTAAGCATCTATATTCCCAAAGCAGAGAAGCGGGAGACCGAGGAAAGTGTTAAGCGCCGTGAGGCCCAGGAAAAACTCGAGCAGACACAGAAAATGCTCGAAGAGATCACGGCACGACACAAGGCTATGCGCCTGGAGTTTATCAAAAACTTCGGGCAGGCTGAGAAGAACCGGGATAAAATCTGCAACTTCGCCTGTGCAGCCTTTTTCACCTGTTCCAGCGGGAGCAGCCCTGACATCATCGCAGAAATGCTCGGCCTGGACATCACCGATGATACTACCGAGGAAGAAGACATTGCTATGCTCACTGCCTGTCCCCGGAATGTTTTCTACAAGCTCCTGGTCTGCATCTGCGCTGCCTATGAGGATGGCGGTTGCAACTACTATCGTAGGGCTTGGACTGGGAACCAGTGGGTGTATACCCACTATGACAACGAGGAGATGGATGCCTGGTATACGCTCCTGACCTCCATCGGCTACGAGATGTCGGACGAAGAAAAGGCCATGCAGGACGGGACACACGAGCTGTTCTACAACGGCGAGACCGTGTGACCTATGAGTAAAGTAGTCAGAACAAAGAACGACCACCAACAGGCAGTCGTGAAGATGATGAACCGGTTAAGCCAACGGCACAGCGCATGGGAGGTCTGGAACGACTACATCGTAATGATGGCAGAGGCAATCGCAAACGCCCTGGGTGGGCCGTACCGGGATGACCGGGAAAAGGACTACCTGAACCGCATCGGGAGGTACAGCAAGGATGAACAGCCGTTGTTCGGTGATATGTTCGCTGAGCTGGTGGATGCCTTTGAAGATGACCCACGCCAAGACTTCCTGGGGGAACTGTTTATGGCCCTGAACCTGGGGAACAACTGGAAAGGCCAGTTCTTCACCCCATACGATGTATGTTACATGATGAGCGAAATCACCTATGCAGGTGAGGTGGAGCGCCGGATTGAGAAAAACGGCTGGTGTTCAGCATATGACCCGGCCTGTGGAGCGGGAGCGACACTGATTGCCTTTGCCAATGTGTGTATGAGCCACAAAATCAACTATCAGCCCTCAGTGCTGTTTGTGGCCCAGGACATTGACCAATTGGCTGGGCTGATGTGTTACGTTCAGATCTCCATCCTGGGGTGTGCAGGGTATGTGGTGATCGACGACACGATTATCCACCCCAGCACAAGCTACGATGGGCGGGGCCTGATACCCAAGGAAGGGCCTAACGTCTGGTATACGCCGATGTACTGCACACAGATATGGAGCGGGCGCAGAGCAATAGCACAAATGGGGTTGCTGTTCCCTGGCAGCGAAAAGGCAGAGGAAACGCCGAAACCGCTGCCGAAAAGCAGCGAGGCACCAAAGGCTGCGAAGCCAAAGAAAAGGCCCTCAACTGCAAGGAAGCCGACACCAAAGCCAAAAGCAGAACGAATTGTTGAGGCCAACAAAACGTCCGAGCCGGAGCCGTTGAAGGAGATCGACACGGGACAGCTTACGTTGTTCTGAAACGGGGTGACGCAATGGCCAGATGGAAATGCGACATGAACTGCTTCGAGTGCAAATTCCCTGACTGCCGGAACGGGAAGATTGACCCGGCCACAATTAGAGCGGAGAAAGAGATGCTCTATCGGGTCAACGGGCGAGAACCGCCCCCAGTTGAAGACAGGAGAAGGCCAAAGGCGGAAAAGGAAATTCGGGCAAACAAGCGGCGTCGGGCCAGAATGGAGAAATGGGGCCCAGCGTGTTACCGAATCAGAGAGCGTAGGAAGGAATCCGGGCTGACGATAACCCAATGTGCGAATCGTTACGGATGCAGTTTTGCGCACTTCAACGAAATGGAGCTGGGTGCAACCGCCCACCCTCCAGACCTGGACAAACTCGAAGACCTATTCCCAGGAATCAAAGAGGAACTACAACCACTATTCGACAAAATCAAGGAGGAAGAAAAATCATGATGACCGAAGAAAAGTATGACAAGGTTTCCTATGCCCAGGCTGACGCTGAGCTGTTTGCTCTGATGGAAAAATGGGAAAAGGAGAACGCAGAGGCCAGAGCCAAACGGCAGGCAGAGTATGAAGCGGAGGAGCTGGAAAAGGCGAAGGTGGCGGAAAGCATCAGGGAGATGGAGCTTCGCAAGGCCATCCGGGACAAGCGGTGGAAGTGCTTCTGGGGCATCCTGGCCAATCTGCTCTACATCGGTGCCCTTTTCGTCCTGATCTGGGCCGTGGGCTTTGCCGTCGATGCCGGTCTGATTGCAGAGGTCGTTTGCACCGGTGTTCGGCTCGTGATGTTTGCTGTCGTTGTGGTCTGCGCCGTCAAACTGGCCGGACACATCTGGGGCTACACCGCCGCCAACGAGCAGGAACACGCAGCATCAAAGTAATCGTCAACGCTCCACCTCCGCCCCTTGCGGGGGTGGAGCAGCAAAAGGAGGCACAGGATATGAAAGAAGCAAGTGACAAAGAGATGATTCAGAGCGTTTTGGCCTTGATAGGCGCTCCTTGTTGCTGGATCTGTGTTTTTTCGTGTGGCAACTGTGGAGACTGCGCAATTACCGGGTATCCGCCGAAGCCGGAGAAATGCAGAGATGAGAGCTGGATAAGGGCAGCGCTCCACCTTGAAACGGAGGCATCACAATGACGGGCCGGTTGGCCCTACCCGGAGGGAGGTTTGATTTACCGTGGAAGATCTTCAACGTGTTTGCACCGTCCTCTGTGCGGCACTGCAAGAGACGGACGCTTATCATTACGGTCTCTTGTACCTGGACGTTCGGATGAACGGAGCCGGTCAGGAAATCGTGACCGCATTCATGGGCAATGGTACACACAAGGAAATCAACGTCACCGGTGACAGCGGGATTGCGCTGATGCGGGACGTGGTAGAGGCATTGTGGAGGGACACAAGATGGTAGTTGGAATTATCCTTGCCGTCATCGCCGTGTGGCTGATGTGGTACAGCAATAACAAGCTGCTGAACCATATCTGTATCGTCCTTGCCACAATGGAGGCTATGATGGCAACACAGCTCAAGAAGCAGGAGAAGGAGGGGAAACAATGACGGACTACAACACACTGATTGCCCTGCTGCAAAAAATGGCAGCAGACCAGCTCGGAAAATATCAATGCTATGGCTGCGGCCATGAGCACAACTGCGGGACGGAGGGCTGCGCCATCCTGCGGGATGCTATTGCCACTATAGAGCAGCTCTATAAAGACGTGGCCGGGAGCTGCGAGGTATGTGTCTACGGGGACGTGCCGTACAACCAGGAGCCTTGTAAATCATGCACAGATGAGCGAATCGGGATGAATTGCAACTGGCAATGGCAGGGCGTGCGGAAGGGGGCTGAAACAGATGGAGCCATCCCCGGCAATGCCAAAAGGGTATAGATCGGCTTGCACCCTGGCAGACCTGACGGAAAAGAAGAACGTCGAGTGCTGTGAAAACTGCGATCATTTTAGCTACAGCCCGTATTCTTCCCCTGCTGGATGGTGCCGAAAAGCCCCCTCTCAGCGAGTAAACTGTATGGTCAACGATGTCTGTGACGAATTTGAGCCATATGTAGACCCCAGGGAAAAGCGGAAAAGGAAACGGAGGTGATGCGGCATGGCTGACGTAGACCGCTGTGTGGTGTGCGGCGCACCCGTCCCGGAGGGGCGGATGGTGTGCTGGGCGTGTGAGCGCAAGGCGAAGGAAAAGACGTGCCAGAATTGCTTTTGGTATGGCCGTGTCGTTGAAAGTAGTGCAGGAATCTGGCACAAATGCGAGTACCTTCACAGCCCTCACCTCATCGTCAGTGAGAACAACAGCTGCGAATATTGGAGGGGCAAAACGTGAGTATATTCGGCTATGCCCGTGTCAGATCCAAAGACCAAAACGAGGCCCGGCAGATCGTAGCTTTGGACAGCGCAGGCGTTCCCCCGGAGAACATCTTCACCGACAAGCAATCCGGCAAAGACTTTAACAGGCCGCAGTATAAGCGGCTGGTGGAGACGATGCAGCCGGGGGACACGCTTTACATCAAAAGCATTGACCGTCTGGGCCGGGACTATGAGGAGATTCAAGTCCAGTGGCGAGTGCTGACGAAGGAAAAGGGCGTGGACGTTGTCGTGCTGGATATGCCTTTGCTGGACACCCGCCGAGGGAAAGACCTGCTGGGGACGTTTGTGGCCGATCTGACGCTACAGATATTCGCCTACGCTGCGGAGACGGAACGGGTGAACATCAAGCAGCGACAGGCGGAGGGAATAGCGGTGGCAAAGGCAAAGGGTGTACGCTTCGGCAGACCGCCTAAGGACAGGCCGGAGAACTTCGACACGGTAGCTGATTTGTGGCTGGCCGGGGAAATCACCTGTACAGAAGGGGCCAGGCGGTGTGGGGTATCAAATTCCACGTTCCGATACTGGGCTATGCATGGATAGGAGGTAAAGATGAAAAAGGGCGTTGAGGTCTGGCCGGACTACGACAAGGAGGGCCGATGGGTTCTCCACCTGCGGAAAGAACGAGGCAAGTTCACCGTACAGGAGGTTCAGGAAATCTTGACCGAGTATGACGAGGGCTTTTATCTGCTGGTTCTGGATTGCATCGATCACGGCGAACCGCAATTCGGCGAGGATGCCCAGGGTGAACATCTGATTGCCTACACGATGGAAAGCATTAGAAAGGGGGAACAGGTATGACCAAAGAAGAACTGTACGGCGGCAAAAAGGAGAAGCCCCGCATTTGCGAAGTGCTGGGGGTGGAAGTCGGAGAAGTATGGGCTATCCGTGATTGGCTTGACCATGAGCTATTCCGATTCAAAGATTCAGAAACTCTTCAACGCAAGTATGAAGATGGCGACTGGAAAGATACCTCATTCATGGGAGCTACGTTGGTTCGCCTTATCAACAACCCAGAAGATATTATTCACATCTCCCGCTGGACAGCAGGGGACATAGAGGACGCAAAGGCAGTAAAGAGGCTGTTCCCCAATGCAGAAACAGTGCGTAGAATTGGTGGCGAAAGTGTACGAATTCGTAACATCGTTCACCAAGAAATCAACGGTAACAGTTTGAGGATCGAAGCCTATATCAACGCAAGCCCAGAGACGTTCCAATCGTTGGAGCCGGGCAAAACTGTCTCCCTGGATGAAATTTTGGAGGCTGAGAACAATGACCGCTGATGAAGTAACTACTATTATTGACCAGCTTTGCGACAAGCTGGGGCTGGCCGTAGATTCTATGGTGGAGCTGGTGCCGGAGCTGGCACAAATGAAGGTTGCACAATATACCTATGCGATGTGCGCATTGGGGCTTACAGTGATTGTTATGATTGCAATTATTGTAATAGCGTGGCAGTACGGTAAGAGATGGGCAAAGCGAGCGAACGAGAAGGCCATAGCAAGCTGGGAGGAAGATAAGAAACGCTGGCCTGAATTGACGAGGGACAAGTGCAAACAGTACAGCGTGACAGATAATGATGCCGTAGGGGTGACAATTGTTGTGTCGGTTGTATGCCTTATCTTTGCCGTTGCCGCCATCGCCGCAGAGGGATGGAACCTTGTCAAATGGCTATCGTCCCCCACGGCGGCAGCGATTGAGTATATTCTATCTTTACTGTGAGGTGAGAACGATGATTAGTTTAAGTGACTTCCGTGTGGTCTACGAGGGGAAAGTGCTTAACGCTGTTGGCATTGACGGCTATGATATGGCCCCCGAATCCTATGATGAAAATGGCGATGCAGTAAACGGTATGTATCGCCTGGAAAAGATAAACATCCTTGTTTTGGACACAGACGGGACGATAAAGGCAGTGTATGACAAGGGAAACAAGTTCCAATTCTTACCGAAAGTGAGGGGATGATGAGCAAGTACATTGATGCGGATATGGCCAAATCGTGCGTTGAAAACGTGCTTAGAAAAGAAAAACCGGGTTCCATCACGAGAATGTTGCTAGAAAACACTGTAGAATTTATAGATTTGATTCCCGCCGCCGATGTTGTCCCGGTGCGGCATGGGAAGTGGCTGAATGCACATCACACCTCAATCGTGCAATGCTCCCTGTGCGGCGGTACAGTGGCCACACTCTGGAAAGGGTACTTTTGCCAGAACTGTGGGGCCAAGATGGATGTAGAGAATGATGGAACAAGTAAAAATGCAGACCCCCTCATCGCAAAAGGATATGCGTACACGGAGCGTTTTCCTTTCGATGGGCAACCTCCGAAAGTGATGGACGTATTGAGGAGGAGGAAAGAATGAAGCCGATTTTGTTCAATACTGAGATGACCCGACTGATACTGGACGGCAAAAAGACTGTAACCCGAAGGGTGATTAAAAATATCCCAGAGGACGTCTACAGAATTGAAACTGATGGACTTATCTGGTACGCACATTGGGGTGGCGGTGGCGATGGGTATTTGTTTGAGTACTGCAAAGGCATTAAGCCGCCCTGTTACCCAGATGACATTCTGTATGTGCGGGAAGCCTGGGCGCACTTGAGCGATTGGATAGACACAGATCCAGAGCTCGGCATACTGGACAGGTACATCTATAAAGCTGACTGGTTTGGCGTGGAACACCCCAGATGGCGTCCCTCTATCCATATGCCGAAGGAGGCCGCACGGATTTTCCTGCGGGTGACGGAGGTAAGCGTGGAGCGGCTGCGGGATATTTCCCGGGCGGACGTTTTCCGGGAGGGTTCCGGGTGCGGGATGCGCCTAGGGCCGGAGGATTCAGCGACGTGTGGAAATGGCGGCCTGTGCGATTGCGAGGACTACCAGACGGAGTTTTCCGAGCTGTGGGACAGCACCATAAAGCCCAAAGACCGAGACATCTATGGATGGGATGCTAACCCATGGGTGTGGGTCATTGCGTTTGAGCGGTGCGAGAAGCCGGAGGTGGAAGCATGAACCCAGAGCAACCCCAGGCCCCCGGCTTTAAGGCAAAAGAGTTCGCAGAGACTTATGGGCCAGAAGTGGTACAAGGATACCTGGATGGACTGAACGCAGGAAACAGCGTGGCCGAAAAGGTGGTAGAAAGTATCTATAAAGAGATGGGAATCAAGTCCCCGTCTGAGGTCGTGCCGAAACTACATAGTGAGGAACCAACTGTTTCCAATTTGGAAACGGATGAAAAGGAGGTATGGATACCAGTGGAGCAAAAAATGGAAGTGGATTTGAGCGGTATTCCTTTGGAACAACTGATGGCAGTAGGTGCGCAGACGGTGGCATGCAGCAACTACAGTTGCAAACAGTGCCCGTTGTCCAGATGCAGAGATGAGCGGGGCTGTATATCTTACGCAATAGTGCATCCGGAGGACACACTCCGCCTACTTGGGGTAGATATTGATTCATACCCCACCCAGGCAGAGCAGGACGTGTTGAAAGCCGAAAATGCAGAGCTGCTGGAAAAACAGCAGCAGTTGATGCGTGACATTGCCGCTATGGAAAAAGAACGTGATACAACACTGTATTTTGAAACAAAGAAGCCTGATGCTCCCCAAGTGAAGAATACCATGATGACCCGTGCTGAATGCCTGGACAGAGCGAAAGCCTGTGTCTGCGGAAAGCGGAAGCAGGACTACGGCAGCCCCGAAAACAATTTTGCGGCAATTGCTACCTATTGGGAGGACTATCTGACGATGTCCCATTGTGTCACCCTGGAGCCGGAGACGGATAGCAGGCGGGTTGCACTGTACCCGGCAGACGTGGCAAACATGATGTGCCTTTTCAAGCTGGCCCGCCTAACCTCTGGCACCGCTACGGCGGACAGCTATGTAGACCTGGCCGGTTATGCGGCCTGTGGGTGCGAGATCGCCACAAAGGGGGATGCAGCGTGTTCATCATGAATGAGCGGGACACTGAGATCGTCAACAGCGATTATGTCGAACGGTTCACCATCACCGACAAGGGGGACGCTGTTCTGGTCAGTGCCAGTTTTGGCTACAATCGCCCAGCGGCGACAATGGGTCGGTACAAGGGCATGAAGGAGGCCAGGGATGCACTGGCCGGTCTGATGTCTGCTCTGGTCGCCAAACAGCCCGATTTCCATATGCCGATGAGCAGATACTACGATGAGGAGCAGACCGTCAAAGACGCACGGACGAAGCGCAGAGGGGGTAGCTGACATGACACTGGAAAAGTGGGACTACAAAGACCACAGATACCACCCACATAAGATACCGGACAATTGGAAGGTCGCAATCATAGCCAATGACATGAATGAGATCATCAACTGTGCCAACTGTGGGACGGTAATGACATATGGTGCATCTTATGTGTCTCATGAGATACATACCGCTTACGGGATGGGGTTCTGTGTCTGCGCCAAGTGCTATAGCGAAGAAGTAGCGCGGAAACTGGAAAGCGAGTGTGCCGAATGAAAGAGACAATGCTTGACCGGCACATGAACGAGCTGCGGAAAGAATCCTATGTCTACAACCAAAAACTGGGGCAATGCATGATGCAGCTTTGCTTCGATGCGTCCTTAATTGTCCTGCATGACACCTTTGGTTTTGGCCGGGAGCGATGCCTCCGATTCCAGGATGAGTTGATGAAGCAAATTGAAGAGATTTCCGAAGCCGTCCTGAGCGATACCGACCCGGATGCGGTATACATCAAGGAAAAGGTAGACCGGAAACTGGCGGCGATCATGGGAGATGAGGTCGTTCCCTGGGAGGAACGATATGCGGTGTCTCTCGGCCCCGCTCGGAACCGAGAACAGCGCAGAGCGGAGAAAAAGCGGAAGAAGGGCCGGAGATGAACCAGGAAACGGTCATTATCACCCTCCAGATCGACACCAACATCCCCCTCTCGGAAATCAAGGAAGGAATGGCAATGTACCTGGAACGTTATGGAATCGTCCGAAACATTGACATTCAAAAAAGAAAAAAGCCGACTATGGAACAAACCCGCCTTGGAGGTGTATAATATGAAGCGTGGGATATGCAGAGGGTGCGGCGCACCTATCTACTGGGTCAAGACCAAGGCCGGAAAGTCAATGCCTGTCAATACAACCCCCGTCCCCTTTTGGGCGGAAGCTGGGGCCAGGGGCAAGGTCGTGACCGCAGATGGCGCCGTAGTCAGCTGCAACCTTACCGGCTCCCGTGAGACGATCTCTGGGTTCGGATACACGTCACACTTTTCGACCTGTCCGAAAGCCGGTACATTTCGGAAAAACAAACACTGATGACAAGGGAGGCGGATGCAGCCGGGATGACAATACAGGATTTGTCCAGGTATAGCGACCTGAGAGCCAAGCTTCAGCAAGACCAGGAGATTTTAGATTCCCTCCGGGCCAAAGCTGCCCCCGCCTCCCCTGCTTTAACCGGAATGCCCCATGCAACCGGGACATCTGATAAGGTGGGCTATCTGGCGACAGAGATTGCTTACCTGGAGGGCCAGACGGAAAAGCTGAAAAGTGAGATGGCCCAGGAACGGCGATGCCTGGAGGCGTACATCAAGACGATAAAGGATGACCGGGTCTATGTGATATGCAGTCTCCGCTTCCTACGCTGCCTGTCCTGGGATGAAGTAGCCGACACCCTGGGGATGTATTACACTGGAATCGGGGCCAGGAAAATCGTCTCAGCCTATTTGAGAGACCACCCATAACACAGAAAAGCCACGGCAGACACCAACAGTCCGCCGTGGCTTTTTTCCTTGTCTTTTCCCATCAATTCCCTTCGCTGCCGCTAAGGACTTTCACTTCCCATTGCTTCCCATTGCTTCCCATTGCTTCCCATCAATGCCTATCGATTCCCTTGCGGACAGGCAAAAAGCGTGTTATGGTAAGCTTGCAAAATTCCAATCAAGCCAGGCGGCACTCCGAAAGGGGTGCCGTCATTCTTTTGGGAAAGGAGGGTCTAAGCGTCGTGTTGCTCCTTTGCACGACTGCTGCATCCTGGGCCGGTGTCGGGTCGCCAACTGACAGCGGGGCGGGAAAAACTGCAAAGGAGGAAAACAGCATATGTTTTCAAGCATTAAGGCAAAATTCAAGGAAAACCCGCAATCCTACTATGCGTTCAGTATCGCTGCATCCTGGGCCGGTGTCGGGTCGCTGATGAACAGCGTCACCCTCACACAGCAGTACGGCCTTGTGCCGTCTATGATCTGGGGCTTTTGTAACTCGCTGGCCTGTGTCCTGTTTGGCTTGGTAGCCTGTCATCTGCCTACGCTTCGTAGCCTGATGCGGACGAAGGTTATGCAGTACATTATTGGTATCATGTCTGTGTTCCAGCTCTGGATTAACATGAACGGCATCCGGGAGATCTTCGAGGACACCGTGATCGGCACCACAGGCGGCACGGTCATTGTCTATGCCGTCTGCATCATCTTCATTGTCCTGCTGCTTCGGTTCGGGATGATTCGCAATGTACTGACCGATACGGGTTCATGGCTCACTGTTTATGGGCTGGTATTCCTGCTTACAATTGTCTCTATGCTCTACACGGGCGGGGTGAATAAAGCTTCCCTGGGCCTGGAGTGGGATAACCTCTCCGTTGGCATCCAAAAGGGACTGCTGTTGCTCCCTGGGCCCTTCACTTATCCCTATTTCTACAAGCTACTGGACTACAACGACCAGAATGAAGACAGCACACACAAGACGGACATCAGGAAATCTTTTGCCCTGGGCGGCATGATGTTCGGCTTTTATATGCTGTTTACCTACGTTCTGGCAATGGTGGAGTTCTCCCCGGCGCTGAATCTGCTCAAGGCGATTCTGGTTTCCATTGTCGGTATCTCTACCATTTCAACCTTTATCTACTCCGAATACATTGTTTTTGGCAAAAAGCTGGGGCTTGCGATTGATGCAGCCGCAGTTATTTTTTGGCCTCTCCTTATCACCCTAGGTGTCATGGGTGTCTGGACGCTTATGGCAGAGATCCGCATCTACCTCATCATTGCTCTACTCATCATCGCCCTTGTAAAGCGTGCAGTATCCGCCCGGAAGGGGGTGCGGTCATGACGATTGTGACCAAGCCCCTGTCTGATCTGCGGCTGGCAGAGAAGAATGTGCGCCGACATACGGACAAGCAGATGAGAGAGTACGTCCGGTCTATCAGGATGTTCGGCCAGATCAAGCCCATCCTGATTGACGAAACCGGTGAGATCATCGCCGGGAACGGTCTGTATGAAGCCCTCCGGCAGATGGACGCAACCGAATGTGAATGCTGTGTCGTGCCTGGTCTGACCGAGGCCCAGAAGAAAAAGCTCATGCTGGCGGATAACCGTGTGTATGAGCTGGGCATCACCGACACCAACGCATTTGAGGACATCCTGCGTGACCTGGAGGGAGACATCGACATCCCTGGCTGGGATGCTGACCTTCTGGAAGTCATGACCGCCTCTGTCCCCGATGTGGACGAGATGATAAGCGATTATGGCATCTTCGACCAGGAGCAGACAACCGCTCTCAACGCACGGCAGCGGGAAAACCCCGTCTCGGCCACGAGAGGGCCGTTGCAACAGGCCACAGCACCGGTTACACAACCGGGACAGGTTCCAGCACCTCCCGCCGCAACTCCTCCCACAGAGGCCGTCAGCGGCGCTCAGGCAACCCAAGCGCCTGTCGTAGAAACGGCAAGCGCAGAAACGCACAGATATATCATCTGCCCGAAGTGTGGTGAGCGGATATGCCTGTGAAGAAGCTGGAAAGCACTTTGAATGTGCTGGATGCCGCAAGGCAGCGGATACGGAACGTATTTGCCAACGGCACTAAAGTCTATCTCAGCTTTTCGTCCGGGAAGGATTCGCTCTGTATGGCGTCTCTGACCTATGACCTGATCCGGGCCGGGGAGATCGACCCGAAGCAGCTCACCGTCACCTTTATTGATGAGGAGGGACTATACCCCTCTATGGTGGAGGCGGCGGAACGCTGGCGCAGGAATTTCAATTCTGTCGGTGTCCCCTTCCTCTGGTTCTGCCTACCCTTTAAGCAGGTATCCGTGATAGACCACCTCTCCGCATCGGAGAGCTGGATTACATGGGAACCGGGGAAAGAGGATGTCTGGATGCGTGACCCTCCAGAGGGCGCAATCATGTCCAGTCCCTACCTGGAATATCCCGGCCAGATGAATTACCAGACGTTTTGCTCCAGGGCATTTTCAGACGGTATTCAGATGGTGGGGTTGCGGACAGTGGAATCACTGACCCGGCTCCAGGCAGTCGCCACGACAGACAAGCACAACATCTTCGGTACATTCTATCCGATCTATGACTGGAAGGATGCCGATGTATGGCTCTATATCAAGCAGAGGGGCTTAGAGTTCCCCGACATCTACCTCCGGCTCTATGAGGCTGGGGTGCAGAAGAACAATCTCCGGCTCTGTGCATTTTTCGGGGACTGTGGGACACAGGGGCTACGCTGGATAGCGGAGACTGACCCACAGCTCTGGGAGCGCATAGAGCGTAGGGAGCCAAACGCTTATTTGGTGCTGCTCTACTGGGACAGTGAGATGTTCCGGCGCAGCTCCAGGAAGCGCAAGGAGCTGGAAGCCGACACGGAGGACAGGAAGGATTATCGTGCGCTGTGCAAGGACATCCTGTTTCTCCACCCGGAGCGGTACAACATAGCAAAGGACACCAAGGCCAAGATTGGCAGTTGGCGGTCTATGTTCATCAAGACCTATGGCATCGCTACGGACAAGCACTACAAGAAGATGTATGAGGGGCTGCTGTACGGCGACCCCAAACAACGAGTGCTGCGCATCCTCTGGACGGACATATACGGCACATATAACACCTCCACAAAGGAGGTGAGCAAATGAGCGAGATGGACTTGTTTGCGCCGCTGTCCTCCCTCCAGTGGGTTGACCGTGACCGACTTACGGCGAATAGCTATAACCCTAATAAGGTCAGCGAGGATAACCTGAAGCTGCTGACCCAATCTATACTGACAAACGGCTGGACGTTGCCTATTGTGGTGCGGCCAGACATGACGATCATAGACGGTTTCCATCGGTGGACGGTAGCAGGGCGTGAGCCGCTCAAGACCAAGCTGGGCGGCAAAGTCCCTGTTGTTATCGTAGACCACGGAGACGATGAGAGTGCCGATGTATACGGCACAATCACACATAACCGGGCAAGAGGTACGCATCTGTTGGAGCCGATGAAGGCAATCGTGAAGAAATTGCTGGATGAGGGTAAGACGATTGCGGAAATCGGGAAGCAGTTGGGGATGAAGCCGGAGGAAGTATTCCGGCTCTCTGGGTTTACCCGTGAGGAGTTCCTTGACATGATGACGCAAGGACACGATTCCTACAGCAACGCCGTGATTTACACCCGGTTATGACAATTTGGGTAATTGCCCTTCGGGGCTTACCAACGGACAGTTGGCGCTTTTGCTCCTTTTCAGCCAACTGTCCGTTTTCCTTTTTGCTTTTTTTGCGAAATAATTCAAAGGTGGGTGGTGACGGTATAGGTGGAGGCCAGAGACAAGGGATTAACGCTCTATCGAAAGGGCCTGAAAAATGCTGAAATTGCTGAAAGATTAGGCGTATCCGTCAACACCGTCAAAACCTGGCAGCGGCGATATTGGAAAGATGAAACACGGGGTTCAAAATGCACCCAAAAAGAGGGTTCAAAAAGTGAACCCGGTGAACCCGCTGCACCCAAGAAAAAACAGGGTGCGCCCAAAGGGAATGTCAATGCTGTCGGAAAGATAGGCGGCCCCCCGCTCGGTAGCACCAACGCATTGAAGCACGGCGGCTATTCTGCTGTTATGTTCGGCACCTTTGCCGCCGAGCAACGGCAGCAGATGGAGGAGGCCGGAACGCCTACCGAGGAAGAACTGCTATTGCAGGAGATTGACCTGCTGACCCTTCGGGAGCGGTATCTGCTGGATAGGATGCAGAAGGTTATGAAGCAAAAGACTTGTCTGCGTCAAGTCAACACAAGCCAGCACCAGCAGTCTTTTAAGCGGCTGGATGGGGACGATATGCAGGAGGAATTTGATAAAGAAGAATACATCCGAAGACAGGATACGGCGGTTCAGGCCGGAGAAAGGATGCCGGGAAACTCCACACAGGTGACAACGGTATCTGAATCGGCTGATTTGCGACTGGAACGGCTGGAAACGCTGCTTACCAATGTGCAAAAGCAAAAGGCCAAGGTGATAGCGCAGCTGGGCTTGCTGCATAAGGAACAGTCTGGCAGCACCAGGGATATTGAGGACTTGTCCAGCATCAGAAAGGCGGTATTCGGAGACGATGATTACAGCGACCAAGACGCTGGATTATCAGTTCAGCCAGAAGCACTTGGATTACATGAGGAATTGCCGGACGAACCAGATTAACGTGGCAGAAGGAGCAGTCAGAGCGGGAAAGACCGTAGACAACATTTTTGCGTTTGCTTACGAGCTGGAAACCACGCCCGACAAGCTCCACCTTGCATCTGGCTCAACGATAGGCAATGCCAAACTGAATATCGGAGCCTGCAACGGATACGGCCTGGAGGGTATCTTTCGGGGCCGCTGTCGCTGGGGCAAGTACAAGGGCAACGAGGCGTTGATAATCTACACTGCCACTGGGGAAAAGGTTGTTATCTTCGCCGGTGGTGAGCTGGCAAGCTCATTCAAGAAAATCCGAGGCAACGCATACGGGATGTGGATAGCCACAGAGATAAACCTTCACCATGACACGTTCATCCAGGAGGCATTTAACCGTCAGCTTGCGGCAAAGCGAATCAAGGTATTTTGGGACTTGAACCCATCTCACCCAAAACATGAGATCTACACCAAGTACATTGACAACTATGCCGCCAAGCAGAAAAAGGGTGAACTGCCCGGAGGATACAACTACGAGCATTTCACCATCTTCGACAATGCCACGCTCCCGGAGGGGCGTATCAAGGAGATTGTCAGCCGCTACGATGAGGGGAGCATTTGGTATAACCGGGACATCCTGGGGATACGGAGCGTGTCTGAGGGGCTTATCTATCCTGTGTTTGCATCCGTCACCACAGGTAAGCTCAAGGACAACTATTTCTTCATCACCACCAAACAGGCGAAAGAGCTTGCGGACAGGCGGCAGTTCAACGAGATCGTTATAGGCGTGGACTTCGGCGGGAATGGCTCTGGTCATGCTTTCGTGTGTACCACTCACACGAAGGGGTATAAGCAGCTCGTAGCGTTATCCTCTGAGCTACACGAGGAGATTGTAGAGGGCAATCGGCACAGGGAGATTGACCCCGACATCCTGAGCAACCTGTTCGTGTCCTTTGTCAAGCGGATGCGTCAGACATGGGGCTATGTGACCAAATGCTACTGCGATTCTGCGGAGCCTGTCCTTATCCGGGGGTTGAAGCGTGCTTTGGCAAGGGCAGGCATGGGAAACATCCTGGTCTATGACGCCAGAAAGAGCCGGGTCAATGACCGGATAGACTGCACTGCTACGCTGCTGGCACAAAAGCGGTTTCTGTATACCGAGGACTGTGCCACACTGGAAACTGCAATGCAGATGACGGTCTGGCAGTCTGGCAAGATAGAGCGGATACGGCTGGATGACGGGACAACCGACATTGACAGCTTGGACGCCTTCGAGTATTCCTTCGAGGGCGATATTAACAAATATGTGCCAAAGAGGGGATAAACGATGTACGAGCTTAAATCGGAAGTGGAGGCCGCTTTTGACATTACCATACCTGTCTCCGGCGATATGCAAAACGCTATGGAGCTTTGGATGGATATGTATCAAGGCAATCCTGAGTGGAAGCCCAAAGAGGACAAAGAGGGCTATAAAGGCTACACTTTGCAGCTCCCGGCAGCAGTAGCGTCCGAGCTGGCCAGGTTGGTCACGCTGGAGATGAAGGTATCCGTCAACGGTTCCTCTCACTTGGCGAAATACCTGGACAAGCAGATCCAGAGTACCGTATGGCAGGCCCGGAACTTTACCGAGATTGCCTGTGCCCTGGGGGGCGTGGTGCTCAAGCCCTACATCATCGGTGATACCATCGGCACAGCCGTTGTCACACCGGACAGCTTTATGCCTGTGGAGTTTGACAATGACGGTGATATTACTGCCGCTGTGTTCCCCCATGTCCGACAGGTTGGCGAGTATCGTTATACCCGCCTGGAATACCACAAGCTGACTGCAACGGACAAGCCAGGCATCTACGACTGCATCATCGAAAATAAGTGCTTCAAGCAGAAAGTTGTGGAGATTGGCGGGCCAAGCAGGGAGACATTGGGAACAGAGTGCAGCATGACAGAAGTACCTGACTGGAGCAACCTGACGCCGATTGCCGTTATACGAGACGTGAAGCACTGCCTGTTCGCCTATTTCAAAATGCCATTCACAAACACTGTAGAGCTGCGTTCCCCGCTCGGTGTGTCTGTCTATGCAAAGGCAGTAGACGTGATTCGGGCTGCCGATCTCCAATTCAACCGTATCCTCTGGGAGTATGAATCGAAGGAGACAGCTATCTATGCGTCTCAGGACATCTTCCCCCAAGACGATGAAGGCAAGGTTCTCCCTCTCCCGCATGGGCAGGAGCGGCTTTACCGCAAGGTGAGTGGATTAGAAGTACACAGTGACGACACTGTGGAGAAAATCATCGAACCGTACAGCCCGGAGATTCGCTACGAGCCTATGTTCAAGGCGCTCAACAACTACAAGCGAGAGGTTGAGTTCACCTGTGGCCTGGCCTATGGCACCCTCTCCGAGATGGACAGCACAGAAAAAACGGCCACTGAGATTATGGCGTCCAAGCAGCGCAGCGGGTCTACTGTGACCGACATCCAAAAGCGGCTGGAAAAGGCCCTGAATGACCTGGTCGTTGCTATGTACAGCTATGCAAAGCTGTATCTCACCCCGGAGACGCCGGATGAACCGGAGGACACCAAGGATGAGGGCAACGAACAGGAGCCGACCCCGGAGGATGAGCTGGAAGTGTCCTGCGATTGGGATGATTCCATCGTATCTGACCGCTCTCAGCAGTACACCGAACTCTATAGCCTTGTCTCTGCCGGAATCATCCGCAAGGAGGTATTTATCTCCTGGTACTTCGGGTGCAGCGAGGAGGAGGCAACGGAGTATATGCCGCCCGAGGATGATTCAGAGGAGGAGGAAGAGGTCTTTGGCAAACTGGAGGAATAAGGGATGTTCACACCTGAGTACCTTCGGGATTTCCCCGATTACCTTGTCACCCTGGTCGAACAGTATGACGCCTTCGTTATCCAGGACTTCTCCCGCCGTGTGGCCAAAGCCGCCTCCGTAACCGAGACGGCAGCATGGCAAGCGGAACGGGCAAAGGAGTTTGGCCTGTCGATGGAGGAGCTCACGAAGAAAAGCTCGGAGCTGACCAAAATAAGCCAATCGGCGCTGAAACAGATGCTTGAAGAAGCGTCTGATACTTACCTGGCATCGGAGAATGAACGGTTGGGCGCATCCGGCCTGAATTTTGAGCGGGTCATGAACAGCCCCGTACTGCGGAACTATCTGTCGGCGGTCTATCAGCAGACCAGCGGCCAGATGCGGAACATTACCGGGACAACGGCAACAGGGCTTATAATCGGCGGCAAGTACCGTTCGATGCGGGACAGCTACCTGATGGCCCTTGACCTGGCACAGATGCAGGTATCCTCCGGCGTGTTGGACTACAACACGGCAGTCCGTAACGCTATCCGTAGTATCTCCAGCACAGGTGTAAGCACCATGACCAATGATGCCGTCCAGTATGATTCCGGCTACCATCTGTCCGTCAGATCGGCAGCCAGGATGTGTGTACGCACCGGGGCAAACCAGATCGCCGGAAAGTACAACGAGTTTATCGCCGACTATTTTGAGCTTGACCTGGTAGAGACAACCGCCCACCTGGGCGCACGCCCTTCCCACCAGGATTGGCAGGGGCAGATATTTTCCCGGAGCGGGAACAGCAAGAAATATCCACCCCTCTCTGACACCGGATATGGCCAGGTGGACGGCCTCATGGGCGCTAACTGCCGACATAATTTTTATGCTTATGCAGAGGGCACCCCAAGAGCCTACACGGACAAGCAGCTTTACAAGATGTCCGATGCAGGCGCAGGAACAACCACATATGACGGCAAGACCTACACCTACTATGAGGCCACGCAGAAGCAACGGCAGATAGAGCGGCAGATCATCAAGACCAAGCGTGAGCTGATTGGCTATTCTGCTGCCGGAGACACCGAGGCATTTACCACGGCAAGCATTAAGCTATCCACCCAGC
Organism: Oscillospiraceae bacterium; assembly: GCA_021201135.1. Lineage (GTDB taxonomy): Bacteria > Bacillota > Clostridia > Oscillospirales > Ruminococcaceae > Faeciplasma. The sequence goes on from JAJQGT010000028.1 coordinate 31,825, forward strand.
GGGACAAGTACCGCAATTTCTCCAAAGCTGCCGGGCTACGGCAACGCTGGGAGAGGTCACAGCAGGACGGCTATGACCGCAGTCTGTCCGGAAAATCTGTCTGGGCAGTACGCAAGGCCACCAAGTAAAGGAGCAGCACATGATTTGTCCGTATAACGTTGCGACCAAGCAGACCACCTTATCATGGGTGCAGGTCACGCAGGAAGACGACACAGGCACACCTACCACCAATCTCCAGCAGTTCGACACCGACAATTACACCATGATGGAATGTCCCAAGGAGGGCTGCGCCGTCTGGTATGATGGCCGGTGTCATTTTTCTGGGGACATCATAAGGGATATGTCATAAGGGATATTTGAATATCTCAATATCATGTTGATTCAAGCACCTGGTACGGGTGCTTTTATCATTGCCCTGGAGCGGCGTTTAAAGGCTCTCCCGGTCTCTGCTGGGTCAATGCAGGGATGAGCAGTTGCCGGACAGAACCGGCGTTTAAACCAAATACGCTACAACCTACACACAGAAAGGAACATTCAAGATGGCATACGAATACCTGAAATCTCTCTTTGAGAAAGGCCCTCTGAGCTTCGAGGACTTTACCGCTGCCGTAGATGCAGCGGAAAACATCAGCCTGGTCAACCTGAAAGATGGCGGCTACGTCTCCCGGGACAAGTATGATCGGGAGCTTGGCGCCGCAAAGACCAAGGCTGACGGTCTGGAGCAGCAGCTCACCGATGCGAACACCACCATCCAGTCCTATAAGGACATGGAGCCGGACAAGCTGAAAGAGTCCGTTGCGGAATGGGAAACCAGGTACAACACGGACACCCAGGCACTCCAGGCGAAGCTGGACAAGCAGGAGACGGAGTTCTCCGCTCGGGAATACCTGTCCGGCTATCAGTTCACCTCTGAGCTGGCGAAAAATGCCGCTCTGCAAATGTTCCTGGACAAAGGATTCAAGCGAGAGAACGGCAAATTCCTGGGCGCAGATGACTTTATGGCGGAGCTCAAAAAGAGCAACGCCGGGGCATTTGTCCAGGACACGCCCCCCGCTCCTCCTACGCCCCATTTCGACACCCCGCCTGCGCCCACGCCCGACCCTGAGCCTATGCCCAAGACTGCCGGAGCAAGGATGAAGTGGGCCAACGAACATCCCGGAGAGACGCCTCCCTGGATGAAATAATGTGAAAGGATGTAATTCCAAATGAGCAGCATTTTCGGTAAAGACTTCAACGTGGAAGTGTTCAAGTACGATGTGGGCCACATCGAGAACACCGCCCGTAACGAGCTCATCAAGAGCCGTGCAATCGTTTCCCGCCCTGAGCTGGCCTCCACTATGGCCCAGCAGAACGGCGGCAACATCATCACCACCGTCCTGAAGGGCCTGATCGGTGGCAAGGCCAAGAACTATGACGGATCTTCCAACGCCGACCCCACCACCACCAGCACCTATCGGCATACCCGTGTCGTGATCGGCCGCTGGGAGCAGTGGGAGGAGAAGGACTTCGCTACTGACCTGACCGGTGGCGAGGACTTCATGGGCAACATTGAGCAGCAGGTGGCTGACTACTGGTGGGAGAACCAGCAGGGCATCCTGGTCTCTATCCTCAAGGGCATTTTCAACATGACCTCCGAGGCTGGCCAGAGCTTCGCCACCAAGCACACCTTCGATGTGACCCAGCGCACCAACAGCGAGGGCGACCTGGGCATGATGGACATGACCACCCTCAACACCTGCATGCAGCGTGCTTGCGGTGACAACAAGGGCAAGTTCTCCATGATGTTCTGCCACTCCGCTGTGGCGACCAACCTGGAGAACATGAAGCTCCTGTCCTACCTCAAGTACACCGACAAGGACGGCACCCAGCGTGACCTCGCCCTGGGCCAGGTCAATGGCCGCCTGGTTCTGGTCGATGATTCCATGCCCTACGAGGATGTGTATGAGGTTACTTATACGCTGACCGAGGACACCGTGCTCGACGAGAGCAAGACCTACTACACCGAGGCTGACGGCGTTTACACCGCTGTCGATTCCCCTGTTGTGGACAACATCGGCTCCTACTACGAGGCCACCGAGGGCGAGTATCTGTACACCCAGTACACCAGCTTCGTCCTGGGTGACGGCGCCTTCGAGTTCACCGATGTTGGTGCGGAGGTCCCCTACGAGACTGACCGTGACCCCAATCTGAACGGTGGCACCGACTTCCTGTACAGCCGTCAGCGCTGGTGCTATGCCCCCTACGGCATCTCCTTCACCCAGGCTGAGATGGAGAGCGAATCCCCCACCGATGAGGAGCTGGAGAGCGGCGCCAACTGGGATCTGGTCTCCACTACCAAGGATGGCGTGACCTCCTACCTCAACGACAAGGTGATCCATATCGCCCGTATCCTGTCCCGGGGCTGATGCCCTGGGGCCGGGAACTAAGGCGGAAGGGAGATGATTTCCGTGCAGTATTGCACCTATGCTTTTTACACCGACACCTACGGCGGGACGGCCATTACCAGCGAGAAAGCGTTTACCCGCTATGAGCTGTTGGCACGGGCCGTCATCGACCGGTTGACCTATGGCCGGTTAAAGCACATCACCAATGCCGCCGACATCCCGGAGGAAGTAATGTTTGCTGTCTGCGTTGCGGGTGACTATGCCTGCAACGCAGACGCTTACGGCGGTCACACGGTTGCCAGCGAGACAGTCTCCAAACACAGCGTCAGCTACGGCGATACGGATTCCTCCGTTGAGGCTGGCATGGCCCGATGTGCTATGCAGTTCCTTGCAACCAGCTCTTGTAGCTGGATGCTCTATAAGGGGGTGTATCCGTTTGAGAGGCACAGACACCATCACCCTTTATAACGCCATCAAGGGCGCTCACGGCGACATTACCGCATGGCATAGGGTAGTAATCGCCAATGTCCATTTGGAGCCCGTGAAGGGCGCTGCAACGGCCTTCACGAACCGCTCAGAGCAGAGGAACTCCCTTGTCATGATCTGGGCCGAAGCCATTGCCAACCAGGGATTACAGTGCGTCACCAAGGATGTCCTGAGTGCCTTGGAGGACTATACCGGCTATTTTGCCCTGTGCAACGGTGACTACATCGTGCCGGGAATCTGTGACGGGATGCCGTCTGCCGGGCAGTCCATCAAGGCCTTTTTGCAGACCTATGACGTGCTACAGATCACTGCTGTGGAGCGCTGTCTGTATGGCAGCCCCTACTTACAGCATTGGGAGGTGACGGTGGCATGGGCGCAGGCGTAAAGGTCAAGGTGGATCTGGATGCGATTGATAAGATCAAGCTCCGGCATCTGCTGAATGAGAACGGCAAGGGCCAGGCGTTCCTTACCCATGAGGTACGGCGATTCAGTGACCCCTATGTGCCTATGCATATCGGCACATTGAAAGACAGCGCTCGTGAGGAGACGAACTGCATCGTCTATGTGCAGCCATACGCCGCAAGACAGTATTACTACAACGCTGGTGGCAATGGCCTCCGGGGAAAGTTGTGGGACAAGCGGATGATGGCCGACCACAAGAAGGACGTTGTTGATTCCGTGGCCGCTTATGTCGGCGGAAAGGGTAAGACGTAATGAGCGACAGCCCCATCATTCAGAGCGTTCGGGATTTTATCGCCGGATGCCCCTATTTGTCCGAGTACAAGAGCCTGTTGGTTGACCGCCTGGAACCGGGGATTGAATCCTATTCCATTGATGCGATTCCCGCCTCCCCCATAATCAAGTATTACGCCAACGGGGACAGCGTCCGACAGTTCCAGTTCTATTTCTCCAGCACCGAGGCATACAGCCAGGAAATCCTGGATGAGATTGAGAACTCTGCTTTCTACGAGCATTTGGCCGCATGGATGGAGCAGAACACCAGGGCCAGAACCTTGCCGACCCTGTCCGGGGACAGGCTGGCGACTAAGCTCGAAGCTCTGACACACGGCTATGTAGCTACGACCGACCAAACCACTGCACGGTATGTTATCCAGTGCAGACTGACCTATATTCAGAGAGGAGTATAAACCATGGCAGTAGATAGCACCCAGGTAGCCATCTCCGCACCGTCCTATCGGTTTGAGGAGCCTGACTACCTCAAGGTAAAGGGTACCTATTACCTCATGGGCACCGGTTTCACCCAGCTGGACGAGACCCACGGCGCCCAGGAGACCACCAAGACCTATATCAACGACAAGACCTCCACGTCCTTCATCAAGGGCTATCAGCGGAAGTTCCCCTACAACTACGACTATATTCGGGAGCAGGTGGCCGTCAACGCTCTGCGGCAGGTGGGCCGCAAGTGTCTGACTGGCACTGACGCCATGTTTGAATATGTCCGGGTTGACCTCAAGGAGCCCAAGTCCTCCGATGCGAGCAATACCGCCTACTATGCCCGTCATTTCATCGTCTCTGCCATCCCCGACAGCGACACCGGTGAGGGTGCGTCCGAGATCATCGGCAGCGGCACCCTCAAGGCCGTAGGCGATATGACCGTGGGCTGGTTCGACATCTCCACCAAGGAGTTCACCGAGGATGAGAATGCCGATGTGGAGGACGTGACCGAGACCGCCACTGAGGATAGTACCGAGGATGAGACTACCGAGGAGACCTAACCTCAGCACAGCATCATAATTCACGGGAACCGTATTCAGGGTAAGGGCTGGCGGTTCCCCTTTTATTTTGAAAGGAGCAAAAGACAATGGCTACTATTACGATTCTCAACCAGGAGTTCCCCAATGTGGATTTCAATGATTATGAGGTTTCCAAGGCTTATGAGCAGGCGATGTCCATGTTGAAAGCATGGGAGAGCCCCGCCAACGGCAGCCGGACAGAGGAAATCAAGGCTTACTGTGAGCTGATTAACCGGTGTCTCAATGTGGTGCTGGGCGAAGATGCCGCCGAGCGCCTTTTCGGAGGCAAGCTCAACCTTAAACTGGCTACCGAGGCTATGATCCAGTTGGTCAAGGCTCAGAGGGCGTCTGATGCTGAGGTGAACACCATGATTAACGAAATCAACAGAGAGGCCCAGGGCAACAAGAACCGTGAGCAGCGTCGGGCAGAGGCCCAGGGAAAGCACAAGGGCAAGAAGGGCAAGAAGCAGCGCTACCAGCAACCCGTCCTGAATCTCCCGATGGATGAGGGATGAGCACCTTTCAGGGTGCGCTCCCCACGTCCCTTACAATTCGGGGGAAGGACTACCCCATCCACACCGATTATCGCACCTGGACGCAGTTCGAGCAGATCATGCTCGGAACCGGCCAGAGCGACCAGGAAAAGCTAAAGCAAGTCCTCTTGCTCGTGTTCATCGACCCTATGCTCCTGCCTGATAACTCCGGGCAGGAGCTTTTGGATGCCCTGATCTGGTTCTACCAGGGGGGCGACAAAAAGCTGAATCGCTACCAGCAGGCCCGGATTTCCCGGATGCAGAGCGAGAACGACGAGCGCAGAGAAAAGGGCCTCCCTCCTAAGAGAGAAGCCCAGTATTACGACTATGACTATGACGCTGACCTGATCGTGAGCGCATTTCTCCAGCAGTACAACATTGAGCTGGGGGCCGACAGTGACCTGCATTGGTGGCGATTCCACGCACTGTTTTCCGGGCTGATGGAGGACACGCTGTTTGCAAAGGTGCTGGGGTATAGGGCGATAAAAATCTCGAAGGACATGACCGATTCGCAGAAGAAATTCTACAAGAAGATGAAGGAAGTCTATGCCTTGCCTGTTGCAGATGAAGAAGCCAAGCGTGCGTCTGCATTGGAAGAAGCTCTGATTAAGGGCGATGCAAAGGCACTGGCCGAATTGCTCCGGGGGAGCGGCAGCAATTCCAACACATGATACTCCCATAGAGAAAGGTGGTGAGCCCATTGTCTGACGGAACCGTAACGATAAGCACCGACCTTGATTCTTCGGGGTTTGAAGCAGGACTAAATAGCCTATCCAGTCTGAGTGTCGCTGCCGGGAATCTGATTGCCCAGGCGGTAACGAAATTGGTCGACGGGATTGTGTCTTTTGGCACGTCTGCTATTCAAGCCGGCATGGATTTTGACAGCGCCATGTCTCAGCTTGCCGCCACGATGGGCACAACGACAGACCAGATTTCCGAACTGGAGGAAAAGGCAAAGGAGCTAGGTGCTTCCACCTCTTTCTCCGCTACGGAAGCTGCCGAAGGCCTGAACATTCTGGCCCAGGCAGGCTATAACGCCACCGAGCAAGTTGGGATGATTGATTCCGTCCTTGACCTGGCTGCGGCTGGCGCAACGACAATGGACAACGCCGCTACATATCTAACGACCACGCTGAAAGGCTACTGCGTGGCATCGGAAGATGTCGGCGACATGACCACCTACTATTCCAACCTGATTGCCAAGGGCGCAACACTGGTCAATACCAGCGTGGATGAACTTGGTACGGCTATGGCTGATTCGGCGGCAAACGCCAATGCATACAGCCAGAGCGTGGAAACGACTACCACTGCTTTGCTGGCACTGGCAGACGGCGGTTACACCGGCTCCGAGGCCGCAACTGGCCTGAACCGTGTTATGCAGTCTCTCTATGCGCCTACTGATTTGGCGGCAACAGCTCTAAAATCTCTGGGCGTGTCCTGCTATGATGAGGCTGGCAATGCACGGGATTTGCTGGATGTCATTGAGGATCTGGAAAGTGCTACTGCCGATTTGACCGAGGAAGAAACCAACTCTTACCTCCAGACCATCCTTGGCACCTACGGTCTAAAGGCATACAACGCCATCACAACCAAGAGTGCAGAGGATATCGACGAACTGACCGCAAGCCTGATTGACTGCGAGAATGCAGCATCGAGCATGGCTGCCACACAGCTGGACAACCTGGAAGGGCAGATTACGATTTGCAAGTCTGCCTTAGAGGGCTTGGAGATTGCCATTTCTGACGAGCTTTCGCCTACCCTTAGTGAGTTCGTCCAGTTTGGTACAGACCAGCTTGGCGTGCTGACAGACGCCATTGGAGAGGGTGGATTACAGGGTGGCATAGAGGCCATCGGGACGGTGCTTGCCAATCTGCTGACCTATATCGGAGAGCTGGCCCCGTCGATCATCGACACGGCAACCAACCTGATTCACAACTTCTGCGAGGGCCTGAAAGACACCGCCACAACCAACTCAGCAGCTACCAGCGTTGTGGGGAATCTAATCTCTGCCATTATCAGTTGTGCAGGAGATATTTGGTCTACCGCTCTTGTGCTGTTGACCAGCTTTGTCCAGGGCATAGCTGATTCCGTACCAGATATTATGGCGTCTGGGGTAGATATGATAACTGCCCTCTTAGACACCATAGAGGAATATGCGCCCCAGCTGATAACATCAGCAGCGAGTATTATCTCAACGTTTGTGACGGGATTGGGCAGTGGCTTGCCAGATTTGGTGTCTAAGGGCGCCGAACTTTTGGGGACTGTTGTCCAGGCAATCTTGGACGAACTGCCGGGCGTTGTTTCTGCTGCGGCAGAGGCGGTTGAAAGCTTTGCGACAGGGCTTATCGACAATCTACCGAATGTTGTTTCCGCAGCGCAAGAGATTCTTCCGCAGTTTGTCTCCACCATTACGGGATCTCTGTCTACCCTGTCTACAGCAGCAGTAAACATTATGACCAGCTTGGGGTCGTATCTGCAAGAGAATCTCCCGACGATCCTGGAAACCGGGTTAACGGCTTTGATGGAGCTGACCGCTTCGCTGCGGGAAAATGCGGGGGTGCTGGTAGACGGCGCTCTGGCAATGATCGAATCCATCGCCACCGGCCTTATTGACAGTCTGCCGACCCTGATTGAGACGGTGCCAACGATTGTCAGCAACATTGCGAATATCATCAATGATAACGCTCCGAAGCTGCTGGAGACCGCATTTAACCTGATTGTGCAACTGGGGCAAGGGCTGATTGAAGCCATTCCAACACTGATTGAAAATATCCCGCAAATCATCCAGGCAATCGTGGACGTGTTCACGGCGTTCAACTGGCTCGACCTGGGCAGCAAGGTTATGACCCTCTTCAAGAACGGCATAACCAGCATGATCTCAGCCCTAAAGGGCGCAGGCAAAGATGTCCTGAATTCGATATACGATGCAATTAAATCATTGCCGTCGAAATTGATGTCTCTGGGCAAGAATGCAGGTACGTTTCTGAAAAATGGACTGTCTGCGATGATTGGAGCAATCAAATCAGTAAGCAGTAATATCCTCAGCACCATCGTATCAGCAATCAGTAGTTTGCCCTCTAAGCTGCTGACGCTGGGAAAAAATGCTATGACATTCCTAAAGAATGGCATTTCCAGCATGATTTCCAGCATTGCCAGCACTGTCGGCACGATTGCAGACACGATAGTAAACTATTTCATGAACCTCCCATCAGAGATGGTGTCAATCGGCAAGAACATCATAAATGGTCTTATTAGTGGCATCACCTCTATGGTATCAAGTTTGTACAGCAGTATCAAAAATGCTTTGTCCGGGTTGGTAGACAAGGCAAAGAGCGCCCTTGGCATCAACTCCCCGTCCAAGGTCATGGAGGAAGAAGTTGGCGTCTATATCCCCTCCGGCGTTGCCGTTGGCGTTGAGAAAAACGCCGCTGTCGCTGAAGAAGCTGTGGAGGATATGGCAGACGGCATGGTTGCCGCTGCCGCCGATACCAGCGCCTACGAGGAAGCCGGAGAAGCCGCTGCCGCTGCTATGGCGGACGGCGTAGAAGCTGCTACTGCGGATACGTCCGGCATGACCCTTGACATCGACGCCAAAACGGACGCCTTGCAAGAGAAGCTGGACAGCCTGACGGCAAAGGTGTCTGTGGCCCTGCCTGACATCTCCACATTCCTCTCCCGTCTGGAGGCCGTTGTCGCTCTCCGGGTGGAGGAAGTCACCGCCACGATCACCGCAAAGACCAATAACGGCGTGGATGTTGTGGACACCCAGGACAGTGACCGGTTCGACTATGAGGCCCTGGCAAAAGCCATTATCCAGGCGTTTATCGCTGCGGGTGTCGCCGTCAAGGTCAACGAGCGGGAGCTTGGCCGTCTGATCGCCAAGTACGCATAAGGGGGGATTGGTTTGAAGCATACAGTTAAGTACGTCAACGGCAAGGGCGATGTGATAGATTTTACCGCTGGCCTGATGAACGCTGACGGCTCTATCAATCCCTACCATCTTGTGTCCGGCACCTTCATGGACTATGAGCTGGACTACAACAGCTCGGACGATTACCGGCTGCGAGGCTCCAAAATAACCGCATTCAAGCGCAGCGCAACGGACTTCACTCTGGAGCTGGATGTGCTGGCGGCGACAGAGGCGGTCTACATCTCCGCTATCAATGCCCTGCATGATATTGTGGACTACGATGTGGATGCGCAGGTTCCCGGAACGCTCTATGTGGACGGGAGCTACATCAAGTGCTATATCCGGGCAAGCAGCAAAGAGGACTGGGAAAGCCCGGTTCTCTTTTTGTCTGTCACTCTGACCGCCGTTGCGGAGTTTCCCGCATGGTGGACGGAGAAAGCCTATTCCTTTGCGGCTATAGAAGCCACGGAGGAAGCGGAGGAAGATGATTTTGTCGTGGCCGTAGGAGACAGCGAGGAGGCAGACTTCCCGTATGAGTTCCTGAACGGCACCACGACCCGAATCATCAACAACGCCTCTGCCTACAAGACATCCTACTACATCCTGCGCATCTACGGGCCGTGTACCAATCCGACAGTTACCATCGGGAGCCTGACGGTGGAGGTGAATGTGACCTTGGGCGTAAATGACGTGCTGGAGATCAACAGCTACGAGCGCACCATTACCGTCACCAATACCAAGAGCGGCGTCGTGACAAACGCCTTTGGCAGTCGCAGTCGGGAGGTGGACATCTTCACCCGCATTGATACGGGCTATGTGTCCGTCTACACCAGCAGCGACTTCGCCTTTGACCTGGTTCTGCTGGACAAGAGGAGTGAGCCGCTATGGACATCATAATCGCCAATGCAGACGGCTACGAGCTTGGCTACCTGACCGGCATCCAGCAGTTTGATTTGGACACCACAAACTCCTACGACTTTGAAATCCAGATGGATTTGACGGCCTTTGCCGCCTCCGGCTACACCTACGGCTACCGGGTCTATTGCCCGGAGACGGAGTTCGGCGGGACGATCTCCGACATTGAGATTGTATCGTCTGAATCTATGGCTTACATTCGGGGCGACACCTGGCGAGGGATGCTGCGGAAAAAGATCATCTGCCCTCCCGATGGAGAGGACTACATGATTGAGACCGGCGAGGCCCACGCCATAATGCGTGACCTGGTCGGCACCGCCTTTGGCGACCTAATCGCAGTCGATTCCAGCACCAGCGCCTACACCATCAACAAGTATCAGTTCAACCGATACTGCACGATGGAGGAGGGCTTTACCGCCATGCTGGAGAGCGTAGGGGCGAAGCTGGTCATTATCTATGACCAGGACGCAGGCCAGGCCATCCTCAGCGCAGCAGCGATTGAGACCCACGGCGAGGAGTACACGGACGACCAAATACACCTGGCCGTCCGTGACTATCGCCGGGGCATCAATCACCTTATCTGTCTGGGCAGGGCGATTTGGCCGAGCGGGAGCGCATCGACCTGTATGTGGACGCTGACGGCAACATCAGCACCACACAGTATTATACCGGCCTGGATGAGCGGGTGGATGTCTATGACTACAGCAGTGCGGAATCCACAGAGGAGCTACAGACAGGCGGCGAAAAGAAACTGCAAGAGCTGATGGATTACACTACGGCAAGCTTGGACGTGGAGAACGTGACAGACCTGCTCGTGGGTGACTATGTATCGGCTACAGAAACCATGACAGATATGACCGTCTCCGAACAGGTCACAGGGCTCACCCTGAAAATCACCAACGGAGAGCCGACTATCACATACAAACTGGGAGATGATGACGCATGAATCTTGTGACAGGCTATCGGGGGACGAAACACGTCACCTCTGCTGACATGGCCGCCTTTAACCGGGTCATATTCGGTGACGGCGATTATGTCATACAAACCGGAGACTGCCTTGCAGCCTCCTACAGTGACACCAACATTCTCCGCATCTCGGACGGCGAAATGCTCATCCAGGGGCATCACGCCCGTATCGAGGTCGGGGATTATGTGGAGGTCACGCTGACAGACGGCACTTCCGGGACGTACCGGAAGGACTACATCGTGGCAGAATACGTCAAAGCATCGGACGGCACGGAGAGCGTCACCATCAAGGACATCGTGGGCGAGGAAGCGTCCTCTGCAAGCGCAGCCACACTCCCCACGCTGACGATGGAGGACTTGACGCAGTACGGGGATACCCGACAGGTGGCCCTTTACACCGTCACCTTTTCCGGTTTGTCTGCCGGAGACCCGGTGCAGGTGTTCAGCACGGTCAAGGATCTGCAAACCCAGATCGGCGATGTAAACGACACCCTGACCACCAAAATCAACAGCGTCAATACGTCCCTGACCACGCTTATCAATGCGAAGCAGGCAACCATCACCGGGGCCGCTACTACGGTAACGACTTCCAACCTGACCGCATCCAGGGCGCTTGTCTCTAATAGCTCCGGAAAAATCGCTGTCAGCTCCGCCACATTGACGGAGCTTTCTTATTTGTCCGGCCTGACCGGTAAGGTGCAGACACAGTTAGACAAGTTTACCACCTGGGCAAACAAAATCGGGCGGTATTACGATACTGCATCTGCGGTGTCGCTTGCCTCCAGCTGGTCTTATTCCTATCTGAAACTGGTAAATGGAACACTGTCCGCAAGCGGTGGTAATACGTCCTCTACCGTTTCCGGTGGCTATTGGATAGCACCATTCAGCTGCTTCGTTGTAGCTGTTGCTCTTGTGACTTTCTCCGCATCCTCAAGCGGGTCAAGGGCAGTGAGGCTTGCAAGACTGGATTCCAGCGATAATGCTACTGGAACATTGGGAGAGGTAAAGATTCCTGGCATCAACCATGAGCAGCAGATTTCTGTCTCCGGAGCTGAATCAATGTCTTCCGGGGATAAACTGGCAATCCGGGTTGCCCAGGACAGCGGCAAGTCCCTGACCGTATCCGGCACTATCCGCATCCTAATCATTCCGAATCTGTAAGGGGGGATAATCGTGGCATATGTAAGCGGGCTGAACTACAGCTCGGATGAAATACAGGCAATCTACACGGGCGAAAGCTCGGAGCCGATTATCCTGATCGATGCAGTCAACCGGACGATGGAGGTCGCAGCAGATCATAAAATCCTGGGCGTTGTGGGTGACCACAACAGTAACCCCGTCCGGTTCCGCTGCCCCCGCTATATCGACGGCGGCGACCTGGCGACCTGCACCAACCTGTCTATCACCTGGCAGAACGAGGATGCAGGCACAAAGGGGACGGCAGATATTGGGGACTTCTCCACCGACCCGGATGACCCTGACAACTATATCGTCGGCACATGGCTGGTTGACTATGCCACCTGCGCCAATGCCGGACAGGTAGGCATTTTCTTCACGGCCATTCAGTTGGACGCTGACGGCGAGACCGTCTATGAGTGGCAGACGGTAGAGAATGCCTATATGGAGGTCAAGCCGGGGCCGAACGGAATGTATTCCGATGTATATGACACCAGCGGTTCCGGCAGCTTCTACATCGACGAAGATGAGCTGGTCGCCATGCTGGAGGAGGTGTTGGCATAATGGCAAGTTTGAGCGCACTGGAAGCCCTGAGAGTGCTGACGGTGTACATTAAAACGTACTATACAAAGGCTCTGGAATCCGGGCTGCAAGACATCCAGGAGGACGTTGACCTGGTAGTTGCAGACTACGAAACCCTGAAAAGCGAGATTGCTGCTATTGTCTCCTCTGCCGGAGATGACAATACGGAAATCGTTGACGCCCGTGTTGCACAGGGTGGAACCATCTATGATTCCCTGGGCGCACACATCCGGGCCATCGCTACCGGCGATGCCCTGGTGGAAAACTGTATCAAGACCGCCTATATCCAGGACGGGTCTATCACTGTGGCGAAGCTGTCCGAGGAGTTTTCGGAGACCTTCTACACCGCCACCCAGGTGGATGAGGTTGCCGAAAATGCGGCGGCAGCAGCCGTTGCAACGGTCGAGGAGACCGCAAACAACGCTCTGACTACTGCAAGCACGGCAAATGAAACAGCCGACACAGCGGCCGCTACAGCCGCTGCTGCGTCCACTACGGCGGCAAATGCACAGACCACAGCCAACACCGCACTGACTACGGCCAACAACGCCTATACCAATTCGACGGCAGCGGTATCCGATGCTACGGCAGCAATCGAACTGGCAAACTCTCTGGCTGAGGAAGTAGACGACCTGTCCGCCCAGGTAGAGAACGGCACGGGCAGCAGCGGCACCCTGTCCGACATCAACTCCATCGGCCTGACAGAAGAAGATGGAAAGGTGTATATCATCGACACGGCCACCGGAGAGCACGGCACCGAGGGCTGGGAGATTCCCACCGGAACCGGCTCTGGTTCCAGCAGCTCCGCCAAGCTGAAGCTCACCTCCGGCACTACGGCGACGATTGCAGAGGGAACGGACTACACCGTGGCCTGGACGTTTTCCTCCACCGATTCGGATGGAGACGAAACCGGAGACGGCACGGGCGTCCTGACCCTGAACGGCACCGTTATCTACCAGGCCAGCATCGCCCAGGGTTCCGGCAGCTATGTCATTTCCTCTGACCTGCTGGAGCTGGGGAGCAACAGCCTGTCCTTCTCCGTGACGGACGCAGACGGTAATACCCTGAACCGTTCGGCAACGGTCAAGGTGGTGGCGCTGTCTATCAGCTCCACCTTCGATGATTCCACTGTCTATTCCGGGGATGTGACCTATCGTTATACCCCCGTTGGCTCCGGTATCACCAAGACGATTCACTTCGTCCTGGACGGCGTGGAGATCGACACCGTTGACGTGCCCACTACGGGGCGGCAGCAGAGCTACACCATCCCGGAGCAGACCCACGGGTCACATACCTGGCTGGTGTATGCCACCGCCACCATTGACGGCGCCACGGCCACGTCCAACGAGCTGTATTATGAGATCGGCTGGGTGGATGAGAGCGCATCCGACATTATCATTGCATCCTCTTTCCGGGGCGGAGAAGTCACCGAGGGTGATAGCGTTTCGCTGTCCTATTTGGTCTATGACCCGTCCAGCTCCACCGCATCGGTCACTCGTAAGATTCTGGATTCCACCGGGGCCGTATACTACTCCGCCACCGCTACGGTTGACCGGACACAGCAGACCTGGACGATCAACGACTACCCCACCGGGGAGATCACACTGCAACTGATTTGCGGCAGCACCGTCAAGGAGTTCACTCTAACTGTGGACGCCTCTGACATCGACATCACCCCGACTGTCAGCAGCCAGGTATACTATCTGTCTGCCACCTCCCGGACGAACAGCGACAATGACCGGGAGACTGCCGATTACGGTAGCATTTCCGGTACACTGTCCAATTTCAACTATGCGTCTGACGGCTGGATGGGTACGACCCTCCGGTTCCAGGGTGACGATATTCTGGAGCTGGATTATAAGCCCCTGTCCACCGACATCCGCAGCTCCGGTATGACGCTGGAGTTTGAGTTTACGCCTATTGCCGTGCGGGACAAGGATGCCGTCATCATCTCCTGCATGAGCGGCGGCGTGGGCTTTGAGATCACCCCCCAGAGCGCAACCCTGACCTCCGAGCAGAGCACCAAGACCATCAATTTCTCCGAGGACTACCGCACCCGTATCACGATTGCGGTGGAAAGCACCTCTGAGGACCGCATGGTGCGTCTGTGTGTGGACGGCGTCCCCTACGGTACGTTCCAATATCCGGCAGCGGACAACTTCCAGCAGACAAACCCTGTCGGTATCACTATCGGCAACGAGGACTGCTCCTTCGACCTGCACACGATCCGGTTGCATACCTCCGGCCTGACCGACCAGGAGCGGATTAACAACTGGATCTATGACCGGGATACCTACAGTGAAAAGGCCGAGCTTGCCGCCATGAACGATGTTTATGACGATTACGGCCAGTTGTCCCGGACGAAGGTACAGGACTTGCTCCCCTGTATGTATGTGACCGGCACGGAGAGCACCGGGAAGAAGGACTACCAGGACGTAGCCATTGACTTTGTCCATTCGTCCGATACCGCCCGGAACTTCACCGACAGCCTGGCCTACTGGTATGTGCAGGGCACGTCCTCTGTGGGATTCCCCGTCAAGAACTGGCGTATCCAGTTGTCCGGGGAATATCTGCTGTTCCAGGACGGCGAGGGCCAGACCCTTTACTGCTTGAAGGCCAACTTTATGGATTCGTCCGGTGCGTGTAACACCGGCACGGCCAATATGTTCAACTACATCTATCGGCAGATGGGCTATCTCACCCCGCCGATGGAGGCGGACGAAAATGTGCTCATGTGCATCAAGGGCTATCCCATCATCCTCTGGCACCGAGATACCGAGGACGAAGAGTATGAGTTCGCCGGTATCTACACGTTCAACTACGATAAGGGCAGTGGCTCTGAGGTGTTGTACGGCGCAGATGAGGATTCCTGGCCCGGTGTACAGTGGTGGGAGTTTGGCAACAATACCTCCGCACACTGCCTGTTCCAGTCTGCCGACATCGACGATGACATCAGCACCGACCTGGAGGTGCGGTACGGAGCAGAGGACTGGACGATCATCTCCAACGCCATTCAGTTCGTCATCGACTGCGCCGGGGACACGGCGAAGTTTGCGGCGGGGGTGGAGGACTACTTCAACCTGAACTACCTCCTGCTGTACTATGTCCTGTCTGAGACCCTGGGCTGCTCCGACAGCCGTGCGAAGAACATGGTCATGGGCGTGTGGCCGAGCGTATCGAATCAGCTCTATGCACTGTGGTACGACATCGACACCCAGGCAGGCCGGAACAATGAGGGCTTGCCGCAGTTCCCCTATGACATGGAGGCGCACAGCCAATATGGTACGGCCATGGCGTTCAACGGCGAGGCCAGCTCCCTCTGGACGCTGGTGCAGGACACCTACGAGGACAACGAGATCAAGACCCTGTACCAGACCCTGCGAAGCAAGGGCTACCTGTCTCTAGACACCATCAAGACCTATATGATTGAGCCTTTCTATGGCTCCATCCCCGCAAGCCTCTATGTGGAGGACGGCGTGTATAAGTACGAGCGTCCCACCCTGGAGGATGGAGACGACCAGCTTGTGTTGGAGCAAGGCGACTGGGCCAGATACTACCTGCGCTGGGTGATGTACTCCCTGGCCTATCGTGACAGCAAGTACAGCGCCACGCAGTACACCAGCGACACACTTTCCCTCCGTATCTACTCGCCGACCACGGACAATATCACCGATGAGACCACTAAGGCCCTGGTGGAAGCGTCCCTGGCCGCCGTCCCGCCTGACCAGGATTTCGACATCTCCTGCGACATCCACTATTACGCCGGTGTGCTTTACGGTGCAAATGGCTACCAGGTTCAGGCGGAGTGCGAGGAGGGCGGTTCGGTGCATATCACGGCTCCGAGCCTGTCCAACTACAACGACCTGGAAACCTACGTCCAGGGCATCGCCTGGGTGACGGACGTGGGCGACCTGTCCACGAAGTATCCCGGATCCATCAACTGTTCGGCGGCTAAACTGCTGCGGTATGCCTATTTCGGCAACCGGACGAAGGGATTCTACAACACCAACCTGACCAGCGCCGTGTTCGGCAACAACGTCATGATGGAAATCGTGGTGCTGTCCAACAGCCCGAACCTGACCGGCAACATCGACCTGTCCAACTGCCCCGCTGTGGAGGAGTTCTACGCAGAGGGGACTTCGATTACCAGCGTGACCTTCTCCAACGGAGGCCGGCTGAAAATCTGCTACCTCCCCGGCACCATTACCAACTTTACGCTGCTCAATCAGCCCAAGGTAGATGAGCTGGTCTTTGAGGACTACAGCAGCATCGTCGCCATCCGCATTGAGAACTGCCCCACTGTGGACACGCTGGGGCTGATCGAGGCAGCGGAGAACCTGGCCCGTGTCCGGTTGACGGATGTGGACTGGACGATGAACGACAGCACTGTCCTGGTACGGCTGGCCAAGCTGGGAGGTCTGGATGCCAACGGCACCAATACCGATGTGGCAGTCGTGACCGGCAAGGCGTATATTGACCTAATCTCCCCGACCAACCTGGCCAACGTTCAGGCAGCGTTCCCCGACCTGGAGCTGACCTATGGCTCCCTCCAGGCGGAATACACGCTGACCTTTGAGAACTACGATGGTAGCTTTCTTACGTCAATTGTTGTGGAATATGGTCAAGACGGTTATGACCCGGTAGCGTCGGGAGACATCCCTGCCCCCACCAAGGACAGCGACGTGGGATATGACTACACCTTTGTCGGGTGGAGCGGCTCCTACACCTCTGTCACTGAGGATAGAATACTGACTGCGGTATACCAGTCTTCGGTGCGCACCTACACCGTCATCTGGAAGAACGGCGCAACTGTGGCCCAGACCAACACGGTAGAGGCTTATGGCTCCTGTTCTTACACAGGGATGGATCTGGTCAAGACGGGCTATATCTGGACAGGCTGGGACGGTACGGCAGATGAGGTCGTGTCCGACATGGCCATCAATGCGACCTATATCGCGCCCAGTTTGCCGTCCGGTGTACTCGATACCAGCGAGTATGACTATGCCTATTCGGATGATGAGGACGACAGCAGCGCCTACACCTTCGGCGAGCTGATTGCCATTATCAACGCTGGCCTGGCAAGCACCTATCTCCAGGAGTACGACCAAATCAAGCTGGTGCCGGACAACAGCGTCATCAAAGATACATCCATCGTGTTTGAGTGGGTATCCACTGGACACTATGAGCTGGCGGACGGCAGCGGCGGAACCATGACCGACCGGTACATGGTGGGCCTGCTGACTGCATCCCGGCAGATGAACAGCTCCAATACCAACGTTGGCGGCTGGGATTCCTCCGCTATGCGTTCCTGGTTGAATGACGCCCTGTTCCCCTCTCTGCCTCCCAAGTGGCGGAATGTGATTAAGCAGGTCAACGTGCTTGCCAACGCAGGCGACCAGTCCAGTGACATCACAACGTCTGTGGATTATCTGCACCTGCTGTCTACCTCTGAGGTCGGCTTCGATACCGGTTCCGTACCGTACTGCAACGAGGTTTGGGACGGAGCGAACGAAATTGCTTTCTCCAAGTACACCAGCAACTCTGCCCGTATCAAGTACACCTACAATGGAACTGGCACAGCTACTACCTATTGGACGAGGTCTGCTGAGTCTTCGGGCTCGGTCTCGTTCCGCAATGTCAACACCGGCGGCGGCAGCAACAGCTACTACGCCGCCAGCAACTCCTATGGGGTGTGCGTCGGCTTCTCAATTTAATCTAAGTATCTTAACCAGTCGAGGTATGAGCTGCCGCCTTTGTGCGGCAGCTCTGCCAAAGGGTAAGCAGAGATTGATGGGGAGCGCAAAACAACGCCGCCGTAGGCGGCGAAAATTTATTTTGAAAAATCGACCTCTGTGTGATATGCTATCCACGAAAAGAGGCGAAAACCATTGTCCGTCATTAAGAGCAAGCGTGGGGAATCCGGGATGGAGTTTTTGGCGACAGCCAGGAAGCTCCGTCTCTATACGGTTCGCAAAACCAAGGATTTTCCTAAGCGGCTTATCAGCACCTTCACGAGCCGCATGATTAACACGGCCTACCAAATCAGTGATGAGGTCAAGCTGGGTAACAGCATCTACCCGTTGAATCAGGAAGAAGCGCAAGTCCGGCGAAATCATCTGATGAAAGCGGTGGGCCTGTGCTATGTGTTCTCGGACTATCTGGACGATGCACAAGAGCTTTTTGGCATCGACATGAAGGTGATGGAGGAATGGGCCGGTCTGGTATCGGATGAAATCAGGCTGGTAAACGCACTTATCAAAAAGGACAGGGAGAGGTACAAAAACCTCCCCTGACCTGCATTGGTTCTGTTCTATACAATCGTCCGTGTGTTGGTAGGGCGTGGTGATGTCGGTAGTCTGGCGTGTGGTCTTCGGGCTCGGTCTCGTTCCGCAATGTCAACAACAACGGCAACAGCAACAACAACAACGCCAGCAACTCCTATGGGGTGTGCGTCGGCTCCTCTCTGGGCAGTTAAAGTAACCGCAAGGCGAAATCAGACCTGGGTGGAGAGAAGGAGAGCAGAACCATCCCGGTGTATCAATGCCGGGTAAATGAATATCCTGACGGGTCGGGGCGGACGCTGCTTGCATGGCGGTGCTTGATGGCGATGCGCCGTTTCATGCCTCTTGACCCTATTCGGCTATATGTAACCATCCGTCAGCCGGGCAGGATAAGGGAGTTCTCATCATGACCAGCGAGGAACGGCGGGAGCTGCGCTACCAGCGCAGGAAAGCCGAGCGAGAGCGGAAAAAGCAAAAGGCCTGCGCAGGGTGTGACACATTCGAGCAGGTCTTCAGCTATGCCCATCTCTATCACTCCTACCGGATGTGCCGCCGCACCGTGGGCTGGAAGGCCAGCACACAGAAATACGTTGCACAGGCACCCTTGCTGGTCTACGACACCCGGAAACAGCTCTTGTCGGGCCGGTTCCGGTCTCCGGGCTTTTACGAATTTGATGTAAGGGAACGGGGAAAGCAGAGACATATCAAAAGCGTCACCATGAAAGAACGGGTGGTGCAGCGGTGCCTTTGCGGCTATGCGCTTGTCCCCGTGCTGGGCCGTACATTCGTCTACGATAACGGAGCCAGTATGCAGAACAAGGGCTATAGCTTCGCCGTGCGCCGGATGCGCTGCCATTTACAGCGGCATTTCCGCAAGCATGGGACAGACGGCTATATCCTGCTGTTTGACTTTCGACATTTCTTCGACAACGTCTCCCATCGGGTATGCAAAGACATCCTGAGAACACAGTTCACAGACCAGCGGATTATCCGGCTGACGGAGCGGTTTATAGACGCTTTCGGGGATGTGGGCCTGGGCCTGGGAAGTCAGATCAGCCAGGTCTTTGCCCTGGCAAGTGCAAACAGGCTCGACCACGTCCTGTCCTCTTCGCCGGGGATAGAATCCTATGGGCGGTACATGGACGATGGCTATTTGATTGCCAACCGCAAGGAAGATTTGCAGAGGGCATTGGAAGTCATGCGCCAGACCTGCGCAGAGCTGGAGATTACGCTGAATGAGCGAAAGACCCGGATACAGAGGGTGGACAGCTTTACATGGCTGAAAGTCCGCTGGCACCTGACCGACACCGGATATGTAGTCAAGCGTATCTATAAGCGGTCTGTGACCGTCATGCGCCGCAAGCTGAAATCGTTCCGGCGTCTGGTGGATGAGGGTAAAATGACCCTGGAGGATGTCTACATATCCTTCCAGGCCTGGCAAGCATACGCCCTACAGTTTGACGCTTACTGGACGCTGAAATCTCTACGAAAACTGTATACAGAGCTGTTTGTCTTTCCGACAGCAGCATAAACAAACATCTAAGGCCGTTGCCCCAATCGGGCAGCGGCTTTGCTATTGCATGGAAGGAGTACGAGCCTATGAACTACTACAAAGTCCTTCTGCCCGTGACGGCGGAGGACGGCACCGTGAGCAACTATGTGGTGGATGCACAGGGCGGCCCTAACTGCGTCCGCTACAACGAGAAGAAAAAGCTGATGCTCTACTGCGCTATTGAGGTGGCACAGGGTATCGTGGATTCCTTCGGCAACGGCACCGTCTGGCACGTTGACGGCTGGCCGGACTTCCCGGACGCCGCAGGGGTAACGGAAACCGTCACCCTGGAGCTGATTGATGAGGAGACCTACACCATCCTCCACGATGCGCTGGCAGAGGGTCAGACCGTCACCGACCCGGACGAAGATGACAGCGGCGACACCGGGGAGACGGATGATTCCCTGGAGGTAGTTCAGGCTGGCAAGATTTCCGCCATGTCTACCGCCTGTAACACCGCTATTACCTCCGGCATGGATGTAGTGCTGGAGGACGGGGAATCACACCATTTCTCCCTGACGGAGCAAGACCAGCTCAATCTTACCTCTCTCCAGGCGTTGATTTTGGCGGGGCAAACCTCCGTCCCCTATCATGCGGACGGGGAGCTGTGCCGGTACTTCTCCGCCGCAGAGTTCAGTGCTGTCACTACCGCCGCAACCACCTGGACGCTGTATCATCAGAGCTATTTCAATTCTCTGCGGGCCTACATCCTGGCCCTGACGGACATCAAGACGATTGCCGCCATTGAGTACGGCGACGCCATACCGGAGGAATATCAGTCTGAGGTACTGGCAGACCTGCTCGCCACTTTGACGACACTGGGGGCGACTGTGGGATGAACAAGCGTAAGCGCAGATGCAGGCGGTTTCTCCACGAGTTCATCCTGTTCCTGATTGGCGGGACGATCTATGTCGGGATGGAGCTTGCGTTCCGGGGACACACCCACTGGACAATGTTCCTGCTGGGCGGTCTACTGTTCCTGGTCATCGGGGGGCTGAACGAGCATAACCCCTATGACCTGTCCATACTGGCCCAGGGGGTCATCGGCTCGGTCATCATCACGGCGACAGAGCTGATTGCGGGGTTCGTTCTCAACATCTGGCTGGGGCTGGGTATCTGGGACTACTCCGATATGCCATTCAATGTGATGGGTCAAATCTGCCTCCCGTTCTCTTTGCTCTGGATCGCCGTTGCTATCCTGGCCGTTGTGGTGGATGATTTCTGCCGTTGGAAGCTGTTCGGTGCGCCGAAACCCCATTACCATATCCTGTGAGGTGTTGACGATGGAACTGAAGCATCAGGTAGTGCGTAAGCCTTGCCGCCGCTCTGGGGAGACCTGGGGTGGCGGCGCTCTATTACTGGCAAGAGTTGATAGAGAAGGGTGGTGAGCAATATGGAAATTGCAGTTGCGATTATCGGCAGCGGGGCGTTGTCTGCCCTTATCAGCGGCATCTTCAATCTGGTGCAGACCAAGAGGGCAAAGAAAAGCGGCCTCTCTGCCGGGGTGCAAATCCTCTTGTATGACCGCATCAAATACCTCTGCAAGTCCCATCTGGAACGGGGGTATATCGCTACCAACGACCTGGACGATCTGGAGCGTATGCACAAGATTTACCATGACGATCTGGACGGCAACGGGTTTCTGGACGATCTGATGTCCAGCGTTCGGCGGCTTCCTCTGCATCCCGTGTTGCCGGACAAGAAAAAGGATTGAGTGAAATCCTTGCGTAACCTTAAGTAAGCATTGCGTAAATTCAGTCGAAATTTTGTTGAATGAGTTGAATGATTTTATTAAATTCAGTCATGATTTCACTGAAATTTCGCTCATTCCATCGACCGAGTTAAAAATTTTGAACAAGGTTTCATCAAAAAATGGAACAAGAGTGTAAAGTGTACTTTGCATTTTGGAAAGGAAAAGTGATAAGTATGGAAGCTATTCTGAAGAAGCTGTCCAGTCGTAAGCTCTGGGCTGCTATCATCGGCGTGGTCGTGGGTATCGCCCTGGCCTTCGGCGTGGACGGCGATTCCGCAACCAGCGTAGCGGGCGCTGTGACCTCCCTCATCAGCGTTGTGACCTACATCGTCTCCGAGGCCAAGGTAGACGCTGCGGCGGTCACTGCGGACGTTGCAACGGCCACAAAGGACGCCCTGGACACGCTTTATAATTATACTGTCCTTACCGACACCGCCACAGAGGATACGGAGACCGAGACAACCTCGGCCAGCTCTGAGGACGTGACGGTAGAATGATGGACGCTCTCCTGGCAATCGTGCTGGGGTGCTATGCAGTGGGGGAAATCATCCTCCTGGTGCTGGTACTCCTGCTGATTGCATCCGGGAGGAATAGCTGATGGGGCGGCGGGAGAGCAAGGCCGTGCAAGCCTTGAACAAGTCCCCCATCAACTACTTCTCCGACCTGTTTGTCATCGTCATGGTCTGCGGGTGGATCGTGGTGCTCATCGTGGAGGTGATCTTCGCCATCTACGGCACCGTTGTTCTGGCAGACCTGTCCGGCTGGGCGTATGTGGATAATACCGTCACCATCCCCCTGACGGCTGGTGGTGCGATCTGGATGATAAAGAACTCCGTCCAGCACGCCATAGCGAACAACAAGGGCGAACAGGCAGTTATGGACTTCCCGGCAGTGCCGGATACAGATATAACGCAAGAAACACCAATGACAGGCAGCTCCGACAATGCCGTGGGCTGAGATACGGAGGGATAACATGGCAAAGACAAATTCTGGCCTCCTGGCCTACGCAAAGGCTCAGGTAGGCCTACCCTACTGGTACGGCTGCTATGGCCAGACGGCAAGCGCCGGACTGTATGATACCAAATCCAAACAGTACCCGTCTTACTACACTGCAACTGATTTTAAGTCGCAGTACGGGAAGCGGGTGCATGACTGTGTGGGGCTGATTAAGGGCTATCTCTGGTCTTCCAGCACCACCGCAACGCCGGTGTACAAGTCCACCCAGGACAAGAGCGCAGCCGGGATGTATAAGGCCGCAAGCACCAAGGGCAAGATCGCCACTCTGCCGAAGACGGCGGGGCTGCTGGTCTTTAAGGGTAGCACCACCACGGCCATCCATCATGTCGGGGTGTATGACGGCGGCAGCTACGTCTATGAGGCCAAGGGCCACGCCTACGGCGTGACCAAGACCAAGTTCAAGGCCTCCGACTGGAACTACTGGGCGCAGTGTCCCTACACCACCGATGACACCAGCGAGACGGAGACGGTCACAACCACCACGACCACTACCACGGTTGCGGTCAAGACGGCCACCGATAACGCACGTTCCTACCTCAAGACGCTGGCCGGGACCTATAAGGCCGCAGGCAACCTCAACGTCCGCAACGGCGCCGGAACTGGCAAGAGTATCATGGTGACAATCCCCAGCGGAACCAAGGTGGAGTGCTACGGCTACTACACCACCGTCTCCAGCGTGAAGTGGCTCTATGTCCAGTTCACCTACAAGAACACCCAGTATACCGGTTTCTGCTCCAGCAATTGGCTGACCAAGCTGTAAAGCAGAAAGATGAAAATAGGCTCACCCGTTATTGGGTGGGCCTATTTTTTTATTTTCTTGAAACTTTTTCTAAAAAACTATTGACGATGACACGAAACCGTGTTATAATATATACATCCTAAAGGAAAGGAGATGAACCCGATGGGCAAGAAAAAGAAGAAGTCTAAAGCGGCCAAAGTTGAGTGGAAGCAACTTTTAGTCCAAGCCGCAATAGACTTCTTAGTCGGTTTCCTGTTACTGATAGCTGAACGGCTCCTCAAGTAGCGGAAACAGGGGGCGGGGTTCCCGCCTCGCCCCCATTGTATCACCCCAAATGGGAAAACGCAAGGAGGTAGAACCAAATGAGTGAAATTTTACGTTGGCTGGGTGTGTTCTTCATCGCCATTGCGGTAGCAAAAGCGGTGTGGGCTTTGGCCCTGTATCTGAAGGAGAGACGGAACAATGAGTAATCTTCTGTCTGTTACTGAATGGTGCGCACTCCACGGGAAAGACCCCGGCAATGTTCGCCGTATGATTGCACAGGGACGCATCCCAGCTGTCAAGGTGGGAAAGCAGTGGGTCATTGATGCGGACACAGAGCCGCCAGCAGATCTGCGGGTCAAGTCTGGAAAGTACCGCAAAAAGGACGAAATGGACGAATAACCGCCATCTGAATCTAGGGCCTGTCCCAAAAGGGCAGGCTCTATTTTTTTATTATTCGCTCTGGTATTCGCAAAAATTATATGCTACCATACTATTGTGGATTGAGTCATTCTGACGATCTTCATTTCTAACCTCCTTCGGTGAAGCCCCCAGGTGCTATGCCAGGGGGCTTTGCTGGTTGTAAACACAACACAACAGAACAGAAGTCATATCTTCGCCAGTGTCCTTTTGAAAATTCGTGATATATCTTGATTTCCCACATATAAAATGTCGGATCAAGTCCGCTTGTGTCGATTTTACTGTTTACGAATTCTTTTCCTTGATGTATAATTCATACAAATAGGAAATGGAGCGGACGCAAAATGAAGCAATTGCTTACATCTCAACAGCTTATCGGCCACATGAAGGCCAAGGGCATCTCTTTTGATATAGTCTCCGAGGAAGATGCAAAAGATTTTCTGGAAAAGCATAATTACTACATGAAGCTTGCGTCTTACCGAGAGAATTATCGGAAGCATAACTCCGGAAAGCACGCTGGACAATACATCAATCTGGATTTTGCCTACCTTCAAGAACTATCTACCATTGATATGCATCTGCGTTACCAGATTTTGCAAATGTGCCTTGACATAGAGCACTTTTTGAAGGTGTCTCTTCTGAATGCCATAGAGAACAATCCGCAAGAAGACGGTTATACCATCATTCGAAAATTTATTGCAAAAGATTCTAATGTTAAGGTTCTTTTAACGATACGATCTCATAAAAGTGCTTATTGCAAGGAACTTATTGAGAAATATTACCCCGATTTCCCAGCATGGGCCTTCGTAGAGCTTATTTCATTTGGTGATTTAACTCATCTGTGCAGCTTCTACACAGAGCTGTATGGTACGAAGATTGCAGATCGCATTCTATTGAACTCAGTGCGTGATATTCGAAATGCATGTGCACACAGCAATTGCTTAATCAATAAACTGATGCCCAACGGCAACAAGCCTCACAATAGCGTTGTTAAGCGAGTGAAGTCGATCCCGGGAATATCTGAATCATCGCGTGATAAAAAACTAAAAAACAGCTGCATTTGCGATTATGTATGCCTACTTTTTGCGTATAATGAAATCGTCACAAGTCAGGAGGCTAAGAAGAAAACCTATTGCGAGGTCAAGTGCTTATTTGACGAAAGAATGATGCGGCATTCTGAGTGGTTTTCTAAGAATGATATCATCAAGAGCTCCTATGAGTTTGTTAAAAAAATTGTTGACAGTCTATATGAATCTGTGGTACAATCTAAGCACGATTGAAAGAACGTTTGTTCTTAAAGGGGACGTACAACTTATGTTGTTTACGTTCCCGATTTCTTTTTGCAGGAAAAGAGGGCCGGGACTATCCTGACCCTCTTTTCCTATCTATCGTCCTTGCACCACGCTATCCCCCATTGGCACCACTCGCCAGTCCTCTGGGCGGGTTTCCTGCGCCCTAATCTTTTCCAGTGGCTCCCGTTCTTCACATATCGCCATCTGCTTCCAGCGATAGGTCTGACAAGTGCGGTTTTTGGTCAGCTCGGTCGGTACGATGTAGATCTGTTTGTATTCAAGTACGAACATTGCCTATCTCACCTTCTCCCAATCCTGCGGAGAAAACTCTGTAGCGGGATAAATACTGTGCTCATCCGCAAAACACATGGTAACTTTTCCTCTCAGGAAATAATCAAATATCATGACTTCCATCAGCGTCCCATCTTGGGCGATGATGTGATCTCCTGGCTGCAATCCTTCAAAAGTAGTCATTGTATCTCCTTCCTGCCTTTTTGAGCCTCATTTATCCGATGCAAACGTCCAATTCTTCCTGCGCCATCTTCGCCTGCCTGGTGTAATAGGTAATATCGTCTGCATCGTTATCGTCATCAAGAAGCCAATCCTGGGCGTTCTCAAGCCGCCGCTGTGCATCCGCTGTATAGCGGTCAAGCAGTGGGCTGTCTTTCGCCCGGAGCTTGCGCAGCCGCTCCAGCTTGCGGTCATGCTGCCGATCTTCCTCGGCCTGTGCCGCCTCTGCTGTTTCCTCAGAGGTCAGGCCAAAGGAGAGGAAGGTGTACCGGCCTCGCTTCTGGAGGAAGACCGTGCGGCCTCTCCAACTGTATTCCATGCCTACCACGCAGGACTTGCCGTGAAATTCGGAGAAAGAGGTTTTCTGCTCCATCCGACTGCTGCACTGCTGGGCCTGGGCCTCGGTCAAGATGATCTGCGAATACTGCTTATCCCTGTTCTGCCACTTCTCAAACAGGGAGGGGAGAAGCGTATCGTCAAACCAATTTGTCTGTTTCATTGGGTTGCCTTTCTGCCCTCGTAACCTCCGGGGCGGGATTCAAATTACAGGCTGGCGAACAGAGCCTCGGCCTTGTCGATGCACTTCTGCAAATCGTGGTGGCACCACACCATCTTATAGCCGCAGCCCGTCTCATCCAGCCGTTCCACGCTATAATCGCCATGCAGGATGTCACGGGCATCCATGATGACCACCTCCGGGTAAACACTACCGGGCTTTTTATACTCCTTGACTTCACGCACCATGATTTTGTCCTTTCTCCCCGTCTCGCCGGTAGGTCAGCGGTCTTAGTTTAGAGATCCAGTTTGTTACCGAACGCTGCCCAGAAAGCGTTTTGCCACTCTCCGTTATCCAGGAGTATCACCCCATTAAGGTTCAGGTAGAGGATTTTAACGCATCCGTTTTCATCGAAGGTTTCGGCATTGTAGTCAACCACATGGCCCATCATATGAAGAACGTCGCAGTAGGTGGAGAATGCTGTGCAGTTGGTTAAGGCCCTTTCTTTGTCGTTGGTGCTGAAGGAGTAGTGGTTCCAGCGAACTGCGTTATAGATTCTATTGATGATGTCGTAATACATTTTCATGTTCTCCTTTCTCTTACGCCAGGAAGAATGACCGATTCCCGTAAATCACCTTGTAGCGGTTGCCACATTTCTTGACCTGGATGTTCTGCTTGTTTACCCGCTTGGCACACAGCCGGCGCTTGATTACCGGGGTCACAAGCTTGCGGGTCTTGTCGCTGGTGATGTCGATCTGCTCATTGCGGGTCCGCTTTCTGCGCCACCGGGCCATTTGCTTCATGTGGATCGCCGCCGCTTCTACTAGCGTCCCGTAAACCCTCTCGCATCTCGTACAATACAGCTCGTAGAAGTTCTCTCGCTCGACTTCCACCAGGCGGTTGTTCCAGACGGTGTGCCAATCGGAGGAGCTGTTTGCGGGGATGTCCTCATCATCGACCCGACCAACCACCAGGGAGAGACGATTGTAGGAAACACAGCCTACAGTTTCGTAGTCTCTTACGAGAACGACCCGGATGATCTCTGTTCCATTCGTCAGGTCAACGTGGCTGACCTCGCCCTGGCTGCCGTTCATCGTGGCGGTGTTGATGATGTAACCGTTGGCCAGGTACTTGGCGACCTTCTCGGTGAACTTCTTGTTGATTTCGATGTACTTCATTTTGTGTTCCTCCTTGACGATTGCCTTACTTTTTGTTATCATGGAGGTGGCCGGGGTAAGGCTCCCGGCTCGCCTCCTTTCGGGGGATTAGTAGCGGTGTGCTTGGTCGGCGGCCGCTACTTTTTATTTGTCATCCTTCATGATACGCTTGACGCTGGCTCTGAGTTCTTCGAGCGTCTCGCATTTAGCAATCAGCTCCAGGATTGCTCTCAGTAGAGCCTCCGTAACGTTCACTTCGTTCATTCACCTCACTCCCTTCCTTGCCTTACAATGATAGTATAGCACATTGTTCAATGTTCTGCAATAGGCACATTGTACAAAAGCCAACGAATCTTTTTGTATAATTTGCACATTGTACAATATCCCCAAAGTGGTGTATACTATCTTCAAGGGGAGGTGTTGACATGGCATACAAAGACCAGGCTACCATGATTAAGTACAACAATGAGTTCAGCAAAAAAGCATATGACCATATCCACCTGACAGTCCCGAAGGGGCAGAAAGAAGCCATCCAGGCAGCTGCACAGGCACGAGGAGAAAGCGTTAATGCGTTTATCTATCAGGCCATTCTGGACGCAATGGCAGAAACGAAAAGCCCGGACGCATGAGTGCCCGGGCTTTCTTCAAGGGTTATGCGCTTGTCTTCATGACAAGCCTCCGTTTCCTCCTGCGGTCCTCTTTGTACTGTGCGATATGATTCGGGGTAGGCTCCCGGACAATCAGATCGGACAGTTCACAGCCCAGGGCATCACATATGATGTCAAGCTGTTCCAGGCTTACACGGTCAGCCATCTCATGATAGAGTTCGTTGATTGTGGAGGGGCGGATGCCGGTCAGGTTGGCAAGGTGTTTCTGTGTCCACCGTCGTTCGCCAAGTCGGGTGGAGAGCAAAATTCTAATCATGGCCATAACTCCTTTGCGAAGATGATAGCATGATTGTAAAATTTCTGTATGGTTTTGTTATAATATATCGTTTTGCGTTATAAAATAACAAAAAGGGCTGGTCAGCCCTTAAAAGTTTCCTTTTTACATCTTCTGAATTACACCCATGATGTACAAATGGTGTACATAACCGAAGAATCCTTATGACAGCAGGATTTATATTTGAATGGCATTCAAGAGGTCAGCGGTTCGATCCCGCTTATCTCCACCAAATTTTAGGCTATGATGTATATAAACCGTCTTCTTCGGAGGGCGGTTTTTGTTGTATCTGCATAAAAATTAGTCCGTTTTTCCGGGGGTGCCATTCAAGCGTCTGCAAGTCGTTTTTATGCGGTCAGTTGCCCGTATGAGCGATTTTCTCGCTTCACCCCAAGCAAGCCATACCCCCAACGCCAGAAATCAAGCAATTTCTTTCTTCGATTCGCTCAGCACTTCAAAGAATTCCCTGAAATCCTGTCGGAAGGTCAGTTCGATGTGATAACCTCGGCCTACATCCACCCGCTCGATCATCTGGCTTACGATCATTTTCTTCGCCTCCAGGGAGGCGGCATTGTACATTTCTGCCATGGATACGATCTTGCTGTACTGCTGCTCCAGCTGCCTCCGGGTCTCCTGGGACTGTTCAAGGGCTTGTTGGAGAGACTGCCAGCGCTGACGAAGCTGGTTGTTTCTGGCTTTCTCCTGCTCGACCAGTTCAGAGAGTATCTCCGGCGTAAAAGAGCTTTCGCCCCGGATAAACTTCACGATCTCGGCTTTCAGGGTGGCGAGGTCTTTTCGCTTTCGCCGTCTGCCTGCCAAAACAGGATATAGTTCATCAGCTTGTCAACATGATGATTAAGCCTCCGCTCACCTTCCTGGGTGCTCCAGACCTCGATGCCGTTATTGATAAACCACTCCACCACAAAGGTCGTTTCATCTGCGATGCGACCGAGTCTGTCAAACATAAATACCAGGAGAATGTCAAACTCGCCGCGGGTGGCTGCTTCCTTGATGAGCTGAAGCTTATCTCTATTTGCGGCCCGCACCTTGTGTCCGGAGACACCTTCTTCCTGTTCTTCCATGACGATTGTCCAGCCCTTTTCGGCGGCAAACTTCCGGCATTCCTTTTCCTGTGTCTGGAAGCAGTGGCTTCCAGGAAGATAGGAGGATGGAGCGGATCTGCTCCATCCCGGTTCGCGGCGGTTTATCACTGAATTTAATGTGAACAGTGGTTCCGTTGATGGTTTGGTCTAAGGGAATGCGGTTATTTTGATCCATAGGCACTTCTCCTTTCATTAAAGTTCTATGTCCTGCCCACGGCGACGGACAGGCTGTGTGTGTTCTTTGGTTTCCTTTGGTCTGGTCATAATGGCATTCAAAAAGCCCGCACTCTCTCTGGTGCGAGCTTGATAGCATCTAAATATGGCTGAACCTGGTCGAGTAGTTTTTCATACCGCCGTTTCCAGATACCGGCGTCCTTCTGGGCACGAGCAACCTTTTCCTCCAGATCTGAAACCCTACGATCAGCGGTCACGCCCTTTTTGGCAAGCTCCTTGAGTTCCCTGGCCTCATCGGGGGCTAGAGCAATGTTGCCGGTAATCGTTT
>JAJQGT010000017.1 GCA_021201135.1 Oscillospiraceae bacterium
TGTCATCCGTCAAATTATTCGAGGGTGATTTCGTCAGATTATTTTATGGCAGTTTTGCCTCAGAATAGCCTGACGTTCACATAAATGCCGGATATTCCGGCAAATTAATAGAGCCACACGCTAAGCGTATGACCCTATGTTTTTATCCGAGTTGGGTATCTTCAACGGCTTTTCCGATTATCTCGGCGTTTATGATATCCTGACCGTAACTGGCCCCAATCATGAGGCTGCGGTTACAGATCTTATTGATCATCCGGGGCGTCCCATTCGCCGCATTCAGGATTGCTTCTACAGCATTATCGTCAAATATGCTCTGGCGGCAGCCGGCTCCTTCAAGCTTTCCGGTGATATAGCGGCGGCCCTCCTCTTTGGAAATACCGCCCATGTGGTAGTTCATGACGATCCGCTGGCGGAGGGATTCGTGGGTGTTCTGGTTCAGCGTCATATTCAGGCGCGGCTGTCCGACCAGCAGGATCACAGCAGGATCTCTGGAATCCATATCGAAGTTGAACATGATCTGGAGGTCAGAGAGTACCTTGTGGGTAAGTTTGTCGGCTTCATCGATGATGATCACCGGGGTGATCCTTTTTTCCAGCGCGTACCGCCTGACTTCTGTCTGGATATCTTCGAAGAGGTCACTTTTTCTGAAACCTGGCTCCGCGCCAAGCAGCGATGCAGTCCGCCGGTAAAAATCCATGACCGTCAGGCTGGAAAGGCTTGTATAGCAGACCCTGTAGAGTGAGGGGCTGAGGGAATCAGCCCATGTCCTTACGTTGGTGGTCTTGCCTCGTCCGGGTTCGCCAGTCAGGACGCCGAAGCCGTGGATTTTTTCAAGGGTCCCGAGACGCACCCTGACTTCGGAGGATTCTGCTGTGTCCAGCAGGATATCCTTTGCATTTTTGATGAACGGGTTGAATTCCATCCCGTATCTGGCTGTGTAGTCCATCATGACTCATCACCTCCATCGCTCAGCCGTACGCGGTCGCGTTTTACAACGGCGTTGTCCTGCTTGTTGAGGAGGCGGATGGGAGTAAGCCCGCCGGACGGCTCCACAACGTACACGGTCTTCATATCGGGGGAATAGCGCAGCCGGATCCGCTGCTTTGCATAGCGGTAATGGACTTCGTATTCTGTCTTGTCAATAACGATGACACAGTCTGCAGACACCCTGCGCTCCACTTCAAGCAGGAAATAGGTATCGATCTGTTCCCGGGTGAGCCTGCGGATCTGTTCCGGTTCGGAAAAGAAGCGTTCCTGCGGCGTTTTTCCTTCCAGGGAGGAATGCGGGGCCTGGTTGTAACGGGAGACATAGCCGGCGAAATCCTGCCGGAGTTCCTCCAGGCTGTGGAAATCTTTCATGTTGAGTGATGCCAGGTACTGCATACGCATGGTCAGGAACCACCTCTCGATCTTGCTTTTGCTGGTCGGGGTATACGGTTCACAGTAATGCACAGCCGACCCGATCCGTGCGGCAAGCAGTTCCATCTGCCCGTTGCGGTAACTGGATCCGTTATCGAACGCGAAGAGTTTGGGGCGGCCAAACTTTGAAACAGCGGAACGGATGACTGTCAGGAGGTTTTCGAAAGTGTCATTAAAAAATACATCCGCGCCCACGATGAAGCGGCTGGCATCATCAATCAGTGCGATGAAATATACGCGCTTTTTCCCATCAGGGGTAGCCAGATATGGCCCGAAGCAGGTGTCCCCATACCATACTTCGTTGATATGGGGGCGTTCATACCGGCGCATATCTTTGTTCGTTGTAAACGGTTCTTCTTTGCGGACAGTACGGACAAAACGTTCGACTGTCGATGCGGAAAGTTCCCCCAGGCAGATGCTTCCCCTTGAAAGGAGGATGCGGTGGATCTCCGCGGCGGTGATGCGCGGATGTTCCGCAAGCAGGAAGCGGATATCCGACTGGAGATCCGGTGTGAGTTTGCGGCTGATGCCCTCATCCCTGCGGCTTTGCGGCAGCAGGGCGTTAAAGCCGCCTTTGGAGTAAGCGAGGTGCCATTTTTCAATGGTCCCCGCAGCCACTGTTGTCTCTTTCCCGTCCGGGCCGGTGTAGGTTTTCTGCGCTGCCCTGCGGAAAAATTCATTGTTGCTGATAGAAGGGTCTGATGTCCCGGTCTCAAGCGGCGCGATTACGCCGTAGCGGAACAGGGCAACCTGCTGCTTCTGGTCCAGGGTCATCCTGCTCACCACCTTTCCCTGACGGTAAGGCCGTCGAGCGCAATGCCTCGGAAACCGGTAAGGAAATAGCCTGCCCCATCGTGTTCAACTGCAGCCAGGATCCACTGCATGGTTCCTTCCCTGTCGCGGATCTTTGCCTCCAGGCGTTCCCCGCATGTGAATTCCCGGACCAGGTCATTGGGACCGGGATAACCATAACGGCCGTTTGGGAGAAGCCGGAGGGTGTGTTCCCCATGGGATGGCTTTTCCAGATAGCAGAGTGTCCGGCTTATATCCGAAAGCTGCCCGAGAATCTCCCCGACTTTGTCCCGGAAGAAAGCATCCTCGCAGCAGTCAGGAAGCGGACGGACATCATAAGTAAGCATCCCTCCATCTGAAAGATAACCAGTATCCTCAAGAAGGAGCCTGGCTGCCTGACAGATAGGGCGAAGCCGGTCAAAAACATCCAGAATGGTCATTGGTATAGTCCTCCTTTGTATGTGATAGGTGGATCATACCAGTTTTTGTGGAGACTTTCAGGTAAGGCTATGTTGGCGGGACAAAAAGTATATTTCCGGTTCTGTGGATCTGCATGAACTGCCGCTTATAAGCGAGCAGACAGTGTCGGGTAAGGTAATCCTGCAGGGTTTTGCCGATAGAAAGCAGCCGCTGCTTCCAGTGTTTTTTGTACTGGCGCACGATATACTTGACGTTGTTT
>JAJQGT010000008.1 GCA_021201135.1 Oscillospiraceae bacterium
TTATTGTGCTTTATCAAAGTTTTGTAAGGATACAAAAAGCCTCCCCTGAAAGGGGTGGGGGACCGGCGAAGCCGGTGGAGGGGTGGTCTTTCGGCGACAGCCGAAAGACCCTCGATTATTACTTAAACAGCTCTCTCCAGATGCCGTCGTAGATAGTTCCGTTGTCTTCGGTGGAAGCCTTCGGCTCTTCGCTTTCCTCGGCGGGAGCCTCCTCGCTCTCCTCTTCGGGAACAGAGTAGGTGTCGAAGTCGGAAGCGATGACAATAATGTCGATGGTGTCGGAAAGGTCTTCCTTGAAGTCGGCACCGAAGATGAGGTCGACATCCTCTGCCGCCGCCTTGGTGATGGTGTCGGTGAGCTCAGCAATGTCGCCGGTTCCGATATCCTCGCTCATGGTGATGTTGATAAGGAGTCTCTTTGCGCCCTTGATAGAGGTCTCAAGAAGCGGGCTTGCGATAACCTGCTGAACAGCGTCCGCAACCTTGTCCTTGCCCTCGCCGTGACCGATAGCCATGTGGGCATAACCGGCATTGGACATAATGGACTTGACGTCCGCAAAGTCGACGTTGATTTCGCCGTGACGAAGAATAAGCTCGGTAACGCTCAATACAGCGGTCTTTAAGATATCATCCGCCAAACCAAACGACTGGCGCATGGTGAGGTTCTCTCTTCCGGTAAGAAGCTTCTGGTTCGGGATAACTACGAGGGAGTCAACGTTCTTGACGAGCGCATCGATGCCTCTGTCAGCCTGAGCCGCCTTCCTCTTGCCTTCAAAAGCAAAAGGCTTGGTGACGACCGCAACCGTGAGGATTCCCATGTCCCTTGCAATCTCAGCAACAACGGGAGCAGCACCTGTTCCGGTTCCGCCGCCCATACCGGCAGTGATGAATATCATATCGGCACCCTTCAAGGTGTCCTGAATTTCGTCCTTTGATTCCTGAGCGGCAGCCTCGCCAACCTCAGGCTTTCCTCCTGCGCCCAGACCGTGGGTCAGCTTCTGACCGATCTGAATCTTCGAAGTCGCCTTGGAATTCTTGAGCGCCTGAGCATCGGTGTTAATAGAAATGTACTCAACATTCTGAATTCCCGTCGCTACAATGCAGTTCAGAGCGTTTCCGCCGCCACCGCCGACTCCTACGACTTTGATTTTTGCGAGGTCAATACCTTCATTTTCCATGATAAAGCCCATTTCTACTTCCTCCAGTAAGTCTATAGTTAATCCCAAGGGATAGAATTCTTCTTATTATTGTACCACGAAAATCTCGGTTTGGCAATAGGTTTGTTCGACATATTTTAAAAAATTTTATTCGGTCGCAGAGGTTTCTTCTGTCTGCGCTGTGTCTTCGGTTTCGGTGTCCGTCATATTATCGATTTTATCCTTGCTCTGCTCGAGCTCCTCAAGTCCTTCGTCGGGGATAAACGACACTCCCGAGGACGAGCTGATATAGATGAGCTCGCCGCTCGCGTCGGCATCAAGATTCGCCTCGATTATCGTTATCAGATACCGCATCTTGTACTCATAGTCGAGAGAGCTTCCGAAGTCAATCGTGATTCTGCCGCCGTCGTAGCTCATCGTGATGTCCGTTCTGTCGGTGATGTCGATATAGTCAATCTTGCCGGGGCATATATCGTCGATGACATCAAGAAGATTCATGATAATCGACTTTTTATTCTCGTCCGAAGAGGTGAACTCGTCGCCCAAGGAAACGTCGATGAGGTCGAGCCCGTAAATCTGCAAAAGCTCCTCGTCCGGCTCTGCCTGCTCGGTCTGTAGCAGCCTTCCGTTGCGGCTTATGACTGCATAGCGGTTTCCCTCGTACTGACAGCAGGCGAACTCCTCCGCCTCTGTAATCTCGATGACGATTGTGCCCGGGAGCTGACGCGAAACGGTCACGTCGTCGATATAGATAAGAGCCTTCCTGATTTTTGCCTCAGTTGCGGATAAGTCAATATTGTAGAGATTTTCACTGTCGCCTAAGCCCGCCGCACCCAGAATTTCCGAATCGGAATAGCGGGAATTACCGGAGATTTCGTAGTTTTCGACCTTGAAGAAAACAGTCCTTGAGAGGACATAGAGAATAATAATCGTGGCGACAAACAGCATGAGATAATAAAGGGACATGTTGCCTCTGCGTCTGCGCTTTCTGCGCCGTTGTCCCTGCGGATTGGTCTTTACTACGTCCTGCACTTTGCCGTCCTCCTCTCTTAAACTAAACCCGTTTTACATTGGCACCGACCGACGACAACGCCGTCTCGATGCTTTCATAGCCTCTGTCTATATAATGAATATTTGAAACCTGCGTCTGCCCTTCCGCTCCGAGAGCCGCCACCACAAGTGCCGCTCCCGCCCGCAAATCATAGGCTCTGACCGGTGCGCCATAGAGCTTTTTTACTCCCTCGACGACCGCCACTTTTCCTTCCGCCTTGATGTTTGCACCCATTCTTCTGAGCTCCGGAGCCGCCATGAAGCGGTTTTCGAAGATGTTTTCGACAATCACGCTTGTGCCCCGGGACTTCGCCAGAACCGCCATCACAATCGGCTGGCAGTCGGTCGGAAATCCGGGATAGGGCATCGTCCGAACGGTGCGGACAGCCGAGATGGGCTTTCTGGCGCTTATAAAAATTTTATCGTCATACGGGTACACCCCGCAACCCATTTCCGAGAAGACCGACATGCAGGAATACATATCCGACGGTCGCACGCCCCTGAGCATCAGCTCGCCATTCGTGATAGCCGCCGCACCCATATAGGTCGCCGCCTCGATTCTGTCGGGCATGACGGAATATTCGCATCCGTGGAGCTCCGGGACGCCGTTTATAACGAGCGTCGAGGTCCCCTGCCCCGAAATTTCGGCTCCGCATTTTATAAGATACCCTGCCAGGTCGGATATTTCCGGCTCCCTTGCGGCATTGCGGATGACCGTCTCGCCGGCTCCCAATGCCGAATAGAGCATTATATTTTCAGTCGCCCCGACCGACGGGAGCGAAAGCGTTATATCAGCACTCAGGGGTCGAGCCCCTGCGGTGCAATCAAGAATCCCGTGGTCTTCGGTTATCTTAACGCCCAGTCGGCGAAGGGCTTCGAGGTGCAAATCAATAGGTCTCGGACCGAGCTCGCATCCTCCCGGGAAGGAAAGACGGCATCTGCCGACTCGCCCGAGAATAGCACCCAGGAACACAATCGACGAGCGCATCTCGTGCATCAGCCCGTCGGAGACGATATCGCCCTCGGCATTCGCAGAATTGACGGTAACGGTGCTCCCCTCATGGGTAACATCGCACCCGAGAGACCTGAGAATTCGCATGGCGGCAAAAGCATCCGACAATCCAGCACACCTATGTATAGTACTAATCCCCGCTTCGCGTGTCTTAGTACGACTAATCCCCGCTTCGCGTGTCTTAGTACGTCCGCAAAGCAGTGTCGCCGCCAGAATAGGTAGCACACTATTCTTCGCCCCGTGAATCTGAATTTCGCCTGTGAGTCTCCTGCCGCCCTCAATCAAAAGCTTACTACTCTCCATCTCAACCGCTCCTATGTCATAGACTTATAGAGCATAATATGTTGGGATGGGGATTTGGGCGATTTGTAGGGGCGGATATTATCCGCCCGAAAAAGATATCGGCACTACAGCGGGCGGATGATATCCGCCCCTACATATTCAATACTTCCTCAATAACATTCCCCACCCTGTCCGGCGTATCTTTTATATAAAGCTTTGCCGCATTCTGGGAGAGCTCTTCGAGCTTTGCGGGATTGTTTATGAGGTCGCTTACAGTCTTGATAAGAAGCTCGCTCGTCAAGTCCTTCTGCTCGAACATGATGGCGGCGCCGCCGTCCGAGAGGACCTTGCCGTTATAGAACTGGTGGTTCTCGGCGACTATCGGGGACGGGACGAGGATTGAGCCGCAACCGACGGCTTCTATCTCCGTCAGAGCTCCCGCTCCGCATCTGCTTATAATCAAATCCGCCGCTTCCATGCAGGTGGACATATTGTCGATGTATTCTTTTACAATAAAGTTCGGGTGCTCGCTGAGGTTCACGCCGTTCGTCTGAAGCGACGCCGCAAAGCTTCCCCTGCCGTTCTTGCCGTAGGAGTGAATATGGCTGATTTTTATATCGTTCTTGCAGTACCAGGCTATCAGATCCGAAACCGTCTCGTTGATTCTTCCCGCACCGAGGCTTCCGCCGGTTGAAAGAATGCAGAGCTGGTCTGTAGGCAACCCCAGAGCCTTCTTTGCCTCGGTTTTCGAAAGCCTGTCCACAAAGCCGTGACGAACCGGCAAGCCCGTGACGACGCACTTATCATTATCTTTTATGTATTCTTTAGCCCGCTCGACGGTGAGCATTACCCTGTCGGCTTTCTTCGCAAGGATTTTGGTGGTGACCCCCGGGAAGGCGTTCTGCTCGTGGATGACGGTCTTTATTCCCATAGCCGCCGCCTTGTGAACAATCGGCTCGCAGGCATAGCCGCCGGTGCCGATGACGATGTCGGGGCCAAAATCATCAATAATCTTCTTCGCCTTGTGCCCCGATTCGATAAAATACTTCGTAGCAACGGCGTTGCGCTTAATATTGTTGAGAGTAATCTTCCTCTGGAAGCCCGCTACTTCCATCGAAACGAACTTTATCCCCTCTTTTTCGACAAGGGTCTTCTCGATTCCGTTCGGAGTGCCGACGTACAGAAATTCGGCGTCGGGGTGCCTTTGCTTTATAATCTCATAAATGGCAATGGCGGGGTTGACGTGCCCCGCTGTTCCTCCGCCGGAAAGTATCACTTTAAGCATAATTTTCTCCTATCAAATCAAATATTTTCGCACTGTCGGGAAACTCCCAATATTACTCCCATCTCCATAAGCTGAATCATCAGCGCCGAGCCGCCGTAGCTGAAGAACGGGAGCGTAACGCCGGTGTTTGGGAAGGCGTTGCAGGCAACACCGATATTAAGTATAGCCTGAAGCCCTATCTGGAAGGTGATTCCCGAGGTTATGAGCGTTCCGAACTTGTCGGGAGCCTTCCTTGCAATTCGGAAGCCACGGTATATGAACAGTGCAAAGAGGATTATGACCGCCAGCCCTCCGACATAGCCGAGCTCTTCGACAATTACGGATATAATCATGTCGTTCTGAGCCTCGGGGAGCCAGAGATATTTCTGCCTCGATTCGCCGAACCCGAGCCCGAACCATCCGCCCGAGCCGATGGCGATGAGCGATTGCATCGTCTGCCAGTTGTCGTCGGTTATAACGCCATCGTCGATGGTGGACATGCTCGTGAGTCGGTCGGAGATATACGAAAGTCCGCCCTCACGCATGGTCGAATAGAGTAAGAGTACCGTCACGCCGCCGACTACGATAATGCCGAGCATCTTCGCGATGTCCTTATAGGGGATTCCCGACAGCAAAACGACGCAGAGCCAGATTGCTCCCATAATCAGAAGTCCCGAAATGTGTCTCTGCAAAACCATGTTGAGGCACACGAGCGCAAGCGAACCGAGTAGCGGGAGATACCTCGCAAGAAACGGCATGCTCTGCCGCTTGGGGTTCTCAAGGAGCTTCACGCAAAGAAATGATGTGAATATAATCAGCACCGGCTTCATAGCTTCGGATGGCTGGAAGGAGAAGGAGCCGATTTCAATCCATCTTCTTGCTTCGGCGTTTTCTGTTCCGAAGAAGGAGGTGTATGTCAGAAGCGCCAACATGGCAGTATAGCCGAGAATTACAACGTTTGAATTGAAAAGTATATGATAGTCAAAGAAGGAGATGAACAGCATCGCGATAACGCCGATGATTGCCGCCATTCCCTGAGTTCTTACGAATCTGTAGCCGTCGTCATAATAGGTAAGCCCCTCGATATAGCTCGCCGAGAAGACCATTATAAGTCCATAAACAAGCATGACAACGACAATAACAAAGAAGACGGGGTCCATACTGCCGTCGATGAGACGGAGCCTCGGTTCCTTTATCTTCTTTGCTTTCTTAGCCTCTTTGCGGGCTTTCTTGCCCGAGCCCTGTGAAACGGTAATAGCACCCGAAGAGCCGTCTGCGCCCGAGCCGATTATGTAATTTCTTCTTTTCTCAGCCAAAGGCGTTTTCCTCCTTCCGGAAACCCCTCCACCGGCTTCGCCGGTCCCCCTCCCCTTTCAGGGGAGGCTATTTGCGTTCTTTATAAGTTCTGAATGTGTAGATATGTGGCAAGTATTCCCAGAGCACCTGTCACCAGTGTCACGCCCGAGAACACCCAGAGTATTTTATATTCGCTCCAGCCGCAGAGCTCGAAGTGGTGGTGAATCGGCGCCATCTTGAAAACGCGCTTGTGTCTTATCTTGAAGCTTGCAATCTGGATTAAATCAGAGAGCATTTCCACGACATAGATAATTCCAACCAGCGGCATCAGAAGCTCCAAGCCGCTTGCCATTCCCATCGCAACGACAGCTCCGCCCAAGAACATCGAGCCGGTGTCGCCCATGAAGACCTTTGCGGGGTGCAGGTTCCAGATAAGGAATCCCAGGCATCCTCCCGCAACAGCCATTGAAAATGCGCTCATTTCCCAATTATCAAGGAGCACAAAAATCAGTACAAACGCAAGAGAATATACAGTCGTGACCGACCCGAGAAGCCCGTCGACGCCATCTGTGAAATTGACGGCATTCACCAATAGATAGATGCACACGCCCATCAGTGGATAATAGAACCATCCGAAATCGACTTCGCCTATAAGAGGAAATACAACTGACGTTGTATTTCCCAAGAAGTAAAGCGCCACAAGATAGCCGACGACTATCACAACCTGCATGATTGTCTTCGCCTTGACGCTTAAGCCGAGATTTCTCTTCTTCACGACTTTAATATAGTCGTCGATAAATCCGACGAACATGAAAAGAATAGCCACGCCGACGGCAAGAAGAAGGTTCCACCCCGAATTTTCGGGGGTCTCCATCATGTGAGCCGAGCGATAAGCCTTGATGATAAGATAGCCTATCCACGACGTTATGATTACCGACACGATAAACATGAACCCGCCCATAAGAGGAGTTCCCTCCTTCGACTTGTGCCAGGCGGGACCGATATCGAGTATATGCGAGCCGGCTTTGAGCTTCCGAAGATACGGAATCAATATCATTCCTACCGACCCGGAAATAATGCAGGACAATATTCCGACTATAATGTTAATCCAAAATGGCATAGCTTTCTCATCCTTCTTGCAGCGCTTCCGCTACAACTTCCCTCTCATCAAAATGTATCTTCCCGGTGGAAAGAATCTGATAGTCCTCGTGACCCTTGCCGCAGAGAACGATAACGTCGTCCTTTCGGGCATTCTTTATTGCCCAGAAGATCGCGTCCCGGCGGTTGTCTATTTCAATATATTCCTTATATCCGTCCGAAAGACCGGCGATTATATCCATAATGATTGCATGCGGGTCTTCATTTCGGGGGTTGTCTGATGTGACGACGAGGAAATCTGCACCCTGCTCCGCCGCCTGCGCCATAAGCGGGCGCTTCTTTGCGTCACGGTTTCCGCCACAGCCGAACAGGCAGACAATGCGCCTTCCCTCTCCTGCGCTTTCACGGACGTTTTTCAAAATATTCGTAATCGCGTCGGGCGAATGGGCATAGTCGATGATGACGGTGAAGTCTCTTCCCGTCGGCACCACTTCGCACCTGCCCCTGACGCCGTTAATCTTCGAGATAAGAGGAATCGTCTTCTCGGCTCCTATTCCAGCAAGCTCAAGAACCGCTATAGCCGTCATAGTGTTCGAAACGTTATAGCTTCCCGGAAGAGGGATTTCGACCTTATAGCTCTTCAGGGCGTTCGAGTACCAGTATGTCGACTTGTGCGCCGAGAGCTTTATCATGTCGGCATAGAAGTCGGCTTCCTTCTTTATCGAAAGGGTGTACTTCGGGCAGTCGATTTCGCCAAAGAGCCGCTCTCCATACGGGTCGTCGATGTCGATAACGGCGTTCTTGCTCCTCTGGAAAAGAAGCTTTTTCGCCTGATAGTAGTTTTCCATAGTGCCGTGAACGTCGAGGTGGTCCTGCGTCAGATTAAGGAAAGCCGAGACCTCAAAGATGCACTTGCCGAGCCTTTCCTGCTCGAGCCCCTGAGACGAAGCCTCCATAACCGCATACTCACAGC
Source organism: Oscillospiraceae bacterium (assembly GCA_021201135.1). Lineage (GTDB taxonomy): Bacteria > Bacillota > Clostridia > Oscillospirales > Ruminococcaceae > Faeciplasma. Next base: position 8,132 of record JAJQGT010000008.1, read on the forward strand.
CCGCATCGACCATTTCACTGAGGAGCTCAAAGAACTCATTCGGCATGGGTGTGGTGTTCTCGGTGTGAATATGTCTGTCACAGACCTCGTTCCCGCATGTGCCGATAAGTCCGGCTTTGATGCCCAAGGCGTCAAGAAGTCGCTTTATGACAGTAGTCGTGGTGGTCTTGCCGTTGGTGCCGGTGATGCCGATAAGCTTGAGCTTTCTTTCGGGGTTATGATACCAGTTAGCCCAGAGGGTCGACAAAGCAAGCCTCGAGTCCCGGACGACTATCTGGTGCTCAACTCCGCAGTCATGCTCGACGACAAACACCTGCACGCCCTTTTTATTCATCTCGGGCACGGCATCGTGCGCATCGAACTTAGCCCCCTTGAGGGCGACAAAGAGCGTAGACTCCGAGACCTCGTCCCGTGAGTCGGAAGAAATCTTATCAATTTCGATATTCGGAATATCCTCGGGCGTCACCGTGCATATCCCGTTCAATAAATCATATAGCTTCAAATTTACACCAACTTTCGTGTGGCTGATGTCGCCCTGCGGGCGACCGTGCTCGCCTGCGGCTCGCACACCCCTCCACCGGCTTCGCCGGTCCCCCTCCCCTTGACAGGGGAGGCTTAGATTAGTAGGGATTATGGCTCCCCTGTCAAGGGGAGCTGGCGCACGAAGTGCGACTGAGGGGTGCGATTTTCACCTTCGGTGAAAATCGCTTGTTTGGCGAAACCAAACAACATCAACCACTGTCCTCATTTACAACAAAGTACGCTTCAATAATCGTGCCGACCTCTACTGTCGTTCCGACGGTATAGTTCGAGGTGCCGGAGCATACGGCTCCCGACTTCTCGGCGGCTCCTCCAAGCGGCAACAGATTAAGTCCTGCCCTCGTCAGCAGTCTGTTTGCCTCCGACAGAGAACAGCCGGATATATCCGGAACGGTCGTGTATTGCACGTCATAGTCTTCATCCGTATAGACGACAACCGTGCATCCCGTCGGCATGGTGCTTCCGCTTGAGGGCACCTGTCTTATGACCGTGTCGCCTTCGCCGATTACTTCAATCTCGAGTCCGAGGGCTTCGAGGGTGGCAGTAGCCTGCTCGACGGTCGAACCTCTTATATACGGGACGGAAACGTCCATATCTTCCAAATCTTCTTCGGTATACTCGGCGTAGTACCCGAGGTACGGCAGAATATCGGTCAGAGCTTCAACGACAACGGGCGCCGCAACTGCGGAACCGTAGTAAAGTCCGTTCGTCGGATGGTCGACCATTACAAGCATGATTATCTCGGGGTCGTCTGCGGGATAGAACGCGACGTAGGACGATACATAGGTCGTACCGGATGAATCCTCATCAAGCTTCTGGGAGGTTCCCGACTTGCCGCCGATTGAGTAGCCCTTGATGTAGGCGTTGCTTCCCGAGTTGGTATTAACGACCGTCTCAAGGACCTCACGCATCGTCTCGGAGGTCTCCTCAGAAATTACCTGCCGTTTGACGGTGGTCTCGTTCTGCATGACGATGTTGCCCTCGGCGTCGACTACCTTGTCAACAACATATGGGGTCAGGAGATATCCGCCGTTGACAACCGCCGCAAATGCGCATATCATCTGGATAGGCGTGACTTTATTTGCCTGACCGAAGGAACTTGACGCAAGGTTTACAAGCGTCATGCTGTCGGCGTCGATATAAAGGCTGTTCGACTCGGCAGGAAGGTCGATTCCCGTCTTCTGTGTGAAGCCGAACGCCTCGAAATATTTACTGAACGCCTCCATGCCGAGCTTCTGCCCAATCTGCACAAACGCCGGGTTGCAGGAGTTTGTCATAGCCTCGGCGAAGGTCTGCGAGCCATGTGCGCCGGAGGTGGCATAGCTCCAGCAGTGGTAGAGGGTGTCGGCAACGGTTATCGTGCCCGAGCAATAGAAGGTGTCGCTAAGGGTGATTGCGTTCTCTTCAAGAGCCGCCGAGCCGGTTACAACCTTGAAAACGGAGCCCGGGAAGTAGATGCTCGAAATCGCCTTGTTCGTCCACTGGGTATAGAGCGATTCGGAGAGCGCCGCGCTGTATTCCTCGTCGGTGGCGGTGTCCGAAAGCCCCGCCAGATATTCGGAAAGGGATTCGTCCGTCACAACCGACGGTTCGTTGAGATTATATGTGGGAGACGAAGCCATCGCATAGACAGCTCCGGTCTTGCAGTTCATGACTATTGCGCAAGCGCCGTTTTCGGGGTCGTTTGCCTCGACTGCGTTGGCAAGAGCCTCCTCGACGTAATACTGGATGGTCGCGTCGATTGTCGAATAGACCGAGTTGCCGTCGACTGCGTCGTAGCTCTGCTTGTACTTATACTGAATCTCCGAGCCGTTCGCGTCTATCGCCGTGACGATTGCGCCGTCGGTGCCCGTAAGATAGTCGTCATACGAAGCCTCGATTCCGTAGATTCCGTAGCCGTCGTAATGCAGATGCCCGACAACGTTCGCCGCCAGGTCGTCCTGCGGGTAATATCTTTCGGTCGTTGCCGTGGCTCCGACGGAAGTAACTCCCGCCTCGCTCATGATTGTGAGGATTGAGGTCGCCGTAATCTTGTCGACTTCGGTCGCTATGACCTGATAGGCGTTGTCCTTATGGAGCTTCTCTTCGATAATGTCCTCATCGACGTCGAGATACTCGGAAAGTGTCTCGACGATGAGGTCTTCCTGCTCGGTATCTCTTTCCGAGAAGGTTCTCGGGTCGACATAGACGGTATAGACCGTCACGCTCTGTGCGAGCACCTGACCATTCGAATCGTAGATGGTTCCTCTGTTTGCGCTGATTGTCGTTGTCTTGAACTGCTGGTCGTTGGCGAGAGCCTGATACGTTTCACTGTCAACAATCGCAACCTGATACATGGTGTATGTGACATACACAAGTGCCACCATCATGATTGCCAGTAGCGGTATCATCAGTCGCCGCTTCATTTTTGGAGTTGTTTTTTTCTGTTCTGCCATTTTAACTCCTTCTTGCAAAAAATAACACGTTCCGACTTTTTGCCTCTTACTGAAGAAAGCTAAGTTTACCCTTCAATATTCAAGAAGGCAAAACTTAACTTTCCCTCGATACACTTATCTCATTACCAATACTATTTAATCAGAACCCAAGATATTCAAACAGGTCGTCAAACCAGTTCTTTAAGATTACGAATATGTTTGAGCTCTCCGTTTCTACAACCTCGATGACGGTGTCCGCCTCAACCTCGACATATTCAATCTGGGATTTATCTAACTTTTCAAGCCCAAGAACGTTCTGGGCGTATTCCTCGACGGTCTTCAGCGACGTTTTCGATTCATACTCGGCGGCGAGGCTTGCGTTGTCGCTCTCGAGCTCCGAAAGACTGCTCTCAAGCGTCGAAATCTCGTTGAAGAGACGGTTGCTCTCGACCTTGCCATAGAGAAGTGCGAACATCACTGCAAAAACGACTGCGGCGGTTACGAAAATCGTGAAAAGGTTCTGCGGCAGAGCGATTGTGTTATGCCGTATTTCGATACGGGGCTTGCGTTTCGGCTCCGCCTTCGGCTGAGTCTTCGGCTGGGCGTTGCTCTTCGGCTCATAGACCGAAATATCATAAGCTAAATTGTCGTCACGATACGCCATGTTTACACCCTCTTACAATTTTTCTACTATCCGTAATTTTGCCGAATGGCTTCGATTGTTGCTCTCTAACTCCGCTTCGCTCGGTTCTATGGGCTTTTTGGTGATTATCTTGCCCCTCGGGGTTCTGCCGCATACGCACACGGGGAACTCGGGCGGGCAGATACAGCCCTGTGCGAAGCTAAGAAATCTCTGCTTCACCATTCTGTCCTCGAGCGAGTGGAATGTAATCACGCAAAGCCTTCCGCCCGGCTTGAGTCTGTCAAAGCCCTTGTCCAACGCTTCCGAAAGCTCGCCGAACTCGTTGTTTACTTCTATTCTTATCGCCTGAAAGGTCTTCTTGCAGGGGTTCTTCTCCCGTTTTACCTTTGCCGGAACCGATTCTCTTATTATATCCGCCAGATCGCCGACGGTTCTTATCTCGTTCTTTTCGCGCTCTTTGACGATGTTCGAGGCGATGTTCTTTGCAAACTTCTCTTCGCCGTACTCAAAAAGTATACGGGTCAGGTCTTCATACGAATATGTGTTGACGACGTCCCGGGCACTAAGTCCGCTCTCGCTCATTCTCATGTCGAGATCGCTCTCTTCCGAGTGATAGGAAAAGCCTCTGTCAGGGTTGTCAAGCTGATAGGAGCTGACGCCGATATCAAGGAGCAAGCCGTCGATGCCCTCGATTCCCTGCTCGTCAAGTATCTTGTCGACGTTTCCGAACGTCCCTTCCACAACTGTGGCGTTCAGTCCGAAAAGCCGCTCACGGGCGACCTCCACAGCCTCGGGGTCGCGGTCAATCGCTATGAGCTTGCCCGTGACAAGCTTTTTTGCAACCGCTCTTGAGTGCCCCGCACCGCCTGCCGTGCCGTCAACGTAAATCCCGTCGGGCTTGATATTAAGTCCGTCTATACACTCATCCAGTAGAACCGGTATATGCCGAAATTCCATGAAACTATCCTTATTTCTTTATTCCAGTGCTTCAAGAGCCGCATAGAGGTCATCCGGCGAAATCGACTGCGTGAACTCTTCATAGGTGTTCTTGTCCCAGATTTCCGCCGTGTCGATAGCTCCGACGACGTAAACGTCCTTGAGGAGCCGGGCGTATTCTCTCAAAGCCTGTGGCACCAAAATTCTTCCGAGCTTATCCGTTTCGACCTGAATAGCTCCCTTGATGTAAATCTGCTTGAGGATTTCCTTGTCCTTGCCCTCACGCATGAGTGAAATCTTGTCACGGAGTGCGTTCCAATGCTCGGTTGAGTATGCAACCAGCCGATGGTCTGCGCCTCTTGTCAAGACAAAGCTGTCGCCCAATACGTCACGAAATCTTTGCGGGAAGCTCATTCTGCCCTTCACGTCAATCGTATAAGGGAGCTCGCCGCTCATTTTTAACTCTTCCGGCATCGGATTCACCTCACTTTTTGCCACCTTTTAACACCTGATACCACTCAGTACACCAATTATAGCATTATATTTTCCAAAATGCAATAGGGAATTTCGATTCTCGGGAATTTTTTTGAGAACCTCTCTTTTTAAAAATAATGGTTGCAAAAAAAGTGCATATGTTGTATAATACAGCTTGGGATATAAGTATCCCAAGCTGCGGAAGTTGCTTTGCAACTTCCACAATCACTTTCGGGAGATTGGTATAGTATGAATAAGATTAAAGTTGGTATTATCGGTGCGACGGGTTATGCCGGTGCCGAGTTGGTAAGATTGTTGAAGCAGAGAGATGACGTCGAAATCGTTGGGCTCGGGTCGCGTAGCTATGCGGGGACGCCCTTCTCGAACGAATACGGCGCTCTCCGTGATTACGAAGACGACGAATGCTGTGGCGAGGATATGGCGGAAATGTCGAAAAACTGCGACGTTATCTTCACCGCCACTCCGCAGGGCTTCTGTGCCTCTCAGGTGACCGAGGAAATTCTCTCGAAATGCAAGATTATCGACCTCAGCGCCGATTTCAGAATAACAGATCCCGAAATCTATGAGCAGTGGTACAAGATTCATCATCCCTGCCCCGAATTCATAAAAGAAGCCGTCTATGGCTTGCCCGAAATCAATCGGGATAGAATAAAGAGCGCCCGGCTCATCGCTAACCCGGGTTGCTATCCGACCTGCTCATTCTTAAGCATCTATCCGCTTCTCAAGGCGGGCTACATAGACCCCGACACGATTATCATCGACGCAAAGAGCGGCACCTCGGGCGCCGGCAGAGGTGCCAAGACCGCAAACCTCTTCTGCGAGGTCAATGAATCCATCAAGGCTTATTCCGTCGCCGCACACAGGCACGTCCCCGAGATTGAAGAGCAGTTGTCGAATATTGCAGGACGTGACATAAGAATCAGCTTCACCCCGCACCTCGTGCCCATGCAAAGAGGAATCTTAGTAACCGCATACGCAAGCCTCGTAAAATCCGTAACCCCGGAAGAGCTCCATGCGGCGTATGAGGCCTGCTACAAGGACGAGCATTTTGTCCGTGTCCTCCCCTATGGCGTGCCGACCGAGACAAGATGGGTCAGGGGCTCGAACCTTGCCGACGTTTCCTGCAAACTGGACGAGCGCACAAACAAGGTCATCATGATGGGCGCCATCGACAACATGGTCAAGGGCGCCGCAGGACAGGCAATTCAGAACATGAACCTGATGTTTGGTCTCCCCGAGGCTAAGGGAATTGAACAGCTACCGCTATAATGTAGGGGCGGATATTATCCGCCCGCAAGAAGGGTAAATACCTATGACTACTAAATCCGGCGCACTCTTGCGCCCCATGACAATAGCAGACTACCCCGCGGTGTTCGCTCTCTGGGAGAGCATCGAGGGGTTTGCAATCCGCAGTATCGATGACTCTTATGACGGAGTAAAACGATTTCTCGCAAGAAACCCGGGACTGAGCGTCGTTGCTGAGCTCGACGGCAAGCTCGTCGGGACAATCCTTTGCGGGAGCGACGGCAGAACGGGCTATTTCTATCACGTCTGCGTCGAAAGAAGCTACCGCAACCACGGCATTGGCTCGGACATGGTGCGGTTCTGCACCGAGGCTCTGAAAGCCGACGGCGTCAACAAAATCAGCCTCATCGCCTTCAAGCAAAACCGCCTCGGCAACTCCTTCTGGCAATCGACCGGTTGGTCGCCGAGGGAGGACGTAAACGTCTATGATTTGGTTCTCAATGACGAAAATAAAATAAAAAGAAATCTATAGAGGGAATTACAATGAAAATCGAAAAAATCTCCGGCGGCGTAACTGCCGCTATCGGCTTTTCTGCCGGTTCTTATGCGGCGGGAATAAAATATCAGGGTCGGGACGATATGGCTATGATTTTAAGCGAAGTCCCTGCCGTCACCGCCGGAACCTTCACCACAAATCTTGTGAAAGCCGCTCCTGTCCTCTTCGATAAAGAAATCGTCGAGAACTACGAGACCTCTCAGGCGGTCGTTATCAATTCCGGCATCGCCAACGCCTGCACCGGCAAGGAGGGCTTCGACTGCTGTAAGGCTGTTTCGGACGAGGCTAAGTCGGTTCTCGGGCTCGGCGAGGGCTCGGTCCTGGTAGCTTCAACAGGCGTTATTGGCAAACAGCTCCCCGTTGACAAGCTCAAGGCGGGCGTTAGGGCTCTTTCCGAAAGGCTCGGCACCGATGAAGCCCACGGCACTGCGGCTGAAAAAGCAATCATGACCACTGACACAAAGCCTAAGGAAGTCGCAGTCAGGTTCACCCTCGGCGGCAAGACCGTCACAATCGGCGGCATGTGCAAGGGCTCCGGCATGATTCACCCGAATATGTGCACGATGCTCTGCTTCATCACCTCGGATGTTGCTATTTCAAAAGAATTGCTGAATAAGGCGCTCAAAGCCGATATTCAGGACACATTCAATATGATTTCGGTCGACGGCGACACCTCGACAAACGACACCGTCATCTTGATGGCGAACGGTCTTGCGGGTAACCCCGAGATTACCGAAGAGAATGAAGACTATGAAACCTTCTGCAAGGCTCTTCGAATCGTCACCGAAACGCTCGCCAAGAAGATTGCCGGCGACGGCGAGGGTTGCACGGCTCTCTTGGAAGTAAAAGTTGTGAACGCCTCCGACAAAGAGACAGCAAAAACTCTTGCGAAGTCGGTCGTCTGCTCAAGCCTCACGAAGGCGGCAATCTACGGGCACGACGCAAACTGGGGAAGAATCCTCTGTGCTCTCGGCTATTCCGGTGCGAAGTTCAATCCCGACACCACCGATTTGTACTTCATCAGCGCCGCAGGAAAGCTTCGGGTCGTCGAGAACGGCATGGCGACGGACTACTCTGAAGAGTTCGCTACAAAGATTCTCTCGGAGCCGGAGGTTACGGTTATCGCCGATGTCCACGACGGCAAGGCGACCGCCACGGCATGGGGTTGCGATTTGACATATGACTACGTTAAAATCAACGCCGACTATCGTTCATAAAGGAGCTATATAAAATGACAGAAAATACTAATGCCGTCCCGGATATGGACGTAATGCAGAAGGCGCAGGTGCTCATCGAGGCATTGCCCTATATACAGCGGTTCAATCGCAAAATAATCGTCGTCAAGTACGGCGGGAGCGCGATGGTCGACGAAAAGCTCAAGTACAGCGTCATTCAGGACGTCGTGCTTCTTAAGCTCGTAGGGTTCAAGCCCATCATCGTCCACGGCGGCGGCAAGGAAATCAGCCGTTGGGTCGGCAAAGTCGGAATGGAACCGCACTTCGTGAACGGGCTTCGAGTCACCGATGAGCCGACAATGGAAATCGCCGAAATGGTTCTGAACCGCGTCAACAAGAGCCTTGTCCAGCTCGTCAACGAGCTCGGCGTCAAGGCGGTCGGCATCAGCGGCAAGGACGGAATGCTCCTAAAGTGCGAGAAGAAGCTCTCGGGCGGCGAGGACATCGGCTATGTCGGCGAGATTACCGAAGTGAACCCGAAGATAATCTATGATTTGCTCGAAAAGGACTTCCTGCCGATTATCTGCCCGATTGGATTTGACAACGACTTCTACAGCTACAACATCAACGCCGACGACGCGGCTTGCGCGATTGCAAGAGCCGTGAACGCCGAAAAGCTTGCGTTCCTGACGGACGTCGAGGGCGTTTACAAGGATTTCAACGACAAATCTTCTCTCATCTCAGAGATGACCGTTTCGGAGGCTCAGAAATTTGTCGAAGAAGGAAGCTTCGGCGGCGGAATGCTCCCCAAAATGCAGAACTGCATCGACGCCATCAACCACGGCGTCAACCGTGTGCATATTCTTGACGGACGCATCGCGCACTGCCTCCTGCTCGAAATCTTCACCAATAAGGGAATCGGCACCGCCATCATCCGTGACGGTGGGGAAAGATACTATAAGGAGTGAGCGCAATGTCTACATATATTGACCGTGCCGAGGGCGCACTTTATAAGACCTATTCCCGCTTCCCAGTTGTATTTGAACGGGGCGAGGGCGTAAGATTGTACGACGACAAGGGCACCGAATACCTCGATTTCGGAGCCGGAATCGCCGTTATGGGTCTCGGGTATCACTATCCCGGGGTCGACGAAGCGGCGAAGAGCCAGATTGACAAGCTCGTCCACACTTCCAACCTGTTTTATAACATCCCTGCAACCGAAGCGGCTGAAAAGCTGTTGAAAGTCTCGGAAATGGACAGGGTATTCTTCACAAACAGCGGCACAGAAGCCATCGAGGGTGCCCTCAAGATTGCGAAGCGCCACGCCTATAATCGTGGACTGCCGAATGACTACGAAATTATCGCGATGGAGCACTCTTTTCATGGGAGAAGCCTCGGCGCTCTTTCCGTCACCGGCAACGCCCACTATCGCGAGCCGTTCGACCCGCTGATTCCGAATATAAAGTTCGCAGAGTACAACAACCTCGACAGCGTAAAAGCCCTGTGGAGCGGCAAGACCGCCGCAGTCATCATGGAGACGATTCAAGGCGAAGGCGGAATCTATCCCGCAACGGAAGAGTTCCTCAATGGTGTAAGAGCCCTCTGCGACGAGACCGGTGCGCTTCTCATCCTTGATGAAATCCAGTGCGGAATGGGCAGAAGCGGCAACATGTTCGCATGGCAGGCATACGGCGTCAAGCCCGACGTCATGACGGTTGCGAAGGCTCTCGGCAACGGCTTCCCGATTGGCGCTTTCCTCGCTCAGGGCGAAGCCGCAAACGCGATGACCGTCGGCGATCACGGCTCGACCTATGGCGGCAACCCCCTCGTCTGCGCCGTCGCTTCGAAGGTCCTTGACATCTATAAAGAAAAAGACATCCCCGGACATGTCAGAGTTGTCGGGGAATATCTCTGGAATAAGCTTGAAGAGCTAATGAACTCTTCCGATAAAATTGTCGCCCACCGCGGCAGAGGCTTGATTCAAGGTCTCGAGTTCAACACCCCCGTCGCGGACATCGTGAAGTCTGCGCTCATGGATGAGCATCTGGTTCTCATCTCCGCCGGCAAGAATGTTATAAGATTCGTCCCGCCGCTGATTATCACGGAAGCGGATGTGGATGAGATGGTGGAGAAGCTATTAAAAGTCTTGGCGTAAACCCCTCAGTCTGCGCTTCGCGCATCCAGCTCCCCTTTCAGGGGAGCCTTTTTGCGTTCTATGTAACTTTTGACAGAATATAAAAAGCCTCCCCTGAAAGGGGAGGTGGCACGAAGTGCCGGAGGGGTTTCCTATTCCGCCAGCCCTTCAGCAACCCCCATAACGAGTATACCCGCCATGACAATCGCGATGGCGATGTACTGCTTCGGGGTGAGCTTTTCTTTCAGGAAGATTCTTGAAAGGACTATCGAAACGATGCTGTATGCCGAGATGAGAGGCGCCGCGACGATGGCGTTGCCGCTCATGGCGTAGACATAGAAATACTGTCCGGCGGTCTCGAAGATTGCGGCGGCGACCTTGTCTCCCTGCTTCGGGAGGGCTATCTTCTCCTTCTTGATAACAAGAACATAGAACAAAAGAATCAGCGCGACAATCAGGAACGTCAGCATATAGGAGATGTTCGCGACGTCCTCGATGTTCTCTTCTGTAACGTCGACGAGCGGCGTGAGCTCAATATCGAGATAGAACGCGTCGAAGAAGGTTCCGAGTGCGTCAAGAACCGCATAGACGAGCGGGAAAATGAGCGCGACGAAGCCGTTGATATACTTTTTGTCGGTGTCTTTGACGTCCCCGACTTCCTGCCTCTCGAGGATTCCGATGTAGACAACGCCGATTGTGACGAGAATTACCGAAACGGCTGACATGAGGTCGAGGCTCTGCCCGAGGAAGATGATGCAGAGAATCGTGACGACTGCGCCCGAGGAATTTTCAACCGGCGAGCAGATGGAAAGCTCAAGATAACGAAGTCCCGCATAGCCGACGACCATCGAAATTATGTACATAAGCGAGGTCGGCAGATAGTAAATCAGGTTCAGCGGGTTGTAGTCAAACCCGTTTGCCACGAGCATGATTATCGCCTGAATGCCCATGATGAGACCGACTGCGATGGCGGTCAGATAGTGACTGTATTTTTCGGTTTCGTCCGCACCCTTCTTATAGAACAGGTCGGCGGCACCCCAGAGAAGCGTCGTCAACAGCGTGAATAAAAACCACATAATGTTAATCCCCCAACTAATAATAGTTTTCACAAAAGTGCAAGTTTGCACGATTTGAAAGTATATCATAGTTGGGGGAGGTTGTCAAGAGCAACTTTTTCTCACTCTTCACAAACTCAATTCATAATCTACATCATCACCGAGGGCATTCTTAAGGGCTTCGGCTATTTCGTCTGCGCTCGATTCAAGATGCTCTTGCTCCTCTTCCGTCAGCTTCTCCACTCTGTAATCAAACGCCCGAATCCAGAGATAAAAGTCGTACAAATCGGTCGAGAGCCAGTCGGCGACAGTCGAGTCGTAGCCGAACCACTCCTCTTTTGCAAGCTTCGTATATACCGACGGCTTCGGGTTGCCGTTTCTCCAGCTGATATCCACATCGAAGCATGCTATTTCCGACTCGGAAAGAATTTCGCTCAGAATTCCGTCAATAAAAATCTTCCCGGCGTGCTCGTGGGCGATGAACATGAGCTGTTGAATCAACGCCTGCTTGGGGGTATACTTATTCCCGCTCTTTCTTAAGCTTATGAGATAGGTATGGTTGGTGATGGTGTATTCTTCCCCGTCGGATGTCGAAATTGTCCAGTTGCGATATTTATAATGCACGGTGTTCGTGCCCCACCTGTCGTATGTGGTCGATGCGATAAGCTCTTTTTCGGTCTCATCGCTGACAACTGTCCAGTTTCCCTCGCCGAAGAAATCGTCGAGCATCGGCTTATAGCGAACCACCCAGTTGCCGAAGTAGAGATAATTCGCGAGCCTCACGCCGCCATAGATTATGACAATTAGCAAAACGGCGGCTAAACCCAATAAGAAAGCTTTGAAGCTTCCTTGCTTTTTCACTTTTTCGCTTTCCATATACAGAAGTCCCCTGCTAATATCGATTCACGAGTAAGTATAACACGCTCCGGGGACATTGTCAAGCTCTGAAAAATCTCCTGATTTTCGCCCACAGCCCGCTCTTGTGCTTTATCTCCTCCGCAAGCTGAGTCTCCTCCTGCTGAAAGATTTCCTGACAGCTTCTCGGGCTTGCCGAGTCCTTGATCCGGTGATAGGTCCCGTCGGGTGCCATCACACGGGCTTTCACGTTGTCGAGCCGGAGCTCGTCGATTATGTGAAGAAGGCGCTTGCGGGTCTCTTTGTCGGTGACGGGGCAGGCGACTTCAACCCTTCGCTCGGTATTTCTCGTCATAAAGTCCGCCGAGGCGATATAGAGCTTTGCGTCGTTCCCTCTGCCGAAGCAGTAGATTCTTGAGTGCTCAAGGTACTTGCCGACAATCGAGAAGACTTTGATGTTTTCCGTCAAGCCTTCAATCCCGGGTAAAAGACAGCAGATTCCACGGATATTCATGACAATCTCGACCCCCGCCTGAGACGCTTCGGCAAGCTTGTCGATAATCTCGCGGTCGGTGAGGAAATTGAGCTTCAGGAAGATATAGCCGTCCGATTTCTTCTCTATCTCCTCGTCGATAAGCTCGATGACACGCTCCTTGAGACTGAACGGCGAGACGAGGAGATGCTGATACTTGCCGTCAAGGTTTGCGGTCGCCATGTTCTGGAAGAGCAAAGCCGCATCCTCGCCGATTTCCTGGTTGGCGGTCATGAGACTGAGGTCGGTATACTGCTTCGCGGTCTTCTCGTTATAGTTTCCGGTGCCAATCTGGGTGATGTATCTGACGTTTCCGCCGCCACGGCGGCTATGCTCCCTCTTCGTGATGAGGCATATCTTCGAATGAACCTTGATGCCCTCGAAGCCATAGAGGATGGTGCACCCCGCCTCCTCGAGCCGCTCCGCCCAATAGATGTTGTTCTGCTCGTCAAAGCGTGCCCGAAGCTCCATCAGAACGACGACATGCTTCCCATTTTCCGCGGCGGCGCAGAGGTATTCGACCAGCCTTGCCCCTGCGGCGAGGCGATAGATAGTAATCTTGATTGAGAGCACGCTCGGGTCGACCGATGCCTCCGCAATCATCCGAAGAAACGGCTCCATCGACTCGTAGGGATAGAACATGAGGACGTCCTGCTTTTCGATTTGCGGGATAATCTTCTCGTTTTTATTGAGATAGGGCGTGAAGTGCGGCTTGTAGACGGGGTCGCAAAGGGTCGCAACGCTTTCTTTTGGTAGCAAATCGCTGAGTGAGAATAAATAGTCAAGGTGAATCGGATATTTCATCGTGAAGACCTGCTCACGGCTGAGTGAAAGCGTCTTGCAAAGCGTCATGACGAGTTTTTCGCTGAGAGTCCCCTCGATTTCGAGACGGACCGGCGCCAGACGCCTGCGCTTCTTCACTATCTTCTGCATAAGCCGCCTGAAATCGGTCTCGACATCGTATGCCTCGTCCTCGGGCGAGATGTCGGCGTTACGGGTGACGGAAATGATTGCTTTCTCGGTGATTTCATACTCGGGGAAGACAAGGCTTGCGAACTCGCAGAGAATGTCCTCCGTCAGAATAAAGTGCACTCCCCGCTCCTCGAGCCTTACGAACTTCGGAAGCTCATTCGGCACCGGAAGAATCCCGATGAGCTCCTGACCGTCCCGCTTGAGGGACAGGATTATATTAAGCCCCTTGTTCGGCAGATGCGGGAAGGGGTTGTGCATGTCGACAATCTGCGGCGAAAGAATCGGTCGGGCTTCGTCCTCGAACCATAGCGTCACCTGCTTTTTCGCCTTCTCGCTAAGGTCTCCGTAGGAAAATCTGCATATGTTGCACGCCCGGCAGAGGGATTCCAATTCCGCCATGACTTTGTCGCGCTTTTTATAAAGTGGTATCAGCGCCTTGAATATCGCCGAAAGCTGTTCCGAGGGCGTTTTGCCGGTCTTGTTGTCGACGTGGGTGTGCTCCTCCTTGAGTAAGCTCATATCGTGAAGCGACCCGACGCGAACCATGAAAAACTCGTCGAGGTTGGAAGTGAAAATCGCCGCAAACTTGAGCCTCTCCATCAGCGGCACGCTCTCGTCCTTCGCCTCTTCGAGAACTCTTTCGTTGAACCTAAGCCAACTGAGCTCCCTGTCCTGAGTGTATCTTAAGTCTGTCATAAACCCCTCCACCATGCTCCGCATGGTCCCCCTCCCCTTTCAGGGGAGGCTTTTTTATATTCTTTAAAAAGTTATATAGAATCGCAATTAGGCTCCCCTGAAAGGGGAGCTGTCAGCCAACGGCTGACTGAGGGGTTTCCCCGATTACGTTTTTCATAAGATACCCTTCCCGAACTCCGCACATGCTCACGGTTATCTCCTCGGCGTTCAGTGCCTTCGAGACGGTCTCGAGGACGATAAGCCCGGGGATGATGGTGTGGATTCTGTCGGGGACGATTTTGAGAAGCTCGTGGACATTGTCGCTGTCCTGCTTCCTGATGCGCTTCAGAAGCATTTTGAGCTCTTCAACCGAGATTATATTGTAGTCGTCCGAGCGGCAGAAGAAGTGGTTTGCGGCCTGAGAAGCCGCCCGAACCGTCCCGCCGACCCCACAGATGTGGGCGGCAGGCGAAAGGTCAACGTTCGCACGCTCCAGCTGCTCCTCCACGGCTTTTTTAATCGCCTTTCGCTCGTCCTCTGTCGGATAGAAGCCCTTGACGTAGCGATTGAAGAGGTTCAGGCTTCCGATCGGCAGGCTGTAGGTCGAGAGGATTTTCCCGTCCTCATAACGAAGTATTTCGGTCGAACCGCCGCCAAGGTCAATCATAACACCCTTTTTGTGCGTAATCCCGAGGGTCGCTCCCGTAAAACTGAGAACCGCCTCTTCTTCGCCCGAAATGACGTTGACCGGAATCCCCGTCTCATCAAGTATACTTGCGACGACCTCCTCGGTATTCGAGATGTTCCGAAGCGGAGCCGTCGCGAAAACGTGCATGCCCCTGATGTCGAGGTTGTCAAGAAGCCTCTTGTACTCGGTCAGGGTCTTGCAGATAATTCTGACGCCCTCCGAAGGAAGCCTCCCGGACTTGATATAGCTTGCAATTCCAGCCATAGTCTTTCTGTGCATGAGAAGCCGGTTCTCGCCGCCCTCACACTTATAAACCGACAGCCGTATGGTATTCGACCCGATGTCAACAATTCCGCAAATCATTGCCGCATTCCCCCATCTTTATATTTTAATCATATTCGGGATTATTATAAGCAATGATGTGTAAAGTTTGATAGCACGGGAGGGTTAAATTTGCGTAAACCCCTCCACCGGCTTCGCCGGTCCCCCTCCCCTTTCAGGGGAGGCTACTTGTGCTACCTAAATTGTTACATAGAAACGCAAATAGGCTCCCCTGAAAGGGGAGCTGTCACGCGGAGCGTGACTGAGGGGTTTCCGAATATTACCCTCGGTATACCCTCATTCACCCAAATAAAGAATGTTGAAAACTCTGTGAGTTTGTTGAAAAGAAAAGCCCGAAATCAGGGGATTCTCAACATTTTCAACCGAGTTTTCAACAAAAATTCAAAGAATACCGATTGTAAATGAAAAAATATGGCACCAAGCCTCGAAAAAGCTCGAATAATTTTCGGAGAAGATTATAGGTTTTCACCCCGGGATTTTTTGCGGTTTTGACGAAAAAGAAAAGCCCGCCACTCGGTTTCCCAAGTGACGGGCTCGTTTTGCGGGTTACCTCGTCGCCAACCAATCACGCGCCAGATCAATCGCCTCGAAGAGGCTCTTTTTCTCGGTCGTCTTGGTTATGCGCTCCATGACGGGGACGTTCTCGTCGGTCAGCATCCGATAAACCCTGACCTTCGTCGCGACGTCGACGTCGCCCTGCTTCTCGGAGGCGGCTATCTGCATATAGACAACTTCCTTGTCTCCCATGCTCCCGTAGTAGAGCTCGTTGCCCTTGCGAACAAGAGGCATGCCCTTGTATTCAAAAAACTGTTCTGCCATAACATTCCGTTCCTTTCTTCAAAATGTAGTGCAAGGCACTCAAAGCCTCCCCTGAAAGGGGAGGGGGACCGCCGGCGAAGCCGGTGGTGGAGGGGTTACCACGCCATCAGTATATCATCGCTCGTTCCGCCATTGATAAACGTCTCAAGGTTCGTCTTAAGCGTCTGGATATAGCTTATCGGCTGACTGAATGAGGTCGTGCCGTTCATCTTTATGGTGACGCGGTTGTTGCCGTCGTCGTAGAACTCGAGGACATCTCCGCCCGTCTCGGTGATAATCTCCATCTTGCAGACAAGCTCGGCGTCTTCGTCGGGGTCCTCAAGACAGAGGTCGTCAATCGGGCACTTCAAGATAAACTGATAGAGCACTTTAAAAGTATCAATATCGACAAACTCGTTGTTATAGGTCGCAACGAGGTAATCCTCGTCCTCGTCGGCGGTTACGTCAAAGTAGTAATCGGTGGTCTCGCCGTCCTCATAGAATTCGATGTTGATATAGTCAACTCTGTAAATGTAGTTCGAGGTCATCAGGCTGGACATGATGTCAACCGGCATGAAGGTCGTCCACGGAAGGTCGTCAACCGCGAAGATATAGATGCAATCGATTCCCTCGTAGTAGCCGTAGTAGTAAGCCGGCTCACTGGTGTCGTTGCCCGAGCTGTCTGTGACATACGAAGCCACGTTACCGATAATCAGAGAATAGGTCTGGAGCTCCGCCTCGATATAGACGGTGCAGAACGGGTCGTCAAGCCCGTAATACTCCCAGTCCTCCTCGGTCGGGAAGGGGCAGACAGCGTCGGTCGCCGTCAGTCCCCACATGCCATAGATAACGTCGTTTGAGTTGGTGATATCAAGATATGCGTAAACCGGCGAGGTCATGACCTGCGAGGAAGCCATCGAGACTTCGTCCGTAGCATAGTTCTTGGTGTCGTCCTCGAAGGTTATATCGTAATCGAGGTCCTTCCTCGTGACGATCATATAGTCAATCGTCGGCGAGGTGCTTGTCGAGGTGAGCTCGCTCAGGATTATAAGGCTGATGAAGTCCTCTTTTGCATAGTAGAAGTATCTCGAGGAGTTCGAAAGGACGGTGTAGACGTCGCTACTGTCGCCCATTCTTACATAGACGGTCGAGCTGGTCGAATCCGCCGAGTCGATTCCGTAATAAACGGTGTACTCGGTGCCGTCCGAAAGAGTTACGACTACCTTTGCGGTCGGGTCGTCCTCGGAAAGACCGTATTTTGCGAGGTCCTCGGCGTTCTCTTCAACCAAGGACTGTGCCGTTATCGAAGAGATGCAGTTCCCCGCCGCCGCCAAGGTGGTGGAGTTCTGATTCAAGTCCTCAAGCTCGTCGATTGTGAAGGTTCCGTCGTCGTCCTGAGTGACGGTGTATTCACCGTATTCGTTCGAGATGACCATCGTCGCGATGTCGTCGCGGCTTCCGCTGTAGACATAAGTCGTCGTGTCCTCGGTTGTATCGTCGGTCGAAATGCTGACGTCAACCTGAGTGAGGAGAAGTATTCCCAGAACAACAAGCAGGCAGAGCACGAAAACAGCAACGACTATAAGGCTTCTTTTCTTTGAGGTCATTATCTGTGTCTCCTCCTCATCCATACAACAACGCCGATTATGATTGTGATTACGGGAATAACTCCGGCGAAGGCGACGTTAAGTCCGTTCTGGACGGATTCGGAAACCACAACTCCGCTCGAAGAAATCGTCTTCGAGGTGATTGTGATGCCCTCGGTCTTTTCGGTTATCTCGTTAATGAGGCTTATGAAGAAGTCGCCGTTATTGAACTGCGAGCTCGACATAAGCGTTGAAAGAAGCATCTGGTCGGAGCCAACGGCTATAACGTGCGTATATCCCGAAATATGGGTGTCCTGATTGAGAACCTTATAGGTTCCCATCGCGACGGAATAGAAGCTTCCACGCTCGGTGGCGTCGTCGGTCGACCAGTCGTCGGAAGTGTCATACATGTCCTTGAGGACAGCATTTTCCGAAGTCTGAACGAGTATCTGGCAGGTGTAATAGCCGTCGCCGTCGTCAAATCTCGTGGAAACCGCTCTCGAATTCGGAACATAGAGCGAAAGATAGGGGTTGGCGATGTCGTCGCTGTAGTCCTCCGAAACTATCGTCTGGAAGGTGTAGTTCTGATAGTTTGCGTAATAGCTCGTGCTGGTCTCATAGATTACTTTTGATTCAACCGTGAGACCGTATTTGTAGAGAAGAGCATCTAAGTTAGGCGTCTCAGCCTGCTCGACAGAAGCGACATAGATTAAATCCTTCTCGAACTCGCCGTTGTTATAGAGCCATGTCTCAATCTTCGAAATCTCGTCTGTAGTATAGTCAATCTTCGGAGCCGGAATGATGACAAGGTCGACGTCTTCCGGAATATCTTCCGTCTGAATATTTACTTCAGTCAGGATATAGCCGTTCTTGTCGAGGAGGTCTGTTAAGCCCGACACGTCCGACTCGTTTGCGCCGGGATAGGTAAGCGTTGCAACCGTTACCGGGTTCGCATCAGTCACAGCCATGATGGCACTTGTAAGAGCCTGCTCGGCAATGGAGCCGGTTATCAGCCCATAGGCATCAAACATCTCATGGGTGTAGAGTGCGCCATAAGAGTCAGCAAGGTCGCTCACATAGCTCTCATAATCCTCCGAAACCTCGATTATATCCGTCAGAGATACAATCTTGACTCTCGTGTGGTCGCCGTCACCAAGCTCGATGATGATGTCTCCGGTCTCAAGAGACTGCGAATAGTTCGCGACAAAGTCGGGGTTCGAGTTGAGGTCCTTATAGCTTACGACTATAAGCGGATTGTACTGGGTGTACTTGTCAAGAAGCTCTGCGCACTGGACGGTATAGTCGCTTATCGAGCGGTATTCGTCCTCGGTGCACATAACGGTTACTTGCACCGCAACGTCGATTCCCTCGATATACTCAACAGTCTCGTCCGAAACGGAATAGATGCTGTCGGATGTCAGGTCGATTGTAATCGGGAAGCGGTCGAATAGCATCGTCATGACTATGTTGACTAAAACTACTGCGGCAACAAACAGGACTGTCATCGCCGTCGCGAACGAGCCGTGCATGAGCTTGCGCTTGTTAAGCGGCTTTTTCTCCCGCTTCGGCTTGACGGCTGTTCCCACAGCGGTGCCGGCTTCGCTTTTCTTTTTTGTATCTTTCATATCAAAGTCCCTCCTTAGCTCCAACGGCGTCTTTCAATAACACGGACGGTCAAAAACAGGAAGACGACCACCATGCTTACAAAGAAGAGGACGTTTGAAAAGTCGAAAATTCCATAGGTGAAATAGGTGTATCTCGTGACGACGGACAGCTCATACAGAATATTTGCAATCCAGTTTACGTTGATAAGAGACGCAATCGACGAGATGAGATACATGCAAAGTATTGCGGCAAATCCGCCGACAGCGGCGATTACCTGATTCTCCGTCAAAGACGAAACGAACATGCAGATTGCAATGAACGCCGCACCGATTAAGAGGAGCCCGACGATATTTCCCATAACCTCGAGCCACTGAACCTCAACAAAGAAGTTAAGTACAATAGCATATACAAATGTTGCCGCAACGCCCATCGCATAAACCACGAGCGCCGCCAGATATTTTCCGACTACCAGAGAAGTCAGGCTTATGGGAGCCGTCAGAAGGCACTGGTCGGTCTTGTTCTTCATGTCCTCGGAAATCGTTCTCATCGTCAAAATCGGAATAAGAACCATCAGGACATAGAATAAAAGTGTGAACATCGTCGACATATCGCTCGTCATATAGAGAAGCCCGTCAAGCGAGCTTGTCGAGACGGCTGTTATTCCGAACAGGACGCCCGAAGCGGCATAGAAAGCCGTCAGGAAGATGTAGCCGATAAGCGAGGTGAAGTATGAATTCAGCTCTCTTTTGAATATTGCTTTCATGCTTTCGCCTCCCCGTGACTATTCAAGGACTTTACGTCCATTGATTCCGCTTTCTGGTTCATAAACTCGTCGACGCTTTCGCCCATCGTGAGCCTCAGGAATATGTCTTCAAGAGTGAGCTCCGAAGGTTTTAAGCCCATGATGTACCAGTTCCGGGCTGAAAGACGCTTGTTGAGCTCGCGCCGGATGTCCGTTCCCTCGACGGCTTCGATATTGTACTCCCAGACGCCCTTTTCTCTTTGCATATCCGCAAGGACGGAAACAACTCCGGGAATCGAGCTTATTACTTTTATTACTTCCTCTCTCGGACCGTCGATTCTTGCGACCAGCTTGTGGTCGGCGGTTAAGGTGTTCGAGAGGTTGTCGGCGGTGTCGTCGGCGATAATCTTGCCGTTGTTTATGATAACGATTCTGTCGCAGACTGCCTGAACCTCGCTTAGGATGTGCGACGAAAGGATAACCGTGTGGTTCTTGCCGAGCTTCTTAATCAGCGTTCTTATCTCGATAATCTGCTTCGGGTCAAGTCCTACTGTCGGTTCGTCAAGGATAAGGACGTTCGGGTTGCCGACAAGCGCCTGAGCCAAGCCGACACGCTGTTTATAACCCTTTGAAAGGTTCTTGATGAGGCGGTTATAGACCTCCTCAATCTTGACAAGCTCGCATATTTCCTGCAGGTGCGTGTTCTTTGGAATCTTGCACCCCTTGAGCTCGTACATGAAGTTTAAGTACTCCTTTACGGTCATGTCAAGATAGAGCGGCGGGAACTCGGGGAGATATCCTATTTCCTTCTTTGCAAGAAGCGGCTCCTCAAGGATTTCCTTGCCGTTTATATACGCTTCTCCGCTTGTGGAGGAGAGATAGCCCGTCAGGATGTTCATTGTCGTGGATTTTCCTGCGCCGTTCGGTCCGAGGAAGCCCAGGATTTCACCGTTGTGAGCCTCGAAGCTTATGTTGTCGACCGCCAGTTTATCGCCGTAGGATTTACAAAGGTTTTTTACCTCAATCATCGGGTATTACGTCCTTTCCGGTAAATTCCGATACATACTTCACACATTATACACCGTTTTTGTGTACACATTGTGTCAACTCATTGAAACTGCTATTTTGTCAGCATCTCCATCGAGCGATTGATTCTTGCGATAGTCTCGTCCTTGCCGATGATTTCGGCAATCTCGAAGGCTCCGCCGGGGGTGAACTGCTTGCCGCTGATGGCGACACGAAGAGACCAGAGGACATAGCCGTTCTTGACTCCCATCTGGGCGATGAGCTCGAAAAGCTTGTCGTGAAGGTTCTGGAAGTTCCACTCGCTCTCGGGGATAGCCTCGAGGACGGGAAGAGCCTTCGTCAGGGCGTCAACAGCCGTCTCGCGATTGGTCTTCATCTTCTTGTTCTCGTAAAGTGCCAAATCGTAATCGGGCATCTCGTCGATAAAGTCGACCTGCTCGGGGATCTCGGAGAAGACCTCGGTTCTGTTCTGAAGTAGCGCCGCAATCTTCGCGATGTCAACATCTTTCTTAACTACGCTTCTGATATAGGGCTCTGCGTACTCGGCGAACTTCTCGGGGGTGAGAGCACGGATATACTCGCCGTTGATTGCCCTGAGCTTCAGGGGGTCAAAGATAGCCGGGGACTTCGAAAGCCCGTCAATCTCGAACTCTTCGATGAGCTCGGGGAGAGTGAAGATTTCTCTTTCGCCCTTCGGCGCCCAACCGAGGAGCGCAATGTAATTTATGATAGCCTCGCTCAGGTATCCCTTTGCAACCAAATCCTCAAACGACGCGTCGCCGTTTCTCTTCGAAAGCTTGTTATGCTTGTCCTTCATAATCGGTGCGACGTGGATATACTTCGGGACATCCCAGCCGAACGCCTCATAGAGGAGGTTATACTTCGGAGCGGAGGCGAGATACTCGTTGCCTCTTACGACGTGGGTGATGCCCATCAGATGGTCGTCGACGACGTTCGCAAAATTATAGGTCGGCATGCCGTCCGCCTTCAGAAGAATCTGGTCGTCAAGGGTCGAATTCTCGACGGTGATGTCGCCGAAGAGCTCATCGTGGAAGGTCGTTGTCCCCTCAAGCGGAATCTTCTGGCGGATGACGTAGGGTGTGCCGGCGTCAAGCTTCGCCTGAATCTCTTCTTTTGATAAGTTGCGGCAGTGGCGGTCGTACATCGGGCTTATTCCCGCCGCTTCCTGAACGGCTTTAAGCTCGGTCAGTCTGTCCTTGTCGCAGAAGCAATAGTATGCTCCGCCCTTTTCGACAAGCTCAAGAGCGTATTTCTTGAAAATGCCCATTCTCTCCGACTGGATATACGGTCCGTAATCGCCGCCGACGTCGGGTCCTTCGTCCCAATTGAGTCCGACTGCCTTGAGCGTGCGATAAATCGTATCTACTGCGCCCTCGACATACCTTTCCTGGTCGGTGTCCTCAATACGGAGTATAAACTTTCCCCCGTACTTCTTGGCTATGATATAGGTATAAAGTGCCGTTCTCAGGTTGCCTATGTGCATATAGCCGGTTGGTGACGGCGCAAACCTCGTTCTTACTTCACTCATTACAGGTCGACTGTCCGGATTTATCCGGTTTTAATCAGTCTTCCTCCCTTCTTTTTTCTATGTCTTTATTGATAGTGGATGTGAGCTCCTCGACGGATGAGAACTTCTTCTCGTCCCGATAGAAGCTTTTCAGCTCCACTTTTATATCCTTGCCGTATAGGTCGCCGACGTCGCCCAGGATGTGCGTCTCGAGCCCGATTTCACCCGAATCGCTGACGGTCGGCTTGACTCCCACGTTTGAAATGCCCTTGAACTTCTCGCCGGTTGATATGACTGTCACGTCGCTCGAATAAACCCCGAATCGGGGGACTATTTTCTTCGGCGTCAGGGGGATATTGACGGTTCTTATTCCCATCTCGCGCCCCATGCTCATGCCGTGGGTGACATTGCCGTCAAGAAAGTACTTATACCCAAGGAGCTCGTTTGCTTCGCTCATGTTTCCGCTTTCGATAAGGGCTCTTATCCTCGTTGTCGAAACCGTATCTCCGCCATGCTCCACAAGTCCGACGATTTCGGGCGTCATCCCGCAAGACCCACAGAGCTTTTTCAGTAGCTCCGCATCTCCGGCGGCGTTCTTCCCGAAGCGGAAATTCTCGCCAGAGAGAACCATGTCAGCCTTGAGCTCTTCCCTGAGAATCCTCCCAACGAAGTCCTCAGGGCTCGTGTCCCGAACCTCGGGGAAGCTTGCGAATATAACCCTGTCTGCGCCGTATTCCCTGAGCTTCTGCTCTTTTTCGGAATCCGTCAATACAAAGCTTCTGTGCCCCTTGGTGTCGACTTCCGAAGACCTGAAAGTGTAGACTATCTTCTCATCTGCATTCGTGTCGCAAAGAGCCCGAAGAGCTGCTTGATGCCCGATGTGGACCCCGTCGAAGAGCCCTAAGAGCACCGCCCTTTTTACTGTATTATTTATGTCAATCACCAGAAATTCTTTACTATTCTGATTTCGCCGTCCGTGACCCGGCATAGCCCCAAGAATCCGCAATCGCCGTAAATCCTGAAAATCTCGCCTTCATGTGCTCCACGAACCCGCTTTGCGTCAAGCTTCACGCCGTTCTTGTACATACGGGTCTGCGCTTCGGACAGGTTCAGCCTCGGATAGCATCCGAAAAGCTTGTCCGTCGGGATAATTCTCTTGGTTGCGATTTCAAGAGCGTTTTCGCTTGCACGAAGCTCTTCGAGAGGGATGCAATCATCAATCTTAAAGCCATGCGCCGAAATACGTCTTAAAGCCGTCATGCAACCGCCGACCCCGAGCGAATCGCCCAAATCGTTTATAAGCGTACGGATATATGTGCCCTTCGAGCAGGAAACAAGAAGCGTTCCCGTCCTGTCGGCTTCGCTATAGGCTTCGAGCGTAAGATTATATATAGTAATCTCTCTCGGCGTCCTCTCGACGCTGACGCCCTGCCTTGCGAGCTCATAGAGCCGCTTGCCGCCTACCGAAACAGCCGAGTACATCGGCGGGAGTTGGGAGATAACGCCCCGGAACTCGGGGAGCTTCTCTAAGATTTCAGCTTCCAAAACAGGCTTATCCGATTCAGACAGCACCGTTCCCGTTATGTCCTGAGTGTCAGTGGTCTTGCCGAGTACAAACTCAGCCCGATAGGTCTTTTCATCAATCGGGAGTATGTCGCTTGCCCCGGTCGCCTTGCCGATTAAGACCGGCAGGACACCCGTCGCCATAGGGTCAAGGGTTCCGGTGTGCCCGAGCCTTTTTTCATGCAAGAGTCCACGCAACACGGCGATAACGTCAAACGACGTATACCCCGAAGGCTTGTCTATAAGCAAGACACCATTCGGAACTGTCACAGATACTTCCTTGTGACTTCAAGAAGCTTCATCATGACTTCTCTTGCCTTGCCCTCGACGGTGCAACCGGATGCACGGAGATGCCCTCCGCCGCCGAACTCGCCGCAGATTGCCGCGGCATCGGCATCGGTCGTCCTGAGAGATACCTTGAACATCTCGGGGTTGTCCTCCTGCTGTTTTAAGGTATAGCCGAACCGGACGCCCTCGATTGTAAGAGGAATCTGCGCGAATGCGTCGAGCTCTGATCTATCAATCTGGAAGTCGGCGATGTCCTTATTGGTGGCGGTCAGGATTCCGATTTGTCCGTCCTCGAAGAAGCGCATCTCGCTGATGAGCTTCTGCTCGCACATGACTCTGCCTCTTGACTTGATGTCAAACATCTTTCTGTTGATGTGCTCGAAGTCGACGCCCATTTCAAACATCTTCGCCGCCGCAATGTGTGCCGCTGGAGTTGTGTTCTGGAACTTGAAGCACCCGGTGTCGGTTGCGAGACCGGTATAGAGGTTCGTCGCAATCGGAAGGGTGATGTCGGCGCCCATATGCTCAAGGAGCTCGAAGATTATGAGGCAAGCCGCCGAAGCCTGCGCGTCGACATAGGATTTCTTTGCAAAGAACCTGTTCGAGCCATGGTGGTCGATGCAGAGGTCAATCCTGTCGGCATATTTCTCGAGCTCATCGCCCAGAAGCGTCGTGTCGGAGATGTCGACCGAGATGACGAACTGCTCCTCAAAGACCTCGGGCTGATAGTCACCAATCATGAAATCAAATCTGTCGGGGAAGCCGTCGGAATTGAGGACGTTTGCCTTCTTTCCCAAAGATCTCAGATAGAGGCAAAGCCCCATTCCCGCACCGATGCAGTCGCCGTCGGGGCTCTTGTGCGTGAGAATGCTCACGTTGTCACAGCCCCGAAGGATTTCCGCCACCTCTTCGTAGCTTGTAAGTCTCGTATTTTCCATCTTAGTCTTCGTCCTCCCTGATGTCCATTTCCCTTAGCAGTTTGGAAATGTGTGCGGAGTATTCGCTCGAATCATCCGCTATAAACTTGAGCTCGGGAGCCTTTCTTATGTGAAGGCTGTCGGAGATTCTTCTTTTAATCATCCCCGATGCGCTTTCAAGCCCCTTCACGGCTTCCTTCGCCTCTTCAATACCGTTTAAACTTGAAACGTAAACTCTTGCGCTCGAACGGTCTCTCGTGACCTCGCACCTGACAATCGTGAGCATCCTGTCCTTGATTCGGGGATCTTTCAGCTCCCCGAGCATGGTGCTCAGAATCCTTTGCAAGTCCGACGAGAACCGCTCTGCTTTATGGTCTGGCATATGATACCTCCGAAATACTAGTAGTCGCCTGCGGCGACGCGCCACTTCGTGGCGCACCCCTCCACCGGCTTCGCCGGTCCCCCTCCCCTTAACAGGGGAGGCAATAGCATCCCAACACAAAACTTATGAGAAGCAGTTATGGCTCCCCTGTCAAGGGGAGCTGGCGCGAAGCGCCTGAGGGGTGCTGATTTCAGCGAAGCTGAAATCAGCTTTCCGCTTCATTAAGCTGATAAGCCTCGAACACGTCGCCTTCCTTGAAGTCGGTGAACTTCTCGAGCGTGATGCCGCACTCATAGCCCTGTGCGACGTCGCGGACGTTGTCCTTGAAGCGCTTCAGACTCGACATCTTGTCTTCCGCAATGACGATACCGTCGCGGACGACACGGACAAGGTCGTTTCTTGAAATCTTGCCGGAGGAAACATAGCATCCCGCAACCTGACCGACGCCGGTAATCTTGTAGACCTGTCGAACCTCGACACGGGCTGTGTCGACCTCGGTGTACTTCGGCGCAAGCATACCCTTCATAGCGGCTTCAATCTCTTCGATGGCTTCGTAAATAACTCTGTAGGTCTTGAGCTCAACTCCGTCGCGCTCGGCGTTCTCCTTGGCAACGGGGTCCGGACGGACGTTAAATCCGACTATAATCGCTCCGGAAGCTCCTGCGAGCATGACATCCGATTCGGAAATAGCGCCTACGCCGCCGTGGATGACCTTAACCTTGACCTCGTCGTTCGAAATCTTCTCGAGCGACTGCTTGACGGCTTCGACAGAGCCCTGAACGTCCGCTTTGACGATGATGGGAAGCTCCTTGATTTCGCCTTCCGAAATCTGGTCGAAGAGGTTGTCAAGGCTGACCTTCTGAGCCTGCTTGAAGACTTCTTCCTTCGCTTCCTGCTTTCTCTTTTCAACCAATTCTCTTGCGAGCTTTTCGTCGGCAACGGCGTTGAATGTATCTCCCGCCGCCGGAACCTCCGCAAGACCTGTAATCTCAACAGGGACGGAAGGTCCAGCAGTCTCGACCGCTCTGCCCTTGTCGTCGGTCATCGTTCTGACTCTGCCGACGGCTGTTCCCGCAATGATGACGTCGCCCGAATGAAGAGTGCCGTTCTGAACAAGAACAGTCGCAACCGGTCCACGACCCTTGTCGAGCCGAGCCTCGATGACGGAGCCCTTCGCCGGACGGTTCGGGTTAGCCTTAAGCTCCTTTACATCGGCTACAAGAATTATGTCCTCAAGGAGCTCATCTATACCCATGCCGGTCTTCGCCGAAACGGGGACGCACATGACGTCGCCGCCCCAAGCCTCGACAACGAGGTTGTGCTCGGTGAGCTGTTGCATGATTCTGTCGGGGTTTGCGCCCTCTTTATCCATCTTGTTGATGGCGACGATGATTGAAACTCCCGCCGCCTTGGCGTGGTTGATAGCCTCAACCGTCTGGGGCATGATTCCGTCGTCCGCCGCGACAACGAGTATTGCGATATCCGTGACCATTGCGCCACGAAGTCTCATAGCCGTGAAGGCTTCGTGACCGGGGGTGTCAAGGAATGTGATGTCTCTGCCGTCGATGGAAACTCTGTAAGCACCGATGTGCTGGGTAATGCCGCCCGCCTCGGTGGCGGTGACGTTTGCATGACGAATCTTGTCAAGAAGCGAGGTCTTGCCGTGGTCGACGTGACCCATGACAACGACAACGGGGTCTCTCGGCTGAAGGTTCTCGGCGGTGTCCTCTTCGTCGACGATGAGTCTTTCCTCGATAGTAACGACGACTTCTTTTTCTACCTTAGCGCCCATTTCCTCGGCGACGAGTGCCGCGGTGTCGAAGTCGATGACCTCGTTCTGGGATGCCATAACTCCAAGACCGATGAGCTTCTTTATAACGTCGGAAACTGTAGCCTTGAGGCGTGTTGCGAGCTCGGAAACGGTGATTTCGTCGGGAATCTGAACCCTGACCTTCATCTTTCTTGCACGCTCGAGCTCCATGCGCTTCATTCTCTCGGCTTCGGTCTCACGCTTTGTCGAGAGCTTCTCCTTCTTCTGCTGACGGGACTTCTGGGTGAGCTTCTGCTTCTTCTGATAGTTGTCGCCGCCGCGGTTCTTCGAGTCCGCAAGGTTGTCGTAGTGCTCGTTGTACTTGTCGATATTTACATAGCTTCCCCTCGTGTCAACAACGTGGGTCTTCTCACGCTGAGCATAGGTGGTGCTCTCCGACTTTCCGGTGACGAGCTGGATTCTTTCGCCGCGTTCCTTCTTCTTGGCGGGCTTTTTGTCCTCTTTGCGGTGCTCTTTTTTCTCTTCGGCTTTGGCTGTTGCTTCCTGAACGGGAGCGGCTTCCGCCTTGACCTCAGTCGGTTCAGCCTTCGGCTCTTCGAGCTTCTCCGCCGGCTTAGGCTCAGCCTTTGGCTCTTCCTTCTTTTCCGGCTTCGGAGGCTTCGGCTTTCTTACGGGACGATAGGAGAAGTAGTCGTCGAAGTTCTCCACCTGGTTCTTATGGGTGAAGACCTCAAAGACATAGTTAATCTCATCCGTCACGAGAATTGTCGAGCCTTTCTTTGCGCCATAGACAGGTGCGAGGCAGTCGATGATGTCGTTCACCGGCACGCCCAGGTCTTTGGCAAGGTTTGATAATTTATATTTCGTAATCATAGGCAAATCTCCTTATTTGGGACTGGTGCTTGTCAACCGTTTCTTGGCGGCTTTCGCGAATCCCGCATCGGTCACGGACATGATGCCGTAGACCTTTCCGAGCGCAGTTCCAACGTCATACATGCTCTCGGGAATCTCGTAAAGAGGCGTTTCATACTCTTCGCAAATGCGGGTAATCTCGTTTTTCGAACGCTCTGCCAGGTCTTTGGTGACAAGGACGATATATGCTTTTCCGGAGCGGACCGTGCCCTTGACTTCGTCCATTCCGAGAGTGAGCTTTCCTGCCCTTCGGCAGATGCTCAGTAAATTCATTATATCAGCCATCTTCGCCGCCTTCCAGGGTCTCGACCTCCGCTATGTCGTGCGACAATCTTTCGTAAATCTCTGCGGGGATTTCGCACTCAAGGCTTCTCTCAAGGCATCTTTTCTTTCTTGCCTTTTCGAGACATTCCGATTTAGGGCAGATATAGGCTCCTCTTCCCGACTTCTTTCCGGTCGGGTCGACGAGGATTTCGCCCTCGGGGGTTCTCACAATCCTTACAAGCGACCTCTTCTCCTTGGGCTCACCGCACCCGAGGCAGGTTCTTATAGGCTTTTTCTTCTGCTTAACCATATTATTCCTCAGCCGGAGCTTCTTCCTCAGCGACAGCAGCTGATTCCATCTGTGCAAGTTTATCGGGAGAAACTATGTCAATCTTGTAGCCGGTAAGTCTCGCCGCAAGCTTGGCGTTCTGTCCACGGTTGCCGATTGCGAGCGAAAGCTGAGACTCGGGAACGACAACTCTTGCCGACTTTATCTCGTCGCTTTCGATGGTGACGCTCATGACCTCGGCAGGTGAAAGTGCCTGCTTGATGAATTCGGCATCGTCCTCCGAGTACTTGATAAGGTCAATCTTCTCGCCGCCGAGCTCCGAAACAATCGCGCCGATTCTTGAGCGGTGGTTGCCGATGCAGGCGCCGATGGCGTCAACGTTCTCGTCGTTCGAGGAGACAGCGATCTTGCTTCTTGAGCCGGGCTCACGGGCTATGGATTTTATCTCGACGATTCCGTCGTAAATCTCGGGAACCTCGAGTTCAAACAGCCTTCTTACAAAGTCGCGGTGAGTTCTTGAGACCTTGACCGAGGGCTTTCTGTCGGGATTAAGTATACCGACGACATAAACCTTGATGATGTCGCCCGGCTTGAGCTCCTCCCCGGGAATCTGCTCTCCCTTCGGGAAGTAAATCTCGTCCTTGTCGATGGTTAAAATGGCGTTGCCGGTTGCCGGCTCGACCTTCTGGACGGTTGCGGAGACGATTTCGTGCTCCTTGTCTTTATACTGCGAAACAAGTCTGTCGCGCTCGAACTGCTTGAGGTCGGAGCGGATGGACTGCTTTGCCGAGGAAGCCGCAACTCTTCCGAATGCCGACGGTGAAACGGGAATCTCGACCGTTCCGTCGACATAGGCGCCCGCGTCGATGGTTCTCGCCTCATCAAGGGAGATTTCGTTAGCCGGGTCCTCCGGCTCGCCCTCGACGACAGTCTTCATGATGTGGATTTCAAATTTCTTGGTTTCGGGGTCAAGGTCAACCCTGACGTTCTCGTTTCCGGGATAGTCTCTCTTTACAGCCTTGAGGATGCCCTGCTTTATCTTCTCTAACAGTTCGTCAAGCTGAATGCCGCTCTCTTCCTGCAAGCCGTCGATAGCACCGAACAGCTCATCCAAATTAAGCTCGTGGCTCTGAGCCGCCTTAGTTTTTCTCTTCATATTGTTTTAACCAGTCCTTTCTTGGTAGTAATCAATCTAATTCCAAATCGTCGTCATCGAAGAGCGTGATTTTAGCGCACTCTTCAAAGCTGATTTTTTCTTCCTGTTCGTTCTCATCAATAACCGTGATTCCGTCCTTGTCGTAGCCGGTGAGGACACGGAGTATCTCCTTCTCACCATCACGAGGTCTTATGAATCTGATCCGGATCGGGTCACCGATGCAGACCTCGAAGTGGTCGAGCCGCCGAAGCTCTCTGCCGAGTCCCGGGCTTGACACCTCGAAGATATAGGACTGCTTTATCGGGTCGAGCTCGTCAAGCTTGTCGCTAAGCGGACGGTGCAACGCCTCGCAGTCGTTCATGTCAACCCCGCCGTCCTTGTCGATGATAATCCTGAGGTACCACGAAGCTCCCTCTTTTTCATATCTGACATCCCAGAGATAGAGTCCAAGCTCCTCGCACATAGGCTCGGCAATCTCGCGAACCTTCGCGACCGTCGGGCTGTCGGATTTGATTACAGACATACTTTCACCCCTTTCAAGGCTATCCAAAACAAAAGACCGGAACGAAATTCCAGCCTTTCATAAGAGTTATTAAATATAGTATACCACAGATTTTCAAAATTGCAAGAGGAAAAAGCAAAAAATACGGAATTAATTTTCGAAACTGCGAACCGGTTTGTTGACAAATATCGGGAACATATGATATAATACTCACAGCAAATGCGGGACACGTGGGCGCACTCCAGTCTGAAAGGAAGGGAGTGACAGCATATGAGTATTACGGAAGTTCTTTTGCTTCTTGACATACTTCTGTCGGCTATATCCCTAGGTTATCAACTCGGGTCACACCGAAGAAAATAACCGCATCTTGTAGTTAGGCAAAGATAGCGGCTCTTCTCAATTACTTACGTTTTTCGGAGACGCTCGTTTATCTGAACTGGTACTTCGGATGAAACTGTCCCCATTTGCTATTATTATACCCCACCGCTGTTGATTTGTCAACAGCTTTTTTATTTTCCGAGGAGCCCCTCAAATTCCTGCATGGTGCAGAACGTCGTCCCTTCATGCGAGATTGCTCCCGCCGCTGTGGTGATGGCGTACTTGAGGACGTCTTCGAGCGGCAAGTTCTCAGTCAGGGCAAGGATTGCCCCGGCAAGCATGTTGTCGCCCGCTCCCGAGGTGCTCTTGACGGGCACCTTCACAGCCGGAGCCTTGTGGCACTCGGCTTCGGAGACGATAATTGCTCCGTCGGCTCCAAGCGAAACCAGAACAACCTGCACGCCGTAATCGGAAATTATCTTCCTCGCCGCCGAGATTATCTCACTCTCAGTGGAAATCTTCCCGACAAGCGTTTCAAGTTCGAAAATGTTCGGCTTTATCATGAAGGGGTGCGCCTTCAAGCCTTCCCGCAGTAGCTCGCCCTGAGCGTCCAAAATCACTTTTGTATTTGCAAGCTCTCCGAGCTGACGGTATATGTCAGCACCGACGCCCTTCGGGACGCTCCCCGCAAGGACGATAAACTCGCTGTCACGGGCGGATTCGGCAACCGAAGCCTTCAACGCCTCGATGCTTTCTGATGTAACTTCGGGATTCGATTCATTGATTTCAACGGTCCTGCCGAGCTCGGTCTCCATAATTTTAAGATTCGTTCTGAGCGAACCCGGGCACTGAGTAAACCTGCACTCGATTCCCTCACTCCCGAGGGTTTCGGGGATAGCCTCACCACCGTCGAAATTGAAGCCGAGCGCACGGCTCGGGACTCCCAATCTCGAAAGAGCCCTGCTCACATTGATACCCTTGCCGCCGATGTCGAGGCTCACAGGCTCGACCCGGTTCATGGCATCGAGGTCGAGCTTCCCGGTCTTCACCGTCTTGTCAAGACACGGGCTGAGAGTTACCGTGGTAATCATGCTTTAGCCGCTTTCTTCGCCGGTTTATCCGCATCGGGGTCAATCTCCCCTGCTCTCTTGAGAGCGATCTTTGTGAGCGTCGGTCCGACGAGCTCATAGACCATTACCGAGAAGAGAACCACGTTTCTTATGAGCGCGCCGTCCTGCAAATTGGCGGCTGTGGTCGCCATGCCTAATGCTACGCCAGCCTGCGGGAGAAGGGTGATGCCCAAGTACTTCTGAATCTCCGGACTGCAACCGGTCATCTTGGTGGACGAGAACGCGCCGAAAATCTTACCTAACGAGCGGAAGATGATATAGGTGATACCGACCAGAAGCACGAGCGGCTGTGTCAGGATGCTTAAGTCTAATTCCGCACCGGAAATTACGAAGAAGAGGACGTTAAGAGCGGATGTCCACCGGTCGTCGTTCTCCATGACGGTGGGCGAAAGCTCGCTTGTGTTGCAGAAGATTGCGCCCGTAATCATGCAGGTGAGAAGAAGCGAGAAGCCGATTTTGACTCCGCCAATCTCAAATTCCGACATCGAAACCGCCGCGGCGAGAATTACTACACCAATCGAAATAGACATTCTGTTGGCTCTTGACTTGAAGAACTTTTCGAACCATCTGAGAAGGAGCCCCATAAGAATGCCCAGGACGACAGACAGAACTATCTCGATAACCGGCTCAAGGACGATATTGACAACCGAAACTCTGCCCTGCTCGAGTGCGTCCGCAATTCCATATGAAACGGAGAAGAGCGCCAAGCCGACCGCGTCGTCGATCGCTACTACCATCAGAAGAAGCTTCGTGAGCGGTCCGTGCGCCTTGTACTGGTTTACGACCATGAGCGTTGCCGCCGGAGCGGTTGCCGAGGCGATTGCTCCGAGTGTGATAGCCGCCGGAAGAGAGATGGCGTTCGGGAAGATGAAGTGCAAAGCTATAAGTCCAATGTCGACGACAATCGTCGTGACAACAGCCTGCAAGATGCCGACCGTTATCGCCTGCTTGCCCATCGACTTGAGCTCACTGACTTTGAACTCATTACCGATAAGGAACGCTATAAATGCCAGTGCTACCTGTGAAATAATCGAAAAACTGTCGACCTGCTCAAGGGAGGTAAAGCCCAAGCCCTCAATTCCGAGAGAGCCGAGGCAGAACGGACCCAAAAGTATACCCGTGACCAGATACGCCGTGACGGCGGGAAGGTGCACGAGCTTCGCCAGTCTTGTCATCAAAAGTCCGCAAATCATTGCGAGTGATAAACATATCAGAATTTCCTCCATTTTTGACCCACTTCTTTCTTGAAAATTAAAGAGTTGTTTCTGATCAGTTATCAAGTATAGCACAATATGCGGACTAAATCAAAGTATTTTTTGCACAATCTTCTTTAGCGGAATAAGCCACAAATTGGCGAATTAAACGTCAACCGCTCGTCGCGATTCTATCTTCTGCTCGCCGACGATGGCATAGAGCTCCTCTTTCGTGGCAGAGTTATCATAGGTCATATAGCGGACGTGGAGGATGTCGCCTTCCTGAAGGGTGTTGTCGCCGTGGCTGTCGACCTCGGCGCCGGCGGTTTCGCCGTGTTTGACCGAGAGAACAAAGAGGTTCTGCGGCCAGAAGATGTCCCGAATCTGCTTGCCGACAGCGAAGGTGTTCCTGCCGACGGTTACGAATGTATCTATAACCTTCGGGACTTTGCCATAATTAATCTCTCTGATGCGTCCCGCAACGACCTCTTCGTTGATTGACTCGGTGCCGAAGGCTTCGGTGATTATGTAGGAAAGCGCCGCCGCCAGTATTACCGGCAGAATGTTCTCCGAACAGCCGAGTGCTTCAATCGAGAAGACCATCGCCGTAAGCGGGCACTTCATCATGCCGGAGATTCCGGCAGTGATGCCCAAGACCACAATGGTGCTGTAGTAATCCGCACTGATAAGCCCCGCACCGATTGTAACCTTCGCGACAAGCGAGGCGACAAGCGCACTCAGAGCGATTATCGGGACGAACATACCGCCGTTGATGCCGGTGTTGTTAGCCGCCAGAAGCATCGTAGCCCTGTAAAGAAGAATCGCAATGATAATATACCACAGGACATTCCCTTCGAGCAAGCTGTCAACCAAATCGTGACCGGTCGAGATGAAGTCATAGGAAATAAGCCCGAACGCAAAGGTGAGCATGAAGACGATGAAAATCTTCAAGCGGAGGCTCATCGCCGAGAGCTTTTCCCCGATGAATTTTCTCATCACCATGAAGTAGCGAAGAAAGATGACCGACATAAGCCCCACGACTATCGCGCAGATGGCGATGACCCCGAGCTGGGAGAGTCCGAGCTCCCTGACGTGCTCCGAAATCCTGGGGAACATGTCGGCATCCATCCCAAGAAGCGGGCACATCCACCGGACGGTGATTGACGAGAACATGACCGACGAGAACGCCGTCATTATTATCATCGGGCTGATTCTTTGGTGAGCCTCTTCGATTGCGAACATGATACCGGCAATCGGCGCATTCGTCGCCGCAGTGAAGCCGGCGCAGGCACCGCCGGTCATAACGTATCTGTCCCAAGCCTGATTTTTTCCCGCCATTGTCTTGACGGTTCCGCGACCGATTGCGGTACCAATCTGGACGCTCGGTCCCTCACTTCCAAGAGGTACACCGACAAAGAACGTCGAAAGCGACGCCAACGTTACTCCGACAAGATTCTTGAGCCAGTTGAAGCGGATTCCGCCTCTGAGGATTCCGATAGCCGTCGGGATGCCGCCACCCTTGAGGTTCGGCGTCTGCTTATATACGAATGCGAGAATCGCCGCCATCGCCCCAAGAACGAGAACAGCGGGGATAACGAGCACCGGTCTTTCCCTCACGGTTGAATAGACCGTCTGCGACAGATTTATGACCTTATTCGCCGCAAACCGGTACAGAACGATAAAAGCCCCCGTAAGCGTTCCCGCAATGAAGCTGAATATCAGCCCCGGCAGGGCGATATTTTTGACATAATTCAGATTGCGTTTGAACATTTCTGACCCCTAAAACCCTATTTTTTGAAGAAGAGCACACCCAAACAATTCGGTCCGCAGTGACATGACACCGTGCAACCGGCGTAGGTTTCCAAAATATTCTCGTCCTCGAACGGCTGTAGTTCTTTGACAAGGCTTCTGACCTTCTTAACAATATCATCCGGCACATGCGAATGGGTGATGAAGATACGGCTTGTATCGATATCCGTTCTGCCCTCGAGGCGTCCACGGACATAGTCGAGAATCGACTTTTCCATCGCGCCGCGATACTTCTTGCCGACAATCATGGTGCCCTCGGAAACGACAATTTCGGGGCGGATTTTCAGAAGATTCGCGCCGAACGCAGTCACTCCACTGCATCTGCCGCCCTTCTGGAGATAGTCGAGCGTCTGCAAAACGAAGCTGACATCTAACTTCTCTTTCATTTCGTTCAGCTTATCTGCGATTTCCGAAGCCGAAAGCCCTTCGTTCGCGAGCTCCCTCGCCCTGATTGCAAGGTGCCCCGAACCGGTCGAGAGGTTTCTCGAATCCACGGGATAAACGTGCCCGAGCTCCTCGGCGGCAATGCAGGCATTCTGATAGCAGGAGGAAAACTCGCTCGAGATATTGATGTGGACAATCTCGGCGCCCTCGTCGACATAAGGCTTGAAAACGTCCTCATACTCGGAGACCGACACGGCGGAGGTCTTCGGCAGGACACCCGTCTTCCCGACGTAGTCGAAAATCTCGAGCGGCGTAACGTCCACTCCGTCCCGCCTCATCTCCTCGCCCAGGATAGTCCCAAGTGGCACAGGCTTGATTTCATACTTCTCATAAAGCTCCGGACTCAGGTCGCAAGTCGAGTCGCAGGTTATGATTATTTTGGTCATCCATATCACCTCAAATTACATCAATCCCAAAAATTCGCCAACACCGATAATTCTCGGGTCGGTTATATTCGATTCCAAAAAGTCCTTGTCTCCCGTCAAAAACAAATCCGCATGGGCATCAAGTGCCGCTCTGAGAATCGGGCGGTCTTTGGGGTCGCGGATTTCTTTTTCGACATCGGTTTCTTCCTCCGGTGTCTTGACAAGTCGGATATACGAAAGCGCATTGTACAAAAACGCTTCCATCTCGGTTATGCGCTCGGGGAACTTCTCTCTGAATTTTCTATGCAGTTCATCCACAACATAATCACAGACAATCGGCTGAAACGGCGGGTTGACCGCTTTATAGAAAGCGGAAGCAACCTTGCCGTTAGGGAAAAGAGCCGCAGAAATGATTATGTTGGTATCGAGCATAATTCTCATTCTTCGTTTTCCTCACGTCTTGAAGCGGTAATCCACTCCGCAACATCATCCTCAGAGTTGAAGCCGGCTTTTTTGGCTTCACCCTTCATCTGCTCCTGAAATTTCTGCATAGCATAAACAGCCGAATTGACGACCTTTACCGTTCCGTTTTCAAATATGAACGTCACACGGTCTCCCGTCGAAATTCCGAGAGCCGCCCTTATATTCTTCGGGATTGTAACCTGTCCCTTGGACATTACTCTTGCATCATTTACCAATACATCAGGCATATAAAGACCTCCAGTCTTAAAAAGTAGGAAAGTAGGAATTTCCTGCTTTTATTATATCCTATCTTCGGTTTATTGTCAACAGCTTTCTGAACTCTCTAAGTTCGACGCAGTCGAACTTGTTACCACCATCTACTTGGCAATTCCGCCTCGATAATCCTTGTCTTCGGATAAGGCGTGAACTGGACATAGCTCGCAGTCAGCTCGTCATACTTGAGTGCCGAATTCTTTGCGGCGTCGCGGAGATATACTTCCGAAATCACTTCGCCTGTCGAGCTTGTGAGAGTTACAGTTTCGAATTCGCTTAAGTTAAAGCTTAGCTGAACGAGCCCCACGGCGTCGTCCCGAAGGTAATTCTCGCAGACGAGCTTGAGCTCCTCGCCGGAAGCGAGGGTGCCGGAGGTGATGGTATAAGCGTAGGTGCCGTCGGAAATGGTGAGTCCCGAGAGGCTTACCGTCTCCTCGCCGTAATTCTTAATCGTTATGTAGTCCTGATAGCTGCCCTTATAGCAGACCTCGGAAATCTTCAAGCCCGCGGTGTCACAGCTTGTAACAAGGCTGATTTTGATGTTATTTCCGTAAAGCTCGCCCGAAATCTCGACCGTCTCGTCATAGACCTTCTCGCCGTTGATTTCCCAGTATTCGAACTTGTAGCCGTCGACAACTTCGCAACTGAGCGTCTGTGACGTTCCGTCGAAGTAGTAGCCGCTGAAGGTGTACTCGTCGCCCACGTCTATCCGAGCCGTATTATAGGTGATTTCGGCGTAGTCGGAGGTCTCGATGCGGACATAGTAGGTTGATTTTGAGTCGTATTCCGGGAAGATTGCGGCAATCTGCGTCTTGGCGGAGTAGGACCTGCCCTCTATCCACTCTTTCGCATTCGCAAGCTCGCTTGAAATGCTCCATGTCGAGGTTGTCCCCGCCTCGCCGGCTTCAACAATCTTGTGAAGCCGTTCGGTGTTGAGTGTGTCAAGCTCATCCGAGACCTTGTCCGCACTGCAATACCAGTTCATGATGTCGCAAAGAATGTTGACGAATTTTTCTTTGATATCGTCCCGCTTGCAAAGTGCAATCAGAAGGTCGCTTCGGGTGTATTTCTCGCCTTCGTCGTGGACGTCGTCATACCAGTCCTCGGGGATAAGCCCGAAATACTCCTCGTCGAACAGGTCTTTTATGTTGTACTCAAAGAAGCTCGAGCCGTAAAGTCCAAGGGCAAAATCGCTGTCATAAATCAGGAACCGCCACCTGCCGTCGAAGACGTCTTCTTCGCTTGAAAGCGAAGTGTCTCCCGAGACAAATCTGTATACTTTGTAGTTATTATTTGGCCAGTCGCCGTTGCCGACATAGGCGCACAGGGCGTAGTAGGTCAGCATGTTGTCTATATCCACGAGTTCTGCGAACTCTGCGAAAATCTCGTCGTCGGTAAGGTCCTTATAGGCGTAAGCCTGAACCGTTTCCCAGTCGCTCTTGGCTTCCTCGAAGCGGTCGTCGTTGTTGCCGCTCGTCATCATGTATTCGCAACCCTCGAGGATATCCCATGTTCCCTGCTCGACTGCATACTGGTGGTCGAGCCAGTCCTCGGAATAGGTGTCCTGAACCCACGCAAAGCCGTAGTATTCGCCATTAAGGAAGACCGCCGCCGCACGGCAGTTCTTGGCGTCGAGCCCCGCATCGTCGGCAAGAGATGAAATAACCTCGTCGCGCTCGAAGAGATAGCCGTTGTCGTTGCCGCCGGCTCGGAGGGAAATCTTGTTATAGGACTTGATTTTGTCGCCATTCACGTCCGTCTCGTCGGTGAAGAATTCATATCTGAACCGGTCGTTTTCGGAGTCGTACTCCTCGCGGGCATAAAGTCTAAGATTCTTCTGACTGTTGGAGCGTGACCAGCCGCCGTAAATTCTTAAGCCGCAAGCCTGCGAGATGACGCAGGTGCCGTCATATTCATACACCTCGACATAGGCAGGGCGTTCGCCCTCCATTCCGCTCTGGTTCCAGTTGGCGGGGTCTGTCGGCTCGATGTCGCCCTCGGGGTCGGTGGCAAGGTAGTCGTCGCGCATCTTTCCGGCAATGAAGATTCCGTCCTCATAATTATAGAGGTAATCGGGGTCGATTGAAATCGAGAAAACAAGGCAGTCAAACCGTTCGTCGATGTTCGCCCCGAGGAAATAGCTCCGGGTGACGGTGTCGGAACAACTCCCGTCCGAATAGACGGCGCAGGCTCTGATTGTATAAAGTATGCACTCCTCGCTGTCCTTGACCGAAAGCGTGATGCCGCCCGAATAGCTCTCGCCCGAGGTCTGCGGCTCACTGCCGTCAGTAGTATACAAAATATCTGTGACCTCGAGGTCTCCCGAAGCCGAAGAGCTCAGGTAAAGCCTCTGCGTGCTCGAATAGAAGCCGCAATCAATCGAGAATCGCACCGGCTCCTGATCGGTCGAGCCGACCGAATCGGAAACGAGCGACGACACGGTAATCTCCGAAGCATGGAAGCTCACCCAGTTCTGCGCCAAGCACGTCACGAAAATCATAACAGCAAGAAAGACCGCCACGACAGCCGTCAGGATAATCTTATATTTGGTTTTACTCTTGCTTGTATTCATGCTAAGCTCCAAACCCCTCCGCCACATCAGACAGCACAATATCGTTATCGGTGCAGACAATCGTGAAGCCGTCGTAATAGACCGAGTGGATTCCGTCGGCGGCGAGGGCTTCGAGCTTTGATTCGTCGAGGGTGTCGGCGATATAGGTGTCTACAAGCCCGAGCAACAGGTCGGCGCAGGTCGCCGAATCGGAATAGAGCACCAGGTCCTCCGTTGCGGCTTTGCAGAGACCGTCGGCGGCGTCGATATAGGGGCTTCTTTCCTCGCCGTTCTCGTAGGTGTAGTAGCGCATTGCATCATCCGAGGTGATTGCGTAGTCATGAGCATAAACAAAGCTCATCGTTCCCTCATAAATCATATCGGCGACAGAATAAACGGTGTTGCCCTCCCTCGAATAGAGAGTATAGGAAAACAGCTCGTCGCAACCGC
This sequence comes from Oscillospiraceae bacterium, assembly GCA_021201135.1. Classification (GTDB taxonomy): domain Bacteria; phylum Bacillota; class Clostridia; order Oscillospirales; family Ruminococcaceae; genus Faeciplasma. The sequence continues at coordinate 47,713 of JAJQGT010000008.1, forward strand.
CAAGGTTTCGGGTGAAGCCATCATTGGAGCCGATTATTCCGGCTGTATAGCCGTTTTCAATCATCACATCCGAAATATAGTCGACAACAAACGCATTCGTCATCCACGAAAAGTCGATGAAGCTGTCGATTTCCATTTCTTCGGCATACTTAAGATACTCGTCCGAAACGTGCAATATAACCGTGTTGTCCTCAAGAAGCTCTATCGAGACATGCTCGTCAGTGCCGGCAAACCCGAGAACCTCGGCGAAATACTCCGCCTCGACGTCGTTATAAAGCGGGTCGAATTCCTCCGCCTGCCAGTCTTCAGCCGAGAAGCAAAGGCTCTCGTATTCCGCATAAATCGGTCCGAGATAAAGCTCTCTTCCGCCCGATTCGACCATCGTCTCAAGCGCCGAATAGAGCACCTCGTCGACCACTATTTCCTCGTTCGGGTGGTTGTTTATATACCAGACATTATAGACATATTCATATTCCGTATCGGGCGTGAAGAGCTGATAAGCCGTTTCGCAGGCGTCCGAATAGATGACGACTATCGCCTTGCGCTCGGTGGTCGCGGATTCCGAACCGGCGCCGATGTCGTACATAAATGTAAGCTCGGTCGCGACGCTCAGGTCGTCGACGTCCGCCTCAATCTGCTGCCAGCCGTCCGTGCCGGAAAAAAGCCCGTTGATGGCATAGCCAAACGCCGTTGCCGCAATCAGCACCAGGAGTACAACCGCGGCAATCCGAAGACCGATATGCGAGGTCGAAATCTCGACGTTCTCGACCGGTTTAGGGCTCGCGTTACTTGTATGAATTCGTGACCTTGTAGATTTCATATTATCTCACCAAAAACAATCCAACCCGTCCGAATATTCCGGACGGGTCGGACTTACTACTAAGCGTTATTTGCGGTTCTGTCTTAAAAATTATCAGATTACAGCCAACAGAAGCATCAGCAGGAACAGAACAATGATAATTCCGATTACCACAAATCCTGCAATGGCTCCCTTGCGGCACATCTTCCAGTTGCGGAAGTGCCTTCTCGCCTTGAATATCTGTCCTAAGATGATTCCTAAGATAGGAAGCAGGAAGGAAAGAACTGCGTACCACTTCGAGCCGGTGTCGTGGATAGGAGCGTTGAGGAACTGCTCCTCGGCAGCCTTCTCGGTTGCATCTATCTCTTCGACTGTGGGCTCATAGGTCTCGCCATCCTCAAGGATGGTGACTGACTTGATAATCTCGTTCTTTTCTCTGAGTGCCTTGTACTCCTCGATTTCCTTCTTGTTGCCATAGACAAAGTGATTGTGACCGATGTCTGTAAGCACCGGCTTGTCCTCGCTGTAGTCATGGATAGACGGGTCGTAGGTATAGAGCACCTTGTTCTTCTCAAGCTTCGGGTCGGGAATCGGGATAGCCGAAATGAGCGAGTGAGTATACGGGTGAAGCGGATAGTTGAAGAGCTCCTCCGCGTCCGCAATCTCAACGATGTCGCCCTTATAGATAACACCGATTCTGTCGGAAATAAATCTTACGATTGAAAGGTCGTGGGCGATGAAGAGGTATGTTACACCGTCTTCCTCCTGGAACTTCTTCATGAGGTTCAGAACCTGTGCTCTGATGGAGACGTCAAGAGCCGAGATAGGCTCATCGGCAACAACCAGCTCAGGCTTCATAACCATCGCTCTTGCCAAGCCGATTCTCTGTCTCTGACCGCCGGAAAACTCGTGCGGATAACGGGTCAAGTGCTCCGGGAGAAGTCCTACTTCCTTGATGATGTCCTCGACTTTACGGACTCTGTCAGCCTCGTCTTCGTAGAGGTGGAAGTTGTAAAGTCCTTCGGATACGATATAGTCAACCGTTGCACGCTCGTTAAGAGACGCCGCCGGATCCTGGAATACCATCTGGATGTTTCTTATGACCTCACGGTCGAGGGAATGCGGAATCTTTCCGGAAATTCTGACGCCCTTATAGAGGATTTCGCCTGCCGCGCAGGGATTTACTCTGATAACGGCACGACCGATTGTTGTTTTTCCTGAGCCCGACTCACCAACAAGCGAGAAGGTCTCGCCCTTGTAGATGTCGAAGCTTGCGTTCTTGACAGCTTTTACGGCGCTGTCGCCCTTACCGAAGGTGATATCGACGTTCTTGAGCTGGAGAAGTATTTCTCTGCCGTTTTCGTCTACAGGACCATGCTCCGGGAAATGCGACTGCGTTGCAGTCTTTTTGTTTTCTTTTGCCACGTCAAAACCCCCTTATATGTTGAACGCTCTGATGAGCTTGCCGTGAATATCGTCGATAGCTTCGGGCTTTTCAACCTTCGGCGCATCGGGATCAAGAAGCCACGTCTTTGCATAGTGAGTGTCGCTGACCTTGAACATCGGCGGCTCCTCAAGGGTGTCTATCTTAAGGCAATAGGGATTTCTCGGCGCAAACGCATCTCCGACAACCTCGTTATAAAGTGACGGAGGCGTACCTGTGATTGAATAGAGCTTTGTGTTTCTCTGTGTAAGCTGAGGAAGCGACGACAACAGTGCCCATGTGTAGGGGTGCTTCGGGTCGTAGAATACTTCCTCAACCTTGCCGAGCTCAATAATCTGTCCGGCATAGAGCACTGCGACTCTGTCCGCAATGTTGGCAACAACGCCGAGGTCATGGGTGATGAACACTATCGTGTAGTGGAACTCCTTCTGGAGGTCCTTAAGGAGCTTCAGAATCTGAGCCTGAATCGTAACGTCAAGAGCGGTTGTCGGCTCGTCGCAGATAAGAATCTTCGGCTGGCAGGAGAGGGCAATCGCAATAACGATTCTCTGTCTCATACCGCCCGAATACTGGAAGGGATAGTCGTCGAATCTCTTCTCCGGGTTCGGGATACCGACCTTGTGCATAAGGTCGAGCGCTTTTCTTCTTGCCTCAACCTCACTGCATCCCTGATGCTTGATGATGATTGAAGTAATCTGCTTGCCGATTGTTATAATCGGGTTAAGAGAGGTCATCGGGTCCTGGAAGACCGTCGCGATTCTCTTACCTCTTATCTGTGCCCAGTCCTTATCGAACTTGACGTTTGCAAGGTTCAATACGCAGGTGCCGTGAAGAGCTTCCTCGGTCTCGTCGAGATACTGAACTCTGAACGCAACCGTGTCGAAAACAGAGTTTCTCTGCTTGTCGTCGTCCAGGTCAACGCCGAGCTTCATAGCCTTCTTGAGGGCTTTGAGGAGCTTATTCAGGAGCGAATAGCGATCCTTCATGCCGTATCTGCCGATTGAAAGGCAGATTTCCTTTGCAAGAACGGTGTTGCGCTCTCTTGTTTCGTCGGAGATTTCGCCGGAAATTTCCTGCTGATACTTCGACTTGAGAGCCGCCATCTTCTCGTTATAGGTGGCAAGATATGCCGAGTCGGCTTTGAGAGCCTTCTTGTGCTCCGCCTCGATGGACTTCGCCTTTGCTCTCAAGGATTTGAGCTCTGCGTCGTATTCGTCAATCTTCGCGTTCAGCTCCTTGATCTGAGCCTTGTCCTTCTTCGAGTCGAGTGTGAGCTTGAGGTTATAGGCGTCGGTTCTGTCGGCAATAAGGTCTGCCTCTTTTGCCTTCTCCTTTCCGAGCTCATCCGAGCTCAAGCCCTCGCGCTCCTTCTTCTCGGATTCGAGATTAAGGATTTCCTTATAGGTTTCAGCTCCCAATTCGAGCTTTGAATATTCGTCAAGCTTCTTCTTTGCGCTTGCTTCGATTCTCTTGATGCTGTTTGACAGAGCAACGTGAGTATCCGCAAGCTCGGGGTCGTTATAGATGATTTCGCCGCCGCTGATGTAGCCGTTCTGGTCGTTCATACCGGTGAAGCACTTTGTGAAAACGGACTTACCGGAGCCGGACTCACCGACTATCGCGATGGATTCCTCTTCGTAGATATCGAGGGAAATGCCACGGATGGCAGTGAGGACACGTCCTCTTACCTTGAACTGGAGATGCACATCCTTTGCGGAGAGCAAAACCTTCTTCTCATTGTTTTCCATTTACTGCACCCCCATTACATATGTGTTCTCGGGTCGGTGGCATCGCCTAAGTTCTGACCGACAACGTAAAGAACGATTGTGATGATGGAGACTACAGCAACCGGGCACCAGAACTCGAACTGCCAGCCGGGAGTTACCATTGCGGACTCGGCGTCGTAGATCATACGACCGAGAGACATGTCCGAAAGACCCATTCCGATGTAGGCAAGGAATACTTCGTAGCCGATGTAGGAAGGAATTTCGGTAGCCGCCTGAGTAACGATGACGGAGGTCATGAACGGCAGGATGTTCTTTATAGCTATCTTGAAGGTGGACGTTCCAAGACACTTTGATGCGAGGTTATATTCTCGGTCTCGTATGATTACAACCTGCGTTCGAATGAAGTAGGCTATTCCGATCCAGCCCGTTATCGTCAGGGCGAATACCATCGTCCAGAACGAAGCGGTGAAGAGCATTACGAGAACAGAGATGAGGAGTACATAAGGGATGTTTCCGACGATGTTGTAAATCGGGATCATGATGGAGTCAACTCTCTTCGAGAAGCCCCAGACAGCACCCAAGACTACACCGATAACCATGTTGATTGCGGCGCAGATGAATGCGAGCGATACAGAGATTCTTGCGCCGTACCAGATAGCGTCAAAGGTCGACTGACCTGAAGCGCCGGCACCGAATATCCAGTGGATATTGTAGCCGAACTTCTCCATTGCTGCGGCAGGAGTAAGGTGCTTTGCGCTTGCGTCCATGATGTTCGCAAACTTGTCGTAATTGGTGACTGCCGGATAGACATATGTAAATATGACGATGAATGCAAGGAGTGCGAGGATTACGATATTAATCTTCTTGCGGAAGAATACGCGGAAGACCGAGTGCCAGTAGGAATAACGCGGAGCGGTTATTCTTTCTGCCTCTTCTGCATCGTTCTCAACGTGCGCGAAGAGCTCTTCCTTTGAAAGACCGTACTTTTCAGATATTTCAGCTGTTGTCATATTCTATCACCGCGCTTTCGAAGTAAAGTTGATTCTCGGGTCGACAGCGGACATAAGGAGGTCGCCGGCGATAAGCGAGACAACGGACAGCACTGCATAGAAGAGCGTTACACCGACGATAACCGAGTTATCGTAAGCGTTGATTGCTCTCGTGAGCAAGTTACCGGTACCGGGAACCGAGTATACACGCTCGGTGATGATGGCGCCTGTAAGAGCTCCAAGGATGCTTCCGGGAATACCGTGTACAATAGGGATAACTGCATTCTTTAAGATGTGGTTTCTGAAGATTTCGCCTTCCGAAAGACCGCCTGCGCGTGCAAACTTGACGTAGTCGGAATTCATCTGGTCGATCATGTATCTACGCAACCACTTCATCAGGCTTGCAACCGAAGGCAAAGCCAGTGAAACGATAGGCAGGATGTACATCGCCGGGACTTCCGTGTCGATAATGAACGTCGTCGGGAACCCGAGGTTTCCGCCTATTGCCTTGAACAGGAAGATATATGCAAGCGATGGAACCGCAATCATGAAGATGATGTAAAGGGTTCCGAGCTTGTCAAGGAATCCGTCCTTGTGCTGAGCCATGAGGATTCCGAGAGGAATGCCGAGGGCATAAGCCATAATCGTCGAAAGGATACCGATAATGAACGAATAACCGATTCTCGAACGTCCTGTCTTATAGGTGGTCGTGTAGGTGTAGTTGTCGGTAAATCTCTCCGAGTAGACGATATTACTCTCAAGGCTTCCCGAAACGTACTTCGCCGTGTGAAGGTTATCGGCGCTCTGTTCCGTCAAGCCCGTCGGGTATGTAACCTCTCTCTTCGAGTAGCTACCTTGCTTGTCTGACATGGTATTGGTGATATCAATACCCTGATTGACTGTGTATGAAACTCCCAGGTTTATCGATACAAAGTTCTGATGGATAAACGGGAACTCGTTGTCAAAGTATAATAGGTACTTATGCGTTGTGCCGTTGCCGATGATTGCGGGCGAGAAGGTGTCTCCGCCGTAAACAGGGTCATACCATGTAAAGGTGAGTCCACGCTCCCCGACGTCGTCGGTAACTGCGTTGATATTGTCGAATGTCAAAATGCTTGTAAGATACGTCCAGAGTCGGGAGATGACGGGTATATTCTTATAAGCAAAGAGCTGTTGGTTACCACCGGTTGCGACCTTGGTGTTGCTCATCATAACAGCGTCCAACCTTATAACAGTATAGCCCTGACTCTGATAGTATTCAGTGAACTTCTGAACATATTCCGCGACTTCTTCCGAGTCGTTTTCCGCTTTTCTGGCGATTGAAGTGACTGTAGACTTGGTGTCCTCGTCAATCTCGCCGTTTGCCACCAGTTCGTTGAGATAGTCGTTGTAGGTTACATAGTCAAGGTAGCCATACTCCTCCCACTTCTGATACTGGTAGATGGTTTTGTTATTGTTGCTCTGTTTCGAGTAAACAGTGTCCTGTGCGAATATCAGCGTCCTGTCCATAAGGGAATATATCAGGACCATGACGATTGCTATGACTGCAACGATAGAGAGCAAACCCGTTAATATTCTTCTTACTAGATATCTTGCCACTTTGTCCACCGTTCCTTACGCGGGAAACAACCGCCGCCATTCCCCATTGTTGTTTTTAGTCGTTAGGTTCTCCTGCTGAAATCCGATCCTTAAGTCGTCGGATTCCAAGAAAATGTTGATTCCTCTTTAAAGCCCTAAAACATTCTTTATCAGAGAGCCCCCAAAAGCCTTGACTCTTGGGGGCAGATACTCTGATTAAGATTTAAAGCTTTGCTATTCAGATTAAATTGATCTGATTCGGAGCAGGTTCTAAATTAATAGATACCGATGCTCTTGACCATGTAGCCGGAGTAGCTATCGAGGAAGGTTCCGAGATAAGTGGAAGGATCGCCGTAGTCAGGACCCCAACCGGACAAGGTGTTGATGGTGAAGTTAGCTTCGTAACCATAGCTGAAGTAGTAGCAAGCATAGTACCAATCGGAGGTAGCGTCAGCAGCGACGACGTCGATGATGACCTTTCCGCCGAGTGCGGACTCAACAGACTGCTTCCAAGCGTTAGCGCCGTTTACATAAGTCTCAACAGCACCGGTGGTAACGAATTCGATGTGGATAGGATTCTCCTCGTCGATAACTACGCCCTGAGCAGCGAGCTCTTCGATAGCGATTTCGAGCTCAGCAACAGCGTTGTCAACGTTGTAGTATCCATCATAACCGGCAGAAGAGCTGGTCTCAGGATCCCAAGACTTGATAGCTACGCCATCAGCATCGAGCTGAGCCTGACGGATTTCGCCGTAGTAGGTGCCAGCCGGGAAGGTGGTAGCAGTGCCGTTGATGTCAACAGTAACCTCTTCCTCGAGGACAACGAAGTCACCGGGAACGTAAGCGTTGGAAACACGGACAGCAGCGATTTCATCACCGTAGAACTGAGCGTTGTAGGAAATTCTGTCTACAGCATAAGTGATAGCTCTTCTGAAGTGAGTGTTGAGCATTGCGATGTTGGTTCTTGTAGCCTCTTCTTCGGAAAGACCGGATACGAGAACGGTGCTGTCGTTGAAGTTAGCGAAGCAGGTTCTGTAGAGGTTGTAGAATGCGAGGTAAGAAGTAGTACCGAGGTCAGCACGGTAGATGTAGTTGTCGGTGGAGTATCCATCAGCAGCTGCGATTGCAGCGATAGAAGTAGAGATACTTACAGAGTCAACCAAACCGGAGATGAAGTCGTTGTACTGCTTGGTAACGTCGGAACCATCGTTGTAGAGCCAAGTGATGGAGTGGATCTGAACATTGTCAGGATTCCAGTAGGACTCGTTGTACTCCCACTTGATGGTGTTCTCGTTGGTGTACTGAGTGATGATGAACGGACCGCAGTAAGCGATGTTCTCGAAAGTAGTTCCGTAGTAGTAGTCGGAAGCGGAAGGATCATATTCAGTGCCGAACTTACCACCCTGGGAAGTGTAGTAGCTTCTGCTCATAGGAGCGAAGCAGGAGTAGCCGAGCATAGTCTCGAAGAATGAGCAGGGGCTCTCGAGAGTGTATTCGAGGGTGTAGGTGTCAACAGCCTTAACGCCAACCTCAGAGAAGTCGGTGATTTCGCCGGAGAGATACTCGTAAGCACCAGCGATAGCCATACCGACTTCGCCGTCAACGAGGTACTCAAGTCCGCCGGCTGCATCGAGCATGTGCTGCATAGCTGCAACCCAGTCGTCAGTAGTAACGTCTGCTACATATCTGCCCTGAGAGTCAACCCATGTAACGCCTTCACGGATGTGGAAGGTCCAGGTAAGACCGTCTTCGGAAACTTCCCAGCTCTCAGCGAGTGCAGGCTGAAGCATGCCTTCGGAATCGTACTCAACGAGTCCGTCGTAGCACTGGATAACCTTCTCGGAGTCGGTAGCCTGTGAAGTAGCGAGAACGTCGAAGGTCTCAGCATCACCGGTGTAGCTGTTTACATACTCATCGTCGAAGGTGTAGCCCTGCTCGGTGAGATAAGCCTTAGCTTCATCAAGGTAGGTGCCGGTGCCTCTGAGCTCTTCCCAGAGAGACTTGAGGTAGGTTCTGTCAGCAACAGAGATGATCTCGTTGGTAACAACGTAGTTGTGCATTCTGTCGGAGTCAGATCCCCAAAGAGCATAGTCGCCGGAACGAACCATAACGCGGCTCATTGCCTGTCCGCCACCGTTGTAAGTAGTGGAAACGAATACGCACTCTTCAAGGAGCTTAGCCTCAGCGATAGCATAGAGAGCGTACTTTTCGGAAACGTTCTCAGCCTCGGAAGCTGCCTGATAGTAATCGTAGTAATCGCCAAGAACGTCGGAGTAGATAGCTGCAGAAAGAGCAGTGTACTCTTCGAAGTCGATGGAAGTGGTTCCATCTTCGTTCTCGACCCAGATCTCATAGTCAGCATAGGGATCTACCGGCTCGGTAGGATTCTCTACGGCTGTGTCGTCTGTAGCGACGGTATCATCGGTGCTGTTAGCCGCATTGGTGGTGGAACTGTCATCAGTAGCAGTGTCGCCGCAAGCGGTGAAGCAGGAAAGAACCATTGCAACAGCTAAGATCATAGCAAGTAGTCTTTTCATGTTAGATTTACCTCCAATAAATTTCGCGCGAACGTTTATCGCAACGTTCGATGCGTGCTTTGGAAATTCGCATTTTCATGCGAGCTGTTTCCCGTGTGAGGCGGTTTCATCCTTTTCAATCACTGAAATCAGCCACAAAATGTGTTGACTCCGTGAGAGGAGGGTGCCCCTACCTTCACGATTGTTTCATTATACGCCTTTTCTCTTCACTTGTCAATAGACCTCGCAAATTTAGGCGATAATGCAAAAAACGAGCAAGATTTTTCTCGCTGTTTTGGACAATTTTAAGGTTCTGATACCCCGAAAAGTAAGCGAAATTGGAAGCCTTTGTAAAGGAAACATAAAATCCGCCATGACGGTTCGTGCACGAAAAAATTCATATTCGGCAATTTTCCGGGCGCAAAAGCGAGGATTTTGCAAGTTTGAGATTTCGATAATTCATAACAAGGGAACCCTCTCTACCCAATCTCCTCCACATCAAACGGCGTGGTCTGATATACGAAGTAGTTCAGCCAGTTCGAGAACAGGAGGTTTGCGTGGGCGCGCCACCGGACTATCGGCGGCTGTGATGGGTCGTCGTTCGGGAAATAGTTCTTGGGGACCTGAGGGTTCAAGCCCTTTTCTTTGTCCCTGAAGTACTCCCGAGCCAATGTGTCGGGGTCGTATTCCGAGTGTCCCGTGACGAAAATCTGCTTGCCCTCGGCGGTCATGCAGGCATAGAGCCCCGCCTCGTCGCTCGAGGCAAGGATTTTGAGCTCCGGGATTCTCTCAGCATCAGCGGTGTCAATCGTCGAATTTCTCGAATGTGGGGCATAGAAGACGTCGTCGAAGCCCCGGAAGAGAATCGGGTTTTTATAGCTCACCCTGTGCGGGAAAACTCCGAAAAGCTTCTCGGGGAGCTGTTTCTTCTCGATTCCGAAGTGGTAATAGAGCCCCGCCTGCGCCGCCCAGCAGATGTGAAATGTAGAGTGCACATGCGTCTTCGACCACTCGAAGATTTCGCAAAGCTCGCTCCAGTACTCGACGTCCTCATAGTTCATATGCTCGACCGGCGCGCCCGTTATGACCATTCCGTCGTAGCGGGAGCTTTTAATCTCGTCGAAGGTCTTGTAAAATGAAAGCAAATGCTCCTGCGAGATGTTCTTCGACTGGTGCGAAACGGTGTGCATCAGCTCGATTTCGACCTGCAAGGGAGTGTTGCCAAGGAGGCGAGCGAACTGGGTTTCCGTCTCGATTTTCGTCGGCATGAGGTTAAGAAGGAGAATCCGAAGCGGACGGATGTCCTGCGTAGAAGCCCGGGTCTCCGGCATTATAAAGATGTTCTCGTCTTGAAGCGTCTTCGCCGCCGGAAGCGAGTTCGGGATTCTTATTGGCATATTCGGGCTCCTTTCTGGAAACCTCTCCACCGGCTGTCGCCGGTCCCGAGTTCACTTGTGAACTCGTCTCCCCGTTTCAGGGGAGGCTTTTTTATATTCTCTCAAAATTTTTATAGGAGCAGACAAAGGCTCCCCTGAAAGGGGAGCTGTCAGCGTAGCTGACTGAGGGGTTTATGCGATATTATCCAGTGCCTGCTTAATATCCGCAATGAGATCCTCTGCGCTCTCGAGTCCGCATGAGAAGCGGACGAGGTCTGAGGGTACTCCTGCCGCGATGAGCTCTTCCTCGTTCATCTGGCGGTGGGTGGTGCTTGCGGGATGGAGGCAACAGGTTCTTGCGTCGGCGACGTGGGTCTCGATTGCGGCGAGCTTGAGGTTCCGCATGAAGCTCTCGGCGGCAGTTCTACCGCCCTTCACGCCGAAGCTGATGACTCCGCAGGAGCCGTTCGGGAGATATTTCTTGCAAAGCTCGTAATCCTGATCTCCCTCAAGGTCGGGATAGATAATCCACGAGATTCTGTCGTCGCTCTGGAGGTACTTCGCAACCGCCATGGCGTTCTCGCAGTGGCGCTTCATTCTGACGTGGAGGCTCTCGAGCCCAAGATTCAGAAGGTATGCGCTCTGCGGCGACGGTGTCGAGCCGAAGTCTCTCATCAGCTGAGCGGTCGCTTTCGTGATGAATGCGCCCTCTTTGCCGAAGCGCTCGGCATAGGTGATGCCGTGGTAGCTCTCGTCGGGGGTTGTGAGCCCGGGGAACTTATCGGCATGAGCCATCCAGTCGAAGTTGCCGCTGTCGACGATGCAACCGCCGACAGCCGAGCCGTGACCGTCCATATATTTAGTGGTCGAGTGTGTAACGATGTCAGCTCCCCACTCGAAGGGTCTGCAATTAACGGGCGTCGCGAAGGTGTTGTCAACAATCAGCGGAACGCCGTGAGCGTGCGCCGCATTGGCAAATCTCTCGATGTCGAGGACCCGAAGAGCCGGATTCGCAATCGTCTCGCCGAAAACAGCCTTGGTGTTCGGCTTGAACGCCGCTTCGAGCTCCTCATCCGAGCAGTCGGGAGCGACGAAGGTGAAGTCGATGCCCATTCTCTTCATGGTTACGGAGAAGAGGTTGAAGGTGCCGCCATAGATTGACGACTCCGCAACGACGTGGTCGCCCTGTGAGGCGATGTTGAAGACGGAGAAGAAGCTTGCCGCCTGACCGGAAGAGGTCAGCATGGCGGCGGTTCCGCCCTCGAGCTCGCAGATTTTCGCCGCAACGCTGTCGCAGGTCGGGTTCTGAAGGCGGGAGTAGAAGTAGCCGTTCGCCTCAAGGTCGAAGAGCTTGCCCATATCCTCGCCGGTGTTATATTTAAATGTAGTGGACTGTATGATAGGAATCTGTCTCGGCTCCCCGTTTCCCGGCGTATACCCGCCCTGAACGCAGGAAGTCTCGATTCCTCTCGTTCTTTTTGTCATACCTTCTGTCTCCAGCCTCTCGTATCTTCGAGCTTGCCGCTCTGGATGCCGGTGATTTCGTCGTAGAGACGCTGGGTGAGCTCGCCAATCTTGCCTCCGCCAATTTCGAAGACTTCATCGACATATCTGAGCTTGCCGACAGGGGAAATTACCGCCGCTGTGCCGGTGCCGAAGACCTCTTCCAGAGCACCGGTGTGAGCCGCTTCGATGAGCTCGTCAACGGAAACCTTTCTCTCCTCAACCTCATAGCCCCAGTCCTTGCAAAGAGTGAGAACCGAGTTGCGGGTGATGCCGGGGAGAATCGAGCCGTTGAGCATAGGAGTGACTACCTTGCCATTGATCTTAAAGAAGATGTTCATCGAGCCGACTTCTTCGATATACTTTCTTTCAACGCCATCAAGCCAGAGAACCTGAGCATAGCCGTCGTCGTGAGCCTTGACCTGTGCCGCAAGTGATGCCGCATAGTTACCGCCGGTCTTGGCGAATCCCATACCGCCTCTGACTGCTCTTACATACTCATCCTCAATCCAGATGCCGACGGGAGCGAGCCCGCTCTCATAATAGGCGCCCGACGGGGAAAGAATTACCATGAAGAGGTAGTTTGTCGAGGGTGAAACGCCGAGCTGAGGCTCGGTTGCGATTGCAAACGGTCTGATATAGAGCGAAGTGCCCTCGTCCTCGGGAATCCAAGCTCTGTCGACGTCGACAACAGCCTTGATAGCCTGAACAAAGTCCTCCTCGGGAATCTCGGGGATACAAAGTCTCTGGTTGGAGGTGTTTGCGCGCTTTGCGTTCATGTCGGGACGGAAGAGATAAACCTCGCCGTCTGAGCCCTTATAAGCCTTCAAGCCCTCGAACATGGTCTGACCGTAATGGAAGACCATAGCGGACGGAGCAAGAGATATGTCCTGATAAGGAACGACTCTTGCGTCGTGCCAGCCCTGACCCTCGTCATAGTTCATGATGAACATGTGGTCGGTAAAAATGTGACCGAACCCGAGAGGCTCGCCCTTCTGAGGGATTCTCTTCGGCGATGTGGTTTTCTCGATTTTAATGTTTAGCATCAGTATCCACTCCTTATTATAGTGTGCTATTTGATTAAATTGTATCACAGAGAGATTAAGTTGTCAATAGTTTTGTGAAACCCCTCCACCACCGCCTTTGGCGGCGGTCCCCCTCCCCTTTCAGGGGAGGCTTTTTTGATTCTGTCAAAAATTTTTAAAGAGGCAGTCATAGGCTCCCCTGAAAGGGGAGCTGTCAGCGAAGCTGACTGAGGGGTTTACCTCTGAACAAACGCTATATTTAAATCAACACTCCCGCTTATTCCGTCGACAGTTCCGCTCGAGGAATATTGCCACATCTGCAAATCGTAGTAGAGAGTCGGGGTGTCGGAATAGCCCGCAAACCACATCATATAGTCGTCGACACGGCTCAGGTCGTACTTCCAGACGACCGTCTTCTTGTTGGCATAGATTCCGGCGGTGTAGCCGTCAATCTCAACCCTTGCGGCGAATGTGAGGAAGTTGTCCGTCAGCTGCTGAGGGTCTATGTAGGCGGTTCTTGCGGTGTCGCCGTCGGCGTCGATGACGACCTCCCAGTCGAAGAAGATGGGATAATCGAGGTCGTAGCCTTCGACCAGATCGAGGCAGAATTCCGCTTCCTCAAGGGCTTCTTCTGTCGTCAGAGCCTGCGAGAAGAAGTAAACCCCGACTTTTATGCCGGCATCCGTCGCACCCTTGATGTTCGCCCTGAAGTTCGAATCTTCATTCACGGTTCCGGTGACGTAGCCTCTGTAACCGCATCTGATAATTGCAAACTCGACCCCCGTTTCTTTCACGGCGTCCCAGTCGATGTCGCCCTGATAGACGGAAACGTCGATGCCCATGATGGAGTAAGTCTCACCGTCGTCGTAGGTAATATACCCGGTCTCCTCGTCAACGGTGAAGCACTCTTCGTCATACTCGTTCTTCCCGACGTTCTGCAAGGCATACATAAGAATCGTGCCATAGTTTGAGTCGCTGAGGGTAAATGTGTCCTCGCTCAGCTCGTGGTCATATTCGCTCGTCGGGTCGATAGCTATGTACTCGGTGACTATTGTCGGAATCTCGACAGTCTGAATCTCGGTGACAACTGTCCCCTGCTCGGTTATCCACCCGACCGACACGACAACCACCGCCACCGCCAGAAGTGCGACCACGGCGCACAGCACGCCCAAGATGGTCTTGTAGGTCTTGACCTCGGAAGCGTTCTTGCGTTCGTTGGAGCTTCTGTACATCTCGAGCATCTCGTTCGGGGTCTGTTCGTCGGCAAACTCCGCCTTCTCGGCGGTTGCAACCCCGCCGGTAATCTCCTGAAGAGCCTTTTCCCTCTCCTCAGCCGTCATAGTTCTTTCGTCCATGTTTCCTCCTTTAGTAGTTCCAATCCGATTTTCGACAAAAATCGACAAAGTCGATAAGTACCAGTTTATCATACTTTCTGCCGTTTGTAAAGGTGGGAATTATTAAGTTTTAGGCATAAGAAAAGCTCCCCCGGAGGGAGCTGTGCACTTTGGATTATTTTGTTGACAACGAACGTTTTACATGTTATAATGTCGATAGTGAGAGGTGGTTGCTCTTTCCTCGCGAGAGGAGGTGAAGCCTTGTGGAGATTATTTCCGTAATCTTAGAGGTCTTAGCTCTGCTGATGACCGCCTTTAGCATAGGTGTAGCCGTAGGTTCCCACCTAAAGAAATAAACCGCGCCTGATATTTCAAGCGCGATCATCCTTAAAATAATTTCATGATTATGGAGAGAGTGACCGTTGCCTGAATTACCGTTCAGGCAAGTTGCAAGCTTGCTTGCAACTTAAGCCTCTCACCATCTTTATTATACCCCATAGCTGTTGATTTGTCAACAGCTTTTTTTGATGGTTGGAAACCATTATTCATTCTTCGCCATCACAACCATCCCGAGCATGAGAACAAGCACAGCAGTGATTGCCGCTCCGACGGTATTGTAGTAGTGGATGCCGTAAATCAGCGGGCAGATTGAAACGAGGACTGCAATCGCATTTACAACGATGGTTGCGGTTCTGAGCTTTTTGCCGCTGGCTTTTATAAAGCTGACTACCACCATAATCAGAAGCGCAATCGTCATAATGCCCGTAATCAGCGGCGCGAAGTTGGCGTAGCCGAAAGGAGTCAGACTGAAATAGGAATAGGTCGAGACAATTCCGTTTCCGCTACCGTCGGAAAATATCAGCACCGCACCGCCCGGCAAAACCTCGAGCGCCAAAGCAATCATCGCCAGAACCATAGCCGAGATGCTACCGATTTTGAAGTTTGACGTTCTCTTCATATTTTCCGCCTTCCTGTCTTAAATTGCCAATTGTAGGGGCGGATATCATCCGCCCGGGCACTTTCGGAGGGGATACTACACCGGGATTACGTACCCCCAACAATTCCGAATTGAATCACACCGTCGTATCGTTCCCATTCAGAACATCGTGCAGTTCTTCGATGTTCTCAAGGAGCTTTCCGGCGCCGTCGACTACGCAGTCGAGCGGTCTCTCGGCGATATAGACGGGGATGCCGGTCTCTTCGTTGATGAGGCGGTCGAGACCTCTGAGCAAAGCTCCGCCACCGGCGAGGGTGATGCCGGAGTCGATGATGTCCGCCGAAAGCTCCGGAGGAGTTCTCTCGAGGGTGGTCTTGACAGCATCGATGATGCTTGCAAGCGGGTCGGAAAGCGCTTCGCGGATTTCCTCCGAATTGATTGTGATGTTTTCGGGCAAGCCCGTCAGAAGATTTCTGCCCTTGATTTCGAGGTCGATTTCTTCCTCCAAGGGATAAGCGGAGCCAATCGAAATCTTGATGTGCTCGGCGGTTCTGTCGCCGATGAGGAGGTTATATTTCTTCTTGATGAAGTTGATGATTGAGAGGTCGAATTCGTCGCCCGCAACTCTTACCGAGCGGCTTGTGACGATTCCGCAGAGGGAGATGACCGCCACTTCGCTGGTGCCGCCGCCGATATCGACTATCATCGAGCCGGTCGGCTCCTCAACGGGAAGCCCCGCGCCGATTGCCGCCGCCATGGGCTCCTCGACGATGGAAACTCTCTTTGCGCCTGCACCCTCTGCCGCCTCTTTTACGGCTCTTCTTTCAACAGCCGTGACGCCCGAGGGGATGCAGATTACGACCCGAGCCTTGACGAACGGGTTCGAGCCGATAGCTTTGCGGATGAACTCCTGAAGCATGACGGTGCACATGTCGAAGTCGGCGATGACTCCATCCTTGAGGGGGCGAACCGCACGAATCGAGCCGGGGGTACGACCGATGATGTTCTTGGCATCCTGACCCACATACTTGACGGCGTCGGTCTTGGTGTCGACCGCGACGACCGACGGCTCACGGATGATAATGCCCTTGCCCTTGACGCAGACGAGGGTGTTAGCCGTTCCGAGGTCTATTCCTATATCCTTTTTGAACATAATAATTCTGCCTTTCTCAGATAAAATATCTTCATTTCTCGCTTTTCCGAGAATAATCACATAAAGTATAACACAGTTTTTTCTCATGTACAAGAGATTTTTTCAGGAATTTTCGGAAAGGCGAAAATTTATTGCGATTATTTCGAATTTATTCTCAAAATACTCGTTGCAACTTTAAAATCTATGTGGTATAATTACATTAACCAAGAAAATTCCGCAAGGAATTGTGGCGAATAATGCTAAAGATAGGAGCAAAAAATCATGGACATCAAGGCAAAAGTAGAAGAATGTGTCAAGAAGATCACTTCCGACGAGGAGCTTCTTGCGAAATTCAAGAAGGACCCCACCGGCACTGTAAAGGATCTTACGGGCGTTGAGATTCCCGAGGACCAGCTTAAGACCGTAACCGACGGCATTCAGGCAAAGATCAATCTTGACAACGTCAGTGGCGGCATCGGCAAGCTCTTCGGCAAGAAGTAATAAAGCCGGTGATAACCGTAGACACCAGATCATTTTTGGAGGTAGCAAAATGGGAAAGTTCACCGTAAAAGAAACCAACACCGGCTATGTTTTCAACCTCAAGGCTGACAACGGACAGATTATCGCAGTAAGTCAGGTTTATTCGAGCGAGGATGCCTGCAAGAACGGCATCGAGAGCGTAAGAAAGAATGCAGTCGACGCAAAGCTTGAGGACCAGACCCTCGAGAACTATGAGACCGCAACCAACCCGAAGTTCGAGGTCTACACCGACAAGGCGGGCGAATACAGATTCCGTCTTAAGGCTCGCAACGGCGAAATCATCGCCACCGGCGAGGGCTACAAGGCAAAGGCTTCCTGCCTGAACGGAATCGACAGCATCCGCAGAAACGCTCCCGAGGCGACAGTCGAATAACATGAATCCGATTTTGCCGGAAGAGCAGGGCGTCTTCGAAGAGGTGAAGAAAATTGTCGAAGAGTCGGATAACATCGTCTTCTTCGGCGGCGCCGGAATGTCGACCGAGAGCGGCGTGCCCGATTTTCGCTCGGTGGACGGGCTGTATAACCAGAAATATGACTATCCGCCCGAGACGATCCTGAGCCACTCCTTTTTCGAGGCGCACCCCGACGTCTTCTACGAGTTTTATCGTGACAAGACAATCGGACCGATGGTCGACGCCGAGCCGAACAAGGGGCACCTGAAGCTCGCCGAATGGGAGCGTGAGGGGAAGCTCAAGGCGGTCATAACCCAGAACATCGACGGGCTCCACCAGAAGGCAGGCTCAAAAGAAGTCTTGGAGCTCCACGGCTCCGCCGACAAGAACTACTGCCCGAAGTGCGGCAGGATTTTCTCGATGCGGGACATCCTTGCGGAAGCCGGAATCTTCCATTGCCCCGATTGCGGAAAAATCGTCCGCTCGGGCGCCGTCCTCTATGAGGAGCCGCTCGACGACAGCGTCGTAACGAAGACGCTTCACTACATCCGCAATGCCGACGTGCTGATAGTTGCGGGCACCTCGCTCGCCGTCTATCCGGCGGCAGGGTTCATCAACTACTACCCCGGCGACAAGCTCATCTTCATCGAGAAGAATCCGAATGTCACCAACCGCCGCGCGGATTACACCCTCCATGGCAAGGCGGGGGAGATATTGGATAGGCTGTAAAACGAAAAAAGACATCCGTCCGGATGTCTTTTTTGCTTGGTCGGAGAGGATGGATTCGCGACCAAACGAATTCCGCTTTGCGGAATTCGGTGAAAATCGGTTCTTCTTTATCGGTTTTAACATGAACGCACTTCTGCATTCCTGAAGCATTCGAAATGCCCGACGCCGATTTTTATCCGAGCTCTTCATACATCCCCATCAAACCAAATAAAAAAACACCCATAAAGGGTGTTTTTTATTTGGTGGGAGAGGATGGATTCGGACCATCGAAGCTGAAAAGCAACAGATTTACAGTCTGCCCCCTTTGGCCACTCGGGAACTCTCCCATATTCTATTTCGTGTGGAGCTGGTGGACGGACTTGAACCCCCGACCTGCTGATTACAAATCAGCTGCTCTACCAACTGAGCTACACCAGCAAGCACTCAACAACGTATGATATGATAACATATCAGAGCTCAAATGTCAAGCGTTTTTTGAAATATTTTTTAAAAAGCTCAACGCAGGGCACTTGCTAACCCTGCGTTGAAAATTTATCAGAGAAAAATGAGTTTACCAGGTGGTGTGCCCCGAATAGCTCGACTCGATCAGGTCCGCCGAGCCGATTATCGAGACGGAGCTCGAGCCGACCGAGAGTGCATAAACTCTGCCGTCGCTCATGACATAGAGGATACCGTTCGAGAGCTCAGCTCTTCCAAACTCGAAAGCACTGTCGACCTCGTGGGTCTCAACCGTTCCGACGAGGGTGAATCCCGTGTCGCCAAGCTTATAGATTGCATAGGTGCAACAATAATCGAAGCCGTCAAAGTATTTATACGGGACACCGACAAGACCGTTTGCCGCGTCCAGATAGAGAATTCTGTTGTCGCTGAGAGCCGGACTGTCGCAATCCTCGGAGGAAATCATCGTCTCCGCAGAAACCGCCAGCTCGCCGATGCTGTCTGCCTCAAGATATGCGAGCATCAGCATTCCGTTGTCGTCCTCAGTAAGGGTGATATATCCGTCGCCGAAGGATTGAAGCCCGAGAGTCAGGTCGACGCTGTCGTTACTCTCGATAATCGCCGGATTCGACGGGTCGGAGAAGTCCGCCACCTTGGCGTCGTCCCCATTTCCGATAATCACCTTCATGCCGTCGAAGGTCACCGTCTGATAAGCCGGCGGGAAATCAGCCTCCGAAAGGAGATTCAGGTTTTCGTCGAAAGCATAAACTGCTGTTATATATCCGTTCTCGCCGCTTCTTAGTGTCGCAACGAGAAGAACGTCGCCATTAAGGCTTATTCCGCCGGTAAGGGCAACGCCCTCGATGGTTGCGGAATAGCTGAAGGTCGCCGCTCCGCCCGAAAGGGTGAGCTTTTCAACGGAGGTCTCCTCCGTTCCGGTGTAGCCGAAGACAAAGACCGCATCCTCCGAAACGACCACCTTGCCCTCAGAGCCGAGAACCGCCTGAACGGAAACGGGGCACGACGGGAGCGCCGCCGCAATTCCTCCGACGACGGTGTAATCAAGCGTCGAGAAGGTTTCGGGGATAAGGATGTTTGTCGCTTCTATATAGAGCTTTTCGCCGTTTACGGTGTAGCTCGGGACATAGCTGTCAAGATTGTCGCCCGTCAGAAGGGTGTTATGGTATTCGTCATAGCTTGTGACGACGTAGACGTAGCCGTTATCAAATACGGATTCGAGATAGCTCCCGCTGAACGAGACCACAGAGGATGTCGTGATGCTTCCGTCAGTCGAGATGTCATAGACAACGACCTCGGCTGAGTAGCTCGTGACGGTGTTCCCGTCGTCCGAATAAACCGAGCTCAGGATGCCCTCAACCAGTGATTCTTCGGTCGTCGCATTCGCCTGAATGGAGACCGGCTCCTCGGTCGTTACCGAGTAGACCGCGATAAGCCTTGAATCGACGGCATATATTTCCTCGAGCACTCTCGTCTCGAAAAGACCGTTCTCGGGGACGGCGTCGCCGATATACTCAAGCGTGCCGGTGTCGGAAAGAACAACCTTGACGGTGCTTCCGTCCTTGATGTAGATAATATCGTTGCAGATAAGATAGTTGTCGTCGAGCTCGCCCTCGGCGATTGTCGGGAGCCTTACTCCCTCGCTCAGGGTTACGTCCGGCTCGGTGTCGGTTGTTTCGACGCTCTCGGAGGCTTCCTCCTCGGTCGGGCTTGTAGCCTCCGGCTCGGTAGCAGTTGTTACGGAAGCGTCGGTCTCGGCATCGGTATCAACAGTGCTGTCCGAGTCGCTTGTGCTCTCGGAGCCGTTTTCGTTGTAAGAATTTTCAATCTCGGCGATTGCGGAATCAAGGGTTACTTTATCCTCGTCGTCGGCATAATATTTCTTGAATGTCTTGTGGAGCTCGTCATAGTCGGAAGCATAGGTTGAGCCCTTCGAATCGGTCTCGACCGTCTCGACCTCTCCGAGATCAAAGTATCTCACGCACCCAAGGACAAGCGCCGCACATGCCGCAAGCGATGCGACGGTGCGATAGATTCTTGTGCGC
This sequence comes from Oscillospiraceae bacterium, assembly GCA_021201135.1. Lineage (GTDB taxonomy): Bacteria > Bacillota > Clostridia > Oscillospirales > Ruminococcaceae > Faeciplasma. The sequence goes on from JAJQGT010000008.1 coordinate 68,235, forward strand.
TTTGAAGAAGAGCTGACTGTAATCTTCTTTTCAGGCTTCTTATTCGCCTTTTCGGTTGTATCAGCAGAGGTCGGGACTTCGTTTGTGGTAACGGTTATCTCGGACCTAAGCTCAGAACTCTTAGCTGATTCCATCTGATGAGCTTCCAGAAACGCAACGATATTGTCCGGCTCAAGTCTCTCCGGCACGGAAATATTCTGCATCATTTCCCAGTAAACACTGTTCTTATTAGCCATCCCGACACTCCTTTCTATTGAAATTAATTTTGTGCGATTTCTATTTGACGGGCGGATAATATCCGCCCCTACACTAATCAGATAACGCTTTCCGTAGCTTCTGCTTTGCTCTCGCAATGTACGTTCGCACGGTGGCGTTGTTTATCTCGGTGATTTTGCTCACCTCGTCGCTCGTGTAGCCATAAATTGCGTTAAGCGTGAAGCAAATCTTTTCGTTGTGACTCAGTCCTTCGATGTGCTCGAGTAGCTCGATTCCCTCGTACTTCGCTTCGTTGACGGGGATGTCGTTCATCTCGCCCTCTTCGGCGTCTGCATAGTCCGAGGTGGTGGAGCTTATATACTCTCGCTGACTGATATATTCCGCCTGTTTTCGCTTGATTTTGGCGGTCAGGATTTTGACCATCCAACCTTGGAAAGCCTCTTCGTTCTTGAGATTCTTAATCCCCGTGAAGGCATCCAAAACCGCGTCGCTCACGGCATCCGCCGCATCGTCCGCATTGTTAAGGTTACACAGTGCGTAGTAATAAAGGTCTTTATAAATGGCGGAATAAAGCTCGCCGAACGCAGAAGCATCGCCCCGCCTTGCACGGGTCACAAGCTCCTTAAAGTCGGATTTCATATATCAGTCTCACCTCGATTCGCTGTAAGATATTATACTACCACTATCCACACAGCCTCTTCATCGAGGTGCTTCTGTATAAATAGTGTCCGAAAAACCCGATTTTGTTTCAACCGAAATTAAAAAATTTTTTTGAAACCCCTCCGGATGGGTCATGGTGGAAGTTTGCCGAAGGCAAATCTTCCGCAGGAATGAGCAAAGCTCATTCCTGTTATTATACACGAATTCATCCCCGATTACAAGACACTCTGACAAAAAACATCATTTTATACAACTGTTTTAACACGGCGTGTCAAGAGAAAAGCCGGCACGAAGCCGGCTCTCTCCTGTTTTAATCGATTGTGCGTAACTTTTTACTTGACGGTGACAGACATGTAGCTGCAAGCCTTGAGGTCAGTTGAAAGGTCAGTCTGATAAGGAACTGCAACAACTCTTACCTTATAGGTTGTGCCGGATGTGAGACCGGTGATTGTGGTCGAGGTGCCGCTTGTTACGGTAGCCTTGCACTTGTAGGTGGAGCTTGAACCCTCGGCAACATAGACCTTATAGCTGGTTGCGCCGGAAACGGCGGTCCAGGAAACGGTTATCGAGCCGCTCGAAGAGCTTGTTACGGATGTCAGGCTCGAAAGAGTTGCCGTGCTTGCAACAGGGTCTGTAGCGGTGACGGTAGAGGTCTTTGTCGAGCAGGTGATGGTAGCGGTGCCGGAGCTGTAGCCGGTATTAGCTACTACATAGAAGTCATAGCTTGTGCCGTCGTTGAGACCCGAGATTGTAACAGCGGTCTTCTTGACGGTTCCTGCCTTCTTCCAAGTGGAGTTAGAGGATCTCTTCCAGTAAACGGTGTAGGAAGTAGCATCGTCAGCCGCAGTCCAGGAGAGGGTGATCTTTCCGCTGTTGCCCGAAGTAGCCTTGAAGGAAGTCGGGTAGACGGAAGCGTCACTGTCGGACGAGGAGCTGGAGCTGGAATCAGACCCGGTGCCGGTACCTGAGATATAGGTGATCTTACCTACATTTGTCAAGCCGCCGGAAGAAGGAATCGCATAGACATAAGCTATGAAGGAAGCATTCTTTCCGAAAGGAATGGTGACGCTGTTAGTAGTAACAGTCTGCGAAGAAGATCCGGTTGAGTTTACACCACCGTACATAACGTAGTAAGCTTTCGCTCCACTAACCTTATCCCATGTAAGGGTGGTGCCAAGTGTAGTCTGAGAAGAAATGTAAACACCGTCGGTCTCAGTAGAAGTGGCTGTCGTGGTGTTGGTTGTGCTCGAGGACGAGCTAGCAGTGGTTGTTGCCGCAACAGTAGCAGATGCCCAAGCACCGGTTACGAGTGCAGAGCCAGTCGAATCCATAGGTATAACATAGATTGTGACAGCGTAGGTGTTAGCTACGGGAATGGTAGCACTTGTAGCAGATGTTGTAAGTGTAGTGCCGGCTGTGTTTGTGCCAACTACATAGTAAACAAGGTATGTGTCTGCGCCCGAGTAAGCGGTCCAAGAAATCGTCTTGTAGCTTGCATACGAATAAACGGTGCATCTGGTGCCGGAAGTCGTAGTGTAGGTAGTTGTGCTTGTGCTCGAGCCGGTGGTTCCTCCTACAATCGTTGTATTGCCAACAGTAGCGAGGCTGTTTCCATTCGCATCATAAGCATAGACATAGATAGAATAGCTTGTTGCAGGATAGAAGAACTGATAAGTGAATTTAGTTGCGGTTCCGTAATAAAGTCTGGTAGAACCTGCATATACAGCGTAGTAAGTAGCTCCGGTATATGCACCCCAGGACAACGTATAGCTGTATGTACCGTTAGAAGTAATACCGTTGCTCACAATGCTTATACCGCTGGCATCACTCGAACCGGACAAGCCATTAATAGTTCCCGTTGTTCCGGAAACGATATACGCATAGCCTATTGAAGTCGAGGTACCGCTTGAAGTATAACCGTATACATAAATAGTATATGAATGACCGGTAATAAGCTTCAAAGACAGAGAGGTAGCACTTGTTGTTGTATATCCAGTACCGCTTGAACTTGTAGAATCAACGTATCTGATGTAGTAATAAGAATAACTGCTCGATCCGTTCCAGGTCAAGGTATAAGTAGTTGTGCCAGCAGAAGCGCTCGAAGACCCTGCCTGAACATACAAGCCGGAAGCATAGCCGGTAGAAGAACCTGAGCCGGAGCCTGAATAAGTCCATGTGCCGATAGTGGTCGAAACGCCTGCACCACCGGTCAAACTCCAGCCCTTAACGGTTACAGAGTACAATGAAGAGTAAGCAACAGGAATTGTAGCACCACTGGATACAACGCCGAGAGAAGTTGCAGTGCCAGAGCTTGAGGTCTTATACTCAACGGTATAGCTGGAGTAGTTGGTATCTGTCCAAGTTACAACAGCGGCACTATCACCCGACTGAGTTACGGTGATGCCGTTCTTGGTGCTTGATGCAGTGTAAGATACTTTCAGATTGTCTGCTGTCAGGGTCTTGGTCCAAGTTCCGTCGACATAAACATCAACGGTAAGAGCCAAAGTACCGGAAGCCGTGTAAGCTATGCCGGTAACGCTTGTATCGCTTACCTTTGTCCCCGACTTAAGCGTTTTGTTGTTTGTCTTGTCAACCAATGAGTAGGTGTAAGTAACAGCACTGCTACTGTCATCAGCAGTATAAGACCATTCGATCTTGACTGTGTTACTGCCGGTATCAGTGATAGTGGCAGAACCAGTGTCCGCAAACACCGAGAGATTGAGCATGGAGACTGCCAGAATGAGGGCGGTTGCCAATGCTAAAAGTCTTTTAGTCATTTTTTATGACACTCCTTTTTTCAAAAATTTTTTAGATTCCCCCTTGAGAATTCAGAAACAAAGTCTTGTAGAAACAAAGCCCCACAGAAACGAAGTTTCTGTGCTAGATGAACGAAGTTCATCTATTTCTCACAGGTTACCGAGTACATTATAACATCTTTTTGTCCCGTTGTAAACCCCGAATTATTAATTTTCACAGGGAGAAAATTAATTTTTCGACCCGGAATCACATTTCCGAGGTTGCAATTCGTCTGAAAAGGTGTTACACTTATAATACAAATCAGGGCACGCAATTATTGCATGCGAGAAAAATATTTTTTTAGAATTTTTTTGAAAGGACATGAAAACCTATGACAACTGTAACAAGAAGAGACTTCGGATGCCTCTCGACCGGCGAGGCTATCTCGCTCTATGAGCTCAAGAACTCCATCGGCGCCTATGTCGAAATCATCACCTATGGCGGAGCTATCCGCTCGATAAACGTCCCCGACAAGAACGGCTATATCGCCGACGTAGCTCTCGGATATGACGACATTTCCGGTTATGAGGATCAGGACAAGTACATCGGCGCACTCATCGGTCGCCACGGCAACAGAATCGAGGACGCAAAGTTCAAGCTCGGCAGAAAGACCTATACCCTCGGCAAGAACGACGGCAGAAACAACCTCCACGGCGGCTTCGAGGGCTTCAACAAGAAAATCTGGGACGCCAGCGTTGACGGCGAGAAGCTCGTCCTCAAGTACACCTCCCCCGACGGCGAAGAGGGCTTCCCCGGAACACTTCATGTAACCGTCAAGTACTCCTTCGATGACGACTGCGCTCTCAAGATTGACTACAACGCAGTAGCCGAGAGCGACACCATCTGCAATCTGACGAATCACTGCTATTTCAACCTTGACGGTCAGGGCACCGGCTCCATCGAGAACCACTCCCTCAAGATTAACGCCACCCACTTCACTGTCGGCAATTCCGAGTGCCTCCCCACCGGCTATGTTGCAAAGGTTGAGGGCACGCCGCTCGACTTCACCGACTTCCACGTTATCGGCGAGAGAATCAACCAGAAGCACGAGCAGCTCGTCTTTGCCGGCGGCTACGACCACAACTGGTGCCCCGACGGCGAGGGCTTCAGACATATGGCAACCCTCAAGGCGGCTAACACCGGACGCACGATGGAAGTATGGTCCGACACCCCCGGCATGCAGTTCTATTCCGGAAACTTCCTCGACGGCACAGCCCCCTACGGCAAGAACGGCAAGCCGGTCGAGAAGCGCGACGGACTCTGCCTCGAAACCCAGTTCTACCCGAACGCCATGAAGTTCGACAACTTCGAGAAGCCGATTCTCAAGGCTGGAGAGAAGTATCATCACGTTACGGTGTATAAGTTCAGTGTTTGATAAACCCCTCCACCGGCTTCGCCGGTCCCCCTCCCCTTTCAGGGGAGGCTTTTTTTGCTCTCGCAAAAGTTTGTGCAGAATACAAAAAGGCTCCCCTGAAAGGGGAGCTGGCGCCCGAAGGGCGACTGAGGGGTTTGCATGAAGCACTTTCCTCCCGCATATGCTTTAACAGCATATACGAGAGGATGTTTGTTATGACCCGTTCGCAAAATAAGCTCCGAAAACAAAAACTCCTTGCTATCGAAGCCGATATCAAGGAGATTTCTGATGCTATGGAAATTACGGAGAGCTGTTTTAACGAGACGACCGACAGCGACCTTGTGGATGCGCTTATCTATGACCGTGCGGCTCTTGAGTCCCGTTATAACTATCTGATAAGAGAGCTCAAGTCGTTGGAAAGCACTATTCAATAAACCTGCCGATGTGCTTGCGGACGGCTTCCGCCATGGGTCCTATCGTCAGCGCCATCAGAACCGTCACGATTCCGACCGTTCCGCCGATGAGATAGCCAAGGACTGCATAGCCGCCGTCCCAGAGGATACGGACGACCCGGAACGGGAGCTTTTTCTGCGCCTTGAAGATGATTTCGGGAATCGAATCATAGGGCGAAGCACCGAGTCCGACCGAGGTGTAGACCGCAACCGAAAAGACGAATATGCAAAGTATCACCACGCAGGCGACAATCTTTCCGGGCATTGTCGTGAACGCGAAGTCGGGCAAGAGAAGTGTCCGAAGCCACGTCATGAAGTCGCAGGCATAGCCGACGATGAACATGTTGCAAACTGTGCCGATGCCTATGTTCTCCCGCCCCTTCCAGAAGACGAAGACGAAGAGAACGCAGTTGATGAGCGCCTGCCAGCTTCCGAAGCTCATGCCAAGGATTTCCGCCATGGCGAGATTCACGACCGAGCAGGGGTCGGTGCCCCAGGCAAGAAGGTTCAGCCACGACACGCAAAAGCCCATCATCGTGACCGCCACGACGCAGAGAATAACCCGCCGAGCCATATGCGGCTTGCGGAAGATTGATATAAGAAAGTCTTTCATATTTGTTGCCGTCAATTATACCCTTGTCAGTGTGGAAGCCATAACCGCCTTGATGGTGTGCATGCGATTCTCCGCCTCCTGGAAGACAGCGGATTTCGGGCTTTCGAAGACCTCGTCGGTGACCTCCATGCAGTCGATGCCGAACTTTTCGTTTATCAGTTTGCCGGTGGTGGTCTTGAGGTCGTGGAAGGACGGCAGGCAGTGCATGAATACGGCGTTGTCGGTGGCGTTCATGAGCTTCGAGTTTACCTGATAGGGGCTGAGGTCGGCGATTCTTTCCGCCCAGACCTCGTCCGGCTCGCCCATCGAGACCCACACGTCAGTATAGACGACGTTCTGTCCCTTGGCGGCTTCTGCGGGGTCTTCGGTCAGAGTGATGCTTCCGCCGCTCTCTTTCGCGAGTTCTTCACAGGTTTTAACGAGCTCGGCGTTCGGGAAGTACTTTTTGGGTGCACATGCGGTGAAGTTCAGACCCATCTTTGCGCAACCGACCATGAGCGAGTTGCCCATGTTGTATCTGGCGTCGCCCATGTAGAGGAAGTTGATGCCCTTCAGGCGTCCGTAAATCTCTTTTATTGTGAGGAAGTCGGCAAGAATCTGCGTCGGGTGGAACTCGTTTGTCAAACCGTTCCAGACGGGGACGTCGGAATACTTCGCGAGCTCCTCGACAATCTCCTGCCCGTAGCCGCGGTATTCAATGCCGTCGAACATCGAGCTAAGCACTCTTGCCGTGTCGGCGATGCTTTCCTTTTTGCCAATCTGCGAGCCCGACGGGTCGAGGTATGTGCAACCCATGCCCAAATCATGAGCGGCAACCTCAAACGAGCAACGGGTGCGGGTGCTCGTCTTCTCAAAGATGAGGGCGACGTTCTTGCCCTCACAGAGCTTGTGCGCAACGCCCGCCTTTTTCTTCGCCTTGAGGGTCGCCGCGAGCTCTATCAGCCCTTCTATTTCATCGGGAGTGAAGTCAAGAAGCTTCAGAAAATCCCGTCCGTAAAGATTCATTTCTGTTCAAATCCCTTCTTAAGATTACTTATTCTTTCTTTTGCGTCGGCAATCTGCTTTTCGACGGAGCTTATCGAGGTTCCGCCCTCGCTGATTCTCTTGTCGACGCAGGTTTTGAGGTCGATTTCAGCGTACAAATCGCTGTCAAACAGCTCGCTGAACTCTTTGTATTCCGAAAGCTCCATAGTCTCCAAGACCTTTCCGGTCTCGATGCAGTGTGCGACGATTCTGCCGCTGATTTTATATGCGCTTCTGAACGGCAAGCCCTTTCTGACGAGATAGTCCGCCAGATCGGTGGCGTTGATGAAGCCCTTCTGCGCCGCAGTCATCATGTTTTCGCGGTTCGCCTTCATCGTCTCAATCATTCCGGTGAAGACGTCAAGGCACATCTTGACGGTGTCGATCCCGTCGAAGAGACACTCTTTATCTTCCTGCATATCTTTGTTGTAAGCAAGCGGCAGGCCCTTGAGAACGGTTAAAATAGTGACGAGGTCGCCATAGACCCTGCCGGTTTTGCCACGAACAAGCTCCGCCATATCGGGGTTTTTCTTTTGTGGCATGATTGACGAGCCGGTGGTGAAGCTGTCCGAGAGCTCCACGAACTTGAACTCCCAGCTCGACCAGAGGACAATCTCTTCCGAGAATCTCGAAAGGTGCATCATGATGATGGACAAATCCGAGAGGGTCTCGCAGACGAAATCCCTGTCCGAAACGCCGTCGATGCTGTTTTTGCAAACCGAGTCGAAGCCTAATTTTCTTGCCTCATATCCCCTGTCGGTCTCGTATGTAGTCCCCGCCAGCGCACAGCTTCCAATCGGCGAGACGTTGACCCGGGCTTTTGCGTCCTCGAGCCTCGAAATATCTCGCCCGAGCATTTCAACATAGCACATGAGCTGATGCCCGAAGGTAATCGGTTGCGCTCTCTGGAGATGCGTATAGCCGGGCATGACGTAGTCTTTATATTCTTCGGCTTTCGCGACAACTGCGTCGCACAAATCGATAAGCTTTTCCTGAATCAAGCCGATTTCCGAGCGTGTATACATCCTCGTGTCGAGAGCCACCTGGTCGTTGCGGCTACGGGCTGTATGAAGCTTCTTTCCGACATCGCCGAGTCTGGACGTCAACACCTCCTCGACGAACATGTGGATGTCCTCGCAATCCGGGTTGATTTTGAGCTCCCCCGAGTCAAGGTCAGATAAAATTTCCGAGAGACCGTCGATAAGCTGATTGGCTTCGTCCTCCGAGATAATCCCCGTCGCCCCGAGCATCGAAGCATGCGCCATACTGCCGGTTATATCCTCGCGATACATCCGGCTGTCGAAGTGAATAGAAGAGTTGAAGTCGTCAGCGAGGGTGCTTGTGTCGCCGCTAGTTCGACCTGCCCACATTTTTGCCATAGTTATACCTCCTAGAAACCCCTCCACCACCGCCTTCGGCGGCGGTCCCCCTCCCCTTTCAGGGGAGGCTACAGTTGCCAAAGGCAACTCAACTGCCTCTTACAAAAAGTTGTGATAGAAGGAAAATAGGCTCCCCTGAAAGGGGAGCTGTCAGCGAAGCTGACTGAGGGGTTTACCTCAAACCATTCTTCGCCTTCATCTTCGCGTAAACCTTGGTCGGGAGACCGTAGAGGTTGATGAAGCCGCCGGCGTCCTTCTGGTCGTAGACCTCGTCCTCGTCAAATGTCGCGATTTCGGGGTCGTAGAGGGAGTAGGGCGAGGTTACGCCTGCGTTGATGATATTGCCCTTATAAAGCTTGAGGGTTACGTCGCCGGTGACGGTCTTCTGTGTCGACTTTACGAACGCAAGGATTGCCTCGGTAAGAGGACTGAACCACTGGGCGTTATATACGAGCTCCGCAAGCTTCTGGGCTACGAGAGACTTATAGTGAGCGGTCTCTTTATCAAGAGTAATAGTTTCGAGGGTTTCGTGAGCGTGATAGAGGATGGCGCCGCCGGGGGTCTCATAAACTCCCCTGCTCTTCATACCGACAAGACGGTTCTCGACGATGTCAAGAAGTCCGATGCCATTTGCACCGCCAAGCTTGTTGAGCTCTGTAACGAGCTCGGTAGCGTTCATCTCTACGCCGTTGACAGCTGTCGGAACGCCCTGCTCAAAGTGGAGCTTTACATATGTGGGCTCATCGGGAGCCATTTCGGGCGAAACGCCCATCTCAAGGAATCCGGGCTTGTTATACTGCGGCTCGTTTGCCGGGTCTTCAAGGTCGAGACCCTCGTGAGAAAGATGCCAGAGGTTCTTGTCTTTGGAGTAGTTGGTCTCACGGTTAATCTTGAGGGGAACGTTGTGCGCCTCTGCATAGTCGATTTCCTCGTCGCGGGACTTGATGTCCCACTCTCTCCAAGGAGCGATAATCGGGATGTCGGGGGCAAAAGCCTTGATTGCGACTTCAAACCTGACCTGGTCGTTGCCCTTGCCGGTGCAACCGTGGCAGATGGCGTCTGCGCCCTCCTTGATTGCGATTTCGGCGATTCTGCGAGCTATCGGAGGACGTGCAAAAGCGGTTCCGAGGAGATATTCCTCATACTTCGCACCAGCCTGAACGCAGGGGAAGACGAAATCGGTGAGGAACTCCTCGGTCAGGTCTTCGATATAGAGCTTCGAAGCGCCGGTCTTGAGAGCCTTCTCCTCCAGCCCATCGAGCTCAGTTCCCTGTCCGACATTAGCCGAAACAGCGATAATCTCGGGATTATTGTAGTTCTCCTTCAACCACGGGATGATGATTGAAGTGTCAAGTCCGCCCGAATAGGCAAGGACTACTTTTTTGATTTTAGATTTGTCTAACATATTTGATTCCTCCATGGATTTATTGTAGGGGCGGATATTATCCGCCCGAAAAACTCGGCTGTGATGTAACGGGCGGATAATATCCGCCCCTACATCTTGAACACCGCCCTAGTATAGCACATTGTGAATAATTATGCAATACCCTTGAATAAAAATTCACTCAGTTTTTCTTGAAATAGTTCACTGCGGCTTCGAACATGCGGATGTCGTAGTTGCCGGGGACGTTTTTGTAGAGCCCGGAGCCCACTCTTTCCGAGTGTCCCATCTTGCCGAAGACCCTGCCGTCGGGCGAGGTAATGCCTTCTACCGCAAAAAGCGAGCCGTTCGGGTTGTATCTTACATCCATCGAAGGGTTGCCGTCAAGGTCTACATACTGCGTTGCAATCTGTCCGTTTGCGGCGAGCTCACGAATCAGCTCCTCACTTGCAAGGAATCTGCCCTCGCCGTGGGAGATGGGGACGTTCACGATGTCGCCGACATTCATGAGCGAAAGCCAAGGCGACTTGTTCGAAGCGATGCGGGTTCTGACTATCTTCGACTGGTGGCGGTTGATGACGTTAAACGTAAGCGTCGGGCAATTCTCGTCGGTGTCGATAATCTTGCCGTATGGGAGAAGTCCGAGCTTGATAAGCGCCTGGAAGCCGTTGCAGATACCAGCCATAAGACCGCCTCTGTTGCCCAAGAGGTCGTGGACGCCGTCCTTGATTTCGGCGTTGCGGAAGAATGCTGTGATGAACTTGCCGCTTCCCTCCGGCTCGTCGCCACCCGAGAAGCCTCCGGGGATGAAGACCATCTGCGCCGACTTCAATTTTTCGGCAAATGTTTCAACGCTTCTTGTAATACCCTCTGCCGAAAGATTGTTGATAACCAAGATTTCGGGTTCAGCACCCGCATCCGCAAACGCTTTCGCCGAATCGCATTCACAGTTGGTTCCCGGGAAGGCGGGGATAAGAACTTTGGGCTTCACGGAAACCCCTCCGCCGACTACGTCGGCACCTCCCCTTTCATGGGAGGCTTTTTCTGCTCCATCAGAAGCTTGTACAGGAGCACTCATAGGCTCCCCTGAAAGGGGAGCTGGCGAGCAAAGCGAGCCTGAGGGGTTTCCTATGTTACAAGTGTATACGGATTCCAGTTTGTTCTCATACGGAGTTAAGAGCTCAGAAAGTGTAATACTCCCATCGCCATAGGTGATAGCCTCTTCTTCGGTGGTCTCACCGAGAAGCTCGGCGTCCAGATCTTCGGTAGCTTCGAGGATAAATGCGCCGTAGTTATAGCCGAATATATCGGGAGTTCCGTTGAACTTGAAGCCGATGCTGTTGCCGATGCCCATCTTGAAGATTGCTTCGGCGATGCCGCCGGCGGTCGGGGTGTATGCCGCAACAATCTTGCCTGCTCTCATCCATTCGGTGACTTTCGCGTAAACCTCGAGGAGCGAAGCAGTTACCGGGAGATTGTTCTCGTCATAGTCAGGCTTGATGAAGTATACTTTATGCCCTGCTTCTTTAAATTCGGGGCTGATTATATTATCGGTGGTCGAGGTGGTGACTGCGAACGAGACGAGCGTCGGGGGAACGTCGATGTCCTCGAAGGTTCCGCTCATCGAGTCCTTGCCGCCGATTGCGCCGATTTTAAGCTCAAGCTGTGCCTTGAATGCGCCAAGGAGCGCCGCCAGAGGCTTGCCCCAACGTTTTGCATCTTTATTGGGATGCTCGAAGTATTCCTGGAACGTCAGATATACCTCTTCGTCGTCGAACTTCGCGCCTGTTGCAACGAGCTTCGAAACCGATTCGATAACCGCCAGGTATGCTCCGTGATAAGGCGACTTCTCGGTGATATAGGGGTTGTAGCCGTATGCCATGAGCGAGCAAGCGTCGGTGTGCTTCTTCTCGACCGAAACCTTCTGCACCATCGTCTGAATAGGCGTGAGCTGATTCTTGCCGCCGAAGGGCATTAAGACCGTTCCGGCGCCGATGGTCGAGTCGAATCTTTCCGAAAGACCGCGCTTCGAGCAGATGTTGAGGTCTCCCGCAAGCTTCAGATAGTTCTCTCTGAAATCGCCGGTGACTGTCTTCTTATAGTCCTGAAGCTTCGCCGGTGCGGCATCAATATGCTTCTCGGCGCCGTTGGAATTAAGGAACTCACGGCTGAGGTTTACAATCGACTTGCCGTTCCAGTTCATGACGAGCCTCGGCTCCGCCTTGACTTCCGCAACCTTGCAAGCCTGCAAATTCTCGGAATGGGCAATCTCGAGGAATCTCTCTAAGTTTTCCGGCTCAATTACAACCGCCATTCTCTCCTGCGATTCGCTGATTGCGAGTTCTGTTCCGTCCAAGCCCTCGTATTTCTTCGGGACTGCATTGAGGTCAATTTCCAGACCGTCGGCAAGCTCGCCGATTGCGACCGAAACGCCGCCTGCGCCGAAGTCGTTGCACCTCTTTATCATGAGGGATGCTTCCCGGTTTCTGAAGAGCCTCTGGAGCTTTCTTTCCTCGGGGGCGTTGCCCTTCTGAACCTCCGCGCCGCAGGTCTCAAGCGATGTTAAAGTATGCGATTTTGATGAACCGGTTGCTCCTCCGCAACCATCTCTGCCGGTGCTTCCGCCTAAGAGTATAACTATGTCTCCGGGCTGGGGAACTTCTCTTCTTACGTTCTCCTCGGGAGTGGCGGCGATTACTGCGCCGATTTCCATTCTCTTTGCGGCATAGCCGGGGTGATAGATTTCGTCGACGATGCCGGTCGCCAAGCCAATCTGATTGCCATAGGACGAATATCCTGCGGCGGCAGTGGTGACGATTTTACGCTGAGGAAGCTTGCCCTTGATGGTCTCGCTGACGGAAACGGTCGGGTCGGCGGCGCCGGTGACTCTCATAGCACCGTAGACATAAGCTCTTCCCGAAAGCGGGTCTCTGATAGCTCCGCCGATGCAGGTTGCCGCACCACCAAAGGGCTCAATCTCGGTCGGGTGGTTGTGGGTCTCGTTCTTGAAGAGAAGAAGCCAAGGCTCGGTCTTTCCGTCGACGTCGATATTCATCTTGACGGTGCAGGCGTTGATTTCTTCGGATTCATCCAAATGCGTGAGCTTGCCGGTTTTTCTTAGATACTTGACCGCCAAAGTCGCGATGTCCATAAGGCAAATCGGCTTGGTTCTGCCGAGGAATTCACGGGTCTTGATGTACTCGTCGTAGGCGTCCTGCAAAAGCTTGTCTTCGAAGCTTACGTTGTCGATAACGGTCAGGAAAGTCGTGTGACGGCAATGATCCGACCAATATGTATCAATCATCCTGATTTCGGTGAGTGTGGGGTCGCGCTTCTCCGAGCGGAAATAGCTCTGACAGAAAGCGATGTCGTCATCGTCCATAGCGAGCCCATAGCTTTTTACGAACTCGTCGAGTCCCTTTTCGTCGAGGTCGTTGAAGCCAGTCAAGGTCTTGACCTCGGTCGGGATGTCGTAATTTAAGTTGAGGGTCTCTGGCTTTTCGAGGCTTGCCTCCCTCGCCTCAACCGGGTTTATAACATATTTCTTGATTTTCGCAATATCTTCATCCGAAATATCGCCATAGAGGCAATAAATCTTTGCGGTTCTGATGAGCGGACGCTCGCCCTGAGAAATAATCTGGATGCACTGCGAAGCCGAATCGGCTCTCTGGTCGAACTGACCGGGGAGATATTCGACAGCAAAAACGTAAGCGTCTCCCGTGTCGATTTCATCCGAGACGATATCAAGCTGAGGCTCGGAAAAGACCGTCTTCTTTGCGTATTCAAACAGCTCGGGCGTGATGTTCTCGGCGTCATAGCGGTTTATAAGCCGGACGTCCCGAAGCCCTTCTATGCCCAGAAGCGTCCTCGCCTCGTCAAGAAGCCCCTTAGCCTCCGCCGCAAGCTCTTTTCTTTTTTCGGAATATACTCGATATACCATTACTTTCTTGCCTCCAAAGCTCTTTTTCCTATATCTTTCCTCATATACTGATTGTCAAAGTGAATCTTTTCGGTCAGCTGATATGCTTTTTCAATCGCCTCGGGGAGGGAGTCAGCTGTCGCAGTAACTCCCAAGACTCTTCCGCCTGAGGTCACGAGCTTGCCGTCCTTAAGAGCGGCGCCTGCAACATAAACATTCGGCGCGACATCCTCGGGGATGGTGATTTCATAGCCCTTTTCGTAAGCGACGGGATATCCCTTCGATGCCATTACGACACAGCAGGCACTTCCCTGAGAAAATTCGACCTCGGTCTCCAAAAGAGTGCCGTTTGTGCAGGCTTGCATAATCGTGAGCAAATCGCTCTTCAGGAGAGGCAGGACGACCTGAGTTTCCGGGTCGCCAAAGCGGCAGTTATACTCGATGACCTTCGGTCCATCCGGGGTGAGCATCAATCCAAAGTAAAGACAGCCCTTGAAGGCTCTCCCCTCTTTATTCATGGCGTCGATGGTCGGGAGGAAAATTTTCTCCATGCACTCAGCCGCGACTTCTTCGGTATAGTAGGGGTTCGGGGCGATTGTGCCCATGCCGCCGGTGTTGAGTCCGGTGTCGCCGTCGCCGGCGCGCTTATGATCCATAGATGAGACCATCGGCTTCACGACTCTGCCGTCGGTGAACGACAGGACAGAAACCTCGGGACCCGTGAGGAACTCCTCAACGACAATCTCGTTTCCGCTCGCGCCGAACTTTTTGTCGACCATGATGGTCTTGACGGCGTCAATCGCCTCTTCGCGGGTCATGCAGACGAGTGCTCCCTTGCCGAGAGCCAAGCCGTCGGCTTTTACAACCGTCGGAATAGGTGCGGTCTCGAGATACTCGAGAGCCTTCTCGGCATCATCAAATACTTCATACTTCGCGGTCGGGATGCCGTATTTCTTCATAAGATTCTTCGAGAAGACCTTACTGCCCTCGATAATGGCGGCGTTCTTTGCGGGTCCGAAGCAGGGAATTCCCGCATCGTTCAATGCATCGACGCACCCAAGCACCAGTGGGTCATCCGGAGTCACAACGGCGTAGTCAATCTTCTGTTCAACCGCAAACTTAACTATACCGTCGATATCGGTAGCCGAAATGTTGACGCATTCAGCGTCTCTGGCAATCCCGCCGTTACCCGGCAAAGCGTAAATCTTCTCGACGTCTTTATTTTCAAGTAGCTTTTTGATAACCGCATGCTCACGTCCACCGGAGCCAACGACTAATAATTTCATAACAATTCCTCCTCGGGGAAACCCCTCAGTCCGCACCTGCGGTGCGTCCAGCTCCCCTTTCAGGGGAGCCTATTTGTATTCTCTCATAAGCCCTGCATGACGCAGGTAAAGCCTCCCCTGAAAGGGGAGGGGGACCGCCGCCAAAGGCGGTGGTGGAGGGGTTTAATGATGGAACAACCTCATCCCCGTAAATGCCATAACCATTCCGTACTTATTGCACCTCTCGATGCAGACGTCGTCGCGGATGGAGCCGCCGGGCTCGGCAACGTACATGACGCCGCTACGGTGCGCTCTTTCGATATTGTCGTCGAAGGGGAAGAATGCGTCGGAGCCACAGGAAACTCCTGTGATGCTGTCGAGGTATTCTCTTGCCTCGGCATCAGTAAGCGGCTCGGGCTTCTCGGTGAAGTATCTTTCCCATACGCCGTCGGCGGTGACGTCTTCTTCGTTCTTGTTGATGTAGCCATCAATGACGTTGTCGCGGTCGGGTCTGCCGAGGGTATCTTTAAACGGAAGGTTCAGGACTTTATCATGCTGACGGAGGAACCATGTGTCCGCCTTGCCGCCTGCAAGACGTGTGCAGTGAATTCTTGACTGCTGACCGGCGCCGACGCCGATAGCCTGCCCATCATAGGCATAGCAGACGGAGTTCGACTGTGTATACTTAAGTGTGATAAGCGAGATAATCAGGTCTCTTACAGCTTCTTCCGGAAGATTCTTATTTTCAGTTACGATATTTGAAAGAAGTTCTTTGTTGATTTCAAAGTTGTTTCTTCCCTGCTCGAAGGTGATTCCGTAAACCTGCTTGTGCTCAATCGGGTCGGGAACGTAGTCGGGGTCTATCTTGACGATATTATAGTTCCCCTTCTTCTTCGACTTGAGAATCTCGAGTGCCTCGGGCTCATAGCCGGGGGCGATGATTCCGTCGGAAACTTCACGCTTGACCAAAAGCGCAGTCTTCACGTCGCAGACATCCGAGAGTGCAACCCAGTCGCCGAACGAACACATTCTGTCTGTGCCTCTTGCTCTTGCATAGGCGCAGGCAAGGGGCGACTCGTCCAAGCCCTCGATGTCGTCGACAAAGCAAGCCTTCTTGAGCTTTTCAGGCAAAGGAAGACCTACTGCCGCACTTGTCGGGCTGACATGCTTGAAGGACGCCGCCGCGGGGAGCCCGAGAGCTTCCTTGAGCTCTTTTACTAACTGCCACGAGTTGAATGCGTCGAGGAAATTGATATATCCCGGTCTGCCGTTCAGGATTTCAATCGGCAGGTCAGACCCGTCGTGCATGAATATCTTCGACGGCTTCTGGTTCGGGTTGCAACCGTATTTGAGTTCAAATTCTTTCATGATGTTGGTCTCCTCTCTTATTTCTCGTTCTTGTTTATAAGCCTGTAGTCGCTCCTGCCGGTCTCAAGGTTGATGTATTCGACATAGAGCGAAATCTTGTTGTCTTCATTAAGTCCTTCCCAGATGCTGTCCGCAAACTCGTCGATGCTGTCGGGCACGCTGATTCTCTCCGGCTCGCCCTGGAACGTGGGAATAGGGTTGCCGTCGGTGACATATGTGTGGATGAAGTGCCCGAGTCCCGGCTTTGCGGGATATGCGTATGTACATCTTGCGCAATCAGAGCCTTCGGCGTCGATGCTCTTTAAGATGCTCATCTGATAGGAGTACTTATCGCCAAACTCGAGAACTGCGCTGATTCGAGGCGTCCAGTTCGGGGCGTCCGGCTCGAACTCTCTTGACTCGAGGGCTTCCGAAAAGCTCTTGCCTTCCTTCAATCCGTCATAGATGGTGTCAGTCTGGTCGCCGTTCGTAACAATTACATTATTTCCGATGCTCCTTACAGCCGCATAAATAATGAGGCTCGGGTCCTCGACCAGGGACGCGTCGAACGGCTCGGTATAGAGCGTGTCGCCCTTGAGGGTGAAAACTCGGTTACGGCTGTTGTTGCTTCTTCCCATGATGAAATAGGCATAAGCCGCGTTCTTGCCGTCTGCTGTCAGCCCGACGCAGATTCCTCTTCCGACATAGGGGTTGCCGCTTATGCGGTCATAGATTGATTTCTTCTCGTAAATATCTCCGATATTTTTGTCCATACTCAGTGCTCCTTGCTATCCATAATCTCTTTTGAAACGAGCTCAGCCGCCTCGGGAAGAAGCTTCCATTCCGCTTCCTGCATGACCCGAAGCTGTAACGATTCCGGCGTGTCGTCCGGATTTATGTAAACGGCTTTCTGGAGAATAATCTCCCCGCCGTCGGGAATCTCGTTGACGAAATGAACCGTAGCACCCGTGACCTTGACGCCCCGCGCAAGAGCCGCCTCGTGAACCTTCAGCCCATAATAGCCCTGCCCGCAGAAGGACGGGATAAGCGACGGATGGATGTTGATGATTCTTCGGGGGTATCTCTTGGTGAAGTCCTCCGAAAGAATGCTAAGAAATCCCGCCAGGATTATAACCTCGGCTCCGGTTTCGTCCAAGAGCTCGATTATTCTCGCCTCGAACGCTTCCTGCGTCATCTCTTTTTTCGGGACGGCTTCGGCTCTGATTCCGGCTTTCTTGGCACGCTCGAGAGCGTAAGCTTCCCGATTGCTTGCGATTACTATCACAATCTCGCCGCTTTTTATAACCGAGCCCTGCGCGTCGATAAGCGCCTGCAGGTTCGTTCCGCCACCTGAAACCAAGACCGCTATTTTCGTTCTCTCCGACATCTCAGACTACCTCAATCTTTCTGTCGGACTTTACAATCTTTCCGATTACATAGGCTTCCTCGCCCTCGGCGTGGAGAATCCTGAGCGCTTCGCCCTCGTCCTCCCTCGAAACGACGATGCTCATGCCGACGCCCATATTGAAGGTGTTGAACATGTCACGCTCGGAGATTCTGCCTTTTTCGGCGATGAGGTCGAATATCGGGGGCACCTTGACCGCCGACTTCTCGATAAGAGCGCAGTAGCCGTCGGGGATGCTACGAGGGATATTTTCATAGAAGCCGCCGCCGGTGATGTGGGAAATGCCCTTGACCTTGACGCTCTCAAGAAGCTTGAGAACCGGCTTTACATAAATCTTTGTGGGAGTTAAGAGTGTTTCGCCAATCGACTTGCCGCCAAGCTCATCAAGAGGGGTCTTGATGTCTGCGGTCTCGACGTTTAAGACCTTTCGTACGAGAGAGAAGCCGTTCGAATGAACGCCGCTCGAGGGAAGAGCGATGATGACGTCGCCCTCCTGCATTGTCGAATGGTCTATAATCTTCTCTTTGTCAACGATTCCGACTGCGAAGCCGGCAAGGTCGTATTCATAAGCCTTGTAGAAGCCGGGCATCTCTGCGGTTTCGCCGCCGATAAGAGCCGCATCCGACTGGACACAGCCATCGCATATTCCGCCGACGATATCGGCAATCTTCTCGGGATAGTTCTTGCCGCAGGCGATATAATCAAGGAAGAAGAGCGGCTTCGCGCCACAGCAGATGATGTCGTTGACGCACATTGCGACGCAGTCGATGCCGACCGTGTCGTGCTTGTCCATAAGGAATGCAATCTTTAATTTTGTGCCGACGCCGTCGGTGCCGCTGACCAAAACCGGGTGCTTCATACCCTCGGTATTGAGCTCGAAGAGCCCGCCGAAGTCGCCGATGCCGGAGCATACCCCCTCGGTAACGGTTCTTGCGATATGCTTTTTCATAAGCTCAACAGCCTTGTAACCGGCGGTAATATCAACCCCCGCCGCAGCGTAGCTTTCGGAACGTGATAAGTCGTTCATAATTTTGTCTCCTTCTATTAATTAGTCTTTGCCATCCCAGCAATAAGTACAAATTTCGTCTCTCGGGATTCCTATCGCCTCACACAACCCATCCAACGTCTGGAACTCGAGAGTCGAGAAGTGAAGCTTGTCGCAGACCGCCTGGCGGAAGCTCTTGCCTCTTTCCGTGGTCGGATCGCTGTATTCTTCGAGGTGGTTGAAGCCCTCTTCGCCTTCAAGCTCCATTATCGTCGAGCGGGTGATGAGCTCCATGTCGCTCGTCGAGCGGGAGAAGGCAAGATACTTGCAACCGTACATAATCGGCGGGCAAGCCGAGCGCATGTGGACGCTCTTGGCGCCGTTCGCATAGAGGAACTCGACCGTTTCACGGAGCTGTGTGCCTCTTACAATCGAATCGTCGACGAAGAGTAAATCCTTGCCTCTTATAAGCTCGTGAACGGGAATCTGCTTCATCTTCGCAACGGTGTTTCTCTCCGACTGTTCCGCCGGCATGAAGCTACGGGGCCAGGTCGGGGTGTATTTTATGAACGGTCTTGCGAACGGCACGCCGCTTTCACGGGCATAGCCGATGGCGTGCGGAGTTCCGGAATCGGGCACTCCTCCGACATAGTCGATATCGGGGAGCTTGCCGCTTTCCCGGTCGTTGTCCGCCATGATTTCGCCGTTGCGGTATCTCATCATCTCGACGTTCACGCCCTCATAGGACGACGTCTGGTAGCCGTAGTAGGACCACAGAAACGCACAGATTCTCTTTTTCTTCTCGGGAGTCTTCAGGACGTTCACGCCGTCGTGAGTGATTTCGACAATCTCGCCCGGTCCCAATTCCCTGACGGTGGTATAACCGAGCTTCATATAGGCGAAGTCCTCGAAGCTTACGCAGAAGCCGTGTGGGTTCTGCCCTATCGAGACGGGCAGTCTTCCGTACTTATCCCTTGCCGCAATAATATTGCCGCCGTCTTTTAAGATAAGTATCGACGCCGTGCCCTCAATCTCGCTCTGGGCGAAGGCGATTCCCTCTTCAAAACTCGATTTCTGGTTTATAAGAGCCGCAATCAGCTCGGTTGAATTGATTTTGCCACCGGTCATGGCGTTGAACTGTCCGCCGGTGTGGTCGAAGTATTTGTCCATGATATCGTCGATGTTGTTGATGATTCCGACGATGCAGATGGCATAAGTCCCGAGCTTCGAGCGGATGAGAAGCGGCTGAGGGTCGCTGTCGTTGATGCAACCGATTGCCGATGTGCCCTTCATCTCGCTGAAAACATGTTCGAACTTGGTTCGAAAAGGTGAATTCCCGATGTGGTGAATGCTTCTCTGAAGACCTTTTCCGGGATCATATGCCGCTATGCCTCCGCTCTTGGTTCCAAGGTGTGAGTGGTAGTCGGTTCCGTAAAACACGTCTTCAAGTGCGTACTCGTTTCCTATAGCTCCGAAAAATCCGCCCATAGGCTCCCTCCTGAAATATATTTTATCTGTTCGCTAATTCCTGCGATACTTTTTCGTCTTTTTCAAGTACTTTCTTTCTGTCGGCTTCTCTTTTTGCCTTGAGCTTCTTTGATAACTCTTCATCGGAAAGCGCCAGCATTTCAGCCGCCAAGAGTGCCGCATTTGTGCCGTCGCCGATTGCAACCGTAGCAACCGGGATTCCCGAAGGCATCATGACGGTTGACAAAAGCGCATCCATGCCGTCAAGAACGCTCGACTTGCAGGGAATGCCGATTACGGGAAGCGTTGTGTTTGCGGCGATGACGCCTCCGAGGTGCGCCGCCATTCCGGCAACGGAAATTATAACCCCGAAGCCGTTCTTTTCGGCATTCATGGCGAAATCCCTCGCCTCGTCCGGTGTACGATGCGCCGAATAAACATGCGCCTCGTAAGGTATCTCCAATTCTTTCAGAACCGCGACCGCCTTCTCAACAACCGGCAAATCGCTGTCACTGCCCATTATGATTGCAACTTTTTTCATGTGTGGTTCTCCTATTCCGCTCTGGTCTCGCAATATTTGCATCTCCAGATATTATTCTCTTTATCCGTCAGCTTGAACGCCTGCGGGAGCTCCTGCTCGATTGAGGTTATGCACCTCGAGTTGCGGCAGGTGAATTTGTCGGTGATGATTTCCTCGCCCTGCTCCTGCGGCTCGTTTACGTCGTTTTCGATGAGCCCCAGAAGCTTCATTATAAGCGCCATGCGGATGTATCTGCCGTTTCTCGCCTGCTTGAAGTAGCACGCTCTCGGGTCGTCGTCGACGGCGACAGAAATCTCGTTTACTCTCGGAAGCGGGTGCAGGACAATCATGTCCTTCTTTGCAAGCACCATCTTCTCG
Source organism: Oscillospiraceae bacterium (assembly GCA_021201135.1). Taxonomy (GTDB): domain Bacteria; phylum Bacillota; class Clostridia; order Oscillospirales; family Ruminococcaceae; genus Faeciplasma. The sequence goes on from JAJQGT010000008.1 coordinate 89,395, forward strand.
GGCGTCAGGATATACGAATCCTTGAGCCTGAAATACTCGTCCTCGCTGACAAAACGCTCTTTTTGTATTCTCGTCATGTACAGGATATCTAACTCGCCGATTACTTCTTCGAGCGACTTGCTCTCGTACATCTCGAGTCCCTTATCTATAATATACTTGCCCTTGACGAAGTACGGAAGTCGGAGCTCTTCGGGAGATATGAGAACGAACTTGATGCCTAGGTATCTCGACATAGCGGATATCAAAGAGTGCACGGTTCTGCCGAAGCGCAAATCCCCGCAAAGCCCGACTGTCAGGTTATCGAACCTGCCCATCTCGTGGCGGATGGTCATGAGATCGGTCAGCGTCTGCGTCGGGTGATAGTGCCCGCCGTCGCCGGCGTTGATGACCGGGACGCTCGAGTGCATAGCCGCAACAATCGGCGCGCCCTCCTTCGGGTGCCGCATTGCGATTATATCCGAATAGCCGCTGACCATAACTGCCGTGTCGGCGACACTTTCGCCCTTTGCCGCAGAGCTTGACGATTGCTCCGAGAAGCCTAAGACTTCTCCGCCGAGAGAGAGCATAGCCGACTCAAAGCTCAGCCTTGTTCTCGTCGACGGCTCATAAAAGAGGGTCGCAAGAATCTTGCTGTGGCAGACGTCGCCGTAGTCGGCGGGGTGCAATATAATATCGTCCGCAACCTCTATGAGCTTGTCGATTTCAGCGGTTGATAAGTCTAAGATGTTGATAAGATGCCTCATCTTTTCGCTCCGTTAATCTTAAGATAATTCTTTATTCTCTCCACGTTTTCATTGTTTTCCGGGTTCTCTTCGAGATATTCGATGATATCGTATACATCAACGACAGAATAAACCGGGAAGCCGAATTCCGACTCGATTTCGGACATAGCCGAAGCTTCGGTCTTGCCCTTCTCGCCTCTGTCAACCATGATTATGACAGCCGCAACCTTGATTCCCTCAATCTTTGAAAGAATCTCCATGCTCTCTCTTATCGCCGTTCCCGCTGTGATGACGTCCTCGACGATTACGACTTCCTCGCCGGGCTGTGGCTTATAGCCGACGATGGTTCCGCCCTCGCCGTGGTCCTTGGCTTCTTTTCTATTGAAGAAGAACGGCAAATCAAGCCCCTTCCCCGCAAGTGCCACAGAAGCCGAAACCGCAATCGGGATGCCCTTGTATGCGGGACCGTAGAGGACGGTTTTCTTGTCGCCCAGCTTCTCGAGATAGGTCTTGGCGTAGAACTCGCCCAATTTCGAAATCTCTTCACCGGTCTTTATCTCGCCGGCGTTGATGAAATAGGGAATCTTCCTGCCACTCTTGGCGGTAAAATCGCCGAGCTTCAGAACTCCGGCGGACTCAAGAAATTCTATAAAATCGTGTTTGTATTGTTGCATATCTTACCCCACAAATTCTTCAACACATCTTCTGTATGCCGCCACCGGATCCTCCGCCTGCGTAATCGGTCTGCCGACCACGATGTAGTCAGATCCGACCTCTTTTGCGTGAGCCGGGGTCATGACGCGCTTCTGGTCGTCGTTCGAGCCATCCGCGAATCTCACGCCGGGAGTGACGGTGAGGAAGTCTTTTCCGAGAGCCTTGTGGATAAATCCCGCCTCGTGGGGCGAGCAGACGACGCCGTCCAAGCCGCTGTCTCTGGCGTTTTCGGCATAGCTTAGAACCGTCTCGGTCATCAGCCGGTCTATAAGAAGCTCTTCGTGAAGGGCTTTATCGTCCGTAGATGTAAGCTGTGTAACTGCGATGAGCTTCGGTCTCGAACCGTCGGCTCTTGTCAAGCCCTCGAGCGCCGCCTTCATCATGGCACTTGTTCCCGCCGCATGGACATTGACCATATCGACGTCGAGGGAACTAAGAACCTTCATAGCCGACTTGACGGTGTTCGGGATGTCGTGGAGCTTTAAATCGAGGAAAATCTTGTGCCCACGAGCTTTGATTTCACGGACGATGTCGGGACCCTCGGCATAGAAAAGCTCCATGCCTATCTTGACGAAGGGCTTTTCGTTCTCGAACTTGTCAAGAAACTCGAGTGTCTTCACTTTTGAGGGGAAATCGCAGGCGATTATAACGTCCTTACCCATTGTGTGCTCCTCCTATGATGTCAGATAAGTTGTCGATTCCGTACTTGTCCATTGCCGCAGGAAGGTCTTCGATAATCTTCTTGCAGATCATCGGGTCGACGAGGTTCATAGCCCCTACTCCGACAGCCGTCGCACCGGCAAGCATCATTTCGATGACATTGTCAGCGCTCGCAACTCCGCCGATTCCGACAATCGGGATATTTACGGCATCGTAGCACTGATATACCAATCGAAGTGCTATCGGATAAGTAGCCGGTCCCGAATAGCCGCCCATCTTGTTGGCGATAATCGGCTTCTTCGTTCTTAGGTCAATTCTCATGCCGAAGAGGCAGTTTATAAGGCTCAAGCCGTCCGCTCCGCCCTCTTCGCAAGCCTTTGCAATCGGGACGATGTCCGTGACATTCGGGGTGAGCTTTGCGATAATCGGCTTATCTGTGATTTCACGGACAGCCTTGATGGTCTCATAGGAGGCTTTCGGGTCGGTGCCGATGCTCATGCCGCCGCAGGAGATGTTCGGGCAACTGATATTGACCTCAAACCAGCCAATCATGTCACTAACGTCCGACTTATCAAGCTTTTCAATCGCCCTGACATAGTCGTCAAGGCAGAAGCCGCTGACGTTCGCCATGACCTTCTTGTGGAAGCACTTACGGAGCTTCGGGAGCTCTTCGGAAATTACTTTGTCGACGCCCGGGTTCTGGAGCCCGATTGAGTTGACGATTCCGGAGGTGGTCTCCGCAATTCTCGGCGTCGGGTTGCCGAATCTTTCCTCAATGGTCGTGCCCTTGAACGAGAACGTTCCGAGCATGTTTATATCGTATAGCTCTGCGAACTCCCAGCCATAGCCGAAGGTTCCGCTTGTCGGAATGACAGGGTTGTCAAGCTCTATTCCGCAGAGTGTCGTTTTAAGTCTGTTATCAGCCATCACATTTCCTCCCAGATGATTTCTTCGCTCGAAAGAACAGGTCCTTCGCGGCAGATTCTCTTGAAGCCGTTCTTCGTCTTGCAGGAGCATCCCATGCACGCCCCGAAGCCGCAGCCCATTCTCTGCTCAAAGCTGTATTCGCCCTCGGACTTCATGATATTAGCCATAGCCTTCAGCATCGCCATCGGTCCGCAGGCGTAGAAATATGAGTAATCAAGCTTCGGAATCACATCCGTAACCATTCCCTTTTCGCCCTTCGAGCCGTCTTCTGTGACGACGATTACCCGGGCGCCAAGAGCCGCAAATTCCTCTTCATAGAAGACTTCATCGGAAGTCTTGAACCCTAAAAGAACGGTCGGCTTCTTGCCCTCGGCTACAAGCTTCTTGCAGAGGTTATACATCGGCGGCAAGCCGACTCCCCCGCCGACAAGAAGCGGAGTCTCGCCACTCTTCGAGACGTCAAAGCCGTTGCCCAAGCCAACGAGAATGTCAAGTTCACTTCCGACAGGAAGTGTGGACATAAACTCGGTGCCGTTTCCGACGGTCTTGTAAATCAGGGTCATGGTGCTGTCGTCGTAGTCGCATACGGAAATCGGGCGCCGGAGATAGAACCCCTCGAGCCTGATATTGACGAACTGCCCGCAGTTCTTAATTCCGCTCACGTCGCCGCCGAGAATCATGCGGTATGTCCCCTTGGCAATCTTTTCGTTTTCGAGAATTTTGTAGATGTTGTCGGTCATATTTATCTCCTTCGGAAACCCCTCCACCGGCTTCGCCGGTCCCCCTCCCCTTTCAGGGGAGGCTTTTTAGGGTCTCATTAAATTTTGTATAGAACACTTATAGGCTCCCCTGAAAGGGGAGCTGTCAGCCGTCAGGCTGACTGAGGGGTTTTCACGAGCACGCATCTCCCAAACACTTCCCGTCCCGCAAACGGCGTAGCCCGTCCCATTGTTTTGAATTCTTCGGGATTTATCATATATGGCGTTGCTATTTCGAACACCGCAAAGCCCGGGTTTTCTTCGATGCCGAAGCGCTTTCTTGGGTTTATCGACATCAGCTCGACAAGCTTTTCAATCGTGATGATGCCCTTCTTCACAAGCTCGGTGTAGAGAATCGGGAAAGCCGTCTCGAGCCCGACTATGCCCATAGCGCTTTTTTCCAAGCCCCGGGATTTCTCCTCGAGGGAGTGCGGCGCGTGGTCGGTCGCTATCATGTCGATGGTGCCGTCGATTATGCCCTCAATAAGCGCCTCTTGGTCGGCTTTTGACCTGAGAGGCGGGTTCATCTTGAAGCGCCCGTCCTCCTCGAGATCTTCGTCGCAGAGGACAAGATAGTGCGGTCCCGTCTCACAGCTTATGTCGACGCCGCGCTTCTTGGCGTCACGAATCAGGGCGACGCTTTCCTTCGTCGAGATGTGGCAGACGTGATACTTGGCGCCCGTCTTCTCGGCGAGAGCTATATCCCGCTCAATCTGCTTATATTCGCTTGCGCTTGAAATTCCCCTATGGTTATGGGTTTTACAGTAAGCCCCGTCGTGTATGTAGCCGCCGTTAAGAAGCGAGTTGTCCTCGCAGTGGGCGGCGATTATCTTGCCGAGAGATTTTGCCTTGAGCATTGCCGCTTCCATCATGTCAGATTCCTGCACTCCGTGCCCGTCGTCCGAAAAGGCGCAGACATAGGGGCTCATCGAATCCATATCCGAAAGGGCTTCGCCCTTCTCCCCAACCGTAATAGCGCCGTAGGGAATCACCCGCACAGCGGCGTTCTTCTCAATAATATCAAGCTGAACACGAAGATTTTCGAGGCTGTCCGGCACGGGATTCAGGTTCGGCATGGTGCAAACGGTCGTATATCCCCCGTTTTTAGCCGCAAGGGAACCCGAGCGAATTGTTTCTTTATATGAAAAGCCCGGCTCTCTGAAATGCACATGCACATCACAAAGACCCGGGACGATTATATAGTTTTCAGGAAAAGACGACATAGCGTCGGGCATAAAGCCGCAGGAACACAGATACTCCTCGACAAAAAGGCACTCTTTCTCGCTCAGACCAACGGTCTGATGGTAGACAGACTTTATTCCAACTGCCCCTAAAGAAGCTCCCATAACGCCGACTCCTCCTCAATCCGAAAGTTACTTCAAGTATAACAGATTGTAAGGCGAAAGTCAAGCCTTGATAATTTTATACAGAACCGCTTCCGCAAACACAAGCGGGCGATTATATCTAAAGAACACGATGCCGTCCGAAGGGGCGGTGATGCGTTCCGTTACGTTGCCCTCGAGCGGGTCGAGGATTTCGCAGAGGAGCTGTCCCCTCTCGAAGCTATCGCCCGTTTCCACATAAGGGCGATATATTCCCGCCTTGGTCGAGTGGAGCTGAATGAGCTCCGATTCCGAGATAATCTCGGTCAGGCTCCCGCCGGGGATTTTCTGAGTGGTGATGCCGTTCTTGTTGGCGAACCGAAGCACTGCGTCAATCGCAATCTTCGCCGACGGCAGGTCAATCTGATCTGTTGCGTTCGTATAGAGCGAGAACGCCTTGGTCTCCCATATCTGCCAGTTGTAGTTAAGCGTCGTGGTGTCGTACGGTCTCGGAGTACGGATGAAAGCATACGGCAGTCCGAAATCGGTCATATAGCCGTGGTCGGTAAACCCGGTCTCCATCAGCTTGACATGTGAAAGGAAGTCGCCCTGCTGATAAAAGCTTGCGAACTGGATGCCGAATTTATAGCCTTGGATCTCTTCAAAAAGACCGTCGGCGATTCGTTGAGTCGTTTCGCCCATGTCGTAGCCGGGGAACATGCGGTTGATGTCGGTGTTGTCCATCGTCCAGAACCGCTTGCCGATGTTCATCGAATAGTAGTTGACGCACGGGATGATTAAAATCTCGTGGTCAGAGGCGATTTTGCCCTCTTTTTCAAGGCGTTTGAACTTCTGCACAAGCTGAGATGCAACGTACATCTGCTGAACTTCATTGCCACGCATAGAGCCGACGATGCAAAGCGCTTTCTCGCCGCCGCCGAAGCGGTAGCCGATAATGTCCATCGGCTCACGATAGGAGGATGTAATCGAATATATTGTCTCTTTACGCATTGTGAACACCTCCCAGAATTCTTGCAATAAGCGAGCCACCGTAGACGACTGGATATTCACGGAGGGTGAAGATTCGCCCGTCGCAGGGAGATGTGACGTATTCCTCGACGTGACCGGTGGTCGGATCTAAAACGTCGCCGATATGGTCGCCTTTCTTTATATCAACCCAGTGCTCGACGCAGGGGACGAAGATTCCGGCGGCGGAGGAGTTGACAAAAGAAACCTCGTGGTCGGTCGAGAGGATGGACTTTCTCACGGGCTCTGTCTCGCCTGTCCAGATGCCGATATTCTTGAGTAAATTCAGGATTCCCGCAACAAGCTGGTCGCAATACTCTTTTGTAATCCTCATGCCGACGCCCATCTCGACGACGAGGGTTTTCGTGCCGATTGAGTTCAGGCTGTAGGCAAGCGTCGATTCAAGGACGGTCACCGAGCTGTGAACCCAGATGAAATCCGTCCCGAGCATTTCGGCATACGGGACTAATTCATCAGCCGTAATCTCATTAATACGCACCTGCGGTATCTCTCTCAAGTAAATATTACTTGCGTGGATGTCGATGCAGATGTCGGCGCCCTTGATGTCGTTGACGATGTCATAGGCGATATGCTCCGCCATGGTGCCGTCGGGGGTGCCGGGGAAGATTCTGTTCATATCGAGGTCAAACATCGGCATGCCTCTCTGGATGGAGTCGACGCCGAGGGGGTTCAGCGCCGGATAAATGTCGACGATGCCCTCAAGCTTGGATGATTCACGGGTCAATATGTCCGCAAGTCTGGCGCAGACAAGCTGACCCTCCAGCTCGTCGCCGTGGGTTCCCGTGACAATACAAGCACGCTTCTTTCTTTTCGTGGAGCGTGCCATATTCGAAATTCGATTTTTGCGGATAACGAGATTCTCATTAACGCTGAGCGCCGCCTGGGCAATGGTTTCTATCATTTGGTTACCTTCCTTCTAGGAAACCCCTCCACCATGCTTCGCATGGTCCCCCTCCCCTTTCAGGGGAGGCTTTAACTGCCTCTATCAGAAGCTTTCGGGAGGAGGAAAATAGGCTCCCCTGAAAGGGGAGCTGTCACCGAAGGTGACTGAGGGGTTTTTACTGTACTATCTGTGATTTCACCGTCTGCGTGCTCTCGGTTATCCCCACATAGCATCCCGATTCAATCGGGCAGTCGGCGTAGTCTCTGCCGTGGCAGAGCTTGAGGTAGTGGGTGCTTATAAGGCAGTTGTTGACGGGGTCGAGCCCGTACCAGCGGGAGCCGTCGTTCACCTCGACCCATGCGTGGGTTTCACCCTCGTCGCAGGCGAGCCCGGCGACATATCTGCACGGGATTCCACCCATGCGGCAAAGTGCAAGCATGATGTGGGCATAGTCCTGGCAGACGCCCTTTCCGAGAGTAAGAGCCTCCTCGGCAGTCGTATGCACATCGGTGACGCCTTTCTCATAAGTCATGTATTCATAAAGGCTGTCGGCAAGAGCCAGAGCCCTATACAGCACGTTCGACTCGGTCGGCTGATGCGCTTTGTAAAACGCCGTAAGAGCCTCCCCGGGATGCGTCAGAGGCGACTGATAGGCATACATAACGGGAGCCTTGCCGGAAACGGTGTAGCTCGAGGTGATGGACGCCGTGCCTTTTACCGAGAATGAGAATTTATCATGCGGCTTTTCGATTCTGCCGCAGAGGAGCGAGTTGCCGAAGCTGTCGCGCGAGTTCCAGATGACCCCGCCAACAGGCTGAATAGTGTATTTCGGCTCGCTGATAATCTGGCGGTCGTCCGAAAGCGGCAGGCACCGGAGCGTGAAGCAGTGGGCGCTTATCGGGCTTGCGAAATCAAACTCGGTGCTGTATTCAAATGTCAGCTTCTTCATCAGTTTTCACCTCAACAAGTCTCGAAATGAGCGACAGCGCCTCGAGCCGACAGCTCTCGATTCCCTTTCCTCGGGTCAACAGCTTCTCAAGGCTCTCGTATGCCTCGACGTTCAGAACGGGGTTATAGACGTTTTCATAGGGATGCACGAGCCCCGTGAGATAATCAAATACTCTCCGTATATCTTCGTCCTTATATGACAATCTGACAAACAAATCGAGCCTCTCGACCGCCTTGCCGATGTAAATCAAATCCCGTCCCTCAAGGTCCTCCATATTGTCCTCGACGCTTCCCCAGAAGGCGTATAAATCGTCTCTTACGGGTAGAAGGTCATAGCGCACTTTGCGGGTTCCCCTGACGGATTTGAATTTGTTCAGCGCAAGCTGTAGATAGGAAAGCGAAGAAGACTTGATAGCCTCACGGAGAACGATTCCGTTATCCATAGCCCGCTCAAGATTCGAGCGGAGGGAGTTCGGGTCGGTCTTGTCGAAAAGATACCTGTCGAAAAAGTCGTTGTCGTCCGTATAGATATTCGGCGCACCGATTTTTTCGAGATAGTTCTTGTATGATTCCTTATCGACATCTATCATCAGGTCGAAATAGTTGAAGAACGAATTAAGGGTCGTGAAAACTCTTTCTGTATATCTGCCCAGCCAATATAAGTTGGAGCCGTTTAATCTTGTGATAGTACCCATGTGTCTTTAAAGCCTCCTCCTTGAGATGAATTTACGACGAACGAATCGGGATTGCGTGAGAACCTCGTCAATCCGCTCGCCCAGACCTTGGTGGTCTCGCCCGAAAGCACAAACGCTCTCAAGTCGGCTTTGCGGGGAACCGTCGTGCCGTCGTCGCTGAGAATATCCAGATCTATAAAGTCGATTACTTCCTGAGCTATAAATCTGCGGGATTGCTCGGTGATAAGCGTCCGCCAGTCGGCAAGCTGTTCCTTGGTCATGTCGCGTCCGAACACAACTCCGTAGCCACCGGCTTCCGAAACGTCCTTTACGACGAGGGTTTCGAGGTGGTCGAGGACATACTTTCTGTCCTCTTCGTAGTACGGAAGATATGTGGGAGCGTTCTTGAGTATTGGCTCCTCTCCCAGATAATACTTTATCATCTTCGGGACGAAGTAGTAGATGCCCTTGTCGTCCGCAACGCCGTTGCCGGGCGCATTCATGATGGCGACGTTTCCGGCTCTGTAGGCGTCCATGATGTGCGGCACACCGATCAGCGATTCCGGCACGAATGTCATCGGGTCTAAGTACTCATCCGAAATTCTTCTGTAGACCGTTCCGACACGGGTTCTTCCGCCCTGATAATCCCTCATATAGAGGATATTGTTCTCGACAAAGAGGTCGCTGTTCTGGACAAGCACCGCGCCGGTTCTCTCCGCTAAGTAGGAATGCTCGAAATAGGCGGCGTTATAGCGTCCCGGAGTCAGGATGACATTGATGCCGCCGCAGTTGACACTGTCCATCGTGTCCTTCAGGAGAGAGGCGTAATTTCTGTTATCGACTACGGACACGTCGTGGAAGACATCCGGGCTGGTCATGCGGCAGAGCTCCCTCGCAATCAGCGGATAAGATGCACCCGAAGGAATACGCAAATTGTCCTCAAGTATGTACCAAGTGCCGTCCTTGGCTTGCACCAAATCGATTCCCGAAATATGAATGCGCCGGCGTGACTCCCTCGCACTGCGGCAGATAGCCCTTCGATATGTAGACAAAATCTGCGGGGATTACTCCGTCCTTAATAATTTTCTTCTCGGAGTAGATATCCTTCAAAAACAAATTCAGAGCGTCGACACGTTGGATAAGTCCCTTCTCCATGTCAGAAAAGTCGGACTTTGTGATGATTCTGGGGATGGCGTCGAATGGAAAGAGCTGTTCCTTGAAGACGCCGTTTTTATAGATTCCGAACTTGACGCCGTATCTGGCAAGAAGCTCGTTTATCTCACGGGTGTTGGCAACGGGTGTGTTCATAGCATTCATCTCAATTCTAAAAAATGCAAAAAGACGCCCAAGAAACCTTGGACGTCTTTGCCACTGTATTAAGAATAACACACTAAAGCTAAAATTTCAACGGTGAATTTTGGACAAAAATTTTGTTCCCGAAGTTCTGTTCTTTGTACGGTTTGGCTCACATTGGAGATGGAAGTTCGCCAAAGGCGAACTTTCTAGCTGCCGAAGGCAGCTGTGTTCATAATTAACATCTGCAACCTGTTCTCCACATTCGCAAGGCTCGTATCCGGGTCGAGGTCGAGCGGCAATATCGAGATATCCGGGTGCTTATCCTTCAGGCTCTTGATGACGCCCCTGCCGCAGATGTGGTTCGGGAGACAGCCGAAGGGCTGAAGGATGATGAACGACTTGACACCCTTTTCGGCGTAGTGATCAATCTCCGCCGCCATCAGCCAGCCTTCGCCACAACTGAGGGTCTTCGGGATTATGTCGCTTACCGAATCATAAAGCTTGTTCGGCGAGAGGACTTTTTCATAGAGCGGGTGCTTCACGGCGACCTTCTCGAGCTTATCCTGAACATAGTTGAAGAGGAAGTCGACGGCGAACGGATAGGGGAAGATGTTAGCTTTGTAGTCGCTTATCTCGCTCATCGTGGCGAGGAAGTCCTTTCTTAACTGGTCGGTGACCCTCGGGAAGACGGCTTCCATGCCGTTCGACTCAAGATACCGTTCTATATGGAAGTTCGAGCCGGGGTGGTATGTAACGAGGAGCTCGCCGGTGACGAATACTCTCGGCTTGAGATTCGTCCTGTCATAGGGAATCTTCGCCATGTCGTCTATCGTTTCGGAGAAGACCTTTCGGGCTTCCTTTATGCTCTTTTTGATGCCGTCGGCAAGCTTATTGATGCAAGCCATATAGACCCTGTCGGTCTCGCCGGGATTGATTTCATAGGGGCGAATCTTTCTTGCGATATCTGTTAAGATATCCATCATCATGAACACCCAGACGGCTTCGAGAACTGCGCTTACTCCGAGGAGGAACACTCCCGGGTGCATGTCCTTCGAGTCGCCGCCGTCGGTCGTGAGAATCGGCACTTCGGTGAAGCCTGCGCTGTCCAAGCCCTTGCGGAGCAAACCGGCATAGTGGGACATTCTGCAATCGCACTGGAACTTGACCATGCCGACCGCGACCTCATCCTGCTTATAGTTGCCCTTCTGGAGCTCTCCGATGAGCTCGCCGATTACCATCTGGCAGGGGAAGCAGATGTCGTTGTGGACATACTTCTTTCCAAGGGCGATTTCGTTCGGTCCGCCGATAGGGATGGTCTTCACCATGAAGCCCTCTTTTTCGCAGATTGCCTGAAGCAAAATCGAAACCTCTTCTGATATATTCGGGATTAAGAGAGCGCGGATTTTCTTGTCTTTTTTATAGAACTTTGCAGGGCTCGGCTCGGGGAGCGGCTTCGGCGGGTTGTCAAGCCCCAGATTCCTGCGGATTTCGACCGTCTCGATGAACGACTGGACACGGATTCCGAGAGAGCCCGAAGCGTCGCTCTCGTCAATCTTAAGAATAAGCGGCGGCTTGTCGCTCGTGGTAGTCATGATGCGGATAATTTCGTCCGAGAGAATCGCGTCGTGCCCGCAACCGAAGCTGACGAGCTGGACATATTCGAGCTCCGGCTCCCGGGCGGCAATGACCGCCGAAGCGAGCATACGGGTGTGGAAGTCGTTCGTGATTTCGGCACGGGTGTTGTGCAGGTCGACTTCATTCAAGTCCGGAAGACTGTCCGCAGTGAGAACCGCAACGCCCTTCTCGGTGAACTTCTTCGAGATGTCGTGGCTTATGAATCTGTCGGTGTGGTAGGGTCTGCCCGCCAGAACAACGGCGAACTTGCCCTCTTTCTTAACGTCGGCGATTATCTCTGTAGCCCTGTCGGTAAGCGTCTTTCTGAAGAGCTTTATCGCCGATTCAGCCTGAGCGAAAGCCTGCTCGGCTTCTTTTTCAGTCGCGCCCAATTCTTTTACGGCATATTCGCAAATCTGCGTGTGGCGGTTCTTCTCCGAGAACCAGTGGAAAATCGGCGTGTCGAACACTACGCCGTAGCGCTCGGCGGGGTTCTGCGAATTCTTCACGACCATCGGGTAGCCCTGAACGACCGAGCAGACATACGGGCTCTGCTTATCGACGCCTTCCGGCGGCATGTGCATGACATAGGGCATGAAGATTCTGTCGGCGCCCTTCTTGGCGAGGTCGGCGATGTGCCCGTGTGCAAGCTTTGCCGGGAAGCAGATGGTGTCGGACGCGACGAACGAGATGCCGCTTTCGTACATTCCCCTTGAGCTCGGCGAGGAAAATTTCACTTTGTACCCGAGCGCTTTGAAGAAAGTGCTCCAGAAGGGCATGCTGTCCCAGAATTCGAGCACCCTCGGGAGCCCGACGGTGATGTTCTTTTCTTCGCAGACAGGTGTCACGTCGTAGTCTTTGAACAGGAGCTTTTCGCGCTCTATGTACAGATCGGGCGCCTTCTTCGGCTTCTCGAGGGGCTCTGAGCCTTCAAGCTCGGCTCCACGCTCGCACCTGTTTCCGGTGACCCAAGCCCTTCCTGATGAAAATCTTGTAATGGTGCGCTTGCAATGGTTGGCGCAGTGCGGGCAGGCGACGCCCGTCTCGGTCGTATAATCGAAGCTTCTGACGGCGTCAAGACCGATAAATTTCGTCTTGCCCTTCATCCTGCGTCTCGTGAGAATAGCAGCGCCGACGGCTCCCATCTCGCCGGGATAGGGCGAAAGGGTGACGTTCTTGCCTAAATAGTCTTCCAAGGCTTTCAGAACCGCAAAGTTGCGGAAAGTTCCGCCCTGAACCACTACTCGGCTTCCGAGCTCGTCGGTATTCGAGATTCTGACAACTTTCGTAAATACGTTTTCTATAATCGACCGGCAGAGCCCCGCCATGATGTCGTCGGGGAGCTTGCCGTTGCGCTGTTCGTTTATAATGGTGCTGTTCATGAAGACCGTGCACCGGCTTCCGAGGTGTGCGGGGTGCTCCGAGCGGAAAGCCGACTCGGCGATGTCCTCGACCTTGATGCCGAGAGATGACGCGAAATTCTCCAAAAACGACCCACAGCCGGAGGAGCAAGCCTCGTTAAGGGTCATGTTCGTGATGACGCCGTTTTTCATCCAGATAGCCTTCATGTCCTGACCACCGATGTCGAGGAGGAAATCGGTGTCGGGGAAGTACTTAAGGCACCCCTGAGAATGGGCGACCGTCTCGACGATGTGATAATCGGCATTGAATGCGCTTGCGAAGAGCTGTTCGCCGTAGCCGGTGGTGCCGACGCCTAAGATTTCGAGCCTGATGCCCTGCTCGGCGTATTTGTCCTCGAGGTCCGAAAGCCCCTTGCAGATGACCCGAAGCGGCTCGCCGTTGTTGTTCGAGTAGAACCGGTCGACGATTCGCTCGTGCTCGTCCATCAGGACAAGCTTCGAGGTGGTGCTTCCCGAGTCTATGCCGATGTAGACTTTCAGAACTCCGTTCTCGGTTACCGGCTCTTCGAGCTCCCGAAGCTCGGCTTTATGTCGGGTCTCGAATTCTTCCCTGTCGGCTTTATCTTTAAAGAACGGCGGCGCGGATTCACTGCCGTTTACATCGTCCTTAGCCGCTTCAAGCCTCGAAATAAGCTCGTCGGCGGTGAAAGCTTCGTCTCCCGAAAGCCGCTCGGCGGCGATTGCCGTGCCATAGGCGACGATGGTCTCCGGGTGCTCGGGGATTACTATGTCAGATTCCGAAAGATTCAGCCTCTCGGCGAAAACTTTTATAAGGGTCGGGTTGAACGTAAGCGGTCCGCCCTCGAAGATTATCGGGGCTTTGAGCTCGAGCCCCTGCGAAAGCCCGCCGATGGTCTGCTTCGCGATGGCGTGGAAACTGGAAAGCGCGATATCCTCACGCTTTGCGCCTTGAATGAGAAGCGGCTGGATGTCCGTCTTTGCGAAAACTCCGCACCGCCCCGAGATGTCGAAAACCGTCGTGCCCTTCTCGGCAAGAGCCTCGAACTCCTCGGTCTTTACACCCAAGAGCTTTGCAATCTCGTCGATGAATGCGCCCGTCCCGCCGGCACAGCTTCCGTTCATTCTCATGTCGGAGGTCATCAGCTCGCCGGTGTGCTCGTCCTTGTGGAAGAAGACGACCTTGGCGTCCTGACCACCGAGCTCGATTGCGGTTCTCACGTCGGGATAGAGCTTCTTGACCGCCGCGGCGTTCGCGACGACCTCCTGTATAAACTGAATCCCCGCCGCCTCTGCGACCGGCTTTCCGCCAGAGCCGCAGACTGCCGCACGGAACCTGACGCCCGGAAATCTTTCCGAAACTTCTCCTAACAGCCCGATAGCCGTCTCACGTTGCCTTGCATTATGTCTTAAGTATCTTGAAAACAAAACCCCATCCGAATCGGGATTTTTCACGACGACCTTGACCGTCGTCGACCCGACGTCGATGCCGAGAAGAAGCTCTTTTTCAACCTTCTCAACTGAAACTGTAACTGTCAACCTTACTCCTCCAAAAAATGCCCCTTTGGGCAGTTGCCCGACACTTTCCGAATCAGTGTCGTATAATTTAACCACAATCGACAAATTTCGATATTCAGGGCTATTTTATCACAACGGAGAAAGAAAGTCAACGATTGTGGAGGGAACAATCTTGGGGATGTGGGAGACTTTCGGCTATCGCCGAAAGTCAAAAAAAGCATCGGTGCTCCGATGCTTTTTATGTTTTTTTGTCTCTTGACGGAAGCAAAAATTTATGATAAAATATGATTCATCACCGATTTTCGTAAATTTGGAGGTATAACATGACATATATTCAGCGAGAACTTGAGCGAAAATTCTTACGGCTCAATGATTTCTTCAAAGTCATTCTTGTGACCGGTGCCCGACAGGTCGGAAAAACAACTATGCTCAGGCATCTGGCTTCGGAAGACAGAACCTATGTCACCCTTGACAACTCCATGGCGAGGGAGCTCGCCATGTCCGACCCGGTCTTGTTCTTCCAGACCTACAAGCCGCCCGTACTCATAGACGAGGTTCAGAAAGCGCCGGAGCTGTTCGAGCAGATAAAAATAATCTGCGACGAGAGCGGCGAAAAGGGGCTTATCTGGCTTACAGGCTCGGAGCAGTTCGAGATGATGAAGAATGTCCGAGAAACCCTTGCCGGAAGAATCGGGATATTGGAGCTGTACAGCCTCTCCGAAAGAGAAAAATCGGGCGTTATCTTCGATGACGAGCTTGATTTCTCGTTCGACACACTCAGGAGCAGACAACGGCAGCTTCCCAAAAACGACATAATCAAAGTGTTCGAGAGCATCTGGGAGGGCGGAATGCCGCAGGTTCAGGGCGTTGACGGCGAGCTCAGGCAGGAGTATTTCAATTCCTATATCGACACCTATCTCATGCGGGACGTGACCGAAGCAGGAGGAATCACCGACTCGGTAAAATTCCGGAGATTTCTTTCGGGATGCGCTTCACTCGTTTCCGAACAGGTCAACTACAGAACTCTGGCGGAAGCGGCTGATATTTCTCCGTCGACGGCAAAGCAGTGGCTCAGCGTTCTTGAGGGCTTGCACATCGTCTATCTCTTGGAGCCGTACTCAAACAATGCGCTCAAGCGTCTCTCGAAGACACCGAAGCTCTATTTCTGCGACACGGGGCTCTGCGCTTATCTGTCGATGTGGCTCACACCCGACACTCTTCGGAACGGTGCGGCAAGCGGGCACTTCTACGAAAATTACGTCGTTATGGAGCTTGTCAGGAACTATGCCTATGCGAAGTCGAAGGCAAACATCACCTATTACCGCGACTCAAACCTGAAGGAAATCGACGTTTTTGTCGAGGAGAACAACGTCATCCATCCTCTTGAAATCAAGAAGGGCGCCTCTCCCGACCGCCGCGAGGTCAAGAAATACGACGTTCTTGACCGGGCATCACTGAACCGAGGCGCCGGCGGCATAATCTGCATGTGCGAAGAGCCGATGCCGATTGACGAAAACAACTCATTCATTCCGAGTAATCTGATTTAAGACCATGTAGAAAGGAGACCAAACTATGCCTACAACAAACCAGCCCGTCCGGCGCCAGACGGCTTGGCTCGACAATGCTATCTTTTACGAAATCTATCCGCAGTCCTTCTGCGATTCGAACGGCGACGGAATCGGGGACTTTGAGGGAATCATCTCGAAGCTCGATTATGTCAAAGAGCTTGGGTGCAACGCCATATGGATGAACCCCTGCTTTGAGTCGCCCTTCGGCGATGCGGGGTATGACGTGTCCGACTATTATAAAGCCGCGCCGAGATACGGCACGAACGAGGATCTGAAGCGGCTTTTCGGGGAAGCTCACAAGCGGGGCATGCACGTCCTTCTGGACCTCGTCCCCGGGCACACCTCCGTCGAGCACAAGTGGTTCAAGGAGTCGATGAAGGCTGAAAGAAACGAATTCACCGACCGATATATCTGGACGGACAGCGTCTGGGAGGAGCCCGTCGGCTACGGCTCGCTTCGGGGAATCTCCGACCGCGACGGAAGCTGTGCCGTCAACTTCTTCTCCCACCAGCCCGCTCTGAACTATGGCTACTACAAGCCCGACCGCCCGTGGCAACAGAGCACCGACAGCCCCGGTGCAATCGCAACACGGGAAGCCTTGAAAGACATCATGCGCTTCTGGCTCGGGATGGGGTGCGACGGCTTCCGAGTCGACATGGCGGGGTCGCTCGTCAAGCAGGACGAGGACTCGAAGGGCACAATCGCCCTCTGGCAGAATATCCGCAAATTCTTGGACGAAGAATTCCCCGACGCCGCCATGGTCTCCGAGTGGGGCGAGCCGGACAAGAGCCTTCAGGGCGGCTTCCACATGGACTTCCTTCTTCACTTCGGACCGTCGCACTATAACGACCTCTTCCGCTGTGAGGAGCCGTTCTTCTCGGACAGAGGCAAGGGCGACATCTCGGAATTTGTGGCGAAGTATAAGGAAAACTACGAGAAGTCGGAGCGCAAGGGGCTTATCTGCATTCCCTCGGGAAATCACGACATGGACAGGCTCGCCCGCTCAATCAAAAGCGACAATCTGAAAATCGCATTTGCGTTCCTCCTGTCGATGCCCGGTGCGCCGTTCATCTATTACGGCGACGAAATCGGGATGAGATATGTCGAGGGGCTCACGTCCGTCGAGGGTGGCTTCTCGAGAACCGGCTCGCGCTCCCCGATGCAGTGGGACGACACCGCCAACGCCGGCTTCAGCTCCGCCCCGAGGGAGAAGCTCTACATAAGGCTCGACGAGAGTAAAGACCGCCCTACCGCAAAGGCACAGATGGCGGACGAAAGCTCGCTCCGAAGCGAAATCAAGCGGCTGATAGAAATCCGCCAGTCCCACCCTGCCCTTATGAACAAGGGCGAAATCGAGTTCGTCTATGCCGAAAAGGACGCCTATCCCCTCGCCTACCTCCGGAGCAATGGATTTGGGGACGAGAAAATCCTGGTCATCCTGAACCCCGCGGACATGGAGACCGGCTTTGAGTGCGACTATGCGCTCGGCGAGGAAGTCTACTCCTTCGGCGGGAAGGTCCAGAAGCAGGGCAAAAAAATAACCGTCCCCGCAAAGACGGCGGCGTTTATCGAGGTTTAAGCGAAAACAGGCATAATAAAAAGCGGCTTCACCCGGGATGGGTGAGGTCGCTTTTGTGTGACTATATGGAGTTGTTCAGCAGGTCATACCGCCGTCAACAACGATATCCTGTCCTGTAATGTATCTGGAAGCATCAGAAACAAGGAACAAAACAGTATTTCCGATATCCTCAACCTTTCCGGAATCACGCAGGGCAATAGTCGGAATAAACTGCTCAAGGAAAGCCGGATCCTTGACATAGTCCTGTGTCATCTCTGTCTCGACCATTCCGGGCAGGATAGAGTTGACGCGAATCTTCTGGGGCCCTACCATTCTGGCAAGGGTCTTGACCATGCTCCACATTGCGCCCTTGGAAGAAGCATATGCTACGGAGCTCATGCCTGATCTTATAGCCGCAACAGAGGAAATATCAACGATTGAACCGCCGCCGACTTTCACCATCTCAGGATAAACATACTTTATCATATAGTAGATTCCGTCGAAATTAACGCTCATAACGTTATGAAGGTTGTCAGCTTCAAATTGCTCTTCGACCGGAGAATATAGTGTTGAACTTCCTTCTATGCCTGCACAGTAAACCAATGCGTCCACACGACCAAAAGCCTTTACGCACGCATCAACAGCGTTCTTGCAATTCTCTTCGCTGGAAGTATCACAAACCATATACTCGCAGACGCCGCCATTGCTTGTTATTTCCTTCTGAACATTTGCCAGTTTGTTTTCCCGTCTCGCAAGGATAAAGACCTTTGCCCCTGCCTCAGTGAGAATCTTAGCCGTGCCGGCACCCATTCCTGAGCTTGCGCCCGCAACCAATGCTACTTTTCCGTCCATTCTGAATGCATCCATTTAATACACCATGCCTTTCTTGAATTTTAGTGTACAAAAAACTGTACAACACGTTATTACCCGAATCCTTGGAGCAACTTGGCACCACTCGGGTTTATTCATATTGTACCTGATTGTACAAAAAAATGCAACCTTTTTGAACGAAAAAATTATGAATCTTTTATGTACAAATGTCGGTTTCGAACTCTTGTATTTTGTCGAAAATAAACAAGAGAGACAGTGAATGCCGACACTTACAGTAAAAACGTCTATAGCAGGAACTCCGACGTCATCCTTAAAACCGCTTAGATAATCAGTCTCAGGGGTTCATCGAGATATTGAGAGGCAAGAACTGAAGTCTCTTCGCCGCAGTTCAGGCATGCTGTGACAACTGTGGCGGTTCTGTAGTTATCAGTTCCGACTAAGACAGGCACACTGCCAAAATTGTGACCGAGAGCCCCCGTCTCGCTGTCGGTGTAGCTGTCGCCGCAGACTGAACAGGTATGAACGGTGTATCCGCCTTCGGTGCAGGTCGGTTCTGTTACAATCTCTTCATAGCTATGACCGGTCGCTTCTATAACAGTATCGCTGAGCTTGATTTCGGTCGTGGCGTCCTCGTCGCTGAAATAGGTGTCACAGCCGGAGCAGTACCAATAGTCGATGTTGCCTTTTGTTGTGCATGTGGCGCTTTTTGCCTTGGTTTTACTCAGAGTATGAGTGTGCACCTCCTCGACTGTCTCATCGGTAGTCTTGTTGGAGGTCCCGAGAGTCAGATAACTTGACGGGTACAGCGACAATGTCACGCTGTCGTAGGTATAGGTGACGGTTTTTGATTTGGTAACGAAAGTATAGCCCGAGGAACTGCTCGAATCGGCGTCATTCGCACAGACCATGAAGAGCCCTCCGTTCTGACCGACGGTGCCGGCGTCGCTGTTGGTGACATCAACAAGATAGTTGACGCCGTCGAGGCGGACGATATTCCACATGTGAACCCCGTCGCCGGTGCCTCCCGTCACCGTGCCGCTGACCGTGATGCAGTCGATGCCCGCAAGGTCGCAGAGATACTTGAACGCCTTTGAATAGCCCTCGCAGACGACATTAGTCGAGGTGTCCTGATCGAAGACATAGACGAGCTGCCAGATGTCGCCATAGTCTGCGTCCGAATGGTCGCTGTCATATGAGACCAAAGAGCAGATTGTGTCCTTGAACGCTGTGAGCTTTTCCTCGTCGGAGTAGCTTGCATATTTCTTCACGACCGACTGTGCATATTTTGCGGCTGTCTGCGCCGTGGAAATCTTCGACGAGTCGACGGTGGTGGACGAGCCTCCCGACTGATAATCGGTCGCTACCGGCAAGGCTAACATAACACTGACAATCAGAGTAGTTCCCCTGCCGGAATATTCCTGCTCCGTATATATCGCAGAGGTCTTGTCAAGCCAACAGAGCTCATAGGGGCAATCACAGATGAGATAGCTAAGCACCAGGTTCAGATCGAGCTTTTCCACAAAGGCGTTTGCCGCAGTCTCCATCGTCCTGTCGTCGGTAATCTCAGGCACACCCAAGGAGGTCGTACTGCAACTGACCTCTATTGTGATGACGGTCGACGACACGGAGCCGTCGATAATTTTTTCTATCGCCGCCTTCAGCTTCCGGTATGCCTCGAGATTGACGCCGCTCAGAGCGTCCTCACCGGTGTAGCTTGCGGACAAAGGCACCGGCATGAGCTGAACCGCCATTACAACCGCAATAATTAAAGATAAGATTTTCCTTGATTTCATAGTCATTCTTCCTGAATTTTCGCAAAACAAAAATCTCTTCCGGCGAACCGAAAGAGATTCCAAGATAAACACACAAATCCATCCGGTCCCCCTGCTGTATGCTAAAATTGTAGCATATCAAGGCGAGATTGTCAACCGGGGTTGGAAACATCGGTGGTGGGTGTGCGAGTTTGTCTGGGGATTTGGAATCAATACTCACCTTCTGACCACTTCATTCAAAGTCTTACCATCCTTATCCTTCCACGCATCCCAGCCGTTGATGCTACCGCCAAGGACAAAGGTTGCGGCGGAGCTGACGGAAGTAAACGATATTGATACCGTCGTCTTATAGATTCCATCTGAATATGCAATGTCGCCGTTTTCAATGGCGGTCTGCCTCTGTCTTTCGATACTAGCGGAGTGGCACTTGCGGTCAATGTCTATCTGCGAGCCTTCAAGAACCTCAAACTTTTCTCCGTCATATACTCCGAATGCGGCGATTCCATTCCTTGTCGTATGTAAAATATTCGATTCGTTCAGAGAAGCTTTTGAGTTGTCCATCTTGTAGCCCTGAGTCGCCATAATGAACTGAATCTCCTCATAAGCTTCTTCAATCAGCGGCATATCGTACTCATCAATCTCATATCTCGGATTGACGGTATTCTCGACTTTGTAACGCTTTGCTTCGTGAGCCTTGTCGATGGCGTATGCTTCAAGACCGCTTATCATGTCAAGAGAGAAGGTCTTGCTGTCAGCCAGAAACATTATCGCCTTGTTCCAGAAATCCTTGGAGCGGTTGTGATCGTCAAGCCTTGCGACCCCGTTCCGGGTCTGCCCGATATAAATCTCGGCAATCTTGTTATCGTCATTCTCGCTGATAAGGTAGTAAATTCCCGGGCGATTGATACCGGAAATCTTTTTCGCCTCACTGAGAAGAGGTCTGGGAATGACATAGGTCGTCATAGTGGAAAGATGCCTGCGGATGGAGCGAATCCCATCCGGCTGACCGTTGTGGTATATAACTTCAAGCTTTTTGCTGATTGACATGAGGGGTTAATCCTTTCATAAAACTCTGTTGTTAATTATATCACAAACACTTTACTCTTTTCAACCGTTTTGCAGGGTTTATGCGATGTCATTGGAATTTAAATACGCATATTCCCGCCGTTTCGGCAAATAATAGCACTAATTGCCACATCCTGTGGCAATCAGAAAACTATCGAAAGGACTGATTCCATGAAAGCGACAGGAATTGTTCGGAGGATTGACGATTACGTTATAATAAGGCTAAGTCGGAACTCCCCTCGGCGGCGTTTCATTGATTTTGTCTGAGGATTTGGGAGTGGTGGCGAGGGAGGATGGCGAAAATAAATCCCGTCGGTCTACTATAAGTAGGGCTGGCGGGATTTTTTCTGCAGTAACAGCTCAAATACATAAAAGCGTGATAAACCTCACACAAAATCCGCATAATTATGTGATAAGGGATTGCATTTTTCTCACACATGGTATATAATAAAAATGTGATTTTCAGCACCAAAATGCCTATAATAATGTGAGGAAGTGTTTTTATGGAGAGGCTTATTTTTAAGAATCTGTCAGAGTGGAAGAATTCACCTTATCGCAAGCCTTTGATTCTGAAAGGTGTCCGACAGGTTGGCAAGACCTGGGTTCTGAAGGAATTCGGCAGGCGATATTACGAAAATGTTGCGTATTTTAACTTCGATGAAAACGAGGAATATAAGCAGTTCTTCGAGACAACCAAGGATGTTGATCGCATTTTACAGAACCTGATGCTTGCCAGTGGGCAGAAAATCGAGCCGGAAAAGACGCTCATCATTTTCGATGAGGTGCAGGATTGTCCCAAGGTCATCAACTCCATGAAATACTTCTGCGAGAATGTGCCAGAGTATCACATCGCTTGTGCAGGCTCTCTTTTGGGGATTGCCTTGGCAAAGCCGTCTTCATTTCCTGTTGGCAAGGTCAACTTCATGCAGATTGACCCGATGACATTTACAGAGTTCCTGCTGGCAAACGGCGATGAAAATCTGGCAAAGTATCTGGAAACGGTTGACACCATTGAGCCGATTCCCGATGCCTTCTTTAACCCTCTATATGAAAAGCTCAAGATGTACTATGTGACCGGCGGTATGCCCGAATCGGTGAAGATGTGGACGGAGGCGCGGGATGTTTCTGCCATGCAGGAGGCTCTGTCCGGGATCATCGGTGCTTATGAACGGGACTTTGCCAAGCATCCCAACGTTAGCGAGTTCCCGAAGATTTCGATGATATGGAAGTCAGTACCCTCTCAGTTGGCGAGGGAAAACAAGAAATTCCTTTACAAGGTTGTCAAAGAAGGGGCAAGGGCTCGTGAATATGAAGATGCTCTGCAATGGCTCGTGGATGCTCGCCTGGTACACAAGGTTTATCGCAGCACAGCTCCCGGTCTCCCCATAGCTGCCTATGATGATCTATCTGCTTTCAAGATATATCTTGTGGATGTGGGTCTGCTTCGCCGCCTGGCACAGCTTGCACCGACCGCTTTTGGCGAAGGCAACCGCTTGTTTACCGAGTTCAAGGGTGCATTGACGGAGAATTTTGTGCTTCAGACTCTGGTGACGCAGTTTGAGGTCACTCCCCGGTACTGGTCGCAGACCAATCCTCCCTACGAGATCGATTTCCTGATTCAGCGGGAAAATGATATTTTCCCTGTTGAGGTCAAATCCGAAGCCAACACCACCAGCAAAAGCCTCAGGAAATTCAAGGAACTGTTCCCCGACAAGGTAAAACTTCGCATCCGGTTTTCTCTGGATAATTTGAAGCTCGACGGCGATGTGCTGAATATTCCGCTGTTTATGGCGGATCAGACAGACCGGTTGATCGGGGTTGCTTTGAGGCAACGGTGATATTACAAAAAGCAATCCTACTTATAACTCCCCTGCTCTTCCCTCTCGGTTCGTATCTCCCTCAGGGTTTTGCCCTGATAGGTCCAATACGCGGGTCCGGCGAGACTCTGTGGCGAAGAGAAAGCAAGTGAATACTGGGCTTCGATATTAATTATTTTGTAGTATCACAATAGCCATAGAATAATTTAGATATTGACAAAAACGATTATACTGATTATAATGATAATAAAAGCGGTGGTGAAATATTATGTATTGTCAATATTGCGGAGCAAAGCTTCCGGATAACTCAAGATACTGCGGCGTTTGCGGGAAAGATTTATCGATAGAGGTTATTCCAAGCGGTTCGTATGCAGAAAACAAACCTGTTCATGAGGATATCGTAAAAGAAAGCGTTGCCGAACCGGAAACCTATGAAAGTGAAAAAAGCGGTCTTTATGTAGTCGTGTTCCTTTCAATTTTTCTGCTCGTCTTCGCAATAGCAGTTCCTATGTTTAGCATATGGGGTGGACTATTTCCCGAAGACTACATGTGGACGGCGTCGGATACTCTTGAAAGCCTTTCGGAGGACGGCTTGGATGCCCTCAACTATCGTCCTGTTGCTCTTCATGTCTGGACATGGATATTCGGCACAGCACTTCTTTTCTCGGCACTTTGCAAGAGCAGAGTATTCTCGGCTATTTCTGCATTCCTAGGGATTATTGTTCCCGGCAGTGTGATACTTGCGGCAATAGACAGCGTGGGAAAGAGTTTTGTAGACTCCTCTTACGGCTACATCAGCATCAGTTACTACATTTGCCTCGCTCTTTTCGCGATTTCAATAATCGTAATCTTTGTCGATTGGTTTCGAGACAGCTAAATAACAATCTGAATTCAATAAGAAAAGCACCTCGAAGGATTTTTCCTTGAGGTGCTGTTTTCATGCTCCAAAACTTTTATAATATATCATGGTTCCCAATCAACAAACGTTATTTCAAATGAAATGTTCATCATATTCGGAAGATACTCGTTTGCAAATTGGTAAAGAGTGATTCCTGTCTGTTCAAGGATAGGCGATAAGAGATCTATATCCACTGATGTTCCCCATGTGTATCCTGCCTCTTGCCTGATTGTAAATCTTGTATCTATCGTATCCCCCGGAATTACTACGTCATCATATCCTGTTGCAGTAATAACGATATCGGAATAAGTAAATACATATCTGCCCGTATCCCCTGTATCTCCGACTTCTGCATTTTCAGGAAGTTGGAGATAACCATTATCACGAATGTTGATAGCAAACAACGGATTGACAGTCCAATTATCAGTATTAGCAGAAGTATATAGTCCGTCAAATACATATTGATCGTAATCCCAACTAATTTCAAGGGTATCACCGAGAGCACCAACAGTGTAATCGCCGATTGAAGTCCAATAAGACCAATTCACACATTCTTGCGTATAAGCCTGAACAGCAAATGGGATGTTGCTACTATCACTCTCGGATTTCGTTTCTTCTGTCTCCTCGTCAAGCGGTTCAGTCAGCACATATATCGGCACTTCTTCGAACCAGTACAGGGTAGTATCGAACACCCAATACCCATTGACATAACTATATGTAAACTGTCTATGAGATACAAAATCTTCAGAATAGTCAGAACCGTGCTCGAATAGTGTTATATCGTACAGAGTATCACTGACTTTTTCCACATAAATCTCATAATAATACAGTTCATCAAAACCACCAAGTCCGTCTGTGGCAGATTCATACAAAGTACCATCCTGCTCTATCCATTCTTTACGCTCAACTAGACTCTCTGCAATATCTGCTGTGAAATACTTCTTTGTTAGTGCCAGTACGTCATCAAGAGTTGTTATACCCTCCTCAGAAACACGCTCATATGGATAGTCATTATCAGAAGAATTCCAGTATGGATCTGGTCCCATAATCGTATCATTTTCATCTGTATGCTGATTGTACCAGAACCAGCCCCAAGCAAACACGCTTGCTTCATTTATTGCCGCGCCGATTTCTTCGGCGGTGATTTCAGGGATTTCCTCTTCCTGCTCAAGCTCGTCCTCCGGCACTTCCTCCTCCATCTCAGCTTCGCTCTCTCCCAACAGCTCCGCCAGCATTGCTTCAAGCTCTGTCGAGTCATCGACGGCTTCGATGCCTTGTTCGAGAATTGCTATTGCTGAGTCAATGTCGCCCATGGCAACATAAGCCTCCGCCGAGCCGAGATAAGCCCGTGCATTTTTCGGCTCGACCTCGATAACTTTGTTGAAGTAGACGATAGCCTCCTCATAGTCAAGGTCGGTGAGATATTTTTCACCTAAGTTCAGATATACGGAAGTAAGTGCCTCGGCGGTGTCAGCGCATGAGGTAAACATGGTTACAGTCAACAAGACCGCAAGGATCAAAGATAGTAGCTTTTTCATCGCACACGCCTTTCTTCAGTTTCTTCTCAAATGCTGTGTCTCGGTAAGGGTCGGCTGTTGCCACTTTGCGTCTGCCGAAGGCTTGCCTATGTATTCCTGATTGGGCAGACCGACATATTCAACCTTAATGGCTTCCCTGCCGAACTTGATGACATCTCCGCTCTTGATGAGCACCGGCTTGTCCGCATGTTGGTCGTTGACAGTAGTCACATTTGTGCTTCCACAATGTACAACTGCCGGTCCGGAAGCTGTGCTGATTACTCTGAACTGTTCTCTCGAAACGCTCTTGTCGTCAAAATGGATGGTGGCATACTCCGCCCTGCCCGCAAGAATTTCGTTCGAAACGGTTACCGTCCAAATCTTGCTGAGATTATTAAGGCTGATGAGCCGAAGCTCATACTCCACTCCCGCAACCGGCTGCCGCACAACTTCGGTCTCGTCTCCCGACCGAGAGGCAACAGGAGCCTGCACCGCCTTTGCTTTCTCCTTCTTACCTGCCTTCTGAACAGGCTTTTCACTCGGCTTCTTAAAAGTTGCAACAAGTATAATCACCGCCACAGCCAACAAAACCGCCGCGCCCAAAAAGCACCCAACCGCCAAAATAATTTCTTTCATCTTAATTTCCTCCTGTTAATTTATACGTTCCATAGTCTCTGTGCTGTAAATATTACCGGTGTCGGCGTAGTAAGTTGTCACAACGCACTTCTGCACCTTGCCGTCAGAGCCGTACTGATATTCGCGCTCGATGATGTATTTAGTGGTCACGCCATCAACAGTGGCTGTACGGGAAACAAGGTTGCCAGATGTATCATATTGAAACTCATAAGATGCTATCGTAACCGTTCCATTAGTATATCTAAATGTCTTGGTGGTCTTGACTATCCTTGTTTCTTCATCGTATTCGTTTTCGGTTGTTTGAGATTTAAATGTGTAGTAATTACCCTCACTGTCTATGAGCATTACATCATAAGGGTCAGAATAGCTCTCAACTGACTTTACAATGTTCCCATCATTATCATATTCGTAATCATAGCGAATCCAATAGGAGTTTGTATCTGAATAATCGTCATAGGAAAACGTGTTGGTGTGAGTCTCCTTAGAAATATTTCCATGAGAATCATATTCATACTCAGTCTTATAGAGCCAATGTCCATCTGAGTTCTTCTGAGTTTGTACCGTCAAATTACCATCGGAATCATATTCATATTCATACTTGCATGTGGTCGTACTCGTTGATCCACTATCAGTATATGAGTCTATTTGTGTGCTACTGACTTTGTTCCCATTGGAATCATACTCATAAGTGAATGTGGTCGTGCTTGTAAATGTAGTGCCGTCAGTCGTTGTGCTTTTATAGGTTCTTTCTACTATATTCCCTTGAGAATCATACTCATATATACTCGTGTAAGTGAACGGTGTACCGTCAGAAGTTATGCTATTGCCGGTATATGTTAAGGATTCACCGCCGCTATCGTAGTTGTACTCGTAAGAGCTATATAAATTACTATCTTTATCATATATACGACGGCTTGTAGTCACAAGTCCCGACGTATCCGGTGCAAGCTGATTCAGCAGTTCCTCAATCTCGGTCGTGTCCGAAGCCTTTTCCAAGCCTTCTTTTAAAATGGCGATGGCGTCGTTTGTATTGGTCTGGTCGATGTAAATGTAGGCGATGGTCAAGTACCATTCGGCGTTGGTTTCGTCGATTTCGATGAGCTCTTCGGAGAAGTCGATTTTGGTAGCATCGTCTTCGAAGTTGTTCAAGCCGAGCTCGAGGGTGTCAACCGCCGAGGAGATGTTGTTTTTGTCCTCGTAAACTCCGGCGAGTTCGAAGTACCACTGTGTTGTGCCTGAGTCGATTTCTATGAGCTTGTCATAGAGCTCGGTTTTATCGTCGCCGACTCTGTCCATACCCTGCCTGAGAATCGAAATTGCAGAAGTTCTGTTGCTGCTGTCCACATAAACCTGTGCGAGCTCGAGATACCAGTCAACATTAGCAGCATCCAAGCCAATGAGCCTTTGTAAAATCGTAATTTTGCTATCGCCGTCGGTGACAGAATCCACAGCATCGCTCAGAACCGCGACGGCAGAATCTGTGTCTCCCCTGCCCTCGTAAATATCCGCAAGGGTTATGTACCACTCGGAAGTCGTCGGGTCAATCTCGATGAGCATTTCCAAAAGCTCTATTGTGACGTCTTCATCATCCGAGAAAACGTCAAGAGCCGTTTTTAAAAGCTCTATGGCGGACTCAGTGTCACCGAGACCAACATACGCTTCCGCCGCTCCCATATAGGCACGGGAATTGCGAGGCTCGACCTCGATAACCTTGTTGAAGTAAACGATAGCCTCTTCATAATTCAAGTCGAGAAGGTATTTCTCTCCCATGTTCAGATACATTGAAACCAAAGCCTCGGAGGTTTCGGCACACGAGGTGAAGAGGGTTACGGTTAGTAGGATTGCAAGGATTATGGATAGTAGTTTTTTCATGATGATTCCTCCTGTTTACTCAACATCCAAAAGAATAGTTGTCAGATGATGCCCTGTATGACCATACATAACAGTACCTGCTAGTTCAAGGTGTTCACCAAGCAAATTGCTCCTTATGTAGCTCTCTGTGTACGGAAGTATAAGCTGTATCTCATCTATTTCCATAACCTCTC
This sequence comes from Oscillospiraceae bacterium, assembly GCA_021201135.1. GTDB lineage: Bacteria > Bacillota > Clostridia > Oscillospirales > Ruminococcaceae > Faeciplasma. Next base: position 117,564 of record JAJQGT010000008.1, read on the forward strand.
CATCATAGCCTGCAACATCACTATAGAGGCTTCTTGTAATCGGTTCATCCAAAACGAGTATATACACAGTTCCATAATTGTCAGAGTTGAGCTCATAATAGCGATCTGTCAGGATTCCTGATACGGTCAATTCGTCATCATCGTATAATGGTTCTGCATCTGTGTCTTCCATCACAGTTATCAGAGTAACCGGCACTTCACTCTCACAGGATAAAGCAGTATCGAATACCCAGTAACCATTTACATAACTATAAGTGAAAGTGCTACTAAAAATCCCTATTTCCTCATAACACTCATCTAAATAAACCTTGTACGATGTATCATTGAGTTTCTTCACAGTAATCTCATAATAGTCTGGAGGACCAATGCCGCCAAGTCCTTCTGTAGCAGAGACATACAGGACACCATCTCGCTCTATCCACTCTTTCACATTAATCAGTTCTTCTGCGGCGTCCGCTGTGAAATACTGCTGTGTCAAAATCCTGACATCATCAAGTGTTGTTATCCCTTCTTCTGAAACTCGTTCATATGTATAGTAGTCGCCGTCATATGGTGCCCAGATTGTGTCGGTCTTGTCTGTATGCTGATTGTCCCAGAACCAGTTCCACGCAAACAAACTCGCCTCATTTATTGCCGCGCCGATGTCTTCGGCTGTGATTTCAGAGGATTCTTCCTCTTGTTCCTCTTCCAATTCTTCTTGCACAGCTTCATCTTCCGGCACTTCATCCTGCGTCTCGGCTTCACTTTCTTCCAGAAGCTCACTGAGCATTGCCTGAAGCTCGGTCGGATCATTGACGACTTCTATGCCCTGCTCGAGAACTGCTATTGCACTGTCTACGTCGCCCATAGCAACGTAAGCCTCCGCTGAACCAAGATAGGCTCTGGCATTTTTTGGCTCGACTTCGATTACTTTGTTGAAGTAGACAATAGCTTCTTCATAATTAAGGTCGGTGAGGTATTTCTCACCCAGATTGAGATATACGGACGTAAGAGCCTCAGCGGGCTCGGCACATGAAGTGAAAAGGGTAAGGGTCAGCAATATTGCTAAGATGAGAGATGCTAACTTTTTCATTGTGGTTTTCTCCTTATCCCCAGGCAGTACCGTCAAGCATACCGGAGGTGTCTGCCCTGCTGGTGTTGAAATTACTCAGGTCAAGCTCCATGAGGGAACTGCATCTGCAGAACATGCGATACATTGTTGTAACTTCCGATGTGTTAAAACTGCTCACATCAACGGTTTCAAGAGATGCGCATCCATAAAACATGCAATACATACTCGTTACATTGCGTGTATTGAAGTTGCTCAGGTCGAGAGATTTAAGCGATTCACAGCAATAGAACATGTTGCTCATCGTTGTGACCCGAGAAGTATTGAAGCTACTCAAATCGAGAGATTCAAGAGACTCGCAATAGAAGAACATGTCCCTCATATAGAGCACTTTTGACGTATCGAAGCTCGTCAGGTCAAGAGATGTGAGCAAACTGCAAAACTCAAACATGTAGTCCATATCAATAACCTTTGCAGTATTGAAATGGCTCAAATCAAGTGATGTCAGAGAACTGCAAGCGCCGAACATCGAATCCATGCTTGTGACGTTTGAGGTGTCGAAACTGCTGATATCGAGATAAGTAAGGGAACTGCACGAGTCGAACATTGCCGCCATATTCTCAACCTTCGAGGTGTTGAAACAGCTTAAATCAAGTGATGTCAAGGAACTGCAATGGTCAAACATATAAGCCATGTCTGTAACTGCGGAAGTATCGAAGCAGTTATTGAAATTAATCTGGATAAGTGAGGAGCAACCATGCTGTTCGCCGTTCTCATCAATCCAGGAATACCTGAACATTCCTCTAGCGTCTTCATCCGCTTTTATGCCGCCGTCACCCGCTACATAGAGATGTGTTCCGTCGAGCCATCCCAGAACACTGCCGTCGCCACTAAGCGAAAAGTCCCAAGCATCCTCAGGAGCGTCTGCGGTTGAATCCAGAAAGTCAATTTCGGTTATATCGCTCTTGGTGGAATAAACGAAGTTCCGAATCATATTATTGTCAAGGACATTCCCGCTGACCTGCGCTGTGACGCCACTTATATCCACGCCGGTAAAGCTCGCCAGAAGCTTTCTGAGCTCTGTTTTATCGGAAGCATTCTCCACGCCCTGCTTAAGTATTTCTATTGCTCTGTCCTCTTCTCCCCAATTTATGTATATCTGAGCAAGCTCAAGGTACCATTTCGCTTCCGTTGGGTCGACTTCAATCAGCTTTTCAAGAATATCAACCTGTGAATATTCATCATCCCAGAAGACATCAAGGGCATTTTCGAGCATTTCAATCGCAGAATCGGTATCTCCCAAACCTTCATAAGCCTCAGCAATTCCGATATAAGCCCGACTGTTCTTCGGATCAACCTCAATAACCTTTTCAAAATTGACAATAGCCTTCTCATACTCCATATCCGAAAGATACTTCTCGCCAAAGTCAAGATACATAGACACCCGCGCCTTGTCCACCCTTGCACAAGACGTAAACAATGCCATAGTAAGAACGATTACTAAGATTAGGGATAATAACTTTTTCATAATGGTTGCTCCTTTTTATTCGAAGATGGTGCCTTTGAACATGTCTGTTGTGTCAGCATTATTTATATCGAAATTTGAAATATCAAGCGAGCTAAGTGATGAACATCCAGCAAACATAGTTCTCATATCCGTAACCTGTGAAGTATTAAAACTACTCAAATCAATATAATTAAGTGAACTGCAGTATCCGAACATAGACCTCATATTAGTAACGTTAGAAGTGTCAAAATTACTTACATCCAACGAAATAAGAGAACTACAGCCATTAAACATATCCTGCATATCAGTAACATTCGATGTGTCAAATGTGTTTACGTTAAGCGAAGTCACCAAATGACATCCATTAAACATAAAGCTCATATCCGTAACATTAAAGGTTTCAAACTTACTAACATCAAGTGAAGTAAGAGAATTACAACCACTAAACATTGCTTTCATATCAGTAACATCCGATGAATCAAAAGAGCTAATGTCTATTGAAATCAACGACTGACAATTATTAAACATACCGCTCATATCTGTAACATTTGATGTGTCAAAGTTACTCAAATCAAGACTAATAAGCGCATAGCAATTCTGAAACATTACTTCCATATTAGTTACGCTCGAGGTATCAAAACTGCTCAAATCAACAGTAGTGATAGCCTTACACTCAGCAAACATGTAACCCATATTAGTGACATTTGATGTGTCAAAGCTACTTAAATCAAGTGTAACTAAAGAAGAACACCCAGCAAACATATGCCGCATATTAGTAACATTTGACGTGTCAAAGCTACTTAAATCGAGTGAGATTAAAGCGGAACATGACGCAAAAATAAGCTGCATATCAGTAACATTAGACGTGTCAAAACTGCTAAGGTCTAAAGTTATAAGCGATTCGCACTCCGAAAACATGTGATTCATGTCTGTTACATTGGAAGTGTAAAAGCAGTCATTAAAGTTAATAGCTTGTACTGCAGTATATGCTTTATTTCTGGATGATACTTCTCCAAACAAATAACTCGCATCCTCATCCGCAATAACTCCTCCATCCCCGGCAATATATAGATGCGTATCTTCAATCCACCCTAATACACTCCCATCACCGTCAAGAGAAAAGTCCCAAGCATCAGCAGGTGCGGCTTCAAGCGAATCAAGAAAATCAATTTCGGTTATATCTTTCTTATCAAAATGAGTAGCATTGCGAATCATTTTATTATTGAGGACACCGTAATTACTTTCATATGCGGGCTCTACTTGTACAGTTTCTTCTTCAATTACTTCCGGCTCTTCTTCGGGTAGCAATTCCGCAAGAAGCACTTCTATCTCTTCGGTGTCACTTGCATTAGCCAACCCCTGTTCCAGAATTTCAACTGCCTTATCGGTATCTCCCTTATCTATGTAAATCTGTGCCAAGGCAAGATACCATTCAGCGGTTGTCGGGTCGATTTCGATGAGCATTTCAAGAAGCTCGATAGTCACTTCTTCATCGTCTGCGAAAACTTCAAGAGCAGTCTTGAGAATGCTGATTGCACTTTCAGTGCCTCCAAGACCGACATACGCTTCCGCCGCTCCCATATAGGCACGAGCATTGCGGGGTTCTACTTCTATGACTTGGTTGAAGTAGACAATTGCCTGCTCATAGTCTAAGTCGAGGAGATACTTCTCGCCGAGGTCTAAGAGTTCGGTTGAGGTCAGGGCTTTTTCTGTCTCGCCGCAAGAGGCAAAGAGGGTCAGAGCGAGGGTTATTACTAGGATGACTGATAGGAGCTTTTTCATATTTTCCCTTCCTTTCGGTTACACTTCCGGATTAGTCACTTCGGCGAGACGCCGTATTCTTCGTTAAGCTTCTTTCTGAGGCGTTTGCGGCTTCCCGCAAGGACGATTATAACAATGATTGTGATGATTGCAGTAACTGCGATTCCCAAAAGTCCTCCGTAAAAGAGGAGTTGTCCCGGTGTAAAACTCATGTTGCTACCTCCTTAGTCAAACCAGCCGTTTGCTTCAAGCTGGGCTATCAACGACTCGAGCTGTTGCATATCTGCGTCTATGGTTTCTGTTGTCAGATTCTCTTGGTAAAGAGCCTCTGCCTGTTCGTAATATTCTTTTGTCTTGGTATAATCCCGCTCTTCGTTTTCAAGCTCAGACTGCATGTCCGCCTCGACAAACGCCATACGCATCGGAACTCGATAATCCGTCGGGAACAGCTCACTCATTTCTTCGAGCATGTCCATCGCTTTGTCGAAATCTCCGACCGTCTGATAAAGAATAGCGAGGTTCTGCATGATGTGGAACTGCGAAGATACGCTTTCGTTCAGGTCTTCGAAGACGGAGATCGCTCCTTCATACGCTTTAACGCTTACATAAGCATCCGCCAAACGTTCCTTCATCTCGTTTACGCAACTGAGCGGAATTCTCTTCAAAGATTCGGTCAAAAGCTCCACAGATAATCCTGCTTTTCCCTCCAGCTTATAGATTTCATCGGTGGTTCTGTAAGCTCTGTAGAGAAGATACTGGTCGCTCGATTCGCTGATTACCTCTTTGAAGAGCTCAACGGCGAGGTCGTAGTCCTGCTCCGCAAATGCAATTTCTGCGGAAGTAAAGCTGAGTGAAGCCTCATCAAGTCCAAGCTCTTCTGCTGTCTCGAGCACTTCCTTTGCCTTGTCTACATATCCCGTTCTTGCAAGGCAGACGGCATAATCACGATAGTAGGTTGCGTTGTCTGTGACAAACTGGGTCGCTATCCCGAAGTAATCCCTTGCCGTGGCGTAATCGGGATCTCCCGTCTGATAATAATAGCAGTTGGCGAGAATATAGTAGATGTCGCCGAAGCCGTGCTGATATTCTTCTACCGACTGGAACTCGGCTATGTTTCCGAGGTTGTCCTCGATATATTCACGGCATGTAGTGATGTCGTCATCCGCCCAAAGCCGTTCCGCCATTGCAAGATAAGGGTCAAGCCTGTCCCAATAAAGCGACAGTGCCTCATCGTAAGGCTCATACGGGTCTTCGGCGGTTTCAATCTCGCGAACAAGTGTGTAGTACTTCTCCTCTTTTTCCTGCGCCATGACGTTAAATCCGACAATAGTGGTCGAGATAAAAATCGCAAAGATCACCGGCAGAATTATTGCCGCCGCTATTCTCTTAGACCGTGCAACTCTCCAACGGACATCGTGCTTATGGATATTTGCGATAGCCGTCTTCAAAGCCGCCGCACTTGAAATTCTCTCAAGCGGATTATCCTTGAGCGACTGCTCGATTATGTAAACAATGCCTTCGCTGTAATGCCCGACCTTCGACAAGGGCTCTATTGCCGAAGGAACCACTGGCGGATGAACACCACTGAGAAGATGATACATGGTTGCGCCGAGGCTATAAATATCCGAAAGCTTCCAGTCAATTCTGGTATCATCAATCGGATGGTATTTCTGATTATACGGAGCTGTGCTGTCAACAAGCTCGGTCGTATAGCCACTGACGCGCTCGGTAGTTTCGTCGTCAAGCCTTTCAGTGGCATCGGGGTCAGTGCTTCTTATATGCCTGTCCGACCGCTCATAGCGAATCGGCGACGACAAAAGCGACTTGTATTTTTCGTAGATTGCATACTGCTCCGGCGAGCAATAGCCCAAAGAGCGGCTGATTAACTGGACATCATTTCCCGAAACCAGAGCCGCATTGAAGTCTATCAGGCAGACATCGCCGTTCGGCAGAAGCATTATATTTGCCGGCTTTATATCACGGTGACAGATATTATTCTTATGAAGCACTTCCACTGCCGAAGCAAGCTGCGCATACCACTTGACAACCTGCGCCTGAGTGAATGTGAATCCGTTCCGAAGAAGCTTATCAAGGCTCTGTCCCTCGATAAACTCCATGACGGTATAAAACTGCCCGTTCTCATTCAGAAAGTCATAAACCTGCGGGAGATACTCGCTCTTGACATTCTTAAGCGCATCCCTCTCCTGAGAACTACCCTCGGCGTTAAACAAAGTCTTGATGACCACCCACTTCTGCAAGTTAAAGTCCCAAGCTTTAAACACCGCTCCGCCCCCACCGGCACCCAGCTTCTCCGTGATGCGGTAACGAGGATTGGATATTACGGGGATTTCTATGGTTTGATTGTTAGGCATTTTGAGGTCCTCCTTTTATTCGTAGATAGTGCCTTTGAACATATCTGTTGTGTCGGCATTAGTTGTGTCAAAGTTAGAGATGTCAAGGCTTGTAAGAGATGAGCACCCTAAAAACATACTTCTCATATCTGTTACTCTAGAGGTGTCAAAGCTACTTACGTTTAACGAAGTGATACTAGAACAAAAATAAAACATTTCACGCATATCTACAACTTTTGAAGTATTAAAACCACTTAAATCAAGAGAAGCAAGAGAACTACAGCTACCAAACATGCTTCTCATATCTGTGACATTTGATGTGTCAAAATCTATACTTAAGGAAGATAGAGATTGACATGTACTAAACATTTTGTTCATACTTTCCACGTTTGATGTGTCAAAACCACTTAAATTCAGTGAAACAAGCGCTTTACATAATTCAAACATTGATGACATGTCTGTCACATTACCAGTTCTGAAAGAACTTAAATCGAGAGAAATCAAGTTGTAACAATTATAAAACATTCTGGACATATCAACAACATTAGAAGTATCAAAACCACTTACATCAATTGATGTCAACGAACCACAGGTGTCAAACATATATGCCATATTGACAACATTCGCTGTATCCAACTCTCCCAAATCAAGAGAAGTGAGTGAAAAGCACTGCATAAACATTCGAGCCATATTTGTCACTTTTGAAGTATCAAAATTACTTACATCTAGTGATGACAAGGAACAGCAACAATTAAACATTGAAAGCATATTAGTAACATTTGATGTGTTAAAGTTACTTACATCAAGAGTCTCAAGGTCATAACAGTAGTGAAACATGGATCCCATATCAGTAACATTTTCAGTATTAAAACTGCTTATATCTAGTGAAATAAGATTGCGACAATACTCAAACATACTCTTCATATTATTTACTTTCGAAGTATCAAAGCCACTTAAGTCGAGGCTTAAAAGAGATTCGCATTCATTAAACATTTGTTCCATCGTTTGCACATTTGATGTATCAAATCCACTCAGGTCGAGAGAAGTAATCAAGCTACAGTACTGAAACATCGCAAACATATTTTCAACGTTTGAGGTATCAAAATTAGAAACGTCAAGACTTTCAAGACTAGTACACTGATTAAACATAAATCCCATATTTGTAACGTTTGACGTATCTAGAGACGTTAGATTAATTGCAACAAGTGAACTATACTCAGCAAACAAACCAGATGCATTTTCATCCGAAATAACTCCCCCATCTCCTGCAACATATAGGTGAGTGTCCTCAAGCCATCCAAGCACGCTTTCATCACTATCAAGTGAGAAATCCCAGGCATCAGATGGCGCACTATCAAGAGAATCCAAGAAGTCAATCTCAGTTATAGTACTCTTGTCAAAATAAGTAGGGTTGCGAATCATGTCGTTATCAAGCACACCGTAATTACTTTCATATGTGGGCTCTACTTCTACAGTTTCTTCTTCAATTACTTCCGGCTCTTCTTCTGGCGTCAGTTCAGCAAGAAGTGCCTCTATTTCAGCCGTGTCGTTAGCATTATTCAACCCCTGCTCCAAAACCTCAATCGCCTTATCCGTATTCCCTTGATTTATGTAAATCTGTGCCAAGTCGAGATACCACTCAGCTGTAGTCGGGTCGATTTCGATAAGCATTTCGAGAAGTTCAATCAACACAGCTTCGTCGTCCGAGAAGACATCAAGCGCTGTCTTGAGAATGCTGATTGCACTTTCTGTATCTCCTAAACCGACATAGGCTTCTGCGACTCCAATGTATGCCCGGGAGTTGCGGGGTTCTACTTCTATGACTTGGTTGAAATAGACAATAGCCTGCTCATAGTCGAGGTCGAGGAGATACTTTTCGCCGAGATCTAAGAGTTCGGTTGAGGTCAGGGCTTGCTCCGTCTTGCCGCAAGAGGCGAAGAGGGTCAGGGTTAGTGTGATTGCTACGATTATCGCTAAAATTCTTTTCATATAATGTCCTCCGTAAACGTCTTTTCAGCTTTAAAAATCCACATTTCAATAAGTCCCAAAAGCCGGCTTGCACCGGCTTTTGACTATACCATGTCTATATAGAGCACCTTCCACGAGCCTTTTTCCTTCGTGAAGGTTATCTGCATGGTTTGCATGCACTTCTTGTTAGTTGTTTTGGAAGTTGCGGTCACAGTAACTTCGGCTATCGCAACCTTCTTGATGACATCGGCATCAAAAGTGCCATACTTTACCTCAAGAGTTGACTTAACCTCGCTCAGATACCTGTCAGAGGCGACATAGATATCCTCAACCTCATATGTAAGCTTATAGTTATAGCCGACATAATCATCGAAAGTCTCAAGGCTGTCGTCAATTTTCGTCGTGAAGTAGTAATCGGCATAAGACGAATAGGAATAGTCATAAGACGAGCTTGCGTTGCTGACTATCTTGTCGATGTCATAATTAATGTACGCCTTCATGGTCTTTTTCAGGAGTCCTTTGTAACCTGCATTCGCCGACAATGTACATATACCGGTTATGAGAAGAACTACCGCAACCACTACGCATATAATCGCCGCAAATATGCCTTTCTTCGGTTTGTTTGCCGCTTGGGATTTTGGCAAATCACCACAGGGAGTTCCGCAATTCCCGCAAACACGGTCATTGTCCTCAAGCCTAAATCCACAATTTCCACAAAATTTCGCCATAATTATCTTCCTTTCAAAATTTATATTTCATCAGTTGGTTCGGGACTGATATTCGATGCTGTATAACGTGTCGTTTTGGTATGATGTAATCGTTTCAGAGATGATTCTTCCGCTTGAGTCATATCCGTATTCACACTCATAGTATTCGGAAATGTTTCCATCGGCATCATATCCTTCGGTTCTTATCAGCTTCCCATCCTCATCATACTCATTTTCGTAGTGCATCTCACTTGTGACAGTTTCACCACTGTATGCGGTACCGCTCACCAAATCACCTCTACTATTGTAATCAATAACATATCGCCATGAGTTTTCTATCATCGTCACCTTCACCCTATTGCCTTCTTCGTCGTATTCACTGTCACATTCCAAAGTAACATTTCCCGATAAATCATAGCTTATCATCTTTACCATGTTGCCGTTAGAATCATATTCATACTCACCACTTGAAGTCAGTTCATTTTCGGAGCCGAAGCTTTCCCAACTTGCCAGTTTTCCATCAGAATCATGCTCGTACACGTTATAATTACTTACTCTCTGATCAGCAGTATATACTGTAACTTTTGTAAGAACACCATCGGAGTTGTATTCGTACTCTTGCCAGTAGTCAACACTTCCATCGGATTCATAGTAGTATATTTCGGTAATTACTAACTCATCCTCTTCTCTCGTTTCGTTGTCTTCGATTGTCTCCTCCTGCGTAATGTCAGCTTCCGGAGTTGCGTCTTCTTCTGTCACAACCTCATCAGCTATAACTTCGTTCTCGACTTCACTTTCGCCCAATAACTCCGCTAGCATTGCCTGAATCTCTGTCGGGTCTTCGACTGCCTCTATGCCCTGCTCAAGAATTGCTATTGCACCGTCTGTATCATCCAATGCAACATATGCCTCCGCTTCGCCGAGATAAGCCCGCTCGTTTGTGGGCTCTACCTCGATGAGCTTGTTGAAGTAGTCAATGGCTTCTTCGTAGTTTGAGTCAGCGAGGTATTTTTCGCCGAGATTAAGGTATGTAGAAGCTAAGGCAATGTCTACAGAGCCGCAGGAGGTGAAGAGGGTCAGTGTGAGTACGATGGACAGGATTATTGATAACAGTTTTTTCATTGTGAACTCTCCTTAAAGTACAAATCTATGAATTCTTATAGAAGCATTTTGCTCAATCGTCTGTATCTAAGTATGTATCTTCGAACATTGCGTAAGTTACCGCATCACTTGTGTCAAAATTAGACGTGTCCAATTTTGTCAGTGAGCTACATCCTCGGAACATGCTCCGCATATCCCATACATTCGATGTATCAAAGCTACTGACATCAAGATAAGTCAGGGAACTGCAATCGTAAAACATCGCCCACATCACTGTAACATTAGACGTATCAAAATTTCTTAAATCCAATTTTTTCAACGAGCTACACCCATGGAACATTGTACCCATGTCGGTAACGTTAGAAGTGTCAAAATTACTTACGTCAATGGCAGTTAAAGAGGAGCAGTCATAGAACATTGCATTCATAGACGTAACATTAGAGGTGTTAAATTTACTCACATTGAGCGAATCTAGCGCAGAGCACCCATAAAACATATAAGACATGTCTTCAACATTCGAAGTATTAAAGTTCTTCACATTTAAAGAAGTAAGTGACCAACAATCATAAAACATTGAACACATGGTAATTACATTTGAAGTCTTAAATTTGTTGACTTTAAGCTCAGCGAGGGAGTTGCAACCATAGAACATATAAGACATATCCACAACTTTAGACGTGTTAAAGCCTTTTATGTTCAGCTCAGCAAGCGAATTGCATTCATAAAACATTGAACACATATCAGTAACGCTCGACGTATTGAACTTACTTATATTAAGCTTCGTAAGAGAATAGCACCCGTAAAACATATAGGACATATCCGTAACTTCCGATGTATCGAATTTTTGCAAGTCAAGCGAGCTTAATGATGTGCAATACTGAAACATTGCCTTCATATCCGTTACATTTGACGTCTTGAAATTACTCAAATCAATCTCCGTCAATGATTTACATTTATTAAACATAAAAGACATATCCGTGACATTTGATGTATCCAATGAGCTTAAATCAACATAGACAAGCGACAGACAATCATAAAACATTCCACCCAAGTTGGTAACTTCAGAAGTATCCAGACTGCTTAATTCTGCAGAAACAAGATTATAATAGTCTCTGAACAGATCTTTTGCATTCTCACCGGCGATGACTCCGCCATTGCCTGCAACGTAAAGATGAGTACCATCAAGCCAAGCAAGGACGCTTCTGTCTCCATCAATCGAATAATCCCAAGCATCAGAGGGTGCCGAAGACAGCGAGTCCAAAAACTCAACAGTCGTAATTTTGCTCCTGCTAAAGTAGACGTCGCTACGCAAATAGGCATTGTTAAGATGTCCACCTTTTTTACTTGTTAAAATCCCATTGCCTGTCAGCGTACCTATTCCAAAAACAATCAATATCACTGCAAGAATCACGCATACAACAGCGGCAATAATGCCGAATTTCTTTCCGGACTTCTTCTTTACAGGCTTGTCCACAGGTTTAACTTGAGGCAAATCCCCACAAGGCGTTCCGCACATCCCACAAACCCGGTCATTGTCCTCAAGCCTAAACCCGCAATTTCCACAATACTTTGCCATATTTGTCTTCCTTTCGAATTTATATTACATCAGTTGATTCGAGACTGATATTCGATGCTGTATATGTGATCCTCCTCATATGAAGTAATCGTTCTAGAAACAATCTCTCCTTTTGAGTTGTAAGTATACTCATAACAGATGTCATCATCTCCATTGTACCATGTTTCAACCATCATCATAATCCCAGCTATACAGTATAGCCCATAATCATCCTCATCGGAACTATATCGTGTTTTTCTTACTATATTACCACTTGAATCGTACTCATATTTATATTCGCGCCACCAAAAGACTTCTCCGTCAAAATCATATATTGTTGATTTCGTATCATTTCCTACAGAATCGTATTCGTATTCACTCCAATAAACAATAGTTCCATCAGAATTATAATCGACACGTCTTATCAGGTTTCCACCTGAATCATATTCGTTCTCAACTAAACAACTAATACTTCCATCAGATTTATAGTAAGTAATTTTTATCAGATTTTCTGACGAGCCATATTCATACTCCATCCAATAGCTGATGCTTCCATCAGAATTATAGTCTACACTTTTTATCTGATTCATATTTGAATCATATTCAGATTCACGCCAATAAATAATGTCTCCATCCGAATCGTAGCGAACTTCCTTTGTCAAATTTCCGCTTAAATCATATTCGTAATCACATTCACTTTCAATGCTTCCATCGGAATTATAAACTACATACTTTACTTTGTTCCCGCTCAAATCATATTCTTTTTCGTACCAGCCATCAACGCTTCCATCTGTGTTGTAGCTCGTATAACCTACATCATTCCAGTTCGAATCGTACTCAAATTCACCGATACTAGTAAGGTCCCCACTGGAAACATAGTAATATGTCTCCATCGTTACAAACACCAGTTCTTCTTCGGCTTCTTCATCCTCAACTGTTTCCTCCGGGGTTATGTCTTCATTTGTTGCTACCTCATCAGCTACGACTTCATCTTGTTCTTCTGTTTCACCTTCACCCAAAAGCTCTGCGAGCATTGCCTGAAGCTCAATCGGGTCATCGACGGCTTCTATGCCTTGTTCGAGGATAGATATTGCACTGTCTATGTCACCCATGGCAACATAAGCCTCCGCCATGCCGAGGTAGGCTCGTTCGTTTTTCGGCTCTACTTCAATCACTTTATTGAAATAGACAATAGCTTGCTCATAGTCGAGGTCTGTGAGGTATTTTTCGCCGAGGTTAAGGTATGTAGATGCCAGAGCTTTGTCCGTTGCTCCGCAAGAAGTGAAAAAGGTTAAGGTTAAAGCGATAACCAAGATTACTGATATTAGTTTTTTCATTTTGAGGCTCTCCTATCTCTTTTAATTTCCCCACTCGCAAATGAACACTTTTCCTCCGTTCAGGGTCGAGCCGTTGAAATCTCCGTCATTCCATGTTCCGTCCGTGTATTTATAATAGAACATGGCGTAATCCTCGCGGGAGCTTTCGCTGTTCGGCTCATTTTTGTGCCAGTTGGTATAGGTAACGCTTTCTCCGTTCACCCATTTCCAAGTTCCTTCTTTTTCCGAATCAGTCAATCCAAAATAAGCACTCTTGTATCCACAAAGCACCATATAGTTATATAGAAAGCTGTTTTCTTCCGCTGATGTAATTGTTGCAAGATATCCATTTAGTGATTCACAATAAGCGACAGCGTCGTCCCACGAAGTAACCGACGAAATATCATATACATAATAGTAATGACCGTTATACTCTCCGGCATCTGATGGTACATATTTGAATATATCTTGCTCCTCTGTCACTGTAGTTTCGACTTTGGTATCAGTAGTTGTTACCGTTGTAACCACTATCTTCTCAAGAGACAGATAATTGCCGCTTACATATCCTTCTTTGCCGTTATAGTCTACTTGATACCATCCGTTTGATACCTTTCCTGTAACTGTAACCTCATCACCTTTGGAATATCTGCCTATCCGGTCATACTCGGTGCTCGGTCCGCTCCTGACATTCAGTGTGTCAGTTGCATACATTGTAGCCGACAGGCTCTTGACTGAGAAGGCAGTTGTTGTAGTTGCCTCTGTAGTTGCGACGGTTGTAGTTGTTGCTACTGTCGTTGTAACTGTTGTCGCCTGAGTTGTGGCTGTAGTAGTTGTCGCAGTGGTTACTTCTGTTGATGTTGTTACCGCAGATATAACGGGCTTATCTGCTTCGTCATCTTCTCCGAGCATGGCACGCAGTTCCGTCGGGTCATCAACTATTACTATTCCTTGTTCAAGAATTGCTATCGCCGAGTCAGTATCACCAAGCGCAATGTATGCCTCTGCCATACCGAGATAGGCTCTTTCGTTATTTGGTTCTACTTCTATGAGCTTGTTGAAGTAGACTATAGCTTCCTCATAGTCCAGGTCGGTGAGGTATTTTTCGCCAAGGTTAAGGTATGTAGATGCTAACGCTTTGTCCGCACCTTCGCATGACGTGAACAATGTCAAAACGAACGTCATGACTAAGAAGATTGACAAAAGCCTTTTCATATAATTCCCTCCACATTTTTTGGGCTTCCGTGAGAGAGGGCAAGGGATTGTCCTCTCTCATCAGTATCAAATCAGTTGTTCTCCTCGGTCGGTGCGGATTCTTCCGAATCCGGAGTATTCGCACGCATCGGTCTGCCGCAACTGGTGCAGAATGCAAATCCGCTCGGAACTTCTGCTCCGCAGTAGAGACAAATCTTGCCGGAAGAAGATTCTTCCTGCTTTTCTTCAGGATGAGTTTCGGGCTGAACTTCAGGTTGAGCTTCCGGCTCAACCTCCGGCTCTTCCTGCTTTGGCTCTTCTTTCAAAGGCTTTCCACAGTTGGTGCAAAAAGCGATTCCCTCTTCAATCTGTGCTCCGCAAGACGGGCAAACAATCTGCTGAACTGCCGGTGCCGGCTGACTGCCGACAGGAGTGCCACAGTTGGTGCAGAAGGCGTAACCATCGGGCACCACTGCTCCGCACACGGAACAGGTTTGTCCTTGGGGCTCGGCAGGAGCCGGGACAGGCTCCGGAAGTGCGGGAGTCGTTTCTGCCACAGTTATCGGAGACCCGCAGTTAGTACAGAATCTCATATCCTTTGAAACCAAAGTGCCGCAGTTCTGGCACTTGATCATATTCTCGGGAATCACCTCCACTACCGGCATATGATAGCCGCATGAACTGCAGAAAGCAGAACCGGAAGCAACCTCTGCGCCGCATTGCGGACAGGTCTTGATTCCTTTTGCTGTCTGTATCTGCTTCTTGTAATCATCAATCTTGGCGTTGGATTCCATGATAGCGGCAACTGCGGCGGAAAACTCGCTCTCACAGTCGGCAGAATGCTTTGCTACATACAACTTTCCTATTGTCTTGTAGCATTCATCTATCTTCTTTTGCTCATCGGAAATAAGCGAATTCAGCCTTGAAACATCAGACCATTCTTTAGCCTTTGCAACCGTCTGTTGTCCAAGTCCCGAAACCTTCTTCCCGAAATTATCGAATACGCTCATATGTATCTCCTTTTACAAATCAGTCCTTCATCGACTGTCCACAATAACGGCAATAGTTGAGTCCAGCAGGCTGAGGCTTTCCGCACTTGGGACAAACAACCTCAGATGATGCCGTCTGCCGAACCTGAGGTGCAGGAGCGGGAGTGGGCACAGGAGAAGGTGCGGGTGCTTGCTGGAAGGAAGGAACCTTTTCTGTTTTAACACCGTTCTGCTTTGTCATAAGCTCTGCATATGAAGTAAGCTCTGCCATGAATCCAACTACTTCACCGAAGCCATAGGTTGTTCTTGTTGATGCCCAGATAACGAAGCAGAGTATAACGGCTTCGATGATTCCGCCAATCACTATTACCGGTCCATATTCTCCTCCGATAAGGATTCCCATAATGACCGCAACAAGGGCAAACAGAACCGACAGAATGATTCCGAGGACAAGGAATATTGTCGCTACCAGCTTAATTGTTTTTCCTGAATTTTTTCTTTTTGACATAGTATTTACCTCCTATATTTATCGCTTCAAGAGCGATTTTGGACTGATTTCAGTACCATCCTATACCGGTATGATACCACGGTTGATGATATTGCCGTGAAATAAGTTTTGCGAGTCCTACTGTTGATACGACAACTCCAGAACATCCGCATATGTACCAAGCGGGTCGTCAGACAGCATGCACATTAAAACAAAACTTTCATACGGATTTGCGACATAAAGCTCTCCCAAAGAGCAATCCGCCAGAATCTTATTCGTTGAATTCACAAACGCATCATATCGTTTGAGATTGTTCGGATAGTCGTCCAGCTTCTGTGAGAAGATGAAGAAGTTGAGCGTTATCAGATCAAAGCGATCTATCTCCGCCTTTTCCAAAAGCAAATCGTTGATATGCTTCCTGCTGAAACGCTTGCCGAAAAAGGCTTGATTCAACGATGAAGCACTCGCCGGAATCAGATTTCCGTGACTTCCGGCAGGAATCGCCGAGCATATGATGCGCTCAAGGTCTGCCTCTGACACATCTTTGGCTGAGTAATGCCTTTTTTCTTCTCTTTTTTTGTTCAGCCGACGGACTCGTTCCTCATCGGATATTCTGCCGTCCCTGAGAAGACTGTCTCTGTATTCGGAAAACTCAGCATTAAAACGTTCTTCTTCAAGATTATTCATAATCCCGGCGACGCATATCCTTGCCTCGTTATACAACTGGTTGAAATGCAATTTTGCCGAAACGCTCATTCTTGACCGACCGTCGCTGCCCGTCAGCTTTGCAAGATGATTCATGAGGTCATTCTCATTGCGGATACTTTTCATACCGGTTCTAATGACAGAGGTTCTGTCGCTGAGAACGCTTTGCTGGACAGATGGCTGCTCTTTCTGATTGTTATACTTTTCCCAGAGAGCTTTGTAATCGGAATAAGAAAGACCGTTTTTATAGCAGTACCAACAAACCACCTCAAATGGATCTTTTGGATTTATTGCCTGCTCATGCAAGGCTTTCCCTAAGAAATCATTCACATCATCCACACTCATCCTGAGTCCGAATCCCAAGAGAAACACTACGTTTCTTCTCACTGTCTGTTGCGTGAGCCAGTTCTTTGAGAGTGCGCTGAGTCGTGCCGTGGTCGGCTCAAATGATACGGGCGTGCAGTTTTCTTCAAACGAATCTTTGATTATCTGCTGATACTCACTTATCGGCACGTCCTGATAGTTATCCGTCATTCCGGCTATGCGATGAATATATCTTTTAAGATAATCTCCAAATGGAATAGCCTTCAGATTTTCCGACAACGTCTCGAAAATCCTTCCGGCGTCGTCATCCCGGAAATCCGGATCGTCGACGGAATCATAAAAGCTTTCCCATGCAATCTCAGTAAAATCCGTTCCACCAAACTTATCATTTGCCATCACGATTTCTCCTTTCTCAGCGAACTAAGTACAATTCTTGCAAGAATAATACATACAATTCCGAAGAAGATGAGTATTCCCCATGAAGTCAAAAGATGCCCGACTGTATACTCATAGAAATCCTCTGCGACATGTGAAACCGGAACTCCCTGTTGCTGCAATTTAAGCGGCAGGTCGTTGAGATTGGCAGTTGTGCCATAGCCCTCCACACTCCAACGGCAGAGCGCAAACCAGGAAATTATCTCGGTTGCACCGTCAAGCTTGAAGATAAGTCCGGAGAAAAGTATCTGCGGCATGAGAAGTATCGGTGCGACCATCATCGCCTTGTCGGCATTTGTGAATAGCGACGATACAAAGAGTCCCATGGCGGTTGCCGAGACGGCGGTCAGGAACGTTGTTATCAGAAGCTCCAGGAACGGATTCATCATCAGTCCTTCTTCCGGAAGCCCTATGGCGAGCGCGAACACTCCCATAATAAGTACACTCTGAATGAGGCACATGGTTCCGAGAACTATTACTTTTGAAAGAATATATGAATTGAGTGAAAGACCAGTCATGTATTCTCTTTTCAGTATCGTGCGTTCTTTACAAATCTCTTGAATTGCATTAAACATTCCGACCCAGAACGCCGAACACGAAAGCGCAAACAGCAAGCTTTGGGTCATATCGTACTGCTCAAACTACTGCCCGTCGGCTACAAGCGAAATCAGATATGCCAGAAGCGGTGCCATCAGCAAGAGTAGCAGAAGCCTCTGCCTGTCATTGATGACAAGCTTGAAGTAACGAAGGCTAAGAACCGAAAGCTGTCCTCTCTTGTGCTTCTTTGAGCGGGAAGTGTCAAGCTCGCCGCCCCGCCTTGAAGATGCTCTTTGCAATGCTTTGAACTTGTTGCTCCACGCAGGTGCGTTATCGGTTATGAGGTTATAGATGTCGACAATATCATCAACGCCGAAGAACTTAAGAGCAGAATCATAGTTTCCAAAGTAGCAAAGATTTCCGCCCTTGCCCATGAAAACTATCTTGTCGCAGAGCTTCAACTGAAGAGTGCTGTGCGTTACGAGAATTACCGTCTTACCTCGGTCTGCCATTTCACGAAGCGAGTGCATGAGGTTTCTCTCGGTTCCCGGGTCGAGACCCGAAGACGGCTCATCAAGAAATATAAGGTTCGGGTCGGAAAGAAGCTCAACGGCTATACTCGCCCTTTTTCTCTGACCGCCACTGAGCGCCTTGATATAGCTTGTCCTCTTTTCTGTCAGCTCAACCACCTCAATCGCCCTGTCAACGGCGTTTTCACGTTCTTCGACAGTGGTATCTTTCGGAAGACGGAGCTTTGCGGCATATGTGAGCATATCCTTGAGTGTGAGATTGTCGTATACTATATCCGACTGGGGAACGTAACCTATAAGCTGTTTCAGAGAATCGAAGTTCTTGTATAAATCGACTCCATTTATGTAGACTTCACCGGATGCGGGATGAAGATAGCCGCACATTGCTTCCAATACTGTTGACTTGCCTGCTCCGGAACCGCCGATTATTGCAACAAGCTCGCCCGGCTTTATATTCAGGCTCACATTATTGCAAGTCGTAAATAGCTTGCGGGTTTTCTTGTCCTTGCGCTTTATCACAACGTTTACCGCGTCTACGGTAATACCGTTCATGTAGCAGCGATAGTGAACTGCTGAGGAAGTGAAGATAAGCTTTGAGTTTGTAATAGTGATTACGTCTTTTTCGTGGAGCTTTTCCTTTCCGACAAGTCGTCTGCCGTTCAGGACAACGCCGTTGGTACTGCCACAATCCATTATGTAATAGCCGTCATACTCATAGGTTATCTTTGCGTGGAGCTTTGAAATACTGATATGAGGGAGAACGATGTCGCAGGTCGGATCTCGCCCGATAGTATAACTGCTCACCCCGCTCATCGGATAGGTTCGCCATTTGTTATTGGAGTCTCCCGCCGAGAACACCATCAGAACACCCTCGCTGATGGTCTCGATTCCGTCGTCGATTCTCACAAACTCTCCATCGCTGACAGCAATCGAGGCTACAGACATATTGTTATAGATAAGCCCGTTTGTACTGGCATTATCCTCAACAAACCACTGCCCGCCACGCTTCACAAAGAAGCCATGCGGCTTGGAATGCGTGACAAGCTTGGAAGTAAGCTTAACATCCACGCCGTCCCCTCGTCCGAAGGAAACGGTGTCCTTTCCGAAGCTGTCCAGCTCAAAGCTGATAAGATTACTCTGCCCATCAAACACAGTCACAGTAACCCCCACCGGTTGCCCCTGCCCTGTGCGATAAAGAGTTGTTCTGTCATAATCGGTCATTGTTTCACGTCCTGTCTATAGTTGTAATTCTGTATTTTCTTATGATATGAACTATTCATCTCTTACCCATGAGTCATATACGCTTCCATCAGAATTATATAACACCCAACTTATCATGTTACCATCCGAATCATATTCGTACTCATACCAACCTGTTATACTTCCACGATCATAGAAGGTCAACTTTGTTTCATTGAAATCTGAATCATATTCGCTTATCATACTTATACTGCCATCAGGGTCATAGCTTATTAAACGTGACCAATGATCCCCGCCCTCGTATTCATACTCAAACCACCCATCCAAACTACCATCTGAATGATAGTATGTAGTTTTAATCCACCGTCCATTCGACTCAAATTCTGTGACATCATATATGCTTCCATCGGACCTTCTTGTAATATCCTTAATTCGGTTGCCTTCCTCATCATACTCATACTCTGACCATCCTGATATTACTCCGTCGCTATCATAGCCAATAGACTCTATTACCTTTCCGCTTGAATTAAAGCTCGTCTCACCCCATGATGTAAGACCATTTTCATCGTAGTAGTAATATATTTCTTTTATCTTATTACCGTTTTCATCATACTCAAACAGGGTTTCAGTCCAAAAACCATCGTCCGTATAGTAATAGTAGTTTGTATTTTTTTCTTCCCGACCATTTGAGTCAAACTCGCTTATTTCCCATAGGGTTCCATCAGCTTTATAAAACGTTGCTTTTTTCAGCATCCCGTAAGAACCATACTCGTATTCAACCCAACTGCCGTCATCAAAATATTGAATATACGAACTCGATGTGTCTATCTCGAAAATAGAATAAAACATTTCTATTATTCTAGTAGTATCACTAATGCTCATTGCTCCAATTTGCAGAATTTCAATAGCCTTATCTGTGTCGCCGTTATCTACGTATATCTGCGCCAGTTCTATGTACCATTCTTCGTTAGTTGGGTCAATCTCTATAAGCTTTTCCAAGAAAGCAATTCTCGCTTCGCTGTCATCAGAAAATGCTTCTAAAGCTGTTTGTAATGCCTCAACTGCACTATCAGTATCGCCAACGCCTACATACGCTTCGGCTAAGCCGAGATAGGCTGATTTGTTCTTCGGTTCTACTTCAATAACCTTGTTGAAGTAAACAATCGCCTGCTCATAATCAAGCTCAAGGAGATACTTCTCGCCGAGGTCTAAGAGCTCGATGGCAGTCAAGGCTTCTTCTGTTTTGCCACAGGAGGCAGAGAGGGTTAGGGTTAACGTGAGGATTAAGATTAAGGATAGTAGTTTTTTCATGATGATTCCTCCGATTTTTCAACAGTGTCAGGTGTCGCCCTTGGTAAATACTACGTTGGCAAAACCGACGGAATACGAAGTATTGCTACCATCAACTCTCTGAATTGTTAGTTGCTTAATACCGCTCACATTAATTTTGAATTCACTGGTCGATGTTCCACCTACAATTTCTACCGTTCCTAATAGCTTTCCATCTCCTATGAAGTTAAATGTTGCTGATTTTGAATAGCCATCAATACAACCAGCTAATCCAGAAACATAGTCATATTCTCCGTTCAAATTGAATAGTGCCACTGTATATGAAGGAACAGCGGTGAACCCATACTGATAAGTAGTGCCTTCCATGTAGAATGACGATGATCCGCTGTACTCTTTATAATAAGAACTTGTGTATGGTGAAATATCCCTGCCAATGTAAGCTTCATCCTGCAAGTTTGTAATCACTGTATAATCCGGCTTTTCCACATTTGAAGTGTAAAA
This sequence comes from Oscillospiraceae bacterium, assembly GCA_021201135.1. GTDB lineage: Bacteria > Bacillota > Clostridia > Oscillospirales > Ruminococcaceae > Faeciplasma. Next base: position 139,067 of record JAJQGT010000008.1, read on the forward strand.
CACTACATTTGCAAACCCTACAGAATATGAAGTATTAGTGCCATCAACCCTTTGTATGGTGAGCTGATTTACTCCGCTTACATCTATTGTAAATTCCTTTGGTAATTCTCCCCCAGTAATTTCAACCGTACCTAAAACCCTACCGTCCCCAACGAAATTGAAAGTCGCCGATTTCATATAACCATCAACGCTTCCTGCAAGCCCGGAAATATAATCATATTCCCCATTCAAATTAAACATTGCCGTCGTATATGCTGGAACAGCAGTAAAGCCATATTGATAGGCAACACCTCCCATATAGAATGATGATGAGCCATCATATTCTTTGTAGTAACTACTAGTATATGGAGAAATATCCTTACCCACATAGACTTCATCTTGAGAACTCCTTACAAGTGCATAATCTACTTGCTCCACGTCCGAAGTATAAAACACTACATTTGCAAAACCTACAGAATACGAAGTGCTACTCCCATCTACCCTCTGAATGGTGAGTTGGCTTATTCCGCTCACATCTATTACGAATTCCTTTGGCAACTGCCCACCTGTAATTTCAACGGTTCCCAGTACTTTGCCATCACCTATAAAATTGAAAGTTGCCGATTTTGTATAACCATCAATACTTCCAGCAAGTCCGGAAACATAATCATACTCACCATTCAAATTAAACATCGCCGTTGTATATGCTGGTACCGCAATGAATCCATATTGGTACGCAACGCCTCCCATGTAGAATGCTGAAGAGCCGGTATATTCCTTGTAGTAGCTACTTGTATACGGCGAGATATCTCGTCCCACATAAGCATACGAATTCTCATATTTATAAACCGCATCCGAGAGGGTTGTCTTTTCAGCCTTCAAAGCTTCATTGCTCGGGAACGCTTTCAGAGCAGTGTTGAGAAGTTCTTCAGCAGTATCAAAGTCCTTCGTTGCGATTTTCGCATCAATCTCGCCTATCGCATCTTCAACATAGCTATCCTCATAACCGCTTGCCTTCTCCGAAAGCTCGTCATCTTCGCCGATTACAGCTATGGCTGTTTCGATTACCTGAATTGCTCCCAAGTAGTCGGGCTCATCTGCGAGGGCAAGAGCATCCGCCTCGGTGATGGTCTCTGCCTTGTAGGCTTCAACATATTCGTCAAGAGTCGATTGATAATCGGCATCTTCTCCACTACTCTCAAGAGCGTCGGATATGATGACTATAGCTGTAGCATAATCTCCGGCGTCGGCATAATCGGCGGCTTGTGCGAGGATTTCCTGCTTTGTCTGCTCAGCCAATACGGTCTCGTACCCTTCCGTATATTCCGCAAGCTTGTCAGTGAGCGAAGTGGAATCGGGATAGGTGACGAGCATAAGCTGTACCTTCTCTATAGCCGCTTCATAGTCGCCGTCTTCGGCAAGAGCATCTGCTTCGCTTATCGCATCAGCAATAAGCCCTTCGTCATACGATGAATACTTTACGCCGTCTTCAGTTGATGACTCTTCACCGTCGACTTCCGATAAAACCTCCGTGAAATCAATATTATTCACTATAACTTTCGCAACAACGCCTATTCCGGCAATGAGTACGACAGCAAGAACAGCGACAAGCGCAATCAGCGGGGCTTTGCTCTTTTTCTTTTTGTTACCAAAAGCGACCGAGGAGTTTGCAGTATCTACTCTTTCTGTCTGGGAGTCATATTCAGAGTTGGAAGCTATGGGGCGATTCACTACCGCCGTGGCGTTCGGATCGGTGCTTGCAGATCTTTTCGGGGCATATGTGCCGTTAGCCACATCCGTCAATGCCTTCTTGAATTCGGTAGCGCTCTTAAATCTTATATTTGGGTCATAAGCGCATGCCCGCAAGATGACATCCGTCATTGCGGGTGATGCGTTTTTCGGGACGGGCAAAGGCTCACCACGAAGCCGTCTGTCAACCGCTCTCTGGCGCTCATTCGGGTTGAACATCTGCTCCTCTGTGATAAACGGAAGACGGTTGTCGTTGAGAAGACGGTATAAGACTATTCCGAGTGAATAGATATCAACTGTGGCATCATAGTACCTGCCGGCGGCTATTTCGGGAGCCATATAATTATAAGTACCCTTCTGTGAGAGACCGCCGGTGACGTTCTCAAGCTTTCTCGCAATTCCGAAGTCGCCGAGCTTGAAGTAGCCGAAATCATTGATGAAGATATTCTCAGGCTTGATGTCTCTGTGAATTATTTTTCTCTGAGCACAGATTTCGAGGGCAGTGCAAATGTCAATGCCAAGCCTGATAACCTCTTTCTCGGTCATCTGCCTGTTCTGTATGTAAGTATTGAACGGTGTCAGAAGTTCCATACGGATGAAGATGTCCCAACCGACACTGTCTTTCTTCTCCATTACGCGATAGTCCTCAACGCTGACTATATTCTGCATTCCCTTGAAGGTCTCCATCAGCTGAACCTCGCTGACGAAGTCGTTGACTATGTTCTGGAAATAAGTCCTAGTACCATCGACAGTCATTCCCTCGGAGCGTAAGGAGTCAACCTCAGACCTGTCCGTCGGAATAGTAATAACCTTGACCGCCGCCTTGCTCTGCACACCGTGATCGGTTCTGACAGCCTCATAAACTGTTCCGAACGACCCGCGTCCGATTTCCTTTGTTACTGTCCATTCAGACCATACATTCTGCAAAATATCTCTTTCCATATAGTTAATCAGCCTTTCCACAATTATATTTGAAGGTAGTTATCGTTTTCAGAACCCCATCTTTTCCAATTCCTCAAGCTTGCTCTTTGCATACTGATTCCCATTCTGTGCCGCAAGGCGGAACCATCTGGCGGATTCGGCGGGATTCTTCTCCACGCCGTGACCGTTATAATAGCAGATTCCGAGAGCGTTCTGCGCCTTGGAATAACCTTTGTCGGCGGCACGTTTTGCCCAAGCTATGGCATTCTCATAGTCCTTTTTAACGCCGATGCCGTTATAGTAGCACTCACCTATAGAGTATTCTGCGGGTGCATAACCGCTTTCTGCGGCTTTTGCAAACCAGCGGATAGCTTCGGCACAATCCTGCTCCACGCCCTGACCGTAGTAATAGCACACGCCGACAGAATACTGTGCTGCAGGAAGTCCCGAAAGTGCGGCTTCCTTGAACCAAGCCACGGCATCGGAATAATCAACCGGCACGCCGTACCCACGGTAATAGCATCTGCCGAGATAATATTTTGCTTCGTCAACGCCGCTTACTGCCGCCGTTCGCAGCCACTTCAAAGCTTCACGGTAATTCTGCTCTTCATAAAGGCTCTTGCCACGGATGTATTGGTCATATGGAGAAATTGTCGGAGCCCCGGCAGGCACATTCTTTACTCCAAAAGCATATCCGTCGGGATTAGTTACCCCCGTTGATGCGTTTGGTCTCCTCACCGACATCGTTTCATCGGCAGTATGAGTCGGCTGAACAGGCTGTTCATTAACATAGCGTGCCGGAACAGCATTTTTCTGATATTCTACTCCCTCAACAGCGGAAAGTGCATTTCTGAATTCCGTGACAGATAAATAGCGTTCCGCAGGGTTGTAAGCACAAGCTTTCAATACTATCTCTGCTACTTTCTCGGAAGCTTCCGCAGGCGAAGGTAATTTTTCGCCCATCAATCTGCGGTTTATGGCATTCTGCCTTTCCTTCGGGCTGATAATCTGCTTGTTCACGTCAAGTAACGGGAATCTGTTGCCGTTTAGTAGTTTGTAAAGAACTATTCCAAGGGAATATATATCTGCTCTGCAATCCGCGTTGTTTCCCATCAACACCTCCGGAGCTGTATAACTCATGGAGTCTTTCTGCGGCAAATCGCCGATGCGGTTCCTGAGAATGCGGGAAATACCGAAATCTCCGAGCTTGAAGTTACCGTTGCCATCTGCAAATATGTTTTCAGGTCTGATGTCGCCGTGTGTTGAACCACTGACCTGACCGTAAGAATTCAGGGCATTGCACATATCTATGCCGAGCTTGATTACTTCGGACTGTGTCAGCTTATGCGTACACATATACGAGCTGAGTGAAGTCAGGAGCTCCGTTCTGACAACCACAGTCCAACCGAAAGCATCCTCTTTTTCGATTACTCTGAAATCATCCATACGGACTATATTCGAGCTGCTTTGTAGCTTTCCTGCAAGCGAAAGCTCCGAAGAAAGTTCGTTTACCACTTTTGCAAGTCTTTCTCTTACTTTTTCGTCATTAACGTCAACCGTAAGCATTCCGTCTTCATCACGAGCCGGAATCTCGATTACTTTTACTGCGGATTTCGCAGATGTACTGTCCGCAACCTCATAAACCGTTGCAAACGATTCCTGACCAATCACACCTGTTACAGTCAGACCGTCCCAAACACCAAATAATCTATCGCTCATAATTCATCTGTTCCTTCCGGTATAATTATTTCCTCCGTTATGGAGTCATCTATAGACGGTTTTGCATCCGTTTTCCGCTTCCAGAATGGCACTTTTTTCTTCTTCAGTTTTAAGATAATTATCGTGATATTATCTTTTCCGCCGTTCTCAAGTGCTTTACCGAGAAGCATACCCATCGCTTGCTCCGGCTTGTTCTTTTTTAAGATAGTCCCTATTTCACCGTTACCGACCATATCAGTAAGCCCATCGGAGCATATGAGATATGTGTCGCCATCATTATATCTTCCCTTGACTACATATGGATCTATTATCAGCTCGGTTGCCGGAATTCCGAGGTCCTGTGACAAAAGAGGCTTTGCACCGTAGGCAACCGTTACAACATGATCGTAAGAAATCTGCTCCAGAGCTCCGTCGGAAAAGCTGAAGATCTTGGTGTCGCCGATATTGCAAAGATATATTTCCTCCGGCGCAAACAAGAGCATTGCCGCAGTCGTTCCCATCGTCCCGACTTCATTGTCTTCCGAATATCTGCATATCCTGTCATTGGCGGCAAAGCAAAAGTCCCGAAGACGTTGCCGGATGTCTCCTTGCCAATCAAACTGTGATGCCGTTTCTGTGGCGATATATGCCGCAACCTCACCGCAGGCTTCTCCGCCCAAGCCGTCAAACACGCCGAAAAGCCTTGGCTCGTCGTTATCCGTCTCGCCAATTATCGGCTCGACAACCGCATTGCTCATCGGCTTGTATATATCGTTGCATATGAAATTATCCTGATTGTTTGGTCTGCAGTTGCCTTGATGGCTGACACAGAAATATTGAATTTCATATCTCATGGACATTCCTCCGTTCAAGAAAACATTCTCTCACCAATTATTTTACAACCGCAAACCTTGGTTCTGTGAAAACGATTTGTCGCTTTTTCCAATAAAAATAAAAGTCCTTCTCTGCCGAGAAGGACCATTACCAATATAAAAATCCCCCGTATCACTTGTGTAGTGGTCAGAGGATTGATGATGTGTGCGCGCTAAATTATGTTCCCCCAAATATAATACAAAGCGACATCTATCGACAATTTGATTATATCATTATCTTCAGAAAATTGCAATACTTTTTCTACATATTGTGATGATTTTATGTAATCATTATAAGCTGAAATCCCCAACCGAGGTTGGGGATTCCGGCAATCTTCCACATTCAGAGCGTCTTCGCCCGAAATGATACTGGCAATTAAATTATCTGAGTGTTACTTGCTGAAGAGAACGGCGCCTTCATAAGTATATCCGGAATATGCACTGCAGAAGTTGCTTATGGATTTGCAGTTAGTAGCGGATCCGAACGATTCGGTATAGTATACATTGCCGTTTACAACGCCATATACAAGTATCACATGACCGTATGAATTCCCTTGATATCCCTTCTGGAAGCCCAACATGAGGTACTGCCCGTTTGTACAAGACACCTTTCCGTTCAAGCTATTCAACAATGAGCTCATACTCTTTGAGGAACTTGAGTATGCGGTTTTGCTATATCCGCCACTTGTCTTTGTCGATGTGTTCTTGTATGAATCATAGAAGTCGCAACCGTTATGTCCTTCATAACCGGAAGTAATGCCCAACACCTTCATCTGCCAAGACACGCATGCACCGCAATAGCCGTAGAATGATGTCTTTCCTTTTCCTGCGGAAGAGTTCTTGAATGAACTCAAAGCAGAGCTATAAGTATTTTTCATTGTTGTAGTTATTTTTGAGGTATCAATGGTACTGCTGGAGCTCTTAACAGTCTTCTGAAGTGATAGCGTCCACACCTGGTTCTTATTGGATGAGCTATACTTCTGAATGCAGATGTTGGAGCCGTTGGAGGAACCGGAGGCAGTCAGGACATAGTTTGTGTTGTTTGCCGACTGGATGATGTAACCACCGGAGACAGCTTTCAAAATCCATGCCTGAGTCGAATGTCCGGTCTTTGTCCATGTGCAGACGTTGAGATTGTTCGATGCACTCGAGCCATAGATGTTCACAGCTCTTGCAGTAGAACACTCAGGAACGATGACATAGCCCTTGTTGGTTGAATCGTAGTAAAGTGCAAAGTTCTGACCGGATGTACCGTCCTTTTGCCAGAGTGTGATGTTAGTGTTGTTTGCGGAACTGTTGCCTTTGACATTAAGATATTTGCCGGTACCTACATTCTTGAGAACGTAGTAATAGATTGTGCTGGACGAGCTTGTGTTAAACGAGCTTGCCGCAAATACCGTTGTCGGAAGCATTCCGATGCACAATACCAATGTGAGAATGACTGCTAATAATCTTTTTCCTGTTTTCATGATTATCACCTTTCGTGTAATGTATTTTTTGAGGTCGCGTTTCTTAACCTCTATGCGTATCATAACACTGGCATTCTGGATTCTGTGATTCGAATTTTACGGGACTTCTTCCGTAGCAAAAAAAGCTCCTCAAGCAATTTCCGCTTAAGGAGCTTGCAATCTATTCTGTTTGAATTTACTTGAGCTTATGTCCGCAGGTCTGACAATATGTATTCTTCACAGAATTGATTTCACCGCAACATGTGCAAATGACTTCATTCGGATTTCCGGCAAATACAACAGACATAGGAGTCGGAGTCGTCTCTACATGATCAGTCTTCGGCTGTGAAGATGCGGCTTTTTCATCCTTTGTCAGCTTTGCCATCATCTGTTCAATGCTTTCAAGATATGTGCCATTCTCGGCAGTATACTCTATCAACTCTCCATATCCGTAAATCAGCTTGTAAATCACCCAAGAAATCAGTATGCCGACAATCAGAACGCCGAACAAAGCACCTCCTGCCGTATTCTCGCCAATCCAACTCAGTGCTTTGTATGTATTTGCACTAATGACGATTGACACTATTATCCCCGCAATAAGCACAACGATTGCTATAACCTTAATCGCACCACCGGAATTTTCTTTGATATTTTTCATTTAGTATCATCCCTTCAAATTTTATAGAAATTGATTTTTCTCAATCAATCTGTGATGTATAATAACATACCAACCTTCTGCAAGTCAAGATTTATCTTGAAAATATAACCTGTTCGCTGTCAAACATTTTGGTCAAGACTACTACGCAAAGGATTGTCAGTACTCCGTTTACGGCAACAGTTACAGCAACTCCTCCAACAAAGGTTTCACATGAGAAGATTCCAACCATACACTGAACGCTGTTATAAAGAGGTACCAGATAGGTTGTCAGCACTTGCGAAGCTGTGTTTTCAATCATTCCGGAAAGACCTAACACCATTACAATCATCATGACGGGAGTTGTAAGTGACTGAGCCTCTTTTGTGGTCTTTGCAAATGCGGAAATCAGCGAAACTATCGCCACAAGAAGCAGAACCGTCGAAATCATCACAACGGCAAGCATCAGATAGTCCAAAATGCCGTATATTGACACGGATATATCATCATACACTTCGCTCATCATTTTTGGCAATGACAAAACTGTTCCGAGAGTGCTTGAGGCGGCTGAAATCATTGCTATGACCGCAAGCGCAAGTATCTTTCCAACAGCTATATCACTGCGCTTGATTGGAGTTACAAGCATTGTCGCAATGGTTCCTCTTTCCTTTTCTCCCGCTATTGATTCGGGTACAACCGCCGAGCATCCAGAATAAAGCATTGTCATGAGAAGAAGCGGAAGCATCGCCGCAAACAGCATCGCCACGGTGTCAGCTTCGGTAGCCATATCGTATGTATCATCACTATTGTTAATATCGAACACATTCGCAATCTGTGATTCATAAGCATCCAGAAGTGCCGTCACAGTCATATATGCAGACTGAGATTCGGTGGAAGCCGAGTTATAGTAGATTTCGATATTTGGAGCTGTGAAATCGACCGAAGTGAGATAAGCCTTTACAGATGAATCAAAATCGTTGGGGAATACTATCAGCAAGTCAAGCGACTTGTCTCTGATGTCAGTTTTGCAATTTTCTATTTCATCAGAGTCTACGATTTCGACAGACAGCTCCGCCGATTCACAAAGGCTTCCGATTGACTCCGGCAAATTCACAGCCTGAATAGTCGGAACATAGTCCTCATCCACGCCGGTAAGGTCACTGAGGGCTGTTCCCATGAAGCTATACATAACATAAATAAGAATTCCGGGTATCAGCACGCTGATTACAAGTCTCCTGTCGGAGAAGAAACGCATTAATTCTTTTTTGAAAATTGTCAGAATTCCGTTTTTCATTTTTCATTGCCCTTCCCTTCTGCATAAATTTCAAAAAATCTGTCCTCTAAGCTTTTGCCGTTCATAACGTTCTCAAGAGTGTCGCACTTCATCATCCTGCCATCAACAATAACTCCGACTCGGTCGCAAATCTTTTCGATAAGGCTGAAAATATGAGACGAAACTATAATACTTTTTCCTTGTTCTTTAAGCTCCAAAATAAAATCGGTAACGACTTTTGCAGTCAGGACATCGAGACCGTTTGTAGGTTCATCGAAGATAATTATGTCAGGGTCGTGGACGATTGAAATGACCAGAGAAATCTTCTGCTTCATGCCGGTGGAAAGATTCGCAACTTTAACCTCAGCGAACTTATCTATCCCGAATTTTTCGAAGAGATACTTTTTCCTCTGCTCACGGACATCTTGGGGGACCCGATGCAAATCCGAAAAGAAGTTGAAAAGATAATTCGGCGTGAAAAGCTCTTCAAGCTTAAGCTCACTTGTCAGGAAGCCAATCTCTTTACGAGCCGCTTCCGGATTTTTCAGTACGCTTGTACCGTTAATGTAAACATCTCCGCTGTCCGGTTTGATGAGAGTTGACAACATGCGAAGCGTAGTTGTTTTTCCGGCACCGTTCGGACCAAGGAGCCCGAAAATCTCGCCCTTGTATGCTGTGAAGCTCAGATTGTTTACGGCAACCCTGACTCTGGTGTCAGTATGTTCAAGCCTGCGCTGTTTCGCCGACAGCTTGAATGTTTTCGAGATGTTGTCCGCCTTTAGTATTTCAGTCATTATCTTTTCTCCTGTCCTGTTATTTACACATATGAGGGAAGCTTTTGACCTCCCTCACACTGTGCATCATGATTTTAAGCACATAACGCATTTCTCTTACTCAGCAATAGAGCTTAACAGTTGCGTAAAGAAGTGCTGTTGAGAAGCAAATCGACCAAACTAAGAATCCCATAGTTATAACTCCTTTCATTTAGAATCTAATTCTGTAGGCAGGAATGCGTCATTAATCGGCGCATTCCCTTTCCGTGCGACTGCATTATCTGGAATGCTTACCGCACAAATAAGCCCAAGCAATCATGCCAACTGAATAGCAGCAAGCTCCAACCAAAAACGACATATTTACGCCTCCTCTCTGTATAATTTATCTATTGCCTGTCCAAGAGACTTATCTCAGAGATTTATCTCTTCGACCACTGTCTGCAGTATAACACCCTCAAATTGTTTTCTGTGAAGTGAATTTTACGGTTTCTCGTTTCCTTTTGAAAGCTTTTTACCATCCGCCGAAACCAACGTACAGTATCAAGAAGCAGAGTCCAAGTGCCGCAAGTGATAGTAACTGCCCCAAAATAGGAAGCTCCTCAAAAGTAAGTATATCGCAAAGCAGGTATGCAACAAAATACAGCGGAATAAATATCATCGCACCAATGCCATTAAATATGAATGCAAGCAGAGTTCCCTTGAAGACTCCCAAAATTGCATCGGTACAACCATATAGCAGAAGATAACTTCTTACCATGTCTAATGCTATGTACAACATACGAAGCCAGATATTTTTCTTGATATGTTCGGCACAATCGGCAGCCATGAATGAGAAAAGTACAGCTTTTACAAAAGCTATCGTCATAACGATTGCCATATGTGCGAGTATCCACTCTGTGGCAGTCATAGCGGAACCGGCAGCTATAGCCAAAACAAATAAGGCGAGCATTAAGAATGTTCCGAAATCCATTACGATAACCATGTTTACTTCCTCCCAAAATCGTGTGACGATTTTTGCTCTTGATTTGATACTCTGAGTTTAACACTCCGGTTTCTCAAGCTGTGATTCGAATTTTGTCGAAAATTCTCCGCCCCCGACTTCAACACCATCTGCACAAAGGCGCATCCTGAATTCAAGGGCTTGAAGCTTATCGACAAGCTCTCGTCGCGCCCGGTCATAAACAAGAAAAAGTGCGTCCTCTGCGGCGTCTGCGTCGGCCACTGCCCCGTCCCCGGCAAAGCCGTGAACTTCTCCGACGGCAGAGACATGCCGCCAGTGTATGATTATAATAAGTGCATCGGCTGCTTCTGTTGCCAAGAGCTCTGCTCCCAAAAGGCGATTGAGGTGGGGAAGAGGTAGGCTCCATCATAGTGCGAAAATAACCCCGTCACCGGGATTCTGGTGGCGGGGTTTACTGTTGTGGAAGAGTGGGGTGAAAGGAGGCTCCATTACCCGGGATTATTTCACCCATCAGGCAATCACTTCGTAACCATATCAAGCAAATTATCGGAGTGATAGTACCAAGACATTTACAGCTGAAATTTGCTCATCAACCTTATTCGCATACAAACGATCAATTTCAGACATTTCCTGGAAAGTCGCCTCCACCTTTGCTTTTGCAGTATTGACGACCCCAATCAGTTTCTCGTTATACGCGTTGATTCCTGCAATGAAAACGCTTATAAACAACTTCGAATACCATTTATAGCTGGAATAATCCGACCACTGCGAAATATTCACAGCATCTGATTGAATAATCCTATTGCAAACATTTATCAAATCATTGTAAATAGTCTGTGTGTACTGGAATTCTCTTCCCTGGCGAACCTGAGCGTTTTTATTGGCATCAGCAGAAATAGCTGGGATCTTTGTATATTCCTCCTCGACCCCTTGCCAGATTTCTTTGGCTTCAGGCGAAATCCAGCCAAGAATAGTCTCGATGATTTTATCATCCTTGCCATCAGCCAGTTGCTTAAGGAAGAACATAAAAACGCTTTCAATTACGTTGCCTGCTGTACCAATCACGATTCCTGTTAAAAGAGGATGCTCAGCTATAGCTTCATCTATCTGATTTACAATCTCATCTAATCCAAGCATTGACAGCAAGGCTCTGACTTCCTCCTCCGATAAATTGTAAGTCTCCATGTATTTTATTACATAGGCAATCAACTTGCTCAGCATTTCTTTGTCCGACATGACATAATTCAAAACATCTTCGGGAGTTGTACTTGCAATCATAAGGATATTACCAATATACTCTCCCATTTTTACTCTTTCGTCTTCTGGCATAGTTGCAAGAACAAAGCATGTGAACTCGTGCAAATATGTCATCATCTCATTTTCCGCCTGGTTATTGTAGATTACCGGCTGACCATTTTCGTCGGTTTTCAACACTGTGATCTCTTCACCATCCACAGTAACTGTTTCGTATTGGAAGAACGAATTTGAGTAATGATTTTCTACCGGATTATCAACCCGATCTCCAGTGCAGTAATCCTGCTTTGCATTTGGGATAGGATATAACAAAATATGCACAAAGTCTGTTGACAATGAATAGTTAGTTATTTTATCTCCGTTAAGATTGATTTCAGCCCAATATTTATCAATGAACTCCTGAGAAAAACCCTGCCCATCCATAGACACACAACGATCAACTTTGTCAGACGTAATCGTAACATACTGAGCCAGATTGCCACCTTTTGAATGTCCTACGACCGAAATGTTGTCATAGGGCAGCGAATTAACATACTCGAGTGCCGCTGTCTGCGTGTCAGTATCACTTACACCCAATCCTGTACCATTATCATACCAATTTTCTGCGGTCGAAGTGCCATTAAACGTTACAATGGCACTGTCCGGATCCTGTGGATTATAATAAGCAGTTGCTAAAGTGTTTCCTTCTCCATCCGTGAACCGCTCACCCTGAACAAGCGCACACATTTCTTCATTTCCTTGAATATACCTTATAATTGCTGCCCATTGTTGCCCTTCAGAACCACTGTCCTCGAGCGTTTTAAGAGCACCTTCCGTAAAGACAGACAGCCGTTCTCCAATAGTTTCACCAGTAACCTGTGTCGCTGTAACATTAGCTAACTTGCATGCATCACCATTCAGATAAGTTAACTGCTCAAGAATCATTAAATCTGTATCAGAAAAATTCATATACTTCCACTCACTTTACATTAATACTGCCGTCTGATGAAATAACACAAATAATGCGGTTTTCCGTTGATACTTCCTGCAAGCAATCATAGTAATTGGATTCTCCGATATCAAGCCATGCAGATTCGCTGACTGCATAAAACCTCGTAACATTTGCTACTCCATTCAGCTTCGGTGAATACCATTCCCCATAATCATTTGCCAACGCTTCGAGATTTTCGTGATCGAAATCTCCCAATACAAATACGAAAACTGATGCGTTTGCACTGCTGAGTACATCATCGACTCCATTTTCCATATCAGATATTTCTGCATAAACCTTGACAACAATTTCTCTTTCATCAAAGTAGGACTTTAACTCCTCCTCGTACCTGTCTTCTGAGATTACAGAATCATAATTGTCATCATACACATAATCTCCGTCCTGGTAATGGCGAGAAACTGTGACTTCCTTGTCATTAATCAAAGCTGTGAGTGACTCGTCATTAAGCAAACTTGCCTGAACAAATGACTTATATGACGCTTCAACATCGTAAGTGAGCTCCAGGTAACATAGCATTTCCTCGATTGCCATAATATCATTCTTTTGGCTATCTGTAAGCTCATCATATTCTGTAGGAAGACCTACTTCCATTAGTATCTGAATTTGTCGCTGAGTTAGTTCCATTTCTACATTTCCTCCACTATTCGAGACTGAATCCTCATTGTTTTCACTAAAAGGCTCACATGCGCAGAACAACGCAGCAACCAAGAAGCAAAGCACAAAGCAAATGCCAAGCCTCTTCATCAAGCCTTTTCCCATGCCGCTATCATCCTTCCTCTACGAGAACGCTCCCAAGTGAAGCCCAGCATGAAGCAAGATTGCTGTCTGCGTTTTTCGCGCAATCACTGGTCATATCAACCGATTCTTTTACCTCTCTGACGAGTTGAGCCAAATCATCACCCAGTTCATTGTATTTGGCAACCAGCTCCATAAATTTATCTGCCGTTTCCCCTTGGGACTTACTGAACGAAAACTGAATCTTGTTTGAATCAAGAGAAGCAGCTAAATTATTTAGTTTTGTGCTTGCACTTTTTAATTCAACGAAGAAAAACGCCAATTCAAAATTACTGTCCATACCATATGCCCCCTATCTGAACAAGTTTAGTAAGGTTTGAATACCAGATGTATCTATACTCGGTAGCTTCATGCTGTCAGCCTTTTCAAATTTATCAGACAAATCTGAAACAAGTGTTTTTGCCTCCGCCTGAATAGCTTCCAGCTGCTGCGTGTATAGAGAAACATCGCTTTTCAGCTTAAGAATTTTCGACTGAATAAGCTCATCACGAATCGCATCTTCCGCCAGAAAATCCAAAATATCGGAATATTTAGATATACTGTTTGCCAGGAAAGTAGCATATGTCTCTATCCTGGTCACCAAAATTGAGTACTCCGCCTCCGAAAAAACTACATCCCTCATTTGTGCTTAAACCTCCAAAGACTGTTGATACGCAATTTCCTTGTCTAAATCTTCAATATCATCACTATGGCGTATGATGTCATCGTTAAGCTCTTCGATTTTTTTGTATATGCTTTTCAACATGCTTGAAATCATCTCTATCAATGCGCTGTACGCAATATTTACAATTTTGGTTCCTATTTTTTCCAAAAAGTTTGTAATCGTCTCGATAAAGTTCTTTACACATCCATTAGTGTCTCTGTATTGGTAAGTAGATAAGACTAAACTACTCACTCTAGCTGTAACTGCATAGAGTGACCCATGGGAGCTTTGAACCTTCCCTTTAAATTCTAACAGAGATTCATACTCAGACTCATTAGACTGCAAGCTTTTTCTTGCAGATTCAAGTTTGCTCTGATAATCTTCCTTCTTGCTTTCAAGAATTGAAATTGACACAGAACCCATTTAGTTGCGCCTCGCTTCTTTATGAAATAAGTTGCAAAATTTTAATTGATTTTCGCTTTGTAAGACGTATTCATCGACCATATTTTCCATACCATATAGCAATGGGACTCAGTGCAAGCGGTTCTCTGAAAGAAGGAACCGCTTGCCCAAAATCGTGTTAGCCTCTGAACTGACTAGCAATGCTGGAATCAGTCTCTTCAAGGATTGTAGCGGTTGCCTCAAGAGCCGCAGCAATTTCACGAATCAGTTCTTCTGCGCTCATAAAGCCAGGCTTTAATTCCTGATAACGTGCTGCATAAGATTCACTCGATGAGCCTTCCCACTCGCTTTGTAGCTGTTCAAGCAGAGAATCCATCTTGCTGATAACGCCATTCACAGTATCAGCCTCAGTGCGGTACTCGCCAGCTCTTGTGCGCATTTGATCTGGGGTTATTCTAATCTGATTAGCCATGAATAAGCTCCTCCTTTTTGATTTTATTTTATATTAACCGAAAGCTCGGTAATACACTACTATATTTTTATACATCACAGTAATTTTTACACGTCTCACATTTACGCTATTCAGCATTATGAGCCGAGAGCACAAAACTCTTCAAAGCTCATAATTTCTGCCGATGAATCAGATTTCATAGTCAATAAAGAGGCTCGCTTTGCACAATACTCATAGTACGACTTTTCAACACCGTTGCTTGCCTCAGCCATAGCTTCGTACATTGCCTCGATATTTTTTTTATGGAAGTTGAAGCAATTCTCCAAATCTTTAGCCGCCTGCTCGTATTCTTCCGTGCCAGGAACCTGAAGCCTGAAATTCTCCAAAGCCTCACCATAAGCAGAATAACTTGCCGTATAGAGATTGTAGTATACCAAAGAATTGTACATGCTCTCAGCTTCAGGGCCAAGACCTGTATATTCTCCGGCAACACTGATGCCTTTATCAATTGCACTGATAACTGCTACTACAGGTGACGCTTCGCTCGCAGCCTTAATTAATGCATCAAATCCTATATCCAAGCCTTCTTCAAACGCCTCTTGTACCCATGCACCAAATTCCTTACCATAAAGCTCCTGCACTTGTTCAACGGCTTTTATCAAGGTTTCATTCCCGCCACTATAACAACGCTGAAACGATTCAAGCATTTCTAAGCCAGCAGAATAATCCGCAAAAGCCCTCGCCAAATACTCCAGACTTGCGCTACCATACTTAAGAACATCCCGCAGACCTCCACAGTCATTCAGGAAGGACTTAAACTGTTTTGCTTCTTTGGTTCTGCCATCCAAAAGTCCATCTTCTCTCAGTTTGTCATACCAGTCTTCTCCAAATTTCTCAATATACTTCAGAAAAATCTGACAATTACTGATGGCTTTCTGTTCATCGCTGCCAGAGTATTCGTAGTTTTCACTCATGTCCTGCAAAGCTGAAAGGAGTTGCTCCTTTATCAGGTATACATCGTAATTATTAGTATATGCAGCTTTGCCGCTCAAAGAAGAAAAATTCAAAATAGTATCATAATTTATACTAGACAGCAGAGTGCCCTCTGCAATGCCAAACATATTGAAAAACACCATCTGTGCTGAATCAAGACCTCCTATATTTGCCAAGTAATTACTAATCGGCTCGTTAAAATCATTGAAGAATGAGCGTGCCCAGATTTCAGAAGCAAAGTCAGCTATTTCTTCAATAGTTGGATTTTCTTTTAACTCAGATATTTCCACCACCTTATCGTAATAGTTCAGAAGCTCCTGATATGCACTCCCTAGCCGATCCTGAATTGCTTTTACGGTAAACGCATTACTTCCTGGCTTTATGATATCTGCCATTTCATTTATCATGTCCCGAATGCTACACATAGTAAGACTGATATAACCAAAGTAGCAGGTATAGTAATCTTCATCTCCGCCTCCAGTCAAGGATCTGCCATAGTCCAGATCTAGTTGATGAACAGCATCAAACATCTGCGTTAATCCCGACTTTGTTTCATCGTTGTAATCCAAGAGAAGCGTGTGACAGGAATTCAAACTGGCTTTCACACCATCTAAATCAAAAAAGCCAAGGATTTTCAGCACTATCTCATATAGCTTGTCTCCAAACGAATCCGTTATGGCACACCACGGATCATCAAGGCATTCAACTAAGTGTTCATATAATTCTTGTGAAAAATCTCTTGAAACGTCTGATATACTGGAATCATACAGATAATCATCTTCGGTTTCCAGATCAGATATAAAATTATTAACAATGGTTTCAAATCTGCCCGACAAATCTTCGACCACATCTTCAAGGTCAGAGACGTACTCAATAAATAAGAGAAGTGCATCATGTGTGGAGCCTGAGGAGACGGCACTGACACTTAAATCACTTATAATAAATCTGTAATCTTGTATAGCACTTAAAAGTGTTTCGTGATATGCGGCAAAATTCTTACTTGCAGTTTCAAACTCTGCATCTTTTACTACCATATCTGAATATGCCATTCTATTCGCCTCCTTTAACTAGTTACCAGTAATAGTGTCAATATTCCTCGCAGCTTCCTCATCGCTTTCACGAAAAACAACCCCCATTTGTGTGAAGAAATCATAGGTGTTGTCCAAAAGGGTCTGAAAAGAAGACGTAACTTGCTTTGTGACATTTATACAATCACTAACAGCATCAGCAGTTTTACCTTTACTTTCTGTTAAAGTCGTTGCAGACACTGCAAGAGCTTGCTGCCAATCTGCTCTCAATGTCCCTAAATCACCTTTGCAATTTTCCAATTCCAACTCGGCAACACAAATTTCTGCCTTACTCACAAAAACCACCTTCTTTTAATTTTCATTTTGCGATAGCTGTGCAATCTGCGCTTCAATATTCGCAATTTTACAATCTAAATCTTCAATTTCGTCTTCAAGCTCAATTATCTTACTCTTAGTAGTGTTTTCACTTTCGGAAGTTTTTGCAATCGCTTCTGACGATTGAGAATTAAGAAAATTACTTTTTGCCTGTTCATAGTAGGTTGTTCGGAACTTGCAATTTTCAGGGATTTCTGATAGTTTTCTCAAGATAGTATTGGCTGTTTCCTGCAAACCGTCCTCAATCTCCTGTCTCTTTTTTTGAATCTCCTCAAGCGCATCCTCCATATCTTCCAATGAGGACTCTGCTTTTTCTCGTTTTCTTTCATATTCTGCTAATTTTAATTTTAATTTTACAAGCTCTTCAGCTTGCATAAAATCCAAAACCATATAATGTCCTCTTTTCTTTGAAGTTCAAGTGCTTCAATCTAGATTTTTACAAAACAACGTATGAGCAATGCTTATGAAGAAAACCTCCATTATGAGCTCAAAGCCGTTTTCAGCTTGACATACTCTTTATCCTTTATATAGTAACCATCTCCGGTTTCAATAGCTTTCTTAAAGTTACGAAGCATTGCAAGCGGAACATCAAATATTTTCATGTTGCTGATATCATCAAAGAACATGATGTTACGCTGATCACGTATATTTTTGAGTATTTCGGGAGCACTATAAGGAATATTTGCGTTTTCGACAAAAACTATAATACATACTTTCATGTTCCTATAGCGACCAACAATATTCTTGTATGCTACCAAAGCATCCGGAGTATTACAAATTGCTGTCAGAGCATCCTGATTATCAATCACAAGCACAAGCAGTTCTGCATCATCTAATGCATTTTCATTTCCATCTACCAATGATTCATAGCGTTCTTTAAGCTGAGACTCTATAGATTTTACATAAGTCACAGCTTCTTCAGCAACCATTGTATACTCAGTAATATTGCCCAATTTCCTAAATGAGGACAAGTTCTTGTTAACATTATCCACTGCATACACTTTTGATGCGGAGGGATGCATAATATTCAGCACATCGAGAGAATACTTCACCCAGTTATGCTTACCCGCCCCATCACGCCCGGTAACTGCAAGCAATCCAATTGTGGAAAAATCAACCACATAAGGTGTAACTGTTGCATAATCCACGCCAGCAACAATTGAAAATTCTTCCCGCATATAGCTGCCAAGTTGTTCGATCATGTACCCCTCTGTAAGTGAAGCTGGTATCAAAGGAATTCGTTTTGCAAATGCGTTTCTGTTAACAGCATTTGTATCAGCAACGTACCTCTTGATATTATGAACTCTATCAATTTCTTTCTCACCTTTAAATGCAAGATATGACTGACATTCATAGAAGCTGTTGTCAAGCTTAATGATGCAACGCCCCGGAATGTCCTCTACTCTTTCACTACAATGATCAAATAAGGAGCTATATTCATTTGAATCATTGCAGAACATAGCAATTCTGGACGAGAAATTTGAGAGATATTTATACCCGATTCCAGAAGTCTGAGAATTAGCAATCACGATACTGATACCTACAGCCAGCCCTTCGCGGCATAAACCAAGTAGCTCATCATCCTCCTGAAAATACAATTCTTTCAATGCAGACAAATTATCAATAAGAAGCACAATCAGCGGTAAATCCGTTGCTCCGGCTTCCTTGTACGCAACAAACGAGCTCACTCCAACTGACATTAATTTTTCTTTGCGTCTGTCAATTTCGTCTTTCAAAAGTTTGAAGAGATTCTTCAGCTTCTCATCTTCTGAAGGACAGACAACACCGCCCACATGATTGAGTTTCTCAAAATTTTTCAAAACCATAGAAGCAAAGTCGATAATATAAATATTAACTTCATCTGGAGCATAATGAGCTGTAAGGCTCCTTACTATACCTTGCAACATGTTTGTCTTACCAGATTGGGACGATCCAATAATCATGAGGTTGTTGCTCCCCAGATCGATAGTGTATCTTCCTTGATACTGTGTGTCCGGATCATCATAAACGCCAATTTCGACTCCATACTGACCAGCAAACACACCAGATTCAATAACAGGTTCAAAGTCAATACTTCGTTGCAGCGATGGCAGGCAGATGTCAGGTAACTTGACCAAACCAATTTCCGAGCAGTAGTTGATTACATAATTTACAATTGCATCAAGCTGAGTTGTGCTACCATCTCCACTATTCCTTTTTTTCTGTACATAGACCGGTAAACGCTTGCCCGATTCTGTAAGGCTGAAAATCGTAAATTCCTTTACACTATCACCGTCAACTTTCTCTGATGCGCCACTGTATGCTGACTGAAAAAGTTCAAATATCTCATTGTTTCCAACTTGCAGATACGCACGACCAGGTTCTTTAATCTCAGCTGCCAGCGGAGATTTGATTACCTCATTACTATCCTCCCGACTCTGTACCTTTAAGCAAAGCTTAAACCGCGAGTTACTCCAAATCTGTTCATTTACCTGTCCGGAGGGCTTCTGCGTTGCCAAAATTAAATGAACGCCCAAACTACGACCTATACGGGCGGCAGAGATCAATTCTTTCATGAATTCAGGTTGCTCAGCCTTCAACTCAGCAAACTCATCAACAATTATAATCAGATGCGGAAGAGCAGTCTTAACCTCCCCCGACTTAAATTTCTTGATATACTTGTCAATATGATTGACATCCGCTTCTGCAAAGAGACGCTGCCTCTTCTGAAGCTCAGCCTTGATAGATTTTAAGGATCGGGTTATCTCCTTGCCGTCAATATTCGTAATTGCGCCAAGAAGGTGAGGCAAGCCTTTAAACTGGTTAACCATGCCGCCGCCTTTGAAGTCAATGATAACAAACGCCACTTCATAAGGATGGAAAAGTGTAATCATTGAGAGAATGTATGTCTGAAGAAGCTCAGACTTGCCAGATCCTGTTGTTCCGGCGACAAGACCATGAGGACCATGAGCCTTGTCGTGCAAATCCAATGAGACAATTCCTGTTTTGGAAACGCCAATCGGAGCCGCCATTGATTTGAATACCTGAGACTGCTCCCAGCGCGATTTCAAGTTAATGTCATCTACTGAAAAAATATTGAGAAGCTCAAACATCGTAATATTTTTTGTCAATGTTCCTTCAAGGGATATCTCCTCCGTATACACCGGTGCCAACAGCTCTACAAACTTCTCAGCTCTTCCGGTAGGAAGAAGCGGATAGGTAAATTCCGATACCTCACTTTTGTTCTCAGCATTTATCAGGACAGCTGTGCCTTCTTTTGCCTTTATTATGTAACCGCAACCTTGCGGGATGTCTGCGGATGAGTCGCCAAAAAAGACGAACGTGATACCCAGATCTTTTGCATGGTCAATGAATTTTGATATTGGATGACTCTTAAATCCATATTCATCATAAAAGAACACAATGATATTTTCTTCATAACTTTTATTCTGTTCTCTGATAGTCAGCTCTTTGTAAAGCCACTCAAAGATCAAGTTCTTACTTTCATCATCACATACAATATTTCTTACTCCAATTACATCGTTATAGACATGAGGCAGTAAGCGGAGCCAGTGCATTTTGTCATTATTAGCTTTCTCCGCAACAAAAACCATCTTTACATCAGTAAAGTAATGCCGGACAGCAATGTCAATCACGATATTCTTCAGAATCTCAAATCTATACTCCGGTGTGCCCACAACGCCAATTGCGTTAATTTCTTTAAAATCGCACACTATAGGTGCATTATGGACATTTTTGTACTCCTCGCAAAGCTGTTCAGGAATCTGTTGCAAATCATCTTCAATTTCAAGCTTTTCCTGCTTCTTATAGTCGATCTCTCTTTTTGAGATGACATCTCCACAACCAAGCCTTACACAAAGGTAATCCTCATCGTCGGGTGTTCTGTCAAACAGCTCCGGCGAAAAAGAATCAAGTCTTTGTGTCTCTGCATTCTGAGAAATATACAATTCTTCAAGTTCTTCCAGCTCTTGCTTGCGGCATTCTTCAATTTCAACTTTCTTTTTTTCTACATATGCATTATATTTTTCTATCCTGTCCGCAGAGCTCTTTTTATAATCCTTATTGCTTTCTCTAATGCTTAAGACTGTTGTAAATATTGCCATTGCTGCTGATATTCCTGACATAATAATCATGGTTCCTCCCATGAACGCCATAACTCCGGCAGCAATCAGCATTCCAAAGGAAGGTAGCAGTCTCGTAAATAAATCATTCTTCGGCTTTTGTGGTTTTGCGGGCGGATCGAGAATTTCAATCTTGTCATCGCAAATCACCGTTTTTACTCTTGTGTTTCTGTTAAACTTCGGATAATTATTACAATCAGGCTTGTCAGAATAGCTTAATGTATTGATATACAAGTCGTCCCTGATTTGTGAATATAAACGCTGGTCCTTCAGATAGAAAAAGTAATCCGAAATCGACAAAAAATCCCCGTTTTCAACTATATCCCCACTCTTCGCCTTCTTGCCGTTTATATATACACCGTATGTAGCAGCCTTGATTTCAATTGTAAAGTACTCTCTATCACGCTTAAGAATAACCATGTCGTCTTTTACATAGTCGCTACGCAATGCAATCAGACATGTCAGATTTGTGCCTATAGTAACAGCTTTTGTCTCTGAAATATCAACGCTTCTTTCATATTTGGCTCTTCCGTCATCAAAATCTATCAAAAATTCAAACGAGAAAACGACGTTATTTGATTCCTGATACTTGACCTGGAGAATATCGCCATGGATAAGTTCCTTAGCTATCAGCTTTCTGATGTCACCAACGGTAAGATAAAGGTTATCTGAACATCTTACAGCCCAATCAGAGCCATTCTTTTCAAACAATAGCTCAATAGGTTCAAAGAACAATTCTTTTCTCAAACGAACATCACAATCAATCCCCGTGCCGATTTTTATCTTGTGGGCGTCAGGAGCAAGTTCTATCTCTTTGTATAAATTGTTGCTTGAAAGTATGATCTTATATCTGCTATTCATTATCAGTCCTCACTTAGTTCGTATAATTCACAACGCTACCATTTCTCACGCCAAACTCTGCTAACGTTTTGTTACCCTTTAGTAATGCAATAGGATTCTCCATTTTAAGATAACAATTTTTTATATTGGTTGTGTCAATTTCAAGCCCATATGCTCGGTTTAAAGCTATAACCAAGTCATTTGCGGAAATATCAAGAGGAACCTCTAAGTCAAAAGACATTCCTTTTTTTGTTATATTAAAAAGGATAATCGCTTTATTGTTCATTCCTTCACCTACTATATCATTAAGAGTGCAACCCGCTGGAGACCACCTTCCTTTGCCAAATCTGAAGCAGTCAACTTATCATAATTGAAAATATGCTCAACGTATTCACTTACCGCAAACTTCGTCGGTATGTGCGCTGATATTATTGCATTTTCACTCTCTTTGTCAAAGTCATTACAAACAAAGATGTATTTCTCACTGCTTATATCGCTAATATTGTCTACCAGCAAATTAGTCGTAAAAACTGAGTTTTCATTTTGCCTGGTTACAATAACCACCTTATCAGCTATATTGATAAGACTTGCTTCAGCTTCTCCAAAGGATGAATCTGCATCTACGATTATATAATCAAATTCAGCAGATCCTTTCGCACCCTGAGCGATTATCTCGTATATGGAGTAGTCCACTCCTAAAGAAACCAATGAAGCCTTGAGAAGGGGCAGATAGTAAAACATCTCCTGACGGATGGAACTCCTGATATCTCTGTATGTATTGTAACCAGGATCTGCCAGCTTCGCATAAACATCTGCCTCCATTATCACAGTTCTGTTTTCAAACATCCGTTGAAATGACTGGAGTCGTCCTGCGTTTATGTAAAGTACACGCTTATAGTTTTCTGTCAGACATGCTGCAGCACCCAAGGCTATTGTAGTTTTCCCGACCCCACCACACGCCGAATAGACAAGAATAATCTGCGTTTCTTTCTTCTCATATGCAGATACCTTCGGCAGAATTTCACTCTTGCCTATTATCTGATTAAAAATCTCCTTGATACTGGTATACTTAAAAACTCTATTTACATTCTGGTCATCATTCTGATTGTCCTCATCATGTTCTGTCATCAGAAATATATTACCGATATTATGTCTTTGCAACGAAATGTCGTACATATCCTCCGAAATTACAAGAACATCTGCTTTCTGTGGAAAGGAAAAAAGAGTATTAAAATAGTTCTTATCAGTGATAATCTCCAAGTCGACTTTATCGAAAAAGTCTGCTACAAATTTAAATTGCAAGGGTAAGATATAGTTGACATCAGTGTCCGCAATTATAATCCGAAGCTTAACCATACCATCTCCTCCTTACTTTTCTACTACCTGAAAATTACTATTTGCCAATCCAAGCACATCTCCGCTTTTGATCGGATAAGGCCGGTTCGGTTGCAAACGCACCCCATTAATGTAAGTACCATTTACGCTCTTCAGGTCGGTCACCATATACTGTAATCCGTTTCTCGTTATCTTACAGTGAGATCGGCTTATCATCTTATTGAAGGGCACCACTCCGTCGACAATATCTGCCTTTTTCCCGATAGTAAAATCGTCTTTGGTTATCACAATCTCTATTTGCGATGGCTCACCCATTGCAACAAGCTTCATCTGTCCGGAAGACAAACTATGAGACATCTTGCTGCCTATTATGGTTGCATATAGGTTTTCCAAAGACAGAGTTCCGTTCGACAGATTTTCAACGAGCTGTTCCGCTCTCGGTGACGAAAGGGATGGCCTTCTCTGAATCGTCCTGATTAGACTTGTCCTCAACACATTTTCAAAGCTTGAAACATCGTCAAATAATCTTTCTGCAATTGGCAAGTAGATAAGCTGAACCCTATACGTAAACTGGTCAATATAAATCCTGTCAAAAGAAATATCTATATTCTGACATGAAAGAAAGCCGTTATTTTTAACGTTCAAAATATTTGCGATAAGATTAGTACAAATCGCCATAAAGCCCTCTGCATCAAGAGACGGCAAAAGATACGACAGCTGTTTGTACTCGTTGGTTAAATAATAAATCTGCGTTTTCCCGTTATATAACATCTTCATACATTTTACAAAGCATCCATTTGTCTGACTTTGCAAAACTTTGTATTCCGTTGATGAAAAAGTGCAATTATCATTCAGAATATATGAAAAATTTGCGCCACACATCATTTCCTCAACATACTTATTATCCATCACCGAGTTCATATCTGTAACCCCCCTATTTGTTTCAACTTGCTATTCATTCGCCAATAACCCCTCTCAACATCCAGTCAGCAATATCCTCACCCATACCCCACGCACCGTTTCCCGATGCGTGGGATTATTATGATAGTCATGGATGATTAATATGCAGGGATGCTTACAGAGAAGGTCTTTGTAAGGCTTGAAGCATTATACTTGGTGGCATCCTCTCCGGCACCATTTACCTGATAAGAGTATATCGTAGCACTCACTGACGTTGCGTTAGTAGTCGACAGCGAAACTGTCATCCAATCACTGGTAACTGAAGCAGATCTTGCACTTGATGAAGTACTGCCCCATGCGTTCCATGAAAGAACAGTATACGTTGCAGAACTACTACCCGCTGTAAGCTTGATTGCCTGACCATAACTATTATAGCCAGAAGCTATTGTCAAAGTATATGTAACGCGTACTTGTACACTTGTAGCAGTTCTGTTTTTATATTCAAACTGAGCTGTATACGTTATCTTAGGGTTACTGGAACGAGGTCCAGTATAGGTAGTAGTACCCATCGAGATTGGTTCATACTTGAACGTAATTGTCTGTGAAGATTTGCAATCAACTGTTTGATCAGCCGGGTTATTATAACCGCTGAACGTTTTTGGCGAAATTATCTGTGCTGTGCCATAGTTATACGTTACCGTGTCTTGTCCCAAAGACGTTCCGTTGGTGGACTGATATATGATGGTGTAGGTAACAGTGCTTACAGTCGCCGTAGCGTAGATATTACTCGAAGTTACATTATCTGTAACCTTGATATACTCTGAGCCGTGCGAACTTATAGTATAACCTGTATCAGCAGTATAGGTAATAGTCAGCTCATCACCGTAATATATAGATGTTCCACTGGATAAGTAGCCTGTACCCGCTCCGGATGGCGACGATGACCTGTATACCGTGATTTGATAGCCAGTACCACTGTTCCAACTCAAGGAATAAGCCTTAGCAGAAACATTTGCATATATAGCACTTGATGTTACATTATCCGTAACTGTAATCGACGATGAACCGTTGGAGTTAATCGTATAACCCGTATCTGCGGTATAGGTTACCGACAGAACGTCTCCATAGTAAACGGTTGAACCATTGCTTATAGTTCCAGTACTTGCATTGCCGTACGGAGAAGAGGTTCTTGTTACTGTTACACTATAACCTGTTCCTCCAGACCAACTTACCGAGTAACTCTTGATACTTACCGTAGCGTAAATATCACTCGATGTGACATTACCGGTAACAGTGATCGACGAAGAGCCGTTATTACTGATTGTATAGCCGGTGCTTGCCGTGTATGTTACCGACAAGGTATCACCATAGTAGATAGTAGAGCCGTTGCTCAAGGTTCCTGTGCTTCCGCTTCCGTAGGGCGAGGAAGTTCTCGATACAGCAACGGTATATCCCGTTCCATCTGACCAGCTTAACGAATAGCTGTTGGCACTGACGGTTGCATAGATGTCATTTGAAGTAACATTGCCATTGACTGTGATGGATGGAGCTCCGCTTGATTTGATTGTGCAACCTGTTACCGCAGTATAAGTTACAGACAAAACGTCTCCGTAATAGATGGTCGAGCCGTTATAGATTGTTCCCGTACTTGCCTTTCCATACGGTGAGGATGTCCTTGTTACAGTAACGGTATATGTTGATTCTTCAGACCAACTTGCGTAATAAGTATTTGCACTTACGACAGCGTAAATATCATTGGAAGTTACGTTCCCGGAAACAGTTATGTACGATGAGCCGTTATCACTTATTGTGTAACCGGTGTCCGCAGTATAGGTCACTGACAGAACGTCGCCGTAATAAACAGTTGCGCCGTTGTATAACGACCCTGAGCTTGCTTTTCCGTTCGGGGATGACGTTCTCGTTACGGTAACAGTATATCCTGTTTCATCTGTCCAGTATACTGTATAACTGTCTACAGTTACTGAGGCATAGATATCACTTGAGGTAACATTGCCGGTAACAGTGATAGTTGATGCGCCGTTACTGCTGATCTTATAGCCGTTATCTGCCGTATAGGTTACGGACAAAACATCGCCATAGTATACGGTCGAACCGTTGCTTATAGTTCCGGTGCTTGCCCCTGCACTTGACGAAGTTCTCTTGACCGTTACAGTGTATCCGTCTTCATCAGACCAGTATACAGTATAGCTGTTTGCCGTCCAGTGTGCATACAGGGTGTGTGCAGTCTGTGTAGAAACCTCCGTAGATTCGGTAACCTTCTCGCCGCCCTGTGCGGATGTGTACCATCCCGCAAAGGTGTAGCCGGTTCTGGTAGGAGTCGGCAACGAGCCGTAAGAGCTTTCATAGTACACAGTTGTACTGCTCTGCGAAACCGAGCCGCCGTTAGCATCAAAGGTTACGGTAATCGGCTGTTTGCCTTTACTTACAATGAGGGTTATACTGGTACCCTTGACCTGAGACGTACCTGCTTCCGGCGACTGGCTGATGACATCACCGGATGCTACATTGGCATCGTAATTCTCAAGCTTGTTTACCTTGAAGCCCTGTTCTTCCAGAATCTCAACCGCATCTTCGTAGCTTTCGCCAGAAACATTGGGTACCGTGATGATTGACTTTCCACTGGAAACAACCAATGTTACCTTGTCGCCGCGCTTTACTTCTGTTCCTGTTACCGTGTCCTGGCTGATTACACAGTCCGTTTCAACATTATCATTCTGCTGATACTCAACAGTAACAACAAGCCCCAGTGATTCAAGCGTGCTCTGGGCTTCGGTAAGCGTCAAGCCTTCCACATCGGGAATTTCAAACGATTCCGGTCCCAAGGATACTACTATAGTGATAGAGCTTCCCTCTTCCACCTCTGTACCTGCATCAACGCTCTGGGAAATAACCTGACCGGCAGTAACGTTGTTGTTGTAAACTTCTTCAATCTGGATGTCCTTAAGTCCGGCTTGCTCAAGCTTTTCAATCGCTGTCGCCTGCTCATCCCAGATAACATATGGCACTGTGGATATTCCGTCTACTGCTTCCTGAACTGCGGTTCCGCTACTTACAGTAAGTGAAACCGTGCCATTGACACTCATATATGAGCCGCTTACAGGATCCTGCAAGATAATCTTGCCGGCAGGTATGTATTCCGATTCAATAGATTCTGCCGTTGCCGCAAGCAAATGCTCTGCCTCGATTGTTTCGATAGCTTCGTCTGCATACATTCCCTCTACATCAGGAACTACGACTATTCCGTCAGGTATGACTATCTTCTCGCTGAATTTGGAGAAGCTGATGACATCCAGCATAAGCAGCGCCATAAAGACTATGACCAGAGACAGTAGCACCGGTGTGAGAATCTTCAGCCATACAGGCATTCGATACAAATCTATCTTTTTTATCTTACCGTATCTTCTCTTTGCCGGGGGATCGGCATTAAGTTCGCTGACGAATGTAGCTATATCCGGAGTTCTGTCCTCGATACGGACATTGAGAGCATTCATAATCGCAACTTCACGGCTTCTGGAAAGCTTCTTGCACAGCTTGCGAGGATTCTCCAGGATATCCTTGTTTTTGCTCTCATACTTTGCTCTGCGCTCCATGGCATCCGGAGGAGTTTTTCCTGTAATCATCTTATACAGCGTTGCCGAAACTGCATACACATCCGTATGCGGTCCCTGGTCCCCTCTGCTTCGATACTGCTCTTCAGGAGAATAACCCGGCTTGATGATAACTGTAAGGCTCTTGCTGTGAGAAGTGGTCGCATATCTCGATGCACCGAAATCTATAAGCTTTACTTCCCCGCTATTTGTCAGGAAGATATTATCTGGTGCAATATCCCTGTGCAACAGACCCTCTTCATGCACTACCTGCAAAGAACCCAAGATAGGTTGCAGCATTTCAACCGCTTTGTCCTCAGGAATTGTCTTTTCCCTCTTGAGGTAGTCGGCGAGCGTTTCACCCTCAAGGTATTCCATGACGATATAGGCAGTATCGTTTTCCTCGAAGCTGTCGAATATCTTCACTATACCAGGTTCATTCTGAAACTTTGCAAGGTGCTTTGCTTCTTCAACGAACTTCTTGAGTCCGTCGTGGAACTGATCGCTTTTTTCACCGTTGAAAACAGTTATCTGGGACTGCCCGGGCATTCTTGTTGAAAATTCTCCGGGAAGATATTCCTTTATGGCGACTTTCTGCTCAAGTCTGCCGTCCCAGCCTAAGTATGTGACTCCAAAGCCTCCATACCCCAAAACCTTACCTATGATGTACCTGTTGTAAAGAATAGTTCCGGGGTCCATATGTATGGCTTCTGCCGCCTTTGTCCCGACGACATAACCACAGTGGGGACAAACCTGAAATTCATCCCCGAACAATTCCATACAACCTAGGCATCGTTTGCTCATATTAATCCACTTCCTTCTAAAGATAAACTTGTATAAATGTCTTTTTTGCAATATTTGATGATGCTAACCATTTGAAAATGCTTCTAGTGATTAATATGCAGGGATGTTTACGTCGAAAGAATATGTTGCACCGGAGCCCATTTCATCTCCAACTGCATTAGTATTGTATGAGTATACCGATGCACTCACTGTCGTCTGATTTGTGGTCGACAGCGGAACAGTAACCCAGTCAGTCGTTGCTGATGCTGTTCTCGAATCAGATGCCAAATCCGCCCATGTGCCAAAACTTACGACCGTAGCAGCACTTGAAGTATTTTCTCCGACTGTCAGCTGAACTAATTGAGCATAGCTATCATAACCGTCGGCTATCGTCAATGTCCATGTAGCGCGTATCTGCACGCTCGTTGCAGTCCTGTTCTGATACTCGAACTCGGCTAGATATGTTACATTTGGACTGGTAGAACGAGTTCCGGAATACGCGCTGTTTGTGACGGATGACGGCGTATATATGAATGTGATTGTCTTCGCAGTTGTGGAATCCCATACTACGCTTTGTGCGCTCGGTGTCGTATAGCCACTGAACGACTTATCAGGCGATACGCTCTTGGTTTCACCGTAGGTACCAGATACCGTGCTCGTGCCAAGAGAAGTTCCGTTCGAGGATACATAAACTATGTCATATGTGTAACTATCAGTAGTTGCCGTATCATAGGAATCATTATCAGGAATCTCAGACGATTCCGACTCCAAGGATTCTTCACTTTCTTCGGTGGTCGCAGTCCCACAGCCCACTGCAAAAATCATGACAAACATCAGAAAAAGCAAAATGATTCCATATATTTTTTTACTACATTTCATGTGAAATGCCTCCTAATGTAATATATTTACAGGTAATCTAAGAAAACCCGTACGAAACCTCTTTAAATCGCCCATGTCAAGTAGACAGCTCAAAAAGCAAAAGAAAGTTTTAGTTTGCTTCCTTTCTGAACACAAACTTCGTGTAAATATCCTCTATAGGCTGTAATTCCTTGGATTGAATCTTTGATTCAAAGCTCGTGGCATTTACAGGAATCTGACCGTCGCTACACTCGCTTATCATCAGCATACTCTGATATACATTTCCCATCATCCAAGACAGCAGTCTCTCTGCCGCAGTTATCTCATCCTCGGAGCCACCACCTATACTCCATTCATAAGTATAAGAGCAGTATATAGTCTCGCTATCGGGATAAACATAGGTCTTTTCGTAGTAGCTCAGTGTGGTACGGACCTCATTGATTATCATCGTAGAGGACAAAAGCACCGGACTTGTATTTTCCTCATTATTCATGAACTCCGATATATCTGCAAGCCCATCTAATGAAAAGTTCATACTGAGCATAGACGCATATCTGCTATCGTAAGCAATATTCGTGTCGCTTCCGAAATCGCCCAGCGATGTGAACAAGTCCTCATCGTATTCTACCTCAGTATAACCGCTTGTAATAACATACGCCACTGGCACCTCTATTGCCAAGGGTACCTGCTTTGCATTTGTGTAATACTCATTGTAATTATCTACAAACAAAGCATCCTGGAACTGTTCAGACTGAATGACGTTATCCAAGTCAACCGCACTATTCAGTATTGATTCAGATAAGCCCGTGCTTTCAAACAGCGTCGGCAAGTTGCCTTCTGCCAGAGCCTTGCTTATTTCTTCCTCGTACTCATCTTCGGAGATAGCTTTCAGAGTTATGGTGACATTCGGGAATGTCTCTTCAAAGTCCTCCTTGATTGAGTTCATAGCCGTCTCTTCGTCCGAATCATCCGATGCCGAGAACCATACGGTTATCTCGGCAGGCTTCAAATCTTCAGCCGATTTCTTCTGGTAATACATATTGTAACCAAAAGTCCCGCCGACAACGAGAATAAGGCATGATGCCAGAACCGCCATGGCTCTTTTTATTCTGCGATTACGCTTTTCTTTAGCCAACGGAATAACTTTTTTGTCGCCGTTAATTGCATTCAGAAATTCATCAACGTTTTTAAAGCGCATATGCGTTTCAATAGCCATCGCTTTCATGATGGCATTGCTCAGGTTTTCTGAAATACTGCTGTTCAGTTCCCTCGGAGGGACTACCTCATCTTTTATTTTTCTGTTTGTCGACTCATCCGGCTTCACGCCCGTCAGCATGAAATACAAAGTCGCACCCAAGGCATAAATATCGGTCCATGGACCTATATTTTTGCTGTTGTCATATTGTTCCGCCGGCGAGTATCCGGGCTTTAATATGATATCAATAACGTCATCTGTGCTGTCTGCAAGCTTCGCGGCGCCGAGATCCATCAACTTGATGCGGATTTCTTTGCCTGTACATATGTAGATGTTGTCCGGAGCGACGTCGCGATGAATGATTTTGTGCTTATGGAGAGATTTTAAGGCTTTTCCTACCTCATTGGCTATCAACAGCGCAAAACCAACATCTATTTTATTCCCGTGTTCCTTGAGGTAGTCACCAAGTGTACTGCCTTCAAGCAGTTCCATTACGATATATGCTGTGCTGTTTTCTTCAAAAAATTCAAATACATTCGGAATACTGCGGTGAGTACCGAATTTAGCCATATTTCTTGCCTCAGCAAGAAAACGCTCTTTGCGATACTCATATTCCACCTTTGACTTATTGGATACGATTACGTCCTTTACTCCAACTGCACGGGTCATAAGTCTTGAGACAAAGAACTCTTTGACAGCGACAATCGTTTCAAGCTTTGTGTCCCAAGCCCTGTAAACGATACCGAATCCGCCTGCACCTACGGCTCGTCCCAAAATATATCTGCCTGCAAGTATAGTACCGGGGAAAAGATGAATCGGCTCTTCCGGCTTACTATTGTACACCCGACCGCAATTCGGACATACCGAAAAACTGTCGTCAAATTCCCTGAAACATTCATAGCATCTTTTCATATTCCTGCTCCTAACGCTTTATATAATCTTCCCATGTAAACGACTCATCGCACAACGGAATAAATATGAATTTGCTTTCGCCTAATTCAATCATATCCTTCATCTTAAGTATCTTCGACTCGTCGATATACTCATCATTTAAGTATGTAAGCCCACTGCTCTCTCCGGGTTGAAGATAGAAGTTTCTCTTCTTCGGCTCGTAAGTAATCAATGCGTGCTTCGAGCGAGACACACTGTTGTCCAAAGGCAAAACAATCTTATTTGACTCATCTCTGCCAATGGAATTCTTGCCGGTGGTTATATTGAAGCTTTGTCCGAAATGCTTTCCGCCGACACAAACAAGCCATCCGACAACAGGGTCGGTTGACGCCTGCGGGGTTCTTTCTTCGGAAGCCGCCGACATTACCGTGCTGAAATAGCTCATAGTTTTTCCGGCGCTGTTAGCGGATGCTCTCTTTATTGCGTTACTGAGAGATTGTTCGCTATCGGCTTTTTCCACTTTCGGCACATCTGCATATTCAGCCGGGCTGAACCTGTTTAAATCATCAATATCAGAAGGACTCTCCCTGACAGGATCCTTTATCACAAATTCCACTGATGGAATATTTTCCGAATGTAACGTAGGCGGAGTCAAACAGTCAACCATTGCCAGCTGATCGTCATACTTCGGCTTGGCAATCTGCTCAAAATCCATCGCTTCGGTTTTTTCGTCATCCTGATTGTTTGAAAATGATGAGATGTCCGGAGTTTGCTCTGTCTTATGCTTCGGAGACTCTTCTACCCTGACTACAGGAGTATCTTTCTTTTTCTGCTTCCCGAACTTCTTCTTTTTTGGCTTACCTTTACCCGACTCATCATCAGCTTCCCCTGCAAGCTTCGACTCGCCGCAATGCGGGCATACCGAGTATATGTCCCTGTCATAAAAATGTCCGTTTTTACACTCTACAACATTCATTTTAGTACCTCCGCACTCAATTCTTCTAGAGGGCTTAGCTTGTTTTTCCAGTCAGCAGATTCTCCAGGTCTTGGTTCATTGCAATGATGGCAAGTCATATAGTCGCCATAATTTACAAAACCACATTTAAAACATATCCATTTTTCATCATCATTTGACAGCTTCAATTCTAACTCAGGCAGTGTTTGATCCAAAAATTCTGGAATCTTAAACGTCACATACTGGCAACAGATTACATCCATAGGTGAACACATCGCACCAATGTCTACTGTTTGATTCCATTTGACGAATTTAGCTTTGCGCATTTCTGTACCGTATTTTTTGGATAATTCAGGTGTCCTATAAGTCTCATAAATACACCCATTTGCAAATACTGCGTCAATTCTCAGGCAGGTTCCATGTTCTAATTCATATCCTTTGTTTATCTCTATATTTGTGTAATATACATTACTTTCAGCATGATTCGGTATATCATGAAAATAACCGTGTTCGTAATTAAAGACAAGTGCACTTTGTACGGTTGATTCAACTTTAAC
The DNA here is from genome assembly GCA_021201135.1 of Oscillospiraceae bacterium. Classification (GTDB taxonomy): domain Bacteria; phylum Bacillota; class Clostridia; order Oscillospirales; family Ruminococcaceae; genus Faeciplasma. Next base: position 172,350 of record JAJQGT010000008.1, read on the forward strand.
TTCAATCTGCTCTGGCTCTTTCCTCGGATATTCATTTACATTGACTACAGGTATATCTTTCTTACTCTGTTCCTTGTGCTGCTCCTTCTTTGATTCGTTTTCACCTGTCTCGCCAGCCAACGCCGTCTCCCCGCAATGTGGACATTTGGGGTATATATCTCTGTCGTAAAAATGATTGTTTTTGCATTTTACAATGTTCATTGCGATTCCTCCACTATTTGATAGATATAATTGCCACCGTCATGTTGTCGCGATTTTTTGAATTTCTCGATTTCGACGCCGCCTTGGCTTCGAGCGCCTGCAACGCTTCCGAAATATTGTTGAAGTTATCTACTATTGCAAATATCTCCGCCTCATCAACAATTTTGTATAGCCCATCGGTCATAACAACTATCTTGTCGCCGTTTCTCAGATCCAATTCCTCATTGTTGTAGTCGATAAGTTGCAGATTTTCTATGCCCAAATAGCTGATCAGAGCTTCTGCTCTGTCGCTTTCATTGTCAAATTCCGTCTCATTGATTAATCCTGCGTCCAGTTTTTCGCTCAGTACAGTCTTATAATTCTGGTCAAGAGTTATTTGCACATATTTGCTGTCACGAAGAAGGTAAGCCCGACTGTCGCCGACAGAGCTCCAAAACAGCCGCCTGCCTTGAATCAATATAGCTACTAAAGTGCTTCCTGCTTTAAGTCTTTCCCCGTTACTCAATTTGTAATCCCGAATCTTTAAGCTTGCTTTCTTTGTTGCTTCAGCAAGGAAGGTAACAGCATCTTCGCAAGGACAAACGATTTTATAGTCGTCAAGAAATTCTTTAACCGCCAAACCACTTGCTATCTTGCCGCCGTTCATACCGCCCATTCCATCACAAACAACAACCAGTCCCTCTCCAACGGATAATTCATATCCAAAGGAATCCTGTTGTTCATCGCGGTCGCCAATTACGGTGCTGATTGCTAAATCAAATACGGCACTGCCGTCACTGACTTGCTGGCAATCCTTGTTTCCTTGCATAACACCACACCCTTACTGCATCCATACTGCGATAGCCGAATAGTTATCCATATCCCTGCCTATGCCATTCTCCTTGACTATATCCACCATCATCTTCAGCCATTCATCCACATTTTCAGAGCGTCTCAATGATTCACACATTTTCTCTTCGTCAATTAATTCCCAAAAGCCATCTGAGCAAAGAAGAACCGCCTGACATTTTCTTTTGCTGACAGGGCGCATTATCTCATACATAGGCTCGTCCCACTCAACGCCTATAACTCTCAGCAAAGCACTTCTGTCAGGATGATTTCGTATCTCTGATTCCTTAATTTCGCCGGACAAGACAAGCATCTGGGGAATGCTATGGTCTAAGGTCCTGCATTTGACCTTATTTTTTAAAAAGATATATGCACGGGAATCTCCTATATGTCCGATATACACGTTCTTCCCGTCAGTTACAACGGACACGCTTGTTGTCTTCATTTTCTTTTCGGCACCGATTCTTTTCTGCTCCATCAACAGCATATCCTGAGCTATTTCGAAGGTTTCTCCGATAAATCCGGATTTAGCTCCGACGTCATTGAACCTGTTTTTAAAAACATCTACTACCAACGAAGACGCCGCATCTCCCATGCCGTGCCCTCCCAAGCCATCGCACAGGATAAAGCAACCGGTATCATCCTTGACAAAAGCACCTACGGAATCTTCGTTGACATTACGGTTCCCTTTGTCTGTAAAGACTGAGTATGTCATTTTATACCACCTTGTATAACTTCTTACATATTTGTCTGCAGTGCATCCGATTGCGACCAAGTTCGGAATATCAATCCTAGAAAAACAGCAACAAAACATCTTTGTAAGCAAACTTTGTCTTACAACTGCAACTAACCCTTTTAATAAAAACCTCCCCAGTGCCAAGCACCAAGGAGGTTAATGTAAAAATTATGACCCTCCGTAGCACCAAGACCGTGTCGGAGGTTGAAAATGGGTCTGCCGGAGGCAGTACCCCCCCACACAAATATGCGATAAAACTTTCACAAGCTTCTCACATCATGCAAACATAATATCATGTTTTGCAGACTATGTCAAGAACTTTTCGACAATAAATTTCGAGTTTGTCCCATTTTTTCTTATTCAAGTTGACACCTCTCAAATATTTTTTCAAAACAACTTGTCGAACCCCCTCCCTCACCTGTGTTAGTGAGGGGGTAAAGAAGCGCAAAAGCAAGATACGCCCGGTCGGACAGTAACTCAAATTTGAGAACTGCCGCCCCGACAATCTTGATGGGAATTGCGGCTTCCCATACCCTCGGCTTTGCAAATTTATCGTATTTGCATTTCGGTTCCTATTAGAAATAGTCACAGTGGCGGAGCCGGTTGCTGTGGCAAAAAAAGAACGACCGCAAAGTCGCTCTTTTTGAAGCTAAAGCCTTTTAAGGTACACCATATCTCCGTTCAAAGCTGTTATTTTCGGAGATTTTTCATACCCGTTTTTCAGATAAAATCTCTCGGCAGTGTCAGTTGTAAGGATTGCATATCCTACACCGTGATCCTTGAAATATTCTTCGGTGAGTCTGAGAAGTGCTGTTCCGTGTCTGTTATTTCGATGCCCTTCTGAAATCCAAAACTCCCGCACAAAACCAAGCTTTGTTTTGAAAAACCAGCTCTCCATATCCATAACGGTAAATTGAAGAAATCCCGCAATCTGACCACTTTCGGCTATGTACACATAGGCAAAATTCTCGCCCTTGTCGTGACCCATGCTTTCAAAAAGCCCGTCCCAGTCGTCAACAGTCCAGTGAATCTCACCGGCGTATTCCATGAAAGCCTTTTTAAAATCCGGACTTGTAAAGTCAGAGAAAAACTCATAGTTATTATTCATGTTGCTCCTTAATGCAGTCAAAAAAATGTTCCCGATAACGAGAACGCAGATAAAGATTACACCGTCAAACGCAGAATGCTTGACTGCATTAAGCCCCACACAGTGAACGATATGCATTCCCATTATCAACTATTGTAATCATATCAATCACCGCCTTTCAAATCTGATGGCATTATATCATTTCTGAAATGTGTTGTCAAGTTTTTTTCTGCTCGAGAATAAAAGGGGCGTTATCCCGGCGGGAAGATTCCTTCGATGAAGGCTTTGCAACAAGAAAAGCAAAGTCTGACTATCCGTAGGGATGCAAAGCAGAGCTCTTACAATTACCTGTATATGTTCAAGGTCGGCGACACTGTGGTCAGGCTGACCCAGATAAAAATTTCCCCAAGTCGGGTATGCCGGTGTCTTGTTTTCTTCATTCCGATATGGTATACTAATTAGTGTATGCGAGTACAAATCGGAATCTGGAGAGGATAGCGGAATGATTCGTGAAACAAAAGAATGTGAATTAAATGAAATATTGCAGTTATATTTGTATCTTCATGAAACAAGTATTCCTGATGATACGGAACATCTCAGGACAGTCTGGTCAGAAATTATTAATGACAAGCACCATCATTTGATTATTTGTGAAGTGGATGGAAAAATAGTATCGTCCTGCGTGTGTGTGATCATTCCCAATTTGACCAGAGATGTTCGCCCATATGCGTTTATAGAGAATGTAGTTACTCATAAGGAATACCGTCATTGCGGATATGCTACTGGATGTTTAAATTATGCGAAAGAAATCGCAAAGAGTGAAAACTGCTATAAGATAATGCTGTTGACCGGAGCAAAAAATGCGGAGACATTGGATTTTTACAGGAAAGCCGGTTATAACAGTACAGATAAGACTGCGTTTATTCAGTGGGTTGATTGAAAGTAAGTTGAAGGAAGATCGGATATGCGAACTTAACACATTTTATATCTGAGAGCGACACTCATCGCTCTTTTTTCATACTCATCTAAGGTGATTACAGCGAAGAAACACCAAACGCCTCCCGCATATTCCCGCCAATTCGGCAAATAATAGCACTAATTGCCAAGCAAAGGCTGGCAATCAGAAAACTATCGAAAGGACTGATTCCATGAAAGCGACAGGAATTGTTCGGAGGATTGACGACCTCGGGCGGGTTGTCATCCCCAAGGAAATCCGGCGGACTATGAGGATTCGCGAGGGCGACCCTCTTGAAATATACACAAGCGGCGAGGGCGAGGTCATCTTCAAAAAGTACTCGCCGGTCGGCGAAATGCAGGACAGCGCCGAGTCTGCGGCAGACGTGATCCACAAGCTAGGCGCGGCTCCCGTGGTCATTTTTGACAGAGACCACGTCGTGGCGACGGCTGGCGTCCAGAAGAAGGAGTACGCCGAGCGGAGGATTTCACAGGGCTTGGAGGAGCTCCTCGAGACCCGCAAGAGCTGGGTCTACGACACCGAGGGCAAGGCTATCTTGCCGGTCGAAGGTGTCTCGAAGAACGCGCTTGCCGTCTCCCCGATTATCGCGTCGGGCGACCTGGCGGGAGCGGTCTGCTTCCTGAATTCCGAAAACCAGACCAAGGGCTCGGAGCTGCAGCTCACTCTTGCGCAGACGGCGGCGATGTTTCTTGGGAAACAATTAGAAGCCTAACACGCGAATATTTCCAAAAAATCATGCCATAATACTCCTATCTTAATTAAAAGGAGATTATGGCATGACTTTAACTCAGAAAGAAATCGGACTCTTGAAGGATTTGAAGGACCAGGAAAAGCTCTGTTGGGAGAAGTACTCGAAGTACTCGGACGAAGCCTGCTCGTGCGAGCTCAAACAGCTCTTCCAAAGCATCTCGCAGGTGGAGCACAACCACTACGACACCGTGAACAGCATGCTTTCCGGCAACGTCCCGACCGTTCCCGAGGGGATCTTGAAGGACGAGAACAACGGCTGGTGCAAGAAAATCTGCTACAAGGACACAAGATCTGCGGACATCGACAAGTTTCTGGCGTCCGACATGCTCGCGATGGAGAAGCACGTCTCGGCGCTCTATGACACTTCGGTCTTCGAGTTCGGCGACCCCCAAGCCCGCCGCGTCCTCAACCACATTCAGGCGGAGGAACAACAGCACGGGGAGCAGCTCTATAGCTTTTTGTCGGCGAATGGGATGTACCAGTGATCGGTCGTAAGTCAAGAAAATCCCCGCGAATTGCGGGGATTTTTTATTCAACATCCGGGTAGACAACGCTGTCGACATTTCTGCCGCCGTATACGATTCTCGAAATTCTCAGCACCCGTGTGCTTTCATCGGGAAGGTAATAGATTATAAAGTTTTCAACAGGCACCTTGCGGACACCTTTGCTTGCCCACGGCTTCCATTCTACCTTGGGATGGCTTTCCGGAAACATCGCCAGATTTTCAACCTGACTTTCAATCTTTCCTATAATTCTTACTGCGGCTTTTGCGGACAAGAGGTCGCCCGATATATACGAATAGATGGCGTCCATATCCTTCATAGCCTGCGGTGAATAAATCACGCTGTAGTTAATGTTCTCGTCATTCATATTCCATACCTGTCATGCAAAATTTTGTGAACCTCTTCGGGAGTATAGCCTTTTCCGCTTTTGAACGAATCGAAGCCCTTCTGAATCTCTGCGCTGATTTCCTCCTCCGTCATCCCGCCGATTGCGGTCGGTTTCTTTTCGGGAAGTCTGAGTTCGAAGGGCATGCCGTCGTGAAGGACAATCTGGCTGTAGAGCATCTGGATGGCACCCGACGGGGTAATCCCAAGCTTGGCAAGGATGCTCTCGGCGTTCTCCTTGAGTTCGGTGTCGATTCTTGCATAGACAGCGGTCGTATTCGCCATATGAATCATCTCCTTTTATCGTTTTTTATATTATATCACGATTTGCAAGCGTTTGCAAGCATTTGCTTGCGATTTCCCGCAAAATAAATCCCCGCAAATTGCGGGGGATTATTCAATCTTCGTTCTTCACTCTATCCGTCAAATCAACCTCAAGTGCCTTTGTTCCCGCAAGGTTTTCCTTGAGGGAAAGCTGGACATCCTCAGAGTTGAGGGTCTTGAGCTCGCCGGAGGCGGTCTTTACAACGAGGCGGGCGTTGTCGTCGATTTCGACGGCTTCGGCGAGATAGGGCTCGCTTCCGTCGAGCGGAGTCACAACGACCGTATAGCCGAGGACACACGAGCGCTTGCGGTACTCGGGGAGGAAGCCCTTCTTCGAAAGTTGATAAAGTTCAGCATTGATGTTTTCTAAGATTCGGTTGCGGATGATTGTCCCGTCCACCTTATCCATCAAGGACTCCGGTGCGGTCTTGAAAACGGTCGTCGCGTTCTCGGCGAACTCCTTGGGGAAGCCGTCCTCCGAGGGGAAGAGATTAATCCCGACGCCGATTACATAGAAGCGATCCATGTTTTCGTCGAGCGCCGACTCGACCAGAATTCCGGCAACCTTCTTCTTTTTGTAGTATATGTCGTTCACCCATTTGATTTCCATGCGCTTGCCGGTGTAGCTCTCTATCCCCTGCGCAACCGCACAGGCGACCGCTGGGGTGATAAGCGCACATTGCTCGGGGGTGAGTGAAGGGCAAAGCGGTGTCTGGTCCTCCTCTTCAAACATGGAAGCGTTCAGCTTCGCGCCCGGGCGGATGAGCAGCGAGAAGTAAGTGCCGTTCTTCGGACTGTAAAAGCTTCGACCTTTACTGCCTTTTCCCGCAGTCTGTCTCTTCGCTTCGACAACAGTTCCCATCTTCGCCCCCTGCTTACCTGCTTCGATAAGCAAATCGTTTGTCGACGTGACCTCGTCGTAGCTGTAAATCAGACAACGATTCATATTATGAATAAGCCCACATTTTGGTCTCTTTAACATGATAACACCTCAATACTGGTTGTATATTTTGCTGTGATTATTACTTTCTGTTGCTTGGAAACCCCTCAGTCTGCCGCTTCGCGGCATCCAGCTCCCCTTTCAGGGGAGCCTATGACTGCTTCTATCAGAACTCTTAAAAGTAGGAAAAAAGCCTCCCCTGAAAGGGGAGGGGGACCGACGCCGAAGGCGTTGGTGGAGGGGTTTAGTTTTGTACCGAATAGTTCGGAGCTTCCTTGGTGATGTAGACATCGTGAGGGTGAGACTCCTTCAAGCCGGCGCCTTTAATTCTTACAAACTTGGTCTTGGTTCTGAGCTCCTCGATGTTGTGGCATCCGCAGTAGCCCATGCCGCTTCTCAAGCCGCCGCAGAGCTGGAAGATTGTGTCGGAGAGCATTCCCTTGTAGGGCACTCTTCCTTCGACTCCCTCGGGGACGAGCTTCTTCGAGCCGGTCTGGAAGTATCTGTCCTTCGAGCCTGCGTTCATGGCGCCAAGGCTTCCCATTCCTCTGTAGACCTTGAACGAGCGTCCCTGATAGATTTCAATCTCGCCGGGAGCTTCGTCGCATCCTGCAAGGAGCGAGCCGAGCATGACAGCGTTGCCGCCCGCCGCAAGAGCCTTGACGATATCGCCGGAATACTTGATTCCGCCGTCGGCGATGATGGAAACTCCGTACTTTGCCGCAACGCTTGCCGCGTCATAGATAGCCGTAATCTGGGGAACACCGACGCCTGCAACAACTCTGGTCGTGCAGATGGAGCCGGGTCCGATACCGACTTTAACACAGTCCGCACCTGCCTTGATAAGAGCTTCAGTGCCCTCGGCAGTTGCAACGTTGCCCGCAATGACGGGGGTGTCGGGGAAGGCGGTCTTGACCTTTTCGACGCAATTCAAGATATTCTTCGAGTGACCGTGAGCCGAATCGAGAACGAGGCAGTCGACTCCCGCATTGACCAAAGCTGAGGCACGGTCGAGGACGTCGTCCGTAACGCCGATAGCCGCTCCGCAGATTAATCTTCCCTGCGAGTCGGTCGAGGAGTGGGGATACTTGACAGCCTTCTCGATGTCCTTGATGGTGATGAGCCCCTTTAAGTAGCCCTCGCTGTCCACGAGAGGAAGCTTTTCAATCTTATACTGACGGAGGATTTCCTGCGCCTGCTCGAGGGATGTCCCCACGGGAGCGGTGACGAGGTGATCCTTGGTCATGACGTCCTCAATCTTTGTTGAGAAGTCGGTTATAAAGCGCATGTCGCGGTTGGTGATGATTCCGCAGAGCTTGCCCCTTGCGTCGACAATCGGCACGCCGGAGATGCGGTATTTACTCATCAGGTCGTTGGCATCCGAAACGAGATTATCGGCGGATAAAAAGAACGGATTGACGATTACGCCGTTCTGGGAACGCTTAACCTTGTCAACCTCATCAGCCTGCTTTTCAATAGTCATATTTTTGTGGATAATTCCGAGTCCTCCCTCACGCGAAATGGCAATAGCCATCGCAGACTCGGTAACGGTGTCCATAGCCGAAGTCAGAATCGGGACATTAAGATGAATCCCCTTTGCAATGTCGGTCTCGAGACTGACAAGATTGGGGGTGACATCCGACTCTGCGGGCACCAAAAGAACATCGTCAAATGTAAGTCCTTCTTTTCCGAACTTTTCTTCGTAACTGGTTTCGAGAAAACTGTTTTCCTGCATAAATGTCCTCCTCAATTTGATGTTTAGAATAGTGTATCACAAAAAAGATGGCATGTCAAGTATTGACGCCGTTCTTTCGACAAATAAAAGACCGTTGACAAATCCATTATAATAGAGTATAATGTCCTTAGTGGGAAATCCCACAGTGGGACAGATTACAGATACAGGAGGCGATTTTATGGAATCTGCAAGAGAAGTAGTCAGAAATTACGACGTTCACATCGACAGTAAGAAACGGGTCACTCTTCGCGGCGCGACTTATCATTACTACAATGTCAAGGAATACGAAAACGGTTGCATCATCCTCGAACCGAGGGAGCTGGTTGCGCCGACGGCTGTCGGAAGGATGACAGAAGAAGAAATTTGCAATGAAGTTTTAAAGGGACTGAAATCTGCTGAGCAAAAGACATATTCAGCCGATGAGGTTGACAAAATCCTTAACAGCAGGTATGGAATATGAATGCAGATGTTAGAAGGTATAATGTTGTCTATTCAGCAGATGCGTTGGATGATATCGGCATAATCTACGATTACATTTCAAAAAAGTTGTATGCCAGACAGCCTGCAAGAAGGATTGTCAAACGAATTCGCGAACAAATCAAATCATTGAATATGTTTCCGGAAAGACATCCCCTTGCTCCGGAAAAGAGATTGGCTGAGATTGGACTGCGCAAGGTTTCAGTTGAGAATTTCGTAATTTATTACGAGGTGAACGAGAAATCATTGACAGTTACGATTGCACGAATTATGTTCGGCGGAAGAGATGCAGAAAATATAATTCACTGAATAATAACACAAAAAGCCGGAATAATCCGGCTTTTTGCGTCAGCCCGCTAAAGGCTTATGAAATTATTCTGAATTTATTCGTATCAGAGCCTCTGTCGGCTGATAGTCGTCGTCGAAGAGGAGCGGCTTGTTCTTGCCCCTGCCGCTTTCGGGTCCCATGAAGTTGAGCCACGAGTGCTTGTTCGACACGCCCCAGAGGGTCACGTTCTCAATATACTCGGAGTATTCCTTGAAGATTTCAAAATACTTTTCGTATACTTCCGCGACGTCGGAAATCATCTCGGGCGTGATTTCCTTCGGTGCCTCATGCCAGTCGACACAGCTTACGTCCATCTCGGTGATGTGGAGCTTGAGTCCCGTACCGGCGTACATATCAAGCGACCTTCTGACGCCGTCGAAGCCGTGTTTGAGGACATTGATATTCGTGTGGCACTGGAGCCCGATGACGTCGACGAGTCCCCTCTCCTTCAGTGCCATTGCGGTTCTCAGGATTCTGTCGCGCTTGTCCGGTCGGAACTCGCTGTAGTCGTTGAGGCAGAGTTCAGAATTCGGGAAGTACTTCCTCGCCAGCCCGTGGAGCTCGAAGAGATAGTCGTCGCCGAGTTTTTCGTGGAAGATGCTATTTCTAAGATCTCCGCCTTCCCGCCTGTCGTTCATCGCCTCGTTGACGACGTCCCAGCAGTAGCAGTCGCCGTACTTTTCAGCCATGAGCTTGAAGTGCTCATCAAGGTTCGAACGGAGCTCGCTCGGGTTCAGCTGCTCGAACACGCCCCAAGGGTAGGAAGCGTGCCAGGCGAGGTTGTGCCCTCGGATTTTCAGCCCGTTTTCCCGGGCAAAGTCGGCAAATTTGTCGGCGCCCGACGTATCAGTGACGAGTGACGGGTGCACAAGGCTCTCCCTGTCCTTTATTTCGGGGCGATAGGTGATCTCGCCGCGATTGAAGGCATTGACATCCGGCGGAGCCGCATAGCCATGCGGGTGGATGCTCAGGTACTTCATCTCGTTCTCGCAGGTGACGGTGTCGAAATTCGCGACAATAACGTCCCTCGCCTCGTCAAGCCAATGCGCCGCCACCGCCGCCCCGACGGTGAAGTAGGGAGAGAGGGATTGTTTTAGGGTTAAACCTGACATTTTTCTTTCATTTCCTCCCTCGTTTTGACTTCTGCTTCCTTGTCAAACATATAATTCAGATTGTGCTCCTTGCCGATATTGGATTCTCTGCAGTCACGCATACATTTATTGAGCCACGGGTTTTCCTTTATCAGCTCGTTGAGTATGCCTTGCACACGGACATGGGACATCGGCTTCTCCGACGCATAAGTTGAACCCTGCAACCAGAGGAAGCCGTTATTACGCATATGTCGTTTGATTACATCATAGCCGTTGTTCCAACTGTCTACCGGATAATATTTCTTCAAAGCCTCGGTATCAAGGTCAAAAGTTATCTGCTTTCTCGCTTTTGCCATTATTACCTCACAGGAATTGATAGCTCACTGAGAACATCACAGCTCTCGTCCGGTTCGTCTTCGTCAATCCAGTCCCAATTCTGGACTCGGGAAGTAAATCCCTTGACACCACAAAGGGAAAGCATGCCAAGATTCAGACACCCATACTCCCCTTCTCCGCCTTGATAAATAAGACGATAGGGGGAATCGCTTGAGTTTTCAACCTTTCCGGCGCGATTGTCGAAAGCCTTGTCCGCCATGGACATGAGGACCTGCAAATCCTCCTGTGAAACTTCACGGCGGATGTCTATTACGTTTTTGTACATAATTATCCTCTTATAACGTCTTTCCCACCCATATAAGGTCTCAGTGCCTCGGGGATTCTGACGCTTCCGTCCTCGTTCAGGTTATTCTCAAGGAATGCAATCAGCATTCTCGGGGGTGCGACGACGGTGTTGTTGAGGGTATGGGCGAGGTATTTGCCGTTTTCGCCGTTGACACGAATCTTCAGGCGTCTTGCCTGTGCGTCGCCGAGGTTCGAACAGGAGCCGACCTCGAAATACTTCTTCTGTCTCGGGCTCCACGCCTCAACGTCGAGCGATCTGACCTTCAGGTCTGCCAGGTCGCCCGAGCAGCACTCAAGAGTTCTTACCGGAATATCCATAGATCGGAACAAATCTACTGTATTCTTCCAGAGCTTATCGAACCAATAGGGGCTTTCCTCCGGCTTGCAAACGACAATCATTTCCTGTTTTTCAAACTGATGGATTCTGTAGACGCCCTTCTCCTCGATTCCGTGAGCGCCCTTCTCTTTTCTGAAGCAGGGCGAATAGCTCGTGAGTGTAAGGGGCAACTGCTCCTCGGGAATTATCTGGTCGATGAACTTGCCTATCATCGAGTGCTCGGAGGTGCCGATGAGATAGAGGTCTTCGCCCTCTATTTTGTACATCATTGCGTCCATCTCGGCGAAGCTCATGACTCCGTCGACGACGTTTCCACGAATCATGAACGGCGGCACACAATAGGTGAAGCCTCTGTCAATCATGAAGTCTCTGGCGTAGGAAATAACCGCCGAATGGAGACGCGCAATGTCGCCCATGAGGTAGTAGAAGCCGTTTCCGGCGACACGTCTCGCGCTCTCGAGGTCGATTCCGTGGAGCTTTTCCATGATGTCGGTGTGATAGGGCACTTCAAAATCAGGGACGAAGGGCTCGCCGAAGCGCTCTATCTCTACGTTTTCGCTGTCATCCTTGCCAATCGGAACGCAGGGGTCGATGATGTTCGGGATGACCATCATGATCTTGTGGAGCTTCTCCTGAAGCTCGTCCTCGAGCTTTTCGAGCTCTGCAAGTCTCTCTGCCTGAGCGGTTACCTGAGCCTTGACCTCCATAGCCTTGTCCTTCTCACCCTTCGCCATCAAGCCGCCGATTTCTTTTGACAGCTTGTTTCTCTGGGCACGAAGGGTGTCAGCCTCGGTGATAGCGGCTCTGTACTCTTTATCCAATTCTGCCGCCTGGTCGACGAGGGGCAGCTTCTCGTCCTGATACTTCTTCTTTATGTTCTCTTTTACTAACTCCGGATTTTCACGGATTAATTTTATGTCTATCATTTTGGTTCTCTCCTGTTGTTTATTTTTCCCCTAAGTTTTCGAGGATTCGGGCAATCTTCGCGAGGTCTTCCTCCGAATAATACTCGATTTCGAGCTTGCCTTTGCCGTTTTTGCCGGAGACGGTGACCTTTCTGCCGGTGGTCTGGGCGAGCGAAAGCTCGATTTCCCGCAGGAACGTCTCCTTCTGGGGCGAGGATTTTGGCTTTTTCTGGACAGATTTTGCCCGGACGAGCTGTTCGAGATTTCTTACGGTCAGCATATCGCGCTTTACCTGAAGTGCAAGCTCGGCACGGAGCTCTTCGTTCTCAACTCCGGCGAGGACTTTTGCGTGCCCGACGGAGATTTCGCCGTCTCTGACCATCTTCAAGGTCTTTTCGTCAAGGCTCAGAAGCCTCAGCGAGTTCGCAACCGCCGGTCTTGACTTGTTGACGACCTGCGCCACCTGCTCCTGGGTGTATGAGTACTTGTCCATCAGCTCTTTGTAGCCGAGAGCTTCTTCAACCGGGTTCAGGTTCTCACGCTGGAGGTTCTCGACGAGTGCGAGCTCCATCGCGCCCTTGTCGTCAAGCTCTTTTATGACTACCGGAACTTCGTCCAAGCCCGCCATACGGGCGGCGCGCCAGCGTCTCTCCCCCGCTACTATCTGATATCCGCCGGTTTCGAGCGGTCGGACGAGGAGCGGTTGCAGAACGCCGTGCTGTTTTATCGAATCGGCGAGCTTTGAGAGAGCTTCGTCGTCGAAATCCGTTCTCGGTTGCGCCCTGTTCGGGGAGATTTCGGTCAGGCGCAAGGTTTTTGTCTTATTTTCCTCGGTTTCATTCTGGGAGAAGAGCGCTTCCATTCCCATTCCGAGACCCTTATTCTTTGCCATATTTCCTCCTTACCCTCAGGGCTTACTGTAGGTTTGTCCGTTTTTCTTCTTCGACCGGTTCAGGAACTCGATGCAGAAGCTTTCGTATGCCTCTGCGCCCTTCGACGAGCGGTCATAGTACATAATGGGCTTTCCGTGCGAAGGCGCCTCGGAAAGTGCGACATTCCGGGGAATAACCGTCTCGTAGATGTCGTTCGGGAAGTACTTTTTGACCTCCGCGACGACCTGCCCGGTGAGATTATACCGTCCCACATACATCGTGAAGAGGATTCCCTCTATGTACATATACGGATTGTAGCCGTCCTTGATGCGCTTTATCGTGTCCATCAGCTGAACCAAGCCCTCGAGCGAGTAAAATTCGCACTGAATCGGTATAAGAACCGAGTCGCAGGCGGCAAGAGCGTTCAGAGTGATGATGCTCAGAGACGGCGGGCAGTCTATCAGTATAAAATCGAATTCGTTTTTGACCGGAAGAAGCTGCATTTTAAGCCGCATTAGTCGGTTTTCGACCCCTGCGAGCTCGATTTCCGCTCCGGCAAGCTTCTGCGCCGATGACAGAAGCGAAACGCCCTTGAATGCAGTCGGGACAATGGCTTCCGAAGCTCTGCATTGCCCGATAAGAACCTCGTAAACGGTGCTCGTGATGGCACGTTTACGCACTCCCAAGCCGGTTGTGGTGTTCCCCTGAGCGTCGATATCGACGACGAGGACCTTCTTCCCTTTCCCGCCGAGGGCGGCGGCGAGATTAACAACGGTAGTTGACTTCCCAACTCCGCCTTTCTGATTTGACACGGCGATAATTTTCCCCATGATACGCTCCCTTACTTAATAGTCTTGACAAGCCAGCACCTCTATCCATAGCCATCACTTGCCCTTTAATATTAAGTATAGCACAAATTTCGGAGTTTGCAACTACTTTCGACAAATTTTATTTTGGGGAGATTGTGAAATGTTCCACATGGAACAATTACCGCCTGACGGCGGTAATTGCACTACAGCGGGCGGATAATATCCGCCCCTACAAAATTACTTCTTCAACGGTATCCTAATATGATAATTCACATACCCATCCGTCTGCGTCTTATCGACATTGACGTCCACGCCGGCAATCTGCATAGTCTCGACCGCCTTGTTGATGGTGTTCGTGAAGAGGCGCAAATCCTTGAAAACGGCACTCCCCTTGCGGATTCGGGCGCAATATTTCTCGTGCTCGAGCATAGAATCGACCAACGCCTCGGTCTTCTCGACGTTGAGCTTACCTCGGACAATCTTTTTGAGGGCTTCGTCCCTCTTTTCGTCGGTCGGGAGCTTCAGAAGTGCCCTTGCATGCCGCTCGGTGAGACCGTTTTCCGTGATAATCTGCCGTTGCGAGCTCGTCAGCTTGAGCAAACGTAGCTTATTCGCGAGGGTCGACTGCGCATAGCCGAGGCGATAGGCGGCGTCCTCCTGCGTCATGCCGTAGAGGTCGATAAGCTTCGAAATCGCGTCGGCTTCCTCGAAAAAGCTCAGATCCTCGCGCTGAAGGTTCTCGACGAGTGATAAAAGTGCCGAGGTGCGGTCGCTCGCCTCGATAATGATGCAGGGAACGGTCTCGAGCCCGGCAATCATCGCCGTCCGAAGCCGCCTCTCCCCCGCTACAAGCTCGTAGCCCCGGGAAGTTTCCCTCACCGAAAGCGGCGAAATAATGCCGTCCGCTTTGATGCTCGCCGCCAGGTTCATAAGCTCGTCCCGTTCGAAGGTCTTTCGGGGTTGGTAAGGGCTCGGCGCAATCTCCTCGCAAGGAATCTCGACCACCTTCGCCGCCGTTTTCTCCTTCTTCGCCATGAAAATCTTTGCCATATTGTCACGTCCTTGTAAAATAAGTGTAGTTCTTACTCCATATTTTACCATAGACATGCCACAATTTCCAGAGGAATTTATCGGGACAAAATGACTAAACTCGACTTTAGACTAATTCTAAGAATAATTTCGAAAAAGTATTGCATTTCGAAATACAAAGAGTTATAATAATATCAGAAACGGAGGTATTCATATGGCAGTCAGAACAGCAAATGTGGTAGCAAGAGTAGAGCCGGAAGTCAAAAACGAGGCGGAATCCATTATTTCCGAGCTTGGTTTGTCCGTTTCGGCAGTTATAAACTCCCTCTATAAGCAGATTATCATCCATCAGGGAATCCCCTATTCACTCACTCTTTCGTCTGCACCAAAAGCAATCGACGAAATGTCCCGCAAAGAGTTCGATACAATGATGGAAACAAGCCTTAATCAGGCTAAAAACGGAGAATCAATACCGGCAGAAGAGGTTTTTGCAAAAATTTTGAACAGATAGACGTGATAAAATGTACAAGGTTGAATTTACGCCTTATGCGGAAAGCCAGCTAAATGGGATTTATAACTACATTGCAAATGAGTTATTGAACCCCGTCGCCGCCTCGAAAACGGTCAAGGAAATCGAAAAAAGCGTTATGAAATTGAATCAGATGCCGCAAAGAATCAGATTTGTTGAAGATGAACCGTGGAAAAGCCAGGGAATACGGCGCTTCTCGGTTAAGAATTTCTCCGTATACTTCTGGATTGATGAGGAAAACCTTAAGATTCATGTGGTTGCTGTAGCATACGCAAGGCGTAATCAGATCGGCGTACTGAGTGATTTTGAAGAATAGTTGTGAAAAAGCACCCCGAAAGAGGTGCTTTTCTTTATTATTTCACCACCCGCCTGGGGTACTCCCCCGGCGTCTTTTCTACCTTATTAATAACAACCAACGTCCTCCCGTCGCCATTCGGGAGGCTATACTCGACAATATTCGCGATTTTCCCGCCCAATTTTGTGATAATCGGCTCGGCTGTCTCGATCTCTTCGCGGCAATCGGAGCCTTTCAAGGCCAAGAACTTGCCGCCGGGTTTCACATAGGGCAGGCAGTACTCACTCAGAACAGAGAGCCTTGCGACGGCTCTGGCAGTGGCGATGTCGAAGGCTTCACGCAAATCTGTTCTTGCGCCGTCCTCGGCTCTCGAATGTATGCACTCGGCGCCGAGGTTCAGGGAGTCGGATACGTCCCGAAGGAAGTTCACGCGCTTGTTGAGGCTGTCAAGAAGCGTGATTTGAAGGTCATCACGCACGATTTTCATCGGAATCGAGGGGAAGCCGGCGCCGGTGCCGACGTCGATGAGCTTTGCTCCATGTGGAACATTTTCAATAGCAAGCGGCAGGCAGGAGTCGGCGAAGTGCTTCACGATTATGCCCTCGGAATCCGTCACAGCGGTCAGGTTCATGACTTTATTCTTCTCAATAAGCATCTCAGCATAGGTCAAAAACGCCGCAATCTGTGCGTCCGAAAGAGGCATATCAATGCCAAGAAAGACGGTCTCGAGCCGCTTTACATCAATTGCCGCCATGCTCTTCCCTCCTCTTCTTCTCAAGCCATATCAGCAGAACCGAAATGTCCGCCGGGTTCACGCCGGAAATTCGCGACGCCTGACCGACGCTCAGGGGCTTACGCTTCTGGAGCTTTTCCGCCGCTTCGAGCCTGAGTCCCGAAATTTTCGTGTAATCGGTGTCTGGAGAGAGCTTTTTTGCTTCCAGTTTCCGCATATCTTCCACTTGCTTTAGCTGAATGTTAATATATCCCTCATATTTTATACGCAATTCCGCCTGTTCGGTGACTTCGTCGGGGAGCTCGGGGCGGTTTTTGTCGGCACAAACAAGCCCCGAGTACTTCACCTGCGGTCTGCGAATCAGCTTCGCAAGCGTCGTGCCGTTCGAAATCGGCTCGGTGCCGCTCTCCACAAGATATTCGTTGAGGGATGCGCCCGGGGCGACGTTCGTGTGCTCCAAGCGGTCAACTTCTTCGGCGATAAGCCTCTCCTTCTCGAGAAGCCGCTCATATCTCTCGTCCGAAATGAGCCCGATTTCGTGCCCGATTGGCGTGAGGCGCTCGTCGGCGTTGTCTTCTCTGAGGAGAATCCGGTATTCGCTTCTCGACGTCATCATCCGATATGGGTCGGTGACGCCCTTCGTGACCAGATCGTCGACAAGGGTGCCGATATAGGACGATGCACGGTCTAAAATCATCGGTTCCCTGCCCTGAAGCTTCAATGCCGCGTTGATTCCGGCGACCAAGCCCTGCGCCGCCGCCTCCTCATAGCCGGAGGAGCCGTTGAACTGCCCCGCGCCGTAGAGCCCCGGGTGCTCCCGGAACTCGAGGGTCGGCAGAAGCTCGGTCGGGTCGCAGCAGTCGTACTCGATGGCATACGCCGGACGCATGATTTCGACGTGCTCGAGCCCCTTGATGGTTCGCAAAAAATTCAGCTGAACGTCCTCGGGGAGGGACGAGCTCATCCCCTGCAGGTAGTATTCGTCGGTGTCGAGACCCATTGGCTCGATAAATAATTGATGTCTTGGTTTATCAGAGAACCGGACGACTTTGTCCTCGATGGACGGACAATACCGGGGACCCACTCCCTCGATTCTCCCCGAGTACAAAGGCGAGCGGTCAAGGTTGTCAAGGATGATTTTATGCGTCTCGGAATTGGTGTAAGAGATGTAGCAGGAAACTTGGTTCTTAAGCTCCCCCTTCGTCTCGAACGAAAACGGGATGATATGCTCGTCGCCGTCCTGACGCTCGAGGACGGAAAAATCAATGCTTCTTTTGTGGACTCTTGCCGGGGTTCCGGTTTTGAATCTACGGACGGAAATTCCCAGTTGTTTAAGTGATAAAGTAAGTGCTTTTGCGGGAAGAGTTGCGTCGGGACCACTCTCATAATTCGACTCGCCGACATGAATCTTGCCGCCGAGGTAAGTGCCCGTCGCGATGATTACAGCCTTGCAGTCGTAATATCCGCCGAGCTTGGTGCGAACTCCCGAAACGGCTCCCGACTCGTCGGTGAGAATCTCAGTAATCTCCGCCTGCTTGATTTCGACGTTCGGCTCGCGCTCGAGCGCCTGCTTCATATAGATATGGTACTTGACCCTGTCTGCCTGCACCCGGAGGCTGTGGACGGCGGGACCCTTGCCAAGGTTGAGGACGCGCGACTGGATGAAGGTGGCGTCCGCCGCCTTGCCCATCTCCCCGCCGAGAGCGTCGATTTCACGGACGAGGTTGCCCTTTGCGGTGCCGCCGATTGAGGGGTTGCAGGGCATGTTGGCGATGCCGTCGAGCGTAATCGTAAAGATTCCGACCTTGAGCCCCAGACGTGCCGGAGCCAGCGCCGCCTCGATACCTGCGTGCCCTCCCCCAATAACGACAATATCAAATTTTCCCATAAAATTGGTACTTGAATCCATTTTGGTATCCTCTTTTATATTACTGTTTGTATAATTATGTGCAAATATTTCTGGGAGAAAACCCCTCAGTCTGCCCTTCGGGCAGCCAGCTCCCCTTTCAGGGGAGCCTTATTGCCGTTCTATGAAACTTTTGAAAGAACTCAAATAGCCTCACCTGAAAGGGGAGGGGGACCGCCGCCAAAGGCGGTGGTGGAGGGGTTTCCTACTTCCCTACACAGAACCGCTCGAATAAGTTATTCACAACCGCCTCCGTCGCCCTCTCCCCGGTGAGTTCGAGAAGGGCGTTCAGCGCCTCGTCCATATAGACGGTGACGGCGTCGAGGGTGATGCCGGAGCGGTATTCGGCGAGCGCTTGCTTGACGAACCCGACTGCCTTCGACACCTGCGAGCGTTGCCGCTCATTGATGTAAATTTCGGCGTTGTCCGAACTGCCACCGAGCTTGAAGAGCTCCGCTATCATTTCGGGCAGTTTTTCGAGTCCGGAGCCCGAATTTGCCGATACAGAGAGTATATTTTCATTAGAAAAATACTCTTGGTCTAACTTTTTCGTCAAATCAGACTTGTTTAAAAGCACGATATGCGGCTTATTTTTGATTTTTTCGAGAATTTCGCGGTCGGTTTCAGTGAATTCTTCAGAACTGTCGAAAACCGCCAGCACAAGCTCGGCATTTTCGAGTCTCTGGGTGGCAAGGTCAACACCTATACACTCGACGGGGTCAGTCGTGTTGCGGATTCCGGCGGTGTCAGAGAGCTTCAGGACGAAATCGCCGACCCGCACCGATTCCTCAATGACGTCCCGGGTCGTTCCGGCGTTCTCGGTGACGATGCTTCTCCTATATCCGAGCAGCTGATTCATGAGAGTCGACTTGCCGACGTTCGGTCTGCCGACGATGGCGGTGTCGATTCCCTGCCGGAGGATTCTGCCCTTGTCGTAGCCGGAAAGTATATCGTCGAGCTTCTGCTCAACTTCTACTAAATCATCTTCAAGATGCGAGGTGTCGGCGTCGGGGATGTCCTCGTCGGGATAGTCCGACCACGCCGCAAGGTTGCCGGAAATTCTTGTCATCTCCTTGGCGACGGAGTGAATATTTTGGCTCAGATCTCCGTCCCGCATCGCCCTTGCACTTACCAGTTCCCGCTCTCCATTTGCGGAAATGATATCCAGTACGCCCTCCGCCTGAGTGAGGCTCAGCTTGCCACTTAAAAATGCCCTTTTCGTGAACTCCCCCGCCGGGGCAGGCTCGGCGCCGTTCTCGATAAGAAGCTTGAGCACCTCGCGGGCGAGATACACTCCGCCGTGGCAGGATATCTCGACGGTGTCCTCGCCGGTATAGCTGTGGGGCGCACGAAAGACGGTCAATATCACATCATCGAGTGTCCGCCCCTCGCGGACAATTTTTCCGTACTGACAGGTGTAGCCCTGCATATCGGAAGGGCGGGTTTTGCCCACAAAAATCCTGTCCGCAATCAAAAGTGCATTCTCCCCGCTCATGCGGATAACAGCGAGCCCCCCTTGGTAGACGGGGGTGGATATTGCGGCGATGGTTGTTGACATTTGGGTCACCTCCGATAAACCCCTCCACCGTGCTTCGCACGGTCCCCCTCCCCTTTCAGGGGAGGCTGTCTGTATCCTCTCATACATTCTTGTAAAGAGGCAGTTATAGGCTCCCCTGAAAGGGGAGCTGGCGCCGAAGGCGACTGAGGGGTTTCCAAAAAAACTTCCGGCGGCTTCTGAAATCGAAACCGCCGGAGAAGCCGTTCTTCTTAAAATTCAATCTTCGAGTAGAGCCCCGTGGTGTCGAGGTCGTCCTCGGGCTTAGGCTTCTTGTAGTCCTTCTCAAACGAGCTTGAGATATCAAGGCTTCTTGCCTTGAAGTCCTCTCTGCGTCTGCCGCCCTTGCGATAGCCGCCGTTACGGTTGCCGCCACGGTCGTTTCTGCCACCGTTATTATAGCGTCTGTTGCCGCCATTGTTATTGTAGGGTCTTCTTTCGGTGGAGGAGATAAGAACCTTTCTATAGGGGTCTTCGCCGACGGAGCGGGATGTGCAACCCTCAACCTCTGCGACTGCCGCATGGATGATTCTTCTCTCATAGGGGTTCATCGGCTCGAGGGACATCGTTCTGCCGGTGCGCTTTGCCTTCTCTGCCATCTTTCTGGCGAGCTCTTCGAGCTGAACCTTTCTTCTTGCTCTGAAGCCGTCGCAATCAAGGGTGATGCGATAGAATTCCTTGTCCTGCTTGTTGCAGGCGAGGGATGCAAGATACTGGAGGCTGTCGATGGTCTCTCCACGTCTTCCGATGATGCCGTCAACGCCTTCGCCGGAAAGATCGAGGACTGCGCCCTCTTCGGTCTCGGTGATGGTGATGGTGGGCTTCTCATAGCCCATAGCGACCATGATATTTGTGACGTATCTGGCGGCGATATCTGCCTTGGTCTCTTGGTATTCGCCCTCGACCTTCGCCTCGCCCTTCATTCCGAAGAGACCCTTCTTGGGCTCCTCTAAAACGGTGAAGGTGATTTTCTCCTCGGCAACTCCGAGCTCGACGCTAAGCTTAGCCTTTGCCTCTTCGACTGTTTTTGCTGTTACTGTACTCTTCATTTTTAAGCTCCTTTATTAGACAGCAAGCACCGGAGGTGGTGTGTGGTGGTTAGGCGCCTTGCTGAATTGATCTTACGGAAACCCCTCCACCGGCTTCGCCGGTCCCCCTCCCCTTTCAGGGGAGGCTTGCGGGGTTCTCTTAAAAGTTGGTATAGAATGCCAATAGGCTCCCCTGAAAGGGGAGCTGGCGCCGAAGGCGACTGAGGGGTTTACTCCTCATCAAGCGAATCCCCGTACTTCTCCGCATATCTACGTCTTGCTTCATTGAGGGTGTTGCGCTCGACTTCCTTCTTCTGGGCACGGGAGAGCTTGACCTCTTCGGAAGCGTTTTCGTCGTCTTCATCGTCATCCTCATACTTTGAGGGTCTCGCTCTGCCGGCGTTTTCTGCCTGCTGGGCTTCGAGAGCCTGCTGATAGAAGGACTTCTTCTTTCTCTTCTTCTTTGCCTTCTCGTTGTCCTTTGCGATAATCTTGTCGACCCTTGCAGGGGTGAGATAAAGATTCAGGAAAACGGTCTGAACGAGCGAAAGTAGGCTCGAGAATATCCAGTAGATACCGATACCTGCCGGGAAGCTGAACGCAATCCAGAAGGAAAGAAGCGGCATCGCATAGAGCATTATCTTCATAGAGCCGGAGGTTGTGGCTCCGCCCTTCTTCTTTGTGAAGTACTGAGAAATGAATGTAAGAAGGAGCTGGAGTGCAAGCGAAAGAATCGGGATGAGAACGAGAACCGATCTCCAGCTCGGATAGTCTCCCAGGTCGATTCCTAAGAATGTGTAGTCAAAATCTGAGCACAAATCAACAACGTCGTCAGCAAACAGGTCGGGATAGACCTGAGAAACGGAGATGACGAGGAGCTGTGCTCTTGACGAGCCGGAAGCGACGAGTCTTGACGAAACGAGGTTAGAATCGAGGAAGTACTCATCGAGTCCTATCATCTCGCCGTCGTTGTCATAATAATCGTTATATTCTACGAAGTAGCTTGCGAGCTCTTCGAGTCTTGAATCGGAATAATCTGCGAGATCACTGTCTTCCTCAGCCTTGTATTCAAGAAGTATATCATAGAGATTTGTGTTCTCGGCAAGAAGCTCCGAAACGGTGGTCTCGTGCTCGTCGATAACCGAGCTGACGTTATAGACATCTATGACCATCTCTTCGGCGGCGTCAAGGGAATCGCTGTCGACATTTCCTATGTAGGAAAGAGGCGCATAAACAACCTCGATGATAGCGAACAGGAGTACAAACGTGATGACGGTCGGCAGACAGCTTCCCATCGGGTTGACGTTCTCCTGATTATAGAGCTCCATCGTCGCCTCGTTGAGCTTGTCCTGATTGCCTGCATACTTTTTCTTGAGTGCCTCCATCTTCGGGTTGAGGCGGTTCATCTTCTCCGTCGAAATCTGCTGATTATATGACGACGGGAACATTATAAGTCTTATAATAGCCGTAAACAGGAACAGCGCCCAGCCGTAATTTCTTACGAGCAGATAGCAAAAGTAAAGAATCTTACCGAACGGCCAAGCTAATATTTGCCAGAAACTCATGGTTGTTTTTCTCCTTTACATAGGTGGAAACCCCTCCACCGGCTTCGCCGGTCCCCCTCCCCTTTCAGGGGAGGCTTTTATTTGCTTCTATCAGAAGCTTGTAGAGGGGCAGCTATAGGCTCCCCTGAAAGGGGAGCTGTCAACCGTCAGGCTGACTGAGGGGTTTATCCTCTTGCCTTCCGGCGTTTTTCTGATTTCAAAGTATATAGGTGCCACTTCTCCGGCACATAGTCGACTCCGCCCTTGCTGTAAGGGTTGCAACGTAAAATGCGCCAGAAGCCGAGGATGAGTCCCCTTACGGCACCGAACCGTCTGACCGCCTCAAGAGTATACTGCGAGCAGGTCGGATAATACCGACAGCAAGGCGGCTTCAATTTGGACAGGTGCTTCTGATAGAATTTTATCAGAGCCATTACGATGTATTTCATTGGGATTTCATTGATTTCAAAACTTTAGATACTAATACTCTCTCAATATCGCCGGTCTTTGCTCCGACAATGCCGGGTCTTGCCACGAAGACGATATCATAGCCTATCGGCATAAGAAGCTCGTTTTTCCGATATGCTTCCCGGAGGATTCTCTTTGCCCGGTTGCGCACGACGGCGGAGCCTATCTTCTTTCCGGCGGTGATTCCGAAGCGATTAAAAGGCAGTTTGTTCGGCATATAATAAGCCGTAAAATATTCGGTAGCTGTATACTTCCCCTTGCGGTAGAGCCTGAGGAAAAGCTTGTTGTCTTTTATGTGTTCTGTATAAAGCATAAACCCCTCCACCAACGCCTTTGGCGTCGGTCCCCCTCCCCTTTCAGGGGAGGCTATTTGAGTTCTATGAAAAATTGTGCAGATGCACTTATAGGCTCCCCTGAAAGGGGAGCTGGATGCCCGAAGGGCAGACTGAGGGGTTTCCGAAAATCTTTACACCGGTCGCCGACTATTGTCAAACAACCGGTGTATCAGCTTCGATCAATAAGTGAGTTTCGCACGTCCCTTTGCACGTCTGCGCGCCAGAACCTTTCTGCCGTTTCTGGTGGACATTCTCTTGAAGAAGCCGTGCTCCTTCTTTCTGTGAAGCTTCTTGGGCTGGTAGGGTCTTTTTACCTGCATTCTTGTTGCCTCCTTACTCAGATAAATTTATATTTTCGGATTCAAGTTCCATGTCCCTCATGGAAGTTCCATGTGGAACTCCATATGGAACTTGGTTATCACTCATTAGCGTACTCCGCCTATGATATTACCATACAGATTAGTATTATATA
This sequence comes from Oscillospiraceae bacterium, assembly GCA_021201135.1. GTDB lineage: Bacteria > Bacillota > Clostridia > Oscillospirales > Ruminococcaceae > Faeciplasma. The sequence goes on from JAJQGT010000008.1 coordinate 196,208, forward strand.
AGAAAATCACGGCTTTGTCAAGCGTTTTTTTGGTATTCTTTTTTGAAGGTATATTATAAAATAGTCTTGAAAATGAAGCCGAAATGTGGTATCATAGTAATCAGGAAAGTATGATTCAAATTTAAGATAGAATACACATACGAAAACACACAAAATTTATACGAAAGGCAGTAAGGCTTATGGAAACATTTGCAGAAGTATATGAAAACGTAAAACGGGCTTGTCAGGCGGACCCGAAGGTTTCGGAAATCGGCTATAACCGTTGGATAAAGAATATTGAGCCCGGCAAGATGGAAGGGACGAAGATAATGCTCTATGCTTCCTCCGACTTTATGAGAAGAACCACCGAGGAAATCTATGGTGCCGTGTTCGAGCATGCCTTCGAGCAGGTCATGGGCTTCCCGGTTGAAATCACCTTCGCCGTCAAGGCTAACCCCGATCAAGAGCAAGAAGACGGCTTCGACGAAATCGAGCGCAGAATGGAAGACCTCATGAATTCCCATAAGAGGAGCGACTATGAGCTCACGTTCGAGAACTTCATCAAGGGCAAGTCGAACGAGCTCGCCTATGCCTATTGCATCGCCGTCAGCGGCAAGAACAGACCGAGCGAGCAGATGAACCGCTCGATGTTCAATCCCCTGCTTATCTATGGCGACTCGGGGCTCGGAAAGACCCACCTCCTCAAGGCTATCGAGAACGAGGTCAAGACCAGCCACCCGCAGATGAAGGTCATCTATACGACCGCCGAGAACTTCACGAACGAGCTTGTCCGGGCGGTTTCAACCCAGACAACAACCGAGTTCCACGAAAAATACCGTAACTGCGATTTCTTGCTCGTCGACGATATTCAGTTTATGGTCGATAAAGAAATGACTCAGGAGGAGTTCTTCCATACGTTTAACGAGCTCTATAACGCAGGAAAGCAGATAGTGCTCACTTCGGATGTCTCCCCGAACAGAATCAAGAGGCTTGAGGACAGAATCAAGACGAGGTGCACCTTGGGCGTCCAGGCGGACGTTCAGCCGCCGGATTTCGAGACGAGAATGGCGATTGTGAACCGCAAGGCGGAGCTCCTCGACTTGAAGCTCCCCGAAAACGTGGCGCGCCTCATTGCCGAGAGAATCACGAAGAATATCCGTCAGCTTGAGGGCGCAGTCAACAAGATGAAGGGACTCACGATGTTCTCGAACGAGGTGCCTTCACTTAAGATGGCGCAGAGAGTCATCAAGGAGACTCTGATTGATGCCCAGCCGGCGGAAATCACCTGTGACAGGATTATCAAGGATGTTGCGGACGCATTCGGAGTTACCGCCGAGGATATCCGTTCCGTCAACCGCTCGGCGCAGATTTCCCTTGCCCGCAAGGTCAGCGTATACATAATTCGAGACCTCAAGGGCATGTCCTTCACCGAAATCGGCAAGGAATTCGGCAGGAACCACTCGACCATGACCATCTCCTATGCCGACGTCAAGGAAATGATTGCGAAGAATTCGGACATGAGAGAGACTGTTGAAGAAATCGAAAAGAGGCTCAGAGCGGTATAACCCCTCCACCACCGGCTTCGCCGGCGGTCCCCCTCCCCTTTCAGGGGAGGCTAAATGCGATTCTATTTAATTTTGTATAGAACTTTTAACAGGCTCCCCTGAAAGGGGAGCTGGCAGTCGCGAAGCGACTGACTGAGGGGTTTCCACATTCTTTCAACCGGTTTCCAACTTTTCAACCAAATTATTAGCATTCAACAATCACGAATTCAACGGTTTCAACCGGCGATTTCGGTTTCAACAAATCGGATTCCGGCGGTTGAAAGAGATGTTGAACGGCGGGACAAGTCAGGGACTGTTCCGAAAGTGGTTTTCAACATTTCAACAGCCCCTACTACTAATACTAAATATATCTTTTCTTTTATTTTTAAAAAACGGAGAAATCCGAACGAAAAACGAAGGAGTATTCAACAATGATGAAATTCATCTGCTCGAAGCAGGAGCTCTACGAAGCTCTGACAAACGTATCAAGAGCCGTGGCGGAGAGGTCCACCATCCCCTCGCTCGAGGGAATCAAGTTCTCTCTTATGGACAACACGCTTTCCTTAACCGGCTATGATCTGGAAATCGGCATTGAGACATCGCTTCAGGTTGAGACCGAGTTTGAGGGCGAGGCAGTTGTCAACCCGAAGCTCTTCTCCGAGATGATCCGCAAGATGCCTGCGGGCAATATCACCATTGACGTCGGGGAGAATCTTGCTATGAAGATCACCGGCGGCTCGACCGAGTATAACATCACTTCGATGAGCGCCTCCGACTACCCTGAGCTCCCGGAGTTCTTCGACGACCAGAGAGTAACGCTTCCGCAGTCGCTCCTGAAAGCTATGGTAAACCAGTCGGTGTTCGCCGTTTCGCAGGTCGACACAAGACCGATACTCAAGGGCGAGCTCTTTGAGATAGAGAACGGAGTTCTGAACGTCGTCGCAATCGACGGCTATCGGCTCGCAGTCAGAACGGAAGCAATCAAAACCGAAAAAGATTTCAAATTCGTCGTCCCCGCAAAGACCCTGAACGAGGTCTCAAGGCTTCTTTCGGACAGCGACGAGGACAGCTGTACAATCATGATTTCGAAGAAGCAGGTCGTTTTCGACTTCTCCGGCTACACCGTCTTCTCAAGGCTCCTTGAGGGCGAGTTCCATAACTATCGCGGCTCGATTCCGAAGACAAGCGTCACAGAGGTTATCATCGAGAAGAGAGAGCTTATTAACTGCCTCGAGAGAGCATCGCTACTGATAAATGAGAAGAACAAAGCACCCGTTCGTTGCATGTTCGAGGACGGCGAGCTTAAATTAAGCTGTCAGACCCAGCTCGGTCGGATTTTCGAAACAATACAAGCCGACACCTCGGGACCGAGAATCGAAATCGGCTTCAACTGCCGGTATCTCCTCGACCCGCTGAGAGTTATAGAGGACGATAAAGTAAGACTTCTTATGAACGGCGGCAACCTGCCGATGAAGATCCTGCCGCTGAGCGGGGATAAGTATGTGTATCTCGTGCTGCCGGTTAGGTTGAAGACGGATTGAAAATAAGTAAAGATTGAAGGTTTGGAATGAGTACAGATATCGTAAATCAGAACAGTTCAGATTATTCTGCTTGGCTGAATGCTCTTAAGGACAGATATTTGAGTAGCAGGATGAAGGCGGCGGTTGCCGTGAATACTTCTCTTCTTGAATTTTACTATTCCGTGGGAAGAGATATATCCCGGTCAAGCTATACAAACGAATACGGTTCGTCTTTTTATGAGACACTCAGCAAAGACCTTCGCCGAGAGCTTCCGGATGTAAAAGGTTTGTCCGCAACAAATTTGAAGTATACACGATACTTCTATGAGCTCTATTCACCATATTTTGTAAATCGTCAACAGCCTGTTGACGATTTCGAAGAAAATCAGTTGTTTATGATTCCTTGGGGACATCATATACAGATAATAAATAAATGCAAAAAAGACACCGAAAAAGCAATCTTTTATGTCAAACAGACTTTGAAGAATAATTGGAGCAGAAGCGTTCTTCTGAACTACATCTCTTCTGACTTGTACGGTCGTCAGGGAAAAGCAATTTCGAATTATATTGAAACGCTACCCATGCCGCAGGGAGATCTGGCACAGGAAATAATAAAGGATCCTTATAGCTTTGACTTTCTGACTTTGCGTGATTCATATGATGAGAAGGAACTGAAAGACGCTTTGCTTGATAACATCACAAAGTTTTTGATGGAGCTTGGCACGGGATTTGCTTTTATGGGCAGAGAGTATCGGGTTTCCGTCGGAGATGATGACTACTATATAGACCTCCTTTTCTATCATGTCCAGCTTCACGCTTATGTTGTTCTGGAAGTGAAAACCGGAAAGTTTCAGCCGGCGGATTTGGGACAGCTCGGATTCTATATAAGTGCTGTAAATCATTCGGTAAAAACCGAGAATGACAATCCCACAATCGGTCTTCTGATATGCAAGGATAAGAATAACCTGACGGCAAAATATTCACTTGAATCATCGAATCAACCAATCGGAATATCGGAGTATGAATTGTCAAAGATGTATCCGGCAGACTTCAGGAGTTCCATGCCGACGATAGAAGAGATTGAGGAAAATCTGGAGGAAAGTGAAATAAATTGAGTATAGATAAATCCACCCAAAAAATCAAAATCACCGGCGAGTACATCAAGCTCGATTCGCTCCTCAAGTTCGCCGGGGTCACCGCCACGGGCGGGGAGGCTAAGGAGCTTGTGCAGATGGGAAAGGTTCTGGTCGGCGGCGAAGTGTGCACTATGCGCGGCAAGAAGCTACGGTCTGGCGACCGGGCTGAGCTCCCGGAGCTCGGGCTCACACTCGAAATAGAATGATTATTACTCACATAAAAGCCGACGGGTTCCGGAACCTCCGGGAGATTGATTTCAGCCCGGAGGCGGGCACCAACATCATCTTCGGCGAGAACGCTCAGGGCAAAACAAATCTCATGGAAGCCGTCTGGATTTCCACCGGCGAAAAGAGCTTTCGGGGAGCAAAGGAGCGCGACCTGATTTCGTTTGATTCGGATAAAGCCGAGATTGAAGTCTCGTTCAGAGATAAAGTGCGGGAGCAGACCGTTTCGATAACCCTCTCGAAAAACCCGAGGGAGAAGAGGATTACACTCAACGGCGTGAAGCTCAGGTCGATGTCCGAGCTTCTTGGAAAGCTTCTCTGCGTGGTGTTCACGCCCGAGGATTTAGAATTGACGAAGGGCTCGCCCGAGAGAAGAAGAGACTACCTCGACCGTTGCATTTCGCAGATAAAGCCGCTCTATTCGGGAGTTGTATCACGTTATGAAAAAGTATTGGCACAGCGGAATGCTGTTCTTAAAAATATTTACTTAGGCATCTCGAGCCGCGACGAGCTCGACATCTGGGACGAACAGCTTTCGAAGCCCTGCGCCTATATCTCGATGATGCGGTGCGCCTATACCGACGTGCTGAATCAAAGTGCTTCGAGGCTCTACGAGAGCATTTCCCGCAGTCGCGAGAAGCTCCAACTCGAGTATCTTTCAACCGTTTTCAACAACCTGCGTGGAAGAAATGATTATAAAACTGCAATGGCAGATGAATATAAAGAATTGCTTCGAAGCCTTCGTGAGGAAGACATCCGCTTCGGATTCACTCAGGCGGGAATTCACCGGGACGACATGGGGGTATACCTTGACGGCATGCCCGTGAAGGACTTCGGCTCGCAGGGTCAGAATCGCTCGGCGGCGCTCTGCATGAAGCTCGGTCAGGCAAGGGTCCTCCACTCCGAAACCGGCGACCGCCCGGTCGTGCTTCTTGACGATGTTCTCTCCGAGCTTGATAAATACAGAAGAGAATTCGTAATCGGCGAATTCACCCAGTCGCAGACGTTCATCACGAGCTGTGAAAGTGAAAAACTGAGGGGTTCGGCGAGAGAGATGAAAAAAGGCAAGTTGGGATAACTCTATTATTCGGCAACGCTTCGGAAACCCCTCCACCATGCTACGCATGGTCCCCCTCCCCTTTCAGGGGAGGCTATATCGAGTTCTATGTAACTTTATCATAGAGGAGACGGATGTATTATGTCTCAGAATGACTATCGAAATGAGCTTTTTACCGGGTACAATTCGGGTTTGAAAGAAAAGGCACGAAAGCTCAGAAAGAAAATGACGCCGGAGGAAAGTCACCTTTGGTATGACTTTCTGAAAAGCTATCCTGTAAGAATTTATCGACAACGTTCGATTGATTACTTCATTGCCGATTTCTATTGTTCAGAAGCAAAGCTGATTATTGAAATCGACGGCAATCAACACTATACGGAGGATGGGAAAACTCAGGATGATGTGAGAACCGAGATTCTCGAAAGATATGGGCTCGAAGTTATAAGGTTTACAAACGATGACATCAAATATCGTTTCAAAAACGTATGTGATGAAATTGATAAAGTAATAAAAGAACGCAAATAGCCTCCCCTGAAAGGGGAGGGGGACCGCCGCCAAAGGCGGTGGTGGAGGGGTTTCCGTGTATTTACACCTAGGCAACAACGTTTCCGTCTACGAAAAGAACATCATTGCGATAATGGACATCGAGAACGCGTCGACGTCGAAGATTACGAAGGAATATCTTTCGGCGGTCGGGCGGTCGAAGCAGGTCATCTACTGCTCCTACGACATGCCAAAGAGCTTTATCGTAACTTTGGATGATGATCTGACGGAACGGGTATATATATCGTCACTGGCAAGCAGAACGCTGATAAAAAGATTAAATAATGCACATTGATATAAACGGAGGATTTTATTTTGGAAAACTTCAATGAACTCGACTCCCGGGCGACCGAGGTCGATAAGGACAACAATTATGATGCGAGCGAAATACAGGTTCTTGAGGGGCTCGAGGCGGTCAGGAAGCGTCCCGGTATGTATATCGGTTCCACCGGTCCCAAAGGGCTCCATCACCTTGTGTACGAGATTGTAACAAACTCTATAGACGAGGCTCTGGCGGGCTACTGCGACAGGATTGATGTCGAGCTTTTGCCGGAGGACGTCGTCCGGGTCACCGATAACGGTCGTGGCATCCCGACGGGCATCCACCCGAAGGAGGGCATCTCTGCGGCGACCGTCGTTTATACCGTTCTTCACGCCGGCGGAAAGTTCGGCGGTGGCGGCTATAAGGTCGCGGGCGGACTTCACGGCGTCGGCGCTTCTGTTGTAAACGCCCTTTCCGAGTGGCTCGAGCTGACCGTTTACGATGGCACGCACATCCACTTCCAGAGATTCGAGCGTGGCAACTACTCGGAGGAACTCAAAATCATCGGCGACACCGACCGCACCGGCACGACGGTTACCTTCAAAGCCGACCCCGAAATCTTCGAGCAGTCGACCGAGTATGACTACGACACGCTTTTAACGATGCTCCGTGAGCAGGCTTTCCTGAATGCGGGAGTGCGCATTGTCTTCACAGATAAGAGAGGCGAAGAGCCGGTCGAGGTCGACCTCTGCTATGAGGGCGGTATCCGCGAATTCGTCACACATATCAACACCACCCGTGGTCTCGAGGTCCTCTCCCCTGACGTCATCTATATCTCGGGCATGAAGGACGACTATACTGCCGAGGTGGCGCTCCAGTACAACGACTCTTATAACGAGGTTGTGCTCTCGTTTGCGAACAATGTCCACACCCCCGACGGCGGCACCCACGAAACCGGCTTTAAGAACGCTCTCACGAAAGTCATAAACGACTACGGCAAGAAGTTTAATCTGCTTAAGAACGGCGAAAAGCTCCTCGGCGACGACGTCAGAGAAGGACTCACCGCCATCGTTTCCGTCAAGCTCACAGACTGCGAGTTTGAGGGACAGACGAAAGGGCGTCTCGGCAACCCCGAGGTCAGACCCTTCGTCGAAGCGATGGTTTACGAAAAGCTCATGAACTATTTTGAGGAGAACCCCGCGATAGCTCATTCGATATTTGACAAGTCGGTTGCGGCGCAGAAGGCTCGTGAAGCCGCAAAGCGCGCAAGAGACCTGACTCGCAGAAAGTCGGCTCTTGAATCCGCCAACCTTCCCGGCAAGCTCGCCGACTGTCAGGAAAGAGACCCCGACCTCACCGAGATTTTCATCGTCGAGGGAGATTCTGCAGGCGGTTCCGCAAAGGAAGGTCGTGTCAGAAAGTATCAGGCTATCCTCCCCCTCTGGGGCAAGATGCTGAATGTTGAGAAGGCTAGAATAGATAAAGTCTATGGCAACGAAAAGCTCACGCCGGTTGTCACTGCTCTCGGCACGTCCATCGGCGAGGACTTCGACATCACAAAGCTTCGTTACGGCAAAGTCATAATCATGGCGGATGCCGATGTCGACGGTTGCCATATAAGAACACTTTTGCTCACCTTCTTCTTCCGCTTCATGCGCCCCCTCATCGAGCAGGGACATATCTACATCGCCCAGCCGCCGCTCTTCAAGGTTTCGAGAGGCAAGCAGGTGCGCTATGCCTTCTCTGATGAAGAAAGAGACGTCTATATAAACGAGCTCACGAGCCCCGACGGGCGCTCGAAGCCGGACGTCCAGAGATACAAGGGTCTCGGTGAAATGGACCCCGAGCAGCTCTGGGAGACCACCATGGACCCGGAAACGAGAACCATCATCAAGATAACCCTCGAAGACGCTGTCAAAGCCGACGAGACGTTCTCAATTCTCATGGGCGATAAGGTTAATCCGAGAAGAGAGTTCATTGAGAAGAATGCACAGTACGTTCAGAATTTGGACTTCTAAAACCCCTCCGGCACTTCGTGCCACCTCCCCTTTCAGGGGAGGCTATGACTGCATCAATATAACTTTTGAGAGAAAACAAATAGGCTCCCCTGAAAGGGGAGCTGGATGCGCCGAAGGCGCAGACTGAGGGGTTTCCTGAAAGGAGCAAATATGTCCGACCAAATCGAAACAACCGAAATCACCCCAACCGAGCCCGCCGAGTATGTCTCTTCCTGCGACACCATTGAGTATGGTTTTGACGAGGAGAGCTGGCTTGAGGGGTACGATATGTATTACAAATTGTATAGACGGAGAAGAACGATTTGCTTTGTCGTGCTTTTCTTGGTGCTGGCGGCGCTGTTTGTTCAGCAGGTCGTATTGGATCCGACCTATGGCGTCGGCTGGACCTGCCTTGCAATATGCCTTGCAATCGCGCTGGTCTATGCCCTTGCGCCGGCTTACGAAAAAAGAAACGTCAAGCGTGCCCTTCCTGCCATCGAAAACGACCAGTATGTGCTAAAAATCTATCCCGAAAAAATTACCGTCCGTACAATTTTGCCGGAAGATGACGCTCAGTATTTGGAACCGGACGAGTCCGGGAACCTCATGCCCTACCCCGAAATCCCCGAGACGGTCATCGACCTAACGGACAAGACCCTCAAGACCGCCGAAACAGACAAGATGTTCGCCGTCTATACGAAATATACGCAGAGTATTATTCCGAAGGCGGATTTGAGTGAGGAGGAGCTTGGTGTGTTGAGAGAGAAGTTTGCAAAATGATTTTAAGAGCAAAATCTTTGTAGACGTACGATTTTCTCGACCTCGGGAAAATCAGTGTAAATAGTCGATTTGAATGCTTGTTAGCGGGATAATTAAAAAATAAAGTAAATTAATCTAAAGCAATTTTTAGCGGTTCTGTTTTGGTGATTGTGAAAGCATGACATTTTGTCGTCTGCGGCGGCTGAAGCCGCCTTGCCGAGCGACCCCAGCGGGGTCGCACCCCACCACCCGGCGTTGCACGGTCCCCCCACCCCCCACGGGGGCGGCTATTACAGCCGGCGCCCAACAATAGGAGATTTGAGCGATTATAAAA
>JAJQGT010000020.1 GCA_021201135.1 Oscillospiraceae bacterium
TCATACGCTGGATATTAAACTCGCATAAGAATAAAATCAACTGTGAATAGTAACGGATTTTTTGAAAAACACAGAAAAAGTACATCTGCATGGACGAAAATTCGGCGTATCCACCTACAACATTCGTGATAGTGAAAGAAATATAAAAACAAAAAAAGCTGGCAGGTCGCACATCGTTATGATGGTGGTCTGCCAGCCTTTTGTCTGCTAGTTATTATTTTTGTTTAAGCGCTTTTGCCAGAGCAATCAGGTGTGAAAGGTTATCTGCATCCAAGTCCTTCACTGCATCCAGTAGCTCATTAATTTTATCAGGATAAGTATTTCCTATGTCAAAGAAGTCTTTGGGGGAAACACCTAGATACTCGCAAATATAGAAGAACAACGTCATAGATGGGTAGTTGATACCATTCTCGACATTGTTGATATAACCAGGGCTTTGTCCTAATGTGAGGCTCATATCCCTTGCTGAAACGCCTTTATTGCTCCGGAGTTCACTTAATCTTTTCCCAAAATCAGATTTTTCCATGCTAATCACCGCCTACGTATAATTTTACTATACACATATGCCGATTTTGTCCGGTTTGACTAGGTAAATTCATTGACATATCCTGTTTAAGTAGATATAATAAAAAATAAGTCCGGTTTGAGAAGTAGAAACAAGAAAAAAGAACGGCAACAGTTTCATCTTTTGAAACTACTGCCGTCCTTAAAAGCGAGATAACTTTATCATTTTTCCATAGAGCTATCAAATATGCGAATAGCCCCGCTTTCACATTTACAAGGCTATTATACCACTTTCTTTTTGGATTTCAACTATAAGATAGCAAAATTTTCAAAAATTTAGGCGTCGTTTTAGGTGATTGTGGCGGCAAAACTGTTTTGAATACCGAAGGCCCGAAATCTATTCGCAGTCAAATTCGCAGTACAATGTAGCCATTCTTATGAAACAGGAGGATTTGTGCCATGCCAAGAAAAGGCGAGAACATATTCAAACGGAAGGATGGCCGGTGGGAAGCCCGGTATATCAAGGGCTACGACGTATCAGGCAAGGCAAAATATGGATTTTGCTACGGTAAAACCTATACAGAGGCAAGGAATAAGGTCACGGTTTTAAAGGCTCACGCTGTTTCGGCAGATGGAGCCACTGCGGTAAAAAGCAGGCAGCGGTTTTGCTATTACTGCGATAAGTGGTTGGAGCAGCATAAAACTGCAATCAAACCATCTACCTATGTCAAATACAGCATGATTCTGGAAAACCATGTTAAGCCCCAGTTGGGAAATTATCATCCATATGCGCTTTCCACCGAGTTGGTAGAGCAGTTTAAGACCGAGCTTTTGATGGAACGAGGCCTGTCTGCAAAGTCAGTCCGGGATATTCTTACCGTGTTGAAGATGGCCATTGCTTTCGCCAGAAAGCAGATACCGAGAGGAATGTCAGAGATTGAGATCATTTATCCGCGGGAGCAGAGGAAGGAGATGCGCGTTTTGACGCGGGAGGAACAGGAAAAATTGGTGCAGTATCTGTTTTCGGATATGGACTTTTGCAAATTTGGGGTCTATTTGGCGCTTACAACTGGTCTGAGGATCGGAGAGCTGTGCGCTTTGCGCTGGTCGGACATCTCCATACAGAACTGCACCGTAACGGTTTCTGCTACGATGCAGAGATTGAAAAATTTTGATTCTACCAGCGAAACGAAAACTCGCATCAGCTTTGGCAATCCCAAAAGTGATATGTCCGCCCGGACTATCCCGTTGACAGCTAATGTGGTTGTCCTTTGCAAAGAATTTATGCCCACTAACGTATCTGCATTTGTTCTGACCGGAACAGCAAGCTACATGGAGCCGAGAACCTTGCAGTATCGGTTCAAGCGCTATATGGATGAATGTGAACTTGAAGGAGTACATTTTCATACACTCCGTCATACCTTCGCCACCCGCTGCGTGGAGGTCGGCTTTGAGATCAAGAGCCTTAGTGAGATCCTGGGCCATGCGAATACTTCTATCACGCTAAACCGCTATGTACATTCCTCTATGGAACTGAAAAGGAACAATATGGATAAGCTAACCGCTGTTGGATTTTGAAGGATTCGCAGTCAAATTCCGCAGTCAGCAATAAACAGAAGGAGCCTGAAATTGTTGAAATTTCAGGCTTTTTTGCGTTTTGTAGCAGGTGTAAGCCACAGAGTTGATAGCTCTACGAAATCCAGAAAGTGGCTGCACAAAACAGACAAAAACGAGCCTGTTTGATGGAGCCAGAGGCTGGTTCAGAAACATGAGGTAGCATAGGAATGAAAATTGACAATGAACTGGTCATTCGTCATGTTGCGGGTGAAGTATTGCTGATCCCGACAGGGAAAGCAGCCCTCGATAATCCCGGCATAATCACGTTGACCGAAAGTGGCGAACTGCTAGTGCAAAAGCTTCAGGTGGGCTGTGAGTTTGATGACTTGGTGGACTGTTTAATGGCAGAATACGAGGTTGAGCGGGAGCAGGCAGAACAGGATGTAACAAAATTCCTGGGCAAGCTGAAAGAACGGGGGCTTCTATGAGCGGAAAGAGAGAGCAGCGCCAAAAGAAGCGCCACAGCAAGACTCCGCTGATCATCGTTCTGATTCTGATCGTAGCAGTGCTAATCACAGTCGCTATATGGTTCCGGGCAAGAAGCGGAACCAATGAAACTGTCGAATCGAGTGAGAACAGCCAGACGGCAGAAACAGCAGAAACAAATGAAAACACGGATGGTGATGAAACCGGAGAAGATGAAGTCGAGGCCGAGACCGAAACCGAATCGGACGCCGAAAGCGCTCTGCCAGAGGTTCAGGAATCCAGCAGCTTAACCCTGAGTTCCGTCTATACCTCCTCCATCCTGAACCCGGACTGCGGTGGCGAATATGCCGAGGAGATTGCCAGCCTGGAGGTTACAAACAGTTCTAGCAACTATCTGGTATCGGCCACGTTGACTGCAACAATGTCCGACGGAACGGAGGTAAACTTTGCAGTCTATGACCTCCCGGCGGGAGCCACGGCGGAGATTTTCGACACGGAGAACCAGACGTTGGATTCCGGCGTTACCTGCACCGCTCTGGTGTGTACCTCCGAGGAATATATAGATGAGGATGTGTTGATGTCTGACACCATCGAGGTCACAGTCAGCGGCTCCGATGCCATCATCACCAACACTGGGGACAGTGCCCTGACAAGCCTGACGGTGGTTTACCACTGCGACATGGCCGGTCAGTATTTCGGCGGCACGTCCTACACAATTACGATTGACAGCCTGGCGGCAGGGGAGAGCTATACGCTTTCCGACAGCACCCTGATGGGTGAGGTCGCTGTGGTCAGGATTTATCAATAAAATGAAAGCAGAAAGGGATTGATTGACATGAAAAAGGAATACATAGCGCCTGACCTGTACTATGAGGCATATATCCTGTCTCAGAGTATTGCATCGTGTTCAGAGAAAGGGCAAATTCTTGCTGATGAGTGGGGCCAGGCTGGCTATTTTCTTGACAGTGAAAGTTGCGACGAGGTTTGGATTGATGGCTACGAGGGATATTGTTACTGGTCCGGAAGTGATATGACACTCTTCCTATCCTGATGCAGCTATCCTTGTCCGTTGGCGGTTTAGTTTTTCAATTTGCTGTAGACAGAAAAGTGACAGCCGATACCGAGTACACCCCATTCCTCTGTCCCGGTGAGAACCCGGATGTGTGCATCACGTTCCGCCCTGACGACAACGCGGACGAGTGCGAGACGGCGGTTTCCTACGACGGCGCGGAGGTTCAGGTGCGGTATCATCCCTGCATCGAGGGGCACTTTGCCGCACTGCGGGGCTGTCTGATTCACACGCCTGTGGAGCAGATTTTGCTTCTGCACAACCGCTTTTTCCTCCATGCGTCCTTTATTGCCTCCTCCTTTGGTGGCTTGTTATTCACCGGTAATTCCGGGGTCGGCAAAAGCACTCAGGCGGAGCTGTGGCGGGAACATCGGAGTAGCGAGATCATCAACGGTGACCGGGCTATCGTGGCGAAAGAGGAAAACGGCTGGCGTGCCTACGGCTCACCCTACGCCGGTTCCTCCGGCTACTTTGTCCGGGCAGATGCGCCGATCCGGGCGATTATTCTGTTGGAACAGGCACAGGAAAACCGGGTGACAGCTGTTTCAACCTCGGAGGCATTCAAGAAGCTGTTTTTGCAGGTTTCTCTGAATCACAGCCAGCCGGAGCAGATCAATCGTCTGTGCGACCTGTTGATGGCGCTTATTTCAGCCGTCCCAATCTATCGTCTGCGTTGCACGCCTGATGTTCGTGCAGTACAGGTGCTGGAGGTGGCGCTGCGGAAGGGGGAATTGCATGAAACAGGATAAACGCCCGCTGACCATGATGCTCAACGCCCGTGCGCGGCGGGACAGGCTGCCCATTAGCGGCACCTTCGAGCTGTCGCCGGTGTGCAATCTGGCCTGTAAGATGTGCTATGTCCGCAAGACCCCGATGGAGTTGGCGGCTCATTCCCGGCCTATCCTGACGCTGGAACAGTGGAAGCGCATGGGCGACGAAGCCGTGGACGCGGGAACGCTGTTCCTGCTGCTGACCGGCGGGGAGCCGTTCCTGTGGCCAGACTTCCGGGAATTGTACGAGTATTTGCACCGTAAGGGGCTTCTGATCTCCGTCAACTCCAACGGGACACTCATCACAGAGGACACAGTGCGCTGGCTCACCGACCATCCTCCGCGCCGTATCAACATCACATTGTACGGCGCTAATGATGAAACCTATCAGCGGCTCTGCGGCAGAAGCAATGTCTACATTCAGGTGACGGACAACATTGACCGGCTGCTGGCGGCGGGAATTCAAGTGAAGCTGAATGCTTCCATGACGCCAGACAACGCCATCGATATGGCGGACATCCTCCGATTTGCGAAAGAGCGTAATCTGCTGTTGGAGATGGGAACCTATATGTTCCCGCCTATTCGCCGGGATGCGGACAGCATCGGAACCGGCAACCGGTTCACCCCGGAGCAGGCAGCCTTCTACAGTATAGAGAAGCAGCGTCTTTCTCTGGAACCGGAGCAATACCGGAGCTATTTGGAACAGGCCGTGCAGGGCATTATCCCCGCTCCCGGACTGGACGAAAGCTGCATCGATCCCGTGGACGGCACGGTCAAGTGCGCCGCTGGACGTGGTTCCTTCTGGATCACTTGGGACGGTTATATGCTCCCCTGTGGCATGGTTCCGGAGCCAAAAGCGGACGTTGTGCAGTTGGGGTTCTCCCCGGCATGGCGGCAAATCGTGGTGCAAACCGACGAGATTCGACTCTCCGGCGTATGTCAGAGCTGCCGGAACAAAAACGTGTGTCATAGTTGCATGGCTATGGCTGTGGCGGAGACCGGCTCCCATTCCGGCATCCCCACCTACCTCTGCCGCATGGCGGAGGCCATCCGCAGCGAGGCGGCAAAGGCGCTGACCGCAGATGGAATTTGAGAGTGTATATAAATAGCAAGGCTCGCCAGGGGTGAACCTGCATTTATATAGGAGCGCAGCTGCGCTTCGAGAAAATATTAAGCGCAGAAGGTTCTATATGAAAAAGAACATCAAACGGGTTCTATCCCTGGCATTAGTGTTCTGCCTGATACTGGGCTTGACGGTCAACGTCTATGCTACCGGTGATGTGGAAACGGATACCACGGCGATAGAGACAACGGAGGAAGCGACGGAAGTTGTCGCCGTTGAGAACACGGAAACAATTGAGACCACCTCCGTTGAGAAAACAGAAGAAACAGAGGCAGAGACGGCGGAAACCGAGGCAGTAGCCGAGGAAGTCGTCGAGGAAGCAACGGAGGATGATGTCGAAAACGGAATTTCGCTTGCCTCCGAGGATGATGGGATTGCAACGGTCTCCGATGATACGGAAGACTTGTCCGTGACGGTTTATACAAACGCCACCGCTACGGTTTCCTGGGACAGCACGACCAAGCTTGAGGCCGGAACGGATTACATCGCCTCCGGAAGCATCTATGCAACGGATGACAGCACGAAGGTCATTGCTACCTATACCGTGACCGAAACGGAGAACAGCGGTTACACTTATTCTCTGACCACCGGCAACGCTGTCAGCAACATGTCTTCTGGTTATTATGTGATCGGCACCAGCGGCAGCTATCTGGCGGTTGATTCCGATGGCAACCTGACCACCAGCAGCACCATTAATGCGTCCTCCGTCTGGATTGTGACAAGCTCCGGCAGCGGCTACACCATTCAGAATGCGTCCACCGGCGCTTACCTGACTTATACGACCTCCGGCAGTGGTGGCGGTACATCCTACTCATTGGCTGTCAGTGATGATACTTACACCTGGTCCTGGAGCAGCACCTATGGGTTTTATTTCACGACCACTCAAGGCGGTGGGCCGAGCGGATCTACTACTTACTACCGCTACATCAACACATCTGGCAGCCTGAACAACACTACAAGCAGTAGCGTTAGCAACAAAGCTTCCCTCTACACCGTGACCGCCACGGCGGGCGACACCACCTATACCTATACTGTCACTGTCACCGGCGTTGCCACCGGCACCGGCACGTTGGCGCTGACTGGCGGCATCTCTATCGCAGTGACTGTAAAGGTGAGCAAATACACCGAGAGCGGTTTGAACATCAGCTACGGCTGGCACGTGGCCAATATTGAAACCTTTACCTCTAACAGCAACACCTATGTTGCCGCTGTGGCAGCGTCCACTCAGGCTATGGCGACCATTTCCGGCTATGACAATATCGCCAGTGGCTACATTACCGCGCAGTATAACTCTGCGTCTCAGGGACAGTCGGCAAACTATGTTTCGCTGGGAACCGTGTATGGATATGATGCAGACGTGTACTATTCAGGCAATACAGATGGCGTTTACAGCCTGGATGATTTGAACGTCACGGTGTACGGCTCTGACGAGACCGGCACAGGCACCAGCGGAGCAACTCTGACTATGGCGCAGTCTACCGGCGAGGAGACCACCAAGACCCAGACCTCGACAGACGGTAATGGACAGACCATCACCTTTGCCATTTCCGATTATGAAGAGGAAACGATTTACGATTACAACTACATTACTATTGTTCCAGAAAACGGATACTATGTCTCCAACATCGTCATCGGGTGCGCCGGTTCTCTGGAGGCGGCTGCAGGCAGCCCCTACGCTGAAACCTCTGCAAACATTGCGTTCACTAACGAGAACGGAAACGATGACCTGTTTGGCGCTTACGGCGTTGGCTGCACGTCCATGTCCAAGGGCAGCCTGGACACCGCCTCCTATGACCCCACCACCGGAACTGTCGTTGAGCTGGATATGTCCGACTGGATTGAATCTCACGCAGAAGACAAGGGCGTTGAGGATCCCTACTTCATCCTCATCGAAATCGAGAAGATCCCCACCCCGCTGTATGTGGAGTATGAGGCTGGCGACGGCGATGGCTATATCAGTGCAGACTATATCGTCAGCACCAGCGGCGACGGCACTTACACCTCTTATGCCACCGCTACCAGCAATAGCGTAGCATTCTCCTTTGACACCGATGAATTGGAAGCTGTTGATTACCTTTACACCGTCCTTGACCCCGCTGTGGCCAGTTATACCAAGGACAACACAACCTATTACTTCACCGGCTGGGCAGTGACCTATTACACCACGGCAAGTACAAATGCAACAGAGACATATATTGACGATAATGGAAACATTTTGGACAGTGAAAACGGAAATGCCTCGTATCCCTACCTAAGCGGCACAGTTTCGCTTGCATCCGACGCCATCTCCTATGGTTCCGGTACGACGCTATATCTGTTTACCCACGTCAAGCTGGTTGCCCAATGGACAACCGTGGAGCCGTCAAGTGTCGATTATGTGGTTGACTTCGGTTTGCCTGTGAATCTTACTTTGCTGAATGATTTGAGCAGCGAATTGAGTAAAGACTATACATGGTCTGTTCTTGCCGTTTCCAGCCATCCCACCTATGGCACCGCAACGGTGAACAGCGCTGCTAACGGCGTTACCTACACGCTGACCGAGGTCATGGACGGCTATGACACCATGTCCGTCTGGCTGGCAGGCTCGTCAAATGGCACAGTTATCAGCTATGCTGTCGTATATGTCAATATTTACCCCGCCACTACGGTCTACTATGAGGAGGGCTTCGCCACCTATGGTACGACTTGGAGCGTGACCTCCGGCGGCAGCTGGACAACCACCGGCAGCACCGGCAGCGGCACACAGGAAACGCATGTGGCGAATGTCGAGGGCAACACATACAATAACTACGGCTATGACGATGCTTATTCAACCAGTGAGGTCGCAAGCAACGGCACGCAGGCCAGCTCTTCTGCCGCGGCTGACTCCCTGAGCTTCACCTTCACCGGCACCGGCGTGGACATTTACGCCAACTGCACCAGCAAGACGGGAACGGTCCTGATTCGGATCAAAAACTCCGCTGGAATGACAGAAACAATGCTGACCGTAGACACCTCGGACTTGGGCGATTATGCCTCTAGTGGTGCAACCTCCTACAACACGCCCATCGCCTCCGTCACCGATTTGACTTACGGCGAACATACCGTGACCATCTATGTCTCTGCTGCTGGTGAGAGTATCAATTTCAACTTCGACGGCTTCCGGGTCTATGACACCATCAGTCAGACGGACAAAGATATCCAAGATAGCGTTTACTACGCAGACGGTGAGGACTACCCCGTCTACACCGAGATTCGTGACGTGGTTCTGAATGCGCTGATTGGTTCTGCCGAGGAAGGTGCGACCATTACCGAGGATTACGTCGATTCCATGTCGATTGGTGATGCCCAGGTCTACGCAAGCTACGATTCCGGCGTAGCGGTCTATTACAGTAATAGCGGCTACTCTGGCAGTTGGAACGACCTTGTCGGCCTGATGGACGACGGTGCGAAGAACGAGCTGTATCTCCCCGCAGGCGTGACCCTGGTGTTGAAGCTGGATAGTGGGGCTTTGAATGAGGAGGCCACTAATTCCAGAGCAATTCAGATTGGTGTAAAATCCACCAGTGGAACCGGCAGCGTAACACTGAGTGCGGAGGAAAACGCCACTGCTGAAACCGTATCTACCGTGGATATGTTCTATGAAGCAAGTGTTAATACAACGGAAGATGGTTCGTATGTGACCATTACCAACAGCGGCTCTACCACCATCTCCCTGACCAAGCTGAAGGCCAGCGACGAGGTCTCCATCAGTGACGAGGCCATTACCGAGAGCGAAATGACCGCTCTGCTGACCAGCACGGACGACACCGAGGTCGAGGAGGAAACCGTCTTTGAGCCGGAGACCTTCACCGTGTCCACCTCGGTCAAGACGAGCAGCAAGTCCG
The DNA here is from genome assembly GCA_021201135.1 of Oscillospiraceae bacterium. Lineage (GTDB taxonomy): Bacteria > Bacillota > Clostridia > Oscillospirales > Ruminococcaceae > Faeciplasma. Next base: position 9,376 of record JAJQGT010000020.1, read on the forward strand.
CCACCGTCACCGTGACCGCTAAGACCTCCACGGACGTGGAATCCATCACCGTGAACGGCACCGAGGTCACCAGCTATAAGACCGTCACCGAGCGTTCTGGTCAGGGTAGAAACGCTACTACCACTACCTATCGGCAGTTCACCTATACCGAGACGGTAACAGAGTCCGGGACCTATACCTATGAGGTTGCCGCAGTCAGTGCGGACGGCGTTGCCAGTGACGCAACGACTGCAACTGCGACAGTTACCATTCGGACGACCGGCAATAAACGGTAACAACTCCGAATCACACTTATGTCCTAATAAAAAACGTCCCGCCATGCTACGGGGAAAGTGGGGACGGCGGCAAACCCGCCGTCCCCTGTTTTTAACTGAAAGAGAGAGTTTTCCCGCTGAACAGAAAGGAAATGATTATGAGAAAAACATTCAGGCGATTGGCAGCAATCCTTATGGCGCTCCTTCTGGTGGTGTCGATACCCGTCAGCGCCGCCGCCTTTGAGGGCAGTAATGCTCCCGGAGGCAGCTCTGGCGAACAAAACCCAGGCGGAGACAATGCCCCCGGCGGCAACAGCCGCAGCGAGGAAGAGTCCGGAACTGCTCCCGGTTCTGATGAATCCGGCTCCGGCGGCGGCGAAAGCTCAGAAAATGACGAATCCGGTATTAGTACCGCATCTACCTACACAACGATCACCGCGCCCGGCTCCTTCACCAGCAGCGACAGCAGCGACAATACCCTTTCCGTCATTGCTTACTACAATTCGGCGGCTACAGTCAGCGACCTGACCATCAGCGACTCCACCTCCGGCGTTAACGGCGTGGTAGTCAGCAGCGCAGACGTGGACTTTGACAACATCAGCATTACGCTGGATACCGATGCCGACGGCTCTGATACGTGCGACTTCACCGGCAAGGGGACCGCTTTTGCCGTCTATGGCAGCTCCAATGTGACATTGTCCAATTCCACGATTTCCACCACCGGCGTAGCCACCATGCCCCTGTTCACTGACAAAGGCGCTACTTTAACAGTGAAAAGCAGTACTGTTGAGGCACTGGGCGGAACCCTGTATTCCTCCTATACCAACACCTATAACCAGAGCACCATGGTCGCACCGCCTTGGGTGCTGGGCATTATGGGGACAAGCCGTGCCTCCAACCTGATGGGTACGAATAGCACATTGAATTTCCTAGACAGCACCGCAAAGGCCGCCCTGTGGGCTGTCTTGTCCACGGACTCCGGCTCTGGCATGGTGATGAACGTCTATAACTCCACGCTGGAGCTGACCCAGACCGTGGAAACGTCCAAGACGATTCAGGAAGATGGCGGTCAGATCACCACCTATGACAACCCATACACGACCAATTACGGCTCCGGATACGGAACTTATGTCATTGGCAGCGCCGAGGAGAACATGGTGGGCGTCACCATGAACGTGGGCACCTATGCTGCCATTTTCACCGGCGGCAGCATGAGCTTCTCCACCCTGACTGCAGGGGATTACACCCTTACCAATGCAGATAACAGCACCACCAGCTACAGTTATTCCGGGGCTGACCGAAACAGCGTCATCAACTCTGATACCTTCGGCTTTATGGCGCACCAGAATGACAACACCCTGACGCTGGGCAGCGGTACGGCGCTAAACTCCGGCTACACCGGCTTTTTGATTAAGACAGGCGGCTCTTTGTCCTCCTTCACTGCGAATATCACCGATGCGGACATCAGCGTGGGAAACAATGTGCTAATTCAGCTGCTGGACAACGAGGACGACCTGATCGGCACCAGCGGCAGCGGCTTTAATACTACTTACACAGAAAGCTCCGGCTGGAATACATCTTCCAGTAGTTCTAAAAGTTCCGCCTCTGTTACCTTTAATTTCAGCGATATGGATGACTTGGAGGGCAATATCTACAACGCCTCAGGCTATCAGCTCTCTGGCACCGGCGCTACCGTCAATTTGGATAATACCACCTATAAGGGTGCAGCAGCCTCCACCACAGCGATGCATGTGACCTATGAGGGCTCCGAGTATGTGAAGGATACCCTGAACGGCTATGCGCTGGATGCGGATGCAACCGACGATACGTTGACAGATTATCAGAATACCTCTATCTCCATCAGCGAATATTACAATCTGGGTCATGTGGCGAACAAGATCAACAGCAACGGGTACAACTCCGTTACCATGAGTCTGACCGATGGTTCCACCTGGTACGTGACCGGAACTTCTGTGGTCAGCTCCCTGAGCGTGGACAGCAGTTCCAGTGTTGTTCTGGTGGGCGACGCCACCCTGACCGTTGGCAGCACCACCTATTCCTCTAGCAATCTGAGCAGCACTTACAATATGACCCATGTGGATTTACTGGAAGATGAGGATACAGAGTGCGAGCATAGCTACACCAGCGAAGTCACCACCGAGGCCACCTGCACGACGGACGGTGTTATGACCTATACCTGCTCCAAGTGCGGCGACACCTATACCGAGACGATTGCCGCCACCGGACACAGCTATGACGAGGGCGTTGTCACCACGGCTGCTACCTGCACCGAGGACGGTGTTATGACCTATACCTGTACCGTCTGCGGCGATACCTATACCGAGGCGATTGCCGCCACCGGACATACCTATGTAAACGGCGTTTGCACCGTTTGCGGTGCGAGTGAATCAGACGTGACTGAGCCGATGATTAAGTCTTATGAAGCCAGCGGAACAAAATCGGTCACTGTGTACGGGGCATGGCCAACCAGTTATACCGTGGATGGAAAAACTTATGAAATTTCCAGCTATGGCTTCGTCTATATTCGCACATCCCGGCTGGGCGGCAGTGAGTTGACGGCGCTGACGGTCGGTCGCGTCAAGGTGATTTTGAGTACCAGCACAAGCTACACAATTGTCGGTACCAGGTCGGATACAAAGTATACCGTCCGGGCCTATATCTCTTATACCGATGACGATGGGAACATGGTGTATGTCTATTCAGACGCTATTGAAGTTTCCCATGATACTGCGCCCTCTGCGGAATAGGAAATGCCTACACCAACAAAGACCTATAGCAACATCAAATGAATTTGGGGCAGCGGGAAACCCTGCTGCCCCTGATTTTGCGCGGCATCAGGATTCGATGGGTTTGCGAGGATTTCCGGTTGCTTTTGAGAAAAGGCGGTGAACACATTTGGCTGTAAGAGATGAAAAAACGAAACAATTTATGATGGCTGACCTGACCGGCCAGAAGTTTGGAATGCTTACAGCCCTTGAAACGCTGGAGGAACGCCATCAGGGATGTGTGATCTGGCGCTGCCGCTGTGACTGCGGGAATACCGTTTTGAGAAAAAGCTCTCAGCTCCGGAAGGGCG
>JAJQGT010000014.1 GCA_021201135.1 Oscillospiraceae bacterium
CCGACAGGAATTGCAGCCATCTCGTAGGTGGCGGTGCTTCCGGATTAAAGTTGACAGTCAGCCGATTCATGCAGAATTCCTTGTCCTCGGTAAATGTGCCGTCCATGTGATAGGTGCCGTTGGCTACATGGATACGGTCTGTTTGCATGGGCATGGGTTCCGAGTACGCCGCCATTTTTAGAGCATTGAACAGGTGATCCACCTTCCGGGCGACCCCAGTATCCAGATACTCGTTGATCTCATAGAAGATGTCCCGCTTGATACGGCTCTCATCTGTCACCAGGCCGTCCACGGTATAGAAGTGATCGTGGATGCAGCGCATGGGGAAGGCCTCCAGGAAGCAGTAACAAAATAGCGGCTCGATGATGTGCTTATCCTTGTCCACCCATTCGGGTGCGTCTAATAATTCAGCCATAATAGGGTTCCTCCTCTCGCTGCCGCAGAATGTGGCGCTCTGGTCTCTGCTGTGTGTTCATTTCAAAAGTCTCCCTTCATCAAGTTATGTATGGCAGCAAAACAGCAGAATACGGCAGCGATACTGCCGCCCCGCTGTTAGAACTACCATGTCAACCAGCACCACCTGATGCAACACACAGAAGGCGCTGCCTGTCAGGGAGAGGGACTTCCTTTTAGGCTGTAGCCCCCGTCTGACGGAAATAGCCGATCTCCTCCCATACCTTGCGGTCAGGACAATAGTAGTTGTACTCATTGGAATCATCCAGTTTGATGGCATAACCAAAAGTCAGGATTCCCTTCTGGAGTCCAATGCGGACATACTGTGCATCCTTTTTCATTGCTTTGGCAATCTCAGCGATCGGCACGTTGCGCCCGGTAAAAGGCGGCAGCTCAACGTAGAGCCTGCGCTCAGACATATCTATCACCCCTTTGTCCCTAAAATACGAAAAAATAATTCGTATACCTCTTGAAGTCTACCCACGACTATGCTATGACGTCAGTGAGGCGGTTTAAATGGCAACAGCAACTCCTACGGAAATTGGAAACAGAATCCGTACAGCACGAAAACAGAAGGGCCTCAGTCAAACCGAGCTGGCGAACCTGCTCGGAAAAAGCATGAGGACCATTCAAAAGTATGAAAGCGGCGAGATCGAACCGTCCATTGCCATCATCAATGAGATCGCAAAACGGCTGGATGTAGAATCCGCTTATCTGATGGGCTACGGACGGACAAACGAAACGATGGATACCCTTTCCGATGTCATGGCTCTGATTGCGGAGCTGAGTGACAAGGCCGGGATTCGGTTTGAAATCGATGTAAAGCGTCCACCCCACGCTGAAGAATGGTCCTGCGCGATCCGATTCAACGGGAATCAGGCGGACGCTGAGCATAACGCCGACCTCTGTCTGTTCCTGGAATCCTTCCGGGATGAACGGGAACGGCTCGAAACCTATTGGTCTGACAGAGCGCAGTATGACGAATGGCTCGATCATCAGTTGGCCTACTATGCGCCCATCCCGCTGGCTGACAAAGAGCGGGAGACATTGACACCAGAAGAACGGATTCGCCGCAGGGATATGCTTGTGGCCCAACAGGTAGAGCAGGCAAAGCAAAAAGCTGCCGGTTTGGAAACCGACAGCGAAAATTAGAACTGGGAGAAAGGAAGTTTGATCGTTTTTGAAATTACCCAACGGATATGGAAGCGTAAAGAAAATGTCCGGAAAGCGCAGAAAACCCTATATGGTTCGCAAGACCGCAGGCTGGAGATACGATGAGGCAAAGGATAAAATGGTGCAGGAGTATGTCATCATCGGCTATGCCGCAACCAAGGCAGAAGGCTTACAGATGCTGGCAGAGTTCAACCAGAACCCCTTTGATGTTAAAGCCTCGAAAGTCACCTTCCAGGAGGTTTACGAGCTGTGGTCGAAGTCCAAATATCCAACCATATCCAAATCCAACGTTCACGGCTACGAAGCCTCTTACCGGGTGTGCGGAACCCTTTACAACAAGATCTTCAAGGAGATCAGGCTTGCAGATTTGCAGTTTGTTGTGGACACCTGCGGGAAAAACTACCCGACCCTCAAGAAGCTGAACTATTATGACAGCTATTGGACCCCGTTGATGGAGCAGCTTGGGTTTGCGCATAAGCCGCACGACACCCGGCATACCTGTATCTCCATGCTGGCGGAGGCCCATGTAGACCAGACCATGATCAAGAAGATCGTGGGCCACTCAGGAGCCATGACACTGGCTGAGCGGGTCTACACCCATCTGGACATCCGGGCGCTGGTTGACGCAATCAACCAAATCTGATTCAGAACGGAACAGGCAAGAAGAAATGCGCCAAATAGAAAACAGGAGATGTTCTCCTGATGGAAAACATCTCCTGTCTGATTGGCTTTTGGAGGCTGTGATTTGTGTTTCCTACACGCTTCCTACCTGCTCCCTGTTCAAGAACACAGGAGACAATACAGGACATTTCACAGCCACATAAACAAGCAATTTCCCGCAAAAGAACGTCCAAAGACGTACTGAGAAGCGGTGAATAATCTGCTGATTATCGCTTGCTGAACTGAGGCGCACGACGGGCGGCCTTGAGACCGTACTTCTTCCGCT
>JAJQGT010000030.1 GCA_021201135.1 Oscillospiraceae bacterium
CCTGCCGAGCAAAGAGGATTTGAAGAAGTTATTGGAGGAGCAGATGGAGGAAGATAGCAAACAAAGTTTGTAAAACTTTTGTATGTGTAAATCATTCCTTGCTTTTCTCACCAAAACAGTCTCTTTGCTCCGGGGTTCATCCAAAAGGGCTACTCCCTTTTGGCACACGACTTTCCCAAATGGAAAGTCTAGTGTGTTATACCTTTGCAAAATAGCCGTCGGACGAAAACTCAATATAAATACAAAAGGGAGCCAGTTTCGGCTCCCTTGTTTGTTTGGCATATTGAAAAGGTATATCAATCCCCGCCCACGCTAAGACCACCACGGCAGTTCCAACCGCAGGTTGTCCATAGCATTCTCCTCAATCTTCTTCGCCCGACTCTCGCTCAAGTTAAAATGGGTTGCCGTTCCAATCATCGTATGCTCCACGTCGTCTGTGAATCCGTAGCGATATAGGAGGTAGGTCTGCTCCCTGTCTCCAATCTTATCTAATGCCCCATAAAGCTCTCGCAGAGTTTCCTTCTCTATGCAAATCTTTTCCGGTGACTTGACAGTAGGATCTGCAATCGCTTCAATACGAAGCATCTGCTCATCGCCGGAGATGACTTCATCAAGACAAACTTTTTGAAAGGCAAGCCCGTCGGTAGATTCTCTCCGTACAAAGTCAATCATTGCATTTCGGATGAAAGGTGCGGCATAGGTCAGAAACCTGATGCCCTTTTCTCCGTCGAACCGAGGAATCGCATTCAATAATCCAATACAGCCCTCTTGCTCCAAATCGTCCTTGTCAATAACAAGTTCACTCTCGCCGAGATTCATCTTTACATAAATATCGTTGGCGGTTTTGCGAATGAAGCCGATGTTGTTTTCCAAAAGCAGGTTTCGAGCGTTTTTGTCTCCATTCTGAGCTAATGCACAGAGCTGTTCATTGCTCAAGTGCTTCATTGCCACTCTCCTGTTTCAAAGTGCTTTCCATAAAGTCAGTCAACGATTCTCCGAACTTTTCCAATGACTGTGGAGTGACACCGTCCATTCCGGAAACACTGTCAGTTACCGCAGTGCTTATTTCCTTAGGTGTAATATGAATATTCTGGATGTCCTGTCCCTTTGTAAGCTTATTGAACATCTCCTCGGTTTCTTCTTTGATCATAGCCTGTACTGTCGCAAAGTTATGCCCTATTTCCTTCTTGATGTCCTTGACAGTTTGCATGAACTGGTTTTCAATAGTGGTAAGGTCTGCCTGATACACCGGCGTTTTCATTCGCATAAGTTGCCTTGCGGTCTCACCTGCCGCTTCGGAGTCTGAAGTTTTCCGAACCATGCTACATAGAGTAGCAAATAGCTGATTCTGCGCGGCGAATCCGGTAGCGAGAGAATCATTGAAATACTGCTCCAATATGTAGGTCAGTTCCCCGAATCGCGGGCTTTCCAATAAGCAGTTGACGACCTGAACATTAACCTTTCCGGTGTAGAGATTTCTTGCGGCTTGTGCAGTTAAACCCAGTTCGCTTATCTCGTAATTCTTCATGTCCGGCACGTCTGTAACTCCCAAAAGGAAGTCTGTAGATACATTGAATAATCTCGCTATACGAATGATGTTCTCATCGTCAAGTTTATCTGTCTTTCCGGTCAAAAACCGGCTTATGAGGCTGTCACTGCACCCTATTCTGAGTGCCAAGTCTTTCTGAGATAATTTGTAACGCTTCATCAAGTCGGCAATCCGTTCTCTGACGGTGCCGGGAAGAAATGTGTTTTCCATTCGTTATGCTCCTTTCTCACGAATCCAACAACATTATACCTTATTGACGGAGCAATAGCAATAAACAAACTGTGAACATTTGTTGCTACCCTGATTTTTTTGCATTTTTGCAATTTTGTCGGGGTGGCAATTTTCTTTTTTTGCAAAAGTGCCGGATTTTTCGGCTCATAGCCCTTTTATCCGTATATTCAGGTGACAAGCAAGAATTGTCAAATACAATACACGGAGGTTATACATATGAACCTATTTGAAGAAGTCAAGGCGACAGTTTCCCTGAAACAAGCCGCCGCACACTACGGCTTAGAACCCACCCAAAATGGCATGATCCGCTGTCCTTTTCATGAAGACCGGCATCCGAGCATGAAGCTGAATGAGGATTACTTCTACTGCTTCGGCTGTGGAGCTATGGGAGATGTAGTCGAGCTGACAAGGAGACTGTTCAGCCTGACGCCCTACGAAGCCGCAAGGAAGTTGATGGAGGATTTCGGGGTAGAGCAAAGCAATAAGCCCGTAGTTTCGAAACAATGGCGCAAAAGCACTTGGGAGCAGGACATGGACATACTGTTTCGGTATCTGAGAGTGTTGAAGCGTTGGAAAGAACGGTATGCTCCTAAATTTCCGGAAGACATCCCGGATAAACACTTCATTGAAGCCTGCCAGAATCTTGAGTATGTCGCTTATCTGGTGGATAAGCTCACGTTCTCGGACAAGGACGAACGGACCGACTTGATGAACGAACTTCACGAGAGCGGATATATTGAAAGAATCCGAGAGGAGGTCTGTCATGAATAACCCTGTCTGGTTCGACGGAAAGAACATAAACGAAGCTCTGTTCTGCAGTGAGTTTCTTAGGAACCGCAAGATAATCTTTGCGAACAACGCTTTCTTTACTCCCGACGGCAGAGTGATGGATGACTTGCCACTTCGTGGTGAGATTTACGAGGAGCTTCGAGATTGCGCCGTAAACAATATCCCCGGAAAGATAAACAACATCGTAGAGGTAATGAAATTAGCGGCGCAAGTTGAAGACTTCCCGCCGGAGGAAGATAAAATACATCTATCAAACGGAACACTTTACCTTGATGGGAATTTCATAGAGGGTAAGCCTGACGTAGTCCGAAACAGATTGCCGGTTGCCTATCGTCCCGATGCACCTGAGCCAACGTTGTGGTTGTCTTTCCTGAGCGAGCTATTGCACCGAGAGGATATACCCACCTTGCAGGAGTTCATCGGTTACTGCCTTATTCCAAGCAATAAAGGTCAACGGATGATGATCATCAAAGGTAACGGTGGCGAAGGAAAATCTCAGATTGGAGCAATTTTAACTTCAATATTCGGAAGCAACATGAAAGATGGAAGCATCGGAAAAGTATCCGAAAACAGGTTTGCAAGAGCAGACCTTGAACACATTCTTTTATGTGTAGATGACGATATGCGTATAGAGGCACTCAGGCAGACAAATTACGTTAAGTCAATAGTTACTGCTCAAGGCAAAATGGATTTGGAACGCAAGGGAAAGCAGAGTTACCAAGGGTATATGTTTGCGAGATTACTGGCATTCAGCAATGGAGATTTGCAAGCATTGTATGACAGAAGCGACGGCTTTTACAGAAGGCAATTAGTCCTTACTACAAAAGAACGTCCCATTGACAGGATTGACGACCCGGACATCTCGAAGAAGATGAGAAGCGAAGCGGAGGGCATATTCCTCTGGGCATTCAGAGGGCTTCAACGACTTTCCAATAACAACTTTAAATTCACTGAGAGCCAACGGACGAAGAATAACAGAGAATCTGTCAAAAGGGATAACAATAATATCTTCGACTTCCTTGAATCCGAGGGATATATCCGTCTTAACGAAAACGCAACAGCAATTTCTAAAGACTTGTATGAGGTCTATCGGATGTGGTGCGAGGAGAACTCCCTTATCCCCTTAAAGTCCCGAAGCTTCAGCGATTGCATGATTGCAAATGCCGACAAGTACCACTTGGAGCATTGCAACAACATCACGAATTCAGCAGGGCGCAGAGTCTGGGGATTCACCGGAATAGAAACAATTACAATAGCAGAGAACACCGTCAATTCGCAACGTACATACATACCGGTTGAATGGGTGGAGTGATGTATGTATGTACATAGTGATTAACCCAAAAAGCCGTATATATTAGGAGGTATAAATAGTGTCGAAAGCACAATACGCAATTCTCCGCTTTGCGAAGTACAAAGGTCCGGAGATTTCAAACATAGAGGCTCACAATGAGCGAACTAAAGAGAAGTACGTTAGCAATCCAGACGTTGACACAAGCAAAAGCCACTTGAACTTTCATCTTGTTGAACCGCAAGGAAAGTACCGGACAGTTGCCGAACAGCAGATAAAAGATTCCGGTTGCAGGACACGGACGGACAGTGTGAGGCTTGTTGAGGCTCTCGTTACCGCAACGCCGGAGTTCTTCAAGAATAAGAATAAAGACGAGATCAGGGCATACTTCCAAGAAGCCTTGGATTTCATCAAACAGCACCAGCGACCGGAAACAATAATCTCTGCAACCGTACATATGGATGAGAAAACGCCACATATGCACTTGTCTTTCGTGCCGTTGACCGAGGACGGCAGACTCAGTGCCAAAGAAATCGTTGGCAACAAGAAGAAGCTGACCGAATGGCAGGACAGGTTCTGGGAGCATATGGTCAGGAAGTACCCGGATTTGGAACGTGGAGAGAGCGCATCTCTTACGTGCAGAGACCACATCCCGCCGAGGGTGTTCAAAGAGATGACACAGTTGACTGCTCAGAAAGAGAAGTTGGAGGAGTTAATCTCAAGCGCTAACCTATTCAATGCCAAGGGTAGGATTGACGAGATTGAGAAACTCTTGGACAAGTACATCCCCGCTGTTGAACAGATGCACACGACGCTTAAGAAATACAACGTTGCTTTCACTACAACGACAACAGAGAACAAGAAGCTGAAAAAGAAGAACGAGCAACTCACGCAGACTCTTGAGAAATCTTCGAAAGAGAGTGTCCTTAAGAAGCTTGAGGATGAGAGGCTCAAGCATCAGTATCTTGATGCGGTTGAGATTCTGGAGAGGATTCCGCCGGAGGTTGTGAGGAGTTATACTAGGATGCCTGTTACTAAATCACATGAGAAAGTTGGTGATGTTATTGCTTAAGAATTACGGCGACGTCATGATCGTCGAAGAAGTCTGCGAGGTTCTGAAGCTTGGTAAGAATAAGGTTTACGAGCTACTGCAAAGTGGCGACATTGCCTCCCGCAAGGTCGGTAGAAAATATCTTATCCCGAAGAAGTCCGTGATTGACTTTTTAGAGTCGGTACGGTATACTTCTAATTAACACGGTAGGTTTCTACACGAGAAAGGAGCAACAATGACAGGAAGCCTACAAAAGAAAAACGGCAAATATTATGCCGTCATAAACATATACCAGAACGGAAACCGCAAGCAGAAGTGGATTGATACTGGTTTTGCTATAAAGGGTAATAAGATGAGGGCGGAAAAAGCTCTCAGGGAGATTCTTGTGCAATACGAATCCTCAGAAATCCCGATAGCAAGTGACACCGATTTTGCCGACTATGTCTCTCACTGGCTCGATTCTGTAAAGAACAAGATTGAGACGGACACCTATGAGAGCTACGTCGAAACAGTGAAAGTCCACATTGACCCCTATTTTCGAAAATTGAACCGTTCGCTTGAAAGCTTAACCCGTGCCGATATTCAGAGTTATATTGACATTAAAGCTTCTTCCGGAAGAATCGACGGAAAAGGCGGTCTGTCCGCAACTACATTGAGACGGCACAGTGTGATAATTCACATGGTTTTTGACCTTGCCATCAAGGAGAACCTCATCAAATATAATCCCTGTGAGTTGATAGAGTTGCCAAAGGCAAAGAAATATGAGGCAAAATTCTGCGACAGAGATGACATCAACAAACTTCTCACTGTTTCAAGAGATGAGGAAATCTACCCTATTATCTTCATAACCGTTTCTCTTGGTCTCAGAAGAAGCGAGGTTCTGGGCTTGCGATGGCAGAGTGTAGACCTGAATCATGATATGATTACGATAAACAACACCGTCGTCAAGCACACAACCACAGTTGAAAAAGAGCGCACCAAGAGCAAGAGTAGCAACAGAACTCTCCCACTCAATGCGAGTGCAAAGGAGCTCCTTCTGCAAGTCAAGGCGAAGCAAGACGACAACCGCAGGTTTTTCGGAAACGGCTATCACGAAAGCGACTATGTTTTCACCAGAGCCGACGGCACTCTCTACAATCCAGACTACATAACGCACACTTTTTCAAAGATTCTGAAAAAGAACGGTCTGGAACACGTCAGATTTCACGACCTGCGCCATGCCTGCGGCGGTATTCTGATGTCCGAGGGCTGCACTCTCAAAGACGTTCAGACATATCTCGGTCACGCAAATATTTCTGTGACCGCCGACGTATACGGGCATTTAGACCTCTCAAGAAAGAGAATGCTGTCGGACAAGATGTCGTTTGAAGTCTGAGTGTAAGCCAAGGGGTGTTAGACAAAGTGTTAGAAAAGCCCTGCAAAAATAGACAAAAAGGTAAAAGAAAAAGCCCGAAGATGGCTTATCTACGAGCTTTGTAAGCTGGTGGAGCATACGGGATTCGAACCCGTGACCTCCACACTGCCAGTGTGGCGCGCTCCCAACTGCGCTAATACCCCGGTACTTCGGATATAATAGCACAACTTACGGAAAAAATCAAGTCTTTTTTACGAGAAATTTCAGCGGGGCGGAAAAACTTTTACAGGAGCTTTCCCAGCACCCTCCCGATATCGTCATCAATGCACACCGATTGTTTCTCAATCTGCGACGGGCAGGCGGCATCGCCGTAGTTTATGCAAGCGTAGGTTGCTTTCGGGTTCTTCAGGGTCATCTGCCAGAAGGGGTACCTGATGATGGAAGGGGTATTGAACCCGACGCCGAGCTCGAGGTAAAGCGTCGCCAAGCCCTCGTGTCTCCGTAGAAATTCGGAATACCTCTCCGCCGCCTGATGCCAGCCCTCGTCCTCGACAAAGGTATCATCACACCTAAGATTTGTGTTCATCGGCTTGCCGCAGACAGGGCATCTCGGGACGAGCTCCGACGGGATTCGCATGTTCTCCTGCGTCTCCATCATCTTTTTGATAACTTCTTCATTATCGTAAGTTTTCTGACGGCAGGGCTCAGAGCACTGGAAGAGACCGTAGTCGCCCTGAGTGTAGAAGAGGCGTTTCTTATCGAAGCCCGCTTTCTGGAAACAGTGGTCGACATTGGTCGTAAGGACGAAGTAATCCTTGTCCTTGACGAGCTCGAACAGGTCCTGATAGACCGGCTTCGGGGCGTCGGTATAGCGGTTTAAGTAAATATTTCTGCTCCAGAAGCCCCAGAACTCCTCGAGGGTTTCATAGGGATAGAAGCCGCCCGAGTACATGTCGTGAAAGCCGTACTTTTTCTCGAAGTCGGAGAAGTTCTCCTCGAACCTCCTGCCGGAATAGCTGAATCCCGCAGAGGTCGAGAGCCCCGCTCCCGCACCGATTACGACTGCGCCGGCGGTGTCGAGCGCTTCCCTCAAACGCTCAATCTGCTCTGAGGAGCTTCTCATAAATTTCGAGGTCGGCATCTTTAAATACGTTGAATATCACCTTGATTTTGCTGTTGGTATCTTTCTTATAATCTGAAACTGTTCTGATTGCGATTTCTGCCGCCTTGTCGTTCGGGAAGTGGAACTCGCCGGTCGAGATGCAACAGAACGCGATACTCGGGACATTATTCTCATCCGCAAGCTTCAGACACGAACGGTAACAGGAGGCAAGAAGCTTCTTGTCCTTCTCCGTGAGCCTCCAACCGACAATCGGTCCGACCGTGTGGATGACGTGGTCGCACGGAAGATTGAATGCGGGAGTGATTTTGGCGGTGCCCGTCTCCTCCTCGTGACCCTGCTTCTGCATAATCTCGTTGCACGCAAGCCGAAGCTGAACGCCAGCATAGGTGTGGATGGCATTGTTGATGCACCCGTGATTCGGGGCGAAGCAACCGAGGAGCGCCGAGTTTGCGGCGTTGACGATTGCCCCGCACCGAAGAGTCGTTATGTCTCCCTGCCAGAGATAAATGTCGTCGCGGACGGGCGCAAGGTCAGATATATCCGTAATTCCCTTCCCCATTGTCTCTTCACTAAGATACTCGTCCTGAATCTTCAAGAATTCGTCGCTAATCGGCTTCGGCAGACGGACGTTGAAAAGCGCCCTGAGAAGCCGCTTTTGCGAGTATTTGTCGGCGGGGATTTCATAGTCCCGATACTGCGGCTCTTCGGCAAGAAGCTCTTTTATTAGGTAAATTCTGCGGTCTTCCTGTGTCATATTACCCCTGTCTCTCGATAGCCTTTACCGGGCAGTTTTCAAAACAGTTGCCACAGTGCAGGCAGTGCTCCTGATGAATCATGCTCGGCTTGCCAGATTCGATTGCATTTTGCGGGCATATCTTAACGCATTTTCCGCAACCGATGCAAGCATCAGTGATGTAATAGCCCTTCGGGCGAGCCTTACCCTCTCCAATCATCCAGCTTTTCCAAAACGGGATAAATCCCGGAATTTCATCTTTTTTATTTCGCACCCTCCATGTCGATTTGGACATCCTGCCAAAGGGGATTATCCTTGATTTCGGCTGCTTCTCCGAGAAATACCGTGCCTGCCTCTGCATCTCCGCAGAGGTGATAGAGAAACCATGCCGTCATATATCCATCTCCGTAGTAGAGCATATCACCGTGGTCGGCGTCCGCCCTTCTTGCCATGACCTTCATCCCGCAGGAGCTGGCCTCCTCATAATTTTGACGCAGAGACCACAGAGGACTGATGCCCTGCCCCTCCGTGGCAAGAGCATCCTCAGTCGTGCCCGCATCCCATTTTCCGGTGCCTGCCACGAGAAATGCCGGAGCCGTCAGTTTGCCAGTATCATAGCTCCAGTCCAGTCCCAGTGTGTCCTCCCGACCCCAAAAGGCGGAGGCAGGACTGGCAATGTAGAGCGCCCGGTAGAGGCTGCCGTTTGCCTGCTGTGTTGCCGCATTGACAGCCCCTACGCCGCCCTGGGAGTGCCCCGCAATCCCGATTCGCTCGGTGTTGATTTTTTGAAAGAATACGCTGGTTGCTGCTTCATTTTGGGTCAGGAGAAAGTCCAAGGTGCTGGCGGAAGAAGCTCCATTTCGGGAGTTTTCGTCCTCATTGCCTGCCACGATAAAGCCCCAAGAGGCCAAGCGGCGCATTACCGCACCATAGCGGCTCCCGCTGATGCCCGTTCCGTTCACCATGATGACCACGGGATAAGACTGCTTGGAAGTCTCCAAATCGGATGGGTAATAGATTTCATATTTCTCCAAGGTATCGCCTGCTGGAAATTCCAGATAGGACACGGAATAGGGACCCAGACCGTTGTATTTCTCCTCCAAAGTGCCGTAGACGGGTGTGGTCTCATAGTAGTCCTCTGCCATCGGGCGACTGTTCTTCCAAAGTGCGATGAAAAAGAGCATCACTCCAAGAATAGCGATTCCCAGCAGCACCAAAAGGATTTTCCCAATCAACTTTTTCATTTTCATTTCCTCCTTGACATTTGATTGAGACAAGTGTATCATATAAGATGTAATGAGTCAAGTGTCTCACGGGAAATGAGACAAAAGCGGGAGGCTTGTATCACGGTGAACAGCAAGGAAAAGAACAGCTATGTCAAGCAGCAGCTTACCAGCACATTATTGACGCTTTTGCAGGAGAAAACTCTGTCTGAGATTTCCGTCAGTGAGCTGACGAAGACTGCCGGGGTGGGGCGAGCCTCCTTCTATCGAAATTTTGAGAGCTTGCAGGATATTCTCTACCAATACGACCACTATTTGATTGCGCAGTGGGCCGAGGCATTTATGGTAGCCCCTGATTCCAGTATCCACAATGTCTTTGACAGTCTGTTCCTGCACTACCAGACGCACAGGGAGTTTTATCTGCTGCTCTACAAAAATGGGCTGACAGAGCTGATCCTTGCCACCATCAAGGATAAATTTGGTCTGACTGCCGCTCTCCCCAACGAGGATGCCTATCCCAAGGCCTTTTGGGTCTATGGCGTTTACGGATGGTTGATAGAATGGATGGGCAGAGGAATGGTGGAAAAGCCGGAGGATATGCGACAGGTGTTGACCATTCAGCAGAGCATCGTCAATATCATCTAACCTAAGAGAAGCCTTGTATGGGAACAGTGTAACAAACACTCCTGCGCAAGACTTCTTTTATCATTTAATAATTACTCTCTTACAACGGAAATCCTCTCCTGAACATGATTACCGGAAACGATTTCGTCGACCATAGCTACAGCATAATCGGCATAGCTGATGATGCTTTCGCCTTTCGAGTTAAGGGTGAGTTCCTCGCCACCGAGGATATACTTGCCGGACTTTTCGCCGTCTGCCTGAAAATCGCCTGCGGGGCTTACATATGTCCACTTGACATCAGAGCGATCACGAAGAGATTTCAAAGCCTTGTCATGAGCTTCTGCAAGAGGCTTGAATGATTCAGGGAAGTCGGGACCGTCCGCAACACATACTGTGTGTTCGGGGTTTACATAGAGGCTTCCTGCACCACCGACAACCAAAAGTCTTGTATCTGTTCCGCTGAGAACATCACAAAGATGAGCCGCCGCATCCGGGATAACCGGAATGGTTTCAGCAGTCCAACCGCCTGCCGCATCAACTACTACATCGAAGCCCTTAAGGTCTTCAACTGTAAGGTCAAACAGGTCTTTGTTGATAACCTTATTTGCTACTGTCTTGTTCTCGCCACGAACTACTGCCGTTACGTCGAGTCCTCTTGCTACTGCCTCATTAGTGATAAGATTGCCTGCTTTTCCATTCGCACATACTACTGCGATTTTCATTATAATTACCTCCGAAAAATTAAGTATCGTTGTAACCTTTCTGATTACAACATGAGTATAGCACATCGCAGTTGTAATGTCAATAGTTACAACTAAAATTTTTGAAGTAGTATAAAATCGGCTATGCCGGTAAAAGAAAAGTCCGAAGGCTCAGCTTTCGGACTCTTTTTCTATGCAAATCTTGGTATCATTTACGACATCGGCGACGGTAATCTCCCGCATTTTATCCTCCATAGCCTGCTGAATCGTCATCAGCTTGTCATCGAGGGCGGCATGGATATTTCTCCCGACAGGGCAAGCCTGACTGGGGTTTTCGTGGAAATGGAAGAGCTCGCCACTCTCGACGCACTCAACGGCGTTGTAGACGTCGAAGAAGGTAATCTCGTCAAGTGGCTTCGCCGTCGAAGCTCCCCCACTGCCTCTGGCAACTGTGATGAGCCCTGCGGCTTTGAGCTGTTGTAGAATTCTGCGGATTATGACCGGGTTGACGTTGATGCTCCCCGCCAGAAACTCGCTCGTGATTTTGTATTGGTCCTTGAACGTCTCAATGCAAGCGAAAATATGAATCGCTATTGTGAATCTGCTTGAAATCTGCATTTTACAGGTGCTCCCTAAGTTTGATGAGAATATTATAACACAAGTTGGGTGTAAGTGCAAGAGTTACAATGCAGAAAGCAAAAGGTTGCGAAAATCTTGCAAAAAAGTGGGACTGATTATTCAGTCCCGCTTTTTCAACTCTTCGGCTTTGGTTTGAAAATAAGTGCCGCCAGAAGCGAGAAGACCATTGCGGCGGTGATGCCGCCCGAGCAGGCTGTCAGACCGCCTGTGAAAATTCCCAAGAAGCCCTTTTCGTCGACGGCTTCTCTTATTCCCTTGGCGATGGAGTTGCCGAAGCCGGTCAGGGGCACCGTTGCGCCCGCTCCGGCAAAGTCGGTGAGGTACTGATACATCCCCACTCCGCTCAGGATTACTCCCACGACGACGTATAGCGTCAGGATTCTTGCCGGTGTCAGCTTCGTGAAGTCGATGAGAAGCTGACCGATGGCGCAGATGATTCCGCCGACCAGAAATGCCCATAAATATTGCATGCTATCACCTCCTATAGTCCGATTTCGCTTGAAAGCCAGATGAGGTGCGAGATTCCCGGGATAGTCATCCCCTGCTGACTTGATGTTGTTGAGAGAAGCGCACCCGTAGCGGCGAAAAGAACATTTTTGAGCTTTCCTCTCCTCAATTCCGGCAGGAAATGCCCTGCCAGAAGGCTTGCCGAGCAACCGCACCCCGAGCCTCGGCATGGACGTCCTGATTTTCGGGGTCAAAGAGCATACAGCCGCAGTCGAGGTGCCTGTCCGAAATTTCTATGCCGTCGCGGTGCAACAGCTCCACCAGAATCCTTGAGCCCACGCTCCCCAGATCTCCCGTCACGATATGGTCGAATTCGTTGGGGGATTTTTTTGTGTCTGAAAGAAACTGCTTTATCGTCGAGTATGCCGCAGGTGCCATTGCGGCGCCCATGTTGTTGGCGTCCTTGATGCCCTTGTCCTCGATTCTGCCGATGGTGACCGCACGGACGAACGGCGAGGCGTTGCCCCTCTCTAAGATTACGGCACCCGAGGCGGTCGCAGTCCACTGGGAAGTGGGCGTGCGCTGACCGCCGTATTCGAGCGGGAATCTGTACTGTCGCTCAGCCGTGCAGAAGTGGGACGAAGTCACCGCCGCTACTATGTCTCCCGCACCGGAATCAACAGCCAAAGCCGACAGGAGAATTCCTTCTGCGATAGTCGAGCATGCGCCGTAGATGCCTAAAAATGGCACATTGAAGTCGCCGATGCCAAAGCTCGTGCCGATGCACTGATTGAGGAGGTCTCCGCCGAACATGAAGGACAAATCGTCCGGCTTGAGGCGGCACTTTTCGAGCGCCGTCTGCACGGCGAGCCCCTGCATTGCGCTTTCCGCCTTCTCGAAGCTCTCCTGACTGAAACGGTCGTCCTTGTCAACATAGTCAAAGCAGTCGCCGAAGGGTCCTTCGCCCTCCTTCTTTCCGACAACCGACGCCCAGCTTTTTATTGAAACAGCGTTATCCATCATGATTGTAGCGCGCCCTAATCTTTCCGGCATAAAACCAACTCCCCTGTATTTATTTGCTTCTATCTTTCCAAGAAAAGTTTAATTTATGCATTTTGAAATATGAAAGCTTGAATTATCGGGGAGACTGTGATATAATAAGCTTGGTATTTTGTGTAACCGGATATCTCCTGCGCGAAAGGACGGTTTTTATGAAAAGAACAGTTGCATTTTTGATGGCATTTTGCATGCTGATTACCATGTGCTCCTGCGGCAACGCCGAGGAAAACAGCACCGACAGCGAAGCCACCACGTCCTATAACGGAGTTCCCGACAATGTTGTCACGACTTCTGCGGAAGACGAAAGCGAAGCCGTCACTTCCGTGGAATATACGGAAGCCGACACCACCTCCGAAACCGAAGCCACGGAAGAGACTCCCGAAGTGATCACCACGGCAGACGACTCATCAAGCGAGATTACGACCACCGAAGATTCGGTCGACCTGGACGAAGAAGTCACCTATATCCCCGACACTATCGCGATGGACTATCTGACGCTTCTTAATTCCACCCAAGTCCACGCCAAGCTCACTGAAGCTGTTTCCTACGACGGTGAAACAGTCGTCATGTACGAACGGGAATATTATATAAACGGCGTCAATAAAGTCTACATCAACAACTCGCAGAAGATAGTCATGACAGCTGATACGGTTACGGTTATAGACCTCGACGCTTACACCTACTACAGCTATGCCAGAACCTCGACGGCTTCGGAGATTGAATTTGGATATAGCAAAGAGTACTACTCACTTGTCTCAACAAGTGAAGAAAGCGACTGTGTTATTGAAGTGTACACTGTCGTATCACATGGAAGCACTATTACGTCCACATGGACGTTCTATACGGACGGCACTTTCGACGTCGTCGACGAGAACCCCGACTCCGGCTCATTCACGAAGTATTACTTTGATATCGCCGAGAGCGATGTGAGTGGGATGGATATGAGTATACCCGAGGGTTTGACGGAGACGGAAGCAAGTGAATTTTAAAGGGAGACGATAATTATGGTAGTAATTGAAATGGAAGACGGCGGGAAGATTAAGATTGAGCTTTGCCCGAAGGAGGCGCCCCTGACGGTTGCCAATTTCGAGAAGCTTGTAAACGAGCATTTTTATGACGGACTTATCTTCCACAGAGTCATCAAAAACTTTATGATTCAGGGCGGCGACCCGACAGGCACCGGCGCAGGCGGCTCGAGCGAGAATATCCGCGGCGAGTTCAAGCTGAACGGCGTCAACAACACTCTCAAGCACACCAGAGGAACCATCTCGATGGCGAGAGCTCAAGACCCGAACTCGGCTTCGTCGCAGTTCTTCATCGTCCACAAGGATTCACTCTATCTCGACGGCTCCTATGCCGCTTTCGGCACGGTTGTCGAGGGAATGGACGTTGTCGACAGGATTGCTTCGGTCAAGACCGACATGAACGACCGCCCCACCGTTCCCCAGAGAATCAAGACTATAAGAATTGTGAACTATTTCGATCAATGATTTTTTGCAAGGAGACTTTGAGGTCAGATGCGCGTTACCATAGAGGATAACCCCCGGCTTGAATACCTCCGGGAGAAGACCCGAGGGCTCACCACTTCGCCCGGGTGCTATATCATGAAAAACCATGCCGGCACCATCATATACATCGGCAAGGCGAAGAACCTTCGTAACCGCGTCTCCACCTATTTCCACGACAACGACCACCTGCCGAAGGTCGCAAAGATGGTCTCGAATGTCTGGGATTATGACTTCATTTGCACCTCCTCCGACTATGAGGCTCTTGTCCTCGAGGCGTCGCTGATAAAACAGCACAAGCCGAAATATAATATCCTCCTGAAGGACGACAAGGGCTATTCCTATATCAAGATTTCGGACGAGGATTACCCGAGGATTACCCGTGAGATGCAGAAAAAGGGTCCGGGCACCTTCATCGGTCCCTACACAAGCGGATTCATCTCGAGTCAGGCTGTCGAAGAGGTCAACCGGGTCTTCATGCTCCCGACCTGCAAAAAGGTCTTTCCGAGAGACTTCGGCAAAGAGCGTCCCTGTCTCAACTTTCAGATAAAGCGGTGCATCGGGCTTTGCCGGGGATGCTTTTCGAAAGAGGACTACGCCGAGATTATCAATCAGGCGGTGGACTATATAAAGAGCGGAAGCAAGCAGTCGGTCGAAGAGCTGACAGACGAGATGAACCGGCTTTCGGAGAACCTTGAGTTTGAGAAGGCGGCGGTCATCCGCGACCGCATTGCCGCCATCACCCGCTCGGCAGATACGCAGAAGATTTTTGAGGAGAACATGCCCGACACGGACATCTTCGCCCTCGCAAAGAACGGCGGCATCACCTGCATTTCGGTGCTCAACTACCGCATGGGTCGGCTCTATGACAAGCAGGATTTCATCTTGGGCGAAACCACGGACGATATCTCGACCCGTGAAGAGTTTCTGATTCAGTATTACGACCGCGCCGTGAAGATTCCACGCGAGATTTATATCGACGAAGAGTTAAGAGAGACCGACAACGTCCGGCGATTTCTTGCCGAAAAGTCGGGGCACGCAGTCAGCATTGCGAACCCGAAGCGCGGCGAGATGAAGGGGCTCCTCGACCTTGCCGAAAAGAACGCCGTTGAGCAGTTATCTGTAAGAATAGGTCGGACGGGCAAAGAAGTTGCTGTGCTCGAAGAATTGGGCGAGCTACTGGGACTCACGAAAACGCCGAACTATATCGAATGCTACGACATCTCGAACTTAGGCTCTACGGACATGGTCGCCGGAATGGTCGTCATGGACAAATGCCGGTTCGCGAAGAAATATTACAAGAAATTCAACATAAAGACCGTCGTTGAGCAGAACGACTATGCCAGCATGCGCGAGGTCATCTCGAGACGGCTTGAAAACTACCTTGACCCCGAATGCAAAGACGAGGGCTTCAAGAGGCTTCCCGACGTTATCTTCCTTGACGGCGGAAAGGGGCACGTTTCGGCGGTTCTGCCGCTCCTCGAAGAGTATCATGTCGACATTCCGCTCTTCGGACTTGTCAAGGACAACAAGCACCACACCCGTGCCGTCGTCACAGCCGACGGAAGCGAAATCCAGATTTCAAAATCACGCTCTGTTTTCGCACTCCTGACGAAGCTTCAGGACGAGGTGCACAGATATACAATCACATTCCAGAAGCAGAAGCGCTCGACCCACACCCACGAAACCGAGCTCACGAAAATTTACGGCATCGGCGAGAAGAAGGCGCAGGCACTCTTAAACGAATTCAAAACCAAGCAACAACTCAAATCGGCGACAATCGAAGACATCGCCGCAGTTATGAAAATCAGCCCCGAAAAGGCGCAGGAAGTCAAGGAGAAGTTTATCGACCAATTACAATAGAGTTATTCTACAGAAAGGATTCAAAATGCAAAAAAAGATACCCGAATACTCAGGCGTTTTAAGAAGTCATACACTCAGCGTGCCGGATGCAATTTACCAGTGTTCGGGAATAGTGATATTCGGCAAGCGAATCAAGTCGCTTGTCTTCTCGACGGACGTTGCAATCATCAACAATATCAATGCGGACGCCGTCATTGCGGTTTATCCGTTCACCCCTCAGCCGGTCATTTCTCAGGCGATAATAGAAGTCTCTAACGTCCCGGTGTTTGTCGGCGTCGGTGGCGGAGTTACCGGCGGTGAGCGCTCCGTAAGGCTTGCCGAGACCGCCGAAAATCAGGGAGCTTTTGCGGTCGTCGTGAATGCTCCGATTGACCCGCAGATTATCACTCAGATTAAGACAAAGATAGATATCCCCGTCGTGGCGACCATCGTCTCCGAAAAGCAGGACATCGACCGGCGCATTCAGGCGGGTGCCGACATCCTCAATGTTGCGGCATCGACGAAGACCCCGGAACTTGTCAGAATGATTCGGGAGAAATACCCCGACTTCCCGATTATCGCAACGGGCGGTCCGACGGACGAATCAATCTCCAAAACCATCGCGGCGGGAGCGAACGCAATCACCTACACTCCGCCGTCGAACGGCGAGGTCTTTGCGGAATCCATGAGGAAATACCGCGAAAGATATAACACAGGAAACCAATAAATAATACAGAAAGGCGGCTCCCAGTATGAGAGTTATTACCGGCAGTCTGCGAGGAAGAAAGCTCAAAGCCCTCGAGGGCGAAGGGACAAGACCGACAACCGACAAAACAAAAGAAACCATCTTTTCGATAATACAGTTTGACATCCCCTATACGAGGGTTCTTGACCTCTATGCGGGAAGCGGACAGCTCGGAATCGAGGCACTCAGTAGGGGTGCCAACAGCGCTGTATTCGTCGAGAAAGCAAGAGACGCGGTCGGAATCATCAAAGAGAACGTGAAAGCCTGCAATCTCGGTGACCAATCGAAGATTATCAACACCGACGCAATTAACTACCTCAAGATGGCGGCGAGCGGGCACGAAAAATTCGACATAATCCTGATGGACCCGCCGTATGAGGAGGGCTTGATGGAAAAATCGCTCGAGCTCTGCGAGGCTGTCATGAGCGAGAAGTGCATAGTCGTATGCGAGCACGAAGCAAGGCTTGTCCTCCCGGAAAAATTTGCGGGCTTGAAGCTCAGAAAGCGATACAGCTGTGGCAAGAAAACCGCTCTCAGCGTGTTCATAAAGGACAATGAGGAAGAAGGCGAAGCGGATGAGTGAACTTGGTATGCCAAGAATTGCGGTCAGCAATCAGCGCATCGCTGTTTGTCCGGGAAGCTTTGACCCGGTGACGCTCGGGCACGTCGACATAATTCAGCGCGCCTCGGCGATATTCGACAAGGTTATCGTCCTCGTCTCAATCAACCCGACCAAGGAGCCGATGTTTTCACCCGAGGAACGGGTCGAGATGATAAAGACCGTCACGAAGAACCTCCCAAACGTCGAGGTCGAGACCTACGGCGGACTGCTTGCGGACTTCGTGAAAAGCAAAGGCGTGACGGCTATCGTCAAGGGACTCCGAGCCGTTTCCGACTTTGAATATGAGTTCCAGATGGCGCTCGCCAACAAGAAGCTCTGCCCCGAGGCGGAGACGATTTTCCTCGTAACCCGCTCGGAAAACATGTACTTAAGCTCAAGCGTAGTAAAACAGATTGCCTACTTCGGTGGGGACATCAGTGACTTCGTGCCGGCTGAAATAAAGGAAAGAATTGCCGCCAGACTCACGGGTCTTGGTCAGGAAACAATAAATGCGAAGGAGTAGAAACTAATGACTATTGATGAAATCTTAGAGATGATGGATGAGGTGCTCGACAAGGCGGTAACAGTCCCCTTCTCGAACAAGAAGAGCATGGTTGACACCGACCAGCTTCGTGACTGCATCGACAACATCCGCTACAACCTCCCGACCGAAATCAGGAAGGCAAAAGAGATGGTCGCCGACCGTTCAAGCATCATTCAGGATGCCAACGAAAAGGCGGAGGAAATTATCAAGGACGCCGAGGAGAAGGCGAAGAAGATTGTCTCGGAGGAAGAGATTGTCAAGCAGGCAAAAGCCGCCGCTCAGGACCTGACAGCTCAGTCGCACGCAATGGACCTCTCAATCAAGAAGGCTATGGTCGAGAAGCTTGACAATATCCTTGGCGAGACCGAAAAGTCATTGAACAAGTCCCTTAACGAAATCAAGACCATGCGCGAGACCATCAAAAACGCCGGCAAACAGGTCGAGGCGAAAGAGGCTCAACAGCAGTAAATTTTTGATTACCCGGGCACTCAAAAACGATTGCGGGAATTTGTCCGCCACATGTGGACAGTTGCACTCCCAAGAAAGAATTTTTTTGAGTTTTCGGGTAAAAATCTGTTGACTATGGTCGCGCAAAATAATATAATGTTATGAGCCGTTTTATGCAAGGGCTTTGTTTCTTTGCGCCGGCATTCAATGACAGTAAGGGAGATTTCAGTGTGTCAACAAAAGTAGTCAAGTTCGGCGGAAGCTCATTGGCAGACGCCAACCAGTTTATAAAGGTAGCAAACATCATTAAGGCGGACCCGGCAAGAAAATATGTCGTCCCCTCCGCTCCCGGCAAGAGAAATTCGAAGGACACGAAGGTCACCGACATGCTCTATGCCTGCTATGACATGGCGACAAGAGGCGGAGACTTTGAGGGCATGTTCTCGTCTATCAAGAGCCGCTATAATGACATAATCGAAGGCTTGGGGCTCGATATGAGCCTTGATGATGAGTTCGAGACTATCGAGCGCGGCTTCAAGGCAAGAGCCGGACGGGATTATGCCGCTTCAAGAGGTGAATACCTGAACGGCAAAATTCTGGCGAAGTACTTAGGCTTTGCGTTCGTCGATGCGGCGGATGTCATCTTCTTCGCGAACGATTCGAAGCTGAAGCTTGAGGAGACCTGCCATGCGGTCAAGGAAAGACTCGACGAAGTCGGAAACGCAGTCATCCCCGGCTTTTACGGCTCGATGCCTAACGACACCATCAAGACGTTTTCACGAGGTGGTTCCGACATAACCGGCTCAATCGTTGCGGCGGCTATGGGCGTCGATTTGTATGAAAACTGGACGGACGTATCGGGCTTCCTCGTCTGCGACCCGAGAATCGTCCCCGACCCCGTTCCGATAAAGACCATCACCTATCAGGAGCTCCGAGAGCTTTCCTACATGGGAGCCGGAGTTCTGCACGAGGGTGCTATATTCCCCGTCCGCAAGTCCTGCATTCCGATTAACATAAAGAACACCAACAAGCCCGACGACCCGGGCACCATGATTGTCGAGAACGACGGCGGAGATTCGAGCGAATATGTCATCACCGGTATCGCCGGTCACTGCGGCTTCGTCACCGTCACGATTGAAAAGGACATGATGAACTCTGAATTAGGATTCGGGCGCAAGGTTCTCGAAGTATTCGAGAACTACGGCATCTCGTTCGAGCATATGCCTTCCGGAATCGACACGATGAGCATCGTCGTCCACAAGAGCGAGTACGAAGAGAAGGAAGAACAGATTATCCGTGCTCTTGAAAGAAGCGTCCACCCGGACAGAATCGACGTCGACAGAGATGTGGCGCTTGTGGCTGTCGTTGGTCGTGGTATGAGAAAACAGCGCGGTACTGCGGCAAGAATCTTTGCGGCTCTGGCTCACGCCAAGGTCAACGTCAAGATGATAGATCAGGGCTCGAGCGAGCTTAACATCATCGTCGGAATCTCGAATGAGGACTTCGAGACCTCCATCAAGTCTATCTACGATATTTTCGTAACCGAAAGGCTTTAAGCATAACCGAAAGAAGGCGAATGCAACGAAAACCAAGTTAAATCGAATAACGGCAGTTTTCGCCGCCTGCCTGATTATAATGTCGCTCTTCGGCGGCTGTTCAAAGGTCAAGGAGAATAACGAGCTTACGACGGAAGACGTGTCCGAAGAGGTGACGACGGTCGCCGACCCCGAGGACACCGTCCCGATTTCGGGAGCGCCGCACGACGGAAGCTTCTACGGAAGCTTTCTTACGATGGTTCTTCAATATGAAGGTGCCGACAGCTATCCGAAGGCATACGTCATGCACTCCTATTCCGAGATTGAGGAATATTACTACGAGACCGAGAAGAGCTATTCCTTTGGTGCTCGGTTTACGATTACGATGGCTTCGTTCACCGACGACTTTTTCGAGGACAACGACGTTATGATTGTCGTAATAAGCGAGCCGTCGGTATATGTCAGTCATTCGGTTGACGGGATGGAGCTTTTCGAGGACGGCTCGTTTGTTATCAGCATCACACGGCACATCCCCGAGAATGCACCCACAAGCGACGGGACGATTTATCACCTTGTATTCACCGCTCCGAAGGGTGGATTCGACGACATCGACACCGACAACGTGGCGCTTGAAATAACCGAGCTCATCGACGACAGCGGCGGTGGAGCCTACGACTCGGAAAGATTCACCTACGTTTACCCCGAGTACTGGGCTTTCACCTTCAAGACCCCGGCTCTCGTCGAAGACGTCACGACACACGTCGATACGCTCGAGACCTATGAGGAAATGCTCGGCTTTTACGAGACCTACAAGGGCGATTTCGACCTTGACACGCTGTTTGTGAAGTACTTCGGCGCTGTTTTCGACAGAGAAATGTTCGAGGAGTATGTGCTTCTCGTCATGGTTCTCCCCTATGACAAGACGCTTGCAAAGCCAGAGGTCACCGATTTGTTCATCTATAACTACCAGATTTTCGTTACCATCGACAATCTGAGCTACGGCTTCGACGAGGAAAACGAGCAATGGTATCTTCTGGCGGTCGCAGTCGACAGGAGCAGTCTTGAGAACGTGAATCTTGAGGCGATTAATATCGGGGCAGATTAACCCCTCCACCACCGCCTACGGCGGCGGTCCCCCTCCCCTTTCAGGGGAGGCTTTTACTGCTCACATACAACGTCTCAATAATCTCAAAAAAGTACTTGCATTTTCTGTAGCGTTGTGCTATAATATTTACCGTGAAAAACTGCGTTGCGGTTTATAATGTCAATTCCATAGTACTACTGTCTGAACTTAGGAAGATGGGCTACTATGTTTATAAGTTCAGAAAGGAGGAAATCTCATGGCTAAGGAAGGAATTCATCCCGATTATCAGCAAACAACCATCACATGTGCCTGCGGAAACGTAATCCACACCGGTTCCACCAAGAAGGACATCAAGGTTGAAATTTGCTCAAAGTGCCATCCGTTCTTCACCGGCAAGCAGAAGCTTGTAGATACCGGCGGACGTGTTGATCGCTTCAACAAGCGTTATGGTCTTAACAAGGACAACAAGTAATTTCGTTTGAAGATGCACAATTAGCGGCAGCCGTTCCCGGCTTGCCGCTTTGTTCATTTCAAAGTCAGGGTGATTTATGTGAGCTATAAAACGATTCGTAAACCTGCCACGGACAGCATAACCATCGAAAAATCAGAATTTATAGGCGCTATATCCCCTGTCAGGACGGATGAAGAGGCGGTCGCGTTTATCGAGAAGGTTCGCTCGGAGAATCGAAAAGCCCGGCACAACTGCTATGCCTATGTACTGCGGGACGGATTCATCTCGAGATACTCTGACGACGGCGAGCCTCAGGGAACTGCTGGATTGCCGATTTTGGATGTCATCCAGAAAACGGGGCTCACTGACGTTTGCATCGTCGTGACGAGATATTTCGGAGGAATACTCCTCGGCAAAGGCGGGCTCACGAGAGCCTATTCGAATACGGCTTCGCTGGCGGTCGGGGCTTCCGAAATCGTCGAGATGCTGTCGGGATATTACCTGACGATTGAAAGCGACTATTCGTGGTATGAAAGAATCATCCGGTGCTTGGGAGAACAGGGCTCCCGGGTTGACAATACCGAATTTGCGGAAAACGTGAAGATTACCGCCGCTATCAAAGCGGAGGCATGCGACAGGCTGGTGGAAGCGCTCGTTGACCTCACAAACGGCAAC
Organism: Oscillospiraceae bacterium; assembly: GCA_021201135.1. Lineage (GTDB taxonomy): Bacteria > Bacillota > Clostridia > Oscillospirales > Ruminococcaceae > Faeciplasma. Next base: position 22,241 of record JAJQGT010000030.1, read on the forward strand.
GTGAACATTGTCAAATCTGACGAAACCACGATTGATTTTTCCTGATAATTTGTAATATCTCACGAATTTTCACTTTTGTTCGGAACAAATGAAGGAGATTCGTGATTTTATTTGTATAAGTATATAGAGAAACTATCGAAGGAGGGATATGTGTGAGCGATGCTCGTATTTATACTGAAATGATTGAGGAGAAAGCTCTCTGCGAATATGCTTCGAAATCGAAGGATTCGAAGGGCAGACAGGTGTACCTCAAGCCCGACCCGCTTCGGACATGCTACCAGAGGGACAGAGACAGGATTATCCACTGCAACGCCTTCTCAAGGCTCAAGCAGAAGACGCAGGTCTTCCTGAACCCGACCGGCGACCACTACAGAACCCGGCTCACGCACACCCTCGAAGTGAGCCAGATTGCGAGGACGATTGCCCGGGCTATGCGGCTCAACGAAGACCTGACCGAGGCGATTGCACTCGGGCACGACCTCGGGCACACTCCCTTCGGGCATGCCGGCGAGGCGGTTCTCAATGAGCTCTCCCCCAAGGGCTTCAAGCATTATCAGCAGAGCCTCAGGGTAGTTGATGTTCTTGAAAAAGGCGGCAAAGGGCTGAACCTTACATATGAAGTCAGAGACGGAATTCTGAAGCACACAAACGAGATTGCCGAAACAAGAGAGGGCTATGTCGTGCGCCTTGCGGACGTCATCGCCTATATAAACCACGACATCGAGGACGCCATCAGAGCCGGAGTTCTCCGGAACGAAGACCTGCCGCAGGAAGCGGTCGAAGTCCTTGGCGACACGAAATCGAAGAGAATCACGACCCTTGTGTCTAACTTAGTCAAGAATGGCGCCGAGAACATCCACTTTGACGAGGACGTCGGGAACGCCGAAAACATTCTCCACAGGTTCATGTATGAGCAGGTCTACACGAATCCCCTCTGCAAATCGGAGGAGAAGAAAGCAAGGGTTATGCTCGAGAAGCTGTATAAATACTTCCTTGAGGACCCGAAGCGGCTTCCGCCGGACTATATTGCACTTGCGGACAGATTCGATGCCGACACTGTGGTCTGCGACTATATTGCCGGAATGACCGACAAGTTCTGCATCAACCTCTTCATGGATTTGTATGTCCCGAAGAGCTGGAGCGTTTGCTAATATAATTTTAGTCCTATAGCTATGCGAAGGAGGGAGAATAATGCCGCGGTTTTCGGACGATTTTTTGGAGCGGGTCAAGGATGCGAACAGGATTGAGGACGTTGCGCGGCAGTACGTCACCCTCAAGCGTGCAGGGCGGCTGTATAAATGCAACTGCCCGTTCCACTCGGAAAAGACCCCGTCATGCGTCATCTACCCCGACAACGGGAGCTTCTATTGCTTCGGTTGCGGCGCAGGCGGCTCGGTCATCACATTTATAAGCAAGATTGAAAACCTCGACTTTGCGGAGTCGGTGAAGTTTTTGGCGGAACGCGCCGGAATCCCGATTCCCGAAAGCGGCTACGAAGACCCGAGGGTGGAATCGAAAAAACGGCTCCTGCAGATGAACAAGGACGCCGCGAAGTTCTTTTACTCGAATCTTAAGACCCCCGACGGCAAGGCGGGGCTTGAATATCTCATCCGGAAGCGACGATTGCGACCCGAGACGATAAAGAGCTTCGGGCTGGGAGTTGCCGTGAACCGGTGGACAAGCCTTACGAACCACATGCTGTCGCTCGGGTACACCGAGGACGAGCTTCTTGCAGGCTCGCTCATCAGCAAGAAAAACGGCAGATGCTTCGACTTCTTCGTGAATCGGGTAATGTTCCCTATCTTTGATTTGCGTGGAAACGTTGTTGCGTTCTCGGGAAGGACGTTAGACCCGAACCCGCAGGGCATGAAGTATCTGAACTCGAGGGGCACTCCTGTTTATGAGAAGAGCCGGACGCTCTTTGCCATGAACTTTGCGAAAAACACGGCGGCGAAGTCAAAACGGCTTATCCTCTGCGAGGGTAACCTTGACGTCATCACCCTTCATCAGGCGGGATTCACCGAAGCCGTCGCCACATGCGGCACTGCTATCACGTCTGAGCACGCCCGGCTTATGGCACAGTATTGCGACGAGGTCTATATCTGCTACGATGCCGACGCCGCAGGGCAAAAAGCGACCTCGGCGGTGATAAGCCTTCTCTCGGCGGCGGGGCTCAAATCGAAGGTCGTCCGGATTTCCGGCGACGGAGTCAAGGACGTCGACGACTACATAAATAAGCTCGGTGCGGACAGGTTCCGACTGCTTCTCAGCGGCTCGGAAGGCTCGGTTGAGTTCGAGCTTGCGAAGTGCAAGCAGGGGCTCGATGTCGATACCGACATGGGCAAGGTCGAATATCTCAAGCGAACGGTTGCGGTTCTTGCGGGAATCGAGAGCCAGGTCCAGAGGGACGTGTATATTTCGAGAGTAGCTATTGAAAACGACGTTGCGAAAGATTCTCTCACAGCAGAGGTCAACGCCTACTTGAGAAAGCAGGTCAGGGAGTCCAAAAAGCGCGAAGACAGGGAGCTTATGCGAACGGTCAGCGGCTCTCGGACAGCCAACCCGAACAGAACTCTTACAAAGCGTGAGAAAGCCGAAGAAGGAATCATCGCCTACACTCTTGATCACCACGAGAAGCAGGGCGAGATATTCGGAAGCCTTAAAGCCGAGCGATTTTCGTACGAATTTCTTAAAAAAGCATATGAAGCCCTTAAAAATTGCTATGAAAAGGGCGGATATGCAACTATTACAACACTTGAAAACGAATTTTACGGCGAGGATATGGACAAAATAAGCCATATTTTAGTTCAATCTAAAGATATTACGATTGACGAAAAAACCCTTGCGGACTATATTGGGATTCTTAACAGCGAAAGTGAAGCTTCCGAAGACGCTTCGAAAATGTCGGACGACGATTTGCTCGCCTACACCTCGAAGCTCCGTCGGGAGAAGAATTGACATAATTTGGAGGAATAAATCATGAGCGATAAGAAAAATGTAATCGACAGCCTTATAGAAACCGGTAAGGCTTCAGGAAAGCTCTCGACACAGCAGATAACCGATGCCCTTGAGGATGCGGATTTCGATGCCGAGCAGATTGACAAGTTCTATGATGCGTGCTCCGCAAACGGTATTGAGATAATCGACGATGTCGAGATTGAGCCGGATCCGTTCTCGGAAATCGACCTTGACATGGAGCTCGAGGATCTGCCTGACGATAGCGACGTCCCGGATGTGAACGAGGATGACTATGACATCTCCCTCGCCGAAGGAATCGCAATCGACGACCCCGTCAAGATTTATCTCAAGGAGATAGGCAGAGTTCCCCTGCTCACCTCCGAGGAAGAGATTGAGCTCGCAAAGAAAATCCAGCAGGGCGACAAAGAGGCAAAGAAGCGCCTCGCCGAAGCGAACCTGAGACTCGTTGTTTCGATAGCCAAGAGATACGGCGGAAGAGGCATGAGCTTCCTCGATCTCATTCAGGAGGGAAACCTCGGTCTTATTAAAGCTGTCGAGAAGTTCGACTATACCAAGGGCTTCAAGTTCTCTACTTATGCGACATGGTGGATTCGCCAGTCCATCACACGAGCTATTGCCGATCAGGCAAGAACCATCAGGATTCCCGTGCACATGGTCGAGACGATAACGAAGGTCAATAAGGCTTCGAGCACACTCCTGCACCAGAACGGCAGAGACCCGACGGCGGAGGAAATTGCCGAAGAGCTTGACATGCCGGTCGACAAGGTTCGTGAAATCATGCGGATAGCGCAGGACCCCGTTTCTCTCGAGACGCCTATCGGTGAGGAGGAGGACAGCCACCTCGGCGACTTCATCCCCGACGAAAACGCCCCCGAGCCGACCGAAGCCGCCTCGCAGGTGCTCCTGAAAGAGCAGATTGACCAGGTACTCGGCACTCTGACCGAAAGAGAAGAAAAAGTGCTGAGGCTGAGATTCGGACTTGAGGACGGCAGAAGCAGAACCCTCGAGGAGGTCGGGCAGATGTTCAACGTCACAAGGGAGCGTATCCGCCAGATTGAGGCGAAGGCACTTAGAAAGCTCAGGCATCCGAACCGTTCCAATAAGGTCAAGGACTTCATAGATTAATCCGGATATAAAAAAAGGCAAGCCGCAAAAGCTTGCCTTTTTGTTTTCAGTGCTTCGAGGGAAGAGGTCTTAAGACCATCTGGGCTTTTTCTTCGGAGAGCTTTTCAAGCTTCAAGGACTTCCAGAGCTTTGCCATGACGAACGCGGTGATTGCCATCGCGATTACGTCGGCAAGAGGTGCCGCCCAGAATACGCCGGTGACTCCGACGAGCTGAGTTGCAACGAGCGAGAAGATTATGAGAAGCACGTCTCTCAGAGCAGAAAGCGGAGCCGCTTCCTTGGCGTGACCGATGGACTGGAGGAAGATTGCCGAGACCTTCTGCAGGCAGGTGAAGAGGATGAGCGAAAGATAGATTCTCAGGCACTGTACCGCAAATTCAAGATAGAGCTCGCTGTCGGCGCCGAACATGAGAATGAACGCCTGCGGGATTGCCTCGAAGAGAACCGTGCAGATGATGCAGACAATCGCCGTCCACTTCATGACGAGCTTGAGAAGCTCCATGACTCGATCATACTTCTTTGCGCCATAGTTGTAGCCGACGATAGGCTGTGCACCGGCGGCGATGCCGATGGCGATGTTGAGGACTATCTGGAATAGCTTCATGATGACGACGAACGCCGAGAGCGGGATGTCAGAGCCATATTCGGACATTGCGCCGAACTTGACGAGAAGAATGTTGTTGACGACCGTTATAATCATGATGAAGAGCTGTGTAAGAAGGCTCGAGGTGCCGAGCGACATGACCTTCTTCGTGAGCCTAAAGCTCGGCTTGAAGCTTGAAAGCGAGAGCCTGAAGTTCTTGCTTCTGAAAAGATATGCGAAGCAGATTGAGAAGCTGACGAACTGACCGGTGATTGTCGCGATAGCGGCGCCACGGATTCCCCAGAAGGAGATGCAAATCGGGTCGCCGACGATGTTGATGACGGCGCCGACAATCATAGCAAGCATCGAATACTTCGGGCTTCCGTCTGCACGGATGATAGCCGCCAGGCAGTTCTGGAGCATGGCAAGCGGCATCATGGCATAGATGATGAAGCCGTAGGCGTGTGCCATTCCGATATTCTCCTCTGTTGCGCCGATAAGCCAGAGAAGGCTGTCACCGGCAGTGTAGCTGATGAGGATTATTATAAGTCCAGAGAGGACTGTCCACATAATGCCGTTTCCGACATACTTATGAATGTCCTCGGTCTTGTTGCTTCCGAGGCACATCGAGAGCATTGCCGCGACGCCGTCGCCGAAGAAGAGCGACATGCCCCATCCTACGACCGTTATCGGGAAGATGATTCCGGTTGCGCCGTTTGCGACATAGCCTATCATGTTGCCGACGAAAATCTGGTCGACGATGTTATAAAGGCAGGAAATGATGAGCGAGCAGATGCAAGGGATTGCGAATTTGCGAAGAAGCGTGCCCACTTTCTCAGTTCCCAAGTAGTTGTTTTGTTCCATTAGATTGACTCCTTCAAGATACATAATTTGTCGAATATGGCGAAAATAGCCGATAAACGCACAAAAAGAAGCGCAGAACCGTCGTGATTCTACGCTTCCTTCGCTGTTCGACTTTTGGATTTTAGCACATCGGAAAAGTCAAAGTCAATCAAAAGATTTTAAACTGACGGAAACCCCTCAGTCACGCTTCGCGTGACAGCTCCCCTTTCAGGGGAGCCTTTTTCTGCCTCTTTACAAGCTTTTGATAAAACGAAAATAAGCCTCCCCTGAAAGGGGAGGGGGACCGTGCGAAGCACGGTGGAGGGGTTTTTCACAAAAATGCCACCATCCGATTGGATGGCGGCATTTCTTTTAGGGTTTATCTATTATCGGCTAATCGGAATTACTTCTTCTTTTTCTTGCCGGTGACGACTACTACGACGACAACGACAACGATTACTACGATAACAATGATGATTCCAACTACAACTCCGGTGGAGCTTGAGCTGTCAGAGCTTGAAGATGAGCTGGTGTCAGCGGAAGTATCTTCATCCTCGACAACCTCTTCATCAGCGGTAGCCTCTGCCTGAAGTGCCTCAACGGTAGCGGTCATGGTAGCGACTCTTTCCTGAAGCTCATCAGCAGCCTCGGTAGCCTTGGGATAGTTCTCAGAAGCCTTGGTTGCACGGTTAGCAGCCTTCTTGGCATCGTCAAGAGCGTCTTCCTTCTCTTCGAGGGTAGACTCTTCGCTGTTTACGATTTCCTCAGCGGCGTCAACTCTGTCTATGTATTCCTGCAAGGAAGCCAAGACCTCTTCGTCCTCTGCATCGAGTTCAACGAGGAACGCTTCGATGTCAGCAACGGTAACGAGTTCGTAAGCATCAAAGGTGATGTCGAACGAAATGTTGGTGACGTTGGGGAGATAGTCGGTAGCAAACTGCTCAAGAGTCAAGCCGGTCTGCTCGAGAATGCCGGAGAGAAGGTCGATATCCTTGGAAGTACCGGAGGTATAGCCACTCTCCTGCTTGATTGTGAATCTGGTTGCATCAATGGTGCCGCCGGAGATAACTACGTTGTCATAGCCGGTAGCGGTGATGGTGATGTCGGAATAGGTGAAGCTGTATCTTGCAGAATCACCGGTGTCGCCAACCTCGGCGCCATCAGGAAGCTGGAGATATCCACCGTCACCGACGGAGATAGCGAATGTCGGGTTAGATGTCCACTCAGCGGTGTTATCGGAAGAAAGATAACCTTCGAATGAATAAGCATCGTAATCCCAGGAAATTTCGAGGGTGTCACCCAGAACGCCGGTGGTGTAGGTTCCGGCAGAGTTCCAAGACCAGTTTACATGATCCTGCATGTAGCCCTGAACGTGGAACGGAACAGCCTGAACTTCCGCATAGTTGCTAGCGGTGAGTTCCATCGGAAGGTCAGCAGTCTCAACTCTGGTGTCTTCGAATTCGCCTGCGAGGGTCAAAGTCCACCAAACATCGTAATCGGTGTCACGGCTGGTTCTCTGATAAGCGTTATCAGCGTCGTCATTGCCGAGGATGTAGCAGGTGTAATCACGGCTACCGTCGGTGCAGGCGTTGATCTGCAAGGTCATTTCGATCTGATTGTCCTTGACATCGGTGATCGGGAACTTAGCTTCTACAGCGAAACCGTTGTCGGTCTCAACTGCTACGAACTCAGCACCCTTGTCAGCCCAGTCGGAGCCGGTATCAGCAGAGATGGAGCCGTCGTAACGGACACGGAGCTGATACTTGGAGTTGTTGTCCATCCAGAAGAACTCAACAGAGTCCTGCTCATAGGTGTTAGCTGAGCCCTGATCAAGATTATCGTCATATACCTCAAACCAGACATAAACCCACTCAGTGTCGTTGATGATGTAAGCGCGTCCTATCGGATCGTCGAGAACCTTGCTTCCGCCGTTGCTGGAGCCCTTCTGAACGAATTCAAGAGCAGTAGCGGCGTCATAAGCCTCGTCCTTGGTACCGTCAACAGTGGCGGTTCCCTCAACAGACTCGTTTACGATGTCTGCTGTAGCGGCGAATGAGATAGCTGTCATAGCCATGGTCATAGCCAGGACTACGCAGATAATACCAATTAGCCTCTTCATTATTATAATACCTCCTAAAAGTATTTGGCGAGATTTATTATAACACAAATTGTCCTCGGTTTCTATTGACAACTTGCACAAATAAAAAACCGTTTTTTGTGCATGTTGCACAACACTCGATTTTGTATACATTATCATTGGGATTGTCGTATTTTATCAGAAAAGAAATCCGCCGTCCCCTTTTGATAGAGAACGGCGGATTCTATATATGGCGGTTTACTTGCTACCTGATATCTATTAGTACATGCCACCCATCGACGGGTCAGCGGCAGGTGCCGCAGGAGCTACAGGCTCCTTCTTGTTGCCGACGAGGCTTTCGGTGGTGAGAACCATCGAAGCGGCAGATGCGGCGTTGATGAGAGCGGAACGAGTAACCTTGGTCGGGTCAACGATTCCGGCAGAAATCATGTTGTCGACATACTCTTCCTTGTAAGCGTCGAAGCCATAGCCGACCTTGTTCTCCTTGCGGATGTTATTTACGATAACTCCGCCGTCAAGACCTGCATTTGCGGCAATCTGTCTTACGGGCTCCTCAAGAGCTCTGAGGATAATCTTGGCACCGGTCTTCTCGTCGCCTTCGAGTTCATTAACGAGCTTCTCGACTGCGGGAGCGGCATTGAGGAGTGCGGTTCCGCCGCCGGCTACGATGCCCTCTTCTACTGCCGCCTTGGTAGCGGAGAGTGCATCCTCAACACGGAGCTTCTTCTCCTTCATTTCGGTCTCGGTTGCGGCGCCAACTCTGATGACGGCTACGCCGCCAGCGAGCTTGGCAAGTCTTTCCTGAAGCTTTTCTCTGTCGTAATCGGAAGTGGTGTTTGCGATTTCGGAACGAATCTGAGCAACTCTTGCGTGGATGTCGGACTGGTTTCCGCCGCCGTCAACGATGGTGGTGGTCTCCTTGGTGACAACTACCTGTCTTGCACTGCCGAGGTCGGCAAGAGTGGTGTCCTTGAGCTCATAACCGAGGTCAGAGCTTATAACATCGGTGCCGGTGAGGATAGCGATATCCTGAAGCATTTTCTTTCTTCTGTCGCCGAAGCCGGGAGCCTTGACCGCAACGCAGTTGAAGGTGCCACGGAGCTTGTTGACAATGATGGTCGAAAGAGCTTCGCCCTCGATATCGTCGGCGATGATGAGAAGCTTCTTGCCGCTTCTTACGACTTCTTCGAGCAAAGGAAGGATTTCCTGAATGTTCGAAATCTTCTTATCTGTAACAAGGATGACAGCGTCGTCAAGGACAGCTTCCATCTTGTCGGTATCGGTTACCATATAGGGGGTGATGTAGCCTCTGTCGAACTGCATTCCTTCTACAACGTCAACATCGGTGTCGGCGGTCTTGGACTCCTCGATGGTGATAACGCCATCGGCGGTGACCTTCTCCATAGCGTCTGCAATGAGCTTGCCTACGCTCTCGTCGCCGGAGGAAACGGTTGCGACTCTCTCGATGTCAGCGCTTCCGGAAACAGCCTTGGAGTTTGCAACGACTGCATCAGTAGCAACGTCAACAGCCTTCTGGATGCCCTTCTTAAGAACCATCGGGTTTGCACCTGCGGCGATGTTCTTCATGCCTTCACGGACAATAGCCTGAGCAAGAAGAGTTGCGGTGGTGGTGCCGTCGCCTGCGGCGTCGTTGGTCTTGGTGGCAACTTCCTTGATGAGCTGAGCGCCCATGTTCTCAAATGTATCGTCAAGCTCGATTTCCTTTGCGATGGTAACGCCGTCATTGGTGACGAGCGGCTGACCGTAGCTTCTGTCGAGGACTACGTTTCTGCCCTTCGGACCCAATGTAATCTTTACTGTATCGGCGAGCTGGTCAATGCCGGACTGCAAAGCCTTTCTTGCATCCTCGCCGTATAAAAGTTCTTTTGCCATTATAAATTCACTCCTTATTAAATAGCTCCGCGATTACTCTACTACTGCGAGAATATCGCCCATGCTTACTATAGTATACTCTTCTCCGTCAACCTTGACTTCGGTTCCAGAATACTTGGAAAGAAGAACCTTGTCACCAACAGAAACCTTCATAGCGGTTTCCTTGCCGTCTCTCGGGGAGCCGTCTCCTACTGCTACAACCTCAGCTACCTGAGGCTTTTCTTTTGCTGATGCTGTGAGGATGATTCCGCCCTTTGTGGTTTCCTCGGCTTCGGTCATCTTGACAACAACACGATCAAATAACGGTTTTAATGTCATGAATGTTTCCTCCTTTATGGATTATAATATAAAATCTTGATTTTGGCACTCTTCGTTCCCGAGTGCTAAATCTATTGTACCACGCCCTGCGGAAAAATCAAGCGATATTTGTCACGAAACTTGATTTTCGGCGGTTTGCATAATAAGTCGGGCTCGATTCCGATTAAAAATTCCCAACTTGCACCATCAAAATCGGAAATAACGTTTAAATTCCGACCAAGGCGTTAAAACTCTGTCTGTGAGCCCGATTTTAGTTTTTATTAATCTTTTGGCAACAAAAATCGCAGAAACTCTTGAAAAAGAGCGAATTATAGTCTATAATATAGGATAGATATTTATGGGATTGCTTCCGAAGGGAGTTGGTATTTGTGAGCGGAAGAGTTCTTATAATAGACAGTGACAGAAATATTTGCGAGCTGATTCGCCTCAGCCTCGAAAAAGAGGGCTACAGCGTGATGATTGCCCTTGACGGCGAAGAGGGGCTTGTGCAGTTCTCCGCTCTCAAGCCGGACCTCGTGCTCCTCGAAGTGGCGCTCCCCTCGGTCGACGGCTGGCAGGTCTGCCGGGAAATAAGAAAGAAATCCGACATACCTATTATATTTATAACCTCAAAATCGGAGATATTCGATAAAGTACTTGGGCTCGAGCTCGGAGCAGACGACTACATCGTAAAGCCGTTCGACACAAGAGAAGTGGCGGCTCGGGTCAAGGCAGTGCTCAGAAGATACGGTCTTTCGAAGCCGAGCACTCAATCGAAAGAGATTCACTATGAGGGCTTGGACATCGACATGAACCGCTACGAGCTCAAGGTCAAAGGCGAGATTATCCCCACTCCCCCGAAGGAGCTCGAACTGCTGTATTATATGGCGTCGCACCCGAACACGGTGTTCAACCGCGACCAGTTACTCGACGAGGTCTGGGGGTACGACTATTACGGAAGCTCACGGACGATTGACGTCCACATCAAGAGGCTCCGCAAGAAGATTGACGGAGTATCAGCACATTGGAAGCTTACGACGGTATGGAGCGTCGGATACAAGTTCGAGCTTGACAGCGCGGACGCCGGTAAAGAACAGGAAAGGAAAAAGCCATGATAGATTTCTTTGACGAAGATTTCCCGTTGACAAAAAAGCAGGAAGAGCTTGCTAAAAAATTAGAGGAAGAAAAGAAGACCAAAGAAGCAGAAGCTGAAGCCGCCAAGGAAGAGCCGGCTGTCGAAGAGCAACCTGTTGAAGAGCCCGTTGCAGAAGAGCCTGTTCCCGAGCCGGAAGTTGTTTCCGAACCTGAGCCTGTTGCAGAGCTTGAGCCCGAGGCTGAAGACGCTACTGAGCCTATGCAAGAGCCGGAACCCGAGCCGATTGTCGAAGAAGCTCCCGAAGAGATTCCCGAGCCGGGAGCTCCTGCCGAACCCGAGGTTGAACCGGAAACCGAGCCGGAGCCTGCTCCCGTGGAATATGTTCCCGATGTGAACATCTCATTCTCGGATGAGAGCATCGACGATATCAGTCTCGACGACGAGACCGTCGCTGAGCCTGCCGAGCCGGAAGAGCCCGAGACCGTAGAAATCGAAGAGGCTCCCGAAGAAGCTCCCGCAGAGGATGCCGGTGCAGACAATTCCCTTCACGAAGAGCTCCAGAGACTTCTTGAAAAGCTTGACAGCATGGAAAAGACCGTCGATTCTCTCGAACAGGCAAGAGCCGAGCAGGTTAAAGCCGCCGAAGCAAGCGAGCCCGAGAATGAAGAGTCGGATTTCAACTATGAATATGACGACAGATATTTCGCTGAGGAGGAGACTCCGGCATATAAATATCCCGAGTTATACAAGAAGCCCCAGAAAACCACAGTCAAAAAGACCGCCGTCAAGACCGCCAAGAAGCAAAAAAAGAACGATCACACCATCAGTGTCAATACCCGTACCCTTCTGCAGGTCGGCGCTATCGTTGCGGCTACCGCCGCGGCTGTAAAGCTGCTTGACAGGAAGGACGACGATTAAGCGATTTTCGGAAAGGCAATACACCTATGAACGAATTTACCCCAGAGAATGAAATAAAGAATGAAACCATAGAATCACCCGAGATTACCCCGACAGAAGAACCACTTCCAAAAGAAATTCCCATGAAGAAAAAGAAGGTCCGAGAGGAGCAGTCGGTCGAGGATGAGCTGAGGGAGCTCGCCTATGACGAGGTTGCGAATCTCGACTATCTCCCGAAGCCGATAGGAACCGTCAGACGGAGCAGTCACACCTTCCTCAAGTGCTTTATATTCTTCCTGATACTGTTTGTAGTGCTGTTCTTCGTGACGGCGCACGCCGTCTTCGGCTCCGGCTGGATTAAGAACATGATTAACGGCACAGGAAACTTCCAGACGTTCACGATTCCGACGGTTCAGCATGAAGAGCTCGAGGAAAAATATTATCAGGACGACGGAAGATACACCGTCGAGGGCGTCGCGCAGACCTGCTTGCCCTCTATCGTCACCATCGAGGCATACACCGGAAACACCATCTTTGCGTCTTATTCGCAGGGCTCCGGCATCATCATGACCTCCGACGGCTACATCATCACAAACGCTCACGTCATCGAGGACGCCGACCTGTCAATCGTCGTTCGGCTCTATGACGGCTCGGAATATAACGCCACCGTTGTCGGAAGCGATTCGAGAACGGACCTGGCGGTTCTCAAGATAAACGCCACCGACCTGACTCCCGCTCAGTTCGGAGATTCCGACCAGCTCGAGCTCGGAGAGCAGGTTGTCACGCTCGGCTCCCCCGCCGGTCTTGAATCAACCGTCACGACGGGCATCGTTTCGGGCTTGAACCGCATGATAAGCGTCGAGTCGGACAACATCAGCATGGAGTGCATCCAGATTGATGCCGCCATCAATCCCGGCAACTCTGGCGGCGCGCTTGTCAACATGTGGGGACAGGTCGTTGGCATCACCTCATCGAAGCTTGAGGCTGTCGAATACGACAACATCGGCTTTGCAATCTCGATTAACGCTGCAATTCCGATTCTGGAAGAGCTCATCGAAAACGGCGGAATCCTCGGGCGTCCCAAGGTCGGCATCAGCTTCTACGCAATTTCCGACACCATGGCGGACATATATGGTCTCCCCGCCGGTCTCTATATTGCCGAAATCGACGAAACCTGTGACATCTCTAACACCGACCTGCAAGTCGACGACGTCATCACAGAAATGAACGGCATCAAGGTTACATCTGCGGACGATGTCTATGCGATAATCTTCGAGCTGAGCCCCGGCGACGAAGTAACCGCCACATGCCTCCGCATGGACGACGACGGCAACTGGACTGAGTTTGAGATAACCTTCAAGCTTGAAGAGGACACGACAAGCTCGATTCAGGAGACGACTACAGAATAACCCCTCAGTCACGCTTCGCGTGCCAGCTCCCCTTGACAGGGGAGCCATATATGAAGTTTTCCATCTAAATAAAAATAGCTGTTGACAAATCAACAGCGGTGGGGTATAATTAAGACAAGAAAGCGGAACTGCGGTAACAGTTCTGGCTTGACCTCATATGTGTGGGTTTGCAGACCCAACACTAAATTTGGAAATCAGCCGTCCTTATTACTTCAGATTCGGGCGGTTATTTCTTTTTATTCCCGATGGTTAAATCGAGAATACCAAAGACAATGACCGCTATCAGATTAAGTAGTGCGAGCACTTCTAAAATCGTCATGCAAGTCACCTCCTCAGTTTATCGAAGGTCAAACCGCTTTATACACTTTCTTGTCGAGAACAATTATAACACATAAACCGACTGCTGTCAACAAAGTAAATCATATGCAATCTGCATAAATAAAAATCACCTATCTCAGAATAGGTGATTTCTGTATGTGGATTCTCAGCGTTAGAGAAATACAATCTTATCGGAAAGCTTCCTTGTATACAATTTAAAATCGAACAAATTTGTTGACAGGGGGTCTGTTTGTATGTTATAATGCAGTTGTGATGAGAGGTGGTCGCTCTTACCTGAAAAGGGGTGTGACCACAAGTTCAGCAAAAGCTGAACTTATGGAGATTATTTCTATAATTCTGGCAGTTTTGGGCTTGCTCATGACAGCCTTTTCTATCGGTTACACCGTAGGCTCAAACCGAAAATAGAAAAACCGCACCTGATTTGCTATCAAGTGCGATCATGAACATATAACATAACGTTGTGTGAGAGTGACCGCTACCTGAATTGCCGTTCAGGTAGCCTCTCATCACTTATATTATAACCCACCGCTGTTGTTTTGTCAACAGCTTTTTTATTACAACAGCCTAATCTTCTTCATCAGCTTACAGCTCTCTGTGAGCTTATTGAGCCTTGTGTCGATTTCGCTCTCGACCATGGTCGGAGTGATGAATGCGAGCTCGTGCTGGGAACGCTGTTTTCTCGGGATAAAGTCGACATAGCCGAAGAGGTTCGTGATTTCGCTCTTCAGGGCGTCGGCGTCCTGGTTTTCGGTGCGGATACGGGCGTAGATGCTGACCTCGGCGGACTTATAGGGTCGGATGAAGTCGTTCGACTCGCTCTCCTCCCAGTTCAGGGAGACGATGTCCTTGCCCTCGTGCTTGGCGGCGTCGATAATGTCACCGACAACTGCCGAGGCGGTCGGGAACTTGCCGGCTCCTCTGCCATAGAAGAGGCAGTCGCCGACGGCGTCACCGGTCACCATGATGGCGTTGTAGACGTCGTTGACGCTCGAAAGAGGGTTGTTGACGCTCACAAGTCTCGGGCAGACGGTCGCAACGATTCCGCTCTCGGTATTCTCAATAAGACCGATTAGCTTGATGGCATAGCCGGCGCTCTCGGCATACTCAACATCGTCAAGGGTAATCTCTCTGATGCCGGAGCAATGGACATATTCGGGATAGATGTGCTTGCCGAAAGCGAGCGAGCCCAATATGCAGAGCTTTCTTGTGGCATCGTGACCATCGACGTCGGCAGACGGATCCTTTTCGGCATAACCTAACTGCTGAGCCTGAGAAAGAGCTTGGTCAAACGAGCGTTGGTCGTAAATCATTTTCGTAAGAATGTAGTTTGTGGTGCCGTTCAGGATTCCCGCAATTCTCGAAAAACGGTTGGCGGCGAGGCACTGGTGAAGAGGTCTGATAATCGGGATTCCCCCGCCAACGCTCGCCTCGAAGAGATAGTTGCAGTTATTCGCCTTTGCGATTTTCAGGAGCTCTGCGCCGTGAGAGGCGACGAGCTCTTTATTCGATGTGACGACGCTGACGCCCTTACTGAGAAGTCTCTTTGTATAGTCATAAGCGAAGGTCTTGCCGCCCATTACCTCGGCAACAACTTTGATTTCGGGGTCGTTCAGGATATCGTCGAAGTTCTTGGTGAACTTGTCTATGAACGGACTCCCCGGGAAGTCTCTTAAGTCGAGAATATACTTGATGTCGAGCTCCCGCCCGCATCTCTTCTCGATAACGTCCTTATTCTGATAAAAAAGCTCAACGGTCCCCGAGCCGACGACTCCGAAACCCATTACTGCGATTTGTGTTACTGCCATTGTTTTTTCCTCCGAAATATGTTATCTTCCATAAGATGTGCCTGCTCTGATAACTCCGTCAATATGCGAAAGCTCTTCGCAGATTGAGGCTGCATTATAGTCGCCGTCGTCGAAGTGGACGGTTACGGTCGCGGTGGCGGCGGAATCTATGGGGATGTTCTGATTCATGGTCAGGATATTTGCACCGTGGCTATAAAGGCAACGAAGAACCTCGCTGAAAACCCCTGCACGGTCGCAAAGAGTGAGATAATAGGTGACGATTCCGGTGCCGAAGCCGTCGCTGTACATGAACGCCGAATCCTTGTATTTATAGAAAGCACTTCTCGAAATGCCGGCAACCCCACACGCCTCGGATGAGGTCTTGCACTCGCCGGTCGCGAGAAGCTTCTTTGCCTCTATTACCTTCAAAATGACATCTGGCAGGACATCAGCCCTGACAACGACATATTTTTCGTCCAAATCAATCACCTTCTCAGCCCAAGAGTTTACACTGCAAATACAGTTGTGTTTTGCATGAATACAATAGCATATTTCGAGCCGTTTGTCAAGGGCAATTTTGTAGGGGCGGATATTATCCGCCCGAACATAGCAGTTGGCATCACAACGGGCGGATAATATCCGCCCCTACAGTTAGAGCACAAACAATCTCTTTGCGTTCTCCTCTGTCTTAATAACCAAGTCTTCGTAGCTCATACCGAGTACCTCGGCGGCTTTGCGGGCGGTGTATTTTATCATCGCGCTGTCGCAGATTTTGCCTCTGTGCGGCTCGGGGGACATGTAGGGGCAGTCGGTCTCGAGGAGATATCTGTCAATCGGGATTGATTTCAACACCTCGACCGACTTTTTCGCATTCTTGAAGGTGAGGACGCCCGTGAAGCTGATGTACATCCCGAGATCTATAATTTCCCTCGCCGTCTCAACAGAGCCGGAAAAGCAGTGCATGACGCCCTTGGGCTTTAATTCCCGCAGGATTTCCATGCAGTCCCCCGTTGCGTCGCGGCTGTGGACGATTACCGGAAGATTCAGGCTGTTCGCAAGTTCGACCTGCTCACGAAAAGCCTTTATCTGAGCCTCGCGGTCGTAGCCCTCATAGTGATAGTCAAGCCCGATTTCGCCGATAGCCTTGACTTTGCTGTCAGTCGCAAGCTCACGGAGCCGGTCGATATAGCCGTCCTTAGCATCATAGAGATTCTCCGGGTGAACGCCGACGGCGGTGTAGTATCTCGGGTACTTATTTGCCATAGTAACGCCGAACTCGGAGGATTTCAAATCCGTTGCGGCGTGCATTATCCCCGAAATGTTGAGCTCGAAAAGAGCCGGAATGAGATAATCCCTCAGCCCGTCAAACTTCGGGTCGTCATAGTGGGAATGGGTATCGAAAATGTGTGATAACATAGTTGCCTCTCAAAAAGTTTTGATGCTGATATTATAGATGAAACTGCGGAGCATGTCAAGCGGGGAGATTTCCCGATAAAAATTTATCGTATCTCGATAAAAAGTTGTTGACAAACAATCTCTGATGTGCTATACTGGTCTCACAAAAGAAAAAAGGAGAGATAAAAATGGATCTCAAAGTATTGGTTCGGTGGCTAAGAACCGTGATTATCGGCGTCGGAGTCTGCGGCTTGGTGGCTTACGGCGTGGTCTGCCCCGTCTGCGGGCTGAAAATCGTGGAGGATCACCCCGACGTTTCTGGGTGGTTCGTCCCGTGGCTCGTGTTCATCCTGATAACCGCAATCCCCTGCTACGTCGTGCTCGTCTACTGTTGGAAGATTGTCTCTAACATTGCGAAAGGCAAGGCGTTTTCCTATGACAATGCGAAGTATTTCAGTGTGATGTCCTATCTTGCGCTCGCCGACATTGCATTCTTCTTCGTCGGGAATGTGGTGCTTCTGCTTGCGAACATGAGTCACCCTTCGGTGATTGTGGCTTCTCTTATAATAGTGTTCATAGGGATTGCCGTTGCCGTGGTGTTTGCGACGCTTTCCCATCTCGTAAGAAAAGCCGCCGACCTGCAACAGGAAAACGACCTGACGGTCTGAGGTGAAGTTATGGGCGAAATCATTATAAACATCGACGTCATGCTTGCCAAGCGCAAGATGAGCGTGACCGAGCTTTCCGAAAAAGTCGGCATCACGATTGCGAATATCTCTATTTTGAAGAACGGTCGGGCAAAGGCTATCAAGTTCTCGACCCTTGCGGCTCTTTGCGAGGCTCTTGACTGCCAGCCGGGGGATATTTTGGAATATCGGAGGGGTGAAGAGGAATGAGAGTAATACTAAGATTTATTGCGCTGATAGTAGTCGTAACGGTGACCCTCTTCGGCGGATTTATTTCAAGCATATGGAACGAGACTTACTGCGACGTTATCGAGAACAACTGGGGAATCGTCATCCCGACCGATGAAGGCTACTCAGAAGAAGTCTCCGCCGACTCCGGCGCCAGCTTTCACGGCGACGGGACGAGATACCACGTCATGTACTTCGACGATGCCGAGAGAATCAGCGTGCTTCTCGGTTGGAGCGACGAAATTCCTGAAAGCTATATCGAATACTCAGAACGGCTACTTGATGAGCTTGATATCAACTACAGACCAGACTATGAAAGCTGTGTTTTCTACACTCAGACAAAAAGCGACGGCAGCGTCATCCTGATTTTCTGGGATGAAGATTTGCAGGAGATGTATGTGGTGGAGGAGTTCCTGTGAAACCCCTCCACCACCGGCTTCGCCGGCGATCCCCCTCCCCTTTCAGGGGAGGCTATAACTGCCTAAAGGAAGGGATTTGCTATGACTAAGAGGAGAATTGTTGCGATTGTAGTTGCCGTAGTGCTGGGTACGGTGTGCCTGGTGGGGATAAGGCTTGGGATGAATCCTAAGGTGCAGGCTTGGGTATTTGTAGCAAGATATGGCGACTACATCGAGGAGAAGTACGAGAACCACATTATTATCACCGACGGTGTTCCCTGCATTTCGGCTACCTACTTTGGTCCGAGTTACCGGCATGAGATGATTGAATACACTCTCTCCGGCTTCGGCATCGCCCCATCGAGCACCTACTACGGCGTCTACTACTCTCCCGACGACCTCCCGATGGCGTATGCGCAGATGAATTATCACCTCGTCAAGCAAAGCGAAGGCTACTGGACCTGGGAAGAAAAAGGCGGAGATAATCACGGAAGTGTTGCAAAAATTCGGGAAGGGTGGTATTATTTCAGCGCTTCGTTCTGAAAATTTTCTCTATTGCGGCATAAGCCCTTGACATTTCTTATAATATCGCATATAATATCATTATCAATATCACAGAGGTACAAACAGTGTCAAGATTTGATAAGCTTATAGAGCGTATTTACTCGCTCGACAAAGGTCTCAGGTTTGATGAGTTGAAAAAGGTTTTGGAATCATTCGGGTATACTATGTACCAGCCGAAAGGCGGTAGCAGTCACTACACTTTTCGCAAAAGCGGAAAGCCAGCAATTACCATTCCAAAGCACGAGCCTATCAAAACCTGTTATGTCAGGATTGTCAAGAATGCTATAATGCAAGAAACGGAGGACGATAACAATGGCTGAACTGACTTTAGAAGAATATATGAAGCTTCCCTATCCTATGGTTATTGAAGAAGACGAAGTCGAAGGCGGCTATACCGTCTATTATCCCGACCTTCCCGGATGTGTCACATGTACAAACGAAGCCGACAAAATAATTCCGATGGCGGAAGATGCAAAAAAAGCATGGTTTGAAGCTTCTCTCGAAAGTGGATATACTCCACAGCTTCCCGACAGTACAAAATCCTACTCAGGCAAATTTGCACTCAGAATGCCGAAATCTCTTCATAAGAAGTTAGCGGAACAAGCTAAGAACGACGGAGTGAGCATGAATCAATACTGCGTCTACCTTCTCACTCAGCAGATGGACAATATTCATAATTCATAAATAGGAGGCATCACTATGCAAAAAATGTTATTCCCGAACGGGTTGAAAAAGGCGTTTACGACGAGCTATGACGACGGGTGTTATGACGACATCAGGCTCATGGAGATGATGGACGAGTACGGCATCAAGGGCACCTTCAACATCAGTTCTCAGATTTACCGCGAGGAGGGCACGAAGCCTTATGGCGTATGGCCAAGAGTCACTCTCTCGGAGGCTTTGGAGGAATACCCGAAGCATGGGGTTGAGGTCGCCGTCCACGGGCTCCACCACAGGGATTTCACGAAAATCACCGAGCCGGAGCTCTATTGCGAGATTGCCACAGACAAGGCGAACCTTGAGATGCAGTACGGTGGAGTTGTCCGGGGTGCGGCTTATCCCTATGGGTCATTCAACAACAAGGCGGTTGAGGCTCTCCGCAAGTGCGGCATCAAGTATTGCAGAACCGTCTGCACACGCGACGATTTCGGCATGCCAGAGGACTGGCTGAGGCTCTTTGCAACCTGCCACCACGGCGACAAGAGATTGCCCGAGCTCCTTGACAGGTTCCTTACGACCGACTTTGACGACTGCCGGATGTTCTATCTCTGGGGACACACCGCCGAGTTCAGGCGCGACAACAACTGGGACGTCATCGAGGATGTGTTCAAGAAGGTCAGCGGCAATCCCGACATCTGGTTCGCCACGAACATCGAAATCTGCGAGTATCACAAGGCATATCAGGCTCTCGAATACTCCACCGACCCACGCTCACACGCAATCTACAACCCGACCGCAAAGGACATCTGGGTTGAGGTTGACGGGAAGGCGGTTGTGGTTCCGTCAGGCGCGACTGTCGGGTAAACCCCTCAGTCGCCCTTCGGGCGCCAGCTCCCCTGAAAGGGGAGCCTTTTTGTATTCTGAACAAATTTTCATAGGGCAAAAAAAGCCTCCCCTGAAAGGGGAGGTGCCGGCATAGCCGGCGGAGGGGTTTTCAATTATTGACCGGTATATTCCACCATCACCGCGCTTATAACTCCATCCACTTCGTAGAGCTTATCTACGAGGCGGGTGTTTTTCTTTTTGAGGCGGATGTTGCAGGTGAGCTCGGTTTCGCCCTGATAACGGGAGCGTCCGAGGGTCTTTGCTTTCAGAGCGTTCATGATTTCCGAAATATTCTCCTCGGCTTCGGAGGTGTATCTGATGACGAGGACATAGGTCCTCTTGCCCTTTGCAATAACCGTGAAAAGGATATAGACGAGGGCGATTCCGAGGGTTGCGATGAGTGCGAACGGATAGAGACCGGCGCCGGAGGTGATTCCCGAGGCTATTCCCCAGAAGAGGAAGCCGACGTCGAGAGGATCTTTGACCGCCGAGCGGAACCTCACAATCGACAGTGCTCCTACCATGCCCAAAGACAAAACGAGATTCGAGCCGATTACGAGGACGATAAACGCCGTTATTACCGTTATCATGACGATGAGGACGGCGAAGTTCTCGCTGTAGACCGCCCCGCGATAAAATACCTTATAGACAAAGTAGATTACGATTCCGCACAGAAGTGCGCAAACGAGGGTTACGAGTATGTACGAGACGGTCAGGTGCTCGACGAGCCCCAACTGCTCGATGCTTTCTTTCAGAACTGCCTTAATGCTGCTCATATTTTTTCTTCCTTTCTTGTGGGCTTAAAGACTGATTGTCTGCGGCTTGTAATTGTTGAGAACGTCCCGGCATGAAGTGAACTTCGAGACGGCAATCTTCTCTCCACCAACGCTCGAGACGAGCATCGAGAGAGCTTTCGGGATGAAGTCATCGTACTTGACCTCCATTATCACCATGCCGTTCGGATAAACCGGGACTGTCAGAAGCTCTTCGTCGAACATATTAACGCCTGAGATGCCTGCTCTCAGAGCCTTATCGAAAGTGATTCGGACGTTTCCGATAGGCTCAACATAGGCTTCGCGGGTGTAATCGACCACGACCGACGGTCGTAAACCCTTCCCTCCCCAGAGGGTAAGAAACTCAGCCGCAGTGAAGCTGTCGTCCGGCTTCAGAAGCGAGCAGTCGCCGGCTATCAGAGCTTTGGCACAGTCAAGAGAGATGTCGGTGCCGGTCTTTCTGATTCTGTCGCCGTTTTTCTCCTTGCACTCAAGCCTGATTACGTCCTGAGAGAAATTATACGTCCTGATGCGGAACTTCTTGCGGTGCGTTACTCCGGCAATCTTGTCCCAGTATGACGAGCGATAGATGTCATCAAAATAGAGGCTCCGGATAAAGTAGTCGCCGTTGCGCATGGAGTGCGAATCGGGCTTCATCAGCGCCGAGATACGGGTTCGTGCGGTGACATACTCAGCCTTTGAGAGAAGAAGTTTTATCTCGTGGCGGTATTTGCCGCCGGTGGGCTCAGAGTATTTTATCTTCATCCACATCATCCCCACCAAGATCAACAGGTTCACCTTTGATTATGTGGGACAGGTTCTCAAACTCCGCTTCGGTGAGGGTTACGCCCTTGCTCATTCTGGTATGGTCGGGCGACCAGTCGCGGATGTCATACTTCGGGACGCCTTCGTTCCAACTGACTTTATTGAGTTCCTTCGTCCAGCCGCGAGCGGTCTCCGAAAGAATGCCCAAGTGCTCCTTGATTTCATAAGTAAGTTCTGCCATAATAATGTTCCTTTCTAATTTCTTATAAGTTTAGCTTTCAGCTTCTCAGGCATCAGCATCATGAGAGCCTGCCAGAGATCTTTTATATTAAGTGCAAACGAGATGATGAACAGCACACCGAGAATCAGGTATAGCATCCATTCTTTGGTGAAAGTTATCTGATTGACGATGACCATCGCCGCCATGACCGCCGTGTTGATTAAAATTTTCGGCATCGAGAAGTCATAACGGATAAGTCTGCGGGTGTCGTAGAGTCTGTAGAAGAAGACGACGAAATATGCCACGAACGTCGCGAACGCCGCACCGTAGATTCCAAACGAGGGAATCAGTGCGAAGTTCAGAACTATATTTATTATTCCCGCAACAAGCGAGGTATAAAACGAGTGCTTCGTCTTCTTTTCGGCTATGTAGACCGAGCCTAAAAACGTGTTGAAGCATGTGAAAACTGTCGCCAATGTCAGTAGCGGCGAGTAGAGATAGGACTCGAAATACTGCTCGTTAATCCAGACCTGCGTTATCGGCTTGATGAGAAGAAGGATTCCCGAAGCGAGGACATACATGAACGCCGAGCACATTCTGAAAACATCCGTATAGAACTTCTCCCTCTCTGCCGAATTGTTCTCGGTGATGGCGGACATGTTCCACGCCTGCGAGAACATCGTGAAGACGGTCGTCAGAATTGTCGGGATTTTATATGCGATGGCATTGATGCCGGTCAGGTATTCGCCGTGGAAAATGCGGATGATGAATCTGTCCGAAATGCTCGTTATCAGCCACAATAGGTTCGTCGACATCAGCGGCGCCGCATATTTTACCATGCTCTTGGCGAGCTCTTTGTCGAAGCTTCTTGGAGAAACAAATCTCCAGAGCCTTCCCGCCGTAAACAGGAAAATGCTCGAAATCAGGTCGGAAAGAATAATTGCCAAGAGATACCCTTCAATTCCCATATCGAACCCGACAAGGAACAGGATATCAAGAAGGAGCATCACGAGGGTGCAGATGATTCCGTCCACAGCGAACAGCGTGACCTTCCCCCGCCCACGGGTGAAGAACATGTTGATTTGTCTCAGCGACGAGGTGCAGACATAAATATAGAGTATCACCGTGTAGCCGTCGACATAGTCGAAAAGCGAGATTATTGGGAAGATTAGCGCCATCGCCGCCATGCCGAGGACATAGACGCTCAGGCAGACGGTGTAGACCTGCTTGTAGTCTTTGATTTCTTTCGAATCGAGCCCGAACCGAAGCGCCGCCTCCGCAATCGAGATGGTGAAAATCGGAATCAGGATGTTGGCGGTCTGGGCGATAAGGTCGACCGTGCCATACTCCTCAGGCGTCAGGCATGCGGTATACAGTGGCACCAGAATCAGCACCAGAAGCTTCGAACCGAAGGAACCTAAGGCGAAGATCAGAGTGTTTGCCATCAGTGTTTTGAAATTTTTATTCTCGCTCGCCAAGGCTCTGCCTTCCTTTCCTGAAAACAATACCTCTATTATAATAGCACATGATAAAAAAATCAAGAAAAATCGCAAAAAGGGCTATGAAAATATCTCAAACTGTGATATACTTAAGACAGTCGGATAAATCCGGCGGCAATTCCGCCGGGAATGTTGTTTTGAATATTATGGAGGATAAGCTATGAATAAAGATAACGTTTTGAGAATCCTCGTGATTCTCTCGGCACTGACCTGCATTCTGGGAATAGTCAAGCTTACTGCGGAAGCACTGAGCTTGGGGACACATAAGTATTTTGATGTGTCCGACTAAATCGGAAACCCCTCCGGCACTTCGTGCCACCTCCCCTTTCAGGGGAGGCTTTTTTGCGTTGTGCAACATTAACAAAAAATCTCCCTTTCACGGTATCTCCAAAAAATTACGGTTGATTTTTTCCGGTTCTCTGCTATAATAGAATAGCAAGTTTGTAACCCTTTTGTAACTATTCGAGAGAGGAGGAGCCATGTTTTTAGCGCATATCCGGGCGGGACTGTGGGCGATATTCAACTTTTTGCAGTTTGTCGGTCGCACGGTCGCAGATATTATAAAAAGAATATTTACCGCTGTTTTCGGATTCTTAAAAACTGTCCTGTCAAGGATATTCAAAAAATTGGGCGGTTGGCTTTCAAAGAAGTTCAAACAGCCGCTTTATGATATATGGTGCTTCGTCCTGACGCCGTTTGCACACGCATTCGGGCGGCTTGCTCACACAAAAATCCAGTTCCGCAAGGCGAAGAGAATCAGCAACGACCACGCCAAAAAGGTCGCGTTCAACGCAATCGGCACCTTCTTCAAGTGGCTCGGAAGGGCTCTCGTGTCGCTCTTCAACTATGCCGCACCGGTTATCTGCATAGTCTTCTTCGTTTCCCTCGTGAGCTATGCAAACTCCATCACCTACTCTGTTTCGGTCGAGTATAACGGCAGTGAGCTCGGAGTAATTTCGAGCGAGGCGGACTATAACGAGGCTCAGGCTCTCGTTCAGGACAAGATTACATACACCTCGTCCGACAATGCTGTCATCGCGACCCCGACGTTCACGATAAAGGTCGCAAGCGATGACGACGACACAATCGACGTTGACAGCCTTTCGGAGCTGATGCTTGAGTCTGCCGATGTAAACGTCGTGGACGCTTACGGACTCTATATAAACGACACCCTCGTCGGAGTTTATAACGAGGAAGAGATGCTCAAGGTCAAGACGGCTCTTGAGTCGAAGCTTGCCGAGTATTACACATCTAACGCCGTTTCGGTTGAATTTATCGACGACGTTGAGATTATCGAAGGCAGGTACATCGAGGACAACCTCACACTTTCGGACATCGCCGTTGCCTATATCAACGGAAGCGTCACCGTCGAAGCTTATTACATCGTCGAAAGCGGAGACTCGATTTCCTCGATAGCAAGCGCCCTCGGCTATACAACAGATGAGCTTCTTGAGGAGAACCCGGCGCTCTCGGACGGAGTTTATGCCGGCGACATCGTCACATACCACTATACCGAGCCGAATCTCTCGGTCGTCACGACGCACTACGAGACCTATAATCAAGTTGTCGAGCGTGAGACGAGATATAGCTACAACAGCAAGATGGAGGAATACAACGAAATTCTCATCCAGTCGGGCTCGGACGGCTATGAAAACGTCACAGCGCTCGTCACAGAAACGGACGGCGTCGAGACGGACAGAACAATCACCATGAGCTACACCATCATCGAGATGGTTCCGAGAATCTTCGAGGTCGGAACAGCCGAGAACACGACCATTGACGACACGAGCATAATTGACCTACTCGGCACCTTCTGCTGGCCTGTCGGCGGGAGCGGCGGATATGTCAGCTCGACCTACGGCTGGCGTTCGTGGGACTCCTCGAGTCACCTTGCGATTGACATCGCCGCGGATTACGGCACCGATATCTATGCCGCCTGCTCGGGAACGGTCACATTTGCGAGCACATACGGCGCATACGGAAAGCTCGTCATAATCGACTGCGGTCATGGCTACGAAGCCTACTATGGGCACATGTCGTCGATTGACGTGAGCGAGGGAGACATTGTCGAGAAGGGCGACGTCATCGGACACGTCGGCATGACCGGCTCCGCCTCCGGCAACCACTTGCACTTTGAAATGCGCTATAACGACGACCGCTTCAACCCGATTTATGTCCTGGGCGGGTATAGCAATCATGAGATAAGGAATTGGTGACCCCCTCCACCATGTTTCGCATAGTTCCCCTCCCCAATGCGTTGGGGAGGCTTTTTATTTGCAAATCATTATATTATTGACAAGATGTCGATTTGTGTGGTATAATGTCTGCGGTGAGAGGTGGTTGGCTCTTCCCTGTGAAGGGAGGTGACGCTAATGGAGATCTTGTCCATCGTTTTGGAAGTCATAGCTTTGCTTTTGACCGCTTTCTCTATTGGTTACACCGTTGGTAGTAACCAAAAGAAATAACCGCACCTGACTCTTAAGTCAGGCACGGCAACTTTTTTCGATAACTAGTTTGTTGGGAAGAGAAACCGTTGCCTGAATGCCAGTTCAGGCAACCCTCTCACCACTTATATTATACTATCTTTTAGCTGTGATGTCAACAGCTATTTTTTATTTTATGCCTTTTTCAACTCCACAACCACCACTTCCGGCGGGTTGTTGATTCTGACCGGGATGAGGCTGTTGCCGAGTCCACGGCTGATGACGGTGGCGCTTTCGCCGAAATAATGGATTCCTTCGGTGTACTTCGGGAAGAAGCCTTGGTCGGGGGATATGAGGCTGAAGTTTCCTATTCTCATCTGTCCGCCGTGGGCATGCCCGGAGAACGTGAGGTCGGCGCCGCATTTGGCGTATAACTCGCCGTATTGCGGACGATGGGAAATAAGAAGAGTCAAGGCGTCGCCGGTGTTTTCCATCAGCCGCATGAGATTTCCTTCGCTGAGAAGGCTGTCCGCCAGTCCGCAGAGATATATCTTTTCGTCGCCGATGGTGAGGGTGACGGTGTCGTGAGTGAGCACAACCACACCGGTGCCTTCGGCATCTTTAAGAAATTCACGCATCTCGTCCTCGGGAAATCTCCCCTCGTGGTTGCCTGTCGCATAGAATGTCGGGGCAATCTTTGCGGCTTCCCGCAAAAAATCAAGTGCGACTTCTTTGTCGGTATGCCTCGAGTCGACGAGGTCTCCCGAAATCACGATAATATCGGGATTCCGGGCTTCTATAAGCTCCAAGAGTCTCGTATTATTCTCGCCGAAGGACTTGTTGTGCAAATCGGAAATGTGCACTATCCTGAAGCCGTTGAAGCTCTCGGGCACTTTTTTGCTCTCAAAAACATAGTTCGAGACGGTCAGGCGGTTGTTCTCATATGAAAAATACGCAACTGCTGTAGGAATTGCAACGGCGGACAAGGCAAGCATGATTTTTGAACGGCGCATAATTATCTCCTGTCAATTAGTATTAAGTCGATTGTAGCATAAACTTCCCTATTTTTCAACGATATTTTTGCCCGGCGGTATTGTCTTTTCGCAAAAAAAGTGCTACAATAGTCTCGAATAAAACTCATGGAGGAGAGATACCATGGCAAATATAACTATTTTCGATCATCCCCTTATCAAGCATAAAATCACCCTTCTTCGGGACAAGTCCACCGGCACCAAGGATTTCAGAACTCTTATCGAGGAAATCGCGATGCTCATGGGCTACGAGGCATTGAGAGACCTGCCGTTCGAGGAAATTGAGGTTGAGACCCCTATCTGCAAGACTATGGCTCCCGTTGTTTCGGGCAAGAAGCTTGCTGTCGTCCCGATACTTCGTGCCGGTCTCGGCATGGTCAGCGGTATTCTGGCGCTTGTTCCTTCCGCCAAGGTCGGTCACATCGGAATGTACAGAGATGAAGTTACCCACATTCCCCATGAATACTACTGCAAGCTCCCCGACAATATCGGCGACAGAACAATAATCGTCCTTGACCCGATGCTTGCAACCGGCGGCTCGGCTGTCGACGCTATCAATCTTATCAAGGAACGTGGCGGCAAGAACATCAAGTTCATGTCGATTATCGCCGCTCCCGAGGGCTTGAAGGCTCTTTCGGAGGCTCACCCGGACGTTGAAATCTACTGCGGAAACCTTGACGAAAAGCTCAACGAGAACTGCTACATCGTTCCCGGTCTCGGCGATGCGGGAGACAGAATCTTCGGCACCAAGTAAAATATTTGAGAAAAAGCTTGCAATCGTCACCCAATCGTGATATACTGCATACTATAAAGTAAAAAGGCGTCGAGCGGAAAGAGTAGCCCTATTGAACCCGCAAAGAGAGGAGACGGCGGTGGAATGTCTCCCGGGAGATTCGGCGAAGTGCGTCCGTGAGCTTGGAGGCTGAACTGACAGTAAGCTTTCACGTTTTGCCGCGTTAAGGCAACTGCCAACTACCATGTTGGCAACTGAGTTACAAATCGGAGTGGAACCGCGATTTTACACCGCCTCCCGTTTAGCGTTATGCTATTCGGCAGGCGGTTTTTGTTTTTCCTATAATAATTATTTTGGAGTGATAATATGCACTATATCTTAAAGGCTTTATCGGAGGACGTTCAGGCTATCAAGGACAGAGACCCTGCGGCGAGGAGCACACTCGAGATTCTTCTCACCTCTTCTGGGCTTCACGCCATCACGGCTTATCGGATTGCTCATGCCCTTCACAAAAAGAAATACTATCTCTCGGCGAGGGTGATTTCGACTCTTGCCCGGTTCATGACAGGCATCGAAATTCACCCGGGTGCGACCATCGGCAAGCGGCTCGTCATCGACCACGGCTCGGGAGTCGTCATCGGCGAGACGACCGAAATCGGCGACGACTGCCTTCTTTATCAGGGCGTGACGCTCGGCGGTAACGGCAGAAGCAAGGGCAAGCGCCACCCGACACTCGGCAACAACGTCATGGTCGGTTGCGGCGCAAAGGTCCTGGGACCGTTTAAAATCGGCGACAACGTCAAGGTTGCGGCAAACGCTGTGGTCTTAAGCGAGATTCCCGACAACTGCACTGCGGTCGGCGCACCGGCAAGAATTGCACGAAGAAACGGCGTCAGAGTCACTCAGGATCTGGATCAGATTCATATTCCCGACCCCGTTGCGGCGGAATTTGCGAAGCAGAATGAGCGAATCACAGAACTTGAAAACAAGCTCGAAGAAATCAAGAAATAGGAGACTTTAAAATGAAGCTGTATAACTCTCTCACGCGTTCAAAAGACGAATTTGTGACCCACGAGCCCGGAAAGGTCGAAATGTACACCTGCGGACCGACCGTCTATCACTATGCACACATAGGAAACCTGAGGTCTTATATTATGGAGGACGTACTCGAGAAGTATCTTTCCTACTCGGGCTATAAGGTCAACCGTGTTATGAACATCACTGACGTCGGGCATCTTACGAGCGACGGCGACACCGGCGACGACAAAATGCTCAAAGGCGCCAAGCGCGAGCACAAGACGGTCATGGAGATTGCAAAATTCTATACCGATGCCTTCTTCAAGGACTGCTCGAAGCTCAATATCAAGATTCCCGACACCGTCGTGCCGGCAACCTCCTGCATCGACGAGTTCATCCGGGTTATCGGCGTCCTTATCGACAAGGGCTATGCCTATCTTTCCGGCGGAAACGTCTATTTTGACACCTCGAAGCTCGAGAAATACTACGTCTTCAACGACTTTGACGAGGAAGACTTGGCAGTCGGAGTCCGTGAGGGAGTCGAAGCGGATTTATCGAAGAGAAACAAGACCGACTTTGCGCTCTGGTTCACGAAGTCGAAGTTTGAAGACCAGGAGCTCAAGTGGGATTCGCCTTGGGGAGTCGGATACCCCGGCTGGCACATCGAGTGCTCCTGCATCAGTATGAAAAATAACGGCGAATATCTCGACCTCCACTGCGGTGGAATCGACAACGCTTTCCCCCACCACACCAACGAAATCGCGCAGTCGGAGTCTTATCTCGGGCATCCTTGGTGCCCGCAGTGGTTCCATGTCCGTCACCTCAACACCGAGGGCGGCAAGATGTCAAAATCCAAGGGCGAATTCCTGACGGTATCGCTTCTTGAGGAGAAGGGCTACGACCCGATTGTATATCGGTTCTACTGCCTCCAGTCGCACTATCGCAAGGCTCTCGTCTTCTCATACCCGAACCTTGACAACGCCGCTTCGGCTTACACGAAGCTTGTCCAGAGGGTTGCTACTCTCCTCAGGGCTACGGGAGAAGTCGACGAGAATGCCTTTGCAAGCCTTAAGAAGTCGTTCACCGACGCTATGGACAACGATCTGAACACTTCCCTTGCGGTCACGGCTCTGTATGACGTTCTGAAAGCCGACACCAATGACGCGACGAAGCTTGCTCTTATCAAAGATTTTGACAGGGTTCTTTCTCTCGGGCTTATCGAGCATGCCGAAAAGCTTTCGGCGGGCAACGGTGCGGAATCCGAAGAGCTTCCCGCAGAGGTGGCAGAGCTCCTCGAGCAGCGCAAGGCGGCAAGAAAAGAGAAAAACTTCGCGCTCGCCGACGAACTGAGAGCGAAGATTGTCGCCCTCGGGTATTCCGTCGAGGAGACAAGACAGGGCACGGTCGTAAAGAAAATATAGCCCCTGCGCAAAGTTTGATGAAAATTTAACCTTGGCACTTGACTTTATGGCACTTTCGGGGTAATATTTCTATTAGAGTATTTGCGGAATTTTGCCCTTACAGAAAGGAAAGATAAATGCCTCAGGATTACGATAATTACGAAAACCCAAAGAAGAAAAATCCGCTCAACTCGCCGGCATTCAGAAGATATTTCAAGGTGTCGCTCGTAGCGATTATAGTTATACTTGTGTTCGTGCTTCTCATCTGGGTTGCAGGTGCAAGGCAGTCTGGAATCCCGGATGAAATCGACTTCATCCAGCTTGAGGAGCCGGAGGACGACAACCCTGTCGTTATATTCGAGACGAACCTCGGCTCGATTTCGGCGGTCTTATACCCCGAAGAAGCCCCCGAATACTATGAATACTTCACCGGGCTTGTTGAGTCGGGATATTACGACGGGTGCTATGTCTGTGCCGTTGTGGACACGGTTTATGCCTTGGGCGGAACCCCCGAAGCCGACCCGAACGGCGACAACGAGGGTGCCGACGAAACGGCATTTGAAGCGGAAATCTCGGACAAGCTCTGGCCCATAAAGGGCTCGATGGCATCCTTTGTCGGAACCACCGGCATGTGGCCCTTCCAGAAAAACTGTGCAGGCTCGACCTTCTTCTTCATAAACGACATCGACGATGTCTATATGGACGAAGATGCTCTAAGACGTAGCTATGGCGACGAGCTGGGCTCGGTCTTCTCGGAGTACGGCGGAATCCCGAACTTCACGCGGAAGTACACGATTTTCGCTCAGGTCTATGACGGCTGGGACGTGTTCGACGAGATAATGAATTCGGAAGTCCTCGACACCTATCAGCCGGCAACCGATATCGTCATCGAAAGGGCATATATCACCACTTATGGCGAAGCCCCTGCCGAGGTTTACGGAATTCCCGTCAGCGAAACGGTTGACGAAGAAACCGACGCAGAATAAATAAATTTAGTATGGACAAATCCGCGAAAATGTTGTATACTATATCAGTATGCGGCGTTTCGCCGAATCCCCATCTGAAAGGACATCTTTAAAATGAACAAGTTGTTAAGAAAAGCACTCGTCTTTCTGACGATTTTTGCGGTCGTATTCTCTTTGGCGGGATGCGGCGACACCTCTTGGATAGTCAAGGTTGACGACGTTACCGTCAACGCAGGCATGTATATCTACTATCAGGGTGCCGGTTATACTGCGGGGGTTTACGAACTTTCCGAAGAAGATTCGACCTATTACTATTACTATCTGTTTGGCTATTCTCTCCTGGACGAAACCATTGACGGTCAATCTATGTCCGATTACATGAGTGACTATGCCGTTGACATGTGCAAGCAGTATGTCGTCGTCCAGAAGCTCTTTGAGGAGCTCGGACTTGAGCTTTCGGAAACCGAGCTTGCAAACATCGAGACCTCCGTTGCAAACACATGGGAATCCTACAGCGAGACCTATGAGGCGGCGGGCATTTCCGAGGACACCGTCAGAAAGGTAGCGGAAGCTACGATGATGGAAGAGGACGTCTTCAACGCCTATTATGAAGTCGGCGGCTTGAACGGCACCACCGAGGACGACATCAAGGACTACCTCGAGGACAACTACGCAAGAATCAAGTATATTACATTTGAGTTCTCCGAGAGTGCGGACGACGCTATCGACGAGGACTATAAGGCTGAAATGCTCGAGGTTGCAAACTCCTACCTCGAAAGAGCCGAAGCCGGCGAGTCCATGGACGACCTGATTGCAGAATACGCAGAGATTCTTGTGGCGGCAGAGGCTGAAGAATCTGAAGAGGAAGAGGATTCCGAGGATGCCGACGAAGACACTACCGAGGAGACTGAGGAAGAAACCGAAGAAGAAACTGAAGAAGTAGAAGTTGAAGACGAAGAGGTCGATGAGTATGCCAACGAGTACATCATCTCAATCGAGGGCACTTCTCCGAGCGAGAAGTTTGTAAACTACGTCTTCACCGTCTGCAACGTCGGCGAGTACACCGTTATCCAGGACGACACCTGCTTCTATCTCGTCGAAAGACT
Source organism: Oscillospiraceae bacterium (assembly GCA_021201135.1). GTDB lineage: Bacteria > Bacillota > Clostridia > Oscillospirales > Ruminococcaceae > Faeciplasma. Next base: position 54,332 of record JAJQGT010000030.1, read on the forward strand.
CGACATTCTCGAGCGCGACGACCTCTATGAGGCTAACAGAGATTCTTATCTCGAAGCACTCTTCGATGATGATTACACCACTCTCATCAACGAGAAGCTGGCAACCTATGAGGTTGAAGTCAACGAGAACTCCATCAAACGTTACACTGCTGAGCGTGCACTCGGCATGGATTAAACCCAAATTAAAAACAAAGGCGTTCACGGGAAACCGTGGGCGCTTTTTTAACATAAAGTTTTCAAAAAAATCTCTGTGATTGCCCAATTTCCTCTTTACTATTCGGACGGATTGTGATAAAATATACTGTGTACAGTTATGGTTCACTCTATCATTTGCTTACACCGTAACACTTATTCAAAACTATCCTATCAATCAAGGAGGATTTTTAATGGCAAGAAAAATGAAAACAATGGATGGCAACAATGCTGCCGCTTGGGCGTCATATCCGTTCACAGAAGTAGCCGCCATCTATCCCATCACCCCTTCGTCGGTAATGGCAGAGGTAACCGACTCATGGTCGGCTAAGGGACAGACCAACCTTTTCGGAACTCCCGTAAGAGTTGCCGAAATGCAATCCGAGGCAGGTGCCGCAGGTACGGTTCACGGCTCTTTGACAGCCGGTGCTCTTACCACCACCTACACTGCATCTCAGGGTCTTCTTCTGATGATTCCGAACATGTACAAGATTGCCGGTGAATTGCTTCCCTGCGTTATCCATGTTTCGGCAAGATGCGTTGCATCTCATGCGCTTAACATCTTCGGCGGCCACTCAGACATCTATGCCTGCCGTCAGACCGGATTTGCTATGCTCTGCTCCACCAACCCTCAGGAGGTTATGGACCTTGGAACAGTTGCTCACTTAGCCACCATCAAGTCAAGAGTACCTTTCCTTCACTTCTTCGACGGCTTCAGAACCTCTCACGAGATTCAGAAGATTGAGGTTTGGGACAAGGAAGACGTTGCAGAAATGGTCGACTGGGACGCTCTTGAGGAATTCAGAAACCGTTCCATCAACCCTGAGCACCCGGTACTCAGAGGCTCCGCTCAGAACCCCGACATCTTCTTCCAGGCAAGAGAAGCCTGCAACCCCTACTATGATGCTGTTCCCGGCGTTGTAGAGGAGTATATGGACAAGGTCAATGCTAAGATTGGCACCAACTACAAGCTCTTCAACTACTATGGCGCTCCCGATGCCGAAAAGGTCATCGTCGCTATGGGCTCCGTTTGCGACACTATCGAAGAGACTATCGACTACTTGAACGCCAAGGGCGAAAAGCTCGGTCTCGTCAAGGTAAGACTTTACAGACCGTTCGTTGCTGACAAGCTCGTTGAGGCTATTCCTGACACCGTCAAGATGATTTCTGTTCTTGACAGAACCAAGGAGCCTGGCTCTTTGGGCGAGCCTCTTTACCTCGATGTTGTTGCGGCTCTTAAAGATTCGAAGTTTGCTGATGTTCCTGTTGCCGGTGGTAGATATGGCTTGGGCTCGAAGGATACAACTCCCGACCAGATCAAGGCTGTTTATGACAACTGCGTTGGCTCTGACGATTACAAGCCGAGATTCACAATCGGCATCGACGACGATGTTACTCATCTTTCGCTCAAGTCTCAGGGCAAGCTCGACTCCGCACCTGCCGGAACGATCTCCTGCAAGTTCTGGGGTCTTGGCTCCGATGGTACCGTCGGCGCAAACAAGAACTCCATCAAGATTATCGGCGACCACACCGACAAGTACGCTCAGGCTTACTTCTCCTATGACTCGAAGAAGTCGGGCGGTGTTACCGTTTCTCACCTTCGCTTCGGCGATACTCCGATAAAGTCCACTTACCTCATCAATCAGGCTGACTTTGTCGCTTGCCATAACGAATCCTACATCAATAAGTACGATATAGTTCAGGACGTAAAGCCCGGCGGAACCTTCCTTCTCAACTGCCAGTGGAGCGTTGACGAATTGGATGAAAAGCTCCCCGGACAGGTCAAGAGATATATCGCTGACAACAACATCAAGTTCTATATCATCAACGGTATCGAAATCGGCAAGAAGATTGGCTTGGGTTCAAGAATCAACACTGTTTTGCAGTCTGCATTCTTCAAGCTTGCCAACATCATCCCGATTGACGAGGCTATCCAGTATATGAAGGATGCCGCTACCGCTTCCTACTCCAAGAAGGGCGAAGCTATCGTCAAGATGAACCACGACGCTATCGACGCCGGCTGTGAGCAGGTTGTTGAGGTCAAGGTTCCCGATTCCTGGAAGTCCTGCGCTGACACCGAAATCGGTATGCCCAAGGCTACCGGCGAGAATGAGACTCTTGTCAACTTCGTTAATGACATCCTCATTCCTTGCAACGCTCAGCAGGGCGACAAGCTTCCCGTTTCCACATTCGTTAAGAATGCCGACGGCACCTTCCCGCAGGGCTCTGCCGCTTACGAGAAGAGAGGAATCGCTATCGACGTTCCTGCTTGGAACTCCGACAACTGCATTCAGTGCAACTTCTGCTCTTATGTTTGCCCGCACGCTGTTATCCGTCCTTCCATCATGACCGAGGAAGAGCTCGCTAACGCTCCCGAGACTGCTAAGGCAAAGGCTAAGCCCGCAACCGGTATGCCCGGCTACTACTTCGTAATGACAATGTCTGCTCTCGACTGCACAGGCTGTGGCTCTTGCGTAAACGTATGCCCCGGCAAGAAGGGCGAGAAGGCACTCTCGATGAAGTCGCTTGACAGTCAGCTCGGCGAGCAGGAAGTCTTCGACTATGCTCGTTCGCTCGATGACAAGCCTGAGGTTCACGCTAAATTCAAGGACACCACCGTCAAGGGCTCGCAGTTCAAACAGCCGATGCTCGAATTCTCCGGCGCTTGCGCAGGATGCGGCGAAACTCCTTATGCTAAGCTCGTTACTCAGCTCTTTGGCGACAGAATGTATATCGCTAATGCAACCGGATGCTCCTCTATCTGGGGCGGCTCCGCACCTTCAACTCCTTACACCACCAACAGAGCTGGCAAGGGTCCCGCTTGGGCTAACTCCCTCTTCGAGGACAACGCTGAGTTCGGTTATGGTATGTATCTCGCACAGAACACAATTCGTGAGAGAAACATCGCAAAGCTCAAGAAGATTTCCGAGACTCTCGAGTGCTCCGAGTGCAAGGCTGTTGTAGATGAGTACCTCGCAACTGTTGACGACGGTCAGGCTAACAGCGTTGCTACCGACAAGCTCGTTGAGGTTCTCCCGAAGATTGGCACTCCCGAGGCTCTCGAAGTTCTCAAGGAGAAGGACTTCTTAAGAAAGAAGTCAATGTGGATCTTCGGCGGCGACGGTTGGGCTTATGATATCGGCTTCGGCGGACTTGACCACGTCATCGCTCAGAACATCGACGTCAACATCTTCGTATTCGACACCGAGGTTTACTCCAACACCGGCGGACAGGCTTCCAAGGCAACTCCTACCGGCGCAATCGCACAGTTCGCCGCCGCAGGTAAGGCTATCAAGAAGAAGGACCTCGCAGGCATCGCAATGACCTATGGCTACGTTTACGTTGCTCATGTTGCAATGGGTGCTGATTACAACCAGTGCATCAAGGCTATCGCAGAGGCTGAGAGCTATCACGGACCTTCCATCATCATCGGTTATGCTCCTTGTGTCAACCACGGTATCAAGGGCGGAATGAGCATCGCTCAGACCGAAGAGAAGAAGGCTGTTGACGCAGGCTACTGGCACCTCTACAGATACGATCCGAGACTTGCCGCTGAGGGTAAGAACCCGTTCCACCTCGACTCCAAGGCTCCGACCGCTGAGTACAAGGACTTCCTCATGGGAGAAGTCAGATACAACTCCCTCGCTCGTTCGAATCCCGACAGAGCTGAGAAGCTCTTCGACTCCGCTGTCGACAACGCTAAGAACAGGTATGATTACCTCGTCGAGCTGTCGAATCAGTGATAGGCTGAAATCCAGATATAATAAAATCCCCCGAGGTAATTCTCGGGGGATTTTTGTGCTTCGCACACCTCTCAGTCGCCTTCGGCGCCAGCTCCCCTAGGCTTAGGGGAGCCGTAATCTCAGAGAACAAAGCTTTCAATTCTAATTGACATTTATCACTTTATATGATACAATAATATTCAGCGAGAGGTGGTCGCTCTTTTCCGAACGGAAAGGAGTGATGCTCATGGACGTTTCTACCGTCATTCTGCTTCTTGGTTTGCTGATATCAGCTATCAATTTGGGCATTACTATCGGTAATAGTTCAAAGAAATAGCTGTCCTTTGACTTTCGCGTCAAAAAACAGCCTTCCCCGTTTCAATTAACTTTGTTCGGAGAGTGACCTTGTTGCCTGAATGACCAGTTCAGGCAACGCCTCTCGCTATTTTTATTATAGAATACTTTCTATCCTTTGTCAAGAGGAAATTTTTATTTATAAGGTTATATAGCTTCGCCCCGAGATGGATTGGTCTCGGGGCGATTATTCTTTCAAGAATTTTCTTTAAGAATTACTTTCTCTTGGAAGCTACGACTGCGAAGCCAGCGATTGCCATAGGAACGAGTGCGAGAACTGCGCCGGTAGTCGGGTTGGTCTCGGTTACTTCCTCAGCATCGGTGTCGTCAACATCGAGCTCGTCGTCTTCGGTCTCAGAGTTGGTGTCCTCAGCGGGCTCATCAACATCGACGGTTTCGGTTACGACAGAACCAACAGGAATGAGAACCTTGACACTGGTGATATTGTAGGAAGCGGAAGAGTTAGAGATAAGGCTGTAAGAAGAGCTACCTTCGATGCCGGCTGCTTCCATAGCCGCATAAACGGTTGCGCCGTCATAAACTACGGTGAGTCCATCGTCGCTTACGAAAGCTACAACATCCTCAACCTCAGCGGTCGTGCCGTTGGTTCCGAGCTGAACGTTAGAGCTTGCGGAAATGATGAACTTATCCCAAACCTGACCGTCAACATAGGAAAGAATGGTCTCGGTGTCTCTCTCGATTACGAGGAGGGCGCCTTCGGTGTTAAGAGCAGAAGCGAAGCTCGAATCACCGAGAGTGTAGGAATTCCAGTTGCCTGAAGCGGCGTTCAGATCATTAGAGAACGCCTCAACATAGTCAACGCCGTCAATGGTAATAACTTCGGACTCAGTCTCGCTACCAATATAAGCTCCGCAAACAGTGCAGTAACCGTTATTGTCGACTTCATGATAGTAGTTCAAAAGATATGTTTTGCCGTTCATGGTAAGAAGCGTGCCGTGGTACTCTTCGTTGACGTAAATAATGCGAGCACTGGTGGTACCGGTAGAAGAGGAAGAATCAACTTCTGTGAATGCTACAGACTTAACAGTCACTGCACTTGCAGGCATTGTAAATGTCGCAGTATTTGTGCCGGATACAGATGCTGTAATTGAATTGCCATCTGCATCCTCAACAACTAAGCTAGAAAGTTTATAGCTTGAAGAAGGAAGAGTAACGGTCAAGGTAACGGTATCACCCTCATAGTATGAGCTTGCACCAGATGAAACCGTAGTAGTTGTATCGGTAGTAACACCTTCCAAATCAGTTGCTGTAACTGTAGTGCCTGAAGTATCGGTGCTTACTTCGTTCGGAAGAACTACCGTAAACTTCATAGTAACAGTTGCACCGGTTTCCTGAAGAGCGGCGAGAACAGTAGAATCTACTGCAACAATAACTGTAGAGCCAGAAGTAAGGCTAGCAAATGTATAATCGGTGGAGCCGATAGTGATAGTTACATTCTCGAGAGGTGAACTTGTACTATCAACATTAATCAACAGCTGAGAACTACCTGCAACAAGATAAGATGAAGCAGTTACTGCGGAAGCATCAAATGTTACAGTCTCCTCTGTAGTACCATCGGATGTACCCGACTGTCCGTCAAGCCACCAATCTCCAGACCAAGGGTCAACCGTCTGCTGAACAGCAAGAGCGAACTTGTATGAAACATCAGAAGTAGAAGCTGCAGTCGAAGTGGTGGTGACGGTAACGCTGTCAACTACGAATGTTACATCTTCGGTCGTGGTTCCATTATATGCAAGACCAAACTTAACTGCTGAAGCACTTTGCAAAGTTGTGATTTCATCAGACGTTAAAGTAGCAGAAGATGCACCGTACCATCCACCGTATGTGTGCAAACCTGTGCCATCTGCATATACTTTAACAACAAGATTAGACGCACTTCCACTTGAAACGTTAAAGGATATAGCAGTAACAGAATTTGCATCAATTTCGCTGGGCAAAGTAAACTGCAATTCCGGATATCCATGTCCCGACTGATAGGTAATAGTCAATGCACCAGTCGTAGGATCAACAGTGCCATCATAATAGTATCCACCCAAAGTCACATCGCTAAATGTAAAGGTAGTGGTAGTCTCGGTCACGGTCTCTGCAACAGCAAACACACAAAGTGAGCTTATCGCGAGGACGAGAGCCGTCGCAACAGCTAAAATTTTCTTCATGTTTTTTTCCTCCAAATATCAATATTATTGGGCGCACCAAGCCTAATCGGCGGCACCCGACGGGTCATCCACTCCCGAAGGGTCAATTCCGAGCATTCTTCGGCATCATCCCATTTTGCCGCTCTCGTCGCAGAAAGGTTCCGATACCATCCCATGAAACCATAAAAAGCGACTTAAGCTGTACATACATAGTATAACACATTCTCGAGTCAATGTCCAATAAAAATTTATCGGAATATTGCACAAAATTATTATTGTGTTTTTGTGCAGGGTGCACAAAGGCTCGGACTACTTGAACACCGCAAACGAATACATCGGAAGTGTCAGAACGCCGTTTTCATAGGTGGCGTTGCCTTCGACCGCAAGCTCGGCTTGGAGCTCGCCGAGGTCCATCTCCACAGTCTTCTCCTCCGTCGAGAAGTTCACTACTATTGTGACGGTGCTCTCCTCCCACGTCTTCGAGAAGATGAGGACGGTCATGTCGCTGTAATAGGTCATTTTCATCTCGCCCCGGGCGATTTCGGGGAAGGCGTTGCGGATGTTGTTGCAGCGCTTGTAGTAGTTGAGGATTGAGGTCTCGTCGGCATATTGCTCCTCCACGCCGTCAAAGGCGTATGATGCGGAGGTCGTTCCGGGAGGGTTGTCGGTCAGGTTCTCGCCGGAGTTGTCCCAAAGCATGGCGATTCGCTTGTTCGGGTCGTCGCCCGAGCCGACCATTCCTATCTCGTCGCCGTAGTAGGTGAAGGTCGTGCCGTTGAGGAGCGAGAGCATTCCGTAGGCGAATTTGACTTTATTCTCATCACGTCCGACCGAGCCGGCGATTCTTCCCGTATCGTGATTGTCAAGGAACGGCGCCGCAATCGACTCGCCGCTGTTGGCGGTCTTATAGACGGTGTTCGCATAGGTCCAAAAGTAGTTCGCAGGGTAGGCGTTCGAGAAGGTCATGTTGATATAGCCCTCCTGCTGAGAGACGGAGAAGGCGAAGAAGGAGGTTTCGGGAGCGTTTTCATAGTAGGTCTTGACGATTGAGTCGGACTCCCAGACCTCGCCGACAACGAATGCGTCAGGGTTATACTTCTGCGCGACGTCGGTGAGCCATGCGCAGAATTCGGCGCTCTTAGTGTAATCGCCGGTATAGAAGCTCGTGCAGGCATCGAGGCGGAAGCCGTCGACTCCCTTCCCTATCCAGAATTCGATTATATTCTCGATTTCTGCCCGGACGTTTTCGCTGTCAAGGTTCAGGTCGGGCATACTGTAGGTGAAGCGTGCCTCATAGTAGATGCCGTCGTAGTAGCTGTAGCCGTCGAGGGCGGTTTCGGAGAAGTTATAATAATCGTAGTACTCCCCTTCCGTGTCGCCGTTCCATGCGCTCTGGATTGCGGATTTGAACCACGGGTGCTCGCTCGAGGTGTGATTAACTACTAAATCTATAATTATTTTGATGCCGCGGGCGTGGGCTTCCGAAACTAAATTCTCGAAGTCCTCCATAGTGCCGAACTGTGAATCGACTGCATAGTAATCCGTCACGTCATACTTGTGGTAGGAATAGCCCTCGGTAATCGGCATGAACCAGATTCCGGTGTAGCCGAGGTCACGGATATAATCAAGCTTCGAGGTGACGCCATTGAAGTCGCCGATTCCGTCGCCGTCCGAATCACAGAAGGAATATACGAAGATTTCGTAATAGTTCCCATAGTTGTCGTCGGGGATGTTCTCTTCGAGAAGAGTAACCTCCGCCGCAGTATAGCCGCTGACGGTGTCCGAAGTACTTCCGCAAGCCGTCAATACTATCATAAACGCCAGCATTAGCGCAATAAGTCTTTTCATAAATTAACCTCCATTTCGTTGTGGCAAATCTTGTAGGGGCGGATATTATCCGCCCGAAAAATTGCCGTCGAGGATGCGGGCGGATGATATCCGCCCCCACATGAAAACGGCGCAGTTACGGCAGATAGCCGCAGCTGCACCGTTGCCGCTTTAAAAATCAGAGTTCGCCCTTTTTGTAGGTATGATACTCGAGGTCTCCGGCGTCCTCGCCGAAGGAGTCGATGCGTGCCATGATGAGCCCGTATTTGTCCTTGATCTGCTCGTTCATGCGAAGAATTTTCTCCTCGCTTCCACGGAAGCAACAGCGAAGGCAGTAATACTCCTCTTTCTCGGCGTCATAGAACAAATCCATGTCTATGTCGCGCTGGAAGCACTGGGGACAGCGATAGTTCAGTCTGCCTTTTGTAGCTTGAGACATGTTCTCATACCTCCATTCTTAAGCTTCTTCTTTAGCGAGATGCGATACGAAGGCGAGAAGGCGTGCCCCTCCTCGAACTCTCCGAAATCGTTGTCGCCGGTCATCTCGACGATGGTCTCAACGTCGGGGATAACCACTCTTACGGAAGTTGCGTCCTTGACGTCGACGATTCTGCACTTATAATTGAAGTCGACCGTCTCGGTTTCCTGCTCGCTCTCGCAGATGAGCTTGATTTTCGTCATATCCGACTGATATTCGGTTGTGCCGAATGCGCCGGTGAAGTACTCATCGAACAGCACTTCGTGGTCGCCGATATCGTTAAGGATATTTCTCTCGATGATAATCTCGCCTGTTCCACGCTTGAAGATGAACCTCGACTGAAGCTCCATCGTGAAATCGGAGAACTTGATTTCAACGGGAGTGGTCGTGATGACGGTGTCGTCGCCGTCTTTGGACCAAGTCGCCTTGCATCTGACCAAAGCCAAATCAATCTCTTCACTACCGCAGGAGACCTTCAAGGACTTGACCGTTCCGGCGCCTGCATAATGGGTGAAGTAGCCGGCACGGTAGTTAGCCTGAATCAGATACGGATACGAAGCATCATAGACGTGGTCTGTTCCGATGCCGCACTTCCAGTCAAGCTGGGCAACATAGGGTCTCAGGTCTATCATAGCTCCGCCCTGATTGAAGTCGAGGCAGGCTCTCATATACGGGTCGCAATACCAGAAGTACTGCTTCTGCGAACCGTAGAGAATATCCTTCCAGAGTGCGACCTCCGGCTCGTCGTAGCTCTTCACGGAGCGGTAGTAGTCAGCGAATTCGCTCATGGTCATGTCGTCGCACTTGCCCTCTTTTTTGAGCTTGCCATAGTATGCCATGCCGTCCTCATAGGACTTCTTCAGGAGCTCATAAGGTGCTTCCCATCTTCCGGCTTTGTTGAGCCATCCGGGTCCGACGAAGACCATGTTATAAGCGAGACCGTTATTGTACTTTCCGAGATGTCTGTACTGATCGACGAGATTGAAGAAGTACGGAAGCTCGTTGTCCTTGTAGACAAGACCTCTTAAGACGTTCTGCGGGTGGGTTCCGAAATTGGAGCCGTTGCCGTCGAAGCAGGCAATCAGGTCTCTTGAGAGGTGCGGGATTGCAACGATTCCGCTGTCGTCGGCTTCGTTCATTGCGGGGCAATGGGTGTTGTGCTTCGAGGGAATCCACGGCGCCCACGGTCCGCCATCCATGAAGGTGTACCAGCTGTTGTTGCAGGTATGATAGGCTTTCGGTCCCTCTTCCCAGCAGGTTGCGACGGCGCATGTGACGCTCGGGTACTTCTCCTTGATGTAGTTGATGCAGAAGGCATCAAGGTAATACGATCCGGTCGACTTCGGATAGAAGCCGAACTTCTCATAGAAGAGTCCGAAGCAGTCGTCGATAATCGCCATCTTGTCCTCTTCCGAGAACATCCAGATGCAGAAGTCCTTGGTCTTGTACTTTTCCTTGAACTGCTTGCAGGGGAGTCCCAAGAGGCTCAATGAGATTTCGTCGCCGTAGACCTCGTGGTCGTGCTTCGCCATGTCGACGATGATATCGTTGAAGAGCGAGGCATAGGTTATCTGAATTGTGGTTTTCAAGCCGTTTGCGTGTGCGGTAGCCTGCTGAAAGACGAATATATCAAGAGATTCGTCGTGCAGGTCGTCCGCACCGACATTTTCTTTCTTTCCCCTGCCCGTAACTTTCTCCGCATATTCGGGAGAAAGCTCGGGGCGGTGGATTACATTTACTATGAACTTATCCATCAGTTACGCTCCTGAGAGTCAGTCTGTCAAAAGATTTCTTTCGGTCTCGGGGTCGAAGAGGTGCATTGCCTCGCCGCCGAAGGTGATGTTAATCTCGTGTCCTGCGGTGAGAGACGCACGCTGATCGTGGTCGAGTTTGAGTGTCGGGATTCTTACGATGCACTCACTTCCGTACGGGCAGGTGGTGTGGAGATGGAACTCCGAACCCATCATCTCGTTGACGAGAATCTTTGCTGTGAAGGAATCGTTTGCTCCTTCGGTGCCCTGAGTGATATGCTCGGGTCTTACGCCGAGGATAACCTTCTGCGAGCCGACACCCTTTTCACGGAGCCCAGCCGCCTTCTTGTCGCTGACCTTCATCTTGGTGCCGAACGGTGTAACGTAGTAGTCGTTGCCGTCCTTGACAAGCTCGGTATTATAGAAGTTCATCTGGGGCGCTCCGATGAAGCCCGCAACGAAGAGATTGACAGGCATGTCGAATACCTCTTCCGGAGTTCCGACCTGCTGAATGAAGCCATCCTTCATGATGACGATTCTATCGCCCAAGGTCATAGCCTCGGTCTGGTCATGGGTTACATAGATAAATGTAGAGTTGATTCTCTGACGAAGAAGGATAATCTCGGCTCTCATCTGGTTACGGAGCTTTGCATCGAGGTTGGACAAAGGCTCATCCATCAGGAGGACCTTTGCGTCTCTTACCATAGCTCTACCGATTGCGACTCTCTGGCGCTGACCGCCGGAAAGAGCTCTCGGCTTTCTCATGAGATAGTCGGTGATGCCGAGGATTTCCGCAACCTCGGTGACTTTGTTATAAACGGTGTCGTTATCGACCTTCTTTAATCTCAACGGGAATGCGATATTCTCGAAGACCGAAAGATGCGGATAAAGAGCATAGTTCTGGAAGACCATTGCTATGTCTCTGTCACGAGGCTCCAAGTCGTTGACGACTACGCCGTCAATCGCAATTTCACCCTCGGAGATATCCTCAAGACCCGCTATCATTCGAAGTGTAGTTGACTTTCCGCAACCGGAAGGTCCTACGAAAACAACAAATTCCTTGTCAGCGATGTCAAGATTGAAATCCTGAACCGCGACGACGTTTTTATCATATACTTTTTTAACGTTTGTAAGTTTGACTGTTGCCATATTTCTTCCCTCCTGTTATCCTTTGACTGCGCCACCGGTGACGCCTTCAACATAGTATTTCTGTAGGCACATAAACAGAATTGTGATGGGTATCGCTATGCAAACGCCTCCGGCGCAGAACAGCGTATAGTTAGAGTTAATCATGTCTTTTGTGAGCCACGAATAAAGTCCGACCGCTACGTTATAGCCGCTCGACGTGCCGAACGCGATATACGAAGCGAAGATGTAGTCAGCCCAGGGTGCCATGAAGGCGGTTAAGACTGTGTATATAACAATCGGCTTTGAAAGCGGAAGGACGACCTTGCGCATAACCTGGAACCTCGTAGCACCGTCGACTCTTGCCGCCTCATCGAGGCTCTTCGGAATCGTGTCAAGGAAGCCCTTGAAGACGTAGTAGCCCATACCTGAGGAAGCGAAGTAAACGAGGATAAGCCCGGGAACTGCGCCACTCTGAGTAAGACCCATGCCTTTCAGAACGTAGTAAAGGATAATCATCGTCAGGAAGCCCGGGAACATTCCGAGGACGAGCATTGCGTTCATAAGGAACTTTCTGCCCTTGAAGCGGAGTCTCGAAAGAGCGTAGGACATCATCATGACCATCATTGTCTGCAAAACAGCGTTGAAGCAGGCGATGATGAGGGTATTCTTATACCACTGAAGGAAGGATGTTTCTGTGAACAGATTGACGTAATTGTCGAAGCCCCACTGCTGAGGGATGACATATCCTACCTGCCATGTGTTTTCACAGCGGAAGGACTGCAAAAGTATGAATACGAAGGGTATCAACCAGACAATCGACATAACAATCAAGATTATGTAGATGGCGGTGTTGCCCATTATTCGGTTTCTGCGAATACTTGATGTCTTTTTCATTACTGGAAGTCCTCCTCGTTCTTCATAGACGGCAAGACGTTGTATACAACAAGCGAAATTACCGCCACGACTACGAATACCATAATACCGATGACTGCCGCTGTCTTGTAGTCGTTGTTAGTTACGGTCAGTCGATAGAGCCACGTTATCAGAAGGTCGGTCTTGCCTGCGCTGTCTGAAAGCGTGTAGGGAGCGCCACCTGTCAGGAGATAGATAACGTTGAAGTTGTTCATGTTGCTTGTAAAGCTCGTCAGCAGATACGGACCGGTTACGAAGAACATGTAAGGGAGCGTTATCTTGAAGTACTGCTGGACGGGGTTTGCACCGTCGATTCTTGCAGACTCATAGAGGTCGGACGGGATATTCATAAGAACACCTGTCGTAATAAGCATCAGGTACGGAACACCGACCCAGATGTTTATGATGATTACCATCACTCGAGCCATCGTCGGGTCTGTCCAGAACGGGATTGCCGTCGAGACAATGCCATTGTTGATAAGGAATCTGTTGACAAGTCCTTCATCGGAGAACATCTTCGAAACATAGAGAAGCGAGATAAACTGAGGAATTGCGATTGTGAGTACCAGAATTCCTCTCCAGAGCTTCTTAAGCTTGATGCCCTTCTTATTGATCATCATTGCGACGAGCATTCCCAAGAAGTAGTTAGTGAAGGTTGCGAAGAACGCCCAGATGAGTGTCCACGAGAGGAGCTCGCCGAAGGTTGCCGAGAAGGTGGAGGTGCCGTTGCCCCATGTGAAGAGCTGGTTGAAATTAGTCCATCCTACCCACTCAAACATATTCACAGGTGGAGTGTGGTTAAAGTCGTAATTGGTGAAGGCTATCATAATCATGAGGATAATCGGGATTACCGTGAAGATTACGATACCCAAAACGGGAAGCGCCAGAACAGTCTTGTAGAACTGGTCGTCGACCAAGGACTTTAAGTCGTCCTTGCCGGACTTGAGCTTCTTGCCCTTGGCGAGTATTGCCTGAGCATCCCTGTTCTGTTTTACATTAAGTCTCCAAGTATAGATGAAGCAGAGAATGAAGACGATGGAGAGAACTCCATAAATCAGAATCTGCAAAGTATTGTCGCCGTAAACGGTGGTTTCAACCTCCATGTCGATGCCGGCAACGGTGGTCGTAACCATCTGTGTTGTAGTTGGGGTAAGATTTCTGAGCGAAAGCTTAACTATCCATGCTCCGCCCCAGAGAGCCATGTAAACTATAAACACGATCTCGAACAAGAGGAATAGTATTCCTCTCATTACCTGTCCCCTCGCTATCGAGCCGAAGCCCATAACGACAAATGAAATCCTTGTTTTCCAGTCGCCGTTTTTGAAGGTCAGGAAAATATCCTGAAACTCATGGGCGACGGCAAGCCCGAAGTTTTTGAACGCTCTGCCTATCGCGCAGATAAGGTGCCAAAGCTTATTCGGAATGTCAACAATAAAGTTCCAAATGGAAAAGAGCAGTCTCATCGGTTTGCTATAATGCAGATATTTCAGTTCTTTTGCGGTTATTTTGTCAGCCATTTCTATCCTCCTATAGATATTACCCTTACATCAGGCGGGCTGCCCTTTTCCATACGGAAATTCCCCGTTCGGAAGTCCCCTCGGAATTAAAAAACAAAAGGAGGTCGGGGACAACCCCAACCCCCTTCGGTTGATGTTAAGTTAGGTTTTCAGTTATCCTGAAAATCAGTTAGCTACAACGGTGATAGCGGGAGCATCGCCGGTAGTGTCGAGGGTTACATGGTAAGAACCGGGATCAACAACGATATTGTTGTCTCCGCCCTCAGTTCCTACAGAACCTTCGGTGAGGTGAGTGTAGCCGATACCGGAAGCATCGTAATCGCCTGCATCCCAAGCACCGTACATAACAACTCTGAATCCGGACTCGCCGGTAACGGTGATGTCATATTCCCAGATACCAACGTAAGGATCGTCGGACTCAACCTGGTTCTCGGTGAGGACATATTCGCCGTTCTCGCCGCCTGTGCAGCTCCAGCTTACATCCATGTCACCAACGATAACCCAGCCGGTGGTGGAAGCACTCGAGAGAATGCTCTCAATACCTGCGGTGTAGGTGTCGAGGATAGCCTGAAGGTCGGAATCAGCGGGAGAAGTGGTGCCAAGAGCCTGAACGGAAGCACCGACAGCCTTGGAGGTATCCCACCAAGCGTTAGGATACTGACCCTGAGGAGTTGCATATTCGCTCTGAGCAGCGAGAGCAGCAAGAGCGATGTTCTCCTGAACGGCTTCACTTGCCTGAACGGTTACGTTAGAGGGACCCCAAGCGAGGGTGTCGAATCTTTCCTGCTGGCATTCTTCGCTAGCGAGGTAAGCAGCTACTGACTGGCAGTAAGCAGCCTTGGTAGCGTCGGTCTGAGGCTTTACACCAAGAAGCTTGTTGCCTGAGTAAGAACCGAGGTGATAGGTTTCGCCGTCAACGGTGAAGCTCCAGAGGTCGGTGCAACCGAGGTTGTCGCCCAAAGCTTCAGAAGCGGTGGTGTAATCCCAAGTACCGGTAACTACTACTGCGGCATCACTTGAGAAGGAAGCGGCAGAAGAAGAGTTTACGAATACTGAGCTGTTGACGAGTTCAGCCATACCCTTGACAGCTGCAATGCCTGCTTCGGAATTGAAGGTGTCGGTGTAGCCGGTGAAGGTTCCGTCGTCATCGGTTGACCAGTCGGATACGCAACCGGTTGCGAAGAAGTAGGCTGCTGCATACCAACCGGAGTCAGTGAGCTCAAAAGCGATGGTCTTACCTGCGGCAGAAACAGCCTCGATAAGAGCGGTCTGGTCTTCGAGAACGGACTCGTCGGTGATAACGCTCTTGTCGTAGTATACGAAGTAGCCGTTATCGGAAGTGAGCGGGAAAGCATAGATAGTGCCACTTACAGTTGCGGCGGCTACAGAGCCTGCGTCGTTCTCGGAAGTGATGGTGTCAGCCAAAGAGCTTGAAACAGCGGTAAGAGCGCCTGCCTGAGTAAGTCTTGCGAGCTGATCCTGAGCGAAGAAGAAGATATCTGCGCCGGCGGTAACGTCGGTGATCATGTTGGTAGCGGCTTCGCCTTCACCAACTGCTTCTACGGTGAACTGAATGGAAGTGCCGTTAGCTTCGTTATAAGCCGCGAGCTGAGAAGTTGTCAGATCAACTGCTGCCTCGGGGCACCAAACGGTGATGGAGATCGAGCTGGTATCGACATCGGAATTGTCGGTGTTTGCAGAATTGTCGCTGTTGCTGTTGTTGCTACTTGAATCGTCGGTTGAGCTGTCGCCGCAAGCAACGAGGGTAAGAAGCATCATGACAGAAAGAAGTACAGCGAGAATTCTGCGCCAATTTGTTTTCATGGTAGTTTCCTCCTTGGAAAGAGTATTTTGATTTTATGCCCCACAGTCGCAAGTGTTGTGCAAATTTTAAGCGGGGCACTTATGTACTTTGCACAAACCTATTTTATACCTTTTGTACGAAAATGTCAACACAAAATACGAAATTTTATTGAGAATTTTTACAAATCCCACATGTTAATCGCACAAATCGGCTTGGGAAGCGGGTTTGCGTCAGGTTGACTGCGAAAAAATTTTAAACTCCCCCATCGCCGGAAGCACGTTGCCGTCGTAATCGAACAGGCACTGATTCGCCCATTCGTTGCCGCCGGCTTTGTCTTCCTCGTGGATATATTTTCTCGCGCCTTCGCTCGCCCATGTGCCCTTGGGGCTCGGAATCCATGCGGGCTCCCAGTAGTAGATGCCCTTGAAATTCTTCACTTCGGGGAGTAACTCCAAAAGTTTATGGATGAACTGCTTCTGACCATCAACACTTATCGGGTACGGGAGGCCTTGCCCCTCTTCCGGGACGAAGCTGTGGTCGACGACGAGGTGCTGACCCTTGCCGGTTTTGTCGAAGTGCTCAAGCGTAAAGGCATAGGACGTCTCGGCGATATAGAGCTCTTTATTGTAGCGCTCCGCCATGTCATTCATGTTGGCGACGAGCTCGTCAAAGCCGTGGTGCCAGTATGGGTAATAGCTGAAGCCGATTGCGTCGAAGTCGACGCCATGCGAGACCAGATTGTCGAAGAACTCACGATACCTCGGGTTGTCGAAGCTCCGTTCGAGATGGATGACAACTTTTGCATTCGTCTCGCTCCTGACGCCGCTTACCCCTGCTTTTAAGAGCTCGCAGAGGTTGTCATAGCCGTCGTGGCAACCCTTCTCTTCGTTCCATGTGAGCCGACCGTATTCCCAGAGCATTCCGCCGGTGATTTCATTGCCAACCTGAACCATGTCCGGCTCACAGCCATTTGCTTTCAGGTGTGCGATAACCTCCACGGTGTAATCGTGAACGGCGGCTTTGAGCTTTTCAAATCCGAGATTCTTCCAAGCCTTTGGAATTGTCTGCTTCGAAGGGTCGCACCAGAAATCGCTGTAGTGGATGTCAAGGAGGAAGCTCATCCCTGCGGCTTTCACACGCTTCGCAAGAGCCGTAACCCTCGGCAGGTCGCAGGTTCCCGCGCCGTAGGTCTCGCCGTTTTCGTCAAAGGGATTGTGCCAGAGACGAAGTCTCACAGAATTGACGCCGTAGTCGCTCAAGATAGCGATTAAATCGCCTTCTCTGCCGTTATCGTAAAACTTCTTGCCCTCCGATTCCAAATCGTAAAGCGTTGAGATGTCCATGCCTATTTCATACTTACTCATGATTTAGTCCTTCCTTGCAAGTGCGAAGTCGTCGAAGTGAGCCCATGTCGCCGCCGCACCGGTCGACTTGATTCCGACGGTGATGTCGGTGGTCTCGGTGACGGTAAACTCGACTGTCGTCTGAGCCCAATCGCTCCATGTATTGCCCCATGTGATTTCCGCCTCGTAGGTTTCGTCACCGACGGTTACGTAAAGCGTGCACTCGGGATAGAGATAGTTCTCCATCGCACTTCTTGCATAGACCGAGAAGACGTATGTCCCCGCAGTGAGGTTATAAATGTCCTGACTGAGGGTGTTTTCGAAAGCAGACGAGCACCAGATGTTGAGGTTGTTGCTACCCGAGCGTGCGTTCTTCGACTCAATTCGATAAGAGTTGTCGGTGCCGGTCATGTCCCATGCTGTAATGGTCGAGAAGTCCTTGACGTCGCCGGTGACGGTGTCGTCGTCAAAGCTTCCGTTCTTGAGGTAGTCGTAGTATGTCAGAACGTCGGCGGTGATGTCGTAATCGACTCCGCCGCAGGTGACTGTTCCCGTAATGATATATTCCCCTTCGCCGTCGATTGCCGCAAGCTCGTCCTCGTTCCATGTGATTTCAAGCTCAACCCAGCGGTCTAAATCCGTGAGAGCCGTAACCGTCTCGGGGAGAGCAATTTCTTCCGAAGAGGACAGGTCGACCATACAGCTGATTTCGGTGTTGATTTCTAAGATATTTTCCTCGGCTGTGCCCGAATCGCGCATCAGTTTGAAGGCGTTCAGGCTGTCAAGAGGATTGCCGTCAAAATCGAACAGCGCCTGATTTGCCCATGAGACTGTTCCCTCTCCTCCGCCGTCGCCCTGCGAGACGAGGTAGTCGTGAGCATATTCCGAAGCCCAGGACGTCCCCGCAAGCGGAAGCCATGCCGGTTCCCAATAGAACGAGCCGATGCCGGTGTCGACCGAGGCTATTACCTCGTTCACGTCGTGGATATACGAAGCCTGACCCTGAACGGTAGCCTTGTAGCCGCCGGCTTCCTCAAGAGCCGAGCTGAATATGTTTCCGGTGTATTCGTTCGAGTCGTCGCCGTAGCCGTAGGAGTACTCCATTACGCAGATTTTCTGGTCATACTTTTCGGCTAACTTCTCAACGCAGTCCTGGAAGTCTGCCATCGAACCGTGCCAGTAGGAGTAGTACGAAAGACCTATAACGTCGAACTCGACTCCGGCGGTGATGAGCTCATCAAGCTTGCCGGAAATCGTCGAATAGGTTGCGCCCTCGGCGAGGTGGACGACAGTTAAGATATCGCTGTCAATCGCCTTGACTGCCGACATCGCCGCAGACATGTATATCGCCTGATAGGTTGCCGTCTTGCCGTTCGGGTACATGATGCCGTTGTTGACCTCGTTGCCGGTCTGAACCATCGACGGCAGGCATCCCGCCTCCTCGAAAGCCTCAAGGGCGCTGTAGGTATAATCATAGACGACTTGTCTCAGCTCTTCGTTTGTATAGCCCTCCCACTCGCGTGGAAGAGTCTGCTTTGAAGGGTCAGCCCAGAAGTCGCTGTAGTGGAAGTCGAGGCAGACCTTCATTCCCGCCGCGACCGCACGCTTGGCGATTTCGATGTCGGTCTCGAGGTCGTTTCCTCCGCCGCCGAAGCTGTTGCCATCCTCGTCATAGGGGTCGTTCCAGAGACGGATTCTGACGTAGTTGACGCCGTAATCTGCCAGAAGCTCGAAGATGTCCGTCTCGTTGCCGTCTTCATCATAGAACTTTCCGCCGGCGTTTTCAACCTCGATAATCGAGGACAGGTCGACGCCAAAGATGAAATCATCATCGAGCCCTTCAATCTCGCTTACCTGAATGCCATAGGCGGAGTAGTCGAACTCCTTGGAGCTGTCCCCGCAACCGCAAAGTGCTGTCACCGCCAGAACGGCACAAAGAGCTATAGTTAATATCAGTTTAAAGTGTTTCATAGTATCACCTCAAGTTATTGTACCTATAATGATATTGTAAAATCTCCAAATTGTCAAGTCTGTTTTCACAAGAATTTATGCAAGTTGCCGCTCGGTGAGTATAAAATACAAGTATAAAATAACCGCAAGGCTTTCAACCCTGCGGTTCTCTTACTATTCGGTTTTTAAAAACTTATCATATGTCCATTTATACCGGACTGCGTGGAACTTCTCGCCGGTGATGCCGAAGTGGCGACCCTGATGCGTAAATAGAAGCGTCTTGCCGTAATATAGCATATCCATGCCGCTCATTTCGGCGAAGTCGAATTTGCAATCGCCGATTTCGAGACGGTCGATATAGCCGCTTACTTCCGTTTCGGGAAGGGTTATTCTCTCGTGGTTCGGGGCGATTTCATAGAACTTTATGTCACTGTCCGTGAACAAGAGCTCGTCGGGGCTCTTTCCTGACAAATCATCTTTCAGTTTATTCTCAACCCACTTGCCCCAGTCATAGACGCTGTCAAAGGGCAGGTCTTCGCCTTCAAGGAAGCCGTACTCGTTATACTTGCCATGAAGCCCACAGTTCAGGCACCTGAATTCGTCGCCGGAGGTTTCAAGCGAATTATATTCGCCGCACTTCGGGCAGATGACGAGATAATTCTCGAGTCCTTCCGCAAGACGCTCGCCGGTGTACTTGTTCATTTCCTTGCGCTGGGTTTCATAGGCGTTTTCGTGGATGTCGCGGTTGATGACCTCGGTAATTTCGGCGGGAGTCATCCCGGAAACCTCTTCGGCTGTGAGGTGAGTTTTTATCTCTCCCCAGAGCTTGCCCTTGCGGACGGTATAAGCCCATCTCGGTTCGGCAAAATAGCCGCCTCCGATGTGGTATGTAACGAGCCCGCACTTGCCGGACTTGCAGAGCTTTCCTATGCTGTCGGGGAGCTTTTCGGTCTCGCCGTTAAAGGAACGGCTTCCCTCCGCAAAAAGAAGGATGCTGTGCCCGTTCCTTAAGTATCTTATAATCTCCTTGACGGATGCCGTGTCGGCGTCGCCCTTGTACATGGGCAATGGATGGAAGAAGAAATCGAGCATCAGATAGTTCTTTCGGGTGGTGATGTGCTCGCCGCCTACGATATACATCTGGTGCGGAAAAGCGCAACCGACCATAATCATGTCGATTTCGGTCAGGTGGTTCGCAACGACAAGGCAGGGCTCCTTAAGGTTGAGATGCTTGGTCTTAAAGCCGTACCTTATCAGCATATACGGCTGTGCCAGAACCCACAGGAAAGTCCAGACGAATCTGTGCAGAAGGTTCCTCTTGATTTTGAATCTTGAAGATTTTTTCTTGTCTGTCGTTACGCCGGTTGCCACTTGAATCACTCTTTTCCGTTTTTCTTGTTCAGTTGTCTTATTTCAAATATAAGTATCAGAAGTATGACGAAAACAGCTCCAACGCCTATGAGAATCAGGTCCTTTGTGTCAAAGTCCGCAAATCCCGAATTTTGAAGGTTGATAAGAAGCATTATCACTCCCGAAACCGCGAGTAAGCCCCCTATTATAAGGTTACAGCTTGACACTTTTATCTTGTTCGCCAGGCTTGCCGAAATCTGAGCCGCAATCAGAGTGAACACAACGCAGATTGCAAGCCTCCTGAGATCGGGCATGCCGTTGATTGCGAAGTGCGAAACGGCTCCGATAAAGGCGGTGAAGGTCATTATGAATACGCTTGTCCCGACGGCAGTCTTCAAGGCATAGCCCATAACCATCGTCAGGATAAAGAGCATCATCATCCCGCCGCCGGTGCCCTGAAATCCGCAGAGGAAGCCGGTGTATGCTTCCAAGAGAACGGCGAATATAGTTCTCGTCTTCTCCGAAAAGACATGTCCACGGTTGCCGTCTACCGGCTTAATCATGAACCAGAAGCCGAGCCCGAGGGAGATTATTACCGCCCAATAGGTCATGGCGGTGTCGCCGATGTCGGTTGACGAGACGAAGAAGCCGATGATGCTTCCGATGATGGTAAAGCTTATTACGGAAGCAAGGAGCGGAATGCACCTCTTTATGTCGATATTCCCGTGGCGGTAATATGTCAAAGAGCTTGCCCCTGATGCCAAGACATCCGAAGCAAGTGCTATTCCTATCGCCTCATAGGAGGGTATTCCCAAAAAGGTTACAAGTATCGGCGAGATATAAACCGCCGCCGACAGCCCCGCAAATCCGGTGGCTACGCCTGCCCCAATCCCTGCAAGCGCACATACTAAAAATTCAAACATGGTTCTCCAACAACTATATAGACTATCATGTGATTGCAATCACGGTCACAGACACTATAAGTATAACAGAATATCCCGCCTCGTTCAAGTGTCTTTTTCAAAGATTCACAATTCGCTTTCAATTTTCATTTGTTGGGCGGCACACTGGTCTACAAACTGCTCTGCGGCTCTTGGGGTGAACCCGCCTTTTCGAAGTGCGAATGCGCACGCCTTGGTTTCGACCTCGTCGGACCATTCGAGCTTCATTTCCTCAAACAAGCCCTTAACAATCTCGAGATATCCCTGCTTCGAGGGCTTTGTGAAGAGGATTACAAGCCCGAAACGCTCGGACATGGAAATCTGCTCCTGCATGGTGTCGCCTCTGTGGACGTCGTCGCCGTCACGGTCGGAGAAGCTCTCTTTTACGAGGTGCCGACGGTTGCTCGTGACGTAAATAACCGTGTTTGGCGACTGGACGGAAGCCGAGCCCTCGAGGATCGCCTTGAGTGCGCTGAAATTGTCGTCGTCAGAATTGAAGGACAGGTCGTCGATGAAGATTATGAACTTGAGAGGATTGTCCCTGACCGACTCCATGACGTGAGGAATATCCCGGAGCTGTTCCTTTCTTACCTCGATAAGCCGGAGTCCTTTAGGTGCGAAGTAGTTCGCAACCGCCTTGACGCTCGAGGACTTGCCGGTGCCGGCGTCGCCATAGAGAAGCGTGTTGGCGCAGGGACGATTCTCGAGGAACGCAAGAGTATTCCCGATGAGCTGTTCGCGCTGGCTCTCATAGCCGATGAGGTGCGAAAGCTTCGTCTTGTCGGGAGACCTCAGAGGCGTAATCTCGCCATCAACGACTCGGAACATGACGTTCTTGGCATAGATTCCATATCCCGTAGAGCCGACGTTCATGGCTCTTCTTTCGTATTCAGTTACGAAATCAAACTTTGTCGTTTCGAAATCGGGCAAGTATCCCGAATAGCCTGTAAATTCTTTGAGAGAATCCGAAGTGATTTCGGAAAGCTCGCCGAAAATCTTAAGCTCTTCCTTGGCGCAGTTTGCGAGAACTGCGGGGATTTCGAGATTTTCGGAACGAAGTTTGATATAGTCGTTCTCGTCCTCCGAGACGGCATCCATAAGGTAATTGCCGAAGTCGTAGCCGTGCTTGAAAAGCTCGCTTACGAAATCGGCGTATAGAGCAATTCTATTCTCCCCTTCGGGGCTTCCGAGGAGACGGCGAAGCGAGGATAAAACCTCGCCATTCGTCACGCCTCTGAAAAGAACTATTGAATCGAGTTTACATAAAAGCTCGCCTGAATCGCACATTTTCAGTCACTTCCTAAGTTTCAAAGCCTTGCGATAATCGCGTCGGTCATTTCGGTGGTCGAAAGGGGCTTTGCGCCGGTCTCGCCAACAATATCGGCTGTTCTCAAGCCGTCGTTGAGGACTTTATCTACTGCCGCCTCGATGCAATCCGCCTCGTCCATAAGTGAGAACGAGTATCTGAGCATCATAGCCGCAGACAGAATCGTCGCAATCGGGTTGGCAATTCCCTTTCCCGCAATGTCGGGGGCGGAGCCGTGAATCGGCTCATACATGCCTCTTGTGTTGTCGCCGAGAGAAGCAGACGGAAGCATGCCGATTGAGCCGGTGAGCTGTGAAGCCTCATCCGAGAGAATGTCGCCGAACATGTTCGAAGTAACGATAACATCGAACTGCGAGGGATTTCTGACTAACTGCATAGCCGCATTGTCGACGAGCATGTCGGTGCAGGTGACGCCGTCGTACTCTTTTTCTATCTCGTGAATCGTTTTTCTCCAGAGGCGTGAAGTCTCAAGGACGTTTGCCTTGTCGATGCTGGTGACTTTGCCCTTGCGCTTCTGAGCCGTCTCGAATGCGACACGGGAAATTCTCTCGATTTCAAAGCGGGAATAGCACTCGGTATCGAAGGCTTCTTCGCCGTATTTGCCGGTTCTGTATCCCCTGTCGCCGAAGTAGATTCCGCCGGTGAGTTCTCTGACAATCATGATGTCGAAGCCGCCGGAAGCGATGTCTTCTCTAAGAGGGCAGTCGCCCTTGAGAGCGGGATAGAGCTTTGCAGGGCGAAGATTTGTGAAGAGTCCCAAAGCCGCACGGATTCCGAGGAGTGCCTTTTCGGGTCGCTTTTCGCCCGAGAGGTTGTCCCACTTGGGACCGCCTACTGCTCCAAGAAGCACGCTGTCGGAAGCGAGGCATCCGTCAACGGTCTCTTTCGGCAAGGGCTCGCCGCACTCGTCAATAGCCGCACCGCCGATAAGGTAAGGCGTAAACTTGAATTCATGCCCGAACTTCTTGCCGACTTCTTCAAGCACTCTTACCGCGCTATCGACAATCTCGGGACCGATTCCGTCGCCTCTTAGAAGAGCTATATTATATGTCATAGATATCACCCAATTACGCCTTTCTTTACTGCCTCAACCAGTCCTCCGGCAGAAATAATATTCTGGATAAACTCCGGGAAGGGCTCAGCCTGATACTCCTTGCCGGTGGTCTTGTCCGTGATGACACCGGTCGAGAGATTGACGGAAACCTCATCGCCGTCAGCGATTTCTTCAGCCGCAGTCGGGCACTCGACTATCGCAAGACCGATGTTTATCGAGTTGCGATAGAAGATTCGGGCGAAGCTCTTGGCGATTACGACCGAGATGCCGCTCGCCTTGATTGCCGCAGGTGCATGCTCACGCGAAGAGCCGCAGCCGAAGTTCTCGCCGGCAACTATGATGTCTCCGGGCTTTACTTTTTCGTGGAAATGGCTGTCAAGGTCCTCCATGCAGTGAGCCGCCAGGAATTCGGGTTCACTGGAATTTAAGTATCTTGCAGGGATGATGACGTCGGTGTCGACGTTGTTTCCGTACTTGATGACGCTTCCGGTATTAATCATGCTATCGCCTCCCTCGGGTCAGTAATCCTGCCTGTCAATGCGCTTACCGCCGCGGTTGCGGGGCTTGCAAGGTATACTTCGGAAGTGGGATCGCCCATTCTTCCGACGAAGTTTCTGTTAGTCGTGGAAACGCATCTCTCGCCGTGGGCTAAAACTCCCATATATCCGCCGAGACACGGTCCGCAGGTCGGAGTTGAAACGATACAACCGGCTTCGATGAAGTCCTTGATGAAGCCCTCTTCGAGGCATCTTAAGTAAACTTTCTGGGTTGCCGGAATGATGATAACTCTCAAGCCGTCTGCGACTTTATGCCCCTTGATAATCTCCCAAGCGACTTTGATGTCGTCATAGAGACCGTTGGTGCAGGAGCCGATGACGACCTGGTCAATCTTCACTTCGCCGATTTCGTCGACGGTGTGGGTGTTTTCCGGCAGATGCGGGAACGCGACCGTCGGCTTTATCTCGGACAGGTCAATCTTGATTACCTCGTCATACTCGGCGTCGGGGTCGGCATGGAAGATTTTCGGCTCACGCTGTGCGTGCTTCTTCTCGTATTCGAGGGTCTTGTCATCGACCTCAAAGATGCCGTTCTTGGCACCGGCTTCGATTGCCATGTTGCAAATGGTGAAGCGGTCGCTCATCGAGAGGTTGTGTGCTCCTTCGCCCGTGAATTCCATCGAGCGGTAGAGCGCTCCGTCAACGCCAATCATGCCGATGATGTGAAGGATTACGTCCTTGCCGCTGACGCACGGGGAAAGCTCCCCGGTCAATTCAAACTTGATAGCGGAAGGGACCTTGAACCAAGCCTTGCCGGTCGCCATTCCGAAAGCCATGTCGGTCGAGCCGACACCGGTCGAGAATGCTCCGAGGGCGCCATAGGTGCAGGTGTGGGAGTCGGCGCCGATGGTGACGTCGCCACTGACCACGAGACCACTTTCGGGTAGAAGCGCATGCTCAATTCCCATCTTTCCGACGTCATAGAAGCCGTCCATGGCGTGCTCATTGCAGAAATCACGGCATATCTTGCACTGCTCCGCCGCCTTGATGTCCTTGTTCGGAACGAAGTGGTCCATGACCATCGTCACTTTATCTTTATCAAAGACATTGTCGAGCCCCATCTTGTTGAATTCTCTTATTGCAGGCGGGCAGGTGACGTCGTTGCCGTGAACCCGGTCTAAATTGCACAGGACGAGCTGACCCGCTTCTAATTTATCTTTGCCACAGTGTGCGGCAAGAATTTTTTGTGAGAGTGTCATTCCCATGTAGTCCTATCCTCCTGTTACTTTATGTTGATAATCGCGCCCTTGTCGGCGGATGAAACCATCTTAGCGTATCTCTTCAAGTATCCGCTCAGGTTATCATTTGTCTTCAAGACGTCGGTCTTGCGTCTCTCCTTGAGCTCTTCATCACTTACTTCGAGATGAATCTTGTGCTCAGGGATGTTTATAGAAATCATGTCGCCTTCGTGAATATAGG
Source organism: Oscillospiraceae bacterium (assembly GCA_021201135.1). Taxonomy (GTDB): domain Bacteria; phylum Bacillota; class Clostridia; order Oscillospirales; family Ruminococcaceae; genus Faeciplasma. The sequence goes on from JAJQGT010000030.1 coordinate 80,114, forward strand.
CGATAGTGCCGCCGTTTGCCGCCTCGGGCGAAACGTGACCGATTGCGGCGCCTCTGGTAGCTCCCGAGAAGCGTCCGTCAGTGATGAGGGCGACTTCCTTATCGAGACCGGCACCGGCTATAGCCGAAGTCGGAGAAAGCATTTCTCTCATGCCGGGTCCGCCTGCAGGTCCCTCATAACGGATGACTACAACGTCTCCCGGCTTGATGCCGCCGGCATAGATTACACTAATGCACTCTTCCTCACTGTTGAAGACTCTTGCGGGTCCGCGATGGACGAGCATTTCGGGGGCAACTGCACTTCTCTTGACGACACAGCCGTTTTCGGCAACGTTGCCGAAGAGAACTGCGATTCCTCCGGTCTGGCTGTAGGGGTTATCTATGTCACGGATAACCGTGTTGTCGAGATTCTCGACATCTGCTATATTTTCACCCAAAGTCTTGCCCGTGCAGGTCATGACGTCGGTGGTGATTAAATTCTTCTTTGCGAGCTCCTTGAGGACGGCATAGACGCCGCCCGCCTCGTTCAGGTCTTCCATATAGGTCGGTCCCGCCGGCGCCAGATGGCAGAGGTTCGGGGTTCTCTCGCTTATCTCGTTTACGAGAGGGAGATTGAATTCAACGTCGCACTCGTTGGCGATTGCCGGAAGGTGGAGCATCGAGTTGGTGGAGCATCCGAGCGCCATGTCGGCGGTGAGTGCGTTATAGATAGCTTCCTTGGTCATGATATCTCTTGCACGGATATTCTTTCTGACTAACTCCATAACCTGCATACCGGCTCTCTTTGCAAGGTCGATTCTTGCCGAATATGCCGCAGGGATTGTGCCGTTGCCTCTAAGTCCCATGCCCATAACCTCGGTCAGGCAGTTCATAGAGTTTGCGGTGTACATGCCGGAGCATGAGCCGCATGAAGGGCATGCCTTCATTTCGTATTCACGGAGCTTTTCTGCGGACATTTTTCCTGCCGAATATGCTCCTACCGCCTCGAACATGCTTGAGAGGCTGGTCTTGTGACCGTCTACGTGACCGGCGAGCATAGGTCCGCCCGAAACGAAAATAGTCGGCAGGTTAAGTCTTGCCGCCGCCATGAGAAGTCCGGGGACGTTCTTGTCGCAGTTAGGGATCATGACGAGTCCGTCAAAGCCGTGAGCCTTGACCATAGCTTCGGTCGAATCGGTGATGAGATCTCTTGTTACGAGGGAGTACTTCATGCCCTCGTGACCCATCGCAATACCGTCGCAGACTGCGATTGCGGGGAATACAATCGGGGTTCCTCCTGCCATTGCAACGCCAATCTTGACGGCTTCCGTAATCTTATCCAAATTCATATGCCCCGGGACAATTTCATTATAGGAGCTTACTATACCGATAAGAGGGCGATTTAATTCCTCCTCGGTGAGTCCCAGAGCGTTATAAAGGGAGCGGTGAGGTGCATTCTCAAAGCCGTCCACAATTCTATCTTTAACCATAGGTGAATCTCCTTGTATCATAAATATAGAGGCGACCCCACTGCTCCCTTGAGAGCAATGGAGCCGTCAGAAATTTTAACCGAAAATCAGTTGTTGATGAGCTTGTCCTCGTCGCTCCAACTGTAGAGCTTGCGGATTTCTCTGCCGACGATTTCGGAAGGATGCTCCTTGGCTTTCTTTCTCATAGCGTTGAAGTGAACCTGACCGCCAGCGTCGGACATGTCGAGGAGGAACTCCTTGGCGAATGTGCCGTCCTGAATGTCGGAAAGAATCTTCTTCATGGTCTTCTTGGTCTCTTCTGTGATGAGCTTAGGACCGGTTACATAGTCGCCATACTCAGCGGTGTTGGAAATGGAGTATCTCATTCCCTCGAAGCCGCTCTGATAGATGAGGTCAACGATGAGCTTCATCTCGTGGATGCACTCGAAGTATGCGTTTCTCGGGTCGTAGCCTGCTTCGCAGAGGGTCTCAAAACCTGCCTGCATCAAAGCGCAAACGCCGCCGCAAAGAACAGCCTGCTCGCCGAAGAGGTCGGTTTCGGTCTCGGTTCTGAATGTGGTCTCAAGAACGCCTGCTCTTGCGCCGCCGATACCGAGGGCATAAGCAAGACCGATGTCGAGAGCGTCGCCTGTAGCGTCCTGCTCAACAGCGATGAGACAAGGAACGCCCTTACCTGCCTGATATTCGCTTCTTACGGTATGTCCGGGTCCCTTTGGTGCAATCATGATGACGTTGACATCCTTCGGGGGCTTGATGCAGCCAAAGTGGATGTTGAAGCCGTGAGCGAATGCGAGGGTCTTGCCGGCGGTGAGGTTCGGCTCAATGCTCTCCTTATAGAGCTTAGCCTGCAACTCATCGTTGATAAGAATCATGATGATGTCCGCATTCTTTGCAGCCTCCGCAGAGGTCATGACCTTCAAGCCTGCGGCTTCTGCCTTTGCCCAAGACTTCGAACCCTCATAGAGACCTACGATAACGTCAACTCCACTGTCGTGAAGGTTGAGGGCGTGAGCATGTCCCTGTGAGCCGTAGCCGATGATGGCGACTGTCTTGCCGTTCAAGCGAGAAAGGTCGCAGTCCTGCTGATAAAAGATTCTGTTTTCCATGATTTTTGTCTCCTTAGATAGCTATATTTTTATTTGCCATTTGGGTCAGATAAATTCGTCCGGGTTAAGCCCTTCGAGCATGTTTGATGAGCCCTTCTGAAGTGCTACAACACCGGTGCGGCAGAGCTCGACGATGCCGAGTTCTCTTACCATTTCGATGAATGCGTCAAGCTTGTCGGTGGTTCCCGTAACCTCGATGCTGAGGGTATCGACGGAATAGTCGACAATCTTTGCCTTGAATATGTCGAGAGCCGAGAGAAGTCTCTGGTGGTTCTCGGGGTCGTTGCGGACCTTTACGAGCATCAGCTCACGCTGAAGTGCCTTCGAATCCTCGATATACTCGACCTTCTTGACATTAAAGAGCTTACGAAGCTGATTAATCATCTGGTCTCTTGCATAGCCGTCGCCGCTCATGGTGATGGTTATACGGGAGTATTCCGGGGACTCGGTGACGCCTACGGTCAGTGAGTCGATATTGAAGCCCCTGCGGGTGAACATGCTCGTGACTCTTGAGAGAACGCCGAACTTGTTTTCAACATATACCGCTATAACAAATCTTGATTCCTTTGCCACGATTACTCCCCCTTTGCCTTGGCTTCAACTATGATGTCTTCGATTGCTCCTCCGGGAGGAAGCATGGGAAGAACGGACTCGTCCATGTCAATTCTGCAGTCGATAAGCGTTACGCAGTCACTGTCGTATGCCTTCCGGAACTCCTTACGGAATTTCTCGGGTGTGTCGCACATAACGCCCTTCGCTCCGAACGCCTCTGCAAGCTTTACAAAGTCGGTCTGGCGGTTAAGAGTGGTGTTCGAGTAGTGGTGATTATAGAAGAGTGTCTGCCACTGGCGAACCATTCCGAGAGTGCCGTTGTTCATAAGAACTATCGTGAGCGAAACGTGAGTATTGACCGCCGTGCAAAGCTCGTTCAGATTCATTCCGAAGCTTCCGTCGCCGGTGATTAAGACTGTCTTGTTGCCGGTTCCGACGCATGCGCCGATTGCGGCTCCCATTCCGAAGCCCATCGTTCCCAAGCCGCCGCTCGATACAATCTTACGGGGCTTCTGGAAGTTGATGTACTGGCAAGCCCACATCTGGTGCTGACCGACGTCGGTTGCGACGATGGTGTCGGCATCCTTGATTTCGTTTATGGTCTCCATGACGACGTGAGGCGTCAAGCCCTTATCCTCCGGCATATAGGATTTCTCAAGGCGCTTGAGCTCCTTGATGTGTGCCATCCAGTCGGGGTTCTTCCTCTGTTCAACTCCGTCGATAATCTTTCGGAGTGAAATCGAGATATCTCCGCAGACGCCGACGTTGGCGGGAATGTTCTTGTTGATTTCCGCAAAGTCGAGGTCGATATGGATAATCGACGCGCCTTTTGCGAATCGAGACTTATCGCCGGTCGCTCTGTCGCTGAAACGTGTGCCGATTGCGATTATTACGTCGGCGTCGTTACTGGCGACAGAAGAAGCATAGTGCCCGTGCATGCCCTGCATTCCGAGGAATCTTTCATAGTCCGTCGGGATTGCGGCAAGACCCATCAGCGAGCATCCGATGACTGCGTCAATCTTCTCGGCAAGTTCACGAACCAGGTCGTAGGTCTTCGAGCCGATGACACCGCCGCCGATGTGGATATACGGGCGGGACTTTGTGTTTATAAGCTTGATAGCCGCCTCGATGTCCTCATCATTGGGTGCGGGGTTCGGGAACTTCTCAACAATCGGCTGGGGCTCATAGTCCGCAACAGCCGTCTGGATGTCCTTCGGGATATCTATGAGAACCGGTCCCGGTCGACCCGACTTTGCAATCTTGAATGCAAGGCGAATCTGGTCTGCGAGCTGATTTACGTTATGGACGAAGAAATTATGCTTTGTAATAGGGAGGGTTATGCCGGTGATGTCGATCTCCTGGAAGCTGTCCCTGCCGATAAGGCTCTGGGGCACGTTACCTGTGATTGCGACCATCGGAACAGAGTCGAGCATAGCCGTCGCGATACCTGTTACAAGGTTCGTGGCGCCCGGTCCCGAGGTGGCGATTACAACTCCGACCTTTCCGGTGGCTCTTGAATAGCCGTCGGCGGCATGGGATGCGCCCTGCTCATGAGCGGTAAGGATATGATTTATTCTGCCCTGAGCATCATAAATGGCGTCGTAGATATTGAGTACCTGTCCGCCCGGGTAGCCGAATACATCGGTTACGCCCTGCTCAATCAGGGTTTCTATTACAATCTGCGCTCCTGTCATTTTCATATATGTAAATTCCTCCTTTAGTTCTCAGAATGGTCAAGAAGCCTGTTCACTGCACTGACCAAGGCATATATCGACGAAACGATGATGTCGCTGTCGATTCCGGCACCCCATTCGAGCTTGCCTTCTGCGTCCTTGATTCCGACATAGGAAGCCGCCTTGGCGTTCGAGCTCACCTCGAGTGCGTGCTCGGTGTATGTATCGAGTATATAGATGTTTCCGACGGCGTTCTTGATTGCGTTGCTGACGGCATCGAGCCGTCCGTTGCCGAATGCGGTTTCAATCCGTGTCTCACCGTTATATTCAATGGTCACCGTTGCGGTTATGCCGTTCGGTTCCTGCTTGAAGTGAGCTTCGGGGACTTTTAAGTGAGTCTCGATATTGACAAAGTCACTCTTAAAGATATCGTAAACCTCGTCGGGCTGGAGTTCCTTATGTGCATGGGTGGAAATGCTCTTGACGTGATAAGCAAACGCCGCACGCATCTTGGGAGGCAATATGTGGGAGTATCTTGTCTCGAGTACATATCCGATTCCGCCGCCGCCCGACTGGGAATTGATTCTGATGACGTCTGCCTCGTAGACCCTGCCGACATCGGTCGGATCAATCGGGAGGTAAGGAACCGTCCATACTCCGCAGTTGTGCTCTTCGCGGTACTTCATGCCCTTCGCAATAGCGTCCTGATGCGAGCCGCTGAACGCCGCAAATACGAGCTGTCCCGAATAGGGCTGTCTTTCGTAGACGTGCATTCTCGTTACTCTCTCATAGACCTCGGTGATTGCAGGGAGGTCGGAGAAATCGAGCTCCGGGTCGACGCCCTGGGAGTACATATTGAGTGCCAAGGTGATGATGTCGACGTTGCCGGTTCTCTCGCCGTTGCCGAAGAGCGTGCCTTCGATTCTGTCGGCTCCCGCAAGGAGTCCCATCTCGCTGTCTGCGATGGCACAACCACGGTCGTTATGCGGGTGAAGAGAAACCACTATATTATCTCTATAGTTGAGATTTTTGCACATGTATTCAATCTGGCTCGCATAGATATGCGGCATCGAGTGCGAAACCGTCACGGGGAAATTATAGATGACTTTATTCGTAGGTGAAGGCTTCCAGACCTCGGAGACTGCGTTGCAGACCTCGAGCGAGAATTCCGGCTCGGCACCCGTGAAGCTTTCGGGGGAATATTCGAACATGATGTTGCCGCTCATCTTTTCCTTGTATTCAAGGCAGAGCTTTGCGCCCGAAACGGCAATCTCTTTTATTTCTTCTTTGCTCTTCTTGAAGACCTGTTCTCTCTGGGCTACCGAAACCGAATTGTAAAGATGCACTATGGCGTTCTTGGCGCCGTCGATAGCTTCGAAGGTCTTCTTGATGATGTGCTCACGTGACTGGGTAAGAACCTGAATCGTAACGTCGTCGGGAATGAGATTGTTCTCGATAAGAGCACGGCAGAGCTCATATTCCGTCTCGCTTGCGGCAGGGAAACCGATTTCGATTTCCTTGAAGCCTATCTTCACAAGAAGGTCGAAGAATTCAAGCTTCTCCTCAAGGCTCATCGGAACGACCAGCGCCTGATTGCCGTCTCTTAGGTCAACACTGCACCACACCGGCGCCTTGTCGACGTATTCCTTATTGATCCAGTCGTTTGTCATGTTCTTCGGCAGAAAATACTGCCGGATGTACTTTTCGTATCCCTTCATAAAACTCCTTCCTGCGTTTGGGTATAAAAAAATCTTTCACCCAAAACAGCTTTGCCTTTTCGGCTCGTGCTACTGTGTAGGATAAAAGAGACGAAGTTATAGTATTCTCCGCGGTACCACTCTTTTTGACTCGATTTCGCAAGAAACCGATTCCACCTCATTTCGCGTCAACCAACGCGACCGCCCTTTAACGGGAGCACCCGTTCAAACCTACTCGTTGCCTTTCAGCCGAAAGCTCAGGGATGAGTTATACCAAAGACCCGTTACCGCCTTTCACCGACCGGCGGCTCTCTTATAACGGAGAGGATGGCTTTGTTCCCGTCAACGCCTTTTCAACTATAATAACTTATCTCGTCGCAAATGTCAAGCACTTTTTTAAATTTTTTCAAAACCCGTTTGCACAATGCGATTATTGACTTTATGCGAAATAGAGGATATAATATAATGCGTTATTATTGAACGTTGGGGTGCAAAAATGGAATTATACAAATACGAAACGCATCTCCACACCTCTCAGGGCTCGCTTTGCGCTTGCTGTAGCGGTGCCGAGCAGGCGGAGAATCTGAAAAGATGCGGATATACGGGAATGTTCGTCACCGACCACTTCTTCGGCGGCAACACCGCCGTCGACAGGCGTCTGCCTTGGGACGTGAAGATTCATCTCTTCTGCCAGGGCTATGAAGACGCAAAGAAAAAAGGCGACGAAATCGGGCTTCAGGTCTTCTTCGGCTGGGAATACGCCTACAGAGGGACGGAACTTCTGACCTATGGGCTCGACAAGCAGTTTCTACTCGACCACCCGGAGCTTGACAATATGGAGCTTCCGGCTTACTGCGATTTGGTTCACTCCTGCGGCGGTTTCGTCGTTCACGCTCACCCGTTCAGGGAAGCGGGGTATCTCGACACGATAAGGCTCTTCCCGCGAAAGGTTGACGGAGTTGAGGCGGTCAACGCTTCGCACCGCGACCCCGAATTCGACAGGCGCGCAAGGATGTATGCCGAGGCTTACAACCTTCCGACGTCGGGCGGCTCGGACACACACGCCACATGGAGCTACCCCGGAGGGGGAATCGTCCTCGAGAAGCCCCTCAAGGACCCACATGACTATCTTAAAAGGCTTCAGAACGACGAAATTACGGCGATACTCGAAGCCACAAATAAATACATGTCTGAGCAACCGAGCGGCGACGTCTTCAGCACCTGCAAGCGACCGGACATTTCAATCCTGCCGGAAGAGCAGAGAAGAAAAGCCGAAGAATTTTACGGAAAATAAGAGCTGAAAGGAAGTGCGTCATGCTCTCAGTCATAATCCCCTCTTATAATGAGGAGCAAAATATCCGGAACACCGCCGAAGTTATTTCTCAGGTTCTTGACGGGAGCGGCATCGACTTCGAGCTCATTTTCCCGGACGACGGATCAAAAGATAACACATGGCGGGAAATTGTTCTCGCTCACGAAAAGGACCCGAGGGTTTCGGGGCTTCGGTTCTCCCGCAATTTCGGCAAGGAAAGCGCCATCTGGGCTGGACTTGAAGCGGCGAAGGGCGACTGTGCCGTCGTTATCGACTGCGATTTACAGCACCCGCCGAAGGTCATCCCCGAGATGTATAAGATGTGGCAGAACGGTGCCGAGGTTGTCGAGGGGAAGAAATCCTCCCGGGGCAAGGAAAGCGGCATCTACAAAGCCTTCTCGAAGCTGTTCTATAAGCTGATTGCATCGGCTTCGGGAATTGACATGGCGGACACCTCCGACTTCAAGCTTCTCGACCGAAAAGTTATCAATGCGATCCTCTCGATGCAGGAAAGGACGACTTTCTTCAGAGCGCTTTCCGGCTGGGTTGGCTTTAAATCCGAAAGCATCACCTACGACGTTGAGGAGCGAGCCTACGGCGAACGAAAATGGACGCCGAAAATGCTCATCAAGTACGCAGTCAGGAACCTTATGGCGTTTACGTCGGTGCCGTTGTATATTTCGGGCTTCTTGGGCGGGGTTATCTCGGTAATCTCGGTAGTGCTGTTTATTTTGAAGTGCTGTGGCGTTAGCTTGGGGAGCTTCGGTGGCTCACAGATACTCTTGCTACTGACAGGCGGACTGATTCTCATATGTCTTTCGATTATCGGAAGGTATCTCGCACAGATTTACGAGGAAATCAAGCACCGACCGAAATATATCATTTCTGACCAAATAAAATCTCAGGGAGGTTCTCATGACAGATAATATCGAAAACCTTACACCGGAAATTCAGGAAATACCGGAGGCTCCAATAAAGCAGAAAAAGAAAATCTGGGACAATGCCTTCGGCAGATGGTTCTATCGGAACCGTTGGAATTTCCTCATCTTCTTCCTGCCTGTAGCGATTATGTATATCGTCTACGCCTGCTTCGGAGTGCACCCGTTCGGCGAGAATTCTGTTCTCGTACTCGACTTAAACGGTCAGTACGTCTCCTACTACGAGGCAATGAGAGACGCAATCTGGGGCGACGGGTCTCTTATGTACAACTGGTCGCGCAACCTGAGCGGCGAGATGTTCGGAATCTTTGCCTACTATCTCGCAAGCCCGTTCATGTGGATTATAATCCTCCTGCCGAGAACGATGATGTGCGGCGCTATCGAGATTATGGAGCTCGCAAAAATCGGTTGCTGTGGGCTGGCGTTCGCTTATTACCTCCGCAAATCAAAGGGCGCAAGCACCTATTGTCAGGTAATCTTTTCTGTAAGCTATGCGCTGATGACCTATATCGTCGTTGAGCTGATGAACCCGATGTGGATTGACGGAATGATTTGGCTCCCGATAATCCTATTAGGCATTGAAAGGCTCGTCGACCACGGCAAGATGCTCGGGTTCGTCCTGCCACTTACAATCATGTTTATCTCGCATTTTTATATCGGATACATGATGGGCTTCTTCTGCGCTCTATACTTCATTTACTATATCTTCTCCCGCCCGGGACATGCCATTGCGCCGCACTGGTTCAAGGCAGGGCTCAAGTTTGCCACTTCGGCGATTATAGCCGTGCTTGCGGCGGCGGTCGTGCTGATTCCGACCTATTATTCTCTTAGCCTCGGAAAGCTTGACTTTTCCGACCCCGATTTCACCCCGACGGCACAGTTTGATATTCTTGAATTCTTATCGAAGCTCTTCTCGAACAGCTATGATACCGTCCGACCCGAAGGGCTCCCGATGATAGCTTGCGGAACGATTATAATCCTTCTGATTCCGCTATTCTTCCTGAACACGAAAATCAGCGTGAAAGAGAAAGTCGCGAATGCGGCGCTGATGTTCGCGATATTCGGAAGCATGTATGTCTCGACAATAGATATCGCATGGCACGGCTTCCAGGTTCCGAACTGGCTCCCCTACCGCTATTCGTTCACATTCTCGTTCATGATGATTATCTGCGCCTATCGGGCGTTTGAGAACCTGTCGGGAGTGTCGTTCAAGGAGATATGCCTGACGGCGTTTGCGTGGGTTGTGGTACTGATTGTAATATATCGGCAGGAATACGAGACGTTCTATCTCTTCGAAACCGTATGGTTCGGAATCCTCTGCATCGTCGTCTTCTGCACGCTTCTCTTCCTCATGAAGAAGAACCCGACAAGGGTGATGTGTATAGTACTGGCGGTGTTCATATGCCTCGAGATTTTCGAGAACTCGCTTTATACCGTTGTCTCGATTGACTATGACGTCGTTTATTCGACCTATGATTCCTATCAGGATTACTTTATAGACGGCAGGGACGTCGTCGACCAGGTTGAAGAATACGACGACGGACTGTACAGAATGGAAGCGACCTTCAAGCGCACGGTCAACGACCCCATCGGCATGGGCTACAAGGGCGTTTCGCACTCGAGCTCGACGATGAATTCCGCCGTCCTGACGCTTCTTAAGTCGCTCGGCTACGGAGTGCAGGGGCACTATTCGAAGTACACCGGTGACACTGTTCTCACGGATTCGCTCCTTGGCATCAAGTACATCATGTACGAGCCGGACGAGAAGTCGGCTTCGGTCGACCCGCAGGAGATAAACTGCCAGAACTATGAAAACTGGCTCGAGATGCCCTATGAAGGGTATGACCTCATCATGACCGAGGAGGACACCGGCACCGACATCTCAGTCTATGAGAACCCCTATGCGCTCTCAATCGGCTATATGGCTGATTACGATATACTTGATTTAACACTTGATTCGGACGACCCGATTGCAAATCAGGAAAGCCTCTTGCAGGCGCTCCTCGGCGACCGCTCGATAAAGGTCTTCAACCGGATTTACAGCTACACCACCGACACCTATAACGTTTCCACCGCCACGACGGGCGACCACATCTGGTACTCGACCATCGTCGACGGAAGCGACAGCTACATCGACTTCACAATCAACGTCGACAGCTCGAACCCGATTTATGCCTTCTTCCCGACGAGCTATCAGAGGCAGTGCAACATGTGGATCAAGGCGGACTCCTGGGACGTTTCGAACTATGCGTTCCTTGATTACTTCTTCACGGGCGAGTATTACAGCATTCTTGATCTCGGAACCTACGAGGACGGCGAGACGATTCACCTTCGGATGACCCTCGCCAACAGCGAGGTGCTCTTCTCGGCGGTGCTCTTCTATGAGCTTGACATCGACGCCATGGAGGAATATATAAACGAGCTCAAGGAGAACGAGTGGATTATCGAGGAGCACACCGACACCTACCTCTCGGGCACAGTCACCGCCGACGAAGACGGAATCCTCTTCACGACCATCCCCTATGAAGCGGGCTGGACAATCACGGTTGACGGCGAAAAGGTTGAGCCGGTCGAGGTTCTCGATTCGCTCATCGGCATCGAGCTTTCTGAAGGCACCCACACCGTCACGATGAAGTTCTTCCCCGATTACTTCAAGCTTGGCATTGCGGTCTCCATCCTCGGCTTCTCGCTTATACTCATCATCTTCATAGTCGAGTTCAAGGGCGGCTTTATCTTCAAAAAAATTCTCGCAAAGACGAAATAACTCTTGACGTTTTCCCATTTCGGGAGTAAACTTGTAAGAGGAAAATATCACCCTAAATACAGGAGGACACTGAAATGAAATTTATAGTTGAAACATCGGCACGTCACGTCCATGTAACCCAAGAGGCTCTTGAGGTTCTCTTCGGCGCAGGCGCAACCCTTACGAAGAAGAAGGATCTTTCTCAGCCCGGTCAGTTCGCCAGCGAGCAGAGAGTCACCATCGTAGGTCCGAAGAAGGAGCTCCCGAACGTCTCAATCCTCGGTCCCTGCAGAAATGCGGTTCAGGTTGAGCTTTCCGCCACAGATGCAAGATCCATCGGCATCACCGCTCCCATCAGAGAGTCGGGTGACCTCGGCGGCTCAGCTCCCTGCAAGGTAGTCGGTCCCTGCGGAGAGATTGAAATTTCGGAAGGCGTCATCGTTGCGAAGAGACACATCCACCTCACTCCCGAAGATGCCGAAACCCTCGGCGTCAAGAACGGCGACAACGTCTGGGTAAGAGTTGACACCCCCGAGAGAAGCGCAATCCTCGGCGACACCGTCTGCAGAGTAAGCTCAAGCTACGCCACCGCGATGCACATCGACACCGACGAGTCGAACGCCATCGGAGCCCCGAGAGAGCTCTACGGCGAAATTGTCAAGGTTGACTGATTTTATTCAAGAATTATCCCCCGGTCGCAAAAAGACTGGGGGATTTTTTGAAACTTTCGGGGAGTTTTGGCGGGTAAGATAGTAGAGGGGGGAAACCCCTCCACCACCGACTTCGTCGGCGGTCCCCCTCCCCTTTCAGGGGAGGCTATAACTGCTATAGGAAGGTGACATTATGAAAACCACAGTTGAAAATTTAAGCGACGCCATAGGCATGTTCAGCGACAGGATCCTTCAGGAGGCGGATGCCTTGCGGGGCAGGAGGCGGGCGAACAAAGCCGCAATCCGATTCGTAGCGATTGCCGCCTGCGTGGCGGTGGTTGTCCTGACGGGTGTTATGTATCTCAATCGGGATGTCGAGTTGCCCGTGGAGCCGATAGAGCCCGAAGTCACGGAAGAGCCCATCATAGAGGATGAGCCCGTAATCGAGGATGATGAGCCGATAACTGAAGACGTAATCGAGCCTGATACTACACCCACCTACGAGGACGATTCCGTCTGGGACGGAAATTACGAAGTGATGCCGGAAGTGAATATCAATACCGGCGGGGATTCAAATTACAATTTCATACAGACGACCAATTATAAAATCAATTTTACAAGCATGAGCTTTGTTACTTATGTTGGTAAGGAGGCTTTTGAGGAGTGGATATATGAACACACTTCCACAACTTTCAACTACACATCTGTAGCTGAAATGGCAAACCTCTACTCGTTGATTGTGTACTTCGACATTTCTGACGACACCGTGAGAGAAATGCTTGTAAATCTCCGTAACGGTTCGGAAGACGACCTTTCCGATGAAGAAATCGACCTTCTGCTGTCTCGTGACAACGAGGCGATTGCGGCTTACTTTGCGGCGGATACGACTATCGTCAAGGGCGAGAATATCTACTCGCTGTACTGGATTTACTGCCACTCGATTGACGACTATATTGCCGAGGGCATCACACAGGAGGATATTGCGGAGATTCTGCCGAAGTTCGACGAGGTCGGTATGAGCAACGCCGCTCGGCAGGCGATTACGGCGAAGCTGGAGGATTATATCAATGGGAACTATTGAAAAGCTTAGCGATGCGATAGGGCTTCTGAGCGATAAGATTCTTCAGGAAGCCGACGCCCTCCGAGGACGAAAACGTGCGAATCGGGTCGCCGTGCGATGCGTGGCAATAGCCGCATGTGTATGTTTGATAGTACTTGGCGCAGTGTATCTCAGCAGAGATACCAAGTTGCCGATTGAAATCGAGCCCTACACCGTCGAGACTATCGACGACTCGGCGACAGGGATTGTCACCAATTACGAGGACCTCTGCGACTATCTCTCGGGGTATAAGAATCTGCAATTTATAACCTTCGAGATAGTCTCGGTCTATAGTCCGGAAGAAGCTTATGAGCTCACCGGTTCGGACATCTTTACCCGGCACACGACGCTCTACTATGTCCATGTGACCTACGACTGGCTTGAGGACTGCGAGGTCGACTACTACATGAATATCGCCCATGCAGGCGATAAGGAGCAGCAGTATCTGGGGAAGCCGATGTATGAGGTCGGGATGACGTTTATGTCAGCGGTGTTCGGGAGCTCAGATACTTGGAGAGTTCCTGTCGGGGAGATGGAATATCTCTTGGTGGACGGCACGGCATATCATCTCGGCACAGAAGCATTCATCACGAGTGAATATATCCCGAGTTTGATTGAAGAGGCGAGCGAAACCTACTTCTCAGCCGAGAATAATCCGATGCTGTTCTCGTCACATGTGGATGCCGAAGCTCTGGGCGAGTTTATAAGAACCGACTGGGAAGCACGAGGCTTCCTCGACAATAATACAAACACAACAGACGATGAAGTCGAAATTGACTATGATTAAGGGGGACAAACCATGGAAAACATCATTACTACCGACGAAGCAATCGTCAACCTTTACTGGGACAGAAACGAGGAGGCTATCAGGATTACGCAGGAGAAGTATGAGAAGTATCTCATGAAGATTGCCTATTCGGTGCTGGGTGACATGCAGGACAGCGAGGAGAGCGTAAACGAGACGTACCTGAAGGCGTGGAACTCGATGCCGGAGCAGAGACCGAGCATACTGTCTACATATCTCGGCAAAATCACACGGCAGTATTCAATAGATATTTATCGCAAGAGGAATCGGGAGAAGAGAAAGGGTTCTGAGTATGCGGTGTCCCTCTCGGAGCTCGAGGAATGTGTCGAGGGCGGCTCTACTCCCGAGGAGGAGCTCGACGTGAAGCTCTTGGCGGAGACTATCGAAAGCTATCTCTATACCCTCAAGAAGGACGCCCGGGTGGCGTTTGTGATGCGGTATTTCTACTCCGACACCCTCGGGGAGATAGCAAAAAGCCTCGGAATGACCGAGGCTGGGGTGAAGAGTATGTTGCACCGCACAAGGGTTGGATTGGGAAAGCGATTGGAAGACATGTAGGGGCGGATATTATCCGCCCGCTTATGTTGCATTCCTGTGGGTTCGGGCGGATGATATCCGCCCCTACAGTTAGTTTGCATTCTCCCAAAGTTTCTCGACGTTCGCCTTAAGCCCTCTTCCCTGTTCCGTTTCAAGATAACCCGAGGCATAAATTTCTTCTGCGGATTCCCGGGCGAGTTTCAGGATATCGGTATCAGCGGCGATGTCGGCGATTTTGAAATCGGGGAGACCGTGCTGACGGTCGCCGAAGAAGTCGCCGGGTCCCCGCATTTCGAGGTCCAATTCGCTTATCTCGAAGCCGTCCGAGGTCGAGGCGAGGGCTTTGAGCCTCTGCTTTGAAGTCTCCGTCACGTTGTCCGTAACTAAAATGCAGTAGGACTGATATTCTCCCCTGCCGACGCGCCCACGGAGCTGATGGAGCTGACTAAGCCCGAACCTGTCGGCGTTCTCAATCATCATGACAGCCGCATTCGGGACGTCGACGCCGACCTCGACAACCGTTGTCGAGACGAGAACCTGAGTCCTGCCATCTTTGAAATCCGCCATTACTTGCTCTTTCTCGGCGGATTTCATCTTGCCATGGAGAACCCCGACGGTATAGCCGACAAAGTCGGCTTGCCTGATTCTCTCGGCATATTCAACAACACTGTGCATGCCCTGCTCTTCGTCGATGGCGGGGCATACTATATACGTCTGCCTGCCCTCATTCAGAAGGTTTTTGACGAAAGCGTAGGCGCGTTGCCTCAGCTTCCCCGTGACGGCGTAGGTCTCTATCTTGAGCCTGCCCTTCGGTATCTCATCAAGCACCGAGATGTCAAGCTCGCCGTAAATCATAAGTGCCAATGTCCTCGGAATCGGCGTTGCGCTCATAACGAGGCGGTGGGGGTTGATGCCCTTGCTTGCGAGGGCGTCGCGCTGATTGACGCCGAAGCGGTGCTGTTCGTCGGTGATGACGAGGGCGAGATTTTTGAATTCCGTGTCCTTCTGGAAGAGAGCGTGCGTGCCGACGGCGACGCTGTATTCGCCACTTGCAAGCCCTTCGCGGACTTTGTCTTTATCTTTTTTCGGCATTGAACCCTTCAAAAGCGCAACTTTCACTCCGAGAGGCTTCAAAAATTTCGAGAGGGTTTCGGCGTGTTGGTCAGCCAAGACCTCGGTCGGTGCCATAAGGCAGGACTGTGTGCCGTTCAGGTGGCAAAGAAGACAGCATGCCGCCGCGACAACAGTCTTTCCCGAGCCGACATCACCCATGATAAGGCGGTTCATCGGCACGTCGCGGGACATGTCGGAAACGCATTCGGTGATTGCCTTTCTCTGTGCATTGGTCAGTTCGAACGGAAGCGAACGATAGAACTCGTCGAGCGAATAATTCTGCATGACATATGGCGTCAGAGTCCTGTTGCGGTCTTTCAGCGATAGCATGCCGAGCTGAAGCGTCGTCAGCTCATCGAAGGCAAGGCGTTTGCGGGCGGGAATCACGTCCGACTGGCTTCTCGGAAAGTGGATATATCTAAGTGCATCGTCGGTCTTCATGAGACCGGCTTTTTCTATTATTTCCGGCGGCATAACCTCGCAGGTTTCGGTATCAAGGCATGTCAGAGCCGCCTTCATGCAGTTGCGCAAAATGTTCTCGGTCATGCCCTCAGTCAAAGGGTAAACCGGGCGGACGGTGTCGGCTTTCGAAATCTCGACGATTTCGGGACCCGACATGGCGCGCTCGGTGAGCGTCCCGGTGACTTTCCCTATCAGGAAATAATCTTCATCAAGCTTGATTTTATCGTAAAGAAAACCCTGATTGAAAAGCGTGACGAAAATGTCGTCCTTGCCGTCGGTGAAGGTGAGCTGGAATATTTGCATGCCGCGGCGAGTATACTTGTAGGAGTGCTTTTCCGAGCAACGGCACTTGAGGATATTGACCTCGTCCAGGGTTGCATCTTCGATAGATACGGGCGACGAGAAATCGGTGTAGCTTCTCGGCAAGTGATAGAGCAAATCCCGGATTGTGTGGATACCGAGCTTCGCAAAAATCTCGGCGCGCTTCGGTCCCACGCCCTTCAGATATTTGATATCGTCCGACAGCTTCATAATCTCACCTCGCATAAGTTTCTCGCTCTATTATATAAAATTCACACAGATTTTGCAAGGTGCGAGTTGACAATTTGTGCGAACTAGGGTAAAATTTAAGTATAACAAGCATAAGGAGGATAGTTATGAATTTCTACAAAGATATAAGCTGTGCTATTTTCGACCTTGACGGGACTTTGGTTGAGTCCATCAGCGCATGGCGTGAGGTCGACATCAATTTCATGAAGAGGCGCAACCTGCCCATTCCCGACGATTTCTATGACAGGGTTTCGACGCTTAATTTCTCTCAGGCGGCGGACTATGTCATCGCCGAGTGCGGCGTTACCGACCCGAAGGAAGTTGTTATGAACGAATGGCTCGAGGAGCTCCGATATGATTATGCAAACGTGATTGAAATGGTCGCCGGTGCGAAGGAATTCATAACGAAGCTCCACGAAAGCGGCGTCAAAATCGCGCTTGCGACTGCATCCCGTCCCGAGCTGTTCAAGCCCTGCCTCGAAAGACACGGGGTCTTGGATTTATTCGATGTTTTCGTCACGACCGACGAGGTCAAGCGCAAAAAGGGCTTCCCCGACGTCTATCTCTTAGCCGCCGAAAAAGCCGGAGTGAATGACCCCACCGCCTGCGCCGTCTTCGAAGACATCTACCTCGGCTGTGTCGGCGCCAAAGCCGCAGATATGTACACCGTCGGAGTGCTCGAGGAACACTCGAGAGACGACTGGGAGAAGATGCGTGGGATTTGCGATTTGATTATTGAGGATTATACGAAGCTGTAAACCCCTCCACCACCTACTTCGTAGGCGGTCCCCCTCCCCTTTCAGGGGAGGCTTTTTTTCTCTCAAAAGTTTGTGCAGGATACAAAAAGGCTCCCCTGAAAGGGGAGCTGGCGCCGAAGGCGACTGAGGGGTTTACTTCTTCTCCGCAATCGCATCAAGCTTGGCTTCGATGGACTTGAGGACATCGAGCTCGGTGATGACGGGCTCTGCGGGAGCTTCGGGTGCGGGCTCTTCTGCCTTCTTGACCTTGTTCTTCGCACTGCCGATCAATTTGATTACGAGGAAGATGCAGAGAGCGACGATGAGGAAGTTAAGTACAACCGAGATGAAGTTGCCGAATGTAACGGCTACTTCCGCTGTTGCTACTTCGCCTGCTTCGTCTAAGACTGCTTCCTTAAGAACCCACTTCCAGTCTTTGAAGTTGATGCCGCCGGTGATAAGGCTGATGAAAGGCATGATAATGTCGTTGACGAGCGAGGTTACGATATTACCGAATGCGGAGCCGATGATAACGCCGACTGCCATATCGACAACGTTGCCCTTGGAAATCATAGCCTTGAATTCATTTAAGAATGTCTTAGCTTTGCCGGAGCCTTTTTTTGCTTCTTCTTTTACATCCATGATAAAATCCTTCTTTTCTGTAGTATTTCGGCTTACCGAGCCGTTTGTTTAATTATAATATAACAGAGTTACGGGTAAAAAGCAAGATAATTTTTCACTTTTCGCTCTTTTTGGTCTCTTTTTCGATGACGGGATAGTCGGGAACACGGTTGAAGGTCTCGGTGAGAACACGAAGCCGCTTCGAAAGTGCCGGACTGAGCTCCTCCTTCGAGATTCTCCAGCGCCAGTTGGTGCCGACGGTCGAGGGAACGTTGATTCTTGCCTCGTTGCCGAGCTCAAGGAAGTCCTGCGGCTGTGCGATGACGACATCGGCGGTGCTAGACCAACCGAGGCGGATAAGTGCATCAGGGATTTCTTTCTTGCTCGTGACGTTCAGGTACTTCTTGGCGAAGTTAAGAGCCTTGCCCGAGAGCCCGTCTGCCCAGCCCTTGGCGGTGTCCGAGTCATGGGTTGAGACATAGGCGACATAGCCGGTCGAAGTGTAGTTGCACGGAAGATAGTCGCTCTTTCCCGTCGGGTCGAAGGCGAACTGCAAAGCCTTCATTCCCGGATACTCGGTATCTTTCAGGAGCTTTACGACGTCGGGGGTAATGAGTCCCAAATCCTCGGCGATAATTCGCTTCTTGCCGAGCCAGTAGTTGGCGGAGTTGAAGAGCTCCATCCCCGGTCCCTTCTCCCACTTGCCGTTTACGGCGTCCTCGTCGCCATATGGGATTGAGTAGTAGCCCGCAAAGCCGCGGAAGTGGTCGATTCTGACGACATCATAAATATCGGTCGTATGGGCGATTCTCTTGACCCACCAGTTATAGCCGTCAGTCTGCATCTTCTTCCAGTCATAAAGGGGATTGCCCCAGAGCTGACCCTTAGTGGCATAGTCATCCGGCGGGCAACCGGCGACGTGAACGGGGTTTCTGTCCTCGTCGAGCTCGAAAAGCTCCGGGTTCAGCCAGACGTCGACGCTGTCATGGGCGCAGTAGATCGGCATGTCGCCGATAATCTCGATTCCCCTGTCGTTGGCGTACTTCTTGAGCGCATACCACTGCTTATAGAATTCGTACTGAACGAATATGTAGAAGTCAATTTCCTCCGAGAGGCGTTTCTTTGCCTCGGCAATAGCTTCCGGCTCCGCCATCTTGAGGGGCTTATCCCACTCGAACCACGGGAGCCCGCCGTTCTCGTCCTTGAGCGCCATGAAGAGGGCGTAATTCTCCACCCACTTCGACTGCTTATCAAGAAAAGCCTTGTAGTCCTCGTCGGGCACAAATCTTGAGAATGCGATTCTCAATGTGTCCCAGACGGTCTCGTAGAGCATGCCGTAGTTAATGTAACGGGGGTTGTCGCCGTACTTAACGGTTTTATACTCCGAGGGCTTAAGGAGCCCGTCCTTGTGAAGGGTTTCAAAATCTATAAAATAGGGGTTTCCCGCATATACCGAGCAGGACTGATAGGGCGAATCGCCGTAGCTTGTGGGCGAAAGCGGCAGTATCTGCCAGTAGTGCTGTTCCGATTTCCGAAGAAAGTCGACAAACTCCCTTGCTTCCTTACCCATTTTTCCGATTCCGTAATCGCCCCAAAGCGAGGATATTCCCAAAAGAATACCGCTGACTTTCATACACATTTCCTCCGTTTTTGAATAATAAAAATAGCCTAAGCTGATAACTCAGATAAGGCTATTTTACCAAATATCACGGGACATTTCAAGTATTCTCTGAACTATTTTCTGATATTTCTGCCCAGATTGCGTCGGCGTAACCCTCAATCAGATATGAAATCTCGCTATAGAGTGAGTAGTCCGAGCTGTCCTCGCCCTCAAGGTTCGTGAGAATCGCCAATACATACGGATGCTCGGCTTGCGAATCCTTCGCTTCGATATAGGCTATGTCATGGAAGGCATACTGCGTCCAGCCGTACTTGCGGTAAATGGTATAGCTCGACTTTATCATCGGGATTCGGGTGATGGCAAGGTGCGACTTCAGGGTCTCGACATAGGGGTTGTCGCTCTCCAAAAACTGTGCCAGAATCCGGGCATATGCTCCCGCCGACTCGGTGCAGATTTTCTCCTGCGTGAGACGGGTGTCGATTTCATGCGTACAGCCATATTCAGTGCAGTACTCGGCGAAATCATCCCAGCTTATGAGATCTTTGAGCATCTGGTAAGCGATGTTGTCGCTTCTGATTACAGCGAGCTCCAATAGCTCCATAACGGTATACTGGTCGCCGACCTCGCCGTCCTGAATAATTCCCGTACCGCCCATATAGTGCCTTTGTTCATAGGTCAGAACCGTGTCGCCGTCGATTTCGCCGGCGGCTAATTTTTCGTAGAGATAGACGACGAACGGAATCTTTACACAGCTTGCGACGGGATAGTGAACGCCCGGGTTGATTTCGAACGAGTAGCCGGTCTCGAGATCCATATAGTAGATAGAGACGACTTTTTCACGGGTCACGTTCCCCTCTTCGTCGGTGGTTTCGTTATAGATGTCGCAAGTGCACTCTTCCTCGTCGCCGTCGCAGTTCGGATTCACGCCGTAGCGGTCGAAGATTTCCTGAAGCTCCGTGAAGAATTCATCGGGGAAAGAGAAGTCAATTTCGACAATTTCCGGCTCAGGTTCTGTCGTTGTGACTTCGGTGGTGGTAGCTTCAGTTGTGGTAGTGACTTCGGTAGTGGTCGCCTCTGTGGTAGTCGTAACGGCTTCCATGGTGGAGACAGTAGTGGTACTCTCCTCAGTCTCTGTCTCCACATTCCCGCAGGCACAAAAAAGCAGGGAGACGATCAGGACTACGGAAATAATTCTTCTCATAGTAAATCGCTCCCCTGCTCTTTAAATTCGATTCAAATCAATTACTGAATACAGCCATAGGACAACATATCGTGATACTCGCTGTAGGTCATGGTGCAGTTTGCAAGAACCTCGTCGACGTAGTTGTTGAATACTATGCTGACATAGTCGGTCTTGAGGTCGTCCCAGTTCTCTTCGATATACTCATCCTGCTCAAGGCGATAGATGATGTGGTAGCCGTAGACGCTCTCAACAATTCCGCTGAGCTCGCCGACCTCGAGGGCAAATGCGGCATTCTCAAAATCTTCAACCATCTGACCGGTGGTGAACATATAGCCGGCTTCGTTGTCGACCATACCGGAGTCGTCGGCATCCTGAGCATACTCATAAACAGCAGCTTCGATGTCGTCGCTTGCCTGAATTTCGGCAAGGATTTCCTCAGCATAGGCAAGAGCCGCCGCCTGAAGCTCCTCGTCGGTAGCGTCGGCATACTCTTCGTCATCAGCGAAGTGGTCTGAAGTGATAAGAACGTGGTAAACTCTTACATAATCGTTCTGGAGGCTTTCTTTGATTTCGTCGTCGCTCTCAAGAAGAAGCGGTTCGTCTCCGCCGTAGAGCTCGAGATAAACTCTTTCGCAAAGGACGCTTTGGGTTACGATTCTTTCAAGAAGGTCATAGGAGATGCCGGATGCCTCAAGTGCATAGTAGAACTCGTCTTCCGATTCGAAGCTGTCCATCTCTTCCTGCATCACTTCGTCAATTTCCTCATAGTCCTCGTCGGTGAGCTCGATGTCATAGATATCGGCAAGGATTGCTCCCCACTGGTTGTCCTCGACATAGTAATCTACGATAGTCATGAAGGTCTCGAAGAGCTCGTCGTTGTCCTCCCAATAGGAGTCGTCGGTGAGACCGTAGTAGCTCAGAAGATACATATACATATATCTGTACTCATCAAACGGAACCTCGACGGAGCCGCTCATCTCGTTGCTTGTGATGGTGAGCATTACGAGATTCTCGGTGTCAATCGCTTCGCCGTCGATATAGAGACCAGCCGCGAGGGTTTCGGATTCGGAATCCTCTTCATCGGTGGAGTCGGTGGAATCGGATGTTGTCGAATCGGACGTATCGTCCTCATCTGTCGAAGTGTCTCCGCAGGATGCGAAGCAGGATACCGCAATCGTCAAAGCCATGATGAATGCGAGTAGTTTCAAAAATCTGTTCATTGGAATTTCTTTGCCTTTCTTTTGATAAATTCTTTTCTTTTTGTTACTGTAAACATAGCGTGCATAGTACGCCGCCAATAACGGGTATTGTATTCCCTGATTGTGATAATGTGATGACAATTAGAAAAAACTACGCCTTTGCGGGAGCTTCCTCCGGCTTCTTGTTGTACTTTTCGCCGTAAATCTCGTCATAGTTTGCGATGCTTTCGCGGATAATATCCACAGCGGCTTTTCTGCCCATAACCTCGTCAACGGCGGTCTGCTTGCCCTCAAGCTGTTTGTATACGGTGAAGAAGTGAATCATCTCGTCGAAGATGTGGCTGGGGAGTCCTTCGATACTGCGATAGGAATTATAGCTCGGTTCCTCGAAGGGAACGGCGATAATCTTCTGGTCCATCCTGCCGTTGTCAATCATGTTGATAACTCCGATGGGATAGCACTGAACGAGCACGAGAGGCACCAAAACCTCGTTGCTGAGAACCAGAACGTCGAGCGGGTCGCCATCGTCCGCCAGAGTCTTCGGCAGGAAGCCGTAGTTTGCGGGATAGTGGGTGGATGTATAGAGGATTCGGTCAAGTATGAGAGCCCCCGACTTCTTGTCGAGCTCATACTTGGTCTTACTGCCCTTGGAAATCTCGATAACCGCCAAAAAATCGTCGGGCGTAACCCTTTCCTTGTCAATATCATGCCATAGGTTCATATTATTTCTTCCTTTCTGTCTTTTGATTATGCGATAATTATATATCATCGAAGTGCAGTTTGCAAGCACCGACGATAAATAAAACCATCATAGCGTTAAAAAGCTGTTTCTTCCAACTGCTTGCTTATGTCCCGACCGCCGTAGATTATGGCGACAATCTCCACCGTCATATCTTCCTCATTTGGAAGATAAAATACCAGATACTTATCCACGGGAAGAACTCGCAATCCTCGGCTACGCAACGGCTCCTCATCATAAAGTCGGAAGCGCATTGGCATTTCATCAAGGCTCCGAATTTTACGCATAATCCTACCTGAAACTTTTTTAGCCGTTTCCGGTTCCAAAAGTCCATGTTCTATATACGTTCGTATATCTCTTAAGTCTTTTCTCGCTTGTACCGAATAAATAATTTTGAATTTCATACGCCGAAATCTCGTTTCATTTCCGCTTCCATTTCGTCAGCAGTGTAGACTCGACCGTTTTTTATGTCGTCCAAGCCCCTCTCGATATGCGCATTAAATTCTTCTTTTGTCATCGAACCATACGATGGCGGCTTCTCAATCGGAATCTTGACTTCAAACGGAATGCCATGATGAAGCACGACCTGCTTCAGAAACATTCCCACCGCATTGGACATCGGGATTCCAAGCTCGTTCAGAACTTCCTCCGCCTGTTCCTTGACTTCAGGCTCAACTCGAGCGTAAACAGTTGATGTTCTTGACATAAAAACACATCCTTTCGCTTGCTATTATACCACATCTGCCAGCGAATTGCAAGCCTTTAGCTTGCAACGAAAGAAATTTCAGCAAAGCTGAAATTTACTTTCTTCGTAAGACGAGCTTGCTCGGATTACGAATTTACATATTCTCAACCGTCTCAATCGCCAACAAATCAAGTTGCTTCGCAATTACCCTTCTTGCCATGAGGCAGAGGGCGATGAGGTCGTTGCGCTTCTGCTCGTCGGGCTCGCTCAGGATATGCTCGTCGTGGTAGAGTCTTGAGAATGTCGAGGCGATGTTATAGGCGCTGTCGCAGAGGACGCAGGGAGCGAGGTCTGTATAGGCTTTGTCGTAGGTTTCGCCGAGGAGGGCAAAATCGAGGGCGAGCTCCCTTTCAACATCCGAATAAATGCCGCCGATGGGACGGATTTCATTATAGGAAATGCCCGCTTTCTTGAGAATCGAGTTGATTCTGGTGACGGTGTAAAGAAGATATGTGCCGGTCTTGCCGTCGAAGGCAAGGAACTTGTTCAAATCGAAAACATAATCCTTCGAGGGCTGATTCGAGAGGTCGCCGAACTTGATGGCGGCAACGCCGATTTTCTCGGCAATCTCCTGCTTGTCGCCGGAGACGTATTCCGAATCCTGAAGCTTTTCAAGCGCCCCGTCGGTCGCCATCTTGATGAGCTCTTCGAGGCGCATTACTCCGCCCGCTCTTGTCTTGAAGGGCTTACCATCCGAGCCGTTCATAGTGCCGAAGCCTATGAGCGTGAGCTCGGTGTCAGAAGGAACAAGCTCCGCCTTTCTTGCACAACGGAAGACCTGCGTGAAGTGCAAGGACTGCCGCTTGTCGACGACATACCAGATTTTACTTGGCTTGAAATCGTGTTCACGCTGAATGATGGTCGCGAGGTCGGTCGTGGCATAGGCGCTCGAATCGTCCGACTTCTTTATCATGACGGGAGGAACGGTTATCTTGTCGGACTCTTCGGCGACGTCGACAACCTGCGCACCGTCGCTCTCATAGAGAAGCCCTTTTTCGGTGAGGCGGCTTATGAGCTCGTCGGTGTAGGCGTCGCAATCGCTCTCGCCGTACCAATAGTCAAGGTCGACATTAAGCTGTCCGAGGATCTTCTTGATATCGGTCTTCGAGACCTCGACAATCTGCTTCCAGAGGGAGTAGTAGCCGGGGTGATGGTGCTGAAACTGATAGACTATCTTGTGAGCCTTCTCCTTGAACTCCTCGTCAACTTTGCTCTTGGCGCTCGCAAACGGATAGATTTCATTCAGCTCGTTCACGTCGATTTCGGGGAGACCGTCGCGCTCAGGGTCAAAGCCCTCCTGGAAGCAAGCCCATTCGGGGTGGCGCTCCTGATACTCGGCAATGACGAGCCCCAAGGGTGTTCCCCAGTCGCCGAGATGAGCGTCTCCGACGACCGTTCTGCCGGTGGCACGGGCGATTCTCTTCAAGGATTCGCCGATGATGGAGGACCTCAGATGCCCGATATGAAGCGGCTTCGCGACGTTCGGACCGGCATAGTCTATTACGATGGTTTCGGGAGTCTCGACCTGAGGCACGCCGAGGTTCGGGTCATCAACGACGCCGTTGACGTACTCAAGAAGAAACTCATCTGTAAGTGTCAGATTTATAAAGCCCGGCTTGACGGCTTCGGCTTTCCGGAACATGGAATTCTCGGAAAGTATAGCCACAACCTCTTCGGCAATCATGAAGGGCGCCTTGTGATAGAGCTTGGCGCCGGCAAACGCGCCGTTGCACTGGAACTGGCAGAGATCCATTCTGTCTGATACACTGACAGTCCCCAATTCACTTGAATATCCGGCTTTTTCAAACGCTTCGGAAACAAACTCCGAAAGCAGTACTGTTATCTTTTTCATTATATTACACTCCTAAATGTGCATTCGTAGATTGATTATATCACAACGTGAATGAAAGCGCAAGTATTATATTTTCGCCGAAATATCTTGAATTGTCGCCTGAAATAGTGTATAATATTTATCGGTAAGCCCAAACGGTTTAAAACGGTCTTTATGAAAGGAGTTTTGCGAAATGGATGTCATTTATTGGCTGATTGCCGTTATAGCCTTTATTATCTTGGAGGCGGTTACATATCAGCTTGTGTCTGTGTGGTTCGTTATCGGCTCATTAGCCGGACTTTTAGCGGCGGCTCTCGGGGCGAGTGTCATGATTCAGGTTGCCGTGTTTGTGATAGTCTCGGCGCTGATGCTCATAATACTTCGACCTCTTTCGATGAAGCTTCTCAAGCCGAAGGGGCTCAAGACCAACACCGACCGGCTGATTGGCGAGGACGTTCTCATCACCGAGAATGTTTCGAACATATCCGGCACCGGCAAGGGCAAAATCAGTGGCATGACATGGACGGTCCGTTCTGAATCCGGAGAAGACATCCCGGAAAATTCGGTAGCGACCGTTGTCAGAATCGAGGGCGTAAAGCTCATCGTAAAAGCAAAGAGCTAATCTGAAAGGAGAAAAATCAAATGCCAATCTTAATCATTCTTATTCTCATCATCATCGCGCTTATCGCGGTCAACATCAGAATCGTTCCGCAGACGTTTGCATATGTCATCGAGCGCCTCGGCTGCTATCAGACCACCTGGAACGTCGGTCTTCACGTCAAAGTTCCCTTCGTCGATCGTATAGCAAGAAAGGTCAGCCTCAAGGAACAGGTTGTCGACTTCGCTCCCCAGCCGGTTATCACAAAAGATAACGTCACCATGCAGATTGATACCGTCGTCTACTATCAGATTACCGACCCGAAGCTCTATGCCTATGGCGTCGAGAGCCCGATGATGGCGATTGAAAACCTCACCGCAACAACATTGCGTAACATCATCGGCGACCTCGAGCTCGACGAAACTCTCACTTCGCGTGATACTATCAATACGAGAATGCGTGCCATCCTTGACGAAGCTACCGACCCCTGGGGCATCAAGGTCAACAGAGTTGAGCTCAAGAACGTTATGCCTCCTGCAGACATCCAGAACGCGATGGAGCGCCAGATGAAGGCGGAGCGTGAACGCCGCGAGGCTATCATCAAAGCAGAAGGCGAAAAGAAGAGCGCAATCCTAATTGCCGAAGGTGAAAAGGAGAGCGCAATCCTCCGTGCCGAAGCCAAGAAGGAAGCCGCCATCAAGGAAGCCGAAGGTAAGGCGGAAGCAATCATCAAGATTCAGGAAGCCAACGCCGCCGGTATCAAGCTCATCAACGACGCAGACCCGAAGCAGGGATATCTGACCCTCAAGTCCCTCGAAAGCCTCAACGCCCTCGCCGACGGCAAGGCAACAAAGATTGTCGTCCCCTCGAGCATTCAGGGAATCGCCGGTCTTGCCACTTCCGTGGCGGAGGTTGTCAAGACGGACGAGGCGACGAAATAGGTTAGCTTGCTGTGAAATAATATAAACAAAAGGCGGGACTTCCCCGCCTTTTTATTTGCACTTTGAGATGAGCTCCGCGATTGTCAGAAGCTTTTCTTTCTCTGAATCGCTGAGAGTCCTCACGGTGTCTATCAACTGCCGTTCTTGTTCACTGAGTTGCTCCCGTGGGAGCGGTCTTTTCACATTTGTCAGTCCTGCCAAATAGTTGAGGCTCACGTTGTAATATTTCGCAAGCATGATAGCCCGCTCAAACGGAATTTCCGCATAGCCGAGCTCATATTTGCCGTAGTGTTGCGCCGAGGTGCCGAGGTAGTCGGCGAGCTCCTGCTGGGTCTTGTCGGAATCTTCACGCAAATCCCGAATCCTCGAATATTTAGCCATTTTGAATCACCTCACAAACATTGTATCAAATTTGACTGAAGGTATTGACTTTACAGCCTGATTAGGTTATAATGCGTGTGTGAGGTGTCTGATCAGACACAAATATCGTAAATAATATTATATCAGATATAAACGCTTTTGAAAAGTAGCCAGACGCGCTGAATTGTGGAAGACAACTGAAAATCCCTCCCGGGTTTGGGAGGGATTTTGATTTTGTATGATTGAAGATGAATACGAAAACTATCAGATTTCCGCCACAACCTCAACCTCAACCAAGGCGCCCTTCGGCAGAGCCGCGACTTCTACACAGCTTCTTGCCGGCTTGCCGGTGAAGTACTTTTCGTAGACGGCGTTGAATTTGCCGAAGTCAGCGATGTTGTCAAGGAAGCAGGTGGTCTTGACGACCTTGTCAAGGCTCGAGCCGGCGGCTTTCAGAACCTCCGAAAGATTCTTGCAGACCTGCTCGGTCTGGGCTTCAATCTCGGTCCCGACGAGGACACCCGTCTCGGGGTCGAGGGGAATCTGACCCGAAGAATAGACCATGTTTCCGGAAATGATAGCCTGCGAATAAGGTCCAATCGCCGCAGGCGCCGATTTTGTGAATACTGCGTTCATGATTATTATCCTTTCTGTATGTGAATTTAAATTATTTATAGCAGAGTTTCCATCCAGAGATGCAAGCTCCCATCCTCAAACTTCGGCTCCGAAATCTGAGTGAAGCCGCACTTTTCGTAGAAACCTTTGGCGCATTCCTGAGCGTGCACCAAGACTTTTTCCGCACCGAAATGCTCCTTCGAGATTCCGAGGGCTTCGGTGACTATCCTCTTGCCGAGACCGGTTTTTCTGCGTACAGCTATAACCCTGCCGATGAGGGCGGTTTTTGTGTCCTCGTTATAGAGGATTCTCAGATACGCCGCAATGCCGTTCTCGTCCTTGAGCCAGACGTGAAGGGCGTTTCTGTCGTCGCCGTCGACATCCCTGCAGACGCGCTCCTGTTCCATAATGAAGACATCGGAACGCAAATACAGAATATCATAGAGCTCGTCTTTGGTGAGCTCGCTGTAGGTTTTCGTGATAAGTTCCATGTTAATCACCGATTATATCTTGAGAATCGCCGTTGCAATCCAGAAGTATACGAGAAGCGATGTTGCGTCGACGATGGTCGTGATGAACGGGCTCGCCATTACGGCAGGGTCGATTCCTATAGCCTTCGCAGCGATAGGCAATACGCAACCGATAAGCTTTGCAACAACAATCGCGATAAACAGTGTCAGGCAGATGACAAGGTCAACGGCGAGCGTAACAGCCGGATTGCCCAGAAGAAGATTGTCGACAAGATAAAGCTTGAGGAAGTTGAATACTGCCAGGACCGCGCCACACGTGATGGCAACTCTCAGCTCTTTCCAGATGACCTTCAGGATGTCGCCCAGCCTTATGTCACCCAAGGAAAGCCCACGAATGATTGTTGCAGAGGATTGTCCTCCGGCATTACCGCCCGAGTCCATGAGCATCGGGATATAAGCCGTCAGGACGACGCTTGCCGCCAGCTTTTCCTCGAAGCCGGTGATGATTGCACTTGTAAACGTTGAGGACACAAGCAAAAGAAGAAGCCAAGGGATACGCTTTCTGAACATTTCGAAGACGCTTGTCTTGAAATATGGCTTGTCTGTCGGGACGATAGCCGCCATCTTTTCGATATCCTCGGTGCTCTCGTCAGTAAGAACGTCGATAGCGTCGTCGACAGTGACGATTCCGACAATCTTTTTCTCGTCGTCGACAACCGGAATGGCGAGGAGGTTATACTTCGCGAGGTCACGTGCCACCGTTTCTTTATCGTCTTTCGTGCCGACTGAAATGACATTCGTGTCCATGATGTCGCCAACGACAGTCTCGGGGTCGGCTGTGAGAAGCTCGAGGAGCGAGACAACTCCGAGGAGCACTCTGTCCTCGGTGACATAGCAGGTGTAAATAGTCTCCTTTACCACGCCGAGCTTGCGGATTTTGACGAAGGCTTCGTCAACCGTCATCTCCTTCGAGAAGTAGATGAACTCGGTCGTCATGACGCTTCCCGCACTGTCATCCGGGTACGCCAGAAGCTCGTTAATCTGCCGCCTCGTCGCTTCGTCGGTGTTCTTTAAGATTCTGTTGACGACGTTAGCGGGCATTTCTTCGATAATATCGACGGTATCATCCAAGAAGAGCTCGTCAACGAGGTCCCTGATTTCCTTATCGGAAAACGCTAAGATTAGCTGCTCCTGCATATCCGAGTCGAGATATGAGAAGGTTTCGTAAGCCAAGTCTTTTGGAAGCAGGCGGAAGATGAGCGGAATATCCTTCTGCTCGGCTTCTTCGAAGATGGATGCGATATCCGCCGGATTCATCTCAGCCATGACGGTCTTGAGCTCGGCGAACTTGCGCTGCTCCAGGAGCTTGATTACAATGTCGAATACTGTTGTTCTTTCCATAAAAAATCCCTCCGATTCGTGATTAATCGAAGGAAAGGCAAATGGAATATAGCCCTGAAAGCTTATAACAAGCGATCAGAGAACATTCGGGAGCTTACAATCGCAATACCGTAAGCTCTTTTTCATGCTTTTCCCCGAGGTATGGGGCTACTACTGCCGGAATCCACGATTTTCACTCCTTATAATATTCAGAATTTCGGTTTTACGCCGATTACCATTAATTATATCTCACTTTGATGGTTATGTCAATATCACCTACGTTAAAAAATTTCAAAGTCTGCCTGATATAATAATTTGAAACGAGTCATAACAAGTTTTTAGCTACTTTGAAATAGGTATTGCATTTTGCGAAAGGCTCTGTTATAATGACCTCACAAAGCCGTTTTGGCGGCACGAAAATTATTACTTGCGATTTTTTTATGTGATTCGGAGGTACAACTATATGAAAAGAACTTTGTTCAATGCAGGCTGGCAGTTTGCCCTTAAAAGGTCGGACGAAAAACCGACCCCTGCCGACTTCAAACCTGTCGACATCCCACACGACTGGCTCATCGCCGACACCCATAATCTCTATGCCGACGGCGACGGCTACTACAAGAAGAAATTCACGCTTACCGACACCCAAGGAAAAGTCTATATCCTGAGATTCGAGGGCGTATACATGGACTCGACCGTTTATCTGAACGGCGAGAAGGTCTATGAGTGGAAGTACGGTTACACGACTTTTGACGTTCCCCTTGACGTAAAAGAGGGCGAGAATGAAATCGAGGTCTTCATAAGACATCGTTCCCCGAATTCCCGTTGGTATGCAGGCGCAGGAATTTTCAGAAACGTATATCTTACCGAATCGGGAGCTGACAGAATTGTCCCCGACGGCGTATACTTCTGCCCCGAGAAGACCGAGGACGAATGGACGACCACTATCGACACCGAAGTCACAGGCTCCGGCGAAGTGGTTCTCAAGCACACTCTCTCCGATATGGACGGCAATGCCGTTAAAGTCGCTGAAAGCGCTGTAACTCTCGGCTCAGAAACTACTACCGATTCTCAGGAAATCGTGCTCGGCGAGGTTCACCTCTGGGACGTTGACGACCCGTATCTCTATTCCCTCAAGACCGAGCTTATCAAGAACGGCGAGGTTGCCTATGAGGTCTCACAGCGCGTCGGCTTCAAGACGGTCAGGTTCGACCCCGACCACGGCTTCTTCCTGAACGGAAGACACCTGAAAATCAATGGCGCATGCCTCCACCACGACCAGGGCGCTCTCGGCTCCGCCGTCAATATCGAAACCACCAGACGGCAGATTGAGAAAATGCAGGAGATGGGCGTCAACTCAATCCGTACCTCCCACAATCCCCCGAGCGTCGAGCTGATGGATTTGGCGGACGAGATGGGAATCATGATTGACTCCGAGTGCTTCGACATGTGGGAATTAAAGAAGACTACTTACGACTATGCACGCTTCTTCCCCGAGTGGCACGAGCGCGACGTCAGAAGTTGGATAAGACGCGACCGCAACCACGTTTCAATCATCATGTGGAGCATCGGAAACGAAATCTACGACACCCACGCCTCCCACAGAGGAGTTGAGCTCACCGACGAACTGACAAGATGCGTCCATATCGACGACTACCGTCATCTTCATCCGATTACCATTGGCTCGAATTATATGGCTTGGGAGGGCGCACAGAATTGTGCCGAGCATATCGAAACGGTCGGCTATAACTACGCTGAGTGCCTCTATAACGAGCACCACGAAAAGCATCCGAACTGGGTCATCTACGGAAGCGAGACAGCTTCAACCATTCAGTCAAGAGGCGCATATCACTTCCCGGCTTCGAAGGTCAGCACCACCCACGACGACCACCAGTGCTCGGCTCTTATGAACTGCGCCACCGGTTGGGGAGCTATTTCCCCCGAATATAACATCATTCAGGACAGAAAGCACGAGATTTCCCTCGGTCAGTATATCTGGACGGCTTGGGACTATATCGGCGAGCCGACGCCCTACTGGACTAAAAACTCCTACTTCGGGCACATCGACACCGCAGGCTTCCCGAAGGATTCCTTCTATGCCTATAAAGCCGAGTGGGCAAAGAACGCCGAGCCGTTCGTCCACCTCTTCCCCTATTGGGACTTCAACGAGGGACAGCTCATCGACATCTTCATCTACTCGAACTGCCACGAGTCGGAGCTCTTTGTCAACGGCGTTTCGAAGGGCAAATATACCCACGACCACGTTAATGGCGAAACCTTGAGCGGCAGATGGAAGGTGCCCTATGAGAAGGGCGAAATCAAGGCTGTCGGATATGACGAGAACGGCAACGTCGTCTGCGAGCAGATTCGCCATTCGTTCGGCGACCCCGCAAGAATCGTTCTGACTCCGAACAAAACCACTCTCAAAGCCGATTGCAGGGATTTAATCTTCGTCGAGATTACCATGGCGGACGAAAAGGGCTATCCCGTCGAGAACGCAAGAAACAGGGTCAACATCACCGTCACGGGTGCCGGAAGACTTGTCGGAATGGACAACGGCGACTCATCCGACTACGGACAGTATCAGGAGCCGGAAAGAAAGCTCTTCAACGGCAAGCTGTTGGCGATAATAGCCGCTAAGGACAAGGCGGGCGAAATCACAGTCACCGCCGAGTCGAACGGGCTTCCCACGACGAAGCTTCTGCTCACCGCCGCTCCCTCGGCGAAGAATGACGGCGTTTCCTGCTATCTTGAGTCGAAGCAGAGCGTCAGATCATCCGAAATCCCCGCAAGAAAGATTGATTTGCACGTCTCCACGCAGGAGATTACCCCCGAATCGGGCGATTGCGTCGTCACCGCCGAGATTCTCCCGAAGAACTCGACCTATAAGGCTTCCGACATCGGCTTCAAGATTATAAACGACGCCGGAATCAGGACAAATCTTGCCGAGGTTGAGGCGAAGGACGGCAAAATTCTCGTCGTCCCGAACGGCGACGGCGAATACAGACTCCGCGCCTATTGCAAGAACGGCACCGAGTACGAAGAGATTATCTCGGAAATCGAGATGAAGAGCTCCGGCTTCGGTCAGGCGGGCTTTGAGCCGTACAATGAATTTGTTCATGCGGCGCTTCACTCGAAGTGCGGAGTTGAGTATCAGGACGTTGCCGAGGGCGGAATCCTCACGAACGTTGACCGCTCCGAAATCTGGTTCAACAACGTCGACTTCGGCAAGGCGGGCACCGACAAGGTAACCGTCGGGCTCTATGTCAACGCCTACGAAGCCATCAACGTCGAGGTTATCGACAGAGACGGCAAGTCCTATGGCAAGGTCGCTTCGCTCAAGGAGGCTATCTGGAACCACTACCAGTATGACGAAATAGCGCTCACCGAGAAGCTTACGGGCACAAAGGACATCTGCTTCGTCATCACCTGCCCGAGACAGATTCGCTTCCAGGGCTTCCGGTTCACGAAGTCCTCAAGAATTGGCGAGCTCGTCCCCGCAACGACCACCGACGGAGTTTACGGCGACGCGTTCGAAATCAAGGAAGACTGCATTGCCCACATCGGCAACAACGTAACGGTCGAGTTCAACGACTTCGATTTCGGCGAGGGCGATGTCAAGACCGTCACCATCACCGGCAAGACCTACAACACGAGCGACACCGTCCACATCCGCTTCTTCGACGATAACGGTCAGAAGGACTCGACAGCCGTCATCTTCTATGGCGAAGAGGGCTTGGTCACGAAGACCTTCGACATTCCTTCGGTCAAGGGCAAGACCGACGTCAAGCTCATCTATCTCCCCGGTTGCGATTTCGATCTTTACTCAATCGAGTTTGACAAATAAAAAAATAAAGCCGCAAGAGTTCGCTCCTGCGGCTTTTTGTTATATCAAATTAGTGCCGTGCCCACGTTGTCGATAGAAAGCTCCTTCACCTGCCAGCTTGAAAGCCCTGCATTCTCGAGCGAGAAGCGCATCTTTCCGGCGAAGTAGGTGTTATTTTCGTCGGCAATCGCCATAACTGTCGGTCCGGCTCCGCTTATATAGACGCCGTATGCCCCGTGACTGTAGGCGATGTCGAAGACCTCCCCGCAATGCGGGATGAGCTCCATTCGATAGGGCTGGTGAAGCTTGTCGTTGACGGCTTCGCGGAGGTTCTCGAACTTCCCCGTCAGAAGTGAAGCCGAGAAGAGCGCCGCCCTCGACAGATTATAAACAGCGTCCTTATGCGGGATTTCCTTCGGGAGGCATGCACGAGCCTTCTCGGTCTTGAGCTCGAAATCGGGGATGATAGCGTAGAACTTGAGCTTTGTATAGACCTCCTGCTTGACCCAGTGAACCTGCCTGCCGTCGAAAACGGCGGTGACGATTCCCCCGAGGAATGCCGGAGCCGTGTTGTCCGGGTGCCCCTCAATCTGCGCTGAGAGGTTGACGAGGTCGTCGGTCGTCAGCGGGTTCCCGAGGAGATGATTCGCCCCGACGAGCCCCGCCACAATACATGCGGACGAAGACCCGAGTCCCCGAGCCATCGGGATATTGTTCGTCTGGACAATCTTTAATCCCTCAAGCTTCCTGCCGCAGACCTCGAACAGGTCGCGAGCCGAAATATATATAAGATTACTCTCGTCCGTCGGGACCTTCACGTCGTCGGTTGAGCTGATTTCCACCCTGTCCGACTCCTCCATCTCGACATAGTTATAATAATCGAGCGCGAGCCCCAAGGCATCAAACCCCGCGCCAAGATTCGCACTCGTGGCGGGTATGCGGATTTTTATCATAGAAAGCACCTCATTGCATAATATCTTTCAAAAAATCCTCTTGACAAAGAGGAACGAGCGGCGTATAATAATGACATGAGGAGACGAAACTGTGCTAGCAGTTTAGGTGCAACCTCTAAATAAAAGTACTTGAAGATTGACCGTAAACCGTCAGATTAGGTTGCGGTTATTTCTTTGCCTGGAAAACTCCGATGACTCCGAAGACAACAACGGCGATCAGATTCAGCAGTGCAATGACTTCCAAAACCGACACGTTATCACCTCCTAACCGTTAAGATAAGAGGTTTACCGTCTCTCCCCATGTCGTAAGCATTATATCACAATCTAAAAATCCTGTCAATAAAAACCGACGAAGCCTCCTTCGCCGGTTTTCTTTATCTTCAGCTTAAACTCATAATACAAAATTTCCGGCAAAGATTTACAATAAGTTCTTTATATGATACAATACATTCAGCGAGAGGCAGTCACTTCTTCCGAACGGAAAGGAGTGATGCTCATGGACGTTTCAACTATGATTCAACTTCTGGGTTTGCTGATTTCGGCTATCAATTTGGGCATTACCATCGGCAATAGCTCAAAGAAATAGCTGTCCTTGACCGGATGGTCAAAAACAGCTTCGCTTTCCTGTAACATTATTTGTTCGGAGAGTGACCGTGTTGTCTGAATTGGCGTTCAGGCTAAGTAACGAACAAGGATCGTTACTTGTCCTCTCAGCTACTTTTATTATAGATTATGTGCAACTCTTTGTCAAGAGTTTTTTTCTTTTTACCTTCACTTTCCTTCCGTCATCTCCCGATACATCCTCATCAGCTCCGCCACGCACCCCGACTCGGTCATCTCCTTCGAAGAGAACCCATAAGCCTGCATGACCGCAATATCATTATACTGATGCGCCTTCCGAAGCTCCGGCGGCATAACCGCCTCGTCATAAAGGTCTGCCAGGCTGTCATTCGGATACAAAGCCCGGGCATCCAGAATCCCCTGCGCCGTCTTCTCAATCCTCGCCTTCTGCTCGGCTGTAGGGTTGCACCAAGGGAAGTTGTTGTAAACGATGTCCTTTGAATAGCGATAGTCGCTCTTGAGTCGACCACAGACCACTCTCATCCAAGCCATATGGACATTTGAAGTCAAAACGCCGAAGTGGTATAGGGTGGCGTTGGGAATAATACGAGCTGAATCTGTAGGAATAGTATCCTTGTCTAAGAATCCTAAGGGTATATATTTTCTTTGTTCTGAAGATGTGTATGGAATGATAATATACGCTTCAGGGTTGTTTGTCTCTCTAAATAATGTCGGAGTGTCCGCAAGCTTTTGTCTGTCAGGCGCACCGCCGAGCCGGTCTTGTCTGCAAGCTTCGATTCGCTTCATGACTTCCGGCATTTTTCTGAGTTCAGCAGGACTAACGCCCACAAGCCACAGACAATAACGGTCTTTATTGTTAATATATTCTGCCGCTCCAGTTAGCTTCTTGATGTATTTGATAGCATTAGGCTCTTTGCTTATAAACTCTTCATAGTCTTCTGCTTCAATAATCAAGTTTCCACCGTCAGCTGGACGATTTCCGGTTGTCATTTCCGGTACATCACAAATAGGCTTGTTTCTGCTTTCGATAAAGATATTATCTGCATCTATTAGGTATGCGTTGATATTCTTTACTCTCTTTTCAGCGTTACCATCAAACAAAATTCGTTCTTTGTTGTTTGGTGCTGAACTGAAGCCGACTATTACGCAGTGGACATGGGCTTTCAGACTTGCTTCGCTGTCCCAGCGGAAAGTTCTGTGTGCAAAGTCTATATGAATACCGAAGCGTTCATAGAGCGGCTTCCACACGCCTGCTACTTGCTCGCCTTGGGTGATTGAATTGGTCGAAACGAGGGCGGCACGGATATTAGTGCCTTGCATAAGCTGTGCGGCTTTGAAGTACCATCCGGCAACATAGTCTATCTTTCCGGCAGTCTTGTAAGGCTTGCCTTTTTCGTCAACAAAGACGGAAAGAATATCGTTCTTTTGCTCTTTCGATTGCAACGAATATCCCACAAACGGCGGGTTGTCCATAATATAAGAAAGCTCGTTTTTCGGCACAACGTCTTCCCAGTCGGTGGTGAGGGCGTTGGATTCTATTATGTAGGCGTTGGTTTTCAGGGGGAGGAAGTCGAGGGTTTTCAGGACGATTTCTTCGGTTTCCTTCATCATCTGGCTTTCGGCAATCCATAGGGCGGTTTTGGCGACGGTGACGGCGAAGTCGTTTATCTCTATGCCGTAGAACTGGCTTATCGTGACCTTGATGGGGTCGATGACGTCGCCCATCTGCATCTGCCCGTGGGTGAGCTCGCTGATGACTTCGTTTTCAAGCCGACGAAGCGATAAATAGGTCTCCGTCAGGAAGTTGCCACTGCCTGCGGCGGGGTCTATCTTGACTCCATATTTGATACAATCGCCTTAGATAAGAATAACGCAAAAATCGCTGAAAATCGCCTTCATTTGGGCTTTTCAGCGATTTTTTGAGTTTATGGACAAGCTAGGAAAGTCTGCAGAATTGCTCGGAAAACTGCGACTTTCTCCTATGACCGATTGAGGAGTTGTCCCCACCTTTTTCTGATGAAAGTTATCGCTAAAAAGTGTGAGCTATCGCTGAGAAGTGTACCTATTCGCCGATGTCCTCTACGAATAATTCCGGAACATTCAACTTGATATCTGCTACTTTTGTTTCCACGTTTGTATTTCCGCACTTTAACAAACTGTTCTTAAGCTTAATCTTTCCTGTATGGCTGTCATGCACCACAAAATCTGCTTGATGTCCACGTATATATATTGATGCCTCGCGAGAGAAACCGTTTCTCTGTAACAGTATTGTCAAAGGGTTTGTAGTCCCGAATTCCACATACTCGTACCAGTTATTGTCAAATTCCTTGACATTATGAATCCTCTTGTACTCATTTGAAAAACGCAAAAAATAATTAGAAATGCTGAACAGTATAACATTTTCTATTACTTCCAGCGTGTCTGCAAAAACAGCATTGCGATGTTCCTTTGAATTATCGTTATAGGTGGTTGGTGGCTGGTATGCTGATACTCTGAAATCTTTAGGATGATCTCGCCTATACTCGATAGCTTTTTTCATAATATAGCTCAAGCCGACTCCTTCCATCCATTCGCAAAGAATTACAGCATACCATTTTCGGAGTGACTCTATACCAAGAGATGATTTTTCATAAGTGTTCCAATCGAAGATGTCAGCTAATTTGTTCAAAAAGTCCAACACAACGTCATATTGGAATTTACCATTATGACACGGCGGATATTCTAATCCATTTTGGATAGCAATAACCAGTTGCTTTGTCTGGTCAATGGATGTATTGATATCATCATCTAGCAATGTGGTTGAGTCCTTGAACTTTTCCCTGATGAGGTCTTCGTCTTCAGGTGAGAGAAAATCTGAAAATTCTCGATGGACAAGGCTATTTCTATCTTCCATTATATCGCGCAGAAGAATCAAGCCGAATTTTCTCATCATTATATAGGATTCTTCTGATTGCAATTCTTTTCCGTTAGCATTTACCCTTTGTGGAATGGCGGAACTCCCACTTTTTAGAATATCAACAACATACTTCTTTTCAATCTTCTTCAAAACCTTTGGATTTGTTACAATGGAAAGGTTTTGCTCTGGCACAGGAGCTTGAAGCTTTGCTACATAATTCTCTGGTGTAGCTGTTTTCTCTTCTGAGACAAAAAACACATTTCCATAGAGATTATAACTGATTCTTCCCGCCCGACCTATTAGGTTGCGGAAATCAACCGGACTCATTTCACTTTTAAAGATTTTATTATCTGTGATAAACAGGTTATCAGCCGGAAGATTGACTCCTTCGAGCAGGGTGCTGGTACAGAACATGGTAGTTATTTTTCCAGCCCTAAAAAGTGTCTCTATTCGGGTGCGAATCGAGGCTGGTAAATAGCCTATGTGGTATGCAATACCTTTCTTTATTATATCAGCCAAGTAATAATCACCGTGAACTTCCTGCCTAATATCTCTAGATAGAGCATCTAAATCATGGTCATGCTTTTCTTGAATGTCGGAGGAATTGGCATAATCTCTTGCTGCTTCGATTGCTTTATTTCGACCATTATAATAAACTATCGTTTGTGTCCTTTTTTCAGGTGGCAGGCGGAGATTCTTGGCTTCAAACCAAAGCAATATGTCTTTTAATTGTGTTGCAGCTTTTGTGTCGGTTACCTTTATGACGTTTCCGGTCTTCTCATTATATATACCTATCTCTCTTCCTTGTAAATCCATCAGAAATTTCACTTGGATAACAGGAGAGTATGTTGATACCAGTTTACTTTCATCCCCAGTTTCAATCACTTCATCCATCAACCGCAAATACACCTGCGGATTGGGAATGTTAGGTGAAGCAAAGATGAAGTGTGTTCGTTTTGACCTTTTTAACAGCATATCAACAACCTTGTAGTAGAAGGGTCCTCGACTATTCTTGCCAGAGAGCTTGTGTGCCTCATCTAAAAACAAATAATCGATTTGTAGCTCAGGTTTGCTGATAAGCAAATACAGTAAACGCTCTGGAGTTAGAACAAGAATAAAATTATGTTGCTCTTCCAAAGCAATGTCACTTGCTGCTGTTACGACTCTATAGTTACATTTATGTAGGTTATCGCCAAGGTCACTAATAACGCTGCGTCGCACTTCATTAATTAACGCTTTTGTTGGCACAATCAAAGCATAATTTTTCTTTGCACCTTGTAACACTACTTCGTCCTTTATGAACATACGCATAATAAATGATTTGCCCATTGATGTCGGACCTGAGTAGCTGAAGCATGGGTCGGATAAATGGTCATATGCTTCTTTTTGTGCATTATAGAATTTCATTTCAGTGTTTGCAGGAGTTGCCAAATAGTCACTACGATACTGAGCAAATATTCTCTCAAATGTTGTAACATCTTTATAATCAGCATTGATTTGTTGTAAGCCCTGATGATTTCCAACACTTGAAAAAACCGAACCAGCGTAAAGCTTAACTACTGGATTATCGGGATATAACACATTAAGTAATATCACGATTTCCTGCGCCCACATTTTATGATTCACGCTATGCTCTGGGTGGGTTGACTTTGAAAGAATATCTGCAAACCGCAGAGCATCCATCAAATCAATTTCCTTTGGAGACTTGTTTCCTTCAAGCTGAAACAGTTTCAAAGCATAGTTGTATAGTATCTTTTCATAGATAGCATTCAAGTATGTGTTATCTTCAATGTCGGCAAAGAGAGCATCGCCAATGGTTCTGTTCTCACTCATGGCAAATCAACATCTCCTTCCAATACCGCTTCCATGACAGTTTTCTTATCTGCTTCTGCATCCTGAAACGGCAGTACATATATGTAAAACGAATGCATACCCAGTCCAAAATCTTGAATCTTCTGAAGTATGTAGGGAATATATCTTTTGATATCAGCCCGCATTTTTTCTTCAGCTATAGATTCATAGTCGGCAACCGGATAATCGGCACCAAGTCCGAGAGAATATCCAAGAAATACACCATAAGAAGTGTTCATCGGTATCTTCTTTATATCGCTGTCTGGAGTAGGCAGCACCAGATTTTTTACAAATTCTATGTCATCCTCAGACGCCACAACATCAAGGCTCACCTGATGAATTAGGTTGATTTCCTGACCTTCGTTATTTTCTGTTCTCTGTATTCTTTCGAACGCTCCGTCAATGGCATATCCCAGATCGCCAACGATATTTGACGCTCCAAATACCAATTGATGATATGGCAATCCAGTTATGCCACGTGGCAGGAGGTGGATGCCATCGCAAGTGCTGGCGTATTGTTTCCCATTAGTGTCCAGTTCGATGCGGCTCATAAGTTTGGGCGCGTTGAGTTTTTCCTCCAGAAAAAAGTAATTCAAAACTTCTCCCAGTTCGGCTCCGCTACCCGAAGTATCTGCGCCGCCATTCTTCTTCAACACACGTAAGGCTTGCGAAATTACTGCATCCCGGTTACCGGCCTGTTCAAATTTCTCTATCTTTGCTCTTGAGAAAACATAGTCACCAATACAGAGGTATGTAAATCTTTTTAAATCATCTGTAGTGATTTTATTGTTTCTGATATTGAGGTGAAAAAGGCGCAATTCTCCTCCGGTAGTCCAAGCAACCTGTTCGGGCTGCTTAATTTCTTGGAAAACCGAATCGAAATCGCCATGCGTTAATGTCCTTGACAATGTCTCTTTCACTTTGTATCACCTCAAATCTTTTTTTCTTACATTTATTAGACCACATCTTCCGCTGTCAGCGGAAGCTTCTCCTGCGGAAATTCGTGCAAAGTAGCCTCACGTTCTCGGCTCTCAACTGGCATCTCATACGGCTTTCCTTCTGAATTGTATGTCAGATTAAAGACCATATCCGAGAGCCATTTTTTGAAGGACGGATTATCTTGAAACTGCTTAAACAGCTCCATGTTATCTGACATGATAGAAAAGATGACTTGTTGCAGGGCTCGTTCGCTTTCTGTGCGTGCCTCTTGTTCGTCATAATTTCTCATAGCATTCTGATACTTTTTATCTTTAGAAGCCATTTCTGGAA
Source organism: Oscillospiraceae bacterium (assembly GCA_021201135.1). GTDB lineage: Bacteria > Bacillota > Clostridia > Oscillospirales > Ruminococcaceae > Faeciplasma. The sequence continues at coordinate 121,232 of JAJQGT010000030.1, forward strand.
TTGCAAGTATTTGCCGTTGAGCATTGTCAGCGTCATTCCAGTTGATGTTTCCAAACATATCATTAAAGTCCGTGATTATTTTAGAAAGCTGGTCCATCTCTGGCTCAATGATATGTCCAATCTTACCAGCAGGAACAGGAGCTATTTCCGTATCCTCATCTTCTAACTTGATAGCAATAGCTTCTTGGGCTTCATTACGATAGCTATTTAAATCCACAGTAGACAGAATACCATCTGATAAATCATCACCACGAGGTGAGGGTAATTTCGGAATGAGCAGGTTTAAGAAGATAGACAGCTTTTCCCACTCAACATTTCCGTAGGGTAGGATGGAACCAAGGAAGCCATATGTACGCACAAATGATTTGGCAGCACTCTTAAACTTAATCTGATCATCCAACACTAACTGCTTGTAAATCGCCGTGCAGGCATCAAGGATTGGATCAAGCTTGTCACGTTCGGCTCCGCTTAGGAATAAATCTACTAGCTTCTCGATATCGTCATTATCATATACCTGATAGCTCTCCATTAGTGAAATCAGGTCATAAAGTTTATTGGGGTCGGTTTCGCCGGAAAGAATCGTTGTCCGATAGAACTTTGAAAATGCCTCTTCGATAACTGATGTTTTATTTGCAAAGTCTAGCACAAAGACTTCGTCTTTGCCGGGACAAGCCCTGTTCAACCGAGAAAGCGTTTGGACAGCGGCAATATCATAGAGTGGCTTATCAACATACATTGTCTGTAAAAGCGGCTCATCAAAGCCGGTTTGGAACATATCGGCAACTATCAAGATACGATATGGGTCTTTTTCAAATTCTTTCGGAATTTTAGAATCGGGAAAGCCATTCAGAGATGCAGATGTTAATGCAGGCTCATTTTCATCGTATTTGTACTCGCCAGAAAACGCCACAATTGTCTTATAAGGGCTATGCCGTTCAGAGAGGCATTTATTTATTGCATAGTAATATTCAACACACCTCGGAATGCTGGCGGTAACCACCATAGCACGAGCATTACCATTAATTTTCCTTTTTGCTATGACCTGTTCATGGAAATGCTCCACCATCATGGCAGCCTTCTTGGCAACAACATCGGATTTTCCCTCAACAAAAGCACGCAATTTCTTTTGTGCTCGTTTCTTATCGAACATCGGGTCGTCCTCTACGGTCTTCATGATTTTATACCAGCTATCGATAGTGGTGTAGTTCTTCAGGACATCAAGAATAAAGCCTTCCTGAATGGCTTGCTTCATTGTATAAACATGGAATGGACGATGCTTAATCTCGCCATCTTCTTCGTAGGCAACACCAAACATCTCCTCAGTCTTGTTCTTTGGAGTCGCAGTGAAAGCAAAGTAACTGGCTGAAGAAACAAGTTTCCGTCCCTCCATCATTGCGTTAATTTTGTCTTCATTGTCTGCATCATCATCTGTGGCAAGACCAGAAAGAGCCAAATTCATATTTGCGGAATTACGTCCACTTTGGCCGGAATGAGCCTCGTCAATAATAATTGCAAACTTGCGGTCTTTGTGTTCCTGACCAATCTCCGATACGATATACGGAAACTTCTCGATGGTTGTAATTATGATACGTTTTCCATCCTGTATTGCTTTTTTCAATTCACCAGAATGTTCAGCCCACATTACAGTATTCTTGACTTGCATGAACTGCTTTATAGTATCACGTATCTGCTTATCCAGAATACGGCGATCAGTCACCACGATAACTGAGTCAATCATTGGATGCCCATCTTGCTCAAGTCCTATCAACTGAAGAGATAACCACGCAATGGTATTTGACTTTCCGCTACCTGCACTATGCTGTACAAGGTATCGTTTACCTACGCCGTTTTCCTTAACATCAGCCAAAAGTTTCTCCACACAATCAAGCTGATGATACCTCGGCCATATTTGCTTATAAGTTTTCTTTTTGGTTTCTTCATCGACCTCTTCAACAACCTGTGCATAGTTTTCAATTATCTTGGAGAGCTTTCTCTTAGTGAGAATATCTTTCCAAAGGTAATCTGTCATAAGACCATCAGAATTTGGCGGGTTGCCCGCACCATCGTTATATCCTTTATTAAAAGGCAAGAACCAGCTGTTGTCACCTTCAAGCTTTGTACAAAACATAACTGTAGCATCGTCCACAGCAAAATGAACTGCGCAACGCTTGAAAGAGAAGAGGAGATCACTAGGGCTACGGTCTTCTTTATACTGACGTACAGCGTTTTCTGTATTTTGTTTCGTAAGCTGGTTTTTCAACTCCATCGTGATTACCGGGAGACCATTGATAAACAAGCATATATCAAGTGCCAGCTTTCCGGCATCCTGAGAATACCTCAGTTGTCTGGTCACACTAAATATGTTCTTCTCGTACATCACTTTAGCCTGTTCGTTATTCTCTGTTGGCGTGAGGTAGAACATGATGAGGTCAGCCGGATAAATTTTCACGCCTTTCCGTAGTACATCAATAACGCCTCGCTTGGTGATTTCTCCGGACAAGCGATTGAAGAACTGGCGTTTCTTTGTGTCTGACTTGAACACACCCAGCTTATCCATTTCGTCTGGCTGAGTATCTTGCAGGAAGCGGAGCAGACGAGTTTCATCAAAAGCATATTCCTTATTGTAATCGGCATTGTTTCCTTCCTCATACCCATTTTGCTCAACGAGCCATTTCACGATTAAGGTTTCAAGACCGTTTTCTGTAGTGTTAGTAAACGCCATCGTCAATCCTCCTGTTCTTCAACTTTTTCTAACTCTTCATCATTGTCAGCTTCAAAGTCGTTGTCTTCATCAACAAACTCATATTCCGGCACCTCTATGTTGCGAACATCAATCTGACCAGTGACAACATCAGAAATTAGGCGAGTTTTATACTCCTGTAAAGTAGCAATTTCTTTTTCCAGTATTTTGATTTCTGTTTTAATTTTTTCGGTTACAACATCTAGCTTAGCGACAATTCTTTTTTGCGTTTCAATATCAGGTACTGGAACAGGAAGTCTTCCATATCTATCAGCACTAATATTTTGGATAGTGGTCTGAATGAACACGCTATCCTTCCATTGTTCAAATTCGGAACTTCTAGTAAAGTATAAAAAATATTCTGGAAGAATCATTTTCTTATTCAATCTAGCTCTTATCAAATAGCCTGCGTAGGCGCAAAACCCGTATGATTTTTTATAAAGAAGAGACTTGCCAACACTTCCGCTTCGTGCTAATAAAATATCTCCATCTTCTAATATGTATTGCTTTGCATCTTGTAATTCTATAGATTTTGCACCGTGCATTTTTAAATTCCCATTGGAATCAATATCAGTGATTCTGATATACCGCGGTAGCCCCTCAGTCAGTATAGTTCCGCTAGAATTTGCCCCATACTGTAGAGGAGAAAGAAGTAGACGTTTCAGCCAAATTTTCTCACCTTGCATTTCGTTAGTAATTAACTGCTGTACGATTTGGAAAAGTCTATGGATTTCGCTCCTTTTTATGTTTATCAGCCGATTTATCTCCGACACTTTCCAATCCAAAAAGCGCACGATTTGGTCTTGCTCAATTCGTGGAGGTACGGGGACAGCAATGTCACAAAACTGTGGAGAGTAAGTTCTCCATCTCATTGCCATTATCCCTTTCCCTGACCTAAAACATTGTTGGGAGAATGAGGGCGTCCTAAATAAATAATGATAATATTGCGAATTAACTCCGCTTTTTGGCAAGTAAACATCATAGGCAGGGCTGGTAACACCATCATAAGTGGACATTCCAATTGCCCCCATCCAGCACAATAAAATGTTAACGATTATATCCCCTTTATGTACAATCTTATATCCATCTGCATTTGAGGCTCTATTGCCGGTAGTGTGTTCAATATCAGAATGTTGAATAACACCAACCCTAGAATACAGCGAAATCAAATTTACGTCGCTCAGAGAGCGATAACTTCTTTCATTGCGTAAATTGAAAATTGCTTTTACTCTTTGTTCCTTCCAATGGGATGGAATACTTGGTAGCCAATCTGCATTTGTCTTGATATACTTTGCATATTGTATCATTTAATTTCCCTCACAATTTCCAGCATCATATTATTTGCCTCTTGTTCCAATGCAGACAATTCTGCGATAATATCGCTCATTTTACGTTGCTCCACTGGCTTATAGAAGTACTTTGCAAAGCTGATCTCGTAGCCGATAGTTGTCTTCTTCTCATCTACCCATGCATCTGGGGCATAGGGCAGTACCTCGTTTTTCATGAAAGCTTCAATTCCGCCTTCATATGTGAACGGTACAATTTCCGTGTCACGTAAGTCAGCATCCGCTTCACCTTCGATTGGTTTGCAATCAGAATCTTTTTCTGTGATATATGGGCGTACTTTATTTAGAGTTGTTGCTTTCAACTTTGTTGCTTTTGCAAACGCTGTCCAGTCGTCAAGTGGGGCATCCTGTGGCAGTGATTTTATTGCTTTATCATATGTGGCTTTCTCGTCATTTTTTTGAAAAGAGTAACAGGCACGTCTCTTTCAGGATAAACACGTAGCCGAAGAGGTCTCTCAACCGTTACAGACCAATAGCCGAATTCAGAGTTGTCAAATACCATGCTGACTTCACTCTGTTCCATATCCATAAAAATGCGTAAAATTTCTTTACGTATTTCCGGTGTAAATTCGCAGTTTTTCTTTCCCATATTTTTACGGAGCGAAGATTTCATAGCCGTTGCATCTATCAACTGTATTTTACCTTTTCTGCGCTCTTCTTTGTGATTTGAAAGTATCCAAATATAAGTACCTATACCCGTGTTATAAAACATACTTTCAGGGAGCGCAATTATCGCTTCAACAAGGTCATTTTCAATCATATATCTTCTGGCATTACTTTCTCCGCTTCCTGCTTCACCTGTGAACAGAGATGAGCCATTATGTACTTCGGCAATACGGCTTCCGAGCTCTGTATCTTTCTTCATCTTTGATATATTGTTCAGCAGAAATAGAAGCTGTCCGTCGCTGGTTCTTGGGATCATTGCCATCTGTTCACCACCCTCAAGGTAGGCGTTGAACCGAGTGTCTAAGATGTTTTTCTTGCCACCCATTTTCCCTGCATCTGTTTTCCAGCTCTTACCGTAAGGCGGATTTGACAGCATAAAGTCAAACTGCCTTGTGGCGTGTTGGTCATCAGACAGGGTGGAACCATACATAATATGGGAGGCTTCTTCGCCGTCTCCCTTTAGTAGCATATCCGCTGTGCAGATAGCATATGTTTCAGGATTGATTTCCTGCCCGAACAGATGAATTGACACGTCCTTGCCACGTCTCTTGGCAAGCGTTAGAAGCCTGTCTTGTGCAACAGTGAGCATTCCTCCGGTGCCACACGCTCCGTCATAGCATGAGTATGAAGCGTCTTTTATCTTATCTGCAATCGGCACAAATACAAGATCCGCCATAAGCTCGACAACATCACGAGGTGTCCAGTGTTCACCGGCTTCCTCGTTGTTTTCCTCGTTGAACCTTCGAATCAGCTCTTCAAAGATAGTACCCATGCCATGATTGTCAAGACCGGGATGTTTGAGAATGGTCTTTTCAGCATCTTTGTAAATTGGGTTCGGACTAAGGTTGATGTCAGAAGAAGTGAACTTTTCGATAACTGCGCCGAGAATATCCGCATCCACCATTGTATCTATCTGGTTGCGGAACTTAAACTTATCCAATATCATCTGGACATTGGGAGAGAAACCATCAAGGTATGCGATGAAATCAGCTTTCAGTGTCTGCGCCTTAGAGCGACTTGTCAAATCTTTAAGCAAAAAAGGAGAAGCGTTGCAGAAAGCTTGCCCCGCGGCATTGCAAAGCGCAGGCCACTGGTTGCCAATCTTTGCAGCGTCAAGCTGTTTCTTCATGGCAAGCACAGCCGGTTTTGTGTCTTCCAGCATAGCATCCAAACGGCGAATGACAGTCATCGGCAGAATAACATCACGATACTTGCCGCGAACGTAAACATCACGAAGGCAATCATCTGCGATTCCCCATATAAAACTTACAATCTGATTGTGAACTTGGTTGTCCATAATGTGCTCCTCCACTTATCAGTAATTTGAAATGTCACTTTATATTTGGATTCATGTCGAATGAATCGACATAATTTAATCTCGTTTATCCTTTTCAATAGTATTGTCATCTGAAGCACCACCAGAACGAATCCAATCATCGACTTCAGACAGCTTAAATTTCCAAAGCCTCCCGACTTTATACGCTGGCATATTACGCTTTATAATCCACTGCAAGATAGTGTCTCTGCCAACGCCAAGGTAATCCTGCACATCTCTTAATGTTACCCATTTCTCAACTGTCTGTTCTTTCACGTTATTTCCTCCATATTATTTACGCTTGAATTTAGAATCTATGGTTACACAAAATAGCGAATCTCGCTTTGGAAAGCAATTGACTCCGTCAGAGTCTTGCATTTCCCATTTACATCTATATACTCCATCAAAACCACGCCCGTCAAAAATCGTGGTTATTTTTATATTTTCTCCGGGAGAAGTGTCCGGAATGTCAATCTGATAGGGATTGGCTTCTGGTCTGTCATTCGGTCCGCGTTGGTAGACGAGTTTTCGTCCAGACCACATTATTTTTCCCGCATTAGTAATCGACCAAGTGTGTGGAACTTTATCATGACTGTAGATTTCATACTTAGCATTACCTTCAACATACACATCGTCTCCATCGTATAACGGTTTAAATAGAGTCGTTGTGAATTCCTGTTCAGCCGGAAGAGTCTTTGCTTGCAGATACGACGTGATAATGATATTCTCTGCGTTCTCCTCATTACAATCTACTATTGCCTTCATCTGTAATGCTAATGCTACTGAGAGAGCTTTTTTATTTGGGTGTTCCTTTTCAGGAACGCTGAAAAAAGCCAAGACATCTGATACTTTATTGTCATCGATGCAATCCATGAAAAAGCTTGTCAGCGACGCCTGATTGTCTTTGCCTCTTAGAGAAACTTTCAAGTTATTTGCAAAAGGCTTATCACCAGAAAAGAGCTTTTTCTTATATGCCGTAGAAATATACAGATTATCGCCAGTAGCTACAAAAAGCTTCGTAATAAAACAATCATGGCTTTTAATTTTACTTCTGTCAAGAGATGGATACACACCACTGCACAGATTGCAAAGTTTCATGTTATCACCATCCTGATTATCTCGTTACACGAGTATCTATAAGATAGTATATCATACAAATCAGCAAAAATCAATGCTATACGGTATTTATCTTCGAGAAAAGACATTAATCATCATGGAATGAGAAAGCAAAAGTATCTCAAAAAGTATCCAAAGTATCTTTTTTTGTGCCTATGCTCCTTATTCCAAGTATCCTTTTGTCAAAGTATCATTAGTTCATAGCTTGCAGGACAATGCAAAGCCTTTTTATAACCTCGTCCGGAACATGACGTTAAACTGTTCCCTCGGAGCGAAAGTGTCTGGACGCAGATAACTTGTAGCTTTTGTAACGAGGACGACTATCAATTTGTCAGCTTCTACAAGTTGGCTGACCTGAACCAAAACGGAGGTACTCCAATAATGGTGAAGGTCAAATCTAAATTTAATATCGACTTCTTTGCCGGATTACCTCCCATGCCAATAGGAGGAAAATCAAATGGCAAAGAACGACAACAATCGATTCATCTATCTCAAGTCCTCAAGGACGAAGATTCCCGTCTCGGAAGAAGAATATCAGGCCTTCTACAGAGACGTCACTCGAATCCGCAAGAGAGAGCAATACCACGGTCACTGCGTGTGTCCGCAAAAGTACATATGGAGCTGCGACGGTGACTGCGACATCTGTGAGTATCACAGGAGCGATATGCTTTCCCTCGATGCAGAAAACACTGAGGACGGTGCAAGCTTCTACGACATTGTGGCATCCGACAGCGTTGAAAATGTCGTTGAAGACAAAATGCTGTTGGACAAGCTTATCGAGAGACTTAGACAACTCGACCCTGATGCCGACCAAATCTTAGATATGTGGCGGGATAACGACAGAATCTCTGACCGTAAGATTGCAGAGGCTCTCGGCAGACCTCAGCGTACATTTGCTGACCAGCTTAAACGGTATCGCAAAGAACTTTATAAAATCGTTGATGATACTCATCCTCGAAAATAGTCCGCTCAAATTGAATTCGTTTCTCCAGTGGAAAAGTGTAAGGCAAAAGCGACATAGCCTTTCAGAAATGAGGTGAACTATGAGTCAAACCTGTCACAACACTGGAGAAAACGAAACCGAGCTGATTGAGGTTCTTTCCGAAATCAGCCGAGTATCCGCACGAATGGCGAGAGATTTAAGGATTCTCTCAGCACAAAGACAATCCGAGGAAGGAGGAAAATCAAATGTCGAAAATGAGCGAGATATCCCTATGCATCGAGGAACTGCGTACTGCCGCCGCTGCTATTATTAGCGTAGCCGATTGGTTGGCTGAACAGTTTAGCGAATCGGAAATGGAGGAATTGCCAACACCGCCTAAGCCTGCGTTAACGCTCGAACAGGTCAGAGCAACTTTAGCTACAAAATCCCGTGCCGGTCATGCGGCTGAAATCCGAACACTGCTTCAGAAGTATGGAGCAGAGAAGCTGTCGCAGATTGACCCTGTGAACTACGAAGCTCTTATGAGGGATGCGGAGGTGCTTGACGATGCCACCTAAAGGACACGCAGTTTTATCTGCATCTTCATCTGAACGCTGGTTGCACTGTCCGCCATCGGCAAGACTCTGTGAAAATGTCATGGATAAAGGCTCAGATTATGCTGCCGAGGGTACTGATGCCCACAGCCTTTGTGAACACAAGCTGAAGTCTGCGCTGGGAATCCAGTCAGAAGACCCAACTGAGGACTTAAGCTGGTACGATGCCGAAATGGAGGACTGTGCTTCGGAATATGCTTCTTACATAATGGAGCTAATTGCAGAAGTCAAGAAGACCTGTAGCGACCCTATCGTTCTTGTTGAACAACGTCTGGATTTTTCAAAGTATGTTCCCGACGGCTTCGGCACCGGCGACTGCCTCATAGTCGGCGACGGCACACTGTATGTTATCGACTTCAAGTATGGCAAAGGTGTAGAAGTGTATGCTGAAAATAACCCGCAGATGATGTGCTACTCCCTTGGAGCATTGGAGCTTTTCGATGACATCTACGATATAGATGCTGTCTGCATGACAATCTTCCAGCCGAGACGTGGCAATATAAGCAGCTTCACTATCTCAAAAGACGAGCTTATCTCATGGGCTAAGACGGTACTCGAGCCGACTGCACAGCTTGCTTATAGAGGCGAGGGTGACTTTACCTGCGGTGACTGGTGCAGATTCTGTAAAGTCAAAACGGTGTGTCGAGCCAGAGCCGAAGCTAATCTGGATTTGGCGAAGTTTGAATTCAAACAGCCGCCACTTCTCACTGACGAGGATATCGAGGATATTCTCGGTCAGCTTGACGAACTCACTTCGTGGGCAGACGACATCAAGGACTATGCTTTGCAGGCGGCAGTCAGCGGAAAAAAGTGGCATGGTTACAAGTTAGTCGAGGGACGTTCCAATCGCAGATATAAAGATGAATCTGCTGTAGCGGACGCGGTCACCACTGCCGGATATAACCCGTATGAGAAGAAGCTCTTGGGTATAACGGCAATGACCTCATTGCTCGGTAAGAGCAAGTTCAACGAAATCCTTGGAGAGTTGACGTACAAACCTCAAGGAAAACCCACGCTCGTGCCGGAGAGCGACAAGCGTCCGGCAATGACAAATATAATCGAAGATTTCGAGGAGGAAATTTAAATGTCAAACAGTACTAATATCACAAACCCTATGAAAGTAATCACCGGCAAGGACACTCGCTGGTCTTACGCAAACGTCTGGGAGCCTAAATCTATCAATGGCGGCACTCCAAAGTTTTCTGTTTCTCTCATTATCCCCAAGAGCGACACAGTCACTGTAAACAAAATCAGAGCCGCCATTCAGGCTGCCTATGATGACGGACAGGCTAAGCTCAAAGGTAACGGTCGCTCCGTGCCTCCGCTGTCTGCACTCAAGACACCTTTGCGCGACGGGGATATTGAGAGACCCGACGACTCCGCCTATGCGGACAGCTATTTCGTCAATGCAAACAGCACGACTGCTCCTGGTATCGTGGACGCAGACCGCAACCCTATTCTCACACGCTCTGAGGTCTATTCCGGCGTGTATGGCAGAGCGAGCATCAACTTCTATGCCTTCAACTCTAACGGCAATAAAGGTATCGCCTGTAGTCTGAACAACCTTCAGAAAATCCGTGACGGTGAACCGCTCGGTGGCAAGGCAAGCGCAGAGTCCGACTTCGCCACAGACGACGATGACGATTTTCTCGACTAAGAAAGGACGGTAGTAATGATGAAGACTATAATTCTTATCTTGGTTATCGCCATCCTTTTCGTGTGGCTGTTCTTGAGCATCATCTTCGTGATTAACTGTATCCAAGATGTTGTCAACAGTAGCAAACGCGAGAGACGTGATCAGGAGTATCACGAAAGGCGCATGAAAGGGTTTGATTAAACAGGCTAGGCGGCAGAGATGCATTTTCTGCCGCCACTCTTCTATATCAGAAAGGCGGTGTATATGAAAAATCTCAGTATAGACATTGAAACCTACTCCAGTGAACCCTTGCAGAAGTGCGGAGTATATCGCTATGCGGAATCACCGGATTTTGAAATCCTACTCTTCGGGTACTCCGTCGATGGTGGCGACGTCAAGGTTGTAGACCTTGCTTGCGGAGAAACCATCCCTGCCGAAATAATCGAGGCTCTCACCGACGATTCGGTCACCAAGTGGGCATTCAACGCTACTTTTGAACGTATTTGCTTGTCCCGATATTTATCGGATATGGGCATTAGCCTCGACCCATTCCGAGATAACCACCCGCTGTCAACGGAATCGGCGAGATACCTGAATTCTGAAAGCTGGCGTTGCTCTATGATATGGTCAGCATATATGGGGATGCCTCTTTCACTAGAAGGAGCAGGTGCAGTGATGGGATTGGAGAAACAAAAACTGACTGAGGGCAAAGACCTCATTAAATACTTCTGTCAGCCTTGTACTCCTACAAAATCCAACGGTGAACGGACAAGAAATTTTCCTGCTCATGCTCCAGATAAGTGGGAGCAGTTCAAACGGTATAATGCTCGTGACGTTGAGGCCGAAATGAATATTCAGAAGAAGCTCGCAAAGTTTCCTGTGCCGGAATCGGTCTGGGAGGAATATCACATAGACCAAGAGATAAACGACAGAGGAGTTAAGATAGATATGGAGCTTGTCCGACAGGCTATAGCGGTGGACACTCGCTCCCGGCAGGAATTGACCGAAGCGATGAAGCAACTCACTGAACTGGATAACCCCAATTCGGTAACACAGATGAAGCAGTGGCTTGCGAATAACGATTTAGAGACGGAAAGCTTAGACAAGAGAGCCGTATCTGAGCTACTGAAAACTGCTCCGCCGGAGCTTGCTAAAGTTCTATCTCTTCGGCAACAGCTTGCGAAGTCTTCGGTAAAGAAATATCAGGCGATGGAGAACACAGTCTGCTCGGACGGAAGAGCGCGTGGGATGTTTCAATTTTACGGTGCCAATCGCTCCGGTAGATGGGCAGGACGGCATATTCAACTACAAAATCTCCCACAGAATCATCTACCCGATTTAGCCGAGGCTCGTGAGCTTATGCGCTCAGGTGACTTTGATTCGGTCTCTATGCTATATGAGGATGTTCCAGATACGCTATCTCAGCTTATTCGGACGGCGTTTATTCCGAAAGATAGCAATCAGTTTTATGTCGCCGACTTCTCAGCTATAGAAGCCAGAGTCATCGCATGGTTCGCCGGAGAAAGATGGCGACAAGAGGTCTTTGAAAACGGCGGAGACATCTACTGCGCCAGTGCCAGCCAGATGTTCAAAGTGCCGGTGGAAAAGCATGGTGTCAACGGTCACCTCCGGCAAAAGGGCAAAATTGCAGAACTTGCTCTCGGCTATGGCGGTTCAGTTGGCGCACTTAAAGCAATGGGAGCTTTGGATATGGGCTTGACTGAAGAGGAGCTTCCTTTGCTTGTCAGCGCATGGCGGCAATCAAACCCGAAGATTGTACAGTTCTGGTGGGCTGTTGACCGTGCCATCACGGAGACTGTTCGCAACAAGACTACCACAAAAGACTATGGTCTTACCTTCTCCTGCAGAAGTGGTATGCTCTTTATAACCTTGCCGTCCGGCAGAGAGCTCTCCTATGTGAAGCCTAAAATCGGAACGAATCAGTTTGGTGGAAGCTGTATTACATACGAGGGTATCGGCGGCACAAAGAAATGGGAACGCATCGATTCCTACGGTCCGAAGTTCGTTGAGAACATCGTTCAGGCAACTGCGAGGGATATTTTGTGTTACGCAATGAAAACTCTGCGGCATTGTTCTATCGTGATGCATATCCATGATGAGCTTGTTATTGAAGCAGACCCAACGGTTTCTCTTGACGCTATGTGTGAGCAGATGGGAAGAACACCTCCGTGGGCAACAGGACTGAAACTTCGGGCTGACGGATATGTTACTCCCTTCTACAAAAAAGACTGATTTCCTTCCGCTCAAATCCGCTTCTATTCTCCAGTGGAGATTAGGGCGGATTTTTCTGCCGGAAAGGAGAGACAGTGTTTTGAGTAGTAATAACAATGCTGACGGGTGGAGATTCAAAAAAGGTAACCCGGAATATGACCGATATATCCACAGTGCCGCTTGGCGGCAGATTGCAGACAGGCGGCTTGAACAAGACAATTATACCTGCTGTGTCTGCGGGAAACCTGCAACAGAGGTTCATCACCTGACCTATGAGCATTTCGGAAACGAACAGCTTGATGACCTTGTGAGTCTTTGTCACCGATGCCATATTGAAGCTGAAAACCTATATGACCCGGCAATCACTCCTTGGGCAATGAACGAAGTGAAACCGGGTGGAAATAACTTCATGGCGGCAATGCGTGCTGATGCCTATCAAGTCGCTCCTGTTGTTTTTGAGTACTTAGTGGAAGTACGAGGCAAAGATTTTGACTCGCTGATGCGTTTACGCCAACCGGCGGATAAAGAAGGAAAGAAATACTGGAGCGTCCTGAAAAAAGCCGTAAATGCTCTTTGTAGAAAAAGATATTCCATGAGCTGCGTAGAAGACCGCCGGGCGATGATGCTGGAGACTCTCACCAATCATATTGAAGTTATCTGCCTATCGCAAATAGAACATTCTGTCAGAAATGCTGTGCAGAGTTCCTTGCATGACGTTGTCACTACAGACTATGCGTTATTTGGAACATGGAAATCTGTCAGTGAGGAGCTTGGTCTGTCTTCTGGCACGGTACAAAAGCTGAGAAGCGATGACGGTACAAGCTTCGGACCGTCTTTGAGAGAAACGGTGCTTTACTACTGTGGGCTTGATGCAGTGGCAGGTATCCGACCTATTGTAGGCTTCTCATGCCTGAGCGATGCAGATTACAAAGTGCTTAATTCCATGGCGGATTATATGACCGAAGTATCTGGTGATGGCTCATTCAAGGGTGAATATATAAGGGAGGATGCAAAAGATGCGTGATTTAAAGATTGCCTACGGGAATTCCCGACAGGCAAAGTTCTGGTCGAACAAGACCATAAAATTCGATGAGCTATGCGACAGGTTGAAAAGTCCAATTCGCACCTCTGAATCAGCAGAGGAATATCCGAAGCTGCCAAAAGCTCAACGCGACGATATTAAGGATAAGGGCGGATTTGTCGCCGGACATCTCAAGGATAATCGAAGGCAGAAAGACAAAGTAGCGTGCCGTTCTATGCTTGTCTACGATATGGATTACCTGTCGCAGGAATTCCTAACTGCCATCAAGAGCAACATCCATAACGCTGCCTGCTATTATTCGACCCATAGCCATATGCCAGATAAGCCAAGAATCAGGATGCTTCTACCGGTAACAAGAGATATGTCTCCGGATGAATTTAATGCCGTTGCGAGGTATTATGCTTCGGACAATGGATTCATCGACATGATTGACCCATGCTCGTTTTCTCCGCATCAGCTGATGTACTGGCCGACCTGTCCGGCAAACGGCGAGTATCTTTTTGATGTCATAGATGGCGACTGGCTAGATCTGGATTCAGTACTCAAGGCACATCCCGACTGGAGAGACTGTTCATTACTCCCTACAACTCCGAAAGAAAGTACAGTGGTGGACAAGAAGGAGCAACGTCAGAAAGACCCCTGTGAGAAAGACGGCGTAGTTGGTGCAGTATGCAGAGCATACACGATTCAGGAAATCATCGAGACTTATCTTTCTGATGTATATGCGCCGACTGCGGATGGTTCAGGACGTTATGACTATATTCCCGGTGAGGGCTCTGCCGGTGTTGTAATCTATGATGACAAATTCGCATATAGCCATCATGCCACCGACCCTGCAGGTGGAAAGCTCTGCAACGCATTTGACCTTGTAAGGATACACCGGTTTGGAGATGCGGATGAGAAAAAGTCTTACTCTCTGGCGGTGGAGTACCTTCTCAGAGACGAGCGAATCAGCTCGCAGCTTCTGCAGGAAAAGCAGCAGAAAGCTAAGGTGGAGTTCGACGACTGGACAAAGGGACTGGAAATAGAAAAGAACGGCAGTCTCAAGAACAGTTTGCACAATCTTACTCTCATCTTAGAAAACGATGAGAGCCTGAAAAACATAGTCTTTAACCAATTGGCTGATGGCATGGAGATTAAGGGAGACGTTCCTTGGAAGCACCCTGCTAGGTTCTGGCGGGATGCCGATGATGCACAGCTCATCTGTTATGTAGATGCAAACTATGGTAGCTTCTCGGCGAGAAACTTCCAGATTGGCGTTACAAAAGTGGTCGACGACCGTTCTTATCATCCGATACGGGAGTATTTTGATAACCTTCCCGAATGGGACAAGATTCCTCGTGTGGACACACTTCTTATTGACTATCTTGGCGCTACGGATAATGACTACACTCGTGCAGTCACCAGAAAGGCACTTTGCGGAGGTGTCGCCAGAATCAAACAGCCGGGCATCAAGTTCGATAGCATTCCAGTTTTGAACGGTCCGCAGGGAGTCGGCAAATCTACTCTAATCTCATGGCTCGGTGGAGATTGGTATTCGGACAGCCTATCCCTTACGGATATGAACGACAAGACTGCCGCAGAAAAATTACAGGGCTATTGGATTATTGAAATCGGTGAGCTTGCCGGTATGAAGAAAGCTGATATAGACAAAGTCAAGGCGTTTGTTTCCCGACAGGACGATAAGTACAGGGCTTCTTTTGGCAGACGAGTTACTCCGCATCCGAGACAGTGTATATTCTTCGGCACGACCAATTCTGAAAACGGCTACCTTCGGGATATTACCGGAAATCGAAGATTTTGGACAGTGAAAACTCCGGGAACAGGTAAAAAGAAGCCATGGGAATTGACCGATGATGACGTGAAACAGATATGGGCGGAGGCTCTCTACTTGTACGAGCAAGGCGAAAAGTTATATCTCGATTCTGACCTTGAGGAGGTTTCACAAGCAGAACAAGCTGCCGCTATGGAACAGGATGACCGTGAAGGAATCGTGCGAACCTATCTGGATATGCTTCTGCCGGAGAACTGGCTGGATATGGGCATCTACGAACGTCGCAATTATGTCAACGAGCCAAATGACCCCACCAAGCCAAAAGGCATTGTACCTCGTAACAGTGTGAGCAACTTGGAAATCTGGTGCGAATGCTTCGGTAAAAACAAGGAAGACATCAAGCCATCCGACTCATATGCGATAGCGGCGATTATGCTTCACATCGAGGGATGGACGAAAACTGAGGAACGAAAACGACAACCCATTTATGGACTTCAGCGTCTATATAAACGCCAGTGACAACTTCGTGTGACAACTCTGAGAGCTTGTCACTGTCACAGAAGCTGTCACACGAAGAAGTCCCATTAACAAAGGAAAAATCGGTCTTATTGTGACGACTGTGACAACAATTTCTATATAGCACAAAAACATATAAAAATCTATATAGAAAGAGCGTCACGTCACACGCATTTATGCGCGTATAGGATTTTCTTGTACCAGTTGTCACTGCTTGTCACAATGGAGAGGAATGATCATGAGTGAAAAAGATATAGAACAAGCCCTTGTACGAAAAGCAAAGTCAATGGGAGGCATAGCACTGAAATTTGTCTCTCCCGGTTTTGACGGAATGCCTGACCGCTTAGTACTTTTTCCGGGAAGATGTGCTGCTTTTGTGGAAGTGAAAGCACCGGGCAAGAAACCAAGAGCGATTCAAGTAGCAAGACATGAAATGCTTAGGAATATGGGCTTTCCGGTGTATGTGCTGAATGACAAAGAGAAGATTGGAGAAATGCTTGATGAGATACAATCCTCATGATTACCAGAGGTATGCAATCGAATATATCAAGAGCCATCCTCTTGCCGCCGTTATGTTAGATATGGGACTAGGCAAGACGAGCATTACTCTGACTGCCATCAATGACTTACTGTTTGACAGCTTCGAGGTGTCGAAAGTCCTAATAATCGCTCCGCTTCGTGTGGCAAGAGATACATGGAATGCAGAAATACAGAAATGGGATCACCTGAAAAGCCTCACTTATTCCGTAGCAGTCGGTTCAGTCAAAGAGCGAACAGAGGCACTGCATAGGAAAGCGGACATCTATATCGTTAACAGAGAAAACTTAACGTGGCTTGTGGACAACTTTCCGTTTGATTTCGACATGGTAGTTATCGATGAATTGTCCTCTTTCAAGAACCACAAAGCTAAGAGATTCAAGAGCTTGATGCAGGTGCGACCACAGGTAAAACGAGTAGTCGGACTCACTGGCACACCGGCTGGAAATGGTTTGATGGATTTATGGGCGGAGTTCAAAGTCATCGACATGGGCAAACGTCTCGGACGTTTCATCACTCACTACCGTGACGAGTTCTTTATCCCGGACAAGCGAAATGGGCAGGTCATCTACAGCTATCTTCCTAAGCCGAATGCTGAAGAAGAAATCTACCGAAGAATCTCAGATATTTCTATCTCCATGAAAGCATCAGAGTATCTGAAAATGCCTGAGTTGGTCACTTCCGAGTATATGGTGAGCTTAAGCGATAGTGAGAGAGCCGCTTATGACAAGATGAAGAAAGCCTTGATTTTGAGTCTTCCAGATGGCAAAGTGGCAACGGCAGCAAACGCAGGAGCCTTATCCGGCAAACTGTCCCAGATGGCGAATGGTGCTGTTTATTCGGACAACGGCGAGGTCACACGCATTCACGACAGAAAGCTTGATGCTCTTGAGGACATCATCGAGTCAATGTGTGGCAAGCCACTGATGGTGGCGTACTGGTTCAAGCACGATTACCAGAGAATCACTGAAAGACTGGACAAGCTTGGCATTGAATACATGAAGCTTGATTCCGAAGAAAGCATCCGGCGGTGGAACGAAGGAAAGCTCCCTGTGGCTCTGGTGCATCCTGCTTCTGCTGGTCATGGCTTGAACCTACAAGACGGTGGTTCGACAATGGTCTGGTTCGGAATAACGTGGTCACTTGAGCTGTACCAACAGACTATAGCTAGACTGTACAGACAGGGACAAAGTTCCAAGACGGTGGTCATTCAGCACATCGTCTGCAAGGATACAATTGACGAGCGGATTTTAAAAGCACTTGAAAAGAAAGACCATTCCCAAGCGGCTCTTATTGAAGCGGTCAAGGCAACTGTGGAGGAGGTCAAGGGATGAAAAATCAGGATAAAGCCGTCGAGAGGTTGTGTCAGGCAATTATAGTCCAAGCAGCAAAGGACTACAGGAGAGCATTGAGTTCTTTGAAACGAGACCCGAAGTCAAGATATGGATTAGGTAAGAAGCAGGAACTGGAGAGGTTCTTCCGGTCTAAGTGGTACAAAGCGATGACCGACGTAGATGGAGAATTTCTGATTATAAAACTACAGGAGGAGTTTGAATGACAGCTAAAGAATATTTATCTCAGGCGTTTCGTCTGGACGAAAGAATAAACAGTAAAATTCAACAGTTGGAGTCTTTGAACGCTCTGGCGACAAAGAGTACTTCTACTCTGAGCGATATGCCAAAAAGCCCCAACCGGTCTTCAAGGATGGAAGATGCGATTGTGAAAATAGTCGATTTGCAGGACGAGATAAACAAAGACATCGACAGCCTTGTAGAGTTGAAAGCAGAAATCATGAGAGCAATAAAAGCAGTGGACAATATCGAGTACAGGACGATTCTGGAGAAGCGGTACCTTTGCTTTCTTACTTGGGAGCAGATTGCCGTTGACCTTGACTACAACGTCCGGCATTTGTATCGGCTTCACGGTGAGGCACTTGCACAAGTGGTTGTTTCCTAAAACTTGTCACCAAATGTCACTTGATGTCACCCAGATATTTGTGCTATGATATAATCAGAGAAAAAGAATAAAGAGCTAAGCCTTCACAGAAGCAACTATTCCGTGAGGGCTTTTATTATGCCCAAAGGAGGCTACCACCACGCCAAGATTACCCAAGAAGCCTTGTTCCTACCCCGGTTGTCCACGACTGACTGACGACACCTACTGCGAGGAACACATGAAGCTTGTTGTGCAGCAGTACGAACAGCACGGCAGAGACAAGCACCACAGCAAGCGTTACGGTCGAGGCTGGCAAGCTGTCCGCAGAGCCTACGTCCAAGCACACCCTCTTTGCGAGAGGTGTCTTAAGCAAGGAAGATATGTCAAGGTCGAGGAAGTACATCACATCAAACCTCTTGCTGACGGTGGCACCAACGATGAGAGCAACCTGATGAGCCTTTGCCGTAAGTGTCACGCAGAGATTCATGCGGAGCTTGGAACACGGTCACACAACGAAACGGTGTATTCCTACGATGGGAGCCATCACAGTTGAACGGGAGGGGCGGGTCAAATCCCTAAAAATGGAAATTCGGAAAACCGGCGGCCCCCTTCGTGTGCAAAAAAAGCGAAATCAAAAGGGTAATTAAAGGACGGTGAAATCTGATGCCCACAAAATCCAATAACACCGGCGGTCAAGGCGGAGCGAGACCGGGAGCCGGAAGAAAGAAGAAGGCTCTAACTGAGAAAGTTGAGAACGGTAATCCCGGTGGCAGAACGCTAAAGGTTTTAGACATACCTGAGCTTGAAGGCGCGGAGATGCCAGAGCCTCACGACTTTCTCTCCGCAAAGCAACATACCGGTAATGAACTACAGGCTAAGGAAATATATGAGGACACATGGAAATGGCTGAAGAAGGTCGGATGCACAGCATTGGTTTCTCCACAGCTTTTGGAACGGTATGCTATGTGTGCGGCACGGTGGATTCAATGCGAGGAGCTGAACAGTCAGCTTGGTCTGCTTTCAAAACACCCGACAACCGGCAAACCCATAACCTCGCCGTTTGTGAATATAGGGATCAACTACATGAACCAAGCAGTGAGACTCTGGAACGAGATATTCCAGATAGTCAAAGATAATTGCAGTACGGAGTACACAGCCTCAAATCCACAGGATGACCTGATGGACAGACTGCTCCGTGCCAGAAAGGGATAGTTTTATGATTGAGAAAGTGAATCCAGCGCATCCGGATAAAGTAGCGGACAGAATAGCCGGAGCAATAGTTGACCTCGCATATTCTACTGAAGATAATCCGAAGATTGCAGTCGAGGTTCTCCTCGGTCACGGTGTTTGCCACGTCGTTATAGAGACGACAGCCACACTGAAGGAAGAGGACATTGAAAAGGCTGTGCATAGAATTGCCGGTGATGTTTTCCTTGACCTTCATGTTGTTTCGCAGGACAAGCACCTTGCAGATAACCAGTCTGACGGTATCCGCTGTGGAGATAATGGAATCTTCAAAGGCGTGCCGTTGACCACCGAGCAGAGAGTGATGTCAGATATAGCGAGGGACATATACAAGGTGTACCCTACAGACGGAAAGTACATCCTCGACATGAATCGTCACAGGCTCATCATCTGCCAGAGCAATGCAGCTGCAAAAGAACTGAAAAGAATAATCTCTGTGCCTAGTGCGGACGTTAATCCTCTTGGCTACTGGACAGGTGGCTCTGATGTTGACACTGGAGCCACCAACCGTAAGCTCGGCTCGGATATGGCTGATTCCGTCACCGGCGGAGGGCTTCACGGAAAAGACCTCAGCAAGGCGGATGTTTCGGTAAACATCTATGCTTTCCTGAAAGCTCAGAAGACAGGAAAACCTGTAGAGCTGTGTTGTGCGATTGGTGATACACAGGTTGACGGTATCCCTTACTCTGAGATTGTTGAAGAAGCTCGTGAATATATCCGCTCGGTCGGCGGGTTTGAGAAATTTGCGGAATGGGGCTTGTACTGATGAAAACTACAACTGAAATGCAACTGGTGTCTGTGGATAAGCTCGTGCCTTATGCGAATAACGCCCGGACACATTCACCGGAACAGATAAACAAGCTCCGTTCTTCCCTCAGAGAGTTCGGTTTCATCAACCCGGTCATCATAGACAGGGACTATGGAGTAATAGCCGGTCACGGAAGAATCGAGGCTGCAAAGGCTGAGGGCATAAAAGAAGTTCCTTGTGTGTTTGCAGACCACTTGACCGAAGCTCAGAAGAAAGCTTACATAATAGCCGACAACCGAATGGCTTTGGATGCTGGATGGGATGAAGAACTCCTGCGTGTTGAGATTGAAGCCTTGCAGGGAGAAGATTTCGACTTGGCTTTGACCGGCTTCGATGAGAAAGAGCTATCCGATCTGTTCGGTTCAGATGATGACGACAAAGCAAAAGATGATGACTTCGACTTGTCGGAAGCTCTTGAAAAAGCCTCGTTTGTTGAACATGGAGATATATGGACAGTTGGCAGACATCGGCTTATGTGTGGAGATGCCACTTCTGCGGATGATGTCTCGGCTCTTATGGACGGAAAGAAAGCTAATCTTGTGGTTACGGACCCGCCCTATGGTGTTTCGTTCAAGTCTTCTGATGGCTTGACCATTCAGAACGATTCTATCAAAGGCGAGGAGTTCTATACATTCCTCTACAATGCATTTACCAACATGGCGGCACACCTTGAGAAAGGCGGAGCCGCTTATGTTTTCCATGCCGACACCGAGGGCTTGAACTTCCGTAAAGCATTTATAGATGCCGGATTCCATCTTGCCGGAGTTTGTATCTGGGTAAAGAACTCTTTGGTTCTGGGACGCTCGGATTACCAGTGGCAGCATGAACCTGTTCTTTACGGCTTCTTGCAGAACGGAAAGCACCCGTGGTATTCCGACCGGAAGCAGACCACCATCTGGAACTACGACAAGCCAAAGAGAAACCAGAATCACCCGACAAGCAAGCCTCTTGACCTGCTTGGTTACCCCATAGGCAACTCCAGTCAGGAGAACGGCATAGTCATAGATACATTCGGAGGTTCTGGCTCAACGCTCATGGCTTGTGAGCAGATGAACAGAATCTGCTATACAATGGAGCTTGATGAGAAATATGCTTCAGTCATCTTAAGGCGTTACGTTGAAGACACCGGCGACAAGGACGGTGTCTTTGTCATTAGGAACGGTGAGAAAATTCCGTATGCTGACCTTGTTAAGGAGGTTTATGCGGATGAGTAACCTAACGCTCGGCAGTCTCTTCTCCGGCTCCGGCGGGTTCGAGCTCGCCGGTTGCATTGCAGGAATAAAGCCAGTCTGGAACGCAGAGGTTGAACCGTTCTGTATTGCGGTCACCAGAAAGAACTTCCCGGATGTTAAACACTACGGTGACGTGTCCGCTATGGACGGCGGCAAGGTAGAGCCGGTGGATATAATCACGTTCGGCAGTCCTTGTCAGGATATGTCGATTGCCGGAAAGCGAAGCGGACTGGGTGGAGAACGGTCAAGTCTTTTTTATGAAGCCGTCCGTATTGTAAAAGAAATGAGGTGTGCCACTGGTGGCAAGTATCCAAGATATATCGTGTGGGAGAACGTCCCCGGAGCTTTCTCCTCCAACGACGGTGAGGACTTCAGGTGCGTCCTCGAAGAAATATGTAAAGTCAAGGACGAACGGATTTCTGTATCTAAGCCTGACAGATGGACAAACGCGGGAGAAATCGTGGGAGATGAGTTCTCCCTCGCTTGGCGAGTTCTCGATGCACAGTATTGGGGAGTTCCCCAGAGAAGGAAGAGAATCTTCCTTGTCGCAGATTTTGCAGACACAGGTGCCGGAAAAGTACTATTTGACTCAGAAAGCTTGCCGGGGCATCTTGAGACGTGCTTCCGTTCGTGGCAAAGAGTTGCCGGAAGTTCTCCGGCTTGCTTTGGAGCACCAAGCCTGTGCCTGAATGACCAAGGCGGTCAGCGGATGGATGTGACTGATGATGTCACCTGTACACTGAGAGCTGAAAACCACGGACACCCACCTTGTGTTATGGCACTTGAGAACCACCCGACTGACGGAAGAATAAAGATTGAAGAAAGCGGAAAGTTCCAGACCCTCAGCGGTCGCATGGGAACCGGCGGGAACAACACACCGATGGTTCTTGAGCCGGTCACTATGAAGATACGCTGCGGTTGTGAAGGCGGAGGTAAAGGCGTTTTATTACAAGAGGACAAATCCGCCACTCTTTCCTGCAACAATGACCAGACTTTGTTTGAGCCGAAAGCATATGGCATAAGCTCTTTTCAGTCAAACGCTATGCTTTCGGATAACCCACATTCGGGAATCTACGAAGCTGAGACATCGAGAACTTTGGACACAGGTGGCGGGAATCCCGACTGCAATCAAGGCGGCGTGTGCATCGTAGAGCAAGAGAAATGCTATGACATTCGCCAGACCTCGGACGGGACAAAGGTATCCCGGCATCACTGCTATGAAACGAATACTTCACGGTCACTCAGCACAAGCTTCCCAGACCCAGCCGGAAACCACGGCGGAGTCGCCATCGTTGAGAAAGCCTACTCTATTCAGGGCAATCTCATCGGTCGGGACGACAAGAACGGTCCGCAAGGAAATGGCATCAATGAAGATGTGTCGTTCACGTTAAACACTACTGATCACCATGCAGTATGTTCCAATGAAAAGGAAGAACCAAAATACACTGTCAGAAGATTGACTCCGACCGAATGCGCTAGACTTCAGGGGTTCCCTGATTGGTGGTGCGATGACCTCGGTACAGATAATCCCACTGATGAAGAACTTGCCTTCTGGAGAGAAGTCTGGGAGACCCACAGAAAAGTAATCTCGCATAGTTCCAAGCCGAAAACCGAAAAGCAGATTAGAGCGAACCCTATACGGATGCCTCCGCATACAAGATGTGGGGCAACGGGATAGCTCTGCCGTGTGCTGTTTTTGTCCTATCGAGCATTGTGTATTATTCACAATCACAGACGGGATAATTTTTCACATATTCTACGCCTGAAACCGTTGACTTTATCTCCTTTTAGAGCGAATATGTAGTCACAAAAAAACAAGGAGGTATTCACATGGAAGTGAAATACAACGTAACAGGAACAAGAAGAAAGGAACTGGTCAACACCATTTCCGAATTGACAGGAGCTAAGCCTGAGTACAAAGGAGCACCCACATTCGCCTACGAGATTGACTTCTTTACAGTAACCAAAGACGGTACGCTTACCTTCTCCGACAGAAGCGACTCAGACATAGTCGAGAACGTCTTGGAAGGAATAAGCGAGGCAGGGTTCGAGTTTGAAGAACCTGAAGAAAGCGAAGAAACCGGTCTTACGGTTTCAGTTCCGCTCGACTCCGTTTCGGTTGGAAACCTCACCAATCTTCTGGAATCCAAAGGAGAGCTTATTAAGAAAGCTCTCGGAATCGACAATCTTCCGATTGAAATAGAAGAAGATAAGATTTCATTCCCTTGGTTCAAGGAACTCCGAGACCCAGATTCCATTCAGGCTTACACCCACTTTATTGCGGCAATCTGCAAGATGAGCAAGGAACAGAAGAGAATCAACAGAGCAGAGAAAGAAACAGATAATGAGAAGTACGCTTTCCGTTGCTTCCTCCTCCGGCTTGGTTTCATTGGCAACGAGTACAAGACCGAGCGGAAAATCCTTCTGAAGAACCTGACTGGTTCATCAGCCTTCAGAAACGGAGGTGGCAAGAATGAAGTTTCCAAGTGAAGAAATCGTTGAATGGGTACGCAAAGATTACCCAGTCGGTACCAGAGTTCAGCTTCGGGAAATGAACGACCCTTACGCTCCTCCGATTGGCACGTTCGGAACGGTTATAGGAGTTGATGACACTGCAAGCATTGAAGTTTCATGGGACAACGGAAGCAGTCTGAACGTAGTCTACGGCAAGGACAAAGTGGATAAGGTTCTGGTGACCACCATTTGTTACAGGCAGAAGCAGGAATGGACGAGCCGAAAGGAAGCCATCGAATTCTTCCGGCAAGGAGTAATCGAGTGTGACACCGGCTCAAGCGAGTGTTCGAGATACACGAAAATTCTCACTGACCTGATGATGGGAAAGAGTGTTTGCACGGACGAAGAGGACGAATGTGACTGAAAATGAACTCACCAAGAGAACGGAGCCGATCGGCTCTGCATCTCGTACAGATATTTTGAGAGCCACAGGCTCTTTTTTATTTTCCAAGAAAGTGAGAATCTAATGCAGGACGGAGTTATAAAGAGCGTTTCGTACAGCCAAGAAGAAATCCTGCAATGGATTCTCAGGCTGTATGTCCCGGAAGGACACTTTGAAGTTGACCCCACTTTTTCAAAGGGCAACTTCTACAAGAGTGGAGCGATTCCGAAGCCAGAATACTGCTCGGATATTCTTCCGCAAGCTGACGGAGTGGCACG
This sequence comes from Oscillospiraceae bacterium, assembly GCA_021201135.1. Lineage (GTDB taxonomy): Bacteria > Bacillota > Clostridia > Oscillospirales > Ruminococcaceae > Faeciplasma. The sequence goes on from JAJQGT010000030.1 coordinate 146,082, forward strand.
GGCGGATTGTCGGTCGCTTCCGTTGGAAGACAGCTCGGTCGGCAGCATGGTTGTTGACCTCCCGTTCCTCGCCACAAGCGGTGCCTCTCTCGAAAAGAGTGACGGCAACATCATAAACCGTAGATTCGGAGTCTGCAAGAATGAAGCAGAACTTTTGGAATTGTATAAAGACACACTCGCTGAGGCATGGCGAATTCTGAGACCGACCGGTGTTTTGGTTATGAAGTGTCAGGATAAGGTTTCAAGCGGAAAGCAATACATTATGCACTGCGATATTTACACAATGGCAAGAGATGTGGGCTTTGAAGTTTTAGACCTGTTCGTGCTTCTTGCCAAGAACCGGCTCATCGCCGATTGGCAAAGAAACCAGAAACACGCAAGGAAGTATCACTCCTACTTCTGGGTATTCCGGAAGTCATAATCTACACAAACACAGATCCGATTCCTCTTTAATTCTTTGTGTATAATATTTTTAAAATATAACTTGCTATTTCTTCCCTTTAGAGTTAATATACACATAACGACAAGGGGTGCGGGTCTCCGGTGGAGACCTCTCAGCTGAAAGCTGAGAAGCACCGACCGAGCCGACAGGCGAGACCAAGCCCCAGAATAAACGGAGGATACAAAATGTTTTACAAGGATATTAACGCAAAGTTCACGGCAAAGGTTGCAGAGCTCATTGCAAGAGGTTACACCATCAACACGGCGACAATGAGTGGTTCGCAAGGTGAAATAAGCAAGGTCGACCTTACCGATGGCAAAGAGGTAATCAGGGTTCTCCTCGACAGATTCAGCGGTTACGCTATTGGAGAGGGACTTGAGATTAAGGTCGGCAAGGTTTCGGCAAGAGAAGGAGTTATTCCTAATGCAGTCAGCGGTTTGTGTGCAAGGACAATTTGGAGCGACAGGCTTGAGATAATCAGCTCCGAGACCTACTACCAAGTAGGAAGCAGAAGCAGAAACGGGAGCGTCTATTACGGCACAGAGGGAGAAGCAAACGAAGCCAGAAAGAAGCAGTTAGAGCGTTACAAAGCTCGTGACCTTGATGAAACCAGAGAGCTTCCTGAATCCGCCAAGCAGATTGCTTTAGCATACATTCGCCGTCAACCAAAGTGTGGTCGCAAGAAGATTTCCGACATCGACAGAGTTTATCACTACGGAAACGGCTACATAATTAGCTGCAACAACACTGCCTACAGAATTCAGTGAGGAGGACACAAAAATGACATTGAAAGATGGACAGCTTTTAAATCAGAAGACCAAAGGAACAGAGCCTATAGAAATCGAGTTCATTCCAAAAGGAACGAAGAAGACAATCAGGCTTCTGGTGTATGCAAAGAACAGATTGGACGCTTCGAACTACTTAATCCTTCACGGGATTTACGGCAAACAGGTATCAATCAGCTACGTTCACCAGATTCTTGGAATCTGGGATTGACAGAAAGACAGCACCCCGAAAGGGGTTGTGTCTCGTATAGGCATAATTTACACAGACACCCTCCTGAATTCTCCTCATTTAATTGTGTATAATATTTTTAAAATATGACTTGCTATTTCTCCCCTTTAGAGTTAATATACACATAACAAAACGAGGAGGCAAAAAGCCATGACAAAGACCTACAAAGCATTCAAAACTCAGGTAGAGAAGATTGAAACCGAGAGAGACCTCAAGGCTGCACACATTGCAATCTGCCAGAGCTACTCAAACTACGAACTCAGCCACAAGCAGTTCATGAGCCTTCGGGACATGATGATTACCAAGAGAGAGCAAAAAGGCTTCTCATGGGGCGAAGGAATCTGAACAACAACTACAGGAGGTGCACACCATGAAGAAAACAAATGCCAATAAGGAATACGAGAGATTGAGAGAACTCGCGGAAGGCATCGCCTACCACACCAGACTGAGCGATGAGTCGATTAACAAGCTGTACGGCGTCAGCAAGAAGGAATTGTGCGAGAACGCACTGAAAGAAATGCAGAAGATGTTAAGCGAAATTTAAGCCACAGCCGGACACAGAACCCCGAAAGGGGCTGTGTTTCGTATACGGAAAAGGCATAATATACACAATTCATGTCCCTGTTTTCTCTCGATTATTTGTGTACAATATTTCTCAAAAATGACTTGCTTTTCCTCTGGTTTAGAGTTAATATACACATAACGAAAGGGGCAAAGACCCCAAATAAAAACGGAGGAAACACCATGAAGAAGATTGAAGTTTTTGAAAGAGCGATTGAAGAAAAGGCAACCAACCTCGAAGAGTACGGAATCAACAGCACAATGTTCTGGGCTTACTACAACAGCAAGACAGTTGGAAACGACCTGATAGACCTCGATGATGTTATCTGGGAAGAAGACATCGAGGAGATAGTGGGGACCCTCAGAGAGAACGACATCAGTGAGTTCACCATCAGCTGCACCTTCTCAAATCTCATCGACAGACTTGCGGCTTTTGAGAAGCACGGCTTCAAGATGACCGGCTTGACCGAGGTTAAGGTTAAGTACACCGACTGGCTGACCGGCGAGTATAAGGTTGTTCCGGCAATCAGAATGGTGGGATAAAGAAAACGAAAACAACCGAGAAGCGGAGCCTGACGGCTCTGTATCTCGTACAGATATATTTTTGAAGTCGCTCCTGAGCGGCTTATTTTATTGCCAAAATGAGGTGAGATGAGGCAGATAGCAATGCGTAAGTTAAAGAAATACACGCCAACAAAACTGATGGCTGAAGATTCTCACTACGACAAAGCCTATGCCGATTATGCCGTTGCCTTTATCGAAGAGCTTTGTCATACCAAAGGAACGTGGGCAGGACAGAAATTCGAGCTTATCGATTGGCAGGAACAAATAATACGAGACCTGTTCGGAATCTTGAAACCGAACGGCTATAGGCAGTTCAACACTGCGTATATAGAGATACCAAAGAAACAAGGAAAGAGTGAACTCGCTGCGGCGGTCGCTCTTTTACTTTTGTGCGGTGACGGTGAGGAACGTGCCGAAGTTTACGGCTGTGCCGCCGACCGTAACCAAGCGAAGATAGTATTTGATGTAGCCGTTGACATGGTTCGTTTCTGTCCGGCTCTTTCAAAGAGAGTGAAGATACGGCAGTCATCAAGGGAGCTAATCTATCTTCCGGCACAAAGCACCTACAAAGTTCTGTCAGCGGATGTAGCGAATAAGCACGGCTTCAATACGAGCGGAGTAATCTTTGACGAGCTTCACACTCAACCGAACCGAAAGCTCTATGATGTCATGACTCAAGGCTCCGGCGATGCCAGAATGCAGCCTTTGTACTTCCTTATCACAACAGCCGGAAACGATACGAATTCCATCTGTTATGAGATACATCAGAAAGCTCTGGATATTGAAGCTGGAAGAAAAGTAGACCCCACTTTCTATTCCGTAATCTATGGTGCAGATAAGGATGAAGATTGGACAGACCCTGCGGTCTGGAAGAAAGCGAATCCGAGTCTCGGCATTACGGTTGGAATAGACAAGGTCAAGGCGGCTTGCGAATCCGCCATGCAGAATCCCGGCGAGGAGAACGCTTTTCGTCAGCTCAGGTTAAACCAATGGGTAGCACAATCTGTCCGGTGGATGCCTATGGACAAGTGGGATGCCTGTGCATTCCCTGTAGATGAGGAAGAACTCAAAGGACGTGTCTGCTACGGCGGACTTGACCTTTCGCAGACAACCGACATCACGGCATTTGTTCTGGTGTTCCCACCAAGGACAGATGATGAGAAGTATATAATCTTGCCGTACTTCTGGCTGCCGGAAGATAACATTCAGCTTCATGTCAACCGAGACCATGTCCCTTACGACATTTGGGTACGGCAGGGGCTTCTTCAGACCACGGAGGGCAACGTAGTTCACTATGCGTATATAGAGAATTTCATCGAGAAGCTCGGCGAGAGGTTCAATATCCGTGAGATTGCATTCGACCGTTGGGGTGCTGTGCAGATGACACAGAATCTTGAGAATATGGGCTTCACTGTCGTTCCGTTCGGACAAGGCTTCAAAGACATGAGTCCGCCGACAAAGGAGCTTATGAAGCTGACGCTTGAGCAGAAAATAGCTCACGGCGGATACCCGATTCTACGTTGGAACATGGACAACGTGTTCGTGAGAACCGACCCTGCCGGAAACGTAAAGATGGATAAAGAGAAATCCACCGAAAAGATTGATGGTGCTGTGGCAACGGTTATGGCTCTGGATAGGGCTATAAGATGCGGAGCAGATGATGGAGACTCCATCTACAACCACAGAGGTCTAATCTTTATTTAGGTATACCAGAAAGTGAGAGAAAAAAGATATGGGTATTTTTTCAGGTCTATTCAAGGCGAGGGACAAGCCTAAAGATTCAACTGCCGGTTCAGCTTGGCGGTTTTACTTTGGCAACTCATCCTCAAATAAGGTAGTGACGGAACGGTCAAGTATGCAGGTTGCGGCTGTTTATGCCTGCGTCCGAGTTCTGGCTGAAGGAGTGGCACAACTGCCACTTCACCTCTACAGATACACCGGCGAAGGCAGTAAGGAAAAAGCAATCGATCACCCGTTGTATTCGCTTCTTCATGACGCTCCGAACCCTGAGATGAGTAGCTTCGTTTTCAGAGAAACATTGATGACACATCTGCTCCTCTGGGGCAATGCCTACGCTCAAATAATCCGGAACGGCAAAGGCGAAGTGGTGGCACTTTATCCACTCATGCCAAATCGTATGAATGTAGACAGAGACGAACACCAAAACCTCTATTACGAATACACGGTCAGCGCAGACGATGCACCAAAGGTCAAGAAAGAAACCTTGAAGCCTTCCGAGGTATTGCATATTCCGGGGCTTGGCTTTGACGGCTTGGTCGGTTACTCTCCAATAGCAGTCGCCAAGAACGCTATAGGCATGACGATTGCTTGTGAGGAGTATGGTGCCAAGTTCTTTGCCAACGGTGCGACACCGGGTGGCATCTTGGAGCATCCGGGAGTCATCAAAGACCCCGATGCCTTGCGTGAAGCTTGGAACAAGGGCTTCGGAGGAAGCTCCAACTCGAACAAGGTGGCAATCTTGGAAGAAGGCATGAAATACACTCCTATCTCAATAAATCCGGAGGAAGCGCAGTTCTTGGAAACCCGCAAATTCCAGATTGATGAGATAGCGAGGATTTTCCGCATTCCTCCTCATCTTATTGGAGACATGGAACACTCCACGTTCTCAAACATCGAACAGCAATCTTTGGAGTTTGTAACCTACACACTTCAACCGTGGCTTGTGAGATGGGAGCAAGGAATCCACAGGGCTCTTCTAAACGAGGACGAGAGAAAAGACTACTTTGCCAAGTTCAACGTGGACGGTCTTTTGCGTGGAGATTACCAGTCGAGAATGAACGGCTACGCCACGGCAAGGCAGAACGGCTGGATGTCGGCAAATGACATCCGTGAACTTGAGAATCTCGACCGTATTCCTGCCGAGGATGGCGGAGATTTATATCTTATCAATGGAAACATGACTAAATTAGCCGATGCCGGAATATTTGCGGCTGACGCTGGAAAGGAGAACGAGGACGATGAAGAAGTTTTGGAGTTGGAAGACCCGGACGGTGATGAAGACGATTCCGGCGAAGGAACCGGAGACGGAACCGACACAGGAAACCATCGAAGAACGCACACTGTATCTTAACGGTGTAATAGCAGATGAATCGTGGTTTGATGACGACATCACTCCGCAGATATTCAAGGACGAACTTAATGCCGGCACCGGAAACATCACGGTCTGGATTAACTCGCCCGGCGGTGACTGTGTGGCGGCGGCTCAGATTTTCAATATGCTCAAAGAGTATGCTGGGTCGGTCACAGTTAAGATTGACGGTCTTGCGGCATCGGCGGCATCTGTCATTGCAATGGCTGGCGATAATGTTTTGATGTCTCCGGTCTCGACCATGATGATTCACAATCCATCCACTATCGCAATGGGCAACTCGGAAGATTTCCGCAAAGCCATGCAGATGTTAGATGAGGTCAAGGAATCTATCATCAATGCCTATGAAATGAAATCCGGTCTGTCGAGACGTCAGATTTCCAACCTTATGGACTCTGAGTACTGGATGAACGCCAATGAAGCTCTGGCTAAGGGATTTATTGACGGTATCCTTTACAGGGACGAAAACGACACCGAGGATTCAATGATTGTTGCTCCGGCGGCATCCATGGGCTATTCACCCACGCAGATTGAGAATTCCATTGTGGAGAAGATTTCTGCCAAGTGCAAAATAGAGAAGCCAGAAGAACACGGTCGCTCGGCAGATGAGCTTATGGGGCGACTGAACCTAATTAAGAACCATTTTTGAGGAGGAAAAATAATGACTATTCAGGAACTGCGTGAAAAGCGCAACAAGGTATGGGAAGGTGCTAAGGCATTCCTTGATTCCCATCGCACAGAAAACGGCACCCTCTCCGCTGAGGATGCGGCTACCTATGACAGAATGGAAGCAGAGATTAACGACCTCGGTAAGGAAATCTCTCGTATGGAGAGAGCTGCCGAGATTGACAAGGAGCTTTCCAAGCCGACCACTACACCTATCACCGGTCAGCCCGGCAGTGATGGCAAGGTCAGAACCGGCAGAGCAAGTGACGAATACCGTCAGGCGGCTCTTGCGGCTCTCAGGTCAAACTTCAAGAACGTATCCAACTATCTTCAGGAAGGCGTAGATTCGGATGGCGGTTATCTCGTTCCGGAGGAATGGGACAGCCGTCTTATTGACGTCCTCAATGAAGAAAACATTATGCGTGGTCTCTCCACCATCATCCGCACCAGTGGTCTTCACCGTATCAACTTGGCTGCGAACAAGCCGGCGGCATCTTGGATTGAAGAAGGCGGAGAGCTGACATGGGGCGATGCTACTTTCGACCAAACCACGATGGACGCCTACAAGCTCCATGTGGCAATCAAGGTGACGGAAGAGCTTCTCTACGACGAAGCCTATGGTTTGGAGAACTACATTACCACCGAGTTCGGCAAGGCTCTCGCCAACGCCGAGGAGGACGCATTCCTCAACGGTGACGGCGTTAAGAAGCCGACCGGTCTCTTTACGACTGCTACCGTTTTCGACTCTGTTGATGCAGTGGATTCCGACAGTCTTATCTCTTTGGTATACGCTCTCAAGCGTCCGTACAGAAAGAACGCTTCTTTCATCATGAACGATGCGACCGTTGCGGCTATCCGCAAGCTCAAGGACAACAACGGAGCATATATCTGGCAGCCGAGCTATCAGGCGGGAGAACCCGACCGTGTGCTTGGTTATGCGGTTCATACCTCCGCATACGCACCGACCACCGGCATCGCTTTCGGAGACTATAAGTACTACAACATCGCCGACCGTGGCACTCGTTCATTCGCTGAGCTTCGTGAGCTTTTCGCGGGCAAAGGCATGATTGGTTATGTTGCTAAGGAGCGTGTTGACGGCAAGCTCATCTTGCCGGAGGCTGTTCAGGTACTCACCATCGGTTCGACCGTTTCCGGTTGATTGTGGAGAGGAGGATTTCTAATGATTCTTGTACCTTTGAGTGAAGCTAAAACCTATCTTCGAGTTGACAGCTCTGATGAGGATACTCTCATTGATGTCCTCCTCACCTCTGCCAAGCAGATATGTGCCGATGTAGCAAGGCTTGATTCGGACAAATGGTCTGTCGTTTCGGGCGAGACCGAAAACACTGACGCCTATACTGATGAGGAACTTGAGCGTATACAGGACGTTATGAAAGTAGCGATTCTGTATACGCTCGGCTACTTGTATGAGCATAGAGAGGAAGCCGACCATCATGACCTTATGATGACCTTGAGAAATCTCTTGTTCGCAATACGGGAGGGTGTGTTCTGATGAAGATCTCGCTTTTAAACGAGCGCATCACCTTTGAGAAGAACACGACGGTTGTCGATGAGAACGCCAACCACAAAAACGTGTGGCAGGAATACTTCTCATGCTACACCTATGCAGGTTCCTCAAGCTATCAGCAGAAAGAGCAGCAGGTGGCGGGAATCACGGTCACGGAGAATGGTTTGGTGTTCACGGTGAGATATTGCTCTGAGCTTTCTCATTTAGACAGCACACATTTCCGTGTTCGTTTCAAGGATGAAACCTACAATATAACCTCGGTGGACATGATGAACTATAAGAAAGAGTCCATCAAAGTTTCCTGTGAGAAAGAACGGAGGAACTCCTGATGTCGAGTAATACAGTCTCGATTGATGAGATGGCTGAAGCCATCAATGAGAGCTTGCAGGAATACGCTACCCTTGCGGCTGACGAGCTGAAATCCGCTGTGAAGAAGACGGCGAAATCTGTCAAGGAAAGTATCTCAGATAACGCTCCTGTTGACACTGGAGCATACAAGAAGAGCTGGACTACCAAGACCACTTCCGAAAGCTCACAGGCTATAGAGATAACGGTCTATTCGAAAAACAGGTATCAGTTGGCTCATCTGCTCGAAAAAGGACACGCCAACAGAAACGGTGGCAGGACAAAGGCTTATCCGCATATTGCTCCGGCTGAGGAAGATGGCGAAGAGATGCTCAAAGAGCTTATTGAAAAAGCTTTAAGCTAAGGAGGACTTATGACTCATACAGAGATAATTGAGATGATGGAAGAGATAGGTCTTCCTTATGCCTACGACCACTTTGCCGAGGGCGAATCGCCCAAGCCTCCGTTTATCTGCTTTCTCTATCCTGTGGCTCAGAACTTCGGAGCAGACAATGTGGTTTACTACAGCTGTAACGACTTAGACATTGAGCTGTATACGGACGAAAAGAATCCGAGCCTCGAATCTGAGATTGAAGAAATCCTGACGGGACACGAACTCTACTACGATAAGTCTGAGGTCTGGATTGAGTCGGAAAAGCTCTATGAGGTTTTGTACTCATTGACCACTTAGGAGGTGGATTATGGATAGCTCAGAAAAGCAGAAGATGGCTTTAATAAAAGAGGTTCTTCTGCAACTCGGCATTTCAAAGAGATGTTTCCCTCTTGTCTTTCGCTCGCTCAACTTGGATGAGATAGAGATGACTGAGGATGGAAATCCCGCAGACATGGAATCAGTCAAAGACCGAATCCTTGAGATATGGTCAAAGTATGTGCCGGTTCAGAAGGTCGAAGAGCCGGAAGAAGAAAGATATACGCTTGAAGATGTGAAGAAAATGTCTGCAAGCGAGATAAACGAGAACTATGCGGCAATACGCTTGTCGCTGTTTGGTGATTAAAAGAAAGGAAGATAAACAATGGCGATAAATACATTTATTCCTGAGATTTGGAGTGCAAGACTCCAGAATGAACTTCAAAAGGTTCATGTCGCAGCTAATCTCGTGAACAGAGATTTTGAAGGAGAGATAAAAAGTCTCGGAGCGTGCGTACGCATAAACAAGTTATTACAGAGCGATATATCTGTATGGGATTTTGAGAGAGACTTTGAAATAGAGTCTCCCGAAAACTTGAACATGGAAGAATGTACTCTTGAAATAAACTCTGCGAAGTACTTTAACTTTCTGGTTGATGACATAGATGTAGCTCAGGTAGCTGGAAATGTCATGGACAGGGCAGTTGAGGTATGCGCTCACAAGTTGAAGGATTATTCAGATGCGGAAATTCTGGAGGCATTGGCTTATATGGGGTCGGACGACAATATAATCGGCGCAGATTCTCCCATTGCAGTGACTGCAGATAATGTTTACGGATATATGGCTCAGCTTAGAGAGATTTTGGACAAGAACAATGCTCCTTACGAGGACAGGGCTATTGTAGTTCCACCCGAAGTCTGCACCATGCTTATGCAAGATACAAGGTTTATCCCGGCAGATGGCAACGACGAGAGAATCAAGGCTGGATTCATTGGCAGAGCGGTAGGAACCGATATCTATGTGTCAAATAATGTTGCTAAGGAAGATGAGTATTACTACATAACAGCGCATAGCAAATCCGCTTGCACATTTGCAGAACAAATTGTCAAGATGGATGCATACAGACCCGCAAACTACTTCTCTGATGCAGTGAAGGGTCTTTATGTCTATGGAGTGAAAGTAACAGAACCATCGGCAGTAGCATCTTTGATTTGCAGTATAGGATAAAAGAAGGGACTGATGAACAATGGCGGTATCAGTATTTGTACCTGAAATCTGGAGCGCAAGGCTTTTGAGCGAACTTCAAAAGGTTCATGTTGCGGCTAATCTCGTGAACAGGGATTATGAAGGAGAAATAAAGGGACCCGGAGAAACCTTGCATATCTGTACGCTTTTGAACGATATTTCGGTTTGGGATTATGAATCTTATTCAGAAATGCTTGACCCGGAAAATCTGAACATGACCGACTGCTGTCTTGATTTAGCCCAAGCAAAATACTTCAATTTCATTGTAGACGACATGGATGCTATTCAAGCGGCGGGAAATGTCATGGACAAGGCAATTGAGGTGAATGCTCATGTTCTAAAGAACTATTCTGATGAATATATACTTGAAACATTAGCGAATGAGGCTGACGAAAGCAATTTTATTGGCGGAGATTCGCCAATAGCAATCACTACGGATAATATCTACAGCTACATCATTCAGCTTAGAACCTTGTTGGATAAAAACAATGCTCCGTATGAGGACAGAGCGGTAATAATTCCACCTGAAGCTTGCGGTCTTCTGTTACATGATACGAGATTTCTCCAAGCCAATCCATCTGATGAGAGAGTTAAGAGCGGATATATTGGTGTGGCGGCTGGAATCGATGTGTATGTGTCGAACAACGTATTCAATGATGGGGATTATTACTTCATCACAGCTCACAGTAAATCTGCTTGCACATTTGCCGAGCAGATTCTGAAAATGGACGCATACAGACCAGAGAACTACTTTTCCGATGCAGTAAAGGGTCTTTACGTCTACGGAGCAAAGGTAACTCAGCCTCTGGGAGTAGCCTGCCTTGTATGCAGTATAGGATAATAGAAAGGAAGATGAACAATGGCTAACACAGCAAACAAAGTAAAGTTCGGACTGAAAAATGTCCACTACGCAAAGATAACATTCGATGATGACGGAAATGCTACGTTCGCAACGCCCGTGAAGATTCCCGGTGCAGTAAACCTTTCGCTTGACCCGGAAGGCGAACCAGAAGTTTTCTGGGCGGATAACATAGCCTATTACGTCATGAACAACAACTCCGGCTATTCCGGCGACCTTGAGATTGCCCTTGTCCCCGAACAGTTCCTTGAGGACATTCTCCACGAGGAAGCGGACTCTAACGGTGTGCTTGCCGAGAATACAGACATCGAGATAGAGCATTTCGCTTTACTCTTCGAGTTCAACGGTGATCAGCGAAAGACACGTCATGTTCTGTACAACTGCACTTGCACCCGTCCGGCAATCGAGGGAGCAACTACAGAGGATTCAAAGGAAGTTCAGACCGAGACCTTGAGTCTTACAGCGACCGCTCTCGTCAACGGTTATGTTAAGGCAAAGACCGGAACGAATACTTCATCCACTGTTTATGATGCTTGGTATGATGCGGTTTATGAACCGACAGCAGAAGCTAATGGATAATAACAGATAAGGGACAGGGAGACCTGTCCCTTTTACATGAATGAATACGGAGGATAACACTATGGCACTTACCAAAACAATCAAGATAGACGGAATAGATACGACATTCAAAGCTTCTGCGGCTGTGCCGAGGATGTACAGGATTCGCTTCGGAAGGGACATCTACAGAGATTTAAATCAGCTTGAAAAGGCTGTGGATGAGAGTAATGAAGAAGCTTCCGGTCTTGACACTTTCAGCTTGGAACTTTTCGAGAATATCGCTTTCATCATGGCTCGCCATGCAGACCCTGAGAACGTCCCGAACGACCCGGATGAGTGGCTTGACCAGTATAACACTTTCAGTATCTATCAGGTATTGCCGGAGATTATTGAACTCTGGGGACTGAACGTCAAGACGGATGTGGAATCTAAAAAAAACCTCGCAAAACTGAACGCGAGATGACCACTCCGTTATTTCTCCTGCGCTGTGTTCAACTTGGCATATCTATCCGTGACCTTGACCTTTTGACTATAGGCATGGTAAACGATATGTTTGCCGAAAACCAGAACGATGACTACGATTACCCACAGATAGCAACGCAGGAAATGATGGACCGCTGGTGAGACTTTATGTAATTGGAGGTGGTGAACGGTGGCGACGTCACGAATTGCCGGTATAACGGTTGAGATTGGCGGCGACACCACCGGTCTCTCCTCGGCTTTAAAAAGCGTAAATACAGAGATAAAATCTACCCAGTCACAGCTGAAAGATGTAAATACTCTTCTCAAATTAGACCCCACCAACACAGAGCTTCTTACCCAGAAGCAGAAGCTCCTGACCGATGCCATATCCGAAACAAAAGAAAAGCTCACGACCTTAAAAACAGCGGCTGAGCAAGCAAACGAACAGCTCCAGAACGGCGACATCACCCAAGAGCAGTACGATGCTCTACAGCGTGAGATTGTCGCCACTGAACAGGAGCTTGAGAAGTTAGCCGACCAAGCGGCAGAGGCAAACACAGCATTAAACAAAATCTCTGAAGTCGGCTCTACTTTTGAAACGGTTGGAACCAAGATTTCTTCTGTAGGTAAAACACTTACAAAGACTGTCACAACAGCTGTGACTGCACTTGGAACACTTGCTGTTACCACAACTGCGGATTTTGAATCGGCTATGTCAAGCGTTAAGGCTTTGATGAGTTCCACTTCCGATGACCTTGAAGGAGACATGGAACGGCTCGAAGCGAAAGCTCGTGAAGCCGGTGAAACGACCAAGTTCTCCGCAACAGAAGCGGCAGAGGCTCTCTACTACATGGGACTTGCCGGTTGGGATGCAGATGAGATGATTGCCGGTCTTGACGGTGTTCTTACCCTTGCGGCGGCATCGGACATGGACTTGGCGACTGCATCGGATATTGTCACAGACTATCTGACAGCATTCGGTATGAGTGCAGAACAGTCAACTGAGCTTGTAGACATCATGGCTTATGCCATGAGTAATTCCAACACCACAACCGAACAGCTCGGTGAAGCGTACAAGAACTGTGCAACCACAGCTACACAGCTCGGCTGGAACTTGGATGACGTCACAGCTGCCCTGATGGTTATGGCGAATAACGGTTCTAAGGGCGGAGAAGCTGGAACAGCTCTTAACTCCATTATGACTCGTCTTGCCAACAATACAAGTGGCTGTGCGGACACTCTTGCCGAGTACGGTATAGAAGTCTACAATGCGGAAGGCAACTTAAACGACCTCGGCGACATCATGCTTGGTATGCAGTCTATCTGGGGCGACCTCAACGATGAACAGAAAGCAAACCTTGCCTATGCAGTAGCGGGTAAAAATGCTGAATCAGAGCTTATGGCTGTACTCGGTGACACTACCGGAGCTTTGCAGGAATACACGGATGGATTAAACAACTCTTCCGGCACAGCCGAGACGATGGCTGAGATTATGCAGGACAACCTGTCAGGTCAGCTGACAATCCTGAAATCTCAGCTTCAGGAACTTGCCATTTCATTCGGAGAGATTCTGCTGCCAACAATAAAGAATATTGTCAGCTGGGTTCAGAGCCTTGTGGAAAAGCTGAACTCGATGGATGAAGGGCAGAAAAAGACCATAGTAACCGTGGCGGCTGTGGTAGCCGCAATAGGACCGCTCCTGATTATTATTGGTACACTCATCAGCACAGTTGGAAAAGCTATGACCGGATTCTCAAGTCTTGGGACGGGTATCTTGAAGGTTGTAAACCATGCCAAGACCGGGACGGGAGTTATAGGGAAACTTGTAACTGCCATCGGTGGAATTTCTGCGCCTGTGGTTGCGGTGGTTGCTGTAATAGCCGTTCTTGTGGCGGCATTCAGAACACTGTGGGACAACAACGAAGAATTCCGAACGGCAATAATAGAAATCTGGAACAACATCAAAGAGAAGTTCGCAGAGTTCGCGGAGGGCATAAAAGAAAGGCTCGAAGTTCTCGGCATAAGCTTTGAGGGCTTTGGAAGTGTTCTCGATGTCCTGAAAGCCGTGTGGATGGAGTTCTGCAATGTACTCGCTCCTTTATTTGAGGGAGCATTTTCAGCCATCTCCACGGTTATTTCAACGGTACTGGATGTAATAACAGGTCTGTTCGATGTCTTCATCGGCATATTCACCGGCGACTGGGAGCAAGCGTGGACAGGCGTTAAAGAAATATTCTCAGGTATATGGGACGGAATAACAGGAATTCTCTCTACTGTGCTTGAAACCATCAAGGGCATGGTTGACGTTGTCCTCGGCTGGTTCGGAACCGACTGGGAAACCGTCTGGGGCAACATCAAGACGTTCTTCGTGAATACTTGGGATAGTATCTGTACTTTCTTCTCCAATGCCATAAACGGCATAAAGGAAACAGCGTCTACTGTCTGGACAGCAATTTCGGATTTCTTCACAAGCATTTTTGAGGCTATCTCGAATTTAGTCACCACTGTTTGGAACGGAATCAGCGATACGATAACAACTGTCTGGGATACCATCTGGTCATTCATTGAGCCTTTGGTTACAGCCTTCGGGTATCTGTTTGAGACCATCTTTGAAGCTGTAAAGATAGTCGTAAGCAATGTGATGGAAGCTGTCAGCGACAAGATTTCAGACATCTGGAACGCAATCGTAGACTTCATCGAGCCAATACTAGAAGGCATCCGGGACTTCTTCTCGGAGGTCTGGGAGAAGATAAAGTCAATCGTCTCTGATGTTCTGGATTCAATCAAGTCTACAGTTTCCACTGTATGGAATAGCATCAAGGCAACGATTACTACTGTCTTGAATTCAATCAAATCGACCGTGAGCAGTGTCTGGAATTCAGTGAAATCCACATTCTCCACTGTCCTGAACTCGATTAAATCAACAGTCTCTAATATCTTCAGTAGCATTAAGACATCAATCTCGAACTCGATGTCTTCAATAAAGAACACCATATCCAATATCTTGGATTCCGTCAAGAGCCTGTTCACAGACCTGACCAGTAAGGCTACCCAATGGGGACGAGACCTACTCTCCAACTTCATAAGCGGCATCAAAGAAAAGATTTCTGCCTTGTCCGAGTCTATCACAGGTGTTGCGAACACAATAAAAAGCATCATCGGTTTCTCGCTTCCCGAAAAAGGACCGCTTGCTGATGCAGACGAGTATATGCCTGACTTCATGGAGCTTTTGTCTGAGGGTATTGACGGTAATATGGGAGATGTTCTGAGCAAGATAAAGACCGTGGCATCAAAGGTAAAAGATATGATGACCGACGGTTTTTCACTACCGGACATCACCAAGCTCGGTGTTCCTGAGCTTGCACTTGCCGGTTCAGGTGGAGGTGGAACTACCACCAACAATAATAACAAGACCACCAATCTCGGCGGTGTCCACATCACCATAAACGGCTACAACGCCAAGAACGATGACGACCTTGCCAAGATGGTGGCGGACAAGATTAACGATATGCTCGATGAGGATGAGGCGGTGTTTAAGTAATGATGGAGTAAAATGGCATGAGCTTATCGTGAAAATCGAGGCTATTATTAAAATTCCTCTTGAATAGCAGACAATTTTATGGTACAATATAGTTGTGAAAGAAAGTGACGGGAAGTGATTAATGTGAATCAAGAAGAATCAAGGAAGCCATACAGTGGAAAATACGATAGTATGACTGATAGATTTCGCTTAATGGACGACGATTTTATGACGTTAGTCTTCGGCGGAAATATAGAGGCAACTCAGCTTTTGCTGAGGATTATCTTAGATGATCCAAAAATAACAGTCATTGAGACAATCGGTCAGTTTGAAATCAAGAATCCGAATGGTCGCTCTGTGAGGCTTGACATTCACGCAGTGGACGCAAACGGACAGCATTTCGATGTCGAAATCCAGCGTGCTAACAGCGGTGCAGGTGCAGAACGTGCAAGATTCAATAGCAGTATGCTTGACACGAGGATGGCAAAAGTTGGGGATAAAGTTCCAAATCTAAAGCCGTCTTATGTGATATTCATCACAGAAAAAGATATTCTTGGTGGTGGTTTCCCGCTATATCACATTGACCGCAGAATTGAGGAGCTGGATTACGAATCATTCGGCGACGGCTCGCATATAGTGTACGTCAATGGGGAATATAAAAACGAAGAAACCCCGATAGGAATGCTGATGCATGATTTCAGATGCACATCAGCAGACGAAATGCACTACGATATATTGGCAAACAGAGTTAGATACTTCAAAGAAACAGAAGGAGGACGAGTACAAATGTGCAAAATGATGGAAGATTTTGAAATTCTAACAACAATAGAAACAGCAAGACGTTATGGATTTTCTGAGGATGCAATTCTCGCTGATATTATGAAGCAGTTTGAACTGTCTGAAACTGAGGCTAAAGAATATATGCTCAAGAAGTCTGCCTAATCTTTCTGAGGTGTCAATTAAATGAGTAAGATTATGGATGATCTTCTGAAAGAAGTCGCTGTTTTAACTGCAATTGAGCTATGGCAAGATGATGGAGTTCCCGAATCTGAAATTCTCAATAGAATCATGAACAGGTATGAACTCAACAGAATTGAAGCCGAGGCTTACCTTGCAAAAAGCAAAGTAAGTGCTTGATAGTCTAATCACAGAGTATATTGAAATGAAAGCATCTCCACCGAGGTGCTTTTTCATGCCTAAAAATCTGAAAGGAGTATGTATGCCAGTCTCCCAATTTGAAATGAGAAGCCGGTTCAAACGGCAGTATCTCACATTTAACGGGAAATCTTCAAAGGACTTCCTTTTGTATTTGTCCGGACCGGGGATATATAACTCACCGGCACCGGATGTTGAAGCAACGAGTATTCCCGGCTTGAACGGCGACCTTATTCAGAACAACGCAAAGAGCGGTCACAGAAGATTTCAGAATGTAGATATAAAGTACGAAGCCTTCTTCTTTAACGGCTTGCCGAAGAAGACGGGAGCTGTTAAGAGTTGGCTTCTGTCGCCGACCGGCTATTGTAAACTGCAGGATACCTACGACCCGGACTTCTTCAGAATGGGAATGTGTACGCAGGCTTTGGAGTTTGAAGTGACAAAGCAGAAATCCGCAGAGATGGAGCTAATCTTTAACTGCAAACCTCAGAGGTGGTCTGTCGAGGGACAGAAAGCCATAACGCTCGAATCTTCCGAAAGTGTCATCCGAAACCCGTTTGAATTCTACTCTCAGCCTTTGATTACCGTCAACGGCTCATCTGAGGGAGTTCTCGCTATAGGAGATTATTCCGTGATTATCTATAACTTTGATGACGGAGAAGTCATCCTAAACAGCGAGACACAGAATGCATACCTTTCCGACGGCTCATTCTGCAACACGTCAATCTATTCAGAAGAATTCCCGGTTCTCGCTCCGGGAGAAAACACGATTGAGTGGAGCGGTGGGATAACTTCTGTAGAAATAACTCCGAGGTGGTGGACGCTATGATTCCATGTCTTTATGACATATCCGAAACCGAATTCAAGACCAACGGCATCGGAAAGCTTGCAGACTGTATCTCGTGTGTTGTTACTGAAAAGAGAAATGGCTCTTATGAGCTGAAAATGGAATACCCGAAAGATGGAATCCATGCAGATAAGCTTGTGAACGGGAATGTTGTGACTGCAACTCCGTCATACGGCACAGCGGTTCAGGCTTTCAGGATATATAAAGTATCTACTTCGATGACTGGAAACATTGAGATTTCCGCTCGGCATATCTCATACCAGCTCAGCTATATAACTGTTTCTCCCTGTGCAATGGTTCCTGATTACACTTCGGACGACTATGAAGGCACCTGCAGATATGCTTGGGATGTCTTAACGGAACACGCAAGCACCGATGTGCCTTTTACTTTCGAGACCGATGTCGAGGGTGATGCCGTCTTCAATATTTCCGAGCCGACCACTTTCCGCTCTGCTCTTGGAGGAATCGAAGGTTCTATGTTGGACACCTTTGGCGGAGAGTATGAGTGGGACAACTACTGTGTGAAGTTCTGGAAGTCAAGAGGCTCAGACAAAGGAGTTAAGATTACCTATGGCAAGAACCTGAAAGACTTTCAGAAGGAAGAATCCATTGAAGATACAATCACGGGTATCCACCCGTACTGGATGGATTCAGACACCGGCGAGCTTCTTGAACTTTCGCAAAAGGTGGTCACTCTTTCGGACATCGGCATTGAGACGGATGCTCCGTTTGAGAAGATAGCCCTGTTAGATTGCTCCGACCAGTTTGAAGAAATGCCTACGGAATACCAACTTCTTCAGTATGCCCAGTCGTATCTTGAAAGCACAACGTCGGTCGATCCATCAATAGACATGACGATAGACTTTGCCTCACTTTGGGAACTGCCGGAGTATAAAGACATAGTTGAAGCCGAGTCTGTGAACCTTTGCGATAAGATAACGGTCTATTGCCCGATTCTCAATATGACGGTGAAAACGACCGTGACCGAAACCGAATGGGATGTACTTTTGGGGAGATACAAGAGCCTCACTCTTTCTACTTCTGCCACCTCGTCAAGAAACAGCTCGCTTCAGCTCACTTTGGCTACGACTGAGGATGTCCGCTCACAGATTGCAGTTGCAGATAACGCCATAAGGCTCTCTGTCACAAAGACCTTGTCCGACTATTCCACAACTGAACAGGTCAAGTCTCTCATCGAAACAAGCGAAGAAGGCATCCTACTTGAAGTTTCTGAGACATACGTCACATCTGAATCTTTGGGAAACTACGTTGAAGAAGATGAAATCCGTTCACGCTTTGCAATGGACCCGACAAGTATAACGGTTGAGTCGGGAGTAATCTCGTTTACCTCAAATTCCATCAGCATAGATTCAGATAACTTTAAGTTAACCTCTTCAGGAGAAGTGATGGCAACGGGAACTTTCACGTCTGGCTCGGATGATGCTTTTAAGATGCAGATGTCAGGGGGCTGGCTCAGTGGCTATTATTTAGGCTCCTATGTTGGCAGCATCATGATGGTGCCTAATAAGCCATTTACGATTGACGGTTACACCCAGACATACAATGCTTTAACCGTACAGGCTGAAGATATAACCTTGGAGTCAACGCTCATAGATTTCAATGCGGACTATCTAAACGTCAGCTATGCCGCAGGCAGTTATTACTATGGCGGCACAGGCAGTATATCTGTCTTGACCGGAGTCAGCTACTGGGCTTCATATAACTGTATTTCAAATATGACTATGTACAGCGATTCGTCAGGGTACATATATTTTGCACAGTGGGATAACAATACCATCTCCGTCCCTGCAAGCTTTAGCAGCATATATATCCAGTTCCAGAAGGGCTTGATGGTTACGTCACTCTAAGAGAGGTGTTTTCAGTGATTAGTTTTGTAAGGTTCGATTCGCACAGTGGTATCTGGGCAAATAAAGATAAAGCTTTGGAGTACTTGTCGGAAGGATACAAGATATATGCCGATGAGACCTGTGAAACAGAGCTTACTCAAGAAGAAATAGAAGCAATGGATGAGACAGTTCAATGTCCACATGAATGTGTATCGACTCAAACAACAGTCGGTCAGAACAAGGAGGATTAAAATGCTTGGAATAAACGCCAGAGTAGAAGATTTGAGGGAAAGCCTCATTAAGACCATCAACGATGCCCAGATGCCAGCCTGCATCTTGGATTACGTCTTAACCGAGATATTGAACGATGTCCGGCTTAAGAGAATGAGTGCGGTTCAAAGCGAACGGCAGAAAGACCGGGAAGATAAAGGAATCCCGACCGTTCCAACCGTAAAGACGGAAACGGTGACTGTGGATTTGAAGGGAGAACCTGAAGATGACGACAATAGTACAGGAAGCTAATATGTCTTTGACTGATTCCCTTATTCCTTCATACATCCATGTGAAGCAGTACGACAACCTGACGAGAAGAATAAAGTGCGTGGTGTATAACGGCGGAGTCTTAGAAGAGATTGATTCGGATTCATCTGTCGAGGTTTCCTGCACACTTCCAAGTGGGAACGCTCTTGTGTATACAACCGAGGATAACTCAGATCTTCTATACATTTCAGACGGCTGTATTTACTTCATCATTCCATCCGCCATGACTTCAGAAGTCGGCAGAGTTCCTGTTGACGTTACGCTCACGGACGGAGACGCGGCACGGCTCGGCTTATTCTCTTTGGTCCTTTCGGTATCGCCAACATCGAAGGAGTGATGAAAATTGACTGTAACATGGGAGCTTGAGCTTTCTTTAACGAACGTACTCGTTCCACCTGTTGTCCACTGCAAGCAGTACGACAATCTTTCAAGAAAAGTTGTCTGCCGTGTGTTCAAAGGCTACGAGGAAGTGTTCTTAGACGATGACTCAATCGTCAATGTTTCCGGCAAGCGACCGGACGGAGAGATTTTTCAGTACTGCTCGGACGGAGATTCAGGTGTTGTATACGTTGAAAACGGTCATGCAGTCATCTGGATTACAGACACCATGACAAGCGTCCCCGGAAGAATGCCGGTTGATGTGACCATAACAGATGGAAACGGTGAGATACTCGGTATCTTTCCGTTTATCTTAGCTGTAAAGAAGTCGGCTGTAGACAATAAAGGTTTAACCACCGGCTCCTATTCAGATTTCTTGGCAGAGTTCCTTGATGGCATCATAGACTGCTACATTGATTCCGATGGCTACCTTGTAATAGTCACATCGGACAGTTTGGGTCTCTCTTTTATGATGGACGGTGACGGAAACATTACTATTTACACCGGAGGTGATAGCTCATGAGTGTTTACAGGGGCGGACGAATAGTCCCGAAGCATTTTGGAGTATGGGACAGTGAGACCGAATACGAAATGCTCGCTATTGTCCTTGAGGAAGATACCGGCGACAGCTACATTTCAAGAAAGGCAGTTCCGGCGGGAACTCTCCTCTCCAATGATGAGTACTGGGCTTTATGTGCGAGATTTTCTGACCAACTTCAGACCTACCAAGAAGAAATCGATGAGAGGCTTGATGCTCTCGAAGATGAGACTTCAAAGGCTATAGACAGCTCATCCTCGGCATCCGAGAAGCTCGTTGCTGAAACCAAAGAGGAGCTTCAAGGCAACATAGACAAGCTGAGTGAAGAACTGAGGGAGTCTAATCCTCTGTACGGAAAAAAGCTCGTAGGCATCGGCGACTACATGATGAGTTCGTGGCTTCAGAAGATTGCCGACAGGAATAGTATGACGGTTATGAGCTACGGAGAGTATGACTATTGCTTTTCAGATATTGTCGGTCAATACTCAGAGATGGACGATGCCGATTACGTTATTGTCTTTGCCGGAAGCGTGGACATCGGTCTTGGTGTAGATATTGGGAACGAGGACAGCGAAGACCCGTCCGACTTCTACGGAGCTTTAAACTATCTCTGTCAAGGGCTTCTGTCTAAATATCCACAAGGCAGGATTGCTTTCATCACTCCCTATGTCACCGACTATGAAGAAAGAGTGGAGACAAAGGCATATGTCGATGCCATTGAAACAGCCTGCCGGAACAACGGAGGGATTCCTGTTTTCAATAACACTGAGAATGGCGGCTTGTGCTTCTGGAACGAAGCTCAAGCCGAGAAGCTCATCTCGGATGACGGCTCAGCCTACAGCGACGAGGGCAATGAGTGGGTGTCTTGGAAGTACGAAGCTTTCATGAGAACCATATAAATGCTTTTTAAGGGCTGCACAAAACAGCCCTATTTTTATGCCCTTTTGCATGGGCGAGAAAGGAGAATGTTATGGACAAGATAGCAGATTTAGTGACCGGCGAGGCAATTCTCCAGTGGCTCATTATCTTTTTACTCTTAGCCTACTTTATCTACAAGGAGTACCCAGAATTCAAAAGACGTATAACCGGTGAAACCAAGAAAGAAATTGAGGAGGAAGATGCCATCGAGCGTCTTTCCAAAGTGGAACAGAGGCTTGACGGTATAGACCGAAAGCTTGACAGTGATTTCAGAAGCCTTGAGCTTCTCCAAAAATGTGAGAGCGAGGACAAAGAGCTGATGAACGAATCTCTCACTGAGCGAGAAATAATCATCAGGGCTTTGCTTGCCATCATAGACGGCTTGCATCAGTTAGGGGCAAACGGTCCCACCACAGCAGCACACGAAGAGCTGACGACGTATCTGTCAAAGAAAGCTCACAAACTCTAAGGGGTGAAGACCATGTTCCGGCAAAGAAAAACTGCCGAGTATTACGACCGCCAGCTTGCGGAGATGCAGAGACGAAAAGAGCTGTATGACAAGAAGCTTGAAATCCGAACGGTCAGACGTTCCATGTGTTCTTGGAAGAAGCCGACCACAACAAAGATAGTCATGGCGTACATCTTCATCAACTGCACAGCGGTTGAAATCTACTCGATGGTTGTTATGTGGAAGCTTCAGAACCTTGATGCTCTTTACTCTCTAATCACTGCGGTAGTCACGGAATCCATCTCGTTTGCCGTATATTGCTGCAAGTCTTACAACGAAACCAAACAGGAAGAAATAATCAAGCTGGAGAGGGACAAGATAGAGTCTGCTCCGGCTGTGTGTTTAGAGGAATCTGATGATTCCGAGGAGGTATTTGGATGAACATAAAACAGAAATTGACTTCAAGAAAATGGTGGCTCTCGGTAGCGGCTTTTTTAGGCAGTATAGGGGCAACGGTCGCGGGCATAACCACCGACAAGGAGGTTGTGGCAACTATAGGCATAATTTGTGCCACGTTGTCAGCCGCTATTTATGCGGCGTGTGAGGCATCTGTAGATGCGGCTTCAATAGGTGCATCTGCAAGTGAGACCGAGGAAGGTGAAGATAATGGCTGAGAAAACAAACACAGGGCTTGTTGCATACGCTAAAGCTCAGGTCGGCAATCCCTACTGGTATGGCACCTACGGTCAGGTGGCGACAGAGTCCCTCTACAACAGCAAGAAGAAGCAGTACGCATCCACCGGCTATTACACCAAGTGGAACGATTACTCGGAACAATACGGAAAGAGGGTTCACGACTGTGTCGGTCTCATCAAAGGCTACCTTTGGTCTGACAGTCCTACTTCCGTTCCGAAGTACGTCCGGTCGCAGGACAAGTCTGCAAGCGGAATGTACTCTGCGGCGACCGAAAAAGGCAATATCTCTACTTTCCCCGAAACATCGGGGATTTTGCTTTTTAAGGGCGACAGTGCAAGCAAGATTCATCATGTCGGCATCTATTCCGATGATGGGTACGTTTACGAAGCTAAGGGACATGAGTACGGCGTCGTCAAGACAAAGTACAAAGCATCCGAGTGGGACTACTGGGCGCAGTGTCCTTATTGTGTGAACGATGTTGAGGCATACACGGAAGAGACTTCGACCGCTGAGACCGTGGCGGCAACCGTAGCCACAGTCACCGAGAAGAAAGCGACTGAGTCGGCGAAAGCCTATGACAGGTCTCTTGCCGGCACCTACGTTGTCACCGGAAACCTCAATATGCGAAATGGCGCAGGAACCGGCAAGTCTATATTGACGGTTCTTCCGAAAGGCACAAAGGTGCAAAACTATGGATACTATACCATGCTTAACAGTGTCAGGTGGTTTTCTGTGCAGGTGACCGTAGATGACGTGAAGTACACGGGATTCTGTTGTGGGACGTATCTCAGGAAGCAGTAAATTGAATATGTTGTAGAAGATTTTCGCCGGGGTATGTGCCTCGGCGGATTTTTTATATTGTCAAAAACTTTCACCTAACCCTTGATTTAACCTCGCATTTATGGTAAGCTAGAAGCAAGAACTCGGAGATAAAAAGAACTCAAGAATAGTTGTGAACAGACTGTAAATTCTCAACTTTTCTCGCAAAAAAATTAAATTTAAGTTGACATTATGCCCCTTTTTGAGTATAATATAAGTGAAGACAGAGACGTCTTCCGTGCGGCGGCACGTTAAAGCTGTACTGCGCGTGGGGCAGGGTAAAGCCCACGGCGGATAGGCGTTCGGTAGGACGCTGGGCCCGGCATCTGGGATACAGGTGTAGTCCGCATGGGGGACTTAAATTTCCCATGGAGATGGATGCGAAAGCGTCTGTCAGGTATTCGGTAGGATACTGGGGCTGACAGCCAGCATTATAACACGCAACAGCGATTAAAAGGCGGGCGGTTTTATATCGTCCGCTATTTTTCTGTCATAAACCTAAAGAAGGATGAACCATGAGCAAGATACAGGACAAGGCAAGAATAGCAGAAATCATAATGCAGGTAGCCGAAGAGTACAAGGCGAAAATGGTCGGTCGCTCGTTCCTGTATGTCTTTGAAGGACGTGCCATTGAAGTTGTCTACAGAACGAAGGACTTTATGCACCTGACTGGAGTGGATACAAATTCATCTGCTGAGCAGTTTTATAAGGACGCAATCCGCAAAAAGCTGAAGCCAAAGCAGATTTTCTTCAGTTCAAGGCATCCTTACGATTTATGTATGAAGAAAATGACCCAACTCGCAAATCTGTGCAAGGTCATTGATTCTGAACTGTTTATGTTGGAAGACACGGAAACCAACACTTTTACATATAAGTTTGGCTTGACAGACCTTCAATTGACGGTTTGCCTGAGTGAAGACACTGATAGCAACGGCACCGTCGTCGGTGATCACTATATTGCCCGCAGTTTCAGAGTTGAGGACAGCTTTGAGCGTGCTGACGAAGCATTTGAAGTGCAGTATATATTCTCTAAAAAGAATGACACCCGAAAGTATGATACGATTATGTATATGGATAAGAGGATGAAGATTGAGGATTTGCCGGATGAAGTGAAAGAGATGTTGGATGAAAAGCTACTAAAATAATTCGATAGACTAGATAACATTAGCGGTGTTTTTTGAGAAGCAACTTAATATGAATAGTATATTGATGCCCGTCGGAGAAATTTCTCCGGCGGACTTTTTTCGCTCAAACTTTCTGATTTTCTCCAGTGGAGAGTGGAGGCATGAATTGCCTATCACGATTTATGAGGAGACATTCGATCGATGACTAAGGAACAATTTAAGGAAGAAAAGAATTATCAGGCATCTAAGATGTGCTTTCGACAGATGCTTGAAAAAGGCATCATCACTCAAGAGGAGTATAAGCAAATTGGTACAATTCTGCTCGAAAAATATCAGCCTATATTGGGTAGTTTATTCTTCGGAAATTGCTTGACTTAATGAGCTTTTAGAGTGATATATAAAGTAGCTTCAATGAGAAAAGCTATAAAACTAGAGCAGACCGCTTCTACAATGCCAATGTGAAAGGGTTGCTGCTTACGATTTATAAGGAGGAAAATTCATGACTGAAGAACAAAAACGTGTAATCACGAAGATGCGCCTTGACGGTCACAGTTTTGCTGAGATTGAAGGTGTACTCGGAATATCAAGGAACACAATCAGAAAGCACTGTCAGCGGCATCCAGTAGATTCCAATACTTTTCATTGCCTATACTGCAAGGTGGCTATTCCCACTGTTCATGGAAGAAAGCAGCCGAAATTCTGCTCTGCAAGATGCCGCAAGGCTTGGTGGAAAGAGCATCCTGACGCTGGAAACAGAAAAGCTTACTATACCATCATCTGTGCCGGATGCGGTCGAGAATTTCAATCTTATGGCAAAGCCGATAGAAAGTACTGCTCTCATGAGTGCTATATCCGTGATCGCTTCAAGGGCAACGCTTCAGATGAATAAATCACAATTTGAAGCAGAAAAAAGATATCAGGCATCTATGATATGTTTTCATCGAATGCTCGGTGATGGCATAATTACGTTGGAGAAGTATAAGCAAATTGATACAATCATGCTCGAAAAATATCGACCTTTATTGGGTACATTATTTTGCGAAAATCGCTTGACTTAAGAGGCTTTTAGAGGGATATATAGTAGCGGAAGGAAGTGATTTTATTGAAGAAGGTCACAAAATTAGAGCCGTCCGCTCCTATAGTTCCCAAGCGGAAAAAGGTTGCTGCTTATGCTCGTGTTTCGATGGAAACTGAACGACTCCATCATTCACTTTCCGCACAGATTAGCTACTATAGCGAACTGATCCAGAGTAATCCAGAATGGGAATACGCTGGCGTTTATGCTGACGAAGCTATATCCGGCACAACCGTAAACAGACCTGAATTTCAGCGTATGCTCGCAGATTGTGAAGCCGGAAAAATCGACATTATTTTAGCAAAGTCAATTTCACGATTTGCCAGAAACACGGTTGACTTGCTCAACGTAGTTCGTCACCTGAAGGAGCTTGGAATCGAAGTCAAGTTTGAGAAAGAAAATATAAATTCGCTCAGCGGTGACGGTGAACTGATGCTTACACTCCTTGCTTCTTTTGCACAGGAGGAATCCATCAGCATAAGCAACAACGTAAAATGGGGAGTTCGCAAGCGTATGCGGGAAGGAATCCCGAATGGACATTTCCGTGTACTCGGCTATCGATGGGAGGACGACCATCTCGTCATTGTTCCTGAAGAAGCCGAGATTGTGAAACGTGTCTTTCAGAATTTCTTAGACGGGAAATCCCGTCTGGAAACTGAGCGGGAATTTGAAGCTGAAGGAATCCGCAGTATTAATGGCTGTATAATGAGAGATTCAAACATCAAGCAGATTCTCACTAACATTACGTACACAGGAAATCTGCTTCTGCAGAAGGAATATATCTCGAACCCCATTGGTAAGAAGCGAAAGAAGAATCGAGGGGAACTTCCACAATATTTCGTTGAAAACACTCATGAGGCTATCATAGACATGGAGACGTTTCAGTATGTGCAGGACGAAATGGCAAGGCGTAAAGAACTCGGAGCATTGGCAAACAAAAGCCTGAACACTTCTTGCTTTACTGGTAAAATCAAATGCCCATACTGTGGTCAGAGCTATATGCACAATACGAGAAAGCCGAGAACAGAATATAGCCAAACATTGGAATTCTGGGTATGTGGTTCTCGAAAGAAAAAGGGCGGTCACTGTAAGGTTAAAGGAACCATTAACCAGAGAAGTTTGGAGAAAGCCCTTGCAGAAGTATTAGGGCTTGATGAGTTTGAAGAAGATGTTTTTCTCGATAAGGTTGATGTTATCTATGTTCCAGAATCATACACGTTGGAGATTCATCTATTCGATGGCAGAGTTATAACCAAAGAATGTCCGAACACAGGGCATCAAGACTGCTGGACGCCTGAGTATCGGGCAAGGGCATCTAAACAACGAAGAAAATCCACAACAGACAAGGAGTGAAAAGTAGTGAGTGTCAATAAGCAAGTGAAAACCATACCGGCAACGCGAACCCCTTTTACCTCTGCTCCTATCACAGAGCAGAAGAAAAGGAAAGTCGCTGGATACGCTCGTGTTTCTACAGACCATGACGAACAGTTTACCAGTTACGAAGCTCAGATTGACTACTACACCAAGTACATCAAGGCACGGGAAGACTGGGAATTCGTCAAGGTATATACCGACGAAGGAATCACCGGCACATCCACTCGTCACAGGGAGGGTTTCAAGCAGATGATTGCCGATGCCCTATACGGAAAAATAGACCTGATTGTCACGAAGTCCGTCAGCCGATTTGCAAGGAATACGGTAGACAGTCTCTCAACAATCCGTCAGCTAAAAGACAAAGGCGTTGAGGTATATTTCGAGAAGGAAAACATCTGGACTTTTGACGGCAAGGGTGAACTGCTGATTACAATAATGTCTTCTTTAGCACAGGAAGAATCCCGTTCCATTTCAGAGAACTGCACATGGGGACAACGGAAGCGATTCTCAGATGGCAAAGTCACAGTTCCGTTCACGAGGTTTCTCGGCTACGACAGAGGACCTGATGGGAATCTTGTAGTCAACGAGGAACAAGCTACCGTTGTCAGAAGAATATATCAGCTATTCCTTTCCGGGAAGACTCCGACCGGTATTGCTACACAGCTTACTCGTGAAGGAGTGAAGACTCCTGCCGGAAAAGAAAAATGGAGTACTTCGACGGTAAGAAGCATACTTACGAATGAAAAATACAAGGGCGATGCCTTGCTCCAGAAAAGCTTTACAACGGATTTCCTGACAAAGAAGAAAAAAATCAATGAAGGCGAAATCCCTCAGTACTATGTTGAGAATAATCACGAAGCTATCATTGACCCGGAAGTCTTTGAGATGGTACAGATGGAGTTCGAAAGGCGTTCTGCAGAGAAAAGTTCTCACGGTGGTTTGTATGCCTTTTCGCATAAAATTAAGTGCGGCGAATGTGGAAGCTGGTACGGGTCGAAAGTATGGCATTCCAATGATAAATACCGAAGGAAAGTTTGGCGGTGTAACAGCAAAACTTATGGTGACACAAAGTGCAAAACTCCTCACCTGACAGATGAAGCGATTATTGAGAAATTTATATCAGCTGTAAACAAGCTGTTGAAAAATAAAAAATCAGTAATCGCCGATATCGAACTTATCAAAGGCAAGCTTTATGATACTACCGACCTCGTTGCTGAACAAGAGCAACTTGAAGATGAGCTGAGGCTTGTCACAGAGTTGGTACAGCAAGCTATCAAAGAAAATTCGATGACAGCTCTCGACCAAGCGGAATACCAAAAACGCTACGATTCCTTGTATGAGCGTTACAATAATACAAAAAAGAAGTTAGAAGAAGTAACGGCAGAGATTAGTCAAAAGGAAATTACACGAGCTGCACTAAGCGATTTTCAAAAAGCACTTTGCTCCAAGCAACAGCTTTTGACCGAGTTCAACGAAGAAGCTTGGTACACATTAGTCGACTATGTTACGGTTTATAGCAAGGATGATATTCGATTTACGTTCAAGGATGGAACGGAAATAAAAGCCTAAATCCAGACAGTCTACTAACATTGAGAATGTGGTAGGCTGTTTTCTGCGTAAAAAAATAACCGGATAACACCGATTTGTATCAAGCTTTTATGAACTTGTGAATTTCCGTATTCAGACATAAAGACCATTAATTGGATGTATCGAAAATGGTGTGGAGATTTCGAGGAACTTAAGGCTTGCGAGCTTGTTCTGGAAAGCTTGCAGAGCGGCAACCCGCTTCTTCTCGACAGTCAGAGTGCAAATCTCCGCAAATTCCTTCTTGAGGTCGTCCAGGAAAAGCGGGTCGATGACCTTGTGGATGTTTTCGATGGAGGTGTAGTGCATGCCGCCCGAACGCCTTGTTTCGGGGTTCAGGGTGCTCTCGAAAACGGCGCCGAAGATGGTCGGGCTGATTTCCTTCCAGTTGAAGCCTGAGCTCGCTTTTTCAAGGAGAAGGTCTCTTATCTCGTCGGTGAAGTTCGGAATCTCGATGTCCTCGTCCGAGAATAAGCCGCCGTTGACATATGGGAAAGCGGCAAGCTCGGGGTCGAGATATTTGTCACGCTCAGATTCAGGAGTGTCGAGGATTTTAAAAAGCTCAATGAGTCCAGAACGCATCTTGCTGGTCTTGAATCCAGCCATGTAGTCGTGGAACATGCCGTATTTGTCGAAGATTCCGGCGTTTTCGGCATAGAGGCAGAAAACGAGACGGACGCAAAGGACGTTGAGGGAGTGCATGGCGGACTTGCTTGTCGGGTCAACATATTCTTTTGAAAAGGCATCATAAAGAAGCCCGACAATCTCGCCTGCGGCGATGGAGATTTCCATCTCACGCTTGATGTGGTCGCTCCCGGTGTCCACTAAAAAGTTCAATCTGTAGTATTCTTTAGGTAAATCTTCAAGCTTGATGATTTCCGGTTCGCCGTTCGGCTTGTTCATGTCGTAGACCCAGAACTCGGCAAAGTTGCAGGTGATGACCCACCTCGGGTGCCTGTCAACGGGGAGCTCGACGATGTAGCGCTTCGCCTGCTGGAACGGGGTAAGATATGTCCCGTCCGACTGCTTTATAGCTTTCTTAAGGTCTTTTCCCAAGCCCTTCTGTTCGATAAGTACTTTCGTAGAAGGAATATAGCCGTCGATAAAGCTTGTGTGGTCAAGGTGCACCTGATCCTCAAAGCTTATAAATTCCGAGATATTTTTAACCCCATAGACGTGCTCAAGGAGGTCAATCCAGAATTTCTGCGATTCACCCTTTTCATATCCCTTGCCCTTCCAATACTCCGCAAATTTCTTCGCTTCCACAGCCTGTAAGTCAGTCACAATGCTCCCGCCTTTCCCTGAGTTATACTCCCATTATAATTAAAATTCCCCCGTCTGTCAATAAACAATCGCACTCTGAAAAGCCTTCTTGCTTTCCCTGCGCTGTTGTTGTATAATATTATCATACTACCACGCAGAAAGGGCGACGAGGTGAGGGTATGCCATTACGGATAATCCGCAACGATATTACGAAGATGAAGGTTGACGCCATTGTCAACGCGGCGAAGAGCTCCCTTTTGGGAGGAGGCGGCGTGGACGGGGCGATTCACGAAGCCGCAGGTCCGGGGCTGTTGGAGGAGTGCAGGGCGCTCGGCGGGTGCGAGACCGGCGGGGCGAAGATTACGGGGGCTTATAACCTCCCCTGCAAGCACGTCATCCACACGGTGGGACCGGTCTATCGGGACGGGAAGCACGGCGAGCCGGAGCTCCTCGGGTCCTGCTATCGGGAGTCGCTTCGGCTTGCGAAGGAGGCAGGGTGCGAGTCGGTCGCGTTCCCGCTCATTTCCTCGGGCGTCTATGGATATCCGAAGGCGGAGGCTCTGCGGATAGCGGTCGACACCATCGGCGAATTTCTTGCGGAAAACGACATGACCGTCTACATAGTCATCTTCGACAAGACGGCTTACCGCATCGGCGAGAAGCTCTATTCGGACATCGAGGCGTATATTGACGACAAATACGTCGACGAGCACTCGGACGGCATTGCGGAGCGCCGCAGGAGGATGCTTTTTGCCCGTCGGGATGAGATTGAAGAGGACGGAATCTGCGCCTGCCCACCGCCGATGCTCGGCTCAGCGCCAGCTGCAAAGCCGATGGCAGCACCGATGGCTGCGAATATCTCGCTCGAGGACGCTGTCGGGCAGATTGACGAGAGCTTTTCCGAGATGCTTCTTCGGAAGATTGACGAGTCGGGCATGACCGACGCACAGGTCTATAAGAAGGCGAACATCGACCGCAAGCTCTTCTCGAAAATCCGCAGTGCCAAGAATTACAAGCCGAGCAAGCCGACGGCTCTGGCGTTTGCAATCGCCCTCGAGCTCTCCCTCGACGAGACGAAGGACCTCTTGATGAAGGCGGGCTTTGCGCTCTCCCACTCGAGCAAGTCGGACATCATAATCGAGTATTTCATCAGCCACGGGAACTACAACATCTTCGAGATAAACGAGGCGCTTTTTGCCTTCGACCAAAGTCTTCTTGGTGCCTAAATGCTCGTAGCATAATTGCTATTAGCGCAAAATGTCGCCCGGCAAGCGACCTTTTGAACAGAACAATCCGTTATAATATGATTGCAAAGCGAAAGCCAAGCAGTCATATTTTTATTACGGAGGAATTTATCATGAGAAAAAATTTAACCGAAATCGTATTTATCCTGGACAGAAGCGGCTCGATGAGCGGGCTCGAGGAGGACACCATCGGCGGCTTCAACTCGATGATCGAAAAGCAGAAGAGAACCGAGGGCGAGGCTCTTGTCTCGACGGTTCTCTTCGACAACCGGAGCGAGGTCATCCACGACAGAGTGAAGTTCACAGACATCAAGCCGTTGACGAGGGAGGACTACTATGTCAGGGGTTGCACAGCCCTCCTCGACGCCATCGGCGACGCGATTCACCACATTGGGAATGTCCACAAGTACGCCCGAGCCGAGGACGTCCCCGAGCACACGCTCTTCGTCATCACTACCGACGGCATGGAGAATGCCAGCCGCCGCTATGACGCCGACAAAGTCAGGAAGATGATTGAGCGGCAGAAGGAAAAGTACGGCTGGGAGTTCCTCTTCCTCGGCGCAAACATCGACGCCGTCGCGACCGCAAAAAGCTTCGGCATCAGCGAAAACCGCGCCGTCAACTACCACAGTGACCACGAAGGCACCAAGCTCAACTACGAAGTCCTCAGCGAAGCAATCTCGAGTGTCAGGTGCTGTGCTACCATTGATGAAGACTGGAAGGAGCGAATCGAGGAGGATTATAAAAAGAGGAAGAAGTGACGGAATATTGTCTTTTGACGGGGAGTGTGGTATAATTATGGAGTGATGAAAAATCAAGCATAACGAAGGTGAAAAACATGATAAAAGAAAGCGAAGAAATAGTCAAGGCACACGATTGGTCATTCAAAAACATGGATTCTTTGAAAAACGACAAAATTTGCGGTTGTTTTTACTGCTGTAAGATTTTCGAGACGTCTGAAATCAAAGAATACATCGAAGAGCGCGACGGTGGCAAAACAGCCGTTTGCCCCTACTGCGGTATAGATTCCGTAATCGGTGAATCGTCCGGTTATCCGATTACGAAAGAGTTTTTGACGAAAATGAATCAACGTTGGTTCTGACAAAATTGAATGGGAATCCGACTTGAAAACTTGTACTTTGCAAAAGCAGGGTGCGCTCTCCCCGAAGTTCGGTTACAGGGGAGAAAATAAGAATTGATTTGAAATTAACGAAAGGCAGGCAAATATACTATGCGTACAGAAAGTAGACAACTTACCGAACTGATGAAAAATATTGAGCAAGGAAAATCACAACTTCCTGATTTCCAACGTGGTTGGGTATGGGATGATAATCGGATCATTTCACTAATTGCAAGTATCACAAACGGCTATCCAGTAGGAGCGGCTATGTTTCTTGAGTATGGTAATGAAAACATCCGCTTGAAATATCGTCAGATAGAGGGCGCACCTAAAACTGATGCGGTTCCTGACGAGCTAATATTGGATGGACAGCAAAGATTGACATCAATATATGCTTCTCTGTACAGTAGTCACCCCGTAAACACTAAAACAGAGAAAGGACAAGAAATCCTACGATATTACTACATAGACATTGCAGATGCCTTAGACTCCTCCAAAGACCGTAGCGATGCCATAATCTCGGTTCCTGCCTCTAGAATTGTCACCTCAGATTTTGGACGAAAAATTGATTTGGATATTTCAACTAAAGAGAAAGAATACGAGCAGAAGAAGTTTCCGTTAAATATTATTCTCGATTTTATAAAAACGTCTCAGTGGATTCAGGGCTACCAACAGTATTATCATTATACCCCAGAAATTATGGATCAGATCATACGCTTCCAAAACGAAATAACGAACAAAACAATGAACTATCAGATTCCGATAATAGTTCTTGATGAAGATACTCCCAAAGAAGCCGTATGCCAAGTCTTTGAAAATGTAAATACCGGTGGTGTCTCACTTACTGTTTTCGAGCTAATTACAGCTATATTTGCTATGGATGATTTCGCTTTGAGAAAAGATTGGGATTCTCGGCGCGATAAATATTTTGATGGCGATATTCTTTCCTCAATAACGGCAACTGATTTTCTTACGGCTTGTACGTTGCTGACTTCTTACCAGAAAGGCGGCACGGTGAGTTGTAAGAAAAAAGATGTTTTAGCTTTGACTCTTGATGATTATAAACAATACGCCGATGAGCTTTCAAAGGGGGTTGTTGAGGCAGAAGAACTTTTGCAACAAGAGCGTATTTTTTCGGCAAACGATTTGCCTTATACCACTCAACTTATACCTCTTGCTGTTCTTTGTACTTTGCTTGCGCAAAACAATCTGGTAAATGTTACAAATGTCAGGGATAAACTAAGGCAATGGTATTGGTGTGGCGTTTTTGGAGAGCTATATGGTGGAGCTAATGAGACCCGTTATGTAAATGATGTTGTCGGAGTAATGGAATGGATTTCTGATTCTGAAAAGGTTCCTAAAACTGTTCAGGAATCGTATTTCAATCCACTCAGACTTTTAACCATGCAAAGCAGGCAAAGTGCAGCTTATAAGGGAGTAATGGCACTTATCTTGAAAAACCACTGCCGTGATTTTATCAGCGGAAGTGAGATGGATTTCACAAGATACAAAGCTGAACATATTGATATTCATCATGTCTTTCCAAAGAAATACTGCATTGATAAAAAGTACCTAAAAGAAAAATGGAACTCTATTGTTAATAAGACTCCGCTCTCGTACAGCACTAATAGGGAAATTGGCGGTGTTGCTCCAAGCGAATATTAAAAAAAGATTGAAAGAAAGGGACAAGTTGAATCTTCCATGCTTGATTCATATTTGGAATCACATTGGCTTAATGTGAAAGATTGCAGAGAAGACGATTTTAACAGTTTTATTGTACATCGTGCTATTAGCCTTCTGGATGCCATTGAACAGGCAACAGGAAAGACTATAACCGGCAGAAGCAGTGAGGAAATAATACGCAACTTCGGTGCTTCACTTGAAAGCTCAGACGTTGACTAATATTTTTAAAGGAGGTTGCCCTAAATGCTCGGCGCAATCATCGGCGACATTGTGGGCTCGGTTTACGAGTTCAATAACATAAAAACAAAATCCTTTCCCCTGTTCCGCCCCGACTGCTTCTTCACCGACGACACGGTCATGACAATCGCGGTGGCGGAGGCTATCATGAACGGTGGCGCGAGGGACGACTTCATCGACTCCATGAAGAAATACGGACGGATGTACCCCGACGCCGGCTACGGTGGGAAATTCAGAATGTGGCTTCGCACCGACACCCGGAAGCCCTACGGAAGCTTTGGGAACGGCTCTGCGATGCGGGTTGCACCCTGCGGTTGGATGCCGGAGCTTGAGGACTGCCGGAGGCTCGCGAGGGCTTCGGCGGAGGTCACGCACAATCATCCCGAAGGAATCAAAGGCGCGCTTGCGACCGCCGACGCCATCTTCCTCTGCCGTCAGCATATTGCGAACGGAGGAAACCCCGAGGAGTGCCGGGCTCTCGTCAAAGAGCATATCGAGAAAGAGTACGGCTACGACATGAGCCACACCTGCGACGAAATCCGCCCGACTTATGAGTTCAACGAAACCTGTCAAGAGACCGTCCCGCAGGCGATTGTCGCCTTCCTCGACAGCACAGATTTCGAGGACGCCATCCGCAATGCAATCTCCCTCGGCGGCGACAGCGACACCCTTGCCGCCATCACCGGCAGTATCGCCGAAGCGGCGTATGGGATTCCCGATTGGATTCGGGAGAAGGCTCTCGGGTATCTGGATGAGCCTTTGCTCGGAGTTTTCGAGAAATGGGAGAAATCAGTTGAGGGGTTGAATAATCTTGGATAGCAGAGAATGTCGGACCGACGCCGCAATCCGCGACGCTTGCTTGGACGATGCGGAGCGGTTGGTCGAGATTTATTCGTATTATGTGGAGAACACCGCCATCACTTTTGAGTATGAGACCCCGTCGATTTCCGAGTTTCAGAGCCGCATGGAGCACACGATGGAAAAGTACCCCTACATAATCATCGAGAAGGACGGGAAAGTAGAGGGCTACGCTTATGCCGGTCCGTTCGCCGGCGGAAGGGCGGCGTATGACTGGTCCTGCGAGCTGACGGTCTACCTCGACCACGAAGCGCAGAAATGCGGCTACGGGAGAAAGATATACACCGCACTCGAAGAAAAGCTGAAGCGCATGGGAATCCGGAATCTCTATGCCTGCATCGCCTGCACCGACGCCGAGGACGAACACCTCGATAACAACAGCGCCGACTTCCACGCCCACATGGGCTTCAAGGAAGTCGGCAGATTCCGCAAGTGCGGGTATAAATTCGGTCGGTGGTATGACATGATCTGGATGGAGAAGATTATCGGGGAGCATGAGGAGAGACCGAAGCAGGTGGAACGGTACAATTTCTCAAGGTGAGAGGTTACTTCAATCCTCAATCCCCGCCGCCAGCTTCACGCACTCATACGCCCCATCATAGGTTCCCTGAGCCTTGAGCTTGTCGATGTTGTCGAGCATGTGGAGTGTCAGCTCCCGCACCTGCGCCGCCGACGGTCATGAGTATACGATAGGGCTCGCCGTCGCTGTTGAAAAAACGATGAGCCTTTTTGGTATGGAAGTTGGATTAAGATTTCTTCCCGATTATATCGAGAATCATGTCGGCGGATTTTTCTATGCCGACAGAGCTGTCGATAGCAAAGTCATAGTTGTGCATATCGCCCCATTCCTTGCCGGTGATACTGCGGTAATAGGAGCTTCGGGAGGCGGTTCTTTGCTGAACATTCTTCCTGGCTTCTTCCTCAGTGTCGCCGTATTCCCACATAATCTGCTTAACCTTATACTCCTCCGGGGCATACACGAAAATCCGGATTACGTTCGGATAATCTCTCAGAATGTAATCGGCGGCACGCCCGACAATCACGCAACTGCCTTGGTCTGCAATCTTTCTTACAATGCTGTCCTGTGCTTTGACCGCATCACGAACGACCGAGTTGCTTAAGTACAGCTCTTTCATTACAGACGGAGTATTGCGGTTGATGTCGGAGATGAATTCTCTGTGGAGCCCGCTTTCCTCTGCCGCCATAGCCGCAACTTCCTTGTAGTAGAACGGCACGCCGAGCTTTTCTGCGACGATTCCGCCAATTTGCTTTCCGCAGGAACCATGCTCACGGGCGATTGTGATAATCGGTCCGGGAACGGACGGCTTGAGAGTGACATTTTCCGGCACGGGTTCTTCTGCGGTTTCAAACTTTCTAAGATCCTTCTTTCTGATGTAGAAGTAGAAGCAGATGCAGATGATGAGCTGGGTGTAGGTAGCCATTGCACCGAAGAATCCAATCTGGAACAGCGTTGCGTTCGCCATCCTGGAGATAGCAAGTATTATTGGGATACGGACGCAGAAGGCACCGATAAGTCCCTGAATCATTGAGAATGTCGAGTGTCCCTGACCGTTAAAGTAGCCGGTAATCATCAGCAGCAGGCAGGCGACAACCGCATCCGCCGCATAGCCCTTTAAGTACTGAGCGGCATAGTAGATTGAATCTTTATCGGATGTAAAGATGCTCGCCATCGCACTTCCACCAAAGTAGCAAAGAAGTGACAGTAGAATTCCTGCGCCAAGGGCTGTGAAAATCATGTAGCGAAGCCCCTTTTTTATTCGGTCGGGATGTTTTGCTCCGACATTCTGCGAAGTGAACACCGACATAGTTTGCAGGAATGCTACGGGAATAGCCATCATAAACGCCGTCAGCTTGTTGTCAACCGAATATCCCGAAGCAATAGCCGACCAGACGGTTGAATCGCTCCCCAGATGGTTTGCAACCGAGTTGATAACTACAAACGAGAAGTTTGTAAGGAAGTCCTGCGCCGCAAGAGGGCAACCTGCAAGAAGAATCGACTTTGTTTCGCCGGGATGGAAGCGGATGCTCTTTTTGTTTACATCAAACGGGAGCTTCTTTCTTGCAATGATAATGAGCGAAAGAACAACGCTTACAGCTTGTGCACTGATGGTTGCGATTGCTACACCGGCAACGCCCAATCCGACAACGACAACTAAAATCAGGTCGAGGGCAATATTGACAACGCAGGCGATTCCGACGAATACAAGCGGCAGGTTCGAGTTTCCTATGCCCTTGAACAGTCCGCTTATACCGTTATAGGCAGTGATGAATATAAGACCGCCACCGCATATTCTCAGGTATAAGGTGCACATTTCAACATCAGGCGCATTCATCCATCTTGCAAAGTAGGGTGCACCTATTTCCATAATCACCGTCAGACCGACTCCCATAACTGCGAATATGCAGATTGCTGAGCCGACGGTTCTTGTGGCACCATCTCTGTCCTTGGCACCGATAAATCTGCCCAATGTGACGGTGATACCTGTTGTAAGTCCCTGAATTACATATGTAATCAGTGTCATAATCATACCGCCGGTTCCGACGGCTGAAGTAGCATTCTGAGTTATTGTGGCGTCTGTGGATACAAACTGTCCGATGACCAGAAGGTCAACAGCTGAATACATCGCCTGCAGGAATGTCGCAGCCATAACCGGCAACATGAATTTCAACAGCGGACCGTAAATCGCTCCCGACGTGAGTGTACTTTTCTGCTTTGTTTTTGCTAAAGTGTTACTCATTATAACCTCCTTCGTTTATAACAGCATGAGCGGACTGTTACCCGTTATCTACAACGAAGGTTAGAATCGTCCTCGCAAAAGGAGATTCTAACCGTGGTCGCTGTTTTTTATGTTGTATGAAAAGAATACTTTTAAGGCTTCAGGACAACCTTGATGGAGCCGTCCTTCTTGTGTGCAAAGATGTCAAGAGCCTTGTCGAACTCTGACAGCGGGAAGACGTGAGTGATGATCGGAGCCACGTTAATCTTGCCTTCTGCAAGAACGTCCATGAGGTACTGCATATCGTTAAGATTCGTAAGTCCGCCCTGAACGGTGATGTTCTTCATGCAGACGGTGTGCATATTGAAAACGTAGTTGTCGGGATTGACCATGGAGACCTGAGAAAGTCTTCCACCGACCTTGAGAAGCCTGAGTCCCAGGTCGCTCGAAGAAGCTACGCCACAGGTGTCAATATAGCTGTCGGCAAAGCCTTCAAATATCATGCTTCCGGCATACAGCGGGTCTCCGCCGGTGATTTCCTTGATTTTTTCATAGATAGCGTCGTTTCCTATATCGGAATCTATAACATAGTCGGCACCGCATTCGATAGCTGCCTTGAGTCTCTCGGGGCGTCTGCCGATACCGATAACCATCTTCGGGTTTCTCATTTTTGCGAGAGCTACAGCGCAAAGTCCGACAGGTCCCAAGCCAGAAACAACAACTATGTCGCCTTCCTTGACCTCCGCCTGAGTGACTCCCTGATAGCCTGTCCCCATCATATCGGCAACTAAGAGTGCCTCTTCGTCCTTGACGTTTTCGGGAACGATGACACAGGATGTATCAGCAAACGGAACTCTTACATATTCAGCCATAGCACCGTTCAGATTTCCCCATGCAGGGTCACTTCCGAAAAGTGCACCGTTCGGGCAGTGACCGGTGTTGCCACTCTTGCATACCGGGCATTCGCCACAGAAAGGATAAGTTGCGACGTTTACATGGTCGCCAACTTTGAATTTCTTGACCTCATCGCCGATTTCGATTATAGTTCCGACAAATTAAACGGGGCTGTCAGAGGCTGATAGCCCTCGGCATAGTGAACCTCACTTGTACAGATTGCGGTCGCAGTGACCTTTACAAGCGCATCAGTGGGCTTTTCGATTTTCGGCATCTCAGCCTCACCCAAGTGATAGTCATGCAAGCCGTAGATTCTTCCTGCTAACATTGTTATTCCTTCTTCCTGTTGATTTTATATTTTCAGATGAAAATAACCAAAATAGTGTCAGTGCGGGCTATGTCACCATTCTTTTTTAATTCCCGCAACCCTGTAGAGCTGTTCTTTCGCCTTGGGCGAAATCCCAAGTGTAACCTCAAGCGTATAGAAAAACGCTTTCACTTTCTTGTAGCGCTCCTCCTCGCTCCACTTGAAAACGCCCGGATCATAGAGCTGAGATGAACAAAACAGAAGCTGAACGGTCTCTTCGGGATATGGCGTTGAGAACTCGCCGCTCGAAATCCCCTCGTTTACCATCTTTGTCAGAACATCGGTGTAACGAAGAAGGCTCCGCTTAAAGGTCTTCTGGTGAAGCTCCGAATTGTCCGGGTCGTGCAGGCTGTCATCAAGAACGCCGCTCTGCGACAGAAGCCTTATCACCTTGACAAGCTTCTCGGTGGCGGTGATGGAGCTGTCAATAGAAATTTCGGTAAGAGAAATGACGTTCTCATCAATCTGCCGGTCAATGATTGCCGAAAGGATGTCTTCCTTGCTCTTGAAGTAGTAGTAAAGCGTTCCCTTGGCAATTTTGCATTCAGTTATAATGTCCTCAACGGTGGTTTCAGAGTAGCCCTTCTCATGAAAGAGACGTTGGCTTATGTCCAGTATTTCGCTTCTTCTTTCGTCGGCATCTTTAGTGATTCTCATCGTCGTTCCTTCTTATCGACCGACCGTCGGTCGATGATATTATTATAACGCCACAGCCGCAACAATTCAAGTGTTGATTGCTGCAAAAGTTATTAACATCGAGACGGTCAAACTATAACGCTTCTTCCGCTGGCGGTGATGATTCCCGAAAGAATCGACCAGCCAAGCTGTCCCATGGCGAAGTAGACCATGACTTTTTTTGATACGCGTTTCATTACTGTTTCCTCCGTTTGATGAATATTAAGCCCCCGGCGGGGCAAATCAACTATCATAGTAGCATAATAATTGCAAAAAATCAAGATATTTTTGGACAATTTTATCATTGAAAACAGTGCGAAATTCCATAAATCCGTCTCCGCCACCTTGCTTTTCTCACCCCGACATGGTATACTAAACGCAAATCAATATTCGCGGGAGGGATAGCTTTGAGAACGGAAAATGTTGAGCTTACGGTATTGTGTCTGATACACAGGGGCGATGAGCTTCTGCTTCAGGACAGGCTGGCGGAGGATTGGAAGGGCTATACCCTGCCAGGAGGACACATTGACCCTGGCGAGTCCATAGTCGACGCTGTCATAAGGGAGATGCAAGAGGAAACTGGGCTTACCATCACGAATCCGCACCTGTGCGGCGTCAAGCAGTTCCCGATTGAGAACGGCAGATACATAGTTTTTCTCTTTGAAACGAGCCATTTCAGCGGGCAGCTGAAAAGTTCGGATGAGGGTGCTATGCACTGGATTCGCAGAGAAAAGCTGCACGAAGTGAAGCTTGTGGATGATTTTGACGAGCTCCTGAAAGTGATGCTCGACGACAATCTGACCGAGTTCCAGTATGTGGTTGATGAAAACGAGTGGAAGGTTGTAATAAAATAGTTTCTCAGAGCGACCCCCGTCGCTCTTTTTTGTGCCCTGTGCCCCTCATCAACCCCACCCCGCCCGAATATACTTAACGGGGTGATAACATGTTTTTCAAGCTATTATCAAATATATTCAGCCGTCTGCTCTGGTTTGCCCTTCACATCGAGGACAAGAGTTCGTTTCCGAAGCCGCTCGGTCCTGCCGAGGAGGAACGCCTTTTCAAGGCTTTTTCGGAGGGAGACACTGCCGCACGGGACGCGCTCATCCTCCACAATCTCCGGCTCGTGGCGCATATCGTGAAGAAGTACTACGTCACCGCTGACGAGCAGGAGGAGTTGATTTCGATCGGCACGGTCGGGCTTATCAAGGCGGTGAATTCGTTCGACCCGACGAAGGGAAACCGGTTTGCGGCGTTCGGGGCGAGGTGTATTGAAAATGAAATCCTGATGCACTTCCGCTCCGTGAAGAAGACAGCGCAGGACGTCCACTTTGACGAGCCGATTGACACCGACAAGGACGGCAACCAGCTCACGCTGATGGACATCATCGCCGTGGACGGCGACATCGGCGAGGAGGTCGACCTGCGGCTCAACTCCCAGAGGCTCTACCAAGCCATCGGAGTCCTTGACGACCGCGAGCGCGAAATCGTCATCCTCCGCTACGGGCTCTTCGGCAGACAGCCGCTCACGCAGAGGGAAGCCGCCAGCCTCCTCGGCATCTCCCGTAGCTACGTCTCGCGGATTGAGAAGCGAGCGATTGAGAAGCTCAGAGGGGAGTTTGGGGTGGAGGGGGTGAAATATCGCCAAAAAAAGAGCGACCGAAGCCGCTCTTTTTCACTCCTGCTTGTTTTGATAGCAAAAGTTAGTCCGGATTTTTGAACTGATTTACTTCTTTTCTGTGAACACCTCCGGCACAACAACACCGAATTCGGTTTCGCCGTTCAGGTTTGGCTCAA
>JAJQGT010000023.1 GCA_021201135.1 Oscillospiraceae bacterium
TGAAATCCATCTACGAACAGCTTGGCGGCACCTACCACGAGGACGAACACGGGTGTCTGATTCCTGATTTAGCGATACCGGAGGAAGAAATGGTTCCCATCGGGCTTTGGGTAATGCTACTATAGGAGTACATCCTAAACAGTCCCACCTCGCCATGGTGGGCTGAACAGGAATGTGCTCTTATATTTTGGCCAAAATCGGAGCGGATTGGAGGTTATATGGACAGAAACACAAAATTCACAGCACTGTACGAGCGTCTCAGCCATGACAACGAATTGCAGGGGGATTCATTTTCCATAATTCACCAAAAGGAGCTTCTCACGGAGTATTCCCGCTCCCACGGCTTCCTTAATGTCCGCCATTTTACCGATGACGGCATCTCCGGCACCCGCTTTGACCGCCCTGGTTTTCTCCAGTTGATGAAGGAGGTTGAGGCAGGCCATGTTTCCTGCATCTGCGTGAAAGACCTTTCAAGGCTGGGTCGTGATTATTTGAAGGTCGGGCAGATCATGGAGATGCTTCGTCAGAAGGGTGTGCGCCTCATCGCCATCAACGATGGAGTAGACACCGAGCAGGGTGAGGACGAGTTTATGCCGTTCCGAAATCTTCTCAACGAATTTTACGCTAGGGACACCAGCAAGAAAATAAAATCGGTTTTTCAGGCGAAAGGTCGTGCCGGTAAGCACGTCGCTAGCAACCCGCCCTATGGATATCTGAAAGACCCGGAGGATAACAACCACTGGCTGGTGGACGAGGAAGCCGCTGCCGTGATCCGTTACATCTTCCAACTGACGCTGAAGGGCTACGGTCCCTACCAAATCAGTACCATTCTGGAGGACAGCAAGGTGGACATTCCCGCCTACCATCAGCAAAAGCTGGGAATTGGCCTGTTTCAGACCCGTGAACTGAAATATCCCTACCGCTGGTCAAGCTCCACCGTTGTGGGGATTCTGAATCACCGGGAGTATCTGGGGCATACCGTCAACTTCAAGACGGCGAAGCACTTCAAGGACTCCCACAGCCATTATGTAGGCGCGAGCCAGTGGGTCGTGTTTGAGGACACTCAGGAACCTATCATTGACCAGGACACCTTTGACCGGGTACAGAAAATTCGCTCCAACGTGAAGCGCTGGCCTAACGGTTGGGGACCAGCCCATCCACTCACCGGATTACTGTTCTGTGCCGACTGCGGCGGAAAGCTCTATGAGCATCGCATAGACAACAACCGGCCTGTCAGCAAATTTGGCTGTGGGAACTACACCCGGAAAAAGTGCCCCTCCGGGCATCGCATTGACGCTGCTACTCTGCTGAATCGAGTGGGTCAAGCCCTTGCAACGTTACAAACCTTCATACAGGAGCAACCAGACGCGTTCCTGCAATCAGCGCAGGAGGCTATCAGCAGCCAGCAGTCCAGTGACATCAAGCAGCAGCGCAGGCGCTTGCAAGAATGCCACCAACGGCGGGATGAGCTGGAAAAGCTGATTTGCCGCATCTATGAGGATAACATCCTCGGCAAGCTGCCCGATAAGCGTTACGAACTGCTGAATCACCAGTATGAGGCGGAAATCACAGCTCTGGAAACGGAGTGTGGTAAACTGCAGGAGCTGGTAGACAGTTATGTCGATGGCGGGGCAAATGCACGGAAATTTATGGCTCTGATTGCCAGATATGATAACTTCGACAGTCTCTCCATTGCTGACTGCAACGAGCTGATCGACCACATCAATGTACACGAGAAAGAGTACAAAGGCCGCCCACAGTCTCCTCAGCAGGTAGACATTTATTTCCGGTATATTGGGCTATTCATCCCACCAGAAGAACCCGTAGACCCAGAGGTTGCGGCAGCACAGGAGGAAAAACGAAGGAAGATCGAAGCCAAGAAGAAACGGCTCCACCAGAATTACCTCAAACGAAAAGCCAATGGTAAGCAGGCGGAATATGAGCGGCGATACGAACCTCGCCGCCAAGCCCGGATGCGTGAGCTGAAAGCTGCCCTGCCCCAGCGAGGTATCCCACTGGCAGATTTTCAGAAGCAACAGGCTGCACTCATGACGGCGAAAGCGCCGCAGGAAGGAGAAGTGACACCATGAAGGAACTGGAACCGAGGATTCATGACAATAGAAACGGTCTGGATTATGTGCTGGTCGGGGATTATTATTTCCCCCTGCTGGCACTTCCAGAGGAGAAACGCCCCATCGGAAAATGGGGACGGATGCACCAGCTCTATTTGAAGGAGCATCACGGCGGGCGATATGAAGCCCTGTGCCTTTCCTGTGAGCTGTGGACCAATCTGGCAGACCTGAACGAACAGGCAGAGGAGCGCTATGAGCGCATCATCGACCAGATGAAAGCCGCCGAGGGTGTGACCGAGGATTTGAAGCGTCAGGATTGGCTCCGCTGGGTGCAGGCCATGTCTAACATCCAACAGCGGGCGGAAGAGATCATCCTCGCAGAGCTTATCTATGTGTAGGAGGTGACCATGTTTCTGCTGA
Organism: Oscillospiraceae bacterium; assembly: GCA_021201135.1. Lineage (GTDB taxonomy): Bacteria > Bacillota > Clostridia > Oscillospirales > Ruminococcaceae > Faeciplasma. The sequence goes on from JAJQGT010000023.1 coordinate 2,493, forward strand.
AATTACCATTCAAGATTATAGCGCTGCCACTGGTTGCGGTGCTGGCACTGGTGAAATGGGCAGGAATCTTCCTGACCCACTTCTCAGCACTCTGGTTTGACTTGTTCGCCGGTCTGTGCTTTCTTGTGACTGTTCTCGGCTACCCCATGCATGTCTGCACCGGGCAAGAGGCAATCAGAATTCTAGTGATGGGATTTGTGTCCTTTCTCATTCCGGTGGTGGCAGATGGGGTAATCGCAACGGTGGCTGCTGTCCAGAGCGTCCTTTGGGGCTTCATCTGCTCTTAAAATAAATTTTTGATCCACATAAGGCCGTCTTGCTCTGAACGCAAGGCGGCCTTTGTGCTTACACCAGAGAAAAAGTATTCAGATGATGTGCTCTTGTTATTTTTTCTTATTCATCCTGGACATTTCTGATGATTTCCCAATGCCCGTAACGTTTTCCGCCATTGCGAACGATAATGCCTTTTCCTTTAGCAAGTTGATTGCCCGCTGCACTGTCCGACCATTTACGGACAACCTTTCTGCCATTTGAGGAATGGCAAGTATAGCATTTTCCTTTATTATTTCATACACAGATCTCTCAATTGCGTTTTCCAAAGTGACATCCAAAGTGACTTTTGTCTCTTTGGAGTCATTAGTGGCAGATGGGGTGATCGCAGCGGTGGCTGCTGTCCAGAGCATCCTTTGGAGCTTTATCTGCTCTTAAAGTAAAGATTTACATACAAAAATCCAATCAGGAGACGCTTTTACAGCAACTCCCGATTGGATTTTTCATTTTACACTAGGTTGATTACAGGAATGGAGCCAGTGCCTTGCGGTCAGCATCTGACACCTTCATGTTATCCATAGTCTGTTCTGCAGACCATCCCATCGTTTGCATAAGGTTCCTAACGGTCAAAAGCAATGCTTCAATACGGCCTTCATTACGGCCTTCGTTGCGACCAACGGCTTTCCCGTCAGCCCTCGCCTCATCCTTCATTGTCTGAATCGCCAAACACACGTTGCACACCTCCTCACCAGTCTGATCAAGTCTCTGATTGAGACTCAGGTCTGCGTTTACACACGCATTAAGAACATCTACCTCTGTTCGACCCAGAGTGCAAAACTCTTGATCGGAATTAACCACTTCTTCAAGTTTATCTCTATTGCCAGAGTATTTAATAAATGCAAGTACTTCCTTCAAGGTCGAACTAAATTTACCAAAATCACTATCTTCTATTGCAGCCGGAGCAATCAGGTTGATTCTGTAATCCGGCACAATAGAAAGCATTTTAGGGTCGCTGGCTTGGAACATCTCATGGATGGACATCGGGCCATCCCATGATTTAGGGCCAAAATAGATTACCAACGTTGCCACCGGCAACAGATGGTCACTTTTCATAAACCCAGAGAGAAATTCGTCGCTGTCAGCAGCCTTATAGTCACCGGATTTCTTATGGGATGCAACGGCTTTCTCCACCTGTTTAGCGTATTGGAGTGCATCGTAAACCATGTTCCTTACTGCCATTGCGTAATGGACATTAGACTGATTCTCGACTGCTAAAACGAGATATGCAGCCTTTTGATCCGTCATGGCTGTGACAGATTTGATCACATCCCGTGTTCTCTGAACCGGCTGTTCAGCGCCTTCTTCCCCGCCATATGGAACCTCGATTTCCCGTGTATCCAGTTCCTCAAGACTGTCCGGGTCAATGACCTGTTCGCCTTCATACACGAAATAGTTGAAAGCATCAGCAAATACATTGTTCTGACGCATATATTTGGCTGTCACGGTATCTTTTACACCCAAAGGAATCACCACCTTCATTTTATGCGTTATCTGAGTGAAGCGGCAATGGGAGCCGCTACTTTCTCGAATACATCATACCACATCATCAGCCCGTTTACAAGCCACGGAATCTGTTAATTTTCGGTTAATAGCATACGCTATGTTACAGTTTTTGGCATTTTACAAAATCCGGCTCCAGACCCCAGTAATCATCTGCGACGGTGCTGGGTGGCATTCTTATCCACCCCTGCTAGTTTGTTGTCAAAAGCCCGATTGAAGACTCGTAAAATTTGCCTCAAACAAGCCCAAATAGCTTACCGCAGCACTTTCCCGACAACAGACACCGCCATTTGCATCAGGCACCTAGTCAACTGCCCATTTCCCCATTCATTCAGTCTATTGCCGTGTCTCTGTCCACCGTGTACGGAAAACCCGTATGCGGTAGTTCTGCATACGGAAAACCCAAACGCTTAATAAATATAGATAGATTAAATACTGATTAATTAAATATCTATCCATCTATCTATCAGTATAAGTTACTTACACGCACGCGCACGCGCGAGGAAGCCCTCTGATGGGATGGATAGGATAGATAAAGCAAGAGCCGTTGATTTTCATTGCTTTATCAAAAACCGGTTCCGGAAACCATAAAATCCTCCAAACAGACCGGGGTGACATCATTCTTCACCCAGACGATTTCGCTTCAAACAGCACGGCTCCAGACCTGTGATTTTCACCTCAAAATCAGCGAAAACAGGCAACATCTATCCAGCATGACAGTCCGCCCTGTGAGTCAACACCTATGAGTCAACAAATCACTCCACTCCCCCGCAGATTAGGGTTTTCAGGCAGTACATTCGCGTGTGCTGCTACTTTTTTTGCGGTTTTTCATTTTTTGTTTTGATTTTTATGTCGTTTTGACCCCCTGAAAACGGTATGTAGGTAGAAGGGTCTTTTCAAGCTGGTTTCTGTTGGCAACCTCAGGGCTGATTTATTCACCGGCTCTCTCAAAATGCTGCCGGGATTTTTCCCCCGCAACTTCTGTCCAAGTTGGACAGAAGTTGAAACGGATTTGTTTCACCGTTTGCAGGGACATCCAACTTTTGATCACGGTGATCAAAAGTTAATTCCCTTGTCCAGCCGAGCAGATTTTGTTCGCAACTTTTGTTCATTCTGAACAAAAGTGACAACGAATCGCTACGCTCAAAAATTTTGAATCCGATTTTATTTTTTTCTGCGGTTGCGTCCATTGAAAACCATTTATTGCAGAGGGGTAAATCATTCCACGGAACCCGTTAACTTCTGTTCACCGGTGAACAGAAGTTGGTATACACAGACCCATTTAACTTGTGTTCACGCGTGAACACAAGTTGATCCAAAAGAAATATCAAAGTTCAAAAAAGTTGTTTGAAAGTTTTTCGCGGTTTTGCCCCCGATTTTCGGTAGGTAGTGAAGGGCTTTTCCGCCTGCCCCACATCCTCAATGTTCTATGTTGGATAGCACAGAGTCCAAAGAAAGGAGGCCCGGTTATGGGTAAGAAAATAAAGATCACTGCGCTGTACGAACGCCTCAGCCGTGACGACGAATTACAGGGCGATTCATTTTCAATCATTCATCAAAAGGAGCTGTTGGAAGAATATTCCATCCTGCATGGATTCGCTAACACCCGGCACTTTACGGACGACGGCATTTCCGGCACCCGGTTCAACCGCCCCGGCTTCATGAAGATGATGGAGGAAGTCGAAGCTGGCAACGTCTCCTGCATCTGCGTGAAAGACCTTTCCCGGATCGGGCGTGACTATCTGAAGGTCGGTCAGGTCATGGAGATGCTCCGCATCAAGGGTGTCCGCCTCATTGCCATCAACGACGGCGTGGATACCGACCAGGGTGAAGATGAATTTATGCCATTTCGTAATCTTCTCAATGAATTCTACGCTAGGGACACCAGCAAGAAAATAAAGTCGGTTTTTCAAGCCAAAGGCAGAGCCGGAAAGCACGTCACCAGCAATCCGCCATATGGCTACCTCAAGGACAAGGATGACCCGACAAAATGGGTCGTGGACGAGGAAGCTGCCGTTATCATTCGCCGCATTTTCCAGATGACGTTGGACGGCATGGGGCCGTTTCAAATCTGCACGGCACTGGAAGCAGACAAGGTAGAAATTCCCGGCTACCATCAGCAGCGCCTCGGCGTGGGGCTGTTCCAAAACCGGAAGATTGAAAACCCCTTCCGCTGGTCAAGCGCCACCGTCGCAGACATCTTAAGCCGCCGGGAGTATCTGGGGCATACCGTGAATTTCAAAACCAGCAAGCACTTCCGGGACAGCCACAGCCACTATGTTGACGATGAAAAGTGGGTGGTCTTTGAAAACACCCAGGAACCCATCATCGATCAGGAGACGTTTGATCTAGTACAGAAGATACGGGAGAACGTGAAGCGCTGGCCCAACGGCTGGGGACCGCCCCATCCGCTGACTGGATTGGTTTTCTGCGCCGACTGTGGCAGCAGGCTTTATCTCCACCGGGTCAATAACAACAAACCCATCCCCAAATTTGTCTGCGGAAATTATCCCTCCAAAAAGTGCACTTCTGGGCACCGCATTGATGCGGATGATCTGCTCCATTTGGTGAGCCAGACACTGCAAGCTATAAAAGAATACAGCGACGATTCCCCAGACGCCTTTGCCCGTATGGTTCAGGCTTTGGCGGGCAACAAGCTGTCGGAGGAGCTTCGTGTGAAAAAGCATCTGCTCCAGGAGAGGCTGAACCGCCGTGATGAGCTGGAGCGATTGATCTGTCGTGCCTATGAGGAACACACCCAGGGAAATCTCCCTGACCGGCGGTATGAGATCATCAACGGACAATATGAGACAGAGTTAGCATCACTGGAACAAGAGATACCGGAGTTGGAAACTTCTATCGAAAATTTTGAGAGCGGCGATGCCAATGCCCAGCAGTTTATGGAGCTGGTCAAAAAATATGACAGCTTTGAGAATCTGGATACCTCCATGTGCAACGAGCTGATTGAAAAAATCCTGGTACATGAGAGGGATAAAAAGGGCAGCATCTGCTCCACCCAGCGGGTTGACATCTATTTCAACTTCATCGGCACCTTCACTCCGCCGCTGGTGGAAATTGACCCGGAGAAGGAAGCCGCAGAAGCAAAAGCGGCAGAAAAAGAAGCTGCCCGGAAAGAAAAGCTCCATCAAAACTATCTCAAACGAAAAGCCTGCGGCAAGCAGCGGGAATACGAGGAACGCTACAAGGCCCGCCGTCAGGAACGGATGGCGGAACTAAAAGCGGAGCTGCCGCCCAGTCCCGGCGTCCCAATATCTGAGTACCATGCAGCCAAAAACACAACAGAAAGCAGACCTGCTACTGTTCCTGATTCTGTCACATCACTTTATGACGATGCAGTCGCAGTTTAATCCTGCCAGCACTCAATCGGCCATCTCATTTATCCATCCAGAAAATCCCCGGCTGCCCATGCTGCGGGCAGGGCAGTCAGGATTTTATATCATCAGGCTTTACACCTGAAATTTTACATCCAAAGGAGATCGAAAGCAATGACAAAACTGACCCGCTATGAAAAAGAGACCATCATCAACTTCAACCAGACCAATGACCCTGCGAGCATCTATACCTTTGACGCTTCTCTCAAGCGGCGGCTGGCAAAGTTCGCAGAGGACTATCCGGAGCTGTGCCGTCTGGAATCGGCTACGGAGGCAGGCGGTGTGACCTACTCGCTGGCAAAATCCCGGCTGTCCATCCGCCTCGTTCCTCCCTACAGTGAAGCCCGCCGCCGGGAGGCCAGCGAATACGGAAAACGGCACGGTTTTCAGACGCAGACAGACACTGCACAGGATGATGGAGGTTCGACCACGAAGGGAGGTGATGAACGTGGCAAATAAAGACTTGGAAAAAATCCGCAAGGAACTGGATAGCAAGGAACGGCAGAAAAAGCGCTGTGAGGACAGCCTGAAACGCTTGGAAGCGGAGAAAAAGAAGCTGACCAAGAACGGACGAACCCACCAGCTTTGTACCTGGGGTGCTATGCTGAGTGCCTATCTGGTAGACCCGACTCTGTTGGAGGATGAGGATGTGGCAGCGCTGCTGAAACTGGCCTTTAACCCGATTGTCCGCCAGCAAGTGAAACGGCTGGTAGACGAACGGAGGAGAGCGCTTGTCGGCCTCGGAAACGAGGAAAACGAAGGGGTTGAGACGGAGACTAACTAAACCCCTGGCTTTAGACAGGGCGCAATTATACACCGCCCGAAGGACGGTGCATTGCGCCCTGCCGGGGGCCTCCTGCGGAGAGCGTGGTGATTCTTCCGCAGTTTTGGGACTGCTCCGAATCATGTACAGGGGACGCCTGCGCTTCCCCTGCGCTGGCTAATGCCAGCTACCCTTTTGCCATCTTTCTGCATAGCCTCGCATAAGTCGGATGCCCGCAGAAAGGCGGAATCTCCTGCCGGAGACTCCATTGAAAATCCATGCAAGGCACACACAAAGGAGGTGGTCGATTGCCCTGCCCGCATTTTCAAATCACCATTGTCCAGCGCAGCGCCGGCCAGTCCGCTGTCGCTGGAGCCGCTTATCAAAGCGGCGAGAAGCTGGTCTGTAAATACGACCAGCAGACAAAAGACTACTCCCGAAAAAAGGGAGTGGTTTATACGGAGGTCATGCTGCCGCCCAACGCCCCGAAAGAGTACGCCAACCGGCAAACACTTTGGAATGCTGCCGAGGGCGTAGAAAAACAATGGAACGCCCAGCTTGCCCGGCGTATCGTTCTGGCGCTGCCGAGAGAGGTTCCGCCAGAACAGTATCCGGATATGCTCCGGGAGTTCTGCAGGGAGCAGTTTGTCTCAAAAGGAATGTGCGTGGACTTCGCCATCCACGACACCGGCGACGGAAATCCCCATGCCCATATCATGCTCACCATGCGGGCGATGGATGAGCGTGGAAAGTGGCTCCCCAAAAGCCGAAAGGTCTATGATCTGGATGAAAACGGTGAGCGTATCAAGCTGAAATCCGGGAACTGGAAAAGCCATAAGGAAAGCACCGTTGACTGGAACAATCAGGAATATGCAGAGGTGTGGCGGCACAGTTGGGAGGTTCTCACCAACCGCTATCTGGAACAGAATGACCGTCAGGAACGAGTGGACTTGCGCTCTTTTGAGCGTCAGGGAATCACTGACCAAGTCCCCACCGTTCACATGGGGCCAGCGGTCACGCAGATGGAACGCCGGGGCATCCGGACAATGGTAGGTGACCTGAACCGGGACATCAAAAACGCCAACAGCCGAATGACCTCCATTCGCAATATTATCCGTGGTCTGCAGAACTGGATCAATAGTATGAAAGAGAAATTTTCCGTATTTCTGGATGCCTGCAAGGAACCGGAGCAGCCGGAACTAATTGGCCTCATTTTTGCCGCAATGGAATTCCGTAAGGATGAACGGCAGGAGTGGTCTGCCTACAGTCGGCAGAATGGCGATGTCGCTGACCTGAAAAAGATGAGCGCCGCCATCACCTATTTACAGCAGCATGACATCCTGACGCTGGCCGGTTTGGAGCAATATTTATCCAGCCAGCAGGAACAGGCAAACGCCCTCCGCAACGAAGTAAAAGCGAACGAAACCCGCATCAAGGAGATCAACACCGTGTTCACTTCTGTTCAGACCTGTTCAGACTGCCAGACCGTTTATGATAAGTACGACAAAATCTTTTGGAAAACAAAAAGAGGAAAATTTGCCGAGGAGCATCCGGAGGTCGAAGCGTATAAAAAAGCCCGCCGTTTTCTAGATGCACACCCGGCAGATGAGGCGGCCAGCACCGATGCTTTGAATGAGGAAATTGCCCAGCTGCAGACATCAAACCAGCGCCTGCTGGCTTCTATGGACGGCATCAAATCTGATATGGAATTGCTGCGGACTGTCCGTCGCTATATCGGAAAGGTTTTGCCGACCCAGCCTGTCGCATCCCAGCCTGTTGCAGAAACGAAAAAACAGCAGGCACCGAAACAGGAAGTCGCTCCCCCCAAACAGCCTGCACCGGCGAAAAAGGCTCCGGAAAAGGCCCCACAAAAACCATCTGCGCCAACGAAGACTTCTTCGCAGAAATTTTCCGCAAGCACAGCCAAAAAACAGAAGTCTTCACCCGCCAAAACCACATCTACACAAACACAAGCGAAACAGTCTACTACGGCAAAAGCCAGCCAGAAAAAGGCGGCTCCAAAGCCCTCTGTTTCTTCCAAACCAGCACAGGAAGCTCCTACAACCAAGCAGCCTGCTCCTGCAAAATCTACCTCCAGCAAACCAGCGCCCAGTAAAGTCGTTGACACAGCGCCCGCAACTGCCCCTCAGCCCACTCCTGCTGAGGAACCCCGCAAGCGTGCGTCCGTTCTGAAAAAACTGAGCGAAAAACAGGAGCAGGTCGAACAGACAAAGGCACAAAACCAGAACGTCCGCCGCCACAGCAATGACCTCGACTTATAGTGTCACAGCTCCGGTAAATATGCGGACAGAAGGAGGTGAACACCCACATGAATGAAACAAACGCAGACACTTCTGCCGTTGAAGAAACAGCGACAGCAGAGGATGTCCCCACCCTGTCCTTTACCTACGGCAAACGCCGGTATGAGGTCGGCATCCATTTTAGCCAGACAACATCTGAAACGATGGAAGATCGGATCAGGCATCTGGCTCAGAGGGATATGTTAGATAGGGTTTGACGAAAAAGCGCAGACGGTATCATGTTCTCATGGTACTGTCTGCGCTTCTGTTTCATGCAAGAAAGCCTTATATATTTTTCCGAACGATGTTCCCTATCTTCTCCATTTCAAAATCGACATCAATACAACGGGTTGAAAAACCATATCGAAGTGTCTCAAAGTGTACTTGAGGCAAATTACAGGCTGTCATGTATTTCTTTAACCGATACTGCAGTGTCCGTGGTTCCATACAGGCTCTTGTCCCCGTCAATACAAAGGACTTTTCATCCTCCTGCCGGAATTTTTCACAGTAAGCAACTGTCAAATCCGTCAGATGTATTTTCTGCTCATCACTTTTCCGGTTGGATGGGCCAATATGAAGCACCGTTTTTGTTGTAATGTCGGGATCAAAATTTTTGACTCGTTGCAATGTTTTTGTCACCGTTACAGTATGCTCCGGGATGGAAATATCTTCCCATTGCAGAGCGCAGTGTGTTTGTCAAGAAAAGAATACAGCAAAAGGCGGCGAAAAATGCAGCACT
>JAJQGT010000022.1:5000-47066 GCA_021201135.1 Oscillospiraceae bacterium
AACCTCAAACGCGTTCATTACGTCAAGACCGGTGATTACGAAGATTGGGAATCATCTGTTCTGCTCCTGAGAGAGAAAAAGTAGGGGCGGATAATATCCGCCCGAAAAACTACTGATGCCGATGTAACGGGCGGATGATATCCGCCCCTACACCTGACTTTAATTATACATTACTTCTTCGCCTTAATCTCTTCCGCAACCATGCTGGCAAACTCATCCATTCCCATGGTAGTAGTGTCGGTGTGGTCTCTGCGGCGGACGGAGACGGTGTTCTCCTCCTGCTCACGGTCGCCGATGACGAGCATATAGGGCACTCTCGAGACCTGCGCCTCTCTTACCTTATAACCCGTCTTCTCGGCACGCTTGTCGGCGGTGCATCTGATGCCCTTCGCCTTGAGAGCTTCGATAATCTTGTCGGTGTACTCGTTGTTGCGGTCGGTAATCGGGAGGACTCTTACCTGCTCGGGAGCAAGCCATGTCGGGAACTTGCCGGCGTAGTGCTCGATAAGAACGCCCATGAATCTCTCGATAGAGCCGAATACGACGCGGTGAATCATTATCGGGCGGTGCTTCTGACCGTCTGCGCCGATATACTCCGCCTCGAACTTCATCGGGAGCTGGAAGTCGAGCTGAATTGTGCCGCACTGCCATGTTCTGCCGAGGGAATCCTCAATGTGGAAGTCAATTTTCGGTCCGTAGAATGCGCCGTCGCCCTCATTTATGGTATAAGGAAGGTTCATCTCTTCGAGAGCCTGCTTCAAGGCATCGGTTGCGTGCTCCCAATCCTTGAGCTCGCCCATGTGGTCCTCGGGCATTGTCGAAAGCTCGACTGCATACTTGAAGCCGAAGAGACTGTAAACCTCGTCGATAAGCCTTACAACACCCTTGATTTCGTCGGTAATCTGCTCCTCGGTCATGAAGATGTGGGCATCATCCTGGGTGAAGCATCTTACTCTCATCAAGCCGTGGAGCTCGCCGCTCTTTTCGTGGCGGTGAACAAGTCCCAACTCTCCGATTCTCAGTGGCAAATCCCTGTAGGATCTCGGCTCCGACTTATAAACGAGCATTCCGCCCGGGCAGTTCATCGGCTTGATTGCGAAATCGGTGTCGTCGATGACGGTGGTGTACATATTCTCTTTATAGTGATCCCAGTGACCGGAAGTCTCCCAGAGGTGACGGTTGAGAATCATCGGGGTCTGAACCTCGACGTAGCCCTCGCGGGTGTGGAGCTCACGCCAGTAGTTGATGAGCTCGTTCTTGATAATCATGCCGTTCGGAAGCATGAACGGGAATCCGGGTCCCTCTTCGCTGAGCATAAAGAGCTTCATTTCCTTGCCAATCTTGCGGTGGTCGCGCTTCTTCGCCTCTTCGAGCCTCTGGAGGTACTCTTCCAAATCCGCCTTTGAGGTGAACGCGGTGCCATAGATACGGGTGAGCATCTTGTTCTTCTCGCTTCCGCGCCAGTATGCACCGGCAACGGAGGTTAATTTAAAAGCCTTGACCTGAGAGGTATAGGTGACGTGAGGACCGGCGCAGAGGTCGACATATTCGCCCTGCTTGAAGAAGCTGAGCTCCTCGTCCTCAGGCAAATCGTTGATGAGCTCGACCTTGTAGGGCTCGTTAAGGCTCTCCATGAGCTTGATTGCTTCGTCACGGGGAAGAGTGTATCTCTCGAGCTTGAGGTTCTCCTTCGTAATCTTCTTCATCTCGACCTCGAGGGCGTCGAGCTCCTCCTGCGAGAAGCCGCCTTCCTTGTCGAAGTCATAGTAGAAGCCGTCCTTGATGGAAGGACCGATTGCGAGCTTGGTGTCGGGATAGAGTCTCTTGACAGCCTGCGCCAGGATATGCGCCGCAGTGTGCCGAAGCGCGCCTCTTCCGACCTCATCGTCAAACGTATGCTCCTCAATGTGCCCGTCGTGGAAAATTACTTTCATTTTATATATTCCTCCTGCAAAAAATTTACTAATCAAAAAACGCCCCGTCTTGACATGTTTATGTCAAAACAAGGGCGCAGTGCGCGGTTCCACCTTGATTTATTACTCATGACTTTGCTTGCAAAGTCTTATCCCCTATCGCAGGATATGCGGTGCGCTCCTCACGCACTGCTCCGGGGCGGTGTCCATCATCCCAAGCCGTGCCCTGCTTCCACCACCGCAAGGCTCTCTTTGCCGACCAAAGACAGGCTTCCCCATCAACGCTTTACTTTCTATAGTGTAACACTGAGAGATTGATTTGTCAAGAGGTATTTTTACGGTTGAAAGCGGAATTTTAGTTTTTGAAGTTTATTGACAGGAGTCGTTTTGTGTGGTATAATGTCGATGGTGAGAGGTGGTCACTCTTTCCCTGCGAAGGGAGGTGGACGCTGATGGAGATTATTTCGATTTTATCGTTAATCTTGGACGTAATAGCTATTGTTATTGCTGCCTTCACTATCGGTTACACCGTTGGTAGTAACCAGAAGAAATAACCGCACCTGATTTTGTCAATCAAGTGCGATTACAAATTTCATTGTCAATGACTTTGGAAAGAGTGGTCGCTACCTGAATTGCCGTTCAGGTAACCTCTCACCACTTTTATTATAACCCATCGCTGTTGATTTGTCAACAGCTTTTTTATTTCAATGTCGCAGTCGCCTTCGGTCCGAGGAGCGACTTTTCGATTTTCTTGTCCTTCTCCCCGACAACAATCTTCTGCAAGACCAGATTCTGCTCCATGCCGTAGATGCGGAGGGTGTGCTCGCCGGATTCGAGAGTGCAGACATACTCCGCCGTTCTGCCGGCACGCTGGATGGTGTCGTCCCACTCGGAGCTCGAGCCGGCTATATAGCCCTCGCCGAGAGTGTCAACAACAGCAATCTCCCCGCCGTCAATCCGGACGCCCATGTTGAGATGATTGCCGTGGTCAAAGGACAGATTGCAGTTCTGCCCGACATAGAAGGTGAATCTGTACTCGCCGTTCGATTCGACTGCGAAATTATAGTCGAGCCATGCGCCCTCGCCGGCTTCGAAGTTCTCGGAAAGCGAAGGAAGCATCTTCATCGAGGACTTGCCCTTGCCGTAGCCGACGAGTTCGGCAAACCTGACTTCGCCGTTCTTCGACGCTCCCGAGTCCGCAAACTCGTTCGAGTTCATGACGGTGAAGCCGCAACTCGGCATATGGAGCTTCGGGAGCTTATATCCGCTCGTGTCGACGACTTTCGCATTTACCGCAATCTCGAGATTGTTATACTTCGACCGAAGAGAGATGTTGCCGGTCTTCGATTCTCCGAGCTTCGACCAGTCAATCGAGACGGTGAACGCCGTGAATTCGTCGTATTCGCCCTTTGTCTCGCCGCCGATTACGATAAAGTCGTCCAACGGGATGATTTCGTAGTGAACGGGCTCAACACCGGCATTTGTGAGGGTGACTGTATAGGTCTGCTTCTCGGTAGACTCGAAATCGGGGAGCGAGAAATGACCGTAGCGGCAACCTCTTCTGATTTCGGGGAGACCGGCAATCATCACCGACTCCTTGGTGGGCTTGACGGTGTGAGGGATAATCTTGACAGCGGATTCGGTGTTCCAGCTCGAATAGTTCATGTGCGAGCGTGCCGTGACGTTGCCGAGGATGTCGTCGTGGAAGCTCTTCATATAGTCGGGCGCACCAAGCATGATTCCGTGCCACTTACTGGTGCCGCTGAACTCCTCGCCCAAGTCGCAATACTTCTCGGAAAGCTCCTCGTCGTACTTAAGATACTTTTCGATAAGAGTTGCCAGAGTGTTCGCAACGGTCGAGCCGCGACCGGCATAGAGCTTGTTGAAGCCGAAGAGAATCTGGATTCTTACGACATTTGCGCTCGCAGCGGCGGGATAATATACCATCTGGTAAAACGGGATGTAGCAATCCGAATTTTTGGGAATCTTCGCCAAAAGTGCGTCAGCCCTTGCGATTATGTCCTCCGCAAAGCCGAGCTTTTCCTGCGCCTCGCCGTAGTAAAGCGGGCTGTAGCTGAATTCGCCGTCGGCGTGCAGTGTTTCCGGCTTGCAGATTCCGTTCAGCCATGTATAGTCATAGAGAAGCGAAGCGATTCCCGCTATCTCTCTTTCACCGATATTTTCGTCCGCCGCAAACTGCTCCCTCGCCCAAGTTTTGAGATACTCGTCGCAGTTGTTGGGATTACTCGAGCCGTAGGTCTCGAAATCGTATGCAAGATTCATGAAGTACGAAAGCGGAAGCTCCATCGGTCTGATGTCGCCGACGTTCACAATCCACGCGTCGTCGATTCCGTATTCATATGCGGCGGTGAGGTTTTCCCAAGTGCGCTGAAGAGGCATTGTGTTAATCCACATCGAGGTCTTCGGCGCTCCGACATAGTCGAAGTGATAGTAAAGTCCCCAGTTGAACCTGTCGCCTTCGCCGAGCTCGGGGAGAGTACGGAGATATCCGTTATTGTCTTCGCAGAGCATGACGATTCTATTGGTGTCAGCTCCAAGAAGTCCGGTAACGTCCGGGTCGTCTCTTAGACCCTTGCCGACAGCTTCGGCGGGGTTATCGCGTGAGCCGCCATACCAGCAGTTTTCGACCTCTTTGTAAACAGCTAATAACCTCGGCGAGTTCTCAACGCCGTGATTCGTGAGAATTCTGTCCTGAGTGCGGAGAACCGCCTTTAAAAGCTCGATATTTTCCTCCGTGGTGAGGGTGTGATTCTTGTCGTCGATGAGGACAGAGTCGTTCTCGCCGCGCATTCCTACGGTGAACATGGTGTTGAGTCCGCCGTTACGATAGATTGCGTCACTCCAGAACTTCTCAATGTTGTCCGGGTTCAGCATATAGTTCCAGACCTTCTGTCCACGATCAGAGGAAATCTTCGGGTCTTTATAGGTGATATTGTTGTTCCAATAGCTCTGGAGCTTGCCCCACTCCTCGCCGCTTCTTGCCATCGGCTCGTGGTGGGATGCGCCGACCGTCACGCCGTATCTGTCCGCAAGGACGGCGTTCGCAAGCGTCATCGGGTACTCCCCGGGCTTGAGATAACCCGGCTTTTCGGTGGCGGTGTCGGTCTTCGGCTCGTTTATGGGTGCGTCTTCGTGACCCTCTTGGTCGCAATACATCAAGCCGCCGAGCTTATGGTGATACTTTTTCTCGAGCTCCGCGAACCGGGAACCGGGCGCAACGCCCTCCATGCCGTCGATTGAGAAGTTGTTCGACCACATTGCCGGCCACATATAGTTGCCCCTAAGGCGAAGTATCAGCTTGAAGACCTCGTCATAGAACATGTAGTTCAAGCCCCCGAAGTGGCTGTCGGCAAAACCGTTGAAGCAGGGGTTCTCGTCGTTCATGAAGAAGCCCCTGAAATTGACGGAGGGTCTCTTCGAGACGGTCTCGAGCTCGGAAACCGAAACAGTGAGCTCACTGCGCTTCCTCGGCTTGACATCAGCCCACCAAATCCACGGGCTGACGCCGAAGATGTCTTCCGTGATGTGGAAGATGCCATAGATGGCTCCCCTCTTGTCCGAGCCGGCGATTATTACTTTCGTGCGCTCGCCGTCTTTTTTGACTTTGATCTCATATCTCTCCCAGTCGGGCGACTTGAAATTGCCGCATGACGGGGAAATCGCCCAGTCGATTCCCTGAGCCTTGATCAATTCATCCGAAACAAGCCCCGTCATCAGGTATACCCCCGACTCGGGCTCGTTGGAAACTATTTCGGGGCGTGAGCCGCAAAGAGCTTCGATATCGTCGGCATAAGCCTCGGCGATAAGAGAAAGCCCGTCGAAAGCGGAACCGGATTTATCCACATAAATCGGCGCCGCACCTATGGCGTTCCCGAGAACTATACTATTTATATTGTCAGAAAGCATATTCAAACCTCCATAGCTTCAGCTATTGGCATAGTAAGCGATATTAATCGAAATCATTATACTATAGTGCGCCACGGGTTTCAAGTCAAATCTGTAAAAAAATAAGATAAAAAATACAAAAAGAAAAACCACCTTTCGGCGGTTTCTCTCTTTCTGCAGGTTGTGAAGCAACCTGTCAGCACAAAATTTATCTGAGGGCAAAGAAATTAGCTATTTTATGCAACACTGTGCTTCACTCTGTCTTCGACCTCTGCGCGCTTCGCGTTGTTGAAGCGGTCGAGGGTTCCGACGAGGTAGCCGGTGATTCTTCTGATTCTCTCAAAGTTTGCGAGTGCAAAGTGATACTCGATGTCGACATAATCACCATCGGGGCGAAGAGTCATTTCGTCTATTACCTTGCCTTTGTGGATGCTTTCAGCGCGTGAAACGTACTGCGTAACCTCTTCCTCGGTCATCTCGCCGATTACATTTACCTTCATTTGACTTCCTCCCTTGTGGTACTATTTCTAAGAAATAATTATTTCTAAGAAACATTAGCCCATAAATCTTGGGTTCGTATTCTATGATAACACAATATCTTGAGGTTGTCAAGGGGGATTTGAAAGAATTTTCGGAAACCCCTCAGTCAGCCGCTTCGCGTCTGCCAGCTCCCCTTTCAGGGGAGCCTGTATGTGCCTCGTACAAACTTTCAAAGGGGCAAAAAAAGCCTCCCCTGAAAGGGGAGGGGGACCATGCGAAGCATGGTGGAGGGGTTTATCCCATAACCACGCTAACAGTATGCTCCGTTCCCGCATCGAATACGGGCAGGACGTTGCCGGAAAGTCGAACGCCGTCGCATACGATGGACTTTACGCCCTTTGAGATGTTGTCGGGGTTCTTGACGTCGATGTTGTAGACGCAACCACGATATTCACGACGAACGGTGAAGCCGTCCCATGAGGTCGGGATGCTCGGGTCAATCTTCAAGCCGTCCCAGTCGGGAGCGATGCCGAGGATATACTGCGAAATCGCGACGAAGTTCCATGCGGCGGTGCCGGTGAGCCACGAGTTCTTTGCCTCGCCGACGACGGGGGCGTCTCTTCCCGAAACCATCTGAGCGTAGACATAGGGCTCAGTCTTGTGGATTTCGGAGATGTCCTCGTTATATGCGGGAGAAATCTTGGAATAATATTCGAAAGCTCTGTCGCCGTGACCGACATATGCCTCGGCACAGATTATCCAACCGTTGTTGTGGCAGAAGACGGAGCCGTTCTCCTTGTAGCCCTCGGGGAAGGAGCCGATTTCGCCGTACTCGACGTAGTATCTTGAATACGGAGGATAGAGGAGCACCAAGCCTTGGTCGCAGCAAAGGTACTTGTTGACGCTCTCGAGAGCTCGGAGATCCTTGCCGGAATCCGCACCGATGCCTGCCATGACAGCGAAGCCCTGCGGCTCGATGAATATCTTGCCCTCGTCGCACTCCTTGGAACCGATTTTCCTTCCGAAGTCGTCGTATGCTCTTACGAACCACTCGCCGTCCCAGCCGTAGGCAAGGACTGCGTCCGCCATCTTCTTCATAGCGGTTTCAGCCTCGACTGCGTCGTCCTCAAGACCGCGTCTACGGCAGATTTCGACATAGCCGGGAATGGTGAAGTTGAAGAGCGCCGCAACGAATACCGACTCTGCGACTTTTCCATCTTTAGAAGTCGTAGTCTGGAAGCTCTCGCCCGATTCGGTCGAGAAGCAGTTTAAGTTGAGGCAGTCGTTCCAGTCGGCTCTCTGGATAAGCGGCAAGCCGTGAGGACCGAGGTTTTCGGCAACACGCTTGAAGCTCATCTTGAGGTGGTGGAACATGGGCTTAGCCTGCTCGGGGTCGTTGTCATAGGGGACGGACTCGTCAAGGATTGTCCAGTCACCTGTTTCCTTGATGTATTGAACGGTGGAGAGAATCATCCAGAGCGGGTCGTCCGAGAAGTTGCCGCCGACCTCGCCGTTGCCCTTCTTGGTGAGCGGCTGATACTGATGGTAGCAGGTGCCGTCGGACATCTGGGTCGAAGCAAGGTCTATGATTCTTTCTCTTGCTCTGTCGGGAATCTGGTGCATGAAGCCGAGGAGGTCCTGATTCGAATCTCTGAAGCCCATGCCTCTGCCGATTCCGCTCTCGAAGTAGGAAGCGGAGCGGGACATATTAAATGTAACCATGCACTGGTACTGGTTCCAGATGTTGACCATTCTGTCGACCTTGGTCTCGGGAGTGGTGACGGTGAACTTCGAAAGAAGCTTGTCCCAGTAAGCCTTGAGCTCCTCGAGTGCCTTGTCCGCCTTCTCAGCGGTGTCGAACTTAGCGAGCATCTCGTGAGCGACGGTCTTATTAAGGCTTCCGTCGGGCATGAATTTCTGGTCAACAGGGTTCTCGCAATAGCCGAGAACGAATACGAGGTCTTTCTCTTCACCTGCTTCGAGGCTAACGCTTACGCAGTGAGAAGCGACCGGTGCCCAACCGTGAGCAACGGAGTTGCGGGGCTTGTTCTCGAAGACTGCATCCGGCTTGTCGAAGCCGTTGTAAAGCCCGAGGAACTTTTCTCTGTCGGTGTCAAAGCCGGAGATGGGAGCGTTTACCGAGAAGAAAGCATAGTGATTTCTTCTCTCGCGGTATTCGGTCTTGTGATAGATGGTGCTGCCCTCGAGCTCAACTTCGCCGACGCTGAAGTTGCGCTGGAAGTTGTTGGCGTCGTCGTTTGCATCCCAGAGGCACCACTCAACGAAAGAGTAAAGATTGAAGTCTTTCTTCGCATCGGAGGTATTCTTAAGCGTGATTTTGTGAACCTCGCCGTTGAAGCCGACGGGGACAAAGAAGGTCTCCGAAACCGAGATTCCGTTCTTTGCGCCATTTATAATAGTATACCCCATTCCGTGACGGCAGGAATAGCTGTCGAGGTCAACCTTGACGGGAGACCATGACGGGCTCCATACGTCTCCGCCATCGTTGATGTAGTAGTATCTGCCGCCCATATCGGCAGGGGCGTTGTTATAGCGGTAACGGGTGATTCTGCGGAGTCTTGCGTCGCGATAGAAGCAATAGCCGCCGGCGGTGTTGGAAATCAACGAGAAGAAGTTCTCGGTGCCGAGGTAGTTGATCCAAGGCCACGGAGTCTTCGGCTCGGTGATAACATACTCCTTGTTTTGGTCGTCAAAATAACCGAATTTCATATACGTTCTCTCCTTCTGTGTTTACCCCTCCACCGGCTTCGCCGGTCCCCCTCCCCTTTCAGGGGAGGCTATTCTCCTTCTCTCAAAGCCTCTGATGGAGGCAGTTAAAGGCTCCCCTGAAAGGGGAGCTGTCGCCGAAGGCGACTGAGGGGTTTTCTTCAATTATACTCTTTTTGGTTGCGATTGTCCATATCTCTTGGGGCATTTTTATCAAAAAATGAATAAAAAATCGTCCCGTGTGCAAGACTAATCCTGCACCGAAATTTCGGGAAGCTCTTAATGTTAAGGAGTGAGTGATATAAAGATACTGGACAGAATCGCCTTGTTTCTTCTTATCGTGGGAGGCATCAACTGGGGACTGGTCGGGATTTTCAAGTTAGACCTTGTCGCCTACCTCTTCGGCGGCTCGGCGGCAGTTATATCGAGAATAATCTATATAATAGTAGCCGCCTGCGCCATCTGGTGCGTGTCTCTCTATTTCAGGAATACGAGGTTAATCGAAGAATAAAACACTTGGAGCTTCGCTTCAAGTAAAGAGATTGCTCCGCAATCTCCACAAAGCCGTTCACTTGTTGGTGGACGGCTATGTTTTTTAAAGTGGCAATTTTGTCGGAAAGTCGTTTGAAAAAGTGGCAGATATCGTGTATAATAGAATCAGAGTAACGAAGGGAGACCATTATCATGCTCAGAAGAAAGATTGAAGATGCCCTTTTGAAATGGAAGAACACACCGAAGCATAAGCCTCTTATCATCAAGGGCTGTCGTCAGTGCGGAAAAACGAGCTCCGTTCTCGATTTCGCCAATAAGAATTACAAAAACACCGTTTATCTCAATTTCTATGAGAATCCCGATTACGCAAAGATTTTTTCGGGCTCCCTTGAGACCGACAATATTGTTATGCTGACCTCTGCTCTTCTTGGCAACTCGGCTAAGTTTGTTCCGGGCGAAACCGTACTTATTTTACGAGATTCAGGAGTGTCCCGAAGCGAGAACTGCCCTTAAATTCTTCCGGACTGACGGCAGGTATGATGTAATCGGAACCGGTTCTCTGTTGGGCGTTCACGGATACGGCAAAGAGCCAAAATCAGTGCCGGTAGGCTCCGAAACGGTTATAACCATGTGTCCCCTCGATTTTGAGGAATTTCTGTGGGCAAACGGAATAAACGAAGAGATGATTGCTCTTCTCGGTAAATCTCTTGAAACAATAACCCCCGTGCCGGAAGCTCTTCACGAAAGGATGCGTCAGCTTCTTCTGCAATATACGGTAGTCGGCGGAATGCCGGACGCCGTGCAGACCTTCGTCAATACCAAACAGATGGATGAAGTTTTGGCTATTCAGCGAGACATAGTTCATTCGTATGAAGATGACATGGTGAAATACGCCAGCAATCCTGACAAGTCGAAAATCAAAGAGTGCTTCCAGTCGATTCCAAAGCAACTGAGTAAGGAAAACAAAAAATTTCAATACTCTGTCGTGAGTAAAGGTGCCAAAGCATCGAAATATTCGGGGAACCTGCAATGGATTGAGGATGCCGGAATAATCACACGTTGCTATAATCTCTCGATAACCGAGCTTCCGCTCGACGGTAACGCCATTGAAGATTGCTTCAAGGTCTATATGAGCGACTGTGGACTGTTTGTAAGCATGCTCGAGGACGGTACTCAGTATGACATTCTTCAGGGAAATCTATACGGCTACAAGGGCGCAATTTTCGAAAATCTGATTGCCGATATTTTCGGGAAAATGGAAAGAAAGCTCTACTACTTCCGCAAGGACAGCGGTCTTGAGGTCGATTTCGTTATTCGTTACAAAGGCGAATGTGTACCAGTCGAGGTCAAGTCCACCGACGGAAACGTAAAAAGCACAAAGACCATTCTTAACCATCCGGAAAAATACCATGTAAACCATGCAATCAAGCTCGGTGACTATAATGTCGGAACTGCTGACAGCATTCTCACACTTCCGCTCTACATGGCTTTTCTTCTGAAATCGCCGTAAAAGGCGCCAACAAGTATCGAGCCTACCATCTCAAAAGCAAAAGCCGCCTTCCTGTGCGGCTTTAGCTTTTCAACCTCTTCCGAATTGCACAAAATTCCCGATGTCGCCTCTTGTCGATATGGAGATTTTTCTTAATTTTCTGTTAAGGCAAAATTTTTAGCTTGACTTTAGCGGTGGCTTGGTGTATACTACACCTATATTGGTATTTTGGGATTAAAAGCGGTTGCGCTTTTCCCGTGGAAGAGTTTTAAAGCATTAGGGGGAGTCAAATGGCTTCGCAGACACAAAATGACAGCAATAAGGATTATGTCGAAATAGACCTTATGCGCCTGATGAAGGCGGTATGGCAGAAGGCGTGGGCAGTTGTTCTGGCAACGCTTTTTGGTGGCATCATCGCATTCGCATTTGTTACACTGGCGGTAACTCCGCTTTACGAATCAAAGGTACTTATGTACGTCAACAACAGCTCGCTCGACCTGAGCACCACAAGCTTCAGTATATCGTCCTCCGATATCTCGGCTTCGCAGAGCCTTGTTGATACCTATGCGGTCATCCTCAGCACAAGAACCGTTCTGAATCAGGTTATCGAAGAAGCGGATCTTGACTATGACTACGACGAGCTCGTCGAGATGATCGAAACCTCAGCCGTTGACAGCACCGAAGTATTTCAGGTTGTTGTAACCAGCCCCGACCCCAGGGAAGCGACTCTCATCGCCAACACTATTGCAGAAGTCTTCCCTGACGTCATCGACGACATCGTCGAGGGCTCCTCCGCAAAGATTGTTGACTATGCGGTTGTCCCGACCGAAAAGGCTTCTCCGAGCGTCACAACCTACACCCTTGTAGGTGCGCTCATCGGATTCATCATCTGTGTCGGCGTCATCGTGATTCTCGAGCTCATGGACAACCTTATTCACAACGAGGATTACCTCCTCACAAACTACAAGAACATCCCTGTACTCGCCTCCATTCCGGATATGGACATCACCACCTCTTCGAAGAGCGGTTATGGCTACGGTTACGGCGGCGGAAGTCACTCACATAATTCCAAGTCGGGAGGTAGCACGAAATGAATGTAAAGCGTCCCGAAAACGTAACGCCTGCAACATCGCAGACGGCTCTGACCCCGGGACAGCAGAGAATCGGCACAAACCTGAGCTTTGCGGTATCGGAAGCCTATAAGCTCCTCAGAGCGAATATCATGTTCAGTCTTCCGAACGACGGCGACAAATGCCGTGTCATCGGAATGACCAGCTCGATGCCTTCCGAAGGCAAATCGACAACGAGCCTTAACCTTGCATGCTCCATCGCTGAGACCGGCAAGAGAGTCCTCGTTATCGAGGGAGACATGAGACTTCCCACAATGTCAAGAAGAATAGGCGTCCCGAAGGCTCCCGGACTTTCGAACCTCCTGGCGGGTCTCTGCTCGGGAAATGAAATTATCCACCACTCCGGTCTGGTCGACGGACTCGACGTCATGACCGGCGGAGATATTCCCCCGAACCCGAGTGAGCTTCTGGGCTCCGAGAGAATGGCAAAGGTAGTTGAGGCTCTTTCGAAGGGCTATGACTATATAATCTTCGATATGCCGCCGATTTCGTCCGTTTCGGATGCCTTGGTTATCTCGAACCTCGTTGACGGAATGTGCGTCGTCGTAAGAAGAGACTATTGCGACCAACAGACCCTTGCGGACACCGTAAGACAGCTTGAGTTCCAGCATGTAAAGATTCTCGGCTTCGTCTTCACCTATTCCGAGGTTCTCAAGAAGAAATACAAGAAGTACAAGAAGGGCTATGGCTACGGCTACGAATACGGCTACGGCTCAAGTGCTCAGCACAAGAGCGAAAGCTCCGCAAAAGGCGCCGGCAAATCCGCCTCAGGCGGGACCGGAAAATGATTGACTCTCAGAAAATTGTCGATTTTCATTCTCACATTCTCCCCGGAATTGACGACGGGAGCAGAAGCGTCGACGAAAGCTGTGAAATGCTCCACGAGTCGTTCAGACAGGGCGTCAGAACGATAGTTGCGACCTCCCACTTCTATGCAGAGGAAAACTCGCCGAGGAGGTTTGTCGAAAGAAGAGCCGAAGCCTATGAAAAGCTGAAGCCGCACCTTGACGACAAGATGCCCGAGATTCTTCTCGGCGCAGAGGTCAAGTATTTCGAAGGGATTTCCCGGTCAGAGGATGTCGGACTTCTGAAAACCGAGGGCACAGACCTTCTTCTGGTCGAAATGCCGTTCATGAAATGGAATGACCGGGTTGTGAACGACGTCATTGAGCTTTCCTACTCGGGAGCAAGGATTATCCTCGCCCACGTCGAAAGATATTTCCAGTTCGGAGCGGAAAAGTATCTGCCGGAGCTCTACAGAAGCGGCATGTACATTCAGGTGAACGCCGGAAGCTTTGTCGGAAGCAGATTCAGAACAAAAAAGGTCATGAACATGCTCCGCGACGGCAAAATCCACGTTCTTGGGTCCGATTGCCACAACATGAGCAGTCGCCCGCCGAACATTTTGAGTGCTCGCAGAGAAATTTCTAAAAAAATCGGCAATAAAATGCTTGACAAATTAGACGAGATGAGTTATTATATATTACAAGAGTCGTCCTCATAGGGCGAATCGTCCCTTGTCGATGAAATAATCGACTCGTCAACATATTCCACAAAGTTCGTATATCTCGTTCCGATATGAAAGAAGTCGGTTCGTGTATATATAAAAATTTAGTTTTTTTTGGAGGGCTAAAGACATGAACAAATTTATGAAAATTGCACTTGCAGTTGCTCTCGCAGCCGTAATGTGCGTATCTGCCGTTGCAGATACTGCTGTCCCCAGCATCCAGCAGAAGGCTGCTCCCGAAGTTTCTACAGCAACAGCTACCGACGCTGACGGTAACGAAGTTACCATCGACGCTGCAGAGATTACTGTAACCGCTTTCAGCGACGCTGATTCTCTTGATGCAGACACTCAGGAAGCTCTTACTTCCGCTTACGAGCAGATTCTCGAATCCGAGTCTCTCGAAGAATTGGTAGCAACCATCCCTGAGGGACACACTGCTGCTTACCTCTTCGACATCTCCGTTACCGGTGATGCTGCAGCAGTTCTCGCAGCCGGCGGTGCTGTAACCGTTACCATGGAAGTCAACCTCGGCGGTGCTTCTGAAGTTGCTGTTTTGCACAACTACTCCGGCAACGAGTGGAGAGAAGAACCTTCTGAAGTCGTTGGTACCAACAAGCTTCAGGTTACATTCTCCTCTACTTCTCCTTTCGTTATCACCGTTAGCAGCGATAGCACCATCTTGGTTTCCGATCCTGCTGAAGGCGTCGTAGGAGATACCGGTGTTGATGTTTCCGGTGCTACTGCTTCTTCCGCTATGCCTTATGTTGTAGGCGGCGTTGCTTGCATCGTTGTTGCAGGTGTACTCCTCATCGTTGCTAACAAGAAGAAGGTCAAGTAATTAAGAGGGAATAATAATGAAGTTCAGGGTGAGAAAAAACCTTGTCAAGGTGATTCTCTATCTTCTGTGCGTATTCTTTCTGATAGTAGGTATAGTGCTGCTGCTGAACGCTTGGGAGCAGCAGCACTATTCTAATGTCACCGACACGGAGGAAGAGAGCTCGAGCACAAGGGTTGAGTATAACGGAACAACCTATAAGCTCAACCGGCACATTGATACTGTGCTTCTGGTCGGAGTTGACAAGTATCTCGCCTCTACCAACAGCGACACTTATGTCAATACCGAACAGGCGGACTTTCTGATGCTCGTCGTCATCGACACAGAAAACAAATCCTACAAGGTTTTGCACATCAACCGCGACACCATGACCGACGTTCAAGTTTTGGGCGTAACGGGTGCTGTCGTATTTTCTTCTTATGAGCAAATTGCGCTCGCACACACCTATGGCTCAGGTCAGGAGGACAGTGCCGAAAACACGGTTGACGCAGTCTCGAATCTCCTTCACGGAGTCGACATCGATCACTACATCACCGTCACGATGGACGCCGTTTCAATCATCAACGACGCTGTGGGCGGGGTTACCGTCACGGCTCTTGACACGATCAACGACGACATTGTCGAGGGCGAAACTGTCACCCTTCTCGGCGAGAACGCTCTTCTGTACGTCAGAACAAGATACGGTCTCGATGACAGCACCAATCTCCACAGAATGGAGCGTCAGGAGCAGTATCTGAGAGCTCTCATGAATCAATTCAAGGCGGCGTGCGACGAGGATTCCGACTTTGCGCTCGATACGGCTATGGAAATCACTTCGTATATGGTCTCCGACTGCTCGGTAAATGACCTTTCGGACTTCTACAGCGCGATGAGTGACTATGAGTTCGCCGATTACCTCACCATCGAGGGCGAGGCGGTCCTGGGCGACACCTATATGGAGTACTACGTCGACGAGGACGCTCTTTATGAGCTCTGCCTCGAGCTGTTCTACACTCCGGTTGAATAAGAGGATAAGACATTGAAGATACCTTCCAGAATCAGAAGTAAGCTTCCATTGATAATTTCGGCGGCGATTGTTATAATCACATTTGCCGCCCTGTTTATATTTTCGGGACAGAACGGCGAAGAGTCCTCGAAGCTGAGCGGTGTAATCGTCGACTTCGTGATGAAAATATTTAAGCTTGAGACCGACGCCGAGACCGTCAGCACGGTGACCTTCATCGTCCGTAAGCTTGCACACTTCACGATATTCGCAATACTCGGCGCAAGTTTATACAGCTTCACCCGTTCCCTGCTCCTCAAGCGTCCCTACATCTCGACGCTGATTATCGGTCTCGCCGCGGCTACACTGAACGAGCTACAACAGCTCACATCCGTCGGCAGAACCGCCAGCCCCCGGGACGTTGCGATAGACTTCTCGGGAGTAGTGGTCGGCAGTGCGATAGCCCTCGGGATTGCGAGATTAATTTCCCACCGGCGGGAAATAAAAAAAGACTGTTGACAAAACAGCCGTAATCGGGTATAATATAGATGGTGAGAGGTTACCTGAACCGTCATTCAGGTAGCGACTACTCTCCCGCAGTAATAACTTTGAGAAACATAATCGCACTTGACGCTAATCAGGTGCGGTTATTCTATTTATTTCGGCTTTCGCCTACGGCAATTCCAATAGCAAAGGCAGTCAGGAGAAGCTCCAAGACCTCCAAGATTATAGAAATAATCTCCATCGGTACCACCTCCCTTCACAGGGAAGAGCAACCACCTCTCACCGCTGAAATTATAACATATATTTTGTTGCTTGTCAACATTGTTTAATATCAAAAGTTCCAAAATAAACCCCTCAGTCAGCTTTCCGACTGAGGGATTATTGTTACTTCACAAATATCCTCGGCACACGTTGCGAGATGCCGCAGACTATTTCGTAGCCGATGGTACCACAGAGCTCGCCGATTTCGTCGGCGGTGATTGATTCGTCGCCATCTTTGCCGATGAGGGTTACAGTGTCGCCGACTTCGGCTTCCGGGATGTCCGTCACGTCAATCATCAGCTGATCCATGCAGACACGCCCGAGAATTTTCGCACGCTTGCCATGAAGAAGGAGCCCGCCCTTGTTCGAGAGAAGCCTCGGACAGCCGTCGGCATAGCCGATTGTAACGGTTGCTACTCTGGTTTCATGCTCCGTCTTATATGTACGCCCATAGCCTATCGTCACTCCCTCGGGGAGCGTTTTTATTTGCGAGACGATGGACTTGAGCTCCATAACCGGCTCGAGCTCGACCGGCATCTCCCTCGAGAAGTCCGGCTTCAAGCCGTAGAGCATGATTCCAAATCTTACGAGGTCGCTTCTCTTGTCGTAGTGATACATAGCCCCCGCCGAGTTCAGGAAATGGAGCTTGTCGATAAGGACGAGCCTTTTCTTCAGCTCGTTCCGAACGGCGCAAACCAGTTCAATCTGCTTGTCGGTGAACTCTATATCATCAGTCTTTAAGCTGTCGGCGACGGGAAGGTGGGTGAAGAGCCCTTCGACCTCGAGCCCCTGCATTCTTACAATCTTCTCGGCGTCGTCGGCGATTCCCCGGACGTCGTCGCCGTAGTTAAGCCCGATTCGGTTCATTCCGGTGTCGACGGCGATATGGCACCTGACACGCTCGCCCTTCGGAGCGTTGAACGAGAGCTTTTCGGCATATTCAAGGTCGGTTATCGTCTGGATGATGTCGTATTCGATGAGCTCCCCTGCGTCCTCGGGAGGAGTGTAGCCCAAAATCAGGATTTCTCCGGCAACGCCGAGATTCCTCAGCTCTTCCGCCTCGACAATATTCGACACGGCGAACCAGTTGATTCCGGCGTCCTCGAGCCGGGGGATTATCCCCTCACAGCCGTGCCCGTAGCAATTAGCCTTGACGGCGCACATTATTTCAGCGTCGGGGTCGATGAGGCTCCGACATTTTTCGACATTTCGCTCGAGCCTGTCAAGGTGGATTTCCGCCCACGCACGCCTTAAAACTTCATTTTTCATTATGTATGCTTCCTCCTTGGGAATGCTGATTAGACTTTTTAAAAGAATTTCCCCTTTTTACTTGCAAAAAGGTCGGTATTATGGTATGATTTTTATAGCTACGCAAATATTATGCGTCTTATTTGGGGGAAATATGGAGCCGATAGTTTTTAACTACAATCCCGAGATTATAACCGACCGTCCGCACACCGCCTGCTTCACCGGGCATCGCCCCGAAAAGATTCCATTTTATGAAGACGAAATCAGGATGCGGATGCTCAAGTCCATGCTCATCGAGCGGATTTACCGAGCCGTCGACGAGGGCTATCGCACCTTCATCACCGGAATGGCAAGAGGCGTCGACATCTGGGGCGGAAGAGTCATCTACACCATGAAGCACCAGAGACCTGAGCTCGATTTAAAGCTCATCGGGATATCTCCCTACAAAAACGAGACGGAAAAGCTCCGCGGCACAGACATCTATGACTACGGAATCGTCCGGCAGGGGTGCGACGAGATGTATTACCTCTCGGAAGACTATTTCCAAGCCTGCTATCACCTTCGGAATCGGCTGATGGTCGACCATTCCAACCGCGTTATCGGCGTAATCTACGACTACAAAAGCGGCACGGGGAATACTATAAAAGAGGCGAAGCGCCAGGGCTTGGAGCTCGACATAATCGACCTCAATCACTGCGGATTTTTCGACGACGGTCAGACAAGTCTTCTGTAATATTATAAGACATACGAACTCAAATTGCAATAGCGGATTAAGTCACTTTATACTGATAATTTGGTGATGATTTCACACGAAAGACGGTGGTCAATATTAAAAAGCGTTCTTCACAGGCATCGGTCGTAATCATCTATCTTGCGACAATGCTCATATGCTTACTGCTGTTCGGCTTTGCCGCCGTAACACTGCTCGATATATTCGTAACCCAGCCTGCTCTCGAAGCGGAAGCCGCCGAAAGCGGGACTTCGACCGAGGAGGATGAAAAAACGGTCGACTATTCCGACGCCACCGAAACGATTCTCTTCGTCGGCGCAGACGGTCAGGACCTGAACGCAATAGTCCTCCTTCGAGTCAATCCTCAGGAAGGAATCATCGCGATTGTCCCCGTCTCGAAGTACACCATCGCGACGGTCGACTCGGCGAGCGGGACGATTGAAAGCCTCTTCGACACGGGCGGAATGAGCTATCTCAAGACTGCTGTCGAGAACGCCTTCGGGCTCACCTGCGACAAGTACATCAAGATCACGAACGACGGTTGGGCGGAGCTTGTCGAATATACGGGCGGCATGACGAGCTATGTCTTCCCCGAGGACCTCTACTATAAGGACACGGAGACGGGCGACCTGACGAGCTTCTATGCCGGAAATTCGACCCGCACCCTCTGGGGCGACGACATAAGAAGAATCGTCACCTATCCCCTGTATTCAAATGGCGAGCAGACGACCGTTCAAGTCATCGGCGAGATTGCCGTGGCGCTCATAAACGACGCCTTCGAGTCAAACGCCGCAAGCATGAAGACAAATATCCAGAACATCTTCAACACTATCTACAATAATTCCGACACCGACATCACCTCGAAGACATTTGCCAGCGTCCGGGACGCCTATGAGTATATGCTCGAGACGGCTTCGTCCCCCGCAACATACAGAATGCCAAGAGGCGAATGGAATTCGAGCGGCTATTTCGAGCTTGATCCCGAAGCGGCGGCGGAAATTCAGGAATATTTCGGACTAATATCAATTTTGGAAGAATAGATTTAGCCTCCCCTGTCAAGGGGAGGGGGACCGTCGGCGAAGCCGATGGTGGAGGGGTTATCCCCAAGGAGGTCAGCATGGAAATCAGCATGGAAAACAGAGTCAAGGTCAGAATAATCGGAAGGGAGTACACCCTTGTGACAGAGAACTCGCCGGAGTATACCGAAGCTCTGGCGGAAAAGCTTGATGCACAGATGAACTCCATGCTCGCCGTCGGGAACAACTTAAGCGGCATCGACGTCGCAATCCTCTCGGTTTTGGACGCTATGGACGAGGCACAGAAGGCTTCTGACAACGAGGACAGCATGCGCTATCAGCTCGGCGAGTATGTCGCAACGGCGAACCGCTCGAAGCAGAGCTACGATGCGGCGAAGCGCGAAATCGCACAGCTCAAGAAGCGCATCGAAGAGCTCGAGAAGAAGCTGAACGAGAGCAGTCTTTTCTGATGAGTAACATTGAAAACAAGCCGGAGCTTCTGGCTCCCTGCGGGAGTATGGAGTCGCTTGCGGCGGCTCTTAAGTCGGGGTGCGACGCCGTCTATATCGGCGGTCTTAACTTTTCGGCGCGTCAGAACGCCGGGAACTTCTCGCACGAAGATATTCTTGAGGCTGTCGGAGAATGCCACCGCCACGGCGTCAAGATTTATCAGGCGATAAACATTGCCGTTTTCGACAGCGAGCTTGAATCACTCGCCGAAGAGATTAACTTCGCCTGCGACGCCGGAATCGACGGGCTGATTGTACAGGACAGGGCGGTCGAGCGAATCGTCCGAGAATCCTGCCCCGACATGCCGCTTCACGCCTCGACGCAGATGACTCTTCACTTTGCCGACGGCGTCCTCTGGGCTAAGGAGCACGACTACAAGCGGGTCGTCCTCTCGAGGGAGCTCGACCGTGAAACCATCCGAAAGCTGTCTGAGCTTGGGGTCGAGACAGAGATTTTCGTCCACGGCGCACTCTGCATGTCCGTTTCGGGGCAGTGCTACTTGAGTGCGATGATAGGCTCTCGCTCGGCGAACAGAGGGCTTTGTGCGGGAGCTTGCAGGCTCCCTTTTTCGTCGACCGGAAAACCGAGGGACAAATACGCCCTTTCGCTTAAAGATTTGACTCTGATAGAAGACGCAGAAGAACTGCAGAATATAGGCGTGTCGTCCCTCAAGATTGAGGGCAGAATGAAGCGCCCCGAGTATGTCTCCGCCGCAACGGGCGAGTTCCGTGCGGCACTTAACGGTGAAGAGTACGACTATGAGCTCCTGCGCTCGGCATTCTCGCGAAGCGGATTTACAGATGGCTACTATTCCGGCAAGCGTGACGCCGCCATGTTCGGCGCCCGCTCTTATGAAGACGTCACCGACATGACCGCTTCTTTAACACAAATACACGAAAAATATAAATCCGAAGCCCCACGGTTCGGGCTTTCTATGAAGCTAACCGTCAAGCGTGGCGAAAATGCCACTCTGACCGCAACCGACGGCGTTGACCTCGCCACCTTCACGGGAGCCATCCCGCAGGAGGCAATAAACCGACCGCTGACGACTGATGCCGCAGTTTCACAGCTTGGCAAGCTCGGCGGAACGCTCTATCGTGCGGGTGAAATCACCGCCGAAATCGACGACGGGCTGATGCTTCCGCTGTCGGAGCTCAACTCCCTTCGGCGGCAGGCGATCGAGCATTTCGACAAGATTCGACAAGAGAAACTGACCGTCAGGAAGCCGTTTGCGTCCGCAAGCTACCTCCCCGAAGTCCCCGTAAAGCCGAAAAAGCCGATAACCTACTGGGTCTCGGTCGAGAAGCTTTCACAGCTTGAGCAGATAGACTGCGAGAGGGTTATAATTCCTCTCTCGCTTGCGAAATCTTATATAGAATCGGGGTTCGACCCGAAAAAGGCGATAATCTCGCCGCCTCGGTTCACCCTTCACGCTGAAAAAGTTGAAGCCGATTTGCGGGAAGCAAAAGCCCTCGGGTTCGACGAGGCAATGGCGACCAACTCGGGATATGTTTATATGCTCCCGAGGCTTGGATTCGAAGCAATCGGTAGCTTTGGGCTGAACATCACGAACTCACTCTCGGTGGACGAATACGCCCTTGACGGGCTCTCAGCCCTGACGCTCTCGTTTGAACTCAAGGCGGCACAGCTTTCGGGCATCAGAACCGCCGTCCCGAAGGGCGCAATCCTCTATGGCAGACTTCCGCTCATGATAACAGCGAACTGCCCCATCAAGGCGGAGACGGGTTGCAAAGCCTGCTCCCACAGCCTTACCGACCGCACGGGAACGGTGTTCCCCGTCAAGTGCCGTATGTCTGGTGGCGAGGACTATAACGAGCTCCTCAATTCGAAGACGCTCTATCTCCCCGACAAGCTCGGCTATTTCGACATTGATTTCGGGATTCTTATGTTCACGGACGAATCGCCGGAAGAAGTGAAGGCAGTTCTCGACGACTATAAAGCCGGTATTTCCCGCCGGGACGGAAAAGATTATACCAACGGACTCTATTTCAGAGGGGTGCTGTAACATGTCAACACTTAACCTACAAATAAAAAAGCTTCGCCCGAATGCGATTCTGCCGGAGGCGGCGACCCAGCTAAGTGCCGGCTTGGATTTGCACGCCTGCATCGACGAGCCGCTGACCATCCCCGTCGGCGAGATTGTGACTGTTCCCTGCGGGATTGCCGTATGCCCCGACTTATCTATGGGCAACGTTGTAATGCTTGTTATTATTCGTTCAAGCTTGGGGCGAAAGCACGGGCTGACGCTTGCGAATTCGGTCGGGGTGATTGACTCGGACTATCGAGGCGAAATCCTCGTGCCGATTATCAATCACGGGAGTGAGCCCTATACATTCGAGCCGGGAGAGCGCTTTGCCCAGCTTGTCCCGCTCTTTGTCCCCACATGCACCGTCACTGAGGCGGAAGAATTGCCGGAATCGGACAGAACCGGCGGCTTCGGCTCGACGGGAAGAATTTAAGGAGGTTACTATGTTCAGATTTGCCATCATGGGCGCCGGGCATATCGCAAACAAGTTTTGTGATTGCGTGAGAAGAATAGACGACGCAGAAGTCGTAGCAGTCGCCAGTAAGTCGGGCAGGGCGAAGGACTTCGCCGAAAGAAATAATATCCCCGAGTATTTCGACAGCTACTCCGAAATGCTCGATGCTGTCAAGCCCGACTGCGTCTATGTTGCGGCGACGTCGAACGCGCATTACGAGCTAAGTAAGCTCTGCGTCGAGGCGGGAGTGCCCGTCCTCTGCGAAAAGGCGATGTTTTTGAACAGCACTGATGCCAAAGAGGTCTTCTCCCTCGCCGAAGAGAAGGGCGTTTTTGCTATGGAGGCGATGTGGTCAAGGTTTCTGCCGGCGGTCGTCAAAGCCCGGGAATGGATTCGCTCGGGGCGAATCGGCGAGCCGATTTATGCCACCTCCGCAATCGGCTTCAAAGCCGAGGAGAACCCGAATAACCGCTACTACTGCAAGGCTCTCGGCGGCGGTGCGGCGTTTGACCTGACCGTTTACGACTATGAAATCCTTACGTTTCTTATCGACCGCCCTGCCGAAGTGATTTCGGCGCATGCCGTCAAGACCTCGGGCGGCGTCGACCTGACCGACCATATACTTCTGAACTTCCCGAAAGACGGCTCCCGGGACTGCCTCGCCGTCTGCGAGAGCACGCTTCTTGCGAAGCTTGACGAGAAGATTGTCATCTACGGCTCGGAGGGCAAATTAGAGCTCCCGAGACCTCACTTTGCGACCGATTGCTACTTATATGACGCCAATTTCGAGCTGATAGATAGCTTTAAAGATACCGAGACCGAGAACGGCTTTGTCTATGAGGCGATGGAAGCGATGAATTGTATTAAATCCGGAAAGATTCAGAGCGAAACCGTGCCGCATAAGCTGACTATTTCGTGTGCAG
Source organism: Oscillospiraceae bacterium (assembly GCA_021201135.1). GTDB lineage: Bacteria > Bacillota > Clostridia > Oscillospirales > Ruminococcaceae > Faeciplasma. Next base: position 28,155 of record JAJQGT010000022.1, read on the forward strand.
AGATATTTGACAAATTACTGATTTCCTGAGCGCCCAAAGCGCTCCCACGCACGGGAACACCATAAGTCCGTTGAAGATATCGCTTATCTTCCATGCCGCAGAGAGACTGACGACAGCGCCTGTGAAAACGGCGGCGATGAGGGCGATTTTATAGGGCAGAACCGACCTTTCCGAAAGATATTCGGCGGCGGAAAGACCGATTTTCGACCAGCCGATGATGGTTGCCGTGGCGAAGCCGGCGGTGCAGAGGGAAATCGCCGTGCCGGAAATGCTCCCGAAGACGCTTTCGCATGCGGCGGAGACGAGAAGTGAGCCGTCGAGCCCCGTTTCCACAGCTCCCGAGCACAGAATCGCAAGCGCCGTCAGGGTGCAAATTACGAAAGTGTCGATTATGACCTCGAACATGTTCATGAGCCCCTGCTCTTTGGGGCTTAAACCGCTTCCCGCATGGATTGCGGCGGTCGTCCCAAGACCCGCTTCGTTCGAGAAGATTCCCCTCTTGAAGCCGACGCTCACCGCCTGCTTCACCGAAATCCCCACAGCCGCACCTATGGCGGGCTTCAAGCCGAACGCCGAGCTGAATATCTCGGAGAAAACTTCGGGCAATTTTCCGAAATTCGCGACAATAACCGCCGTTACGATGAATATGTATATAATCGTGAGAACGGGCATCATAACGGATGAGGCTTTTCCGGTGAAATCCCGCCCCGAGAAGAGGCATGCGGCGGTGAGTATTGCAAGTATTATCCCGACGGCGACGGGGCTTATCCCCGATTCGGAGCTGACGGCTTCGGCGGCTGAATTAGACTGCACCATCCCGCCCATTCCGAAGGATGCAAGGACGGTGAAGAAGGCGTAAAGTCTCGCCAGGAACTTCTCGCCCATTCCGTCGCGGATAGCATACATTATTCCGCCTTTTTTGCCGTCACGATATTCTATACTTAAGACACCTTCGGCAAAAGAGACCGCCATCCCGAGGAACGCCGACACCCACAGCCAGAAGATTGCGCCCGCTCCGCCCAAGGTGATTGCGGTGGCGACCCCTGCGACGCTCCCCGTCCCGACGGTTGCGGCAAGCGCCGTTGACAGAACCCGAAATCTGTTCTCACCGTCGCCGGAAAAACTTTTGCGGACAACCGCAAGCATTTGTCCCAGACATCTGACTTGCGGGACGCGTAAACGAATAGTATAATAAATTCCAACGGAAATTATAAGTGCAACCGTCGGCAGGCTCCATACGAGCTCTGAAAGCTTATCAAGAAAGGGCATAATTCCTCCCATGCGAAAATATCAACCCAAAAGAGCGGCACTGATTGTCATTGATGTCGCAATAGTAGTGCTTGCGGCAATACTCACCGGCTTTACCGTCGGGTATTTGTCCAACTACAAAATAATTATGACTCTGCTTCTTTGTTTATTCTGGCTTGCGGCGATTCTCTTTGCGGCAATACTCCTGCCCGCCTATTTTTCGCGCACCGTTATATACATCTCCCCTTCGGACATCTCGATGAAAACCGGCATAATATATGTCAAGCGCCACCACATGAAGGCGGACGCCGTGCAATATGTCTCGACTGTCACAACCTTCATGTCGAAATATACGGGACTTAATTTCGTGATTCTTCGGGCAATGGGCGGCACGATGGTGTTGCCGTTTTTAGGGCTCGACGACGTCAGGGAGATTGAGGAATTAATGAGGGATTCTCAATGACCGAACGAACTGTAAAACAGCATCCTTTAAGGCTGTTTTCCTACACCACACACTATTTCTGGCTTCTTATAATCCCCTTGATAAGAAGCCTCTATTCCATTTCCCTCGATGTCAATTCCCTTCGCGTCTGGCTCATGGGCACCTGGATGGATCTCTTGGTCATCGCGGCAATCCTGATTTTTGCATGGAGACGGTGGGAGCATGTCTATGTTAAGTTCGACGACCAGAAAATCTCCGTCACCAAGGGCAAAATCTACTCGACCTGCGACGTCATCTATTACGACACGATAAGCTCATTAAGCATCAATCAGACCGTTTTTCTGAAGCTTTTCGGCGCCTGCACCGTCACCATCGGCACAAACGCCGGCGCCTTCAGTCGGGCGCAGGACGACATCTCACTTACGCTCCGAAAATCCGACGCCGACCGGCTCTATGCCCGGGTGAAAAAATCAAGGGCGAAGAGCCTCCGCTACTCCGTCACGCCGAACAGGATACGGCTCATACTCTATTCGTTCGTCTCGTCGTCGACCCTCTCGGGTACGGTTGTAATTCTGGCGTTTCTCTATGAAACCTCGCGAATGTTCGACCGAGAAGTCGAGGCTCAGCTCATCATGGATACACTCAGCGACGTTGTGAACCGAATCTCGGTCTATGTCTCGCCGGTCGTGGCGGGTGTTTCCGTCGTCATAGCTATCGGTTGGCTGGTCTCGTTCATGACGAACATCTTCTGCTTCTGGAACTACTCACTGACCCGTTGCTCGGACAGCCTCTATATCAAGAGCGGTCTCATCGAGCGAAACCGGCATATTCTTTCTCTCGACAAGATAAACAGCGTGGACCTCCGGCAGAATCTCATCTCAAAGATACTTCGAATCTCGTCACTCCACTGCGACTGCGCCGGCTACGGCGAGACAGGCAGAGCCGAGACCTCGGTCGTCATGCCGATAGCGACGGAGCGGGAGATTAACTCCACCGTCGCCGAAATCTTCCCGAACATCCCCTCCGAATCGGTCTATCACAAGCCGAAGCTCGACCTCAAGCCGACATTCCAGAGCTACTGGATGTTCTACTATGCGCCGGTTATACTTGCGATACTGCCGCTGACGGCGTTCTTTGTCCTCTTCGCGATATTCCCCTCGTGGCGCTCGGTAATCCGCGTCGGAGTTATCGTTGCGGAGGTGCCCGCAATCTGGCTCACCATCGTCAAGACACTCGCAATCTTCAAGACGGGAGTAGCCGTAAACGGGGATTATATCACAATGCGCTACTCGAAATTCTACACCTTCCACACAGCAGTCGTTCCGAAGGACAGAATCGTGAAGGTGGTAATCAGGCAGACCTACCTCCAGAACCTCACCGGCAACTGCTCCGCCGTCATCTACACCTCCTCAAGAGGCACCTCGAAGCACGTCATCACCGGGCTCCGCCTCAACCGCACCCTCGGCTTCTTCGAGAAGAATGGGGTGGATTTGTATTTTGAATAACCGATTTCCCCGCCACCTGCGGGGATTTTCTTTTACCTCCGCTACAAGCCTGAACGAATTTGGTCATTTTCACGAAAAAAACGCCTCTATTCACAATTTAGTAACACACTGAGGCTGAAAATATGCTACAATCTTTGTAATAGTCGATAATTGTGCTTGTTTATATTGAGCAGTGCAGTTTTTGCTCAGTTCAAAATCTAATGAATCAGGAGAGAAAACCATGTCCAACAGACTTTTCCAAGGTATAATTCAGCGGATGCAGGAGGTTATAAAGTGCGAAATCGGAGTTATCGATTGTGACTCCCATATCGTCGCTTGCAGTGATTCCTCTAAGGTAGGTTACACAAACGACCTGATCTCCTCGGAGCTGAGCGAATCCTACGATTACTTCATGCGCGACGGTTATACCTATATGCCCATCGGTGGCAAGGGCTCCACCGAGTTCTATGTTTTCGTCGAAGGCACTGACGAACAGGCGTATAAATATGCGGGGCTTCTCTGCATCAGCCTTGAGAACGTCCAGCAGCTCTATGACGAAAAGTACGACAGGGGCAACTTCGTCAAGAACGTCGTCCTCGACAACATCCTTCCCGGCGATATCCCGCTGAAGGCTCGGGAGCTCCACTTTAACTCGAACGTCCCGAGAGCAGTCTTTCTCATCAGAATCATCTCGTCGAACGACATTTCCGCCTTCGACGTCATCCAGAACCTCTTCCCGGACAAGACGAAGGACTTCACCTTCACCATCAACGACAAGGATATCGTCCTCGTCAAGGAAGTACGGTCATTGAACGATCCGAGCGACCTCGAGAAGCTTGCCTATTCGATTGCGGACACGCTCCTGAGCGAGTTCTACACGAGGGTCAACATCGGTCTCGGTACTATTGTGGACGATGTCAAGAACCTCGCCGTTTCCTTCAAGGAAGCGCAGATGGCTCTCGAAGTCGGAAAGGTATTCGACACCGAGAAGAGCATCGTAAGCTACGAGAACCTCGGCATCGCAAGACTCATCTATCACCTGCCGACAACCCTCTGTGAGACCTTCCTCAAGGAAGTCTTCAAGAAGGGCTCAATCGAGTCCCTCGATCAGGAAACGCTCTTCACAATCCAGAAGTTCTTCGAGAACAACCTGAACGTTTCCGAGACTTCCCGTAAACTTTTCGTCCACAGAAACACTCTCGTATATCGTCTTGAGAAAATCAAGAAGCTCACTGGCTTGGATTTAAGAGAGTTCGACCACGCAATCGTATTCAAGATTGCACTCATGGTCAAGAAGTATTTAACCGCCAACCCCGTTAAATTCTGATTACAAAAAAAGCCGCAATTATTTGCGGCTTAACTGTCGCCAGAGGCGATTTATGTAGGGGCGGATATCATCCGCCCGTTCCCCATCGCCTACAGCTTTTCGGGCGGATAATATCCGCCCCTACTACGCACTAACTACGGAGAATAAAATGGTAGAATTCAAAAATGTTTCGTACACATATCCAAACGGACAACATGCGTTATCCAAGGTGAATCTGGATATTTCGGACGGGGAATTTGCTTTTGTCGTCGGTGCTTCCGGTGCGGGCAAGTCCACCCTCATAAAACTGATTTTAAGAGAGCTCACCGCCACTCAGGGCGATATTCATGTCAACGGCTTCGACCTTAATAAGCTGAAGCCGAGAAAAGTCCCCGAGCTGAGGCGCACCATCGGCGTCGTATTTCAGGACTTCCGGCTTATCCCGAACCTGACCGTCTACGACAACGTCGCGTTTGCGCTTCGTGCAATCGACGCGCCGACAAAATACATCCGCTCAAGAGTGCCCTATGTAATAAGCCTCGTCGGGCTCGCACAGAAGGCTAAATCCTATCCGAACGACCTGTCGGGCGGCGAACAGCAGAGAGTCGCTCTTGCAAGAGCCCTCGTCAACGACCCACAGCTCATCATCGCCGATGAGCCGACGGGAAATGTCGACCCGGCAAGAAGCTTCGAGATTGTCGACCTCCTCAAGGGCATCAACGCCTGCGGGACGACGGTCCTGATGGTCACGCACCAGCACGATCTGGTCCGCTACTTCGGCGGAAGAATCATAAATATCAACACCGGCGAGATTGTCTTTGATGAAGTCATAGGAGGAGCAGATGAGGCCTAATAGCGTTAAATACCTTGTGGGGCAGGGCTTCAGAGGTATATGGTACAACAGAATCAACTCGTTTGCCTCGCTCTGCATCATCACCATCTCGCTTCTGATGGTCGGAGTTTGTGTACTCCTGGGTGCCAACATCAATGAAATGATTGGCGCAATCGAGGACAAGAACGAGGTCGTCGTCATTATCGAGGACGGAGCGCCCGACAACAACATAACCCTTCTCGGCGAACAGCTCGCCGAAAACGACAACATTTTTGAAGTCACCTTCTATTCAAAGGACGAAGCCTGGGAAGAAATGCAGGAGAGCATGACCGACGAGGAAAAGAGCCTCTTCGAGCTCATCGAGGACAATCCCCTTCCCGACTCCTATAAGTGCAGAGTTTCCGACATAACCCTTCTTGACGAAACGGTTGCGGAAATCGAACAGCTCCAATCGGTCGAAAGCGTTTCGGCGTCAACCGAATTTGCGAGCATCTTAATAAGCATCAGAAACATCTTCGGAGTTCTCTTCACGGCATTGACTGCGGCTCTGATTGTGGTCTGCTTCGTAATCATTTCGAACACAACGAGAACGAGCGTCTATGCCCGGCGACGTGAAATCAACATCATGCGCTATGTCGGCGCGTCGAAGAGCTTCATCCGTATTCCCTTCTTTGTTGAAGGCGTCGTCCTCGGCATGCTGTCAAGCGTAATCGCCTACTTACTCACATGGCTCGCCTATGTCAACGTGTACGACACGCTTTCTCAGGACTTCGAAATCTGGACGATATTCGGCGTGAACGGACTCATTGCATGGAGCGACATCGCCGTAGTAACCGCCATCGCCTATCTCGTTGCGGGAATCGTAATCTCCGCAATAGGCACGGTATTCTCAACCCGCAAACACTTAAACGTGTAAACCCCTCAGTCAGCCTTCGGCTGACAGCTCCCCTTTCAGGGGAGCCTATTAGCGCCTCTCCAAAAGCCTCCCCTGAAAGGGGAGGGGGACCGGCGAAGCCGGTGGAGGGGTTTCCGAAAGGACTTCCTAATGAAACATCGCACATTTTTTAAACGCTTCAATATAGTCTTGACCGCCTTGGTTGTCGGGCTGACGGGAATCTTTCTGTCAACCGGCACGGCGTCCATCCATGCGGACTCTTCGCAGGAAGAGCTTGAGGACCGACTCAATGAAATCGCCGACGAGATGGACAAGCTCGACGCAAAGATTGACTCCATGCAGGACGACATCGACAAGGAAGAGGAATATCAGGACTCTATCGACGAACAGATTGAGACCACCGAGGAATACATAAGAACTCTGGCGGAGCTCATCTCGGAATACAACTCCCAGATTGAAGACCTCGAAGCCGAAATCGCGGAGCGCGAGGAGGACATCGCCGCAACGGAGGAGAAAATCGCCGCTGAGGAGGAGGAAATCGACTATAACGTCGACCTCTACTCGAAGAGAATAAGAGCCCTCTATGTCTCGCAGAACGACTCGATTGCGGGAATTCTTCTCGGGTCGAGCGACTTCTTCGACATGCTCATGCGAATCGAGCTTATAACGAGGGTTGCTGAATACAACAACGACCTCATCCAGACGCTTCTTGACCTCAAGGAGAGCTACGAAAACGACAAGGCAGAGCTCGAAGGAAAGGTTGCTGACCTCGAAGCCGCCATCGCCGAAGTCGACGCGAAAAAACAGGAGGTCGAGGACAGAAAGGCTGAATGGGAAGAAGAGCTTGACGGCTTGGAAGCCCTCTATGCCGAGAGCAAGGCGCAGATTAAGGCTCTCGAAGCTCAGCAGGCTTCCTATGAAGCAAACAAGGACCAGCTCGAAAAAGAGCAGGCTGAAATAGAAGAGGAAATCGAGCGAATCATCCGTGAAAATGCAAGAAGCGAATATATCGGCGACCTTGAACTCGGAACCTTCCTCTGGCCCTGCCCGGGATACTACACCATCACCTCCGGCTACGGCTCACGCTGGGGCACCACGCACTATGGCATCGATATCTCCGGCTCAGGCATCATGGGCGCAGACATAACCGCCGCAAACTCCGGCTATGTCCTGACCGTCTATAACGGCTGTACGCATAACTACGGCAAGAGCTCGTCCTGCGGCTGCGGAGGCGGCTTCGGCAACTACTGCATCATCGACCACGGCGGCGGATATGTAACGCTTTATGCTCACGCCACGAAGATTACCGTCAGCGAAGGGCAATACGTCTCGACCGGCGACGTCATCGGCACCGTCGGCTCCACCGGCTACTCAACAGGTGCGCATCTGCACTTTGAAATCCGTGTAGACGGAGAGAGACTCGACCCGGAGAGCTTTAATCTTATCAAATACTAATGTAAACCCCTCAGTCAGCCTTCGGCTGACAGCTCCCCTTTCAGGGGAGCCTTTGATTGGTTCTATAAAACTTTTGTAATAAGCACAAATAGCCTCCCCTGAAAGGGGAGGTGGCACGAAGTGCCGGAGGGGTTTCCGAAAGGAGAGAACGCGACCTTATGAACAAAAAAATATCCCTCGGGCTCGCCATCTCTCTTATGGCGATTGCGGCGGCTCTGACGTTTATCATCTCGACGAGCTACTCTGTCAGCCTTTATAACAGCCTGATTTCCGACGTCCAACAGCGTGCGGAGATGTATACAAAGCTCGAGCAGATTGATACCTACGTCCGCTCCTACTATAACGGTACCATCGACGAGGACGAGCTTATCGAATCGCTTGCGGAAGCCTATATCGGCGTTCTGGGCGACGCTACAGCGGAGTACTACGACGAAAACGAATACGAGCTCTATCAGGAGCACCTGAGCGGCACGCACGTCGGAATAGGCATCTATTTCGAGGATGTCGGCGGTTGCCCGAGCGTCACGGACATTATCCCGAATGGTCCCGCAGAATCGGCGGGAATCAATGTCGGCGACAGCATTATCGAGATTAACGGCTACTCGGTTCTCGAGATGGGCTATGACTGGGCTTACTCGATGCTGACTGCCGAGGCGGGCACCCAACTTTCGCTCACCGTCCGCTCCTCGGGCGAAGACACAAGCTACACCCTCACCACCGTCCAGATGACCGTTGCGACCGTCAGCTCGGACAGCTTCGACGGCTACGGCTATATCAAAGTAAACGAATTCTCGGAAATCACCTACCGCCAGTTCATTGCGGCGTACCTGAGCCTCATGTCTGACAGCTCAACGACCGGCATCATAATCGACCTTCGGAACAACTCGGGCGTCATCTTCGATCCGGTTTTCAACCTTCTTAATGTCCTTCTGCCGGCGGATTCCGTCCCCTATATCTCGACCTCTCTTGATGGCACCCAGTCCTCGGGCGACCTCTGCGACGGCACAAATACGCCGTCAATCCCCGTCGTTGTCCTCGTCAACTCGAGAACCTCGGGACCGGCGGAGCTCTTCGCGGCGGCTTTAAGAGACGATTTGGGCGCGACGATTATCGGAAGCACGACCGCCGGTTCTGCTCAGCTCACCTCGGTCTACAGCCTCTACGACAGCACGGCAATAAGCATCCCGACGGCGACCCTTTCGGGACCGCTCACGGAGTTCTCCGGCACCGGCGTCAAGCCCGACTATGAGGTCACCCTCGCGGCAGACCTGAACTCCGACCTGAAACTATTAGACGAAACCACCGACGGCTGTATCAAGAAAGCGATTGAGGTCCTTTCGCAGAGCAGTACGACGGCAGAATAAACCCCAGTTTGCAAAACTGTCTCCCCATTTAGCTAAATACCGACAAGTAACTATTTAGCTATTTGGCGGCTCAGAAAGCGGTGTGACCATATGGTCACGCCGTTTTTCTGTTTGTTGATTGGCGTTTGTAGACGATTGGCTCTGCGATGGATGGGATTTCTACTTCATCAACGAAGTTGAAGATTATCCTGAGCTTCTGCTGTCTTTTGCCGGTGGATTTGTCGGGAGCGTAGACTATAATCTTCTTTATGTACTCGTTCACAATCGTCGGAGTAAGCTCTGTAACATCAACATACTTCTTGGTGAGGGCAATGAACGAGTCCATGTTGTCGTCCGCCTTTTCTCTTGATTCAACCCAGTCCTCTGTGACGGATATTTCAAGCTCAAGTTGCTTCTGTTCAGCCTCGTAGTCCGCAAACATCTTCTTGTATCGGTCTGCACTCAAGTTCCCAAGAGCATGGTCTTCGTAGAGCTTTGACATGATTACGTCCAAATCTGAAAGGCGTTTCTTTGCTTGCTCAAGACGCTTCTTATCGGCTTTGATGCTTTTATCCTGAGCTTCCCGGTTGCACTGCAACCATTCTTCCTGAAAACCATCAACATCTTTTCGGATGTATTCGTTGACTGATCGAATGCGTTCGAGTATTAATTCCCGAAGCACGTCTTCACGAATGTAGTGGGCTGAGCAATCTCCACGATTACTTTTGTAGTTGGAACAAACATAGTGGTCTTGCCTTCCTTCAAAGCTCTTGCTTGTGGCGAAGTGAAGCTTGCTTCCGCAATCGGCACAGAAGAGAAGTCCTGAGAATAGTCCCTGACGTTCTGCTTTTGTGTTTCGCCTTTTGTTCTTGCGAAGCTCCTGCACTCTGTCCCATTGAGCTTGAGGGATAATCGCCTCCTGAGTGTTCGGAAAGATAACCATATCCTCAACAGCGTTCGGAAATCGCTTCTTGAGCTTGTACGACTTTGAGTAAGTCTTGAAGTTGCAGGTACAACCCGTGTACTCCATACTCTCCAGAACCCTTATGACGGAATGGTCGCTCCAACGATATGGGTCTTCCGGCACTTTCAGGTGCTTGTTCTGGTCGGGATTCTTTGCATAGTAAGCCGAGATGGTCAGAACCTTTTCCTGTTCCAGAATGCGTGCAATCTGTGTGGGACCTTTGCCGGCTATGGACAGGTCAAAGATGTGTCTAACAACTGCGGCGGCTTCCTCGTCCACAATCCAATGGTCTTTATCTTCCGGGTCGAGACGATAGCCGAAAACAGGGTTTCCAATGTGCTTGCCGCTCGTTCCTTTCTGCCTGAAAACTGCCCGAATCTTTTTACTGGTGTCCCTGGGATACCATTCGTTGAACAAATTTCTGATTGCGGAGAAGCCATCGGCGTCACCTTTCTCACTGTCTACCCCGTCGTTAATTGCAATAAATCGCACATCGAGACTTGGGAAGATGATGTCTGTATAACGTCTGACTGTCAGATAGTCTCTGCCGAAGCGAGAGAGGTCTTTTACAATCCAACATCCTACAAGCCCTTGCTTTACAAGCTCGAAGCCTTCCTGCACACCGGGACGATTAAAGTTCGTTCCGGTGTAACCGTCATCCACAAGGATTTTAGTGTTAGTGTAGCCATGCTCGTCTGCATACCTTTGGAACATGATTTTTTGAGTCTCAATTTGTCAAGGGGCAATTTTGCAAAAAGTTATAAATTCTTAAATGAAGCCAATGAGCCTGTACCCACACCGTGAGTATAGGCTCTGTTTGTTCTGCCTTCATGTGCATCACAATTTACCGTTTGCGTCAAAATAACGACCATTCGCGCCAAACCTCTTGACAAAATTTTTCGAGTAGTATAACATGAAATGAACCCTTTTCGCCGATTTTGGTGTCTATATAGTGTGGAGGATAAACCGACAGGAGAAGTAAAAATATGAATATTCTCAAAAGAATTCTTATCATTGCATTGTCAATCTGCATCTTTTCATCGTGTACAGGCAAGAGTGCAGATGTTACCGATAACGGTGGCGTAGTAATCTTTGAAGCTTCTGAATTTTTATATGCCTGCGAGGGAGATTATGTAACTTATGAGGAAGTCCAAGAAAAATACCCTGACAAGACTGTCTTGGTCTGGCAGCTGCACTTTGGAGCGGCAAATATCTGCACGGAGGAGATAAACGAGTATCTTGACAGTCTAGGGAAGGACTATGCGGTGTGCTTTTTGCCGGAGTCAATATATGGCGACGAATATATCGACATAGTAAAAGATAAGATTGCAGATGGCGAGCAGATTGATCTTTTATTTACTGGCTATAAAGTCAATGAGTCTGATTCATGGGGACTGTCGCCATATACGAGCTTTATAGATGATGGGCTTCTTATCGCCCTTGATGGCTACCTTGCGGACACCGAAATCGGTCAGGAGCTTTATGATCTTATGCCCGATGGATACTGGGAATCCGTTTCGATAAACGGGAGCGTTTATGGATTTTGCGCGGATTTGAATTATTTGAGCAGTGACACCTATATCGAATACAATAAAGAACTTGTAACTGAGTACGGCTTTGACACGGAGGTATCCATTTTTGAGCAGGAAGAAACAGTTGCCCAAATAGTCGAGACGGAGGACTGCGTGGGGCTCATAATCGGAAATCCCTCGCCCTACTATATTTTGCATTCAGATACGCCAAGCCTGGGCGGAGCGGCTTATTACGACTCAGAAAGGGACAGCATCAGGAGCGTCTTAGAATGTGAAGAATATACAGATTATCTGAAAGACTGTTTTGAGTTCCTGCATTCTGGCTTAGCCGTAAGTGATTCATCCAACACAGCAAAATCATCGGTATTCGCAAGAATCATAAATGCACATGGAGATTTTATCTCAGATCAGGGTGTCTGGAACGGACAGACGTTTGACGTGATAAGAGTAAAAATCAACGACGCATTCTCCGACTTTCTTTCAGACTTGGAGAAGAGACTTGATGATGCAGGATTACAAACGCTTCTGGATGAAGCAAACAGGCAGTACAGTGAGTGGGAGGAGGAAAAATGAAAGGAATACTTATAAGCATCATTTCATTTGCAATTATATTTGCTATTCTTACTTCCTGCGGAACGCATGACGACGCCGGGAGCGAAGCTACTGATGAAGACTCTTCTTCAAAAACATTCACGACATTCTGGATGGCTGGCGGCAGTGATTATGTCTCCTATGATGAAGTGCAGGAAATGTATCCGGACAAAACTGTACTGGTCTGGCAGGTGCTTTTCGGTACCGGGATTGTTCCTGTTGAAGAAATCAACGAATATCTTGTAAGCTTGGAAAAGGACTACGTCGTATGCTTTTTGCCGCAGTCACTTCAGACTTCGGAAAGCGATGAACGGTACATTGACACTATCATCAGTAAGATTGAAAATGATGAACCTGTCGATATAATTTATGCGGGAGGTATGCTCTCAGACGACTCATGGGGAATCTCTCCTTATACAAGCTTTGTTGAAGCCGGATTATTTGAAAATCTTGACGTGTACCTGTCTCGAACAGAAGCAGGTCAGAAGCTTTATGATCTTATGCCGGAGAACTATTGGAAGTCATTGACGTTTGACGGCTCGGTGTATGGAATTGACAATAATCTGAGCTGCTTATCTGTGTATACCTACATCGAGTATAATAAAGAGCTTATCGAAAAATATGGCTTTGACACGGAAAAGTCTGTATTTGAACAAAAGGACTTAGTGGAAGAAATAGTTAGCGCGGAGAATTGCATCGGGCTTTTGACCGGCTTGGCAGCTCCTTGGGCTGATTTCCTGTCTGATCCTTATGATTTTGCTTCCGTCGGTTACTATGACGAAGCTACAGACAGCATTATAAGCGTTCTTGAAAATCAGGAGTACGTCTCGTTTCTGCAAAACTGCTTCTCGTTCTATCAGGATGGTCTTGCTTATACCTCGATTGCACAGGGTGATACCAGTTACAAGTCTGGTGTATTTGCAAACATAATTGAAACTCATGGAGAACCGATGGATAGCCTCGCATCGTTCGGTATGTCAACATATGAAGTTATCAGATGCAAGCTTGATGATATAGGCTACAGGAAATCTCAGACTGCTACTGGCGTGTGCGCCTACTCAAAGCATAAAGACATGGCTTTTGACCTTCTTGCCACATCTCAGACAGATGAATACCTGAACAATCTTCTGTCATTTGGGACGGAGGATGATTACACTATGGAGAATGGGATTGTTACAGTCTATGAATCCGTAAGTACAATGCGATTTGCAAATTGGCTTATTTGCTATCCGGCTTACGAGGAAATGACTTATGGTGAGCATTTTGTTCTTGAAGCTGACGCTATTTCTGAATTGATGTCCACCATTCCCGCAAACTCATCTCTCGAATTTGCTTTTGACGATTCAGCAGTCAAAAGCGAAGTCAAGGAACTCCGCTCGATAATGCTTGTTGATATAAATGATATGATAGTTTCGGATTCCTATGAAACATTCTCCGACTTTCTTTCAGACTTAGAGAAGAGACTCGATGATGCAGGATTATAAACGCTTCTGGATGAAGCAAACAGACAGTATGCTGAATGGAGGGATTCTGAATGAAAAAGATTGTTAAGATAATAGCGTTGGCTTTATCTCTTATGATGCTCGTGTCCTGCGTAGCAAACAGCTCAGGCAATACTGACAGCGAGCCATATCAGATAAGTCGGTCGAGGAATTTTTACAGCATAGGCGAGTTTTATCTGAATGGCAATATTCTTTACTTCGGTGACTTTAAATCGCTTGTATCGGTTCCCATCTGCTCAAAGCCGAACTGTACTCATTCAGGCGAGGAATGTGCGGCATACGGTTTTGCCGATTGTGCCATGATTGTTTATGATGGGGATTCTCACCTTTACTACTTTACAAACGAAATCAAGCAGGAAAGCGGTGAGATGTTTTATTTATGCGAAATATGGAAATGCTCGACTGACGGAACGGAAAGAGTCAAGGTGGCAAGTCTGCCCGACGGGCTGACAACAATCGACTCCACACACATGGTTCTTGACGGCGACACGCTGTATTTCTGCACGAAAAACATCGGGTTCAGTGCTCTCGGAATCCAGACCGACAGCACATCCGCACAGCTATATTCATTCTGTCTCTCAAACAGTGAGCTTGAAGAAATAATGGAAATATGCTCTGGCTACAAAGCCTCCGCCGACCCAAGAGGAATTTTTAACGGTCAGCTCTACGTCACCTATCAGGCGTATGACCAAGAATATACTTCGGAAGAGATAGCTGAATTAAGCACATCATTCCGCCACGAAGCAACCATTAATCTTGAAACCAAAGAGATTTCAATCATAGAAGAAACGCCTATCAAGGTGACAAGCCGGTATCTTGTGACAACCGAGGAAGACGGGCTTATGATTACCGAAGACAACGGAGCTGTTCACCACGCCGAGGGCTTCATTCCCTACGAGCTTTACGGGTACGAGATATACGGAAGCATACTTGCAAGTACATGGCTTGGACTTGCCTATGACATCGAAACCGATGAGTATCTTTCTTTCTCCTCGGCAAGCGACGGCTATCGACTTCTTACATATTCGGGCGGCGACTATGTACTTTCCGCCGCTGACGATAGCGGGGTTAAGAGCTACAAAAAGGCAGCCTTTTCGGAACTGTTCACATAAACTGGTGTAAAATTATAAACTGACATTCAGAAAGGAAAAGTGATTTGGTCATAAGATGAAGAAGACATTAACAAAAGCGATTATTTGCGTGCTGTCAATAGTTCTCTGCGTAGGTTTTGCAAGCAGAATTCTTATTGAGAACGGACTTATTTTCTGGAATAAATATTCTACAGGCACAAATGAACAATCTACAGCTGAGACTAATGTAACAGAAAGTAATATCACCGCAGAGTCAGAAGACCCTGCGGTGGAACAAGAAATTGTTCTTCCTGATGACGTTCATTTACTTGAGGATGCACTAACCGAAGCTATCACTCTTGGAGGTTATCAAACCTACAACGTTGATGGAGAAGATGTTATATACGGTTCCGGGTATGTAGAATATTCGCTGAAGAGTATTGAGTATCTTGATTCTTTACCGGGCGGAATGTATTTGTCCGATGGCATTCTTTATAGTGAGTATGGTACTTCTGTCGGCGGAACTTTCTATAAACACCCTCAGACTGCTCAGTCCCTTTCCAACTTTATTTCTGATGGAACAGGCAATGTTATCGATGGCTACACTCTTGTAGTTGTGGATATAGATGCAACAAGGACTGCTGAGGAGATGGGATCAGAAAGTCTGACTAATGACGTGCCTATCAGTTATCTTTCGATTATTGCAGACATCCCATACTATAATACCGAAAAGTATGATGAAGGAAATGTGATACTCTGGAGTTCCAACTCTGATACCGTAATTCCCGAAATCGGAGAAACTGTAAGTTTTGAATGCTTGTTTGTCGTTGATACTGGCTTACTCAATGAGGAGCACTCGCTGTACTTGCTTATACAATTATCATATTCTTCGTATTATCATGACGGAGGACAGTACATAAAGCTGACATAAGGGTGGATAAAAGAATGAAAAGCATACTCAAATTTGAATTAACACGCGGAGTAAAGAGCAGATTCTTTGCGCTGTCTTTGATTTTTGGCTGTGCGATGACCGTTGCGGGCTTCGCGATAGAAGTTCTTCCTTATCTTGATATGTACTGGTTTTTAGTTGAAAAGGGTAGCTTTTCTGTTCCTACACTTTTTAGGCACTGGATTGGAACAGATTTCGGCGAAACAATGCGAAAGATTTTTTATGGTGTTATTCCTCTTTTAGTAGCTTTGCCGTTTGCCGATTCCTTTTGTACGGACTGCAATGGTTACATCAAGAATATCACGCTCAGGGTTGATAAATCAAAATATTTGGCTTCCAAATATTTTGCCGTATTTACTACTGGAGGTTTGGCAGTTTTTATTCCGCTTCTTGTAAATCTTGCGGTTGTGGCTTTATTTTTACCGGCTATAGCCCCAATTCAAACTGATGGCGTGTACTCAATAGGAAAAAGTACCACTTTCGGCGGTTTATTTTACTCAATGCCATTTCTTTATGTTGGACTGTATCTTGTAATCGACTTTGTTTATGGCGGACTGATAGCCTGTTTGGGACTGGTTAGTAGTTTGTTCATCAAAAGTCGTCTGTCGGTTATTGTTATGCCGTTCATTCTTGTTGAGGCTTTTGAAATGCTGTGTTCAGCAATATACAAGCCGGAACTTGCAATTTCCAACATAATTGATCCGAGCAAATCTATTGGCTATACTCCGACATGGGCTCTATTTGTGTATACTATCGTACTTTTTCTGATAACATTCTTCCCATACTTCTTCTGGGCAAGAAAAGCGGATACGCTATAGGTGACACATACTATGAAGAAATTTCAAAGATATTTTGGAAGCTTAAAGTATTCGCTTAAGCTATTTTTGCCCAAAAAGCTTCCTTTGTTTTTGACTATAGCATTGGCAACAGTTCCGGCTGTACTTGTTGAGAAAAACCTGGACATAATCGAATCACACAACACATTCGTGCAAAATGTCTTTTGGATATTTCAAGGGAGCCTATCTATTCAGCCAAGCGTGCATATAGGTTGGATTTTTATCCACATACTATTCTTGTTCAGCGTCTGTGGACTCCCGGCAAGAAAGAGTTTTCATGATGACAGCAGTTCTTTCATGCTGACCGGAAACAGAGTTCTGTGGTGGCTCGTACGATGCTTGACTGTTTGGGTGATTGTCACTGTTGATTATTTTGTTTTGCTTGCTTCAACGTTTGGCTACACAATATCGCAAGGCAAGACCGAATGGACGGCGTTGACGAGATATGATCTGGTGATATTGATAATTCCTTATTTCGCTATGCTTACCTATGCATTCGTTCAGACTGCACTTTCAACTGTCATAAATCCGGCGGTGAGCTTTCTTGTGATGATGATTATGATGTTTGCTTCAAATGAAATTCAGAGTTATCTCCTCATCATGAATTATTCAATACTCTTAAGAAACGACGCTTTTATTTCAACCGGGTTGAAAATGGGAGTGATAATTCCGATCATGGTTGGGCTGATAACGCTGAGTATAATCATCGGAGCATTGGTGATAAGAAAAAAGGATATTATAGGAAAGTAGGTACAAGTATGGTTGAGATTAAAAATTACACAAAGATAATAAAAGGCAATACTGTTTTGAAAAATATAAATCTCACTTTAGAAGATGGTAAGGTTTATGGCTTTTCAGGAATCAATGCTTCGGGAAAAACGATGCTTATGCGTGCAATCTGTGGACTTATTACTCCTACTGAGGGTGAGGTTATAATTGACGATCAAGTTTTAGGCAAAGATATATCTTTCCCACCGAGCGTTGGTGGACTTATTGAAAGCCCTTTATTTATCGACAGTATGACTGGGTACAAAAATCTTGAACTATTATCAACGATTAAGAACATCTCTGGTAAAGAGGATATTGAAAATGCGCTGATTGAGGTCGGGCTTGACCCAAGAGATAAGCGCAAATATCGAAAGTTTTCCCTTGGAATGAAGCAGAAGCTCGGTATAGCTGCCGCAATCATGGAACACCCAAAACTTCTTATTCTTGATGAACCTCTCAATGCACTTGATGTCGAGGCAGTCCAACGGGTACACAATATCGTAAAGCGGTTTAAAGAGGGAAATGCTCTTGTCATTCTCGCTTGCCACGCAAAAGAGGAGCTTGAGGCTATGTGCGATGAGATTATCTATATCGAGAATGGAGCAATCGTAGATGGAAAAGCATAAGAAAGCGATAAAAATTGTTGTCATAGTGGTCGTGTGTGGTCTTGTAGCTCTATATGTCGCGCGGGTAGCTTACATAAATCTCGTAAAATATCCTCATCCAGAGCAACTAACCTATTCTGTTGGTGAACAGCTTGAACTTTCGGATATTAAATTTGAAATCACTGAGGTTATTCTTCAAAAAGAGTCTGATGAAGACTATTATCTTATTGGTGAGCTGATTCTTACAAATTTAGGAGATGAAGATGTCAGTTATCTGGTTCCATCGATTAGTGTAAACTCATCGGGACTATGGTCAAACGGCTTAAGCTCCTCTAAATATGCCGAACTCAACGAAGAACAAAGCCCATATGTGATAATTCCCGCAAGCGGGACGGTGACTGTCTATATTCCATTTAACATTGCTAAGGATAACTTTCGTTATACTTCAAATCAGTTTTTGGACGACCTTTGGTATGACGTCGAAACATGGGACTATAGCTTTATTTTTTCAGTATATCCGACTGTAAACATTGTAACTGTCACGGCATCTGAATACGAAGTGATTCTCGCTTACTAAAATACGTTTCCACGTCGAAAAGAGGGAAATTGTCGCTTATGGCAGACTAACTTAATCAAAAAGCGTTCACAGCCATAACCGTGAACGCTTTATTTTTATGAAATCAATCTATAACGACTCCGTCCTCAATCTTTATGACCACGTCCGCCTTTGCGGCGATTTCCGGGTCGTGGGTGACCATGATGAGTGTCTGCCCGAACTGCTGGGCGCAATCCCGAAGAAGCTGAATCGTGGTCTCGCCGTTCTTCTTGTCAAGGTTTCCCGTCGGCTCGTCCGCAAAGATGAGCTGAGGCTTCGCAAGGACGGAGCGCGCAATCGCAACCCTCTGCTGTTCGCCGCCCGAAAGCTCGGTCGGGTATTTCTTGAGCTTGTCGGCGATTCCAAGAAGCTCCGTCACGTTCTGCAAGAACTCCGGGTCGGGCTTCTTGTTGTCGAGCTTCATCGGCATGCAGATGTTCGTAAGCACCGTGTATTCGTCCAAGAGATTGAACTGCTGAAAAACGAATCCCATAT
>JAJQGT010000027.1 GCA_021201135.1 Oscillospiraceae bacterium
GTAAGCACCGTGTATTCGTCCAAGAGATTGAACTGCTGAAAAACGAATCCCATATGCCTGCGCCTGAATTCCGCCATTTTCGCATCGGGGTAGGAATATAAATCCTCATCGCCCAAGTAGATATTGCCACTTGTTGGTTCGTCAAGACCGCCCAAGATGTGCAGAAGCGTCGACTTTCCCGAGCCGCTTCGCCCGATGATGGTGTAGAAAAGCCCCTCTTCGAACTCAGCACTCACGCCGTTCAGTGCGTGCGTCTCGCCCGATTCCGCCTTGTAGGTTTTGTAAATGTCCTTTGCTCTTAATACTGTACTCATAATTTTTTCTCCTTTTTATCTATCCTCACGGAGCATTTCCATGATTGTGTACTTATTTATACTCAGCTTCGAACCGAAGCAGATTGCGAATGTAATCAGGAACACTATAATCAGTATACCAATTAATACCGGCACTGTCAAGCCATATCCTGCAAGAGTCGTGAACATCGTCCCGAGCACCGCAATCGGGCTCGTCCCCTCAACAATAACCGATATATTCATCACGAGGTAATAAGCCAAGTAGCTCACCACCGCCACAGCTATTGAAATAACGCTTCTTATGACTGCACGCCTTGCAAGCTCGATATTCCGTTGCCGCTTCGACATGCCGATTGCCTGAAGTATGCCATACCGCCGCTTTTCACTGTCGGTCTCAAGCCGCAATGTGCTCACGAGAATCAGGAGCACCACCACCGCTATGCACACGCCGCTTATGATAGTCATAATCATTGACTGCTGATAAACCTGAGCGTTTGCATAGTTGATTTCACGGAAGTTATAGAGCTTGTAATATGCCGCTTCGAACGGTCCAAGATCAGTGGAAGATTTATACACTATCTGGGAGAGAAGCTTTGTCACTGCAGTATCCACTCCGAGATCTACTGCGTTCAAGTTAGTGAAGATGAAGCCCTGATTATATCCGACCTCCTGTTGTCCACGGAAGAATCTCTCGTTTTCAATCCACCATTGTGTGCCCTCGGGAATCTGGTCGACAATCTCCTGCAGAACCGGCAGAGCACAGATTACATAGTAGTTGTAGTTCTCAATGGAGTATCTGTCGGAGCGGTCGTATTGAAGGAGTGATACGAGTGTCTCACTGCTGTCAATCAGCTGTAATGCGCCGATATTTACATCGACACTCACAAGCCCCGAGCTCTCAAAAATGCTTTCATCAAGAGTTGTATTGCCGTGCGCACTGTGATAACTGTCGAAATGGTTGTAATCTATTGAGATTGTAATATCTGAGTTTTCTTCCGGAACAACTGAAACAGCCTCACTTTCAGTCACATACATTGTTACTGTTTCGCCGGTGCTCACATTGATGGCTTCCATTTCGTAGTATGTGCCGTCTATTCTATCAGAAGCAATCTGGACTATAACGCTTTCTCCGCTCTCATAGGCTTCCTGGTCAATCCCTGTAGTGTCAACATACCTCTGCAGGTCGTCCCAGTCCATAGTGATAACGACCACAGAATCGCCGGACTCTTCATCAGAGGTGGTTACATATGCGTAGAAGTCATTGAACCCAACAAAATCGGTGACTCCCTCAAGAGAAAGAAACTCAGCTTCATATTCGGATAAATCGGGAAGAGAGTAT
Organism: Oscillospiraceae bacterium; assembly: GCA_021201135.1. Lineage (GTDB taxonomy): Bacteria > Bacillota > Clostridia > Oscillospirales > Ruminococcaceae > Faeciplasma. Next base: position 1,633 of record JAJQGT010000027.1, read on the forward strand.
TCATTTCTTAAAACAGTTCCGTCCACTTCACTTATGTAGTAAGACCAGAGCGAAGTCCAATAGTTATACTCGCTCACCGGTTCTGCAAGGTTCACAGTCGTAAACACTGCCGAAATACACAGAAGCGTTGCCATAAGCATGATTAAAGCTCTTCTGAAACCGACAACGACTTTGTTCTTGCTTCTCTGCATACCCATTCTGCCAGTCAGAGGAGTTGAGAGTGCCACCTGGAATGTAATCATTCTGACAGCTAATATTCCCACAAGCCATAGAGCAAGTGCGGTCAAAAGATAATTCCACGGAATACTGACGGCAACATCAACAGAGCCGGAATATACACTCACGCTGAGTAAAAGTTTGATTCCCAGGAATCCTAGAAGTGTGCCAAGCAAGATTGCCGGAATTGCGAGCATAAGGGTTTCTGTGAGAATAAGAGCTCGTAGTTGCCATTTTGAGCCGCCGATACTGCGGAATCTGACAATTCGCTTGACCTCTACTTGCATCTGTAAAATGTATATCATTACAACTGCAAGTATAGTTATCGCAAGAATAAGCACAAGATAAACCATATTGGTCTGTGCCGCTTCGCTTTCCATCTTGAGAACAGAGTTTATGGTGCAGATTCTGATTGCCGAGCCTTCGCGGGTATTGTAAAGGTATTTGTTCACATCCGTTTCAACGCCACTCTCCATGCCGGATTTGACAGTGAAGAAATAGGTTGTTTCTGTGCTTAGGCTAGTGATTTCGCCAAGAGATTTTTCTGCTTCAGCAAGAATGTCCGCTATCGCTTCTTCCGGGATAATAGCTGTGTTCAAGGTGGCGCCAATATCCCAAAGCCCCGTATATTCGCTTATAACGCCGACAACATTAAATGTTCTTTCAACAGTGACAGAACTGTTTTCGTTTTTGAATGTCCACTGCAGGGTTATATTTGAGCCGGTGCTTGCACCATAGCCAACTTCATTGAGGGATGCTGCTTCAATAGCGATTTCGCCAGAGCTACTTGGCATTCGTCCGCTCTCAAGATTTATGCCCATATCAACGAGATTTTCGTCCGCTGTGCCAATTTTTAGAGAGCCTTGCGAAAGACCTCCGACCATAACTGAAGCCGAGCCGTAGTTGACACTTACGCCGATGTCGTCAACCCATTCAGTGCTTTCGAGATATTCAATATCGCTGTCGATTCCGTCGGAGATTGCACCATACCACGAGCCGTAGGTATCAAGCCGAAGCTGTGAGTTTGTCTCGGCGATACTGGTGGTGTAGCTTAAGAGTATTATCGCAAAAGTGAACGATACAAGCAGGACGAAGAAAATCAGGAGGGATTGCCTTCGTCTGCGTTTTACTCCCTGAAACGCAAGCCCAAAAATTGTTTTAAACATAAAATCACCTGTCCTTTCTGTAATGATTAATCATTGCGGCAATGCTCAGTCATTGCGTAGCATCTCCATCAGCGTATATTTATTCAGTCCGAGCTTTGAGACGTAGCAGATTATGAGGGTGACGGCGAACATGCAGACGGTCATGAGTCCGATTCCCCAGCCCGGGATGAAGCGGGTCGTGAGGTTGCTCATGTAGCTTGAAAGGACGCCGAGGACCGTTGCGCCTTCCTCTCTGATTGAGTCGAGGTTTCGGATGATAACCGACCCGAGGTATGCTCCCCAGCCGACAATTACTGCAACGAGAGACCGAAGGAACGCTGTTCTCATAAGCTCACGGTTCCGTTGTCTGCGGGACATGCCGAGAGCCTGAAGGATGCCGTAGCGCTTCTTTTCCCTCTGGGTTTCGAGCTTGATGGTGCTGAAGAGGATGATGAGCACGACCACGGCGATGCAGACACCACTGACGATGAGGAGAATCAGAGTCTGAAGGTATTCCTGAGATAAAGAGGCATATTTTGCCCTGACGTTATAGTATAGGCTGATACCGAGACTCGAAGCAACTCTTGTGAGTGTTTTGTCCGTGGAAAGATAGCTTGCGGTGCTGTCCGTGTATGCCATTACATTGGTAAATCCGACTGTGTCTCCCTTCTCAAACGGAACGGTGATGTAATCTGTCCATGTGAAGCCTTCGGGAAGCATATCCACCATCTTCTGCAAAAACGCCCTTGAGCATACGACATAGTAAGAAGCATCATTGATGTCAAGACCGTCGTTTATTCCCAATCCGCCGGTCGCCTTATAAACCATGCTCTTGGCGACGCTTGTTTCAATACTTACACTTGAATTTGAAATCGAGAGGGTGACCGAATCTCCACTTTTTGGAAGAGTTGACGGCAATTCGGTTGAATTTGAGAAGACAAGCATGACAACATCGCCGTTTTCAAATGCTTCAAGGTCTATTCCGGAAAAGTCGAGAGCAGTCCAGCCGGCTGTGCTGTCAACAGTGTACATTTCTACCCGTCTTGTATCTACGCCATCCATTGTCAGGTTTACATATGCCTGAGTGGAGCCCAGAACCTTTGAGATTCCGGGAACAGAGGAGAGAGTTGCAATGTCCTCGTCAGAAATATAGGTTTTTCCGCCCCCTCTTCCTTCATCGCTGACACGGAGAAAGTACGGAGCTTGAGAGGAGAAATAGCGATACTGGTAGAGTGGTTCCTGAATATCGAGTGCCACGAACACAACGCAGAAGCACAGAACGACAGACATAACGACAATCAGAGCCTTCTGGAACCTTGCATAGAACTTTCTCTTTCTTACTGACATCGCCATTCTTCCGGTCAATGGCGTGGTGAGCGCCACCATGAAGGTCATAAGCTTTACTGCAATCGTTCCCAGAATCCACAATGCAATACTGAGCGCGAGTTTTCTGACAGGAATACTGACAACTACGGAGACAGAGCCTGAGAACATGCTGACTGTTAAGAGAAGCCAAGTGCCGATGCTTCCGAAAATAATTCCCAGAATCAGGGCGGGAATTACCATCAGTGCAGATTCGAGGACTGTAAGAAGAAGTAACTGGGAACGTGTTGCGCCGAGGCTTCTGAGCCTTACCGTCTTGTTTACCTCCGGTTGCATTGTGAGAATATTGATAATAATAACTGCAAGAATCGTAACAACAAATATCATGATTACATAGAGCGACATTGTGTCCGATTCAGACTGTTTCCCTGAAATTGCCACTGAATTCACGGTTACTTGTAGATAGCTTGTTATGGATGTGGTTCTCGTGCTTTGAAGATATTCGTTGACTTCCGCCACTGCATTATCCACGTCATAACCCGATTTAACGGTGAAGAAGTATGTGGTATCCGGCTTGTAACTGCTTCTGTTGACAGACGCCGAGATGTCCTCTGCATCTTCGGATGTTATAATTGCGCTATTAAGGGTAACACCAGACACGTTCCACAAATTGGTATAAGTTTTTATTATGCCGACAAGGGTGTATGACCTGACAATCATCGCATCGTCAGCTTCAATCATAACCGTGACGGTCTGACCTAATTCATAGTCATACCCGAGTGAACTGAGAAGGGTTTCCTCCATGGCAATCTCGCCACTCGCTTCCGGCAGGCGTCCTTCATCAAGAGCCAGACCCATATCGGCAAAATTGTCGTCGACTGTTCCGATTCCATAGCCTGAGACTGTGCCATAGCTGACACTTGCGCCAAGGCTGTCGAGCCATTCGGCTTCGGAGAAGAATTCCTCGTCACCCTCCTGACCGCCTTTTATGTAGCCGTACCATGAACCGTAAATTGAATCCCTGTAGGCAGAGTTGGTCGCTGAAATGCTTGAAGTGTAGCTCAGAAGCATAACGGCAAGCGTGAACGAAATCGCTAAGATCGCCACAACAAGAAGCGTCTGCTTTCTCCTTCTCCATAAACCCTCAACCGCAAGCCCGAAAATTGTTTTGAACATGATTACGTCTCCTTTCGCTTGCAATCAATTAAAAGATAAGAGTACTATACCACATTTTCATCGTTTTGTCAAGCTATTTTGACAAAAATTATCAGATTTTGTGGGGGGTAACAGCTCAATAAAAAAAGCCCGAAATTAATCGGGCTTTACTGTTTGGGATGTTATTCCTTGAGCGTCAGCAGGTCGGAGAAGAAGCGGTTCATTTCCTCCTCGGTGTCGAAAACGGCGGTGTACATCTGGTTGGACATCGCGTCGGCGAGGGCGTCGGGGATTCTTCCCCACATTCTCATATTCGGACCGTACTTTGCCATGATTGCCTCGTGGTTCAGGTTGAACTCCATGCCGTCACGTCTGCCGCAGAAGGCGCAGAATTTGCGGACCTTATAGGGGTCGGAGGACGGCTTGTTGAAGGCTATCATGTCCGCCCAGAGCTTATAGACGTCGGTCTCATAGGCATAGTCATACATGTCGGGGTTGTAGCCGCCGGAGGGGCGCATGTTGACCTCGAGTCCGACGATATCGCCCTTCTTGCCCAAGCCCTCCTGATCTGCGTTTAATACAAAGTACTCAAGGTGGATAAACCTTGCCTTGACGCCGAAAGCCTTGACGGTGCGTCTGCCGATGTCGATGAGGTTGTCGGGGAGCTGAGGGACGATATAGTAGATGGTGTTTCTTGCCTCGTTGACGACGTCCATGAGCGAGTCGGGAGTGATATTGCCCGACTCGAAGATGGGCTCGCCGTTCTGGTCGATGATGGCGTCGTAGGTTCTGACATAGCCGTTGACGAACTCCTCCATGATATAGACTTCGTCGTCCTTGTGCTCGAAGAAGAAAGCGAGCTCGTCGTCGTTGCTGAGGCGATAGGTGTGACTTGCGCCGACGCCGTTGTCCGGCTTGACGATGACGGGATAGCCGACAGTGTCGATGAACTCCCTTGCGTCGTCGATGGTGTCGATGACATGATATCTCGCAGTCGGGACTCCCGCCTTCTTGTAGTACTCTTTCATGAGCGACTTATACTTGACGTGTGAGATGTCCTCGTCTTTGAAGCCGGAGGTGATATTGAATTCGGTTCTCAGGTGAGCATCCCTCTCGAGCCAGTACTCGTTATTCGATTCGAGCCAGTCGATTTTCCCATACTTATAGGTGAAGAAGGCGACAGCCTTGAACACCTCGTCGTAGTTCTCGAGCGTCGAGACCTTGTAGTATTCGTCGAGGCTCTCTCTTAGGTGCTGGTCGAGCTCCTCATAAGGGCAGTCGCCGATTCCGAGGACCCGAAGTCCATTGTTCTTGAGCTCCGCGCAGAACTTCCAGTAAGTCACCGGGAAGTTCGGAGAAATAAAGACAAAATTCTTCATATTATCATATCCTTTCAGCCTAATAGTTGTGGAACGTAGGTCTCCACCATCTTATACCACCAGCACCAGTCGTGCGCCACGTCATAGCCCCAGTATTCGACTCTGCCGTTGATGCCCTTGCGCCTCATAACGTCGTCGAGCCAACGGGTGCTGTCAAGAAGCGGTCCTTCCCATGCTCCCTGTCCAACAACGATGAGAATCTTGCGCTCGTTGTACATCTTTATATACGGATGATCGGACGGCATGTCCGAAAGATAGTTGACGGGAGAGTTGCGGTAAAGAATGTCGTCCATATAGTCGCCGAAGAAGAGCTTTGAGTCGTAGAGCCCGGAGATGGCGAAAACGGTGTCGAAGATGTCGGGACGGCGGAAGAAGAGGTTCGCCGCATGCATCGCTCCCATCGAGCATCCGAAAGTCATGATAGGCTGATCATAGCCGTTCTTCAAGCCGCTTAAGTGCTTAACGGTCGGGACGAGCTCTTCTATCATGTAGTTGTACCAGTGCTCGTGCCATTCGATGCGCCCTCTCGGGTCGCCGTCTGCGGCATAGGTCTCGTTGTCGACGACATCGACCGAGTAGACGGTCACGCGCCCTTCGTCAATCCACTTCGCCCAGTAATCAATCATCCCGAAGTTCTCGAAGTCGAAGAACCGACCTCCCTGACAGGGGATAAATATAACCGGCTTCCCCGCATGCCCGTACACCTTGAACTCCATATCTCTCATGAGATAACTGCTGTAATGCTTGTGATACTCTATATTCATAATCCTAAACACTCCATAAATATCGGAATTTGTTGCTCCCACGATGCTTCGCTGTGCGTTCCGCCCGGGACGATTCTGAATGTCAGATTTACCCGCTTTGTAAGAAGCATATGTGACACAGAAATAAGTGCCTCGGAAGATGACGAGTGATTGAAAATCTCCTTGCTTCCGTAGTCCATGTAGATGCAGGTGTCGTTCCGGATTTTGGCGGTTGCAATCATCTCGAGAATCTTTCCCGGGTCTATCCATAAGCTCGGGGAGAGGCACGCCGCCCGCTGAAATACCTTGTTATAGCATACCGCCGCATAGAGCGACATCAGCCCGCCCATCGACGAGCCGCAGATGATGGTATGCTCCCTGTCGGGGATAGTGCGGTAGTCCCGGTCAATCTGAGGCTTAAGTGTCCAGACGAGCCAGTCCATATAGATTTTTCCCTTGCCCTCGATTTTTCCGAGGGTCGAGTTCTCGAAGTCGAGAGGGGAATACTCCGAAAGACGAGAGTTTCCCTCGTGGTTGCACTCTACCGCCACAATTATAAGCGGCGTTTTCGTCCAGCTCATATAGCTGTTCATGTCCCACGACTTGCCGTATGTAGCGTCGCTGTCGAAGAAGACGTTGTGCCCGTCAAACATGTACATGACGGGATACCGCCGGTCGTCCTCGTCGTAATAATCCGGCAGATAAAGATAAACCCTTCTCGTCTTGTCCCCCGAAAGCTCGGGGATTCTGACGTCCCAGATTTTCACCATAAATAAGACCCCTTTGAGAATTTTGTTGCTTATAATAGTATAGTTTTATTCGGGTGAAATGTCAATAAGTTAGCGCAAAAAAAGCCTCCCCTGAAAGGGGAGGGGGACCATGCGAAGCATGGTGGAGGGGTTTACTTCGTAATCTCAACAACCTTATAATCCTGCTCCTCAACAGCCTTCTTCAGAACGCTGTCCTCGACGGGAGCATTGAGGGTAACAACAGCAGTTCCTGCTGTGTGGCTGACCTCGGCAGATGAAACACCCGGGATTGCTTCAAGGGTCTTCTTGACTCTTGCCTCGCAGTGTCCGCACATCATGCCTTCGATTTTCATGGTTACTGCCATATCTTTCACCTTCTTTCTTTGTGACTTTTTATGCCTTGGTTTGTCGTGCTTACTTGATCTTATGTCGGCGAAATTCAGCCTGAGGGCGTTTGAGACGACGCAGAAGCTCGAAAGGCTCATCGCCGCCGCCGCAAACATCGGGTTCAGCTCCCAACCGAAGAGGTTTATATAAACTCCCGCCGCAAGCGGAATTCCGATTGCGTTATAGAAGAACGCCCAGAAGAGGTTTTCGTGAATATTTCGTAAAGTCGACCTGCTAAGCCTGATTGCCGCCGGGACGTCCATAAGACTGCTCTTCATGAGGACGACGTCGGCGGCATCCACGGCAACGTCCGCACCTGCACCGATTGCGATTCCGATGTCGGCACGAGTGAGAGCCGAAGCGTCGTTGATTCCGTCGCCGACCATGGCGACTTTTCCGGACTCTTTAAGCCGCCTGATAACGCTTTCCTTGCCGTCCGGGAGAACCCCTGCGATGACCTCGTCCACTCCCGCCTGAGAGCCGATGGCGTTGGCGGTTCTCTCGTTGTCGCCGGTGAGCATTACAACCCGGATTCCCATGCCCTTGAGTTCACTGATTGCTTCCGTACTGTCAGGCTTTATGACGTCCGCAACCGCGATTATTCCCATAAGCTTGCCGCCACGGGAGAAGAAGAGGGGAGTCTTGCCTTCGCCTGCAAGCTTATTGAATGTCGCTTCTGTGCTATCCGGAAGCTCTGCAACCGTTCCGATAAACGAGAAGCTTCCGCCGTAGAGGGTTTCGCCGTTCAATGTAGCCGTCAAGCCGTTTCCAGGGAGGGCTCGGAAGTCCGCAACGTCGGAGCTCGCAATATTATTCTCTTCGCCGTAGCTCAAGATAGCCTTTGCAAGCGGGTGCTCACTGCCTTTTTCGAGCGACAGCGCAAGCTCTATAAGCTCGCTTTCGGTTACGCCATCACATGGGATTATATCTGTGACAACCGGTGTACCCGCAGTGATGGTTCCCGTCTTGTCAAGGACGACCGTTTCGGTCTTGCCGGTCTGCTCGAGCGACTCAGCAGTTTTGAAAAGTATTCCGTTCTTCGCACCCACGCCGTTTCCGACCATGATTGCAACCGGCGTCGCCAGTCCCAGAGCGCAGGGGCAACTGATGACCAGAACCGAGATGCCTCTTGCCAAGGCATAGCTGAACGTCTGCCCGACCAATAGCCGTACTATTATAGTGATAACCGCAATCGTGATGACCGTCGGGACGAAGATCCCCGAGACTTTATCTGCGATTTTGGCAATCGGTGCCTTTGTAGCGGCGGCATCGCTGACCATTTTTATAATCTGGGAAAGGGTGGTGTCCTCGCCGACTCTTGTCGCCCGGCACTTGATGAAGCCCGACTGATTGATGGTTGCGGCGGAAACGCCGTCGCCGGTCTCCTTGTCGACAGGGATGCTTTCGCCCGTCAGCGCCGACTCGTTCACTGCGCTCGAGCCCTCAACGATAACTCCGTCCACGGGGATGCTCTCGCCGGGTCTTACAACAAATATATCACCAACGTTGACTTTGGAGATTGCGACCTCGGTCTCAACGCCGTCTTTTAAAATAGTAGCCGTCTTCGGCGCGAGCTTCATAAGCCCCTTGAGCGCGTCGGTGGTCTTGCCCTTCGAGCGGGCTTCGAGCATCTTTCCGACGGTTATGAGCGTCAGAATCATCGCCGCCGACTCGAAGTAGAAGTCGTTCATATACGCCATGACTGCTTCCATGTCGCCCTTGAGCTGGGCGTCGGTCATCATGAAGAGTGCATAGGTCGAATAGACGAACGCCGCCGATGAACCGAGCGCGACGAGGGTGTCCATGTTCGGAGCACGGTGGATGAGCCCTTTGAAGCCGCTTATGAAGAATTTCTGATTGATGACCATCACTGCGATGGTGAGAAGCATCTGCACGAGCCCCATTGCGACATGATTATCCGAGAAGAATCCCGGCAGCGGGAATCCGAACATCATGTGCCCCATCGAAAAGTACAAGAGCACCACTAAGAATCCGAGCGACGCAATCAGTCGTCTTTTCAATTTCGGCGTTTCTGTGTCTTTGAGGCTGTCGATATCGTCAGCGCTCGACGAAGCCGCCTTTTCAGCACCCTTGAGAGAAGCGCCATAGCCGGCATCTTCTACAGCCGAGATAATGCTCTGGGGCGAAGCCGTCCCCTCAACTCCCATGGAGTTAGTTAAGAGGCTCACCGAGCAGGACGTGACCCCCTCGACCTTCGACACGGCTTTCTCGACCCGTGCACTGCAAGCCGCACAGCTCATGCCGGTAACGTTATATTGTTCCATATAAATCTCCTTATTTCATCAGTTTCTGCATCGTCTTGACAAGCTCTTCAATCGTCTCGTCGTCGCCGTTCCGGATGTCCCGGGCGACGCAGTGGCGGATGTGGCTCGACAGGAGCTCTTTGTTAAAAGAGTTGATGGCGGAGGAAACCGCCGCCGACTGGGTCAGGATGTCCGGGCAGTAAGCCGATTCCTCGAGCATCCTCTTGAGCCCCCGAATCTGCCCCTCAATCCGGTTCAGCCGGTTCATAAGCTTCCTATATTCCTCGTCCGACCGTTCCGTAGTCTTCCCGCAACAGCAATTCTTACTCATAATATCACCTCGTAAAAATACCCCCGGAGGGTATCTCTCTATCTAAGAGCATTATATACCCTCCCGGGGTATTTGTCAAGAGGCTTTTTGATTTTATGTGGTGAGGTCAAGATTATTAGCGCAAGATATTTATCATATGTGCATTTTTAACAAAAATCTTATTGAGATTTCTCGAGAATTTGGAATGCAAATATCTTGCGCGGGGGGGAACTTGTGTTATAATGTGGGTGAAATAGTCGTAAACGACACAACTATGGAGGGATTGATATGGACAATAATGTCAACGAAACAGTCTCTGTAAATGACGAAACCGTTACTTCTCAGACAACCACACAGGAAACCCAACCGGCAAACGATACTAAAATGAAGTTCTGCAAGCACTGTGGTGCTAAAATTCCCGAAGACGCTGTAATCTGCACTCATTGTGGCAGGCAGGTTGAGGCAATAGCTCAAACCGTCGGTTCTCAACCGCAGATTGTCATTAATAATACTAATGATAACTCCAATACGAATACTAATGTAAATGCAAATGTCAATACGGCTGCTTCCGGCGTTGCGCTACTGAGGGCTAAGCCTAAGAATAAGTGGGTTGCACTCGTGCTTTGCATATTCTTGGGATGGCTTGGCGTACATAGATTCTACGAAGGCAAGATTGGCACGGGAATTCTCTATCTCTGTACAATGGGACTTTTTGGAATCGGCGTTATCGTTGACTTTATTCTGATTCTTTTGAAACCGAATCCTTACTATGTTAAGGTAAAAGTAGGTTAATTCGCACTCACATTCAAAACTCCTCTGTCCGACTTTGGATAGGGGAGTTTTTTTGTAAAGAAAACCGCCTTTTTCAGGCGGCATATAATCTGATTTTTTCGTTTTGCACATTATCCCTGAACCCGATTTCACTCGGCATTTGCGGAGCTTGGGTGAGGGATGAAAGGGTTATCAGGTCGATTTCTTTACCGAGGGCGTCAGAAAGCTCGGAATAGAGTGCTCCGAGGGCAAAAAGCCCCTTGATAGAAGTCCCTGTTGTGTCTACTATCAAATCAATATCGCTCTCTTCGTCTGCCGTACCACGAGCATATGAGCCATAAAGATATACAGCACGAAGCCCATACTTCTCCGCAATCGGCTTGACGATATTGGCAATCTCCTGCAAACTGAGTATTTTATTCATCGGAACACCTCCAAAAATTAAAAAGTGATAAGAGTCAAATCAAAGAATATTTTTCTAGCACAGAGTTTAAGTTATCGACGGCATTACCATTTGAACAGAGAAATTGGATGTTTAGACCACTGTTAGAAGAGATAAAAATCTTGCCATACTTCATAATAGGGTATTGACTATTATTTGAGTATCGTTTGTCTCTGCTACCATCCTTATTGGCATATCTCCATACATATTGTATGAACTCTGAGTCTTTAGGCGTCTTTCCTTCAACAAGGAAGCCTTGTATAAACAGATCAAATTTAACCTCGCTATAATCAACAGCACCGAGCCCTCCTTGGAAAACTAAAAGACGATCGGGCATAATAGCCAGGGTGTGCTTCTTCATTGTGAAAACGACAGGAGTAACGTTAGTTTTCATAAACCATGGCAACGTTTTTCCTGCTTTCATTTTTGAGGTGTCAATAGATTCTTTAATACCAGCATTAGTGCGTGGATCGTTTACTTTTGCGTGAAGTGTTATTTCCTGTAAATCGCAACTTTTTGCAACGTCACGCCAGGCTTCAGATATTTCATTCCATCTTTCCTGTTGCTCATTATCAAAACTGTATTCGACAGATGGTCTGAATTTCATACCTAAAACAAGTGCAACAATAAATCCAATTACAAAAATCATTGGGAGTCCTGATAAAATGGATAGAATTAGTGTTGCTACGATAATACCATACACAAGTATTTGTATTTTCTTGGTTTGTGAAGATAGCTCTTTTTATGCTTCAGATTGTAACATCGTAGCGCTTGCAGAAGTAACTTCTTCAATGTCGTGAAAATTTTCTGCAATAAGAGTTGCCCTGTCCTTCTGAGCAGGAGCGTTACTTGTTTTTCTCTTACCGCCACTTTCTTCGACATAGCTGATGCCAGTTCCAGGTATATAGACAGTCTGCCTTGTTTTACCACTTGCAGTTTTTGTGATTCGGTATCCTTTTGTGCCCCAACTATATCCAATGCCACTTGAGCTGAGATTAACACGGAAGCCCATGCCCAAATTAATGCTTTTTCTATATCTTAGTCCCACAGTGCTTACTCCTATCTTAGTTATTTATAGATTACGGATTATTTATCCGAATACTTCACGCCACCTTCAGCCTCTCTTTCATAACATTCCGGTAAAACTCACTGTCCGCATTGACCTCGTGAATTTCGAAGACATCTACGTCTTTGCCGAAGGCTTTGCGTAGGTCTTCCGCAAGAGAGAAGATTCGGGTCAGCTTGAAGAGGCTTCCTCCGAATACTAGAAAGTCGAGGTCGCTGTCTTGGGAGGCTTCGCCTCGGGCATAGGAGCCAAAAAGGTAGCAAATTTTGTTTTAAGATATGTAAGTGCATTCTCAGCGGTCTCAGCATCATTCCAATTACCAATCAAGAAATACGAGTGCGTACAAACTTCGCCCGGAACCATTACTTTCATCGACGAAGGGATAACCTTGAAATTGCCGTCTTTGCTTGGTTCGCCAGCGTGTTCTGCGCTTGTTTTACTGACAATTATCTTGTACGCATATATTAGCTCTTGTCCCTTGTTTATCTCAGACTCACTAATGTATGATACTCCATCACTCGCGTACAGAGATAGACTATCAGTTTCACTCTTTGTAGCTCTACCGCGATAGCTAGTAGACAGTCCAAAAGGCATTAATGGGCTTACAATATCAGATAAAAGCTGTTCATTTCTTGCTTGCACTTTACGAATAATGGAAACAGCCTTATTGTAACGAACTAACGTCTTAAACTCGTTCAACGGACGTGTTGCAACATCCATCTCATTGTTCGTGATATTCGTAAATTGGCAATCTCCATCTGAATCTCGATCCCACAAGAAATAGCAAACTCCGCCACTAATGCTTATTCCCACAAAGCAATCTTTCGAGTTAGTAAAGTCATAAATCTTTGCGAGATGTCTATCTTCCATCATATTGCTTCTGAAATCATCCAAACCCATACCACCAGAGAACCATCTGGAAGGAGTTATCATGGATATGTATTTAGGATTCATATCCTTAGCTTGCTCTATGAACAAGTTGTATACTGGCGTAGCTTGTCGTCCTGCACCTGCCGCTTCTACAGCATACAGTGGGTTGCCTACTATAGCGTCGAATTTCATTCTATCGCCTTCCTTTTGCCATGTATTTGGATTAGTAAGTTTCTTGGTTATACGATCTGGCTTGTCTTGCATATCATCTATGAGATGCGGGAGGCAGACGGCGTTGACTTGCCAGTTGTCTTGGTAACCGGCGAGGGTGCGGCGGGTGATGCTTACTGCCATCTTGGTCTTGCAGAGGACATAGATGTTTTCTTCGAGAGTCTCCTGCCAGAGTTTCTGGGCTTCTTCAAGCGAGACTTGACTTTCAGGTTTTGAGAGCTTCATGGCATAGAGGCTGTAGGTGAGGTACAGCGGATAAAGTCCCGATTTTGAGTTCATCTCAAGAATGCGGACTTCGAGATTAAGGAAGATGTCTTCCGTGACCTCGCCGTTGTCGATAAGACGGGGAGTTTCAAGAAGTCCGTCGCTTCCTTGCGGATAGCCTTCCTTGTAGAAGTTGTATCCGCCGATGCAGTCGCCCATGTGCATATTTACAACACGCCATGGAGTTAAAACAGTTTCCTTGTCGGGATTTCTGAATGTTGCAAATATCTCAGCGATTCTCTGGACACGACGGGTAGGCGGAAGCTCGTCCGCCGCTTTCGCCAGATGTCTGATTCGAAGACCTGCACCCACAACAACGTCCTCATCGTAATACTTGAGGAGCTGACGGAACAAATCCTTGCTGACGCCGTCGGGCATAAATTCTTTCCACGATTCATCATCCACACGCTCGATGAAGTAAGCCATTCCGATGTTCTCGTCCAATTCGACGTCTGCACCGTAAATGAGCATAGGCAAACGAATCGAAACAGCACGAAGAAGCCTGATAACCTTTTCCTGCTCTTTCTTTGCTTCTTTGAGCCTTCTCAGTGCCTCCTCTTCTTCTGGTGTACGCTGGCGCTTCGGCTTGTTGCTTGCCTTTTCAGCCTGATTGTATTCCTCGTTCGTCAAGCCCTGATTGTTGATAATGACCTTCGTCTGGGTCTTTGCCTTCGACTGACCGCTGACGACGTCCGCAAGCTTCTGGAATATCTTGACATCGGATTCGTCCATAACAATTCCGACACCTTCATTGTAGATAGACTCGTCGTCAAAGCCGGATTTGACAGCCTTGTCAACGGTTATCTTCTTTATCTGGCGCATCATCTTCGACACGTCATATGCCTGCATCTTTGTTCCCTTCAACGGAGATAATCGGGCAGAAGTTGATGAACTCGCCCAAAGCTTTCTTTGCTTCGCCGTCGCTGAGTCTGCCGTGCTTCGAGAGACTGTGAACCTCAGAAAGAACCTTCAACGCACGGTCTGGGGCAAAGTCAAAGACATAGGCAACTTCCTTCTGCTTGCCGTCAACACAACCGACAGACTGAACACGGAAGATAGTCTGCATATAGCCTGCCGCCGCAGTCGAAGCCGAGCCGGTCAGCATCATAACAGCAGACCACTCAGGAACGGTAACGCCGGTCGTAAATTTGCCACATGAAATGGTAATAGAGAATTTGTGTGTACGGATGGTGTCCTGAACCTTTTTCAGGGCATCATCATATTTTTCCTCTTGGTCTCCGTCTCCGGCAACATTGGCGATGCCGTAGTTTTGGAATACAGGATGATTTCTGAGAAGCTCACTGAGCGCACGGGCTTCCTTGACGCCGGGAACCATCCAGAATGTGTGCCTGAACAAATCTCTGTGTTCATTGCTTGCAAACGGGAAATTAGTGTCAGGGTCCTCGGTTGAGATTAAATCCAAGAATGCGTTAACGTCGGCTTCGTGTACAAAATCGCCAACTTTCGCTCCGTCAGGGATCTGTCTTAAGTCCTGTGCAAAATCGCCGGTCCATGTGCGGAAGAACTCACGGAAGTTGAAAGCCATATCCTCCGTCTCATAACGGTAGGATGTCGGCATGGATTTGTTCAAATCAAATGTGAGAATACGCATTTCAGGCAAGTCTGCATAAGGGTTATGCTCACCGGGATGTTGCTCGGCAAACTCCTTCTTACGCTGTTGCTCCATGACGTAATCCCATGTATAAACATTGTCATCGTATTGCTCAAGAATGTTATAGGGTATGCCGGAAAGAGAAAGCACCTTCGGCTTCTTGCCGTTCTTGGGCTTTTCCAAGAGTTCCTGAACAGTTTGTCCTTTTTCGGTCTGTGTGCCTTCATGGGCTTCATCATAGATAATGCAGTCCCAGTCCATATCAAAGACAGCTTCGTTTTTGCGGAACTTTCCTCCGGCAATCTCCGAACCTCTCAAATCCTGCATAGAGGCAAAGTAAACGAACGATTCTCCCTTGCTCGCATAATTCTTGAGAATGCGGTTGTTTTCCGAATCTATGGAGGCATCATATTCATATTCCGAGCCGTTGATTTTCTTTGTAACAAACAGATGCTTGCTGTCCTCATCGAAAATAAGGTCATGGTCTTTCTGCCAACCTTCTTCGACAACAGGGCGATGTGTAACAACAATAGTCTTCTGGAATCCGGCACGACGAACAAGCTCATAGGCAGATACGGTTTTGCCAAAGCGCATCTTGCAGTTCCAGAGCATAGTGTCGCCTTTCTTGAAAGCGGCAAGCGTCCGGATGACTGCATCCTGCTGTTCGTCTCTGAGCGTAATCTTTTTCTTGATTTTTTCTTTCGCTTCGCCGGTTGAAGGTATACTCTTTTCTGAGGCGTAAAGATGATCTCGTCCATCTTTAAATGCATGAATAGCGTTAATCGCCGTTTGCAAATCCACTTCATACCATTCTGAATCATAGCCGTTATCATGGAATTTCTGACAACGATACCCTGAGTTATCGAGAACGTAATGGACATCGTCATCGCTGAACGACTTTGTCATCTGAGAACCATCATTCATGGTAATAGGTATAACCGCAAGCTCTGTATAGAGCAAGTCATACTCTATCAAAGCAGTTTGAGTATATTGTTTGATTCGATGATGGGCGGCGCTGTTGAGCGCATCACAATTCGGAGGAAGCTGTTTCTGACCGAGATTACTGTCAAGAGTCGTCTCGCCGATTTTTAACAGACCCTTATGAGGCTCATCGTGTATAGCGAATATGTAAATCAGTTTGTAGTCGAATGTACTCTCATAACCATTCACGGTGTTTGCCTCCCTTCATCATTGAAATGAATTGCACACTTGTCTTTGAACGCCAATCCATGATTTTGCAATAGATTCCCGTATGCTCGTATATATTTCCTCTCGCACACCCGGGACAAGCATTTGACGGTTGCGCAAGCGTTTCATCATCTTCACCGAAATCTTCAAACAAGCTCATCTGAAAATCCTCTACCGGCTTACAGCTCAAAGGCACGACATATTTAAGCCCATCCATCTGCCAAATATTCCACGAGATGATTTTTGCTATGTTCTTCAATAACGTCATACTTGGGCACTGTCCAAAGCGTTCCTTGTAGTAATCGATATATGTATAGAGAAGGTTCTCTCTCGCCAGAAGCAAATTATCCCCTTGATACTCATAACCGTAAATACTTTCAAACGCTCTCTGACTCCACTTGAGCCAATCTTCTGCGGTATCGGTGTTTTCGCCGACAATCCGCATCTTCCTGTCAAGAAGACCTATGCGCTGATCAAGGGGTATTCTTTCTCCGGTAACTGTGTCGTAACGGCTCACAAGATAAGGAGCTTCCCCGCAGGAAATCTCAAGTCTTTGTGCATCTACATAGTCACACCAATTCTTTTTTATGCCATCAAACAACACTGCTTTCTCAGTTGCCGACCACTTAACTCCATCTTCCGTATTAAAAACGTCGGGTCTTCCGAACCATTCCTCATCAACTAAGTTATTTTGCTTGTTGCAAATCCATGACGGAGTGAACACTTCGGCTTTATCTCTCGTACGACCGCTCTGTGCATTCTGCGGCTTTGCAATTCGTGGTTGTATCAAATCGGCATATACCCCCGTTACTAAATCAGGGGTGATTTCGTCCTGTTCGTCAAAACAGATTCCATTAGAAGAATAGTCACTTGTCGCCCAGATTATATTTTTCCTTGTGGTGCGGTCAATCAGCAAAATATCCAGTAGCTCGCTGTCAAACAAACGGATAGACTCCTCTGGTACATCTATATCATTCATATTTTCAACTCTGCATCGAGAAGATTCCATAACCGTTCATCTGCCTTTCTACATTCTTGATACTTCGCAAGCGTTTTTGCAAAAACACTTCGACAATTTATATTATATCACAATCGCTTTGCAATTTCAATCTTCTATAGTCCATTTTAGAGGATTATATCTTCACATTTTTTCATTTTTACCTCGTTTTACAGTTCTCACGAGCGTTTGTCCTTTCCCTCGTGAACAATTCCCACAAATCATTCCTCGAAATCGCATCCTCATACATCCGGACTTTTCCCCGCAGTCGCTCGTTCTCTTTCTCAAATTCTTTTGTATTCAGCCCATTCCGTACGGACTTATACTTAAGTAGCTCATCCCTGAGTGAGGAGTTTTCCGCTTTCAGCTCACCAACTGTCTTGTTTGCCGAATCGAGTGCCTTCTGGAGCTTCAGTTCCTTCTTTTCTTGAGCATAGAACTTCTTGGCGGCGGTGGAAAGTAAAATTGAGTCTGCTCGGTCAGTTCTGCAAGTTCCTGCGTGCGCTGTTCGCTTGTATTCAAGCACGCTGAGATGTTCCCTGTGTTCGCCTTTCTGCTCCCACTCGATGCCGTGGCTCTGCATAATCTCTGCGAGCTGTTCTTTCTCGGAACGAACCCACACCGCCCATTCCGTTTCGCCTTTGCCCTTGCCGACAAAGCCCTCGTTCGCAAGAGCCTGTTTCAGGGACACTCTCGTGTCAAGTCCTCGCTTACTTCCGGTGGTGAACGGGACGAAGTCGATGTGCAAGTGCGGCGTTCCCTCGTCCATGTGGAGATGGGCGGAGAAGACATTCAAATACGGATTGCGTTTTTGAAAACCGACATGGTATTCATCCAAAATGGTCTTTGCAAGCTCGGCATTCTCACCGGTTGCATTCATGTCCTCGCAGTTGCCTACCTGTATGATTATCTCGTGGAAAGGCTTTTCCTGTTTGCCTGAGCGAATCTTTTCATAGTAGTCATCAATCCGGCGGTCAGCCCGTGTCTGCTTTCCCTAAACTTCCGTGACGATCCGTGTCGATGGTGACGGTGTTTTTAACACCGCCCCACTTCCAAAAACATCGACACGACCGTCACACATCGTCACGCTTGGCGTAGGATAGCCTTATCCTACGCCCATCGTGCAAGCGTTTGCTTTCATAGCGAATACCGTACTCATTGAGCAATCGTCCGGCATTTACATTCAGCTTCAGCGACAAGGCGTTAGCTTTCAGGTCAACGCCAAGAAAAGCGGCAAGCTCTGTGGGACTGCCGACCCATTTCGGCATATCTGCCGTGATTCGTTTTGCTACCTCCTCAAGCACCGGTTCAGGCGGAGCTTTCCAGAGTTCCGTTTCCGTTCGCTCAAGCTCCCACGCAAGGGTTTCCTCATTTCTGACAAGGTGGAGCTTCATATCCTGCTGGTCTCTGCCGGACACTTCGAGAACAGCGGTATTGCTTGTGCGTTTCTCCTTGGTGAGAAGAAAAGCACCGTCAGCAGCTCCCAACAAACCATTGGTGCCGGAAATCATGTCGAATTTGTCATCGGCATTCTGCTTTCTGGTGTGATGCACAAGTAATAGACATATACCGTTTGCATCCGCAAAGCTTTTCAGCCTCGCAATAATCTGATAGTCATTTGCATAGCTATAGCTGTCACCGCCGACCTCTCGAACCTTTTGAAGAGTGTCGATGATTATGAGATTGGTATCAGGATGCTCACGCATAAATCTTGCAAGCTGTTCGTCAAGACCGTCGCCGAGCTTGTTTGCATCCACCGAAAAAAACAGATTGTCGCTTCCATCCGAACCGACCATACGGTATAGTCGCTTCTGCAAACGACGGTAGTCATCTTCAAGTGCAAGGTACAAAACGGTTCCTTTTCTGACCTGATAACCCCACAATGGTGTTCCGGTACTTATGTGATAGGCAAGCTGTTCCATCAGGAAGCTTTTGCCGAGCTTCGGCGCACCGACAAACAGATAAGTCCCAGTGTTCAGCAAGCCGTCAATTAAAGGCGGCTTGCTCATGTAAACTGTTTCGTAAAGCTCAGTCATGGATACCGTTTTAAGATAACCGGGATTGGATATTCGCAACATTTCCTTGTCCCAATCATCCAAACTTTCACCAAAGCTCTTGACTTCTGAACCCCAATCAGGTATACTTTCAGAAGAATGTTTTTTGTATGACTGCCCCTCACCTACGGCAATAGGTGTATCAAGGGCGGTCATTTCTTTTCTGTAGATTTCATTCACCGGATTCACCTCCTTTCAATCCGTCCATAATGACGGCAATCAGGTTGATTGTATCCAGAAGCTCACTCTGGACATCTTCTCCGGCGGCAATCCGCTGAAGCTCCGCAAGAATAAACTCCATTTGCTTTCTCAGTGCCTTTTGCACTCTCGGATTCGATTGAACAACCACTTCACGCTCCATACATCTGCGATAGCAATATTCCTGCTTCGGTAGCCCCGACAAAGCGACGGCTCTGTTCAACTCCTCATTTTCTTCGGGAGACACACGGAATCCTACGGTGATACTGCGGAAGCGATTCTTCCTGTCTAAATTCTTAGCTGACATACTTCTCAATCTCCTTCCTTATTCAAAGAATCAAGTTGCCTTGCCATCTCCTGCTGTTGAGACGGGAACAGGTGAGCATAACGGTATGTAATCTCAATGCTTTCATGCCCTACCCTATCGGCAATAGCCACTGCCGAAAAGCCCATATCAATCAGCAAGCTGATGTGACTGTGCCGTAGGTCATGAATTCGGATACGTTTGACACCGGCTTCTTTTGCTCCTCTCTCCATTTCATGATGCAAATAATGCTTGGTCACAGTAAAGACACGGTCGGTTTCCTTCAATCCGTACTGCATTCTGATGAACTCCTGCATCTCCGTACAAAGAAATTCAGGCATCTGGATCGTACGATTGCTTTTCTTGGTCTTTGGAGACGTAATCATGTCTTGCCCGTCCAGACGCTGATAGGTTTTGTTGACCCTGACGGTTCCCTTTTCAAAGTCGAAATCCGCCGGTGTCAGTGCCAGAAGCTCACCCTCTCGCATTCCCGTCCAATAAAGCATCTGAAAAGCGTAGTATGATATTGGCTTGTCCATCATAACCTCAGAGAACTTCAAATACTCCTCTTTAGTCCAGAAGAGCATTTCCTTTCGCTCCTCAGTACCCATATTTCCGACTTTGGCGGCAGGGTTACTATGCAAATCATAGTTCTTCACAGCGTAATTGAAGATAGCAGATAGCTGATTGTGCAAAGTCTTGAGATAGGATGATGAGTACGGATTTCCGTTTTCATCACGATAGGCAAGCATCTCATTCTGCCAGGCTCTCACATCCTTTGCCGTAATTTCATTGAGCTTCTTTTTGCCGAAGTACGGCAAAATTCTGCCTTCAATAATGTTTTTCTTCGTCTTCAAAGAACTTTTCTTAAGACGGTTTCCCATGTCCCTGTCGTAGATTTCGACAAAGTCGGCAAAAGTCATATTCAGATTGCCGTCTCTCTGCATCTGGAATTTTCGCTCCCATTCAAGGGCTTCCCTCTTTGTGGTAAATCCGCGCTTGCACTTCTGCTTGTGTTCTCCCGCAACTTCGGTGTAGTTGGTCATTACATACCAAGAACCATTTTCCTTATTTCTGTACGCTGGCATTGTTCAACTTCCTTTCTCCGCCATAAATTCTTTCGTAAAAATACTGACGACTAATCCGACCGGAAACCGTGAGGAATCCCTTGGCATCCAGTTCTTCATTGAGTCCTCGGATGACTTTGTATGCATAGGATTCGGAAATTCCCAACTCCTCCGCTACTTCGTCAACCTTCATAAATACGCTATTTGACATCTTGGACATCTCCTTTCATTTTTGTTTTTACATTTTGGACATAGGGTGTTATTTAGTGTCGGATTTCTTTCTGACCGCCATCCGATTTGCCCGGGCGGACACACCATTACTGTGATGTGCGACAGTTATTCCGTTCTACTTAAGCGATTTTGTTTAAGCTTATATTCCTATTATACTAAGCAAAATCAGTTATGTCAAGAGGCTTTTGAGAAAAACTTAAACTTTTTTGTTTGATTTCTCTTGACTTATACTAAACGTATCTGCTATAATCATTGTATTATATATCAAGGAGTGAAGTACAATGGCAATCGGTGAAAGAATCCGCTTTTTCCGCAATCTGCGTGGCATGACGCAAAAGAAGCTCGGTCAAGCCGTGGGGTTCTCACAAAAAACCGCTGACATTCGCATGGCTCAATATGAATCGGGGTCAAGAACTCCGAAAGATAACCTGATAACGGCACTTGCAAAAGTATTGGAGGTTTCTCCTCTGGCTCTGCAGGTTCCCGATATAGATTCGAATCTCGGCTTTATCCATACGTTGTTTGCCATCGAAGACCTGCATGGCGTTAGAGTCGAAAAGAACGATTACGAAGTGCATCTCATTTTCGACGGCACAAAGCGAACATTGGACGAGTCCGTTTTTAAGATGCTTTCCGCTTGGGCTGAACAGGCTGAAAAGTACAGAAACGGCGAAATCAGCAAAGAGGAATACGACCATTGGCGTTACACATTCCCGGCAGAGGACAAATCGCAAAGGTGGGCAAGTGTGCCTTCACAGGAGTTAAGCGATTTGTTTGTGGACGCTTTCAAATAACATACAAAACAACAAACCCCGCACAGATGATTTTTCATCCGTACGGGGTTTTATGACAATATGGATTCTGTGAGAGAAATTGTTCCTCACTCACAAGCCTCTTGATATTTGTCCGATAATGACAAATCAAAAGTTCTTATCAAAACGTTATCAACGAGGGATTTATAGCCTATAAAACCGCATCCCTAAAGGGTTTATGGTTCCTTAGCGATTATTCCCACTCAATAGTAGCCGGCGGCTTGGTAGTAATATCATACACGACCCGATTAATCCCGTTGGTCTCGTTGATAATCCTTGACGAGCAACGCTCTAAGACGTCATAGGGGATTTTGGCGAAGTCGGCGGTCATGAAGTCCTGAGTCGTGACGGCGCGGAGGGCGAGGGTGTAGTCGTAGGTTCTGCCGTCGCCCATGACTCCGACAGAGCGCATGGTCGTCAGGACCGCGAAGAACTGGCTCAGGTCCATGTCGACGCCGCTCTTTGCAAGCTCATCGCGGAAGACCCAGTCGGCGTCCTGAAGGATTGTGAGCCTCTCGTCAGTGATTTCGCCGATGATTCGGATTGCGAGACCCGGTCCCGGGAAGGGCTGGCGGTTGACGAGCTTGTCCGAGAGCCCAAGGGTTCTGCCGAGAGCTCTTACTTCGTCCTTAAACAGCATCCTCAGCGGCTCGATAATCTCCTCAAAATCGACGTAATCCGGGAGACCGCCGACGTTGTGGTGGCTCTTGATGACGGCGGCATCGCCCGCTCCCGACTCGATAACGTCGGGGTAGATGGTGCCCTGCGCGAGGTACTCAACGTGACCTATCTTTTTAGCCTCAGCCTCGAAGACTCTGATAAATTCTTCGCCGATAATCTTTCTCTTCTGCTCGGGAGCCGAAACGCCGTTCAGCTTCGCCATGAAGCGGTCCTTGGCGTTGACTCTGACGAAATTGACCTCCCAGTCGGCGAATGCCTCTTCGACCTCGTCACCCTCGTTCTTTCTCATGAAGCCGTGGTCGACGAAAATGCAGGTCAGTTGGCTTCCGACTGCCTTCGAGAGAAGTGCCGCGCAGACGGAGGAATCGACTCCTCCGGAAAGCGCAAGGAGCACTCTCTTGTCGCCGATTTTCTCGCGAAGCTCGGCTATTGCGGTCTCGGCGTATCTCTCCATCGTCCAGTCGCCTTTGCACTCGCATACATCGTAAAGGAAGCTCCGGAGCATCGCAAAGCCGTTCTCGGTGTGGTTGACCTCGGGGTGGAACTGCACGGCATAGAGCTTGCGCTCGGCACATTCCATCGCCGCAGTCGGGCAGACGGCAGTGTGCGCGGTCGTCACGAACCCCTCAGGGACGCTCTTTATATAGTCGGTGTGGCTCATCCAAGTGATTGACTTTTCGGGGAGATTCTTGAAGAGAACCGACTCCGCCGAAAACTCCGTCTCGGTCTTGCCGTATTCGCTGACGGGTGCGGTCGCGACCTCTCCGCCCAAAAGATGCGCCATGAGCTGTGCACCGTAGCAGATGCCCAAGACAGGGATTCCGAGCTCGAAAATCTCGGGGGAAACGGACGGCGAATCGTCCTTATAAACGCTCTTCGGTCCGCCGGTAAAGATGATTCCGACGGGATTCTCGGATCTGAGCATGTCCATCGTGACCTTGCGGTAGGGCACAACCTCGCAATAGACGTTCGCCTCACGCACACGTCTTGCGATGAGCTGGTTATACTGCCCGCCGAAGTCGATTATTATTACTATTTCGTGCTGCATTGTATATCTTTCCTTTCTGTTGTCATTCTGTATCATCTATAAAATACATCACCCCATCATCATCGAACTGGATGCCATAGCCAAGGCACAGCTCATTCATGAGGTCGATAATCTGGCGGTAGCGGGAAGCGTATGTACCCTCGCCCTCCACAAGCAAGTAAACCTTGTAATTCTTGATGAACAGCGGGTTTATCGTGAGGCTTTTGAAGCCGTCCTTGTCGACGGTGATGTTGAAAATGCAGGTAAGCCCGTCGATATCGTCGTCGACGTGCCAGAATATGAGATTACCGATGCTGTAGAAAATCGGCTTGCCGTTGTAGAATTCTATCGGTTGCAGGGTGTGCGAGTGCCCGCCGATTACGATGTCCGCACCGTTGTCGATAAGGGCGCGCCCGAGCTCCTTCTGATAGGAGCTGACGTCGAAGGTCTCCTCGGTGCCGCAGTGCATGAAGACGATGAGAACGTCGACCTGCGAATCGTATTCGGCGATTTTCGCGAGGAAGTCCTGTGTCCGTTCGTCGTCCATGCCATAGACCATGTTGATTCCGGCGTGGTCCTCCGAAGCGGCGCAGTCGGACGAAAGATAAACCTTGTTGCACCCGACGAAACCGATTGTGACGCCGTTTACCTCTTTCACAAGAAGCCCCTCTGCGTCGTCCTTGTCATAGCCTGCTCCAAAGTATTCGATGCCGTAGCTCGTGAGGTTTTCAAACGTGTTGAGAAGCGCGTCGTAGCCGAAGTCCCTCGTGTGGTTGTTCGCAAGGTTCACGATGTCGATTCCGGCATTCACGAAGCCCTCGAGCATTTCAGGGGGCGTCCTGAAGCCGTAGCCCTCCGGCTTTTCCGATTCGCCGGTGTCGCTGACACAGGTCTCAAGATTCACAATCGCAATGTCGGCGGCGCTGAAGATGTCGCTGACCTCTTTCCAAGGGTAGTCTACGCCCCAGCTGTAGCAGGCGTCCGCAAATTCGGAATCAATCGACGTGTCCCCGCCGATGGCGATAACGACCTCGCCGCTCTCCTCCGGCTCTTCCTCGGGAACCGGCTCGGTGGTCGCCTCTGTGGTGACGGTCGTCGGAGCCGTGGTGGCTTCGGTTGTGATTTCAGTAGTTGCTTCTGTGACAGAAGTCACTTCCGCCTCATCCTCGGTCGTCAGAGTGACATCGGGCGAGACAACCTCGAGGCTGTCGTTCTGCGAAACCCGGATTGCCACTCCTGCAACAACCGCCACCGCAAACACAGCGGCGAACAGAATTATGATTATATTTCGATGCTTTTTTTGCATATCATCTCTCCGTAATCAAGACTTTTTCCGGCAGTTCATATTCCGCATAAACCGACTCTAAAAGCGCAAGGTTACAGCATCTTGCTTTTACTTGTATGTCGTATTCTCTCAGCTCCGAATCGGCTGTAAGTATCAGCGTTCTTAGCTCTCTCGCCGTTTTCTCTATGGCGTTCAAATCGGCTTTAAGTGCTCTGTACTGATTCTGCAAAAGCCGCTTATATCTGGTGTCGGCTTCCTGATTGATATCAATCATTATAAGCGCACTGTCGGGAACGGGAATCATGTGGTACAGCCTCATGTCATATTCTCCAATGTAAAACGTATTGTAAACTAAAATGGGGACGATTACTCGTCCCCACTTTTCCGGTCCCATTTCGCAATCGGCAGGGATTCGCCGACTTTTTCAGGTTCTCACTTGATGGCAGAGACTCGCCGCTTTTTTCGTTCTCACTTGATGGTAGAGAATCACCGCTTTGAAAGTGCGGAGCATAGCTCCACCTTCAATTACATTATACACAATCCGCAGACAGAAATCAACCTTTTTCAAAAAATATTTTTCAGGGAAATGTACCCTGTCATCCCCCAAAATGCACCGTAAACTCCGACTGGTAGTCATAATACTTCTCGAGGGTTATCTCGTTCCACTCGGCTTCGGTGCCCTCGTAATAGATGTCGGTGAGATTCGGGCACTGGCAGAAGGCGAACTGACCTATAAACGTCACGCTCTTCGGGATTGTGATGCTCTCAAGCGTCTCGTTCTTTTCAAACACATTCATATCTATCGTCGTGACGCCGTCGGGGATTTCATAATCCGTGCCGGACTTGCCGAGAGGATAGCAGATAAGCTCGGTTATGTCCTTATCGAAAAGCACCCCGTCGACATCGGCATAGCTTGGGTTATTCTCATCGACCATGATGCCGGTCAGACTTTTGCAGTTATAGAAGGCTCCTTCTCCAATTTCGGTGACACTTGCGGGAATCGTCATATCTCTGAGACTATAGCAATACGAAAAAGCGCCACCACCTATACTTGTAATCTTGTCTGAAATCTCGAACTCTTCAAGGCTTTTACACATGCAAAACATATCCTCAGGTATCGCCGTAAAGTTGTCCGGGATTGTGATAGAAACGAGGCTTTCGCAACTCGCAAACGCATTTTCTCCGATTACAGTAACACTGTCGGGAATTGTAATTTCCTCTATTGCGTAACAGGCATAGAAAGCCGACTCGCCTATCCGTGTCACACTATCGGGAATCTCGACGTCAGTAAGATTCATGCACCAGTAAAAGGCATAGTTCCCTATAGAATCCACGCCGTCCTGAATCTCAACCGAATAGATGAACTGCCTGTCATTGAACCACGGCGCATCGCCGTATTCATAATCTACCGGCTCGAAATTCTCATAGAGAATCAGAGTACCCTCGGTGTTCTGCTCCCATGTGTCGGTAAAAGTTCCGTAGAAGAGGTATGCCGTGCCGTCGCCGTTGTCGATTTTCTGATAGGCTGTTGTTGTGTATGGGGCGGCGGTAGCTCTGGTGGCTTCGGTGGTGGCTTCTGTAGTAGCTTCGGTGACTTCCGTGGTGTTTTCTTGGGTTTCGGACTTGTCGGCGCAGGCGGTCAGGCATAGCACGAACGCCAGCACAAGACAAATCAGTGCTGATAATCTTTTCATAATTATTTCTCCTATCTTTTTCTTTCTATTATACTATTGCTGTGTTTATCTGTCAACAATTTTCAGGAATTGAAAATTTAAAAGCCTCCCGGATTCCGGAAGGCTTCACTACTGCTATGTTATTTCTTGTCCGAGTTCGCAAGTCTCTGCTTCTCTTCCTCAAGGAGCTTGATAAGCTCGTCGATTCTTGAGGATGTCGCCTGTGCGGGCTCGTTGGATGAGAGCGACTTCGCGACTTCGTCAAGCTTTGTTGCGGTCTCGGCGACGGTCGGAACGGGTTCGGGCTCTGCGACCGGTTCAGGCTCGGCAATAGGCTCGACGACGGGCTCGGGTTCCGCTAAAGGTTCGGCAGAAACTGTCGGCTCGGGTTCAACTGCCTTCGGTGCGGGAGTGCTCGTAACCGAGCGCCATACGAAGGGCTCTTCTGCGGGCTTTTCGGGCTCTGCCGTTGCTACGGGCTCGGTCTCGGTGGCTGTCGGCTCTTCCGCCTCGGTGTGAGTATACTTCGGTGTGAAATCTCCGAAATCGAAGAGAGGCGCGTCCTTCTTCGGAGTCGAAGATTTCGCCGTCTGCTCGCTCGAGAAGCCGAAATCAAGGACGGAATCGCCCGAGGTTCTGCTTTCGGTATCAAGGAACTGACTGCGGTTTATGTTGAAGGCGTCGACATCGCCGAAGCTCATGTCGGCGGCAAACTCCTCCTGCTCGGCTTTCTTCTGCCTCGAGGTAAGGATGAGCATTATTACTTCATAGATAATCAGGAGCGCGCAGGGAACAATCACGATAACGAGCATTCCGACTTTTGACGATGCGAAGGTGATGACTCCGCCAAGGAATGTATCATAGGAAACCGCTCTGCCGATTATGTCCTCTTCGTCGACCGTCCACTGCTGATCGGCGGAGGTGCTGTCATACTTGACGATATAGCTCGTGGTGACGGTGCCGTCCTCGGCAGTGGTCGTCTGCGAGCCGACATAGCCGACGAGCGCCAGCTTTCCGTCTATGTTACATAAAATTACGTTGCCCTCGTTTTCGGGGAGAGTTCCCTCCTCGACGAAGACCGCCGCACCCTGAGGGATTCGCGGCTCCATGCCGCTTCCGCTCATAATGTACACCCGCTTGCCGAAAATCGACGGTGCGGAATTGGAATCCTTGAAGATTCCGTACACAACGAATGTGCTGACAATCGCCAACGCGAGAATCACCACAACAACTATTCCCACAATCTGCAAAGGCTTGCGCTTCTTGACAGTTTCCTGAAACATGATATCCAACCTTTCAAAATACAAATATGTAACGCACCACGTCAAAACCTGACATGAATACCCAACTTCCACGTTATCATAGATAGTATATCACATTCCGCCGACAATAGCAAATTGTTTTTTAGAAAAGATGAAAAAAATTTTGTGGCTCTCCATGGTTGACAAATCAGGGTTCAGCGATTATAATATACTTTGTTGTGCAAACGCTAGTATGGCTCAGTTGGTAGAGCAGCGCATTCGTAATGCGCAGGTCGTCGGTTCGAGTCCGACTACTAGCTCCAATCCTCTCGGAAACGGGAGGATTTTTTGTATCGCTTGACAACATGCCTCTTACAGTATTATAATTGAATAAAACTCTATGGACAGGAGTACACGTTATGAATTTTATAAAGAAGGCTTATTGCAGGGTGTTTCAGACCTGCCTCTGGATTGCTTTGCCGGTTCTTCCGTATCGCGAACCCGAGATAATTAAAAGTATGAGATTGATTCCCGAGACAATCAGGTCTCAGAATCTCACCCGCCCGATTATCATTACCGACAAGGGCATTATGAGCCTCGGGCTCGTGAATCCGCTGATTGACGCTCTGAATCAGGCAAGCATGCCCTATTCCCTCTATGACGGCACCGTTGCAAACCCGACAACCCAAAACGTTGCCGAGGCACTCGAGCTCTACAAGAAGGACAAGTGCGACTGCATCATCGGCTTTGGCGGTGGCTCGAGCATGGACTGTGCCAAGGCTCTCGGCGCGAGATACGCCCGACCGAAGAAGTCTCTGAACAAGATGAAGGGCATCCTTAAAGTCAGGAAAAAGATTCCTCTCTTAATCGCCGTTCCGACAACCGCCGGAACAGGAAGCGAAACTACTCTGGCGGCGGTTATCGTCGATTCGGAGACCCGCCACAAGTACGCCATCAACGACTTCCCACTTATTCCGAAGTATGCCGTCCTCGACCCCGAGACGACGCTGAGCCTTCCGAAATCCATCACTGCATCAACGGGCATGGACGCCCTGACGCACGCAGTCGAAGCATACATCGGTCGCTCGACCACCAAGCAGACGAGACAGGAAGCCCTGAAAGCCGTCAAGCTGATTTTCGAGAACCTTGACACCGCATATTCCGACGGCTCGAATATCGAGGCAAGAAGAAACATGCTCACTGCTTCCTACTATGCCGGTTGTGCCTTCACGAAGTCCTATGTTGGGTATGTCCATGCTGTGGCGCATTCACTGGGTGGAGAATATAACGTCCCGCATGGTCTTGCAAATGCGATTTTACTGCCACATGTTTTAGAGGCATACGGGCACACGATTGACAAGAAGCTCCATAAGCTTGCGATTGCCGCAAACCTGGCGACTGCCGAAACTCCCGACGAGGAGGCGGCGAAGGCTTTCATCCAAGCTATCAAGGACATGAAGGTTCGCTACGGCATCGGCGATAAGATTCCCGAAATAAAGAAAGAGGACATCCCGAAGCTTGCGAAATACGCCGACAAGGAGGGCAATCCCCTCTATCCCGTCCCGGTGCTGATGGACGCATCGGAGCTCGAGCGCTTCTATTACGAGGTCATGGAATAAGAAAGGAAAGACTATGGAAAAAACTGAAATCCAAAAGATTGTTGCCACTCAGCGGGCATACTTTAAAGCCGGAAAAACTCTTGACGTAAGCGTGAGAATCTCGGCGCTCAAGGCTCTTAGAGCCGGCATCCAGAGGCACGAAGGTGAAATCAACAAGGCTCTCGAGATGGATCTCGGCAAGGGCGCTTTTGAATCGTATATGTGCGAGACGGGAATGGTCCTGAGCGAATTAAGCCACATGCTCTCACACATCAAGAGCTACGCGAAAGAGAAGACGGTTTCGACGCCGTTGGCGCAATTCCATGCCCACAGCTACAAAAAGCCGTCGCCCTATGGCGTCACCCTCATTATGAGCCCTTGGAACTATCCCTTCCTGCTCACAATCTCCCCTCTCATAGATTCGATTGCCGCCGGAAACACAGCGGTCGTCAAGCCGAGCGCATATTCGCCCTATACAAGCGAGGTCATCAAGACCATTTTGCAGGAATGCTTCAACGAAGAATATGTCGCCGTCGTCACCGGAGGAAGAGCCGAAAACACAACGCTGCTTGAAGAGCATTTTGACTACATCTTCTTTACCGGAAGCCAAGCTGTCGGGCGTGAGGTAATGAGGAAGGCTTCGGAGCATCTGACTCCCGTCACTCTCGAGCTCGGCGGCAAGAGCCCCTGCATAGTTGACAAAACCGCAAACCTTAAGCTTGCGGCGAAGAGGATCGTATTCGGAAAGTATCTTAACTGCGGGCAGACCTGCGTCGCGCCCGACTATATCTATTGCGACGTTTCGATAAAGGACAAGCTCATGGACGAGCTCCGAAGCCAGATTAAGAAGCAGTTCGGCACCTCGCCGCTGATTAACCGGGACTATGGCAAAATCATAAACGAGAAGCATTTCAAGCGCCTTTGCGGACTGATGGACATGGAGAAGGTCGCCATCGGCGGAAGGGCTGAAAGCGACACTCTTCGGATAGAGCCGACCGTTATGGAGAACGTGACTTTTGAAGATAAAGTCATGCAGGAGGAGATTTTCGGTCCGATTCTGCCTGTACTTACTTACGAGAACCTCGACGAGGCAATCGCACAAATCAACGACATGCCGCATCCCTTGGCGCTCTATCTCTTCACGACGAACAAAAAGAACGTGAAGAAAGTCACGTCGCAGGTAGGCTACGGCGGAGGCTGCATCAACGACACCATCATCCACCTCGCCACCACCGAAATGGGCTTCGGCGGCTTCGGCGAAAGCGGCATGGGCGCATACCACGGCAAGACCGGCTTCGACACCTTCACCCACTACAAGAGCATCGTCGACAAGAAGCTGTGGATAGATTTGCCGATGAGGTATCAGCCGTACAAGAAGATTTATGAGAAGATGGTAAGGTTGTTTATGAGGTAACGCCTTTGGAAACCCCTCCACCGGCTTCGCCGGTCCCCCTCCCCTTTCAGGGGAGGCTTTTTTCGTTCTCTCGAAAGTTTGTGCAGAATACAAAAAGGCTCCCCTGAAAGGGGAGCTGGCGCCGAAGGCGACTGAGGGGTTTACAGCCCAAAATGCTCTTTTATCAATTTCGCCGCCTCTTCGGGTGGCATATTTGAATTGTCGATTCGGAAATAATTCTCATAAATCGCTTCCATTTCACCGGGGTGGCTCACCATGCGATAGTGCTTATCGTCATCAAGAAGACGAGCTTCGGAAACTTCCAAATCCCGTTTGGAGGGCTTTGCCGCGAGGCGGGCTTCGGTTTTGTTTCGCTCGATTCGGATTTCCTGCGGAGCGTCAAGCTCGACGAAATAGACTTCAAGACTTTCGGCATTCTCCCGGCAGACCTCTTCAACATGCCGAAGATATTCGTATTCGGACGGCAGGTTGAAGGCGAACATGTAGGTGAAAATAAGCCCATACTTGCCGGACTTCGCGTATTCACGGAACACGACATCACGGAAGCCCTTGATGGCATCCGAGTTCCATTCGCCGAAGATTTCGAGCACCGGTTCGATTGTCATGTGGTTATGAAAGAGCCGCAAATCGGTTGTCTTCATGAGCTCCCGCCCGACCGTCATCTTCCCCACCGCGGCATCGCCGACTATGTATACAAGCTTCATATTTTCCTCTCCATAAATTAATTTCGATAATTGTAACATACAAGAGTTATATTGTCAAGAAAATCCCCACAGTTATCTGTGGGGATTTGTGTTACATGCCATCCGACAACCCATTACCGTTAGTATTATCCCCGTTCAGGGCATCCTCTCCGGCGTCGGAATTTTCACTGCCGCCGATTCCCTCCGTCGGGGTTTCGGTGCCGGTGACATCGGAGATGTCGGTGGTGTCGGAGCCTGTCCAGTCGGCTACGCCTTCTGTGGTCGTAACGGGCGTTGTGGTCGGCTCTGTCGTCGACGCTGTCGTGTTACGGGTGGTAACGTCGCCGTCGGTCATGTCGCCTGTGCAAGCGGATAACATCGTGACTGCGAGTACGAACGCTGTCAGTATCAGCAAAATTTTCTTTATCATAAAAGCAAGCTTCCTTTCACAAATAGTATGCGTTTTTACGCAACACTATTGTATCCAGAAAGCTCGAAACTATTCTATATTGTGCGGTAGCTTATTTCCATGACATAGCCGGCGACCAATGCGGAGTTGAAATCTATGTCATACTTCGCCGTGATGCTCCCCTTGTCCTCGGAAATGTCGGATTTAAGCTCTTTCCCGAGAACCCCGACGGTCATGCTCCCGAAGGGCATGCGGTAAAGAGTCTGATTTCTCACTCCCGGCTCAACGAGGAAATCCGCTCCGTACATACCGGTTCTGACGAAGTTGAAGGTGTTG
The DNA here is from genome assembly GCA_021201135.1 of Oscillospiraceae bacterium. Lineage (GTDB taxonomy): Bacteria > Bacillota > Clostridia > Oscillospirales > Ruminococcaceae > Faeciplasma. The sequence continues at coordinate 33,758 of JAJQGT010000027.1, forward strand.
CCCTCAAGAATCATGTCGGTGTGGGAGCCGTTCGGCTGGTCGCCGTCCTCGGGGTCGAGGTCATAGCTCAGAACGCAACCCGTCTCGGTCATCTCAAGCTTTCCCTCGGTTATAACCTCCGTCACGTCCGGCTTCTCGTTCTTATCCACAAGCATCGAATTTACTATTGTTATCATTACGTCTTTCATGTTTATCCCCTTATTCGAGTGTACATCCTTTGATTTCGGCGTTGTCGAGCTCGCCGAGGAAGTGCACGGCGTTCTCTCTGAAAAGCTCCACGCTGTCGGTGCAGTATAGCGTCACCTTGCCCTCGGTTTCCCTGTCCGAAAGAAGATTGTTTTCGCTCAAGAGCCCGCTTGCATATCTTCCCGCTTCGCCGCCGGACGATATCAGCTTCACGCCGTCGCCCATCACGTCGCCTATTACGTCGGCGATTATCGGATAGTGCGTGCAACCCATGATTAAGGTGTCGACGCCGGTCTCCTTGAGCGGCTCGAGGTACTCCCGGGCTATCATCGTGCAGGGAAGATTATCTCTGCCGACAAAGCCGTTCTCGACAAGCGGCACGAACATCGGGCAGTCTTTTTCGTAAACCTCCGCCTCGGGCATTATTTCGTTTATGAGACGCTTATAGCTTCCGCTTCTGATAGTCGCCGATGTGCCGATAACGGCGATTTTGCCGTTCTTGGTGGCATTAATTGCGGCGAGCACTGCCGGTCGGATTACTCCGGTATAGAGCCCTTCGGCTTCGAGTGTGGCGGGGTCGACGACGGAAGAGACCGTTCCGCAGGCGGCGATGGTCAGCTTCACTCCGAACTGCTTCAGGAAATCGAAGTCCTGAAGAGCATACTTCGTTATCGTCTCGCGGCTTTTCGTGCCATAGGGCACCCTTGCGGTGTCGCCGAGGTAGATTATATTTTCGTGCGGCATTAAACGTGTTAATTCACGGACGGCGGTGAGTCCTCCGAGCCCCGAATCGAACACGCCGATTGCACTGTTTTTTGTTATATTTTCGGTTGTATTGGTCATTATAATGTCAAATCCCCGTTGGGTATTGTTCTGATATAGTATTCGGAATTCTTAAGAATTATTCGCCGGTCTCAGGCTCAGCCTTCTTTGACTTCTTCTTTTTGCGCTTCTTTTCCGGCTTTTCGGCTTCATGATAATTGACGGTTACGCCGTCGCCGATGATGCTCTCGGCGGGAGCCGTGTTAATCTTCTCGCTTTCCGCCATCGATTTCGAAATCACTCTTGCAAGATGGAGCATGAAGAGAATTATCGAGGCGATGAGAATCACGATTTCGAATATGTAGCGTGTGGTGTAGCTCTCGATAACGTCGATGAGCTGTCCCGCCTGAACGAGATAAATTACAGACCCGACAACGCAAATCGGGAACTGGATTATGTACATTCTTAGGAACATCAGGATTATCGAAATTAGCAGAAGAATGGACGCGATTAAGAAGCCGGTTGCACGATACGACTCAGCGGTGTTGAATTGATAAAAATTGATGATGGTGACTCCCGACCAGAAAAATCCCGACCAGAGAAATGCCACCAACGCAACTATTTTCAGAAAGATTGTAAACGCCCAATCGTCGTATCTAAGCTTGTTCATCGGGATTAAACCTCCGTCTTAAGTGACATTACAGAATCTTCTTCGGTTCGAACGACAAAAATCTCGTTTCCTGATAGTAGAGCTCGCCCTCTATGTCTAACTCCAACGTTTCGTATTCATTTGGCGTGACGGTGAGCTCAAGCTCCTTGCCGCTGTCGAGAGCGAACGTCACAAAGTGAAGGTCGCCACTGATTTTTGAGCCTTCGGGAGGCGTTTCGGTTCTCTTTGAAACCGCCTTCGCCTGAGCATTTGCCGGCGGGACTGTAGAGCGGTGATAGGTCTCGGCTCCGCTCCGAACCATCGTGACCACAAACGCAATCAGAATCACGAAGAAAAGAATCATCGCCACAAAGCTGAAGAAACTACTCATAAAAAAGCCTCCCTTGATTTTTGTAAAATCATTATGCTCTATTATAGCACAATGTGATATCTCTATGCAAGAGAAATTCCAAAGAAAATAATGCTTGATTATTTTCGGAGCTACTGCAAAAACTATTTCCGAAAACACGAGGAAAGGAACTTTTTAAACTTATGAGAAGGCTGACAAGAGGCATTGCGGCGGTATTCCTGATAATCTCGCTCACACTTATGGGAGCTGTGGGCTATTACGACGCCGCTTTGCCCGACACTTATTATCTATCGGACGGAGGCACGGCGGCAGTCGATTGCTTCTTTGATATAGAAATTATCCCCGACGGCGAAGTTATAGCCGCCAGTGCGGGAAGCGCCACAGCGGAGGAAACCGACGCCGAAATCAGGCTCTTCGGTGTGATTCCCGTCAAGAGTGCAAAAATCATTCACGCCGACGCCAAGATGCTGATTCCCGGAGGCTCGCCGGTCGGGGTGAAGCTACTGACAGAGGGCGTTATGGTCGTCAAGACCGCCGAGGTCACTGAGGGCGTTTCGCCGGCATCGGAGGCGGGAATCATGGCAGGCGACAACATCCTGAGTGCCAACGGCGAAGAGCTGAATTCTTCGGCGAGATTGTCGGAGATTATCGAAAATTCGGACGGCGAACCGATAGTCTTTAAAATCATGCGTAACGGCAGGAGCTCCACAGTAACCGTCACGCCCGTTTATTCGGAGACCGAAGGCGTCTACAAAGCCGGTCTCTGGATTCGGGACAGCACGGCGGGCGTGGGAACTCTCACGTTTATCGACCCGGAAACTGGCATTTTCGGAGCTCTCGGGCACCCGATTTCGGACAGCGACACTCTGACAACACTGCCGCTCGGCTCGGGCGAAATCGTCGACGTCGTTATAACGGGATACGACAAAGGCGAAAGGGGTTGCCCGGGCGAGCTTTACGGGACGTTCGTCTCGGGGCTTGCTTCGGGAACGATTGAACTTAATTGCGAACAAGGGATTTTCGGGACGATGACCTATCCCAGTCGGCAGGAAGCGATTCCGATTGCCTATAAGGCAGAGGTAAAGACCGGTCCGGCGACGATTTTAACCACCATCGACGGCTCTACCCCGCAGGAATTCGAAGTCGAAATCGAAAGAGTAACTCTCAGTTCGGCGGCGAAGTCGAAGAATATTATTATAAAAGTCACTGATTCAGAATTGCTCGAGAAGACCGGCGGCATCGTTCAAGGAATGAGCGGAAGTCCAATTATACAAGACGGCAAGCTTGTCGGGGCTGTCACGCACGTTTTCGTGAGCGACCCGACACGGGGATATGGGATTTTTATCGAGAATATGCTTGACGCGGCAGAGATTATCTCGGGCGAAGATTTGGCGGCATAAAATCTTATATACCCCCTTGTAAAGTGGTTTTTGGAATGTTATAATATAGTCAGCCTTATATGGGCTGACTATATTCTCTTAATGTTACCTATAATTATATTTTAAGTACAGGAGGACACCAAATCCATGAATTACGGACATTTTGACCTTGAAAAGAAGGAGTATGTCGTCACCAAGCCCGACACTCCCGCACCCTGGTGTAACTACCTCGGTTCACCCGCCTACGGTGCAATCATCTCCAATAACGCCGGAGGCTACAGCTTTGTTCAGAGCGGAGCAAACGGCAGAATCATCCGCTATCGCTTCAACACAAACATCGCTCTCCCCGGAAGATATGTCTACATAAGAGACAACGACTCGGGAGATTATTGGTCTGCTTCCTGGCAGCCGGTCGGAAAGCCGCTTGACCAGTACAAGAGCGAGTGCAGACACGGCACCGGCTACACCATCATTTCGGCTGACTACTCGGATGTTCACTCGGAAGTAACCTATTATGTCCCGATGAACGCTACATATGAGGTATGGCGCACAAAGGTTACCAACAATTCCGACAAGCCGAAGAAGCTTTCCCTCTATGGCTACGTCGAATTCACCAACGACAACAACTATGAGCAGGATCAGGTCAACCTCCAGTACACACTCTTTATAACAAGAACATCCTTCGAGGGCAACAAGATTCTCCAGCATATCAATGAAAATTCGGGTAAAGACAGCACAGGCTCGAACCATCGTGAGCGCTTCTTCGGTCTCGTTGGCGAGAAGGTCACCGCCTATAACGGCTCTCCCGACGCATTCATCGGAAGCTATCGCTCCTATGCCAATCCTATCGCTGTTGAGTCAGGCAAGTGCAATAATGAGCTCAACTACAACTCGAACGCCTGCGGAGCCTTGCAGTCGGATATCGTTCTTGAAGCAGGAGAAACCAAAGAACTTATCTATATTCTCGGTCAGAGAGACAACGCCGCCGCAAACGAAATCATGGCAAAGTACGAGACCGAGGGTCTTGTAGACAAAGAAGTTGCTGAGCTTATAGACTACTGGCACGGAGAGCTCGAGAACTTCTCGGTTGAGACCCCGAGCGAAGAGTTCAACAACATGATTAACGTCTGGAACTCCTACCAGTGCTTCATTACATTTACATGGTCAAGAGCCGCATCTCTTATCTACTGCGGACTTAGAAACGGCTACGGCTATCGCGACACCGTTCAGGACATTCAGGGAATCATCCACCTTGACCCCGAGATGGCACTTGAGAAGATTCGCTTCATGATTTCGGCTCAGGTCGACAACGGCGGCGGACTTCCCTTGGTCAAGTTCAACCACAACGCAGGTCACGAGGACACCCCCGACCAGCCTTCATATGTTCAGGCAACCGGACATCCGTCATACCGTGCCGACGACGCACTCTGGCTCTTCCCGACGATTTACAAGTACATCGGCGAGAGCGGCAACAAGGCATTCCTTGACGAGGTCATCGTCTATGCCAACGGTGGCGAGGACACCGTTTACGACCACTTAAAGCGTGCTATCAACTTCTCGATGGAGCGTCTTGGTGCTCACAACATGCCGGCAGGTCTTCACGCCGACTGGAACGACTGCCTGAGACTCGGTGCAAAGGGCGAATCGACCTTCGTCGCATTCCAGCTCTACTATGCGATGACCATGATGCACGACTGGGCGGTTGAAAGAAACGACACCGAGTATGTCGAATACATCAATAAGATTCAGGCTGAGCTTCACGAGGCTCTCGAGAAGTGCTGGGATGAGGACAGATTCATAAGAGGCATAAGAGAAGACAACGTTGTCGTAGGCGCCAAGAGCGACCCCGAGGCGAGCATGTGGCTCAATCCTCAGAGCTGGACTGTCATCTCAGGATTCGCATCAAAGGAGCAGGGCGAAACCGCTATGGAGAGCGTCCACGAAATTCTCAACACTCCCTATGGCGTCAAGCTCCTCGATCCTCCGTATATTGATCACATGTTTGACGGTGCTCTGATGCACATCTTCAACCCCGACACCAAGGAAAACGGCGGCATCTTCTCGCAGTCTCAGGGCTGGGCTATCTTAGCTGAGTCACTCTTAGGACACGGAAACCGTGCGTTTGAGTACTTCATGGAGAGCTCCCCTGCTTCGATGAACGACAAGGCTGAGATAAGAGTTATCGAGCCCTATGTTCACGGTCAGTTCGTCGAGTCGACCACCTCGCCTTATGAGGGCAGAGCTCATGTTCACTGGCTCACCGGCACCGCTTCCACCGTTATGGTCGGCTGTGTCGAGGGTATCTGCGGCATGAGACCGAACGCCGAAGGCTTGGTTGTAAGCCCGGCAATTCCCTCCGAGTGGGACGGCTTTAAGATTTCAAAGAACTTCCGCGGCACTCACTTAGACATCGACATTCAGAACCCCGACCACGTCGAGAGCGGCGTAAAGACGGTTGTCCTGAACGGCGAGACCCTCGAGAGCAATCTCATTCCCGCCGACAAGCTCAAGAGCGAAAACAAAGTTACGGTTATTTTGGGATAATTTCCGAATCTGCGAATCCCCTTCCCTTGTCGGAAGGGGATTTTCCGTGAAAGGGACATTTAAGTGACAAAGCAAGAAGTTTTGAAAAAGTATTTCGGTTATGACAGCTTCCGCGAAGGTCAGGAGGAGCTTATCGACGCGATTCTTTCGGGGCAGGACGCCCTCGGAATCATGCCGACGGGCGCCGGCAAATCCATATGCTATCAGGTTCCGGCGATGATGCTCGAAGGGCTCACCGTCGTTATCTCGCCTCTTATTTCGCTTATGAAGGACCAGGTGGGCGCACTGAATCAGGCGGGAATCCCGGCTTGCTACTTTAACAGCTCGCTCTCGCAATATGAGTATTACGACGCCATAGAGCGCGCAAAAGCCGGAGAATACAAGATTATATACGTCGCTCCCGAGCGGCTCGAAATAGACAGCTTTTTAAGCATCGCAGAAGAGTGCGAGATTTCTTTCGTAGCTGTCGACGAGGCGCACTGCGTCTCACAGTGGGGACAGGATTTCCGCCCGAGCTATCTTAAAATTCACAGGTTTATAGAAAGCCTCCCGAAGCGCCCGGTTGTCGGGGCATTCACCGCAACGGCTACTCAGCGAGTCCGGGATGACATCATGAAGGACTTAAGGCTTAAGAGCCCGAAGACCCTCGTTACCGGCTTCGACCGACCGAATCTCTACTTTGAGACGCACCAGAGCATCCCGAAAACCGATTTTATACTGAAATATGTCAAGGCTCACCCGAAGCAGAGCGGAATCATATACTGCATTTCAAGAAAGAACGTCGAGCGAATCTGCGAAACGCTTTGCGACAACGGCATTGCCGCAACGAGATACCACGCGGGGCTTCCACAAGAGGAACGGCGACGCAATCAGGACGCATTCATCTATGGCGACAAGCTCGTCATGGTCGCGACGAACGCCTTCGGTATGGGAATCGACAAGTCGGACGTCAGATTTGTCATCCACCACGGCATGCCGAAGAGCCTTGAAGCCTACTATCAGGAAGCGGGGCGAGCCGGGCGCGACGGGCTCAAGTCCGACTGCATCCTTCTCTATTCGGGGCAGGACGTGAGAATCAACCGCATGCTCATCGACGACAACGACGGCAACCCGGATTTAAGCGAATCCGAGAAAGCCGCAATCCGTGCTAAAGAGCTCGAACGCCTCAAGCTGATGACCTTCTATGCCACCACGACCGATTGCCTGCGGGATTATATCCTCAAATACTTCGGTGAAGCGGGTTGCGGGAAGTGCTCGAACTGCTCGAACTGCCTTGCCGAGTCGGAAGAAGTCAACATTACCGTGGTAGCGAGGAGGCTCGTTGCCTGCGTCACCACCACCGGTGAAAAATTCGGGCAGATGGTGCTCTTCGATTTCGTCCGTGGAATCCCGGGCGAAAAGCTCAAGCTGTTCCACCTCGAGGGCAAGAAGGGCTTCGGGTGTCTCAAGGACGTGCCCGTCAGGCGGCTTCGGGAAATACTTGAGTATCTCCTCCGCATGGGCTACCTCAGGACCGGCGACTACGGCAAAATCATGCTCACCGAGCGAAGCCACGACATCCTCTCCGAAACGGTCAGGATGAAGGTCACGAAAGATCGCAAGAAGAGAATGCGGGACAAGAAGACGGAAAGAACCGCCGCCAACTCCGACCTCTTCGAGCTCCTTCGCCAGAAGCGCTCTCTTCTCGCAAAGGAGGAAGCCGTCCCGCCCTACATAATTTTCAGCGACAGAACGCTCCGCGAAATGGCGACTGAAATGCCGCTGAACGAAAACGAATTCATGCGCCTCTCGGGCGTCGGCTCGCATAAGTGCGAGAAGTATTCGGGCGAGTTCATTCCGATTATACGGGAATTCATGAAAATGCACTAATATCGCTTGCAATTTTGCATACAATGTGATATAATAATATCACAACATCATCAGGAGGTGTTACATTATGGGCATGACCAATATCAACGTCCGCACGGACGAGGAAGTCAAGGCGAGGTGCGAGAATCTTTTCGAGAGCCTCGGGCTCAATATGTCGACCGCTGTCAACATTTTTCTCCGTCAATCGCTCAGAGCAAACGGCTTGCCTTTCGAGGTCAAGGCAGACACTCCGAATGAAACGACCCTTGCCGCATTTCGTGAGGGAGAAGAGATTCTCAAAGACCCGTCTGCCAAGGGCTACAGAAGTATTGAAGAACTGAGGAAAGCACTTGACGTATGAAGACGAAGTAAACTTCATGAAGTTCGATTCACAACGCAGTTCAAGAAAGACCTGAAGCTTGCGAAGAAACAGAATAAGAACCTAGATTTGCTTTTCGAGGTTATCGACAAGCTTGCAAACGATGAAACATTGGAAGCAAAATTTCGAGACCACAATCTGACAGGCGATTATGTCAACTTTCGGGAGTGCCATATCGAGCCGGATTGGCTGTTGATTTACAAGAAGGAAGCTGATATCCTCGTGTTGCTTCTCCAACGTGTCGGAAGTCATTCGGATTTGTTCTGATTGGAAAAATATTATCATCGGGAGCTCGCAAGTATAGGGCTCCCGATTTATTTCCGCACATACTCCCATATTGTCCCTTGATTTTTATCGACATTTCGGTTATTATTATAGTAGTTATCCTGAAAGGAACTGATATTATGAAAAGAATCCTGACTGCTGGTTTGTGCTTTGTCATGGCGACTGTGCTTCTTGTTTCCTGCGGGGCAAGTGAGCTCGATATGGACACCGTTATGGGAACGGTCTCGGGCGGCGTTTATACCAACGAATATGCTGACCTGACATTCTCTCCCACGTCCGACTGGACCTTCTATGACGAGTCGGAGCTCCTTGAGATGATGGATCTTTCGGAGGATTCCGTCGACACCGCCTCGAAGAGGCAGAACGCCCTCTCCCGTGTCCAGACGCTCTATACTGCTATGGCTATGGACGAAATCGGTGCGAACATCATCATCGGGTTCGAAAATCTCACCATGTCGACCGACGGGACGAGCTATTCGGCGGAGGATTATGCCAACGAAATCGTCGCACAGTGCACCGCTTCGGGCTATACCTTCGGCGACGTCACCGCAATAGAAATCGGCGGGAACACCTATTACGAAGCAATCGGAAGCGTCGAACAAAGCGGCTACGACATGACGCAGGCTTTCCTGGCTCGCCGGATCGACGATTATATGTGCTTCATCATAATCACCACCATCGACGGCTACACCATATCGCCGGACGAAATTATCGCGATGCTGGGGTAATGTGATGGGAAAATATGAAATGCTCGCCCGTGAGCTTGAGGCTCTTACGGACGGCGAAGACGACCTGATTGCGAATTTATCCAACGCCAGTGCGGCTATATTCGGGAGCCTTGAAGATATCAACTGGGCGGGATTTTATGCTTTGCAGGGAGACATTCTCGTCCTGCACCCGTTTCAGGGGAAGCCCGCCTGCATCAGGATTCCCGTCGGAAAGGGTGTCTGCGGGACTGCGGTTCTGAAGGACGAAGCACAGCTTGTCCCTGACGTGCATAAATTCCCGGGGCACATCGCCTGCGACTCGGCTTCGAATTCCGAGATTGTGATACCGCTTCACGCAAACGGCGAAATCGTCGGGGTACTCGATATCGACAGCCCGACGGTCGGGAGATTTACGGAAGAAGGTTTGAACGGGCTCAAGCTCTCTGCCGAGGTATTGGAACGCGCATGGGAACGCTCTTTGAATAAAACTTGACAGATTGAGGGAAAAACATGACTAGGAAAAGAGTATTAATCGGCATCGGAATTGCGGCGATTCTTATAAGCATCCTGAGCTTTGCGGTTTTGAATATCAACACAATGGGCGAGGAAACCTTCTCGTTCGAATCCACCTATCAGGGCGACGAGGTCACTCTCAAGGCGACCATCTGGGAAGAGGACAACGCCGAATATGCCGTCCTCATCTGCCCGGGCTATTCCTGCGACAGGCAGAAGTGGCGCCCGATTGCGAACCTGTTTACATCCAACGGCATGACCGTCATGAGCTTCGACTATTCGGGGCAGGGCGGCTCCTACGGCACCATCGGCTTTGACAACGCCAAGACGGACGACATCGCCGTCGAGATTGCCGACGCCATCGAGGTTCTGCACGAAAGAACCGGCATCGACTATGACCACATAATTCTGGTCGGGCATTCTATGGGCGGACGCTCTATCTTACGACTTCTGCAGGACTACAACAACCCCGACGCCGTCACGACCGTCACCAAGCGGGAAATTGCAAACGTGATTCTGATTGCGCCCGAGGTCAACTATTTTGCGAACGCTCAGGCGAGCCTCTTTGCCGGCACCACCGACGCCGAGGAGGAGCCCTGGTCCTACTATAACGAGAGCTTCATCGCCGGCACCAACGTCTATATCTACGGCTCGACCGCCGACGATATCGTTTCGGATAAAGATATCCTGGCGATTTATGAGCACCTTGGCGGCACCGACGTCCCCGAAAGCGGGACCTGGGCGGCGACTCAGGTCAACAGCTACGGAAGCAAAATCACCGTCGGCGTGACCTCAGGCGTCCTGCACTCCTATCAGATGTACTCTGCCAAGTTTGCTGACTATGTGAACGAGGCGGTTGCGGACATCACCGGCACGGAATCGAGCTTCAATTCGGGACTTATGCACCTCGTTTATGTCGGATGGTTCAGCGCTTTGATAGGCATATTCACGCTTCTGCTCGGCTTGAATATGGGAAGTAAAATCTCCACCGAGGGCGAATGCCTGCCGGTGCTCGAGAATTCGAAATCATTCCTCACAAGAAAGCTCATCATGTGGATTCCGGGAATTCTGATGGCGTTCGTCATCTGTTGCGTGTGCGTCGTGATGCCATTCGGAAGCCCGATTATGAACATCCCCTACATGTGCTTCATCGCGGGCTACGGTCTTGTGATGCTGATTGCCTATCGTAAGGGCACCTTCAGGGGCACTCAAGGCAAGCTCCCGAAGCCCACGCTCAAGACCAAGTCCGACTGGAAGCATAATCTTTACTGCTTCGGAATTGTCGCACTGCTTTGCATATTCGCTTGGTACGTCCTCAGGGCTTCGATGTATTGGCTGATGCCGCTGAACTGGCGACTCTTCTGGCTGATATTCAACGGTGCGCTCATGACCGTCGGCTACTACGTCTCCGGGGCCGAGCAGGACATGCTCGAAAATGCGGGTGCAAGCCGTGGCACAAGGTTCCTATACAGTCTGATTCAGTATATCCCGCTGTTCCTGTTCGTTGGGTTCTATCTCATAATCAAGAGCTACTCCGGGCTCATCGGGCAGATTGTCAATGTAGTGCTCATGTACATCCTCTGCATCCCAATCGGCACCTTCATCCGGCACCGCACCGGCAACCGCCTTGTAGCCGCAATCCTGACGGCGGTTCTCTTCCAGCTTCTTATGATTAACAGTGCGGCATTGATTTCGATGTTCTGAGCCATTGCGTAAGACAAATAACTTTAATACAAACAGAGGAAACAATCATGAAAGAAACATTGCAAGACCTTAAAACCAGAAGAAGCTGCGGAAAATATCGTCCGGAGCAAATCAGCGATGCCGAGCTCGACGAAATCCTCGGCTACGGCGACGAAGGCGGAGTGAGACCTGCGGCGGAGAGAAAGACTGGGTATATTGTTAAGGTATGATGCGGTTTCGCACTAATTGTAGGGGCGGATATCATCCGCCCGAACCCACGGCTTGCACTACAACGGGCGGATAATATCCGCCCCTACAAAGAAATCAAAGGGGGCATGGGGTTAATATGAATCTGCCATTGATTTTAGCTTATCTGTTCTTCATCGGCTCGGTGCTGGGCTGGGTGATGGAGCTTCTGTTCAGAAAATTCTTTTCCAAAACCAACCCCGAGCACAGGTGGATTAATCCGGGCTTCTGCACCGGTCCCTATCTGCCGCTTTACGGCACCGGGCTTTGCGTGCTGTATCTGCTCGCATCCTTGGAAGAATATCTGCCGTTTGAGAGCGATGTCGTCAATAAAATAATCCTCTTCTTCCTGATGGCTCTTATGATGACGGTTATCGAGTTCATTGCGGGATTTATCTCGCTGAAGGTGAGCAAGGTCCGACTCTGGGACTACACCGGCGAGAAAGGCAACATCATGGGCATCATCTGTCCGAAGTTCTCGCTATTCTGGGCTATCTTAGGTGGAGTTTACTACTTCTTCATCCACCCGTACATAAAGGAATCGCTGGCGTGGCTCAGTCGGAATCTGGCGTTCTCCTTCTTCATTGGGCTGTTCTTCGGCGTGTTCATCGTGGATATGTGCAACTCGGCACAGCTCCTCGTAAAGCTCAAGCATTTCGCCGAAGAGAACGAGGTTATTCTCCGGTACGAGAATATCAAAGCACAGATCCGCACCCGCAACGAGGAGATCCTGAAGCGTGCCAAGGGCAAACAAACCCGCAAACGCCGCTACCAATTCGTCCACCCCTTCACCACCGACAAGCCGATTAACGAGGTCCTGAAGGAGTACATGGAGGAGCTTGAAGAGAGGACGAATGAGCTCCGCAAGAAAATCGACCCGAAGGAACGGAAGAAGCAGGACTAAGAATTATTGGAGGTGTTCCGATGAATAAAGTTTTAAGTTTGCAGGAAATCGCCGATATCGTCAAGCCGATTGCGGAGAAGTACGGCGTCGAAGAAATCTAGGTTCTTGATGCTGTTATGTATCAGTGGTTTCGGCTTGTCGAAGATTGTCTTTCAGTTCGTTCCTCTCCAAGACTTCTCCAAGCCTTGGACTGATGCTGAGCTGTATGCGAAGTATGGGCTGTCGCAGGAGGAGATTGAGTTTGTGGAGGGGACTATTAGGGGGATGGAGTGAACATCCGGATAGGAGAATAAAATGAACGACTTAGACGCAAGACATACAAACGAAGAATTTCTTAAGAACATCTCCGACGTCCTTGCCTCGGCGAGAAAGAACGCCAAGACAGCCGTCAACCTTTCGATGGTCTATGCCTATTACGAAATCGGGCGGAGAATCGTTGAGGAGGAACAGAACGGTGCCGACAGGGCGAGCTATGGGCAATATCTTCTGAAAGAGCTGTCCGAATATCTTACGGGAATTTATG
>JAJQGT010000018.1:0-3153 GCA_021201135.1 Oscillospiraceae bacterium
TGAGGTTGAACCGCTTTTGAATGCTTTTGAGACGTTCAATATCGCTATCAGCTTTTTCCTCAGCAATCTGGCACTTGGCTTTGTAAATCAAGTAGTAAACTCCAATAGCCACTATCGCAATAAGAATATAAACCATTCGTTGTCACCCCTTTGTCTTTAACTACATTATGTTTAGGATTTGGGAACGAAAACCTTTAAGATAATTATAATACGTTATGACGAGATTGTAAAGACAAAACTCATCATAATACTCCGGGGTTTTTGTCCTTTTCTTCTCCGGCATTTCAATCCACTCATCAGACCGGCACGAAAAGTCCGTCAAAGGTCAGCTCAATCGAGATATGTACACCATCCTGTTGCGGATAAATCTGCAGAGACGACGCCGCGCGGGTCGCTTCCAGAAATTCTTTGTAGGAGATGTCGTCCATCGGCTGAAAAGTTATAAACTCCGCTGTCAGTTGCGCGCTACCCATTTCGACACATAGATTGACTGGCAGAAGTTCTGTGCCCTCTATCCCGTTGGAATCATCAATTTCTTTCTGAGCCGCAAAAAACACCGTTGCTCGCCGGACATTTTCATAGACCGACTTGACAACATGGTACTCCCCTGCCTCCAGAATCTGCTTAATATCTGCATGAAACTTTGAAATGACGGATGAGGCTTCCTCACCGACCTCATTATCGCCGAGCTCCGGTCTCGGCTCCCGCACCGATGGCAGAGGCTCGCCTTTCTCTTTGAAAACATACGGCACAGTTGCCGAAAGGCAGAATTTCCCGTTATCACCTGCATCGATCGTAAAAGTACTGCAGTAGCCGAGTGCGGCGCAAAATCGCTCGACCTCTTCACATTCGAGATAGAGATTCGGGATGAAAACCGTTATGTCTCCAACCTCTTCTCTCGGTGAAAGCTTTATGTCCTCGATTTTGCCACCGTAAGACTTGACATACTTCGTGAAGTAAGCACACAACGCAATAAATTTCTGATACTGAGGCTGATTAATTTCAAAATCCTCGTCATCCGATTCTTCGAGAATCTCTTGATACTTCTCAGTAACCGCCATCAACAGCGCAAAATCCTCGTCCGAATACTTCTCTTCATCAAACAAATATCTGTCATATGCCTCTTGATTGAATTCTGCACTTTCCATAAAGAAAGCCTCCTTAAAATAATGGTATAGTAAAGGACTCACCTGATGTTTATTCAGACTAGACCCTTACGCTTATATAGTCGCGGGTGTCCTACACCAATATAGTCGCGAGGAGGATACATCCACTTCACACCAGTTCGGATGATTCATCAGAACCAATCCCATTCGTGGCAATGTCCGCACGAATCAAAGCTTTGATGTAGCCGTTTCTATTCTCAACACTGTCAAGCTTTTTGATAATATCACTGTCTGTAGTAGTAACCAAACTGAGGCAGTATTGCTTGGCATATTTCTTCTTGTACCGCTCCTGTGGTGTCATTTTCTTTTCTTCCACCGCATAAAACCTCCTTCTAATAATTTTCAATTCCATTGTATCACGCCAAAATATAAGTGTCAATCATTGTTAGTCCAATTTTTTGCCCTCAGTGGAGAGAGACGCTCCCATGAGATAAGAGATTATTTCCTTATCTTTATTTCAATCCACTCCCTCCGTGGGGAGGGAGACCCGTATACGTTAAGTCCTGACTACGGTATCTGTAGTAATTTCAATCCACTCCCTCCGTGGGGAGGGAGACCTCTGCATAGCTTGTCGAATTCGTAAGCTTGAACATTTCAATCCACTCCCTCCGTGGGGAGGGAGACTTGCTGAAACTTCTTTCAGTCCATCCATCCATACATTTCAATCCACTCCCTCCGTGGGGAGGGAGACTTGGGCTACACAATCGAAGATGTTTCGGTTGCTGTTATTTCAATCCACTCCCTCCGTGGGGAGGGAGACTTGTGGAGGACGGCGCAGTGTACTTGTTACAGGCATTTCAATCCACTCCCTCCGTGGGGAGGGAGACTGATGAGAAGCGGTCTTGATTCCTACAGCGTGGCATTTCAATCCACTCCCTCCGTGGGGAGGGAGACAATACGGTTTGCGGTCAAATTCATAGCGTAAGTGTATTTCAATCCACTCCCTCCGTGGGGAGGGAGACGAATACTTCCAAAGAATCACTATCCCATTGAACCATTTCAATCCACTCCCTCCGTGGGGAGGGAGACCGGGAACACACAAAGACCATAGAGAACGGCTGGCATTTCAATCCACTCCCTCCGTGGGGAGGGAGACCGATTAAGCTGTTCAGCTCTGCTTCTGGCATTGTTATTTCAATCCACTCCCTCCGTGGGGAGGGAGACAAGTCGCAGAATTAAAGGCTCCCGTTGGTACAAAATTTCAATCCACTCCCTCCGTGGGGAGGGAGACTCTTTGGTGACTTGACTTTCGGCAAACCAACCGAGAGAATTTCAATCCACTCCCTCCGTGGGGAGGGAGACTGCGGCAGGAACAGCCGTCTGCCCTTTGTACCAACATTTCAATCCACTCCCTCCGTGGGGAGGGAGACAACGAACTGATTGCCGAATCGAAAAAATAAAGGAATTTCAATCCACTCCCTCCGTGGGGAGGGAGACCTCAAATGCGTGTTGCCTCGCCGTTCAACGAATATTTCAATCCACTCCCTCCGTGGGGAGGGAGACTCATTGTAGCCTCAGAGGAAACACCGCCACAGTATTTCAATCCACTCCCTCCGTGGGGAGGGAGACGACACAGGAGTGCCGTTCAGAATCAGCCGATAAATTTCAATCCACTCCCTCCGTGGGGAGGGAGACTTCTTGAAAAGCTTGACAGCGTCCCCAACAAAGCATTTCAATCCACTCCCTCCGTGGGGAGGGAGACAGGATTCAGGCAGAGAAAGCAGTCAGAGAATGAAGTATTTCAATCCACTCCCTCCGTGGGGAGGGAGACCTACACTGAGGTATCTCGAAAGACCGATGTAGGCATTTCAATCCACTCCCTCCATGGGGAGGGAGACCAAGACGCCGACAAAATCCTTTGAAGACATCGAACATTTCAATCCACTCCCTCCGTGGGGAGGGAGACCTCAGGACATCTTGGGAGCGTTCGAGGACTACCTCTATTTCAATCCACTCCCTCCGTGGGGAGGGAGACAAGTCGCAGAAT
>JAJQGT010000018.1:3253-175843 GCA_021201135.1 Oscillospiraceae bacterium
TAAAGGCTCACGTTGGTACAAAATTTCAATCCACTCCCTCCGTGGGGAGGGAGACAGGAAGAAAAAGCAGGAGAAGAAGCCGCCGAAATATTTCAATCCACTCCCTCCGTGGGGAGGGAGACTCAAGCAATTCGTCTGTTGGTTTGTTGTAAGCTTTCATTTCAATCCACTCCCTCCGTGGGGAGGGAGACAAGTCGCAGAATTAAAGGCTCACGTTGGTACAAAATTTCAATCCACTCCCTCCGTGGGGAGGGAGACCGTTTTCGCCGTCCTGTAGGTAGTTGATAGTTCCATTTCAATCCACTCCCTCCGTGGGGAGGGAGACAACGCAATATATCAAAGATATATATTGTAAAAAGTATTTCAATCCACTCCCTCCGTGGGGAGGGAGACGGTTCTCTGGCTTGATGGCGTTGAAAGAAAGTAATTTCAATCCACTCCCTCCGTGGGGAGGGAGACAAAGTATCCTGCATTAGAGCAATAGTAAGTTGAATTTCAATCCACTCCCTCCGTGGGGAGGGAGACTTTTCTGCGCTATTCTTTATAAAATTCTTGGACATTTCAATCCACTCCCTCCGTGGGGAGGGAGACCAATATAGAGCAGATGCGGCAGTTGCAAGAGGACGAATTTCAATCCACTCCCTCCGTGGGGAGGGAGACATTAAAGGATTTAGGCTATGAATTTGTTATTTGCAATTTCAATCCACTCCCTCCGTGGGGAGGGAGACTATCAGAACCCGTAGACTATACCCCCTTACCAGAATTTCAATCCACTCCCTCCGTGGGGAGGGAGACTTGTAATAGCGGTATTAGTACTTCTATTCTTCAAAATTTCAATCCACTCCCTCCGTGGGGAGGGAGACCGATTAGAACCGGCTTCGTTAAGAGCATCGAGTAATTTCAATCCACTCCCTCCGTGGGGAGGGAGACGTCCAACGGTGATAGTTCCGTTTGTCTTTTCGGATTTCAATCCACTCCCTCCGTGGGGAGGGAGACCGCTTGCAAGTCTTACACTGAAAAATCTCGAAGCATTTCAATCCACTCCCTCCGTGGGGAGGGAGACATAGACTATATTCTGTACAAAACTTTCGGCGTTCATTTCAATCCACTCCCTCCGTGGGGAGGGAGACGTGTGTGATACGAAAGACTGTTTTACCCTCTGGTAAATTTCAATCCACTCCCTCCGTGGGGAGGGAGACCTGTTCTACACTTTCAGGGTCTTCTGCACCATAGATTTCAATCCACTCCCTCCGTGGGGAGGGAGACACTCACTCTGAATCCTCCTCGTTTTCAGGCTCAAAATTTCAATCCACTCCCTCCGTGGGGAGGGAGACAGCATAAATTGCCTTCCTATCGTTCGCCGAGACATTTCAATCCACTCCCTCCGTGGGGAGGGAGACTCAAATTTGACATCAAGCGTTATAGATGCACTGCCATTTCAATCCACTCCCTCCGTGGGGAGGGAGACCACTCGTCCCGTATCTTTGCGCCAGAGTAACCACATTTCAATCCACTCCCTCCGTGGGGAGGGAGACGTTTCTTCTACTTCGTCATCGTTATTCAGGTCTACATTTCAATCCACTCCCTCCGTGGGGAGGGAGACATAGACTATATTCTGTACAAAACTTTCGGCGTTCATTTCAATCCACTCCCTCCGTGGGGAGGGAGACGTGTGTGATACGAAAGACTGTTTTACCCTCTGGTAAATTTCAATCCACTCCCTCCGTGGGGAGGGAGACCTGTTCTACACTTTCAGGGTCTTCTGCACCATAGATTTCAATCCACTCCCTCCGTGGGGAGGGAGACACTCACTCTGAATCCTCCTCGTTTTCAGGCTCAAAATTTCAATCCACTCCCTCCGTGGGGAGGGAGACAGCATAAATTGCCTTCCTATCGTTCGCCGAGACATTTCAATCCACTCCCTCCGTGGGGAGGGAGACTCAAATTTGACATCAAGCGTTATAGATGCACTGCCATTTCAATCCACTCCCTCCGTGGGGAGGGAGACCACTCGTCCCGTATCTTTGCGCCAGAGTAACCACATTTCAATCCACTCCCTCCGTGGGGAGGGAGACGTTTCTTCTACTTCGTCATCGTTATTCAGGTCTACATTTCAATCCACTCCCTCCGTGGGGAGGGAGACTTGACACGATTCGGGTCACGGGGCTTTACGTTGAATTTCAATCCACTCCCTCCGTGGGGAGGGAGACATTTACTCCTCTGTGGTAGTAGTTTCTTCAGCAAGCATTTCAATCCACTCCCTCCGTGGGGAGGGAGACGATTGTAGCGCATTTTAGAACGTCTCACAGCGCACATTTCAATCCACTCCCTCCGTGGGGAGGGAGACAATACCCGTGCCGAAACACGGGTATCTCGCCGAAAATTTCAATCCACTCCCTCCGTGGGGAGGGAGACATAGGTGCGTGTGATAGCACACCACACCTCAAAAATTTCAATCCACTCCCTCCGTGGGGAGGGAGACAGCAAAACAGCACAAAGTTGTGGCTTGTTTTGCGAGGGCTGTTTCCGAAAGTGCCGATTTTGTTATACCTGCAGTTTTCGGAGACAGCAAAGTATATTACAATAAGTAATATATGTTTAAAGTTTTGAGTGCGAAGGTCGGGCGATTTTATGAGTGCTTGGACTTCGCACGGGTTCATGACCGCTATCGCAGGTTACTTCTACTCTACCATTTCCAAAATTTCCATAGGGCGAAGTGCCTTAACGGGGCTTCCCACAGAAGAGAGAAAGACTTGGTCTCTTGTTGCAATGAAGTCAGCGGCGGATTCCTTTACGCAAGAGGCTAAGACCGCATCCTCGAAGTCGGACATAGGAAGTTCTAATGCGTTAAGACATGCTTCTGCAGTGACAGGAGCAATTTCGAAAATCGAAAGAATTTCAAAGACAGCTTCCCTGGCATCAGATTCGCTCATTCCTTTCCGTGCAACATAATAGATGTCGGTTATAGTGTTGGCTGTCAGAATTCCGTCGATTTTGTCATCAAGCACCGCTTTTATCAACGCATTCGCATTTTCAGACTCGGGACGGTTAAGAATTGCATCCAGAATTATGTTGGTGTCAAATGCTATCCTCATCTCAGGCGCTCCTCTCTCGCTTTGGCTACGTCTTCGTCACTCAGACTCATGTTGCCGAAAAGCCCTCGGACATGTTCCCACGAAGCCTTTTTATTAGGCTTTATCGTAACGAGTTTTGCAACCGCTTTTCCGTTACGAGTGATAATTACGTCCTGTTCCTGCGCCATGTTTACATACATGCCGGTGTTCATTTTCAAATCAGAGATAGAAATCTGCTTCATAATGGTCTCCTTTCGTGAGATAATATTTTCAATCGGTACTGTTATTATATCACAAAAGTGCTCTTTATGTCAACAAAACAGCACTGTTTTTTGAAAATAAATCGCACGCTTTCATACCATCAACGTTCCTTCCGGGTCATACGAATCCTTCACGCCGAAGTGTTCGATTTTGGTCTGGTACTTGTTGCCGAGGTAGTAGAACCTGAGGCTGTCGCGGAACGGGTCCATTATCTCCAAAAGCTTTGCCTGGAGAAGGCGGCACTGGGCGGCATCGAGGAGGCACTCGAAGACGGAGTTTTGCACCCTCTGACCGTAGTTTGTGCACTGCTTCGCGATTTTTCTGAGGCGCTTTCTGCCGGCGGCGTCCTCGGTGTTCACGTCATAGGTTATCAATACGAGCACTTCCCTCACCTACTTCCACAAAAACGGCGGATATGTGTCAAGGTCTCCGCGAAGATATCTCGAAAGAAGCTGTGCCTGCACCGCGGGGACCAATCCCCAGGGAATCTTTTCGCCGAGATACGGGTGGGTGATTTTCTCGCGCTTGTGCTCCTGCCAGGCTTTGAGGAAGGTCTTTCTCGCGTCGTCCGACATGATGACTGCGCCGCTGTCGAGGAAGTCGAAGTCCTTCCTGTTAAACCGACGATTGTTGATGAGCGTCAGCACGAACCGGTCGGCAATACAGGGGCGGAGCTCCTCCATCAGGTCAAGCGCAAGGGACTTTCTCCCCGGACGGGCTGTGTGCATGAAGCCGACATAGCTGTCGAGCCCGACTGCCTCAAGAGCCGAGGCGCAGTCGTTCGTGAGAAGCGAATAGGCGAACGACAAAAGCGCATTGGTCGGGTCAAGCGGCGGACGGCGGCTTCTCACGGTGAAGCGAAAAAGCTCCTTGTCACCAAGAATCATCTCGTCGAAGGCGTCGAAATAGGCGTTTGCGGCGACACCCTCGAAACCACGAAGGCTGTCGGTGTCAGTCGCCTCCGAAATCATCGGGATGTAGCTCTTGAGCTGGTCGGAAGCGATTCTTAAGATATTGTCGTCGACACGCATGCCGTGGTCGCGCCTCGTTCTCTCGACGCTCTTTCGGCAGTTGTAGACCTTCCCGAGAATAAAGCACTTCGCGATTTCAACACTCTTTTCGGGATTGTCGGTGACACGGTACTGAGTCTGCCGGAGGAGGACGTTTCCGTGAGTGATTCCCGTCGTCCTCGCCAGGAATTTTCCTCTCGGGGAGAAGAACGCAAGGTTCACTTCCCTGTCGGCGCAGGCGCCCATAAGCGAAGGGCTTGCGCCAGCATAGGAAAAGGACATGATGCTCTCAAGAGTGTGAAGAGGATAACGCCCCGCGACGGTGTCTCCCCTCTTCACGACAACATTCTCGCCGTCGAGCGTGAGATAGGCGTCCTCGCTCATGACATAGAGCGTATTCAGAAGCTTTTTCATTGGCAGTCCTCCTCAAGAGAATCGTTCAGCGATTCGCTGATGTATGCCTTTGCGCTTTTCACCTTCGTGAGCTTCGGCAGACAGAGCTCCTTCATCGAGCAGGACTGACAGCCCTTCTTCGGTCTGACCTTCGGGGTGTAACCCCGCTCGAAAAGCTCGTGCATCTCCTTGAGAGCCGATTCAACCTCCGCCCGAAGTTCTGGCGTAAACTCAATCTCAACCCGTCGTTTTATCTCGCCGTAGTAGAGCGCGCCGGCGGGAATGTGGCAACAAAGCATTTCCTCGAGGCACATTGCCTGTCCGCAGAGCTGATGGGCGTCGCCGGTGTCTTCGCGGGGCTTGCCACGCTTGTACTCAATCGGATAAGGAAGCCACTTTCCGTCCCTGCCGGAGAGCGGAATCCCGTCGTCCGAACGGTGGAATTCGAGAACATCACACTGTCCCGAAAACCCGAGCCTTGATGAGCGGAGATAAACGCCACGGGTGACGACGGTGTCTCCCCTGCTCTCGACAAGCTCGCTGTCGTGTGCCCGCTCGTGAAAGATGTCGCCGTCGACGGTGAGATGGTTTTCGCTCCAGAGTCCTTCGATGGCAGTCAGCGCCCATCTTCGCCTGCAAAATATAAAGTTCTGCAAACCGAAAAGCTGGAGATAGTCGTCTTCCTTATACTCAGACACCGTCAATCACTTCCGGTTCGAGTCCTTCCAGAGGATGAACGATGATATCGTAATCGTCGGCAGAGGTAGGCAGTTCGTTTTCGTTCTTGAGCTTGACTTCAATACTGCGATGAACTTTTGCGGTCGAATACTGCCCGCCCTTGCAGTTGTGCCTGAACCAGAAAACCTTAAGGATTTCCATCGAGCCGTCGGGACGGGCGGAAGACGAATCGTTCTCAAAGAGTGTCCTCAGGCATCCCTTGATAACCCCGGCATCCTCTTCACTGAACCCGGTCTTCTCCGCAAGCTGAACGTTTATCGAGCCTTTGATGGTGTAGAGACCATAGCGAACCATGTGCTTCTGACCCATGGTGTCAGGACTCTTCTTGCCATCTTTGGTTTCTTCTCCGTTTACGCTTTTTGTAATCTGTATGGACAGCAGTTCTATCGGAGAACTGCTTACAGACTGATGAATCGAGACCGGACCTCTCACGCCGACAGAGGTGCTTCCGTCGTCGGAATCGTCCTTCTTGCCCTTGCCTTTGAAAGCAAACACCTGACCGAAGCTTCTGACATCAAGCCACTTCTCACAAGCGGCTTCTGCATACTCGTTTCTGCTAGTGATTCCTTTGAGAGAAGCTTCTGCTCGCTTGCTAAGGCTTGTAAAGCCGTCGTCACAACGTTCGTCGGACTGGACAAAAATGCTGTGTCCCATATCCTGCATTCTGTTTCTGATTTTGCGCTTGATGCAGACGTCGGACATTTCTCCGAATCCGTCGTAGGTTGTCCTCGGACGGTTGCCGTTGAGCGGATCGCCGTTTGCGTTTGCCATTGTGACCGATG
Organism: Oscillospiraceae bacterium; assembly: GCA_021201135.1. GTDB lineage: Bacteria > Bacillota > Clostridia > Oscillospirales > Ruminococcaceae > Faeciplasma. The sequence continues at coordinate 9,512 of JAJQGT010000018.1, forward strand.
CCAATACCACGAAATCAATTTTGTTGCTGAGAATTGCCATTTTAAATTTCCTCCGATTCTGTAATTTCTGATTCTTTGTCTTCTTTTAACTTATAAAGCTCTTTACGCTGCAGATAATAGCCCAAGAGATAGGTGTCGTCGAGACGATGATTCATAAATGCTCCGTCTTCTTCTTTGAATGTTGCAAAGATGTCACCCATGAGATCTTCTAATTCCGCTCTCTTCCATGGTGAAAGCTTCTGCATATAAGGCACAAGTCTCTCCTTGAGAATCGCCACCGTACTACTGGGTCTTTCGCAGAACATCGAAAGCATACGGACGGCGTTCGGCTCACGGGTTTCACCCTTGTCGTAAGTTATTCTCTCCGCATACTCCATTACCGCCAGAAGCCTCCCAAAAAGATAGCTCCGATCATTTTTTGCAGTGTCAAGCTGCATTGTCCATACCTCCTTATTGAGCAAGTCGTTGTGATATTTTCTGATTACCGCACAAGCGGTATATAGTACAAGCTGATAGTTGTAGTATTCCTTATAACACTGCGGTTGGGAAGCCTTTATTGTCAAAGAACGTACAAGGCTTGCCGAAATCGGCGCCGATTCGGTCATGCACAAAAGAAGCCTCTTCATCTGCTCTTTCATAACCCTGTCATCTACATCGATAAATTTTCCACGCTCCGTACCGAAAGAACACCTTACAATATCGTCAAGCCTCGGCGTTTGAACTGTATAAATGCCACCCTTTGTTCTCTTAGGAAAGCAAGCTGTCATATACCAGTTTTCAATTCTTCCGTAGTAGTCAGACGCTTTCTTTTCGCTGTAGTAAGTAATAGACAATCTGCCCGTAGTTGCAGCATCAAAAGTTACTATGCAAACGTCGTCTTCATCGGGAAGCTCATTTTTATAGCCACGGATGGTATCACTAAGCAGTTGTTTGTATTCGCTCGGTTCAATCGGTGTCTCGACATCATCGTCATCACCGAAAAGGTCATCAGTCGGCTTGAAGACCGGCTTACCATTCGGATTCCAACAGATGATAGTGCAACCGCCTCTGACCACTCCTTCATTCGCCGCCAGCCACCTGAGTGCACAGTGTGTTTTCTGCGACGAAGTGAATCCAACTTCTGCGGCTTGCTCCGCTTCAAGGAATCTGCCTTTGTACGCAAACACTCTGTCTGTGTCCTTCTGAGAAATGAGCTTTGCGCCGTAATTGCTCTGTACAATCGCTCGAGGATGCCTTGACGTGGATATATCCTGTTCGCCAGAAATCAGACAGAAGCATTTTTCCCTCTGAGAATCAAGCAAACCAAGGTAATAATTCTCCCAAGCCTTGAGAGTGGCACGGTCTCTCCAACATTCGTCAACATCGTCTGAGCCGTAAACTCTCCACCTGACTATGTACTTTGCATATTTGCTACTTGCAAAGGACGTGTTTTCGTCGAGGGTTATAAGACCGCAATTCTGCAAATCGCTGAGAATGGTTTCACCGAGAATGTACTTCCTCACGGCTTCAACCTTAGGAGTTGAATACTCCGAATCAGCCCAAGCGGACAATATGGCAACATAATTTTCATACTTATCCTTGACCACATTGGAAAGATACTGAAGTTGATCGCTCAGTGGATGTGCATCCGGTTTAGTTCCACCTCTGTCAGCGGACTCCTCCGTCACAGGGATTATCGTTTTTCCGCTTTCTTTTGTCAGTGCAGACGCCTCATAAAATGTCCCATCAGCTTTCAGTGAGATCTCAATCTGTGCATTGACAACCATGTGACACATCGGAGAAAGTGGCTCTTTGCCCTCTATGTACACACCCGCAAGGTGGGCGTGGTTGTCATAGGTCTCGTAGGCTTTCTGCCATATGCTCATGCGTTCACCTCCTCAAATTCAGACTCGTCAAACTCCTCGAGCCCGACAAAATTATTTTCTTCCTTGCCGAATTTCTTCATGTTCATCTGCCTTACGAATTCGGTTATAGGGCAATCCTCGGGTCTCGGGAACTCGATTATGCCTCCGTGCTTCATGACCGGATAGAAGAATCTCTTTGTGAGACGGCCCTTGGTTTCCTCATCATATGCCTCGTCGGGATAGGTCAAGCCATGATACATAAGACCGAATGAGAGCTCGTTAAAGTCTCCCCTGTCGTATACGCTTTCTCCCTCGCCGAAAGTACAAGGTTCAACGTAGCCCTGACACTCCTTCGAGCCGAGGAAAATGTCACGCCTGCCACCTCTTCTGATGCTTCTTTTAGCAATCTCATGATGCTTGTTCTCGTTCCTATCGCACTCAAGATTGTCGCGGTTGTAATTCCATTCAAAATGAGCCTGAACCTGATAGCAACAGTCCTTGAGATAAGTACAGTAGGACAGGTCGTTGCCACCGGTCCATTTCAGCGGACGGATGCCCTTGGTCTCGGTCTGAATGGAATTCATCACCCTGATTTTGTCGACATACCAGATGATTGACGGCTTCCAGTATATGGAGTGCATGATGCCCTTTATAGCTTCGTATGTCGGAATAAGATAGCTGCACTTCTCCCCGCCGATACGGGTTATCGGGTCTGAAAAGAGAGCATAATCTCCGTATACCTTGAACTGCACAATATTCGGATGCAAATTTAACACCTCCTGCAAAATTATAGTTTTATGCAAATAACGGTTGCCCGTTGTCGTCCGTAACGACGCCCAAGGCATCGTCATACCAATTTCTGCCCAGAACCAAGACTCCAAGTGGTGTCGATGTAATGCCGCCCTGCTCGGTAATCCTGTCAACCTGCCATTTGAAGAGCGAAACTGTGTATGGTTTCAACTTCACAAGAAGCTCTTTCGCTCTCTTAATATCGTGAATATCGCAATCATAGAGCTCATCGATAAGCGGTTTATTGTCACCATACGGAACAATTACATCTGTGCCCTCGTCTTCAAACACTTCAAAATAGCTTCCGGCAGTCTTGAATGACTGAGTAAGGATATACTTGAGAGGTTTTGAAGAGAGCAGAGAGTAAATATAGGTGTCCAGATTCTCGATATAGAAGTCCTGATGATAACCGTTTTCCTTGGCATAATACTTCCGATAGTAGTATGCAATCGCTTCATCCGAATCCAACTCCGTGAAATTGCCACCAAGCAAAACAGAGTTTGTCGCATCTTTGCCCTTTTTTATATCTGGCAACTTGCTAAGATTCTCACCTTTCAGTCTCACTATGTAGACATTTGCAGACTTGTCCGACTCTCCGTTGCGGTTACAGCGTCCCGCCGTCTGAACAACGCTGTCCATCCCAGCCTGGATTCTGATTGCACTTCCGTAGGAGACATCTACGCCTGCTTCCAATACTTGCGTTGATGAGAGAATTACTTTCCCCCGCTTTTTTGCAAGCTCTGCGGCTTCGAGTGTGTCGCGGCGGTGTGCCATACACATCGAGGATGATAGGTGGAAGCAGGAGACATCCAATTCCCTCTTTTCTGAAAACTCTTTGTAAAGCGTCGCTGCTTCAGCCTTTTTGTTTGATACTATCAAGAGACTGTTCGCAGTTTCAAGAATTCCGCTCCCGAAATCGACCACTTCTTCATACGACATCTCTGGCTCACATTTGCTCACGATATTTGTTCTCTTGAATACAGTCCAAATCTCTTCATCATGCTCAATCATTTCTTTTGGGGTTGGAAGAAGAGGACGTTGGGCACATTCAAGAGCTGGTTGCGTGGCAGAACAGAGTATTATGTCGGCACCGCAGACTTCAGAAAGAAAAGCTATTGCCTGATTGAAGAGCGACAGCATTTTAGTCGGTACTGTCTGCACCTCATCAAATATTATAACGCTGTTACAAAGGCTGTTGAACCTTCGAACACAACTCGTCTTGTCCGAAAACATCGTGTTCAGTACCTGAACCAACGTGGTTATGATTACGGGGGCATTCCAACTTTCGATCATCAGTTCCCTTTCATCAAGTGCTTCCCCGTTGTCCCTTCCCACGGAAATCACATTGGAATGGTGCTCAAGGACTGTGCAACTGTCGCCGATATAATCTTCGATTACTTTTGAATTCTGGTCGATGATTGCAAGAAGAGGAATTGCAAATATGATTCTCTTCTTGTCGCTGTGCTCCTTGGCATGAGTCAGAGCATATCGAAGTGAAGTCAAAGTTTTTCCGGCACCTGTCGGGAGATTGAGACGATAGATACCGCTCGGCTTACTCGCAAACTCCTTGCAACGCTCCGACAGTGTCGCACGAGCCCTTGTTATATCACTATCGGATGGCAAATCCGCAAGCCTGGCTTCGAAATGCGAAAGGCACTCGTCCCAGTCCGCCTCTTCTGTTTCGAGTGTGCTACCGCTCATAAATGCCGCAGTATCCGTCCGGTCGCCCTCGACGACCGCCGACAAAAGAAGCCTTGCAATAAGTCCACTATAAAAGTGCATCTCATTTTTGTTAAAGCTTAGCTTTGCCCAGACGGTTTTAACTTCCTCAACACACTTCGGAAAGAGCTCTTTCAGGACATCATGATATTCGGACTCCCTGAACCGCTCAATGGCTTTCTCAATTTCCTTATTTTGAGCGTTATTCTCGTCCAGCCTGTGGTCAAAGCCCACCTCTTCATGGTGCTCGTCCACCAAATCGAACTGACCATGATGTGCGCCGATTGCATATGCCATCAACTCGGCGGTAAGCTTTTCGTAGGATGAGTTGCTGTCCTTGTGGTATTCTCTGAGAATCAGCCTCACTCCAGCAAAAGTATGATTGACCGAGCCTCTTGTGACATCCTCTCCGAGAACCGCCCGAACAATATACTCCCTGTAGCTCGCCGTAAGCTTACCAACATCATGGAGAAGACCTATGACATAGGCGGTCACATAGAGTCCGATTGCCCGCAAAAGCTTTCCCGCAAGCTCAGCAGTCCTCGAATTATGCTCGAAAACCGTCTGAATCTCGAATGTGTCCCCACTGTCGCCGACCTTCCGTATGTGAGCTGGAAAAACACCTCTTTCCGTTAGCTCTTTTATAAGCTCCTCGCTGAAAATAATCACTTTTAACGCCTTCTTTATACTTGATGATTACATTATACCACCCAAAAATTCCCGTGTCAATAAATTATAGTCCTAAAAAATGTACTGCAAAAATATTTTTGGCTTTTCCCGCAAAATTTCATTTTCCCGAAAATAATACTTGCATTCTTCGAGAAAATGTGGTAGAATATCATGGTTGACACGGAGCGGTATCGAAGAGGTCATAACGGGAACGACTCGAAAACAAGTTTCTTTCTTGGAAGTCTCAGCCCTGAAGATTCAGATTTGATGCGGGTTTTCGGAGAGTCAACAACTTAATATTTTTCTTTCTTCTCTCCATCTTTTCTCTCCTTTTTCGAGAGGTCAGATGACGAGAAATTTTACGGAGAGTTGTCCGAGAGGTCGATGGTGCAGCACTCGAAATGCTGTAGACCGCAAGGTCTCTAGGGTTCGAATCCCTAACTCTCCGCCATGTGCTAAAAGCTCGTAAAACCTTGTGTTTACGGGTTTTTTGCTTTTAATTAAGCGTTTAAGTGCTTTGCTTGGAGAACACGATTTTTTTGGTCTTAATTTTCAGACTCCATGCCCAGACCATTGAGCATCGCATCTGCTGAGTTGAGTTTGGAGCTGTAGTCGAGATGAGCGTAGATGTTTGCCGTTGTTGAGAAGTCGCTGTGACCGAGCCACTCTTGGATCTGCTTCATCGGAACACCGTTTACCAAGAGGAGCGAGGCGCAACTGTGCCTCAAGTCGTGGAATCGGATGTGTCTGAAGCCGTTGCTCTCAAGAAATCGTGAAAAGCCACTTGTGACTGCCTGTGGCGTTATAATATCGCCAAGCTCGTTTACACAGACGTAATCAAGATATTCCTTGTTGTAGCAACGCCCACAAAGACGACGGTTTTCCTCTTGTTCTTCTCTCTTAATCAAGAGCCTCTCTTTTACAAACGGAACAAGCGGAAGCGTTCTCATACTTGACTTCGTTTTAGTTGTGTCCGATGCAACAAGAGTGAGCTTTCCATCCAGATTGCAGGCTGTAACCGTGTGCTGGACGGTGATGGTGTTACGCTCAAAGTCGATAGCATCCCACTTCATTCCTATTGCTTCACTTCGCCTGAGTCCATAGAATGCACCAAACATAATGGGCAATTCAAGATTAGTTCCTTTGGAAGCTTCAAAGAGTGCATTGATTTCATCTGCATCATAGAAGCTTCCGACGAAGCGTTCTTTCCTCGGACGTTCAACCTTGTCCGCCGGATTCACGTCTATCAGGTCTGTCTTCACAGCATACTTCAATGACCTGTGAATGTTTGTGTGATAGTGAATTACCGTCGAAGCACTGACACGTTCCAATTCGTGAAGATAAAACTCCTGAATGTCGGTAGCTCTCAGATCCTTGAGAGCTATTTGTTTTTTACGGAAGTACGGTGAAATAACACCCTTTACCATCATCGAGTAGGAAGAATATGTTGGAACCGCCACAGTGCTTTTAATAATCTCAAGCCACTGTTCTATGAAATCTGCGAACAAGATGTCGCCATTCATAGTTTTTGGCTCGTCGGGAACAAAGCTGCGTCTGGCATCCGCAAGGAATGCTTCGGCTTTCTTCTTGTTTCCCTTTACGGGAAGACCGGTTTTGAGCCACTTGGTTTTCCTCTTTCCAAGGGAATCGGTATAACTTAATACGGCGTAGTAATAGCCGCTTTTTTCACTTAAATGTCCTGCTACCATAAATGTAACCTCCTTCTTTGTGTAGCAGATACACCTACTTATGCCGGGTTCCATTATACCAGAACCGGGTTCAAAATGGAGGACGTTCTGACACCGGCTCAATACTCATTACGTCGGGATAATCCTTAAGCATGAGCCTGTATACTTCTCTCTGAGATATTTTTGAAGCGGTATTCATACGTCTCACTTCCACTCTCACCCCCCTCAGAGGATCTCTCCGAGCCGCCCCGGAAATCCGGGACGGAAGTATCATTGTACCAGCTTTTCCATCATCGCAAGCAGCCGCACCACACGGCTGTTCTGTCTCTCTGTTGATCGCTCGTTCATGTTGGAGGTCATGGCGGCAGAAGACAAGTCGCTCGAAGAAGCTTCATGACATCACGAGCTACCTCCGTCACCTCGCCGGTGAGCTTAACTCTCACCATGCACTTTCCATCCTCCGTAGTCCAAAGGTCGTAGTCAAATTCGATTGGGGTTTTCATTTTGTTTCCTTTCCGCTGGGACGGAACAGCGGAAAGGTGAACATAAAAAGAGCCGCACGACGGAAAGCTTTAATCCCAAACCGATAAAACAGATGCTTCTTTAACAGAAACTCTGTTCATGCGGCTCAGGAAGACTCACCGTTCAGCGGCTCCATAGCACAGCTATAAATATTTATTTTTTGTTATCTCCACATTCAGCTCTTATAGCTGATAGGGAGTTGTAACCGTCTCATGTTGAGAACATCAAACACTGTCTCACGTCCGCAAGCCTTGCACTTGGTTTGGACATGACCCCGTGTGTCCTCAAATACTGCGATTGAATTGTGATGGCAATACGGGCATTTCACCATCCGCTTTTTCTGCGATGCAATAGCATTGCAAGCCCTCCTTTGCTTCTACAAACCACCTATTCCCTTCCTGGAACAGGTACGACTCATGTCCTTTAATCAGAACAGTATACCGTATTCCTCCGCCGCTGACTGACATCGAAGCGGCACGGCACTTGTAGAGTACTTTTTCAATGTGAAAGACAAGCCCGTTTTTCCAAATGACGAAGCAAGGCATTATGTTGCCCTGCTCGTCGATATTGACGTTTACTGAAACATAAGCTTTTCTTCTCTTAACATCAGTCATGATAAATCTCCAATCTTAAAAATCTTGCTTTGACTATTGACACGGCTGTCGGTTGTATGGTATCATATTATCGAACAGCCGTTCTTTTTAAGAAGAGTATATCACGAACATAAGTTCATGTCAAGTGCTTTTCGAAAAATTTGTTCTCATGAAAATTCTGGAGAGGAGGAGACCGCACATGAAACCCCGCACCTACATCGCCATAGATCTCAAGAGCTTTTATGCTTCGGTTGAGTGCCGGGAGCGAGGGCTTGATCCGATGGATACCAATCTCGTTGTGGCGGACGAGTCGAGAACCGACAAGACCATCTGCCTTGCGGTCACGCCCTCTCTCAAAGCCTATGGCATTTCCGGACGAGGACGACTTTTTGAGGTCAAGCAAAGAGTAAAAGAAGTGAACATGGGAAGACGGCACGATGCTCCGGGGAGGACTCTTGAGGGCAAATCCTGCTTCTTCTCGGAGATTCAGGCAAACCCGAAGCTTGAGGTTGACTTCATCATCGTTCCTCCGCAGATGGCGAAATATATGGAGGTCAGCACCAAGATTTATCAGGTCTACATGAAATACGTCTCGCCGGAGGACATTGTTGTCTACTCAATCGACGAGGTTTTCATGGACGCGACCGATTACCTGAAGACCTACGGGATGACCGCCCACGAGCTTGCGATGAAGATGATTCTTGACGTCATTGAGACGACGGGAATCACTGCGACCGCCGGAATCGGGACGAATCTTTATCTCTGCAAGGTTGCGATGGACATTGTTGCAAAGCACATTCCTGCGGACGAGAACGGCGTGAGAATCGCCGAGCTTACTGAAATGAGCTATAGGAGAACCATGTGGACGCACCAGCCGCTTACTGACTTCTGGCGCGTCGGGCGTGGGTACGCTAAAAAGTTAGAAGAACATGGTATGTTCACCATGGGCGATGTTGCAAGGTGTTCTGTTCAGAATGAAGACCTGCTCTACAGGCTTTTCGGAAAGAATGCGGAGCTTCTCATCGACCACGCATGGGGATGGGAGCCGACGACTGTTGAAGCAATCAAGGCTTATAAACCGGGCAGTAACAGCCTCGGTTCCGGGCAGGTTCTTCATACTCCGTATGAAGCCAAGAAGGCGAAGCTCGTCCTCAGAGAAATGGCGGATATGCTGACACTCGACCTTGTTGAAAAGGGCTTCGTCACCAACCAGATTGTCGTGACTATCGGCTACGATGTTGAAAATCTCACCGACCCGAAGCGCAGTGAAAGCTATCACGGCGCAGTCGTCAAAGACCACTATGGCAGGCTGATTCCGAAGCACTCTCACGGAACAGCGAACCTCGGCGGGTATACCTCCTCCACAAAGAAAATTCTGTCCGCAGTTTCTGAGCTTTTTGACGGGATTGTTGACAAAAATCTCCTCATCCGGCGACTTAACATAACTGCAACCCACGTCATCTCCGAAGCAGAAGCTCCGAAAAATGACGCACCAGAACAACTCGATTTCTTCACCGATTACGAGGCGAAGCAAGCCGAGAAAGAGAGGGAGCAGCGTGAGCTTGAGCGTGAAAAAAAGCAGCAGGAGGCAATCTTAAAGATAAAGAAAAAGTATGGCAAGAACGCCATACTCAAGGGCATGAATTTTGAAGATGGAGCGACCGCAAAGGACCGCAACTCGCAGATTGGAGGGCATAAGGCGTGAAGAATCCCTATGAAGACATCATCAACCTCCCTCACCATGTTTCGAAGACCCATTCTCAGATGTCCATGCAGGACAGAGCCGCTCAGTTTTCTCCGTTCGCCGCTCTCACCGGCTACGATGATGCCATCGACGAAACCGCCCGTCTGACCGGCAGGAAGATTGAACTCGGCGAGGAAGCGAAGGAAGTCCTCGATAGAAAGCTACAGTATCTTGGGAGCATAATCTCCAACCAGCCGGAAATTTCGGTCACTTATTTTGTGCCGGATGAAAAGAAAGACGGCGGGGAATATGTCACTGTGAGTGGGAATCTGAAGCGAATTGATGAGTATGAGAGAGCGATTATTCTGACGGATGGGAAGAAAATTCTGATGGATGAGATTATAGATATTGAAAGTGAACTCTTTACGGGGGATTTCTACGAGGGATACGATTTTAGAGAATAGCAAGCACAGCCGGTGTATATACAACTTGACAGCCGGCAATTTTTGATTAAGGAAACCCTCCCCTTAATCTTAAAATTTGCTTGTTGGGATAGTCCCAAACCCTTTTTATTTTTGTGAGAGGATAGGATGCTTATGGTGAACAGGACGAGACCGATTGTGCTTCGTCTTGCAGTTACAGAAGATGAAAAGAAACTCATCGAGAGCAAGATGCAGCAACTCGGAACGAAAAACTTTGGAGCTTATGCACGGAAAATGTTGATTGACGGCTATATCATAAAAGTAGATTACACCGAGCAGAAAAAGCTTGCAGCAGCGGTTAGCAATGTTGCTTCAAACATCAATCAGGTTTGCAAGCGCATCAACTCGACCGGGCATTTTTACGAAGACGACGTTACAGAATTGAAAGAGAGACAAAAGGAAATATGGCAGTTACTAAAATCAAGCCAATCCAAGGAACTGTAGACAAGGGTCATTGTCACAACCATATCATCTTCAACGCCGTCAACTTTGTGGACTATCATTGCTACAGAAGCAACAAGCGAACATACCAAGAGTTGAGGCAACTTAGTGATGATATTTGCAAGGAGCATGGGCTGTCCGTTATTCCTCCGGCACAAAGCAAAGGCATGGAATACAAGGAATATTCCGAAGCTAAGAAAGGCACGAGCTGGAAGCAAAAGCTCAAGCAGACGATTGACCGACTGGTCATCACTGCAAGAGATTATGATGAGTTTTTGAAGCTCATGCAGGAATCCGGGTATGAAGCTAAACCCGGCAAATACATTTCATTTCGGGCTGAGGGACAAGAGCGTTTTACCCGTGCAAAAACCATCGGCAAGAATTACACCGAGGAGCGCATCAGGGAACGCATTCAGGGACGTAATCCCAAAAAGCAAAGACAGCTCACGGAACGCAAAGGCATCTCTCTTATTATCGACATTGAGAACAGCATCAAGGCTCAGGAAAGCAAGGGTTATGAACACTGGGCGAAGATAAATAATCTCAAGGAGGCTGCCAAAACTCTCAACTATCTTACTGAGAATAATCTTCTTCAGTATTCTGACCTTGAAGCTAAAGCGGATGACATCCATGGTTCTTATGACCGCACCGGCGAGGAGTTGAAAAGAGTTGAAGCGAGGCTCCGTGAAGTTCAACCACTCATCAAGAATATCGGAAATTACAGGCAGCTCAAGCCAATCTATGACGACTACCAGAAGTCAAAAAATAAGCCCGACTTCCGGGCAAAGCATGAAGCCGAGCTTGTCATTTTTGAAGCAGCAAAAAGTTCGCTCCTCGCCACTCAGGGGAGCGAAAAGCTTCCAAGCCTGAAAGCTCTCCACGCCGAAAAGAAGCAGCTTCTTGAAGAACAGCAGAGGCTGTACGACGAAAGAGCCAAGCTTAAAAAGCAGGTCAAGGAGATTGATACTATCAAGGCAAATGTTGATAGCTATCTGAGTCCGAATGCTTCTCAGGAAAGGGAGAGTAAGAGGAGTAGCGAGTTGGAATAATATTGCAATGAAAAGCACTGATCACATCTTTGGGTCAGTGCTTTTTTCAGAGAAATCTAAAAAATTTTGCTCAAATTGAGCTTCGAGGCTCTGAAGTCGTGAACATAAAACCTCAAAGACTTGCTTTATTTTCAGCGGTGTTGTATAATATTTGTTGGAACATCCTATGCAGATGAAAGTATGAATGTGAAAGGAATGTTTGGAATGTTTGATTTCGGAAATGCAAATGATGCCCAGCGTGAGGCAATCATGACCACAAACGGGCCCGTGTTGATAACCGCCGGACCAGGTACAGGAAAAACATTTACTCTTGTGGAACGCGCCATCTACCTTATACAGGAATGCGGAGTTAAGCCGGAAGAAATTCTTATTGCGACTTTTACCGAAAAAGCAGCCAAAGAGCTTGTAACAAGAATTACTAATGAACTTTATGCTAGGAACATTTCTGTGAATGTAAACGAAATGTATGTTGGAACATTTCACTCGTTATGCCTTCGTATTATCAAGGAACATCTGGAAGAAACGCATCTTAAGAAGAATTACCGACTTCTTGATTCATTCGACCAGCAGTATATGGTCTATCAAAATATCTATAGGTTTAGAAACATAGATGGCTTTTCTAATGTCATTTCAGACAAAGGTGTTTGGCACCAATCATCCGAGATATGTGGCTATGTAAATCAACTATCTGAAGAACTTGTAGATATAGAGGCGATGAGTGCAGATGATAATCCCAACATAGTTGCTATCGGAGATATGCTTTCTTTATATCAAAAACTTCTAAGTGATGAGAATCTGATTGATTTTGCTACAATTCAAGTAGAATGCTATAAGCTACTTTTAGAGCATCCTTCCATACTGAATGAACTTCAGGAACAGATTCGTTACCTGATGATAGACGAATATCAAGACACTAACTATATCCAAGAGCAAATTGTTTTTCTACTTGGTGGCAAACACAACAACATTTGCGTTGTCGGCGATGATGACCAAGGTCTGTATCGCTTCAGAGGGGCTACAATTCGAAATATTTTGGAGTTTCCTTCTAAATTTGAAGGCAGAGAATGCAAGGTTATTCCATTGGTCATCAACTACCGCTCGAACAGCGATATTGTAGACTTCTATAATAACTGGATGCAAGCAACAGCGGGCAGCGATTTTAAGTTTTCTTGGGGCAGATTTCGCTATGACAAACAGATTGAACCACACGAGAAATCAACTATTCATAGTCCTACCGTTATTAAAGTGTCAGGCAATGAGGATTCAGACGAATGGCATGACAAGATTCTTGGCTTTATAAAGCAACTAAAGGAGTCAGGAAAACTCACTGATTACAATCAAATTGCGTTTCTGTTCAACTCTGTCAAGCATCAGCGAGCTACAGCATTAGCTGATTTCTTGGAGAAGAATGATATTAGTGTCTACTCTCCCCGCTCTGATATGTTTTTCAAGAGGGATGAAATACGGCTGATTATCGGGTGTCTTCTTCTGCTGTTTCCGAACTACGTCTCAAGCCTTCAGAAAGGCGAGCAAAAATATCTACAGCCGGAACACTGTACATACTACACCGACTGTATAAAAATGGCGAATGAGTACGTTACAAAGCCCGAAAATAAAGAACTCCTCAAGTTTATAAGGAATCACGGCACTGAACATTTTAGCTTGCAAGGTACAACTGATTACGCATACTCCGGGCTTGTTTATCAACTGTTTATGTTCAAGCCGTTCAGTGATATACTCGATACAGATATGAGTGTCGGCGTAGCCAATATCAGACCAACAAGAAATCTTGCTCTGTTCACTCAGATAATCGGGAAATTTGAGTACTTACATAGAATCGACGTTCTTGATGGCACTGTGTATAAAGGCAAACGACGTATAGATGCAAACACCGAACTCCTTTTCAGTACATATTTAAGATTACTATATGATGGTGGAATAACTGAGTATGAAGATGATGCCGAATATGCGCCGAGTGGATGTGTCTCATTCTTGACAATTCACCAGTCTAAAGGCATGGAGTTTCCCATTGTATTTGTGGACTCTCTTGGGAACGTACCGAGAAAAAGCTATGATGATCTGATGGGCGAAGTCGAAAGAAAATACTTCCACCGTCCTGCTTTTGAGCCATACGATATGATGAAGTATTTCGACTTCTGGCGTCTCTACTACACGGCATTTTCAAGAGCGCAAGACCTTTTGGTTCTCACCTGCAATGAGAATAACCGTACTCCGAGTAAGTACTTCTCTGAAGTCTATGATGATTTGCCGACCACAAGTAGTCCGTCTTTTGACCTTACGGAATTTGATTTCAAGGAAGTCAAGAAGGTAAATCTGAAAAATACATTCTCGTTCACCTCACACATATCGGTTTATGAAACCTGCTCATTACAGTACAAGTTTTATCGGGAATTGGAGTTTATGCCGATTCGTCAGGAGGCTATGATGTTCGGTACTTTGGTTCACGAGACTATAGAGGATATACACCGTACAGTGCTTAAGGGTGAGGAACAGAAGGTCACCGAAGATAACATCACCAGATGGTTTAACGGCAACTATTTGTCTCTGGTGAAATCGGAGCATTCATACTTGGCAGAACCACAAAGAATGGCTGCATTAAAACAGGTATTGCGATATGCTGAGAGACAAGCAGACAAATGGGATACCATCAAGCAAGCAGAAGTTGATGTCAGCTTGGTTCAGCAGGACTACATCATTGAAGGCAAGATTGACCTTGTGAAAGGCGAAGGCGACACTGTTGAGCTTGTCGATTTCAAGTCAGAGCGCAAGCCCGACATGGAGAAGGACAAAGTTCGGCTTGAACGTTATCGCCGACAGCTTCAACTTTATGCGTACCTGATTGAACAGCGCACAGGACAGAGAGTCTCCAAAATGCACGTTTACTATACCGGCGAGGAGAACAGCAATCCTATGGTGACTTTCCCCTACACCAAGAGTGCAATCGAGGGAACAGTTGCAGCCTTTGACGACACAGTTCACAAGATACTCCACAAAGAGTACAATCACTGTGCCGATAACCCAAAGACTTGTAAGAGCTGTGATTTCAGATACTATTGTCAGAATAAATAGAAGTTTGGAGGGAAACAAATGACGGAGCATTATGTCGAAAGAGAAGGCATCATATATGTTATTCCGGATGATAAGCTTTACAAAAAATACGACAATGACGAAGCCTACATCGACATTCATGGAAGCTTGAGAGACAGTAAGTCACATAAGTATTTGAAGCGACTTGATTTTTTCGCAAACAATCCTCCCGAAGCACAAACCGAACCACTTCCACCTTACAGGAGTATAGGATCTCAGGTAAAAGATGATGTGCGTGATTTTATGGTCGAGGGTGCTAATATTTTTATTGACTGGGGTGTTGACAAATTCCTTAATGATGTATTCATCCCGAAGATTAAAGAAGTCAGATATGCCTTGACAAACAAGGACATAAAGGCTCTTTCAATCGTGAAAAATAGCAATCCTGTTATCGAGGATTCACTGACAAAGATGACTGCAGAGGAAATTGAGGCAGAAGAGCGAAGTGCTGTATATCATTGGCTTGCAATGCTCAAGAGTTTAAAGAAGATTAAAAATGCCGGTGTAATCGACATGAGCGAAACATTGGAAAAGCTCACTGATCCGGTTATGCTACAAAAAGTCAACAGCTACTTCGATAAGAATCCGGAGTTGCTTGAGACAGAAGAGTGCGTAACTTCTCTGAGTCTTCTCGGAAGGGATTTGTATCAAGAAGAGCAGTTTGTGCCGATTCAGGCAGAAGAAATCGAAGCTATTGCGATAGCTATGTCAGACATAATAAGAAATGAGTGATACTATGGCTGAAAGTCGTTATAACATAGGTAATTTAGAACTTGAAGAGATACGTCCCTTGCTTTGGGAGGCTATGAAATCTATGTGGAAAGGAAGTTCCCTAAAAGAAAAGACGTATATGGCAACAGACGACGATATTTGTTTGTCGGTAATTCTGCTTGCGATTGGTAAGAAACTTGTTGAAGATCCGTTTAAGAATTCAAACTCACATAGTAATCTTCCTGACCAAAAAAGCAAAGAAAAGATTATGGGCATAGTCTGGGAGTACGTCAACCAAGGTATTCTATATCTCCATGACCCAAGTCATAATATTTATAATATCACCGAATATGGGCTTCAGGTTCTCAAGGCAGAAAAGCCGATTCCGCATGACCCGGAAGGCTATCTGGCTCACCTGAAAAGAGAAATACCGGACATAGACGGTGTTATTCTCACTTACATGACAGAAGCTATTACAACCTACAATCACAGATTATATCTTTCAGCCACAACTGCCATCGGATGTGCGTCTGAGAAGGCTATTCTACTGTTGATAGAAGCTTATCGAGGGTTCACTCCATCTGAAAAAGAAAAGACAAAGTTTTCGGATATGTCCAACAAGACTGTAAAGAGGCAGTTTGAGGAATTTCAAAAAAAAGCTTTAAGGGTGTTAAAGGCAACATAAAAGATAAAGACTTGAATGACGGGGTGGATGGGATTTTAGACGGTGTTTACGACACACTCAGACTGAATCGAAATGCAACCGGTCATCCAACCGGTAAAACTATGGAAAGAGAAGATGTCTTCGCATCTCTCCAAGTATTCATTACCTATTGCAAACGAATCTACGGGCTGATTCACTATTTTGAAGCAAACCCCAACACATCAGATACATAAAACGGAGGCAAACATACTATGGAAAATGAACAGCTTACTTTTGAATTTGAAAAACGTCCGACAATCAAAGGCTTCCCCGAACTGAGATGGACAGGCAAGCGTCCCTATGAGTCCACTCAGTACTACCCTGCCCAACTCCGTGAACGTTACGGTGAGGAGCAGGATGGTTGGATTAACAAGATATACTGGGGCGACAATCTCCAAGTCATGAGCCACCTCCTGAAAGACTACCGTGGCAAAATAGACCTCATCTACATAGACCCTCCGTTTGATAGCAAAGCTGACTATAAGAAAACCATCGAAGTCAAAGGCGTTGGCAAAGCTGAAAGCGACATTTCCTCTTTTGAAGAAAAACAATATGGAGACATTTGGACAAATGATGAGTATCTCCAGTTTATGTATGAAAGGCTGATTGTTCTTCGAGAGTTGCTTTCTGATACAGGATGCATTTATCTGCATTGTGATTGGCATAAATCACATCATTTGAGAATGCTTATGGATGAGGTGTTTGGTGCTGATCGTTTTGTAAATGAGGTCATATGGCACTATTCAGGAGCTGGGACGCCTAAAGGATGCTGGGCAAAACGTCATGATAATATTTGGGTGTATTCTAAGACATCCGAATATTGTTTTAATGCCGATGCCGTGAGAACTGAATATTCTGCAACAACCGTTGAAAGGTTTAGTCATGCTATTAATAATGTTCGAAATGGTGTGAATTTCGGTGCGCAATCTCTTAACCCGTTGGGAAAATATCCAGAGGATGTATTGGATATTTCAATTGAGGCACCTTCAGCAAGCATACGAACAGGATATCCGACACAAAAACCAGAGGCTCTTATCGAAAAAATAATTAAGGCCTCTTCTAATCCAGGGGATATCGTTTTCGACTGCTTCATGGGCAGCGGAACTACTCAGGCGGTTGCTATGAAGCTGGGGAGGAGATTTATTGGGGCTGACATTAATCTTGGGGCGATTCAGACTACTACGAAGAGATTGTTGAACGTGGCGAAGTCGTTGGAGACGGAGGAAGAAGCTCAGCTTTCGCTTACTGATGACGGTGAGGATGAGGCTCAGGATGATGTCAAGTACACTGGCTTTGAGGTCTATAACGTCAATAACTATGACTTCTTCAGAAACCCTGTCCAAGCCCGTGACTTGATTATTCAGGCACTCGAAATCCAGCCGTTCCCGCAGAGTAATGTCTGGGATGGTGAACTTGACGGCAGGATGGTAAAAATCATGCCGGTCAATCGTATTGCCACAAAGGCAGACCTGGAGGAACTCAAGGCTAATTTGCCGTATAAGACCTATGAGAGACGCAAAGAAGAGTATCCGGGACAGCCGGTCGAGAAAATCACTATTGTCTGCATGGGACATGAGCCGGACTTGAAGGCATCTCTTGAGCAGGAGCTTTCCGACTATAAGCTTGATATTGAAATCGTGGATATTCTCCGTGATAAGACCGACCTTCAGCTCAAGCGTGAAGCGGAGGCAGAGATTGTCCGTGAAGGCAGTAAGCTTGTTATCCGCTCGTTCTATCCGATGAACCTTATGCAGAAGCTCTCACTTCAGAAGGATTATTATGTGGAAGACTGGCGGCAACTCGTGGAGTCCATCATGATTGACTGGAACTATGACGGAGTTGTTATGCAACCGGCAGTCACCGATATTCCCGATAAGAAGGACATGGTTTCCGGCGTCTATGATATTCCCGAAGATGCAGGAACAATCAAGGTCAAGATTACAGACCTGCTCTCGGAATCTCTTGAAATGGAGGTTGAGTAAAAATCCATGGCTAAGAAACAGACTACAGCATTTGTAGAGGATTTTGCGTTCTATCAGCAGCTCTGCTATTACTATACCGAAAATAGAAAGAGAATTCGCTCAAGGTATAACGACCTCACAAAGAAATTCCTCGCCTATAACGACCCAAACGAGAATCCGGATGCCTTCCTTCGTGAGCCTCAGTTTGAGGCTTTAGAGATGTATGTCTTCATAAAGGAATTCATGGACAACGCCCATATGTATGAGATCTTCGATGATTGGAGAAAGCGTCAGAGTAAATTCTCTGATTTCTCATACTACACCATTCACAAAGATGGACAAGAAACAATGATGGATTTAGGTGATGAACAGAATAGTGCCATCTTCAAGCAAATGAAAAAGTACAAAGAAGAATATCCGAACTACATTTATGCGCTTACGATGGGACTCGGAAAGACCATCCTCATGGCAACCTGTATCTTCTATGAGTTCCTCCTTGCCAAGAAGTATCCAAAAGATAAACGCTACTGCCATAATGCTCTGGTGTTTGCCCCGGATAAAACCGTTCTGGAATCACTTCGTGAGATTATGACATTCGACAAGACCAAGGTAGTTCCGCCGGAATATGCCCGTGTCCTGGATGCCAATATCAAGTTCCACTTTCTTGAAGAGAGCGGCATCACTTTACACACGATTGATGGCTCAGATTTCAACATAGTAATCTCCAACAACCAGAAGATAATCGTGAAGAAAAAACGTAAGGATTCAGGACCGACTGAAGCTCTCTTTGGTGCAGGTTCCCTCCTTGAGGATGTTTATGGAAAGACCGATGATGATGCCTGGGATGATACCTCTTTGACGGAGAACCAGCGGTTTAAGAAATTATGTCGTTTGCCACAGCTTGGCGTCTACGTTGATGAGGCTCACCATCTCTTCGGCTCCAATCTCGAAAAAGAACTGCGTTCCGATAAGACTGAGAAAACCACTCTGCGAAATACTATCAACCTGCTTGCGGCAAATACTAAGATTGTTGCGTGCTACAACTACACCGGAACTCCTTATGTCAACAATCAGGTATTGCCTGAAGTGGTGTATGCCTATGGCTTGAAAGAATCGATCGCAAAGGGCTATCTGAAAGATGCCAATCCAATCGGCTATGAAAATGTAAAAAATGAGGAATTCCTCCGTTCGGCAATAACAACATTCTGGAATCGTTACGGCGGAAAGACCTACGAAGGGCTTGCACCGAAACTTGCTATATTCGCATCCGGCGTTAAGGAAGCCACTGACGTGGTGCACCCTGCTGTTGAAAGAATCCTCAGCGAACTCGACATACCGATCTCTACTATCCTTGTGAACACCGGTGATCCAACCGTAACCAAAGATGAAGACATCAGAAACTTCAATAATCTCGATGTCGTTGGAACTGAAGGAAGCAAAAAGCAGTTTATTATCCTTGTCGAAAAAGGTCGTGAAGGCTGGAACTGCCGCTCACTCCTCGGAATTGCCCTGTTCCGAAGTCCTAAGTCAAAGATATTTGTTCTTCAGGCTACCATGAGATGCCTCCGTAAGCTCACAGATGAACAACTTACTGCATCTATTTTCCTCTCCAAAGAGAATTACGACATCTTGAACGATGAATTGGAAAAGAACTATAATATGACGATTTCTGACCTCGGTAAATCGTCAACAAAGCCCAAAGACAAGTATAAGGTTCGCGTACTTCCTCCTCCACGCACAATTCGTATGAAGAGACTATGGCATGAGTATTCGCTCATTGAGAAAGAATACTCAGCACCTGTTAATTTCGAGTTATCATCCTTGGATGAATCAAAATATGAAGCGAAAATGTACGAAAAAGGAAGTTTGCGGATAGATTTCTCCGAGAAGGAAACCAATATAGATGCTATGAAGGAACAGACTAAGTATAGCGAATTTTCGCTTGTCAGTGAAATTTCACGCTATATGAATATCTCCTGCATCACTATTGAAAAGATTCTCCGTGAGTCGGTTGATGGCGGCAATGCCATTGTCGCAGCAGTAAACCGCCACAATGAAATTCTCGACGATGTTATCATTCCAAAGATATTCTACACACTCTACGAAGTTCAAAGCACGAAGCGTAGCGAAGATGTAGATTTGGTTCTCCTGCGTGAGCCTAAAGATGCAGGATACTACACGTTTTCAGCATCAGAAGACTTGGTTATCACAAAGGAACACAATAGCTTTAAACCTGCTGAAATTGCAAAGAGCTTCCACGCAGATACATACTGCTTCGATTCTAAGCCAGAGAAAGAGTGCTTTTTACAGTACATTACGAGCGACAAAGTCAAAGAAGTCTATTTCACCGGAATGTTTACTTCAAATCAAGGTGACTTGTCTGTTCAGTATTTTGACCCAGAGTCAAAACGCATACGCAATTATTACCCTGACTTTCTTGCTCGAATGGATGACGGCTCATATCAACTTATCGAAGTAAAAGGCGATAACATGATAGATGATGCAGTCGTTCTGGCAAAGAAAGAAGCTGCCGAGGAAATGGCTACAGCAAGCAATATCAGCTATCTGATGTATGCAGGAAGCACGCTCATGAAGTCAAATGTCCTTGAGGCGGGAGACTTACTGAACTGAGAATTTCAAAAGGAGAAAATCATGCCCACTGCGCCTAATGCACACATGAAAAACTGGCAGAAGAGCAAGCTCGTCTTGCTCGTTGAACTACTGCGGCGGGAGTCGAGCCCTGAGAAACCGCTCCTGACGCCGGAAATCTGCGCCTATATGGAGAGTCTGGGCATTCCGTGCGACAGACGTGTCGTCGCCCGTGACATTCAGGCTCTCAACGAAATCGGAATTGTCGTCCACGAGGTCCGCATCGGAAAGTTCAAGGGCTACTACATGGTCGGCGACAATGTCCCGAAAAAGAAAAAGAGCCGTAGCCCACGGGACGAAGCCAGCTTCACGACTGCAGAGCTCAAGCTTCTTATTGATGCCGTGCAGGCGGCGAGCTTTGTCACGGAGGAAAAGACCGAGGAGCTTATCGACAAGATTGCCCTGCTCGGAGGCGGCCGTCGGGCGGAGCTTCTCAAGAAAAACAAAGTTCTTTTCAACACCAGAAAGCACTCGAACGAGAACGTCTACTCAAATATTGATGCCCTTGAGACCGCCCTTCTCAAAAAGAAGAAAGTCGTTTTCTGCTACTATGACCTCGACATGAATCACGAAAAGGTTTATCGCCGTGAAGGACATCACTACGTCGTCGAGCCGATTGCGCTCGTCTTCAATGAAGACAACTACTACCTCAGCACCTACAGTCCGAAGCACGATTCTACCGCCAACTATCGCATCGACCGCATGGAGGATGTCGAGATTCTTGAGGACAAGATCTGCGAGAAGGCTTCGGAGCTTCGGGCTTCCATGTCGACCTACACCGGGCAGGTCTTCAAGATGTACGGCGGCAAGCCGAGAACCATCACCATTCAGTTCGACCCAAGTCTCGTTGGTGCCGTCTACGACCGCTTCGGCGAGGACACCGTCATGAAGCAGAGGAAGGACGGGCAGGTCACTGCAAGGGTCAAAGTCCAGCTCTCCCCACCATTCTGGGGCTGGCTGTTCCAGTTCGGCAAGCTGATGAAGATCACCGTGCCGAAAGAGGTTGCGGAGGAATACAAGGAAAAAGTTCGGGATGTCCTGGAGCAGGAACCGTAAATGTCGCCTGCCGGGCGACCACTTTTGGGAAGCCATCTGTTATAATATAGTTGTCACTTGGAGTTAAGGAGTGTGTAAAATGAATAGCAATCTCCTGATAAACAGCCTCACTATTGACTGGTCTAAAGTCAGCCGTGAAAGCTATCTTCGAAAAATTCCTGCCATTAGCAAGCTGAATTATCTCGAATTTTCAAGCCCAGTGACTTGCTTGGTTGGTGAAAACGGGACAGGAAAATCCACTCTGCTTGAGGCTATGGCTATTTCATTCGGATTTAATCCCGAAGGCGGAACTGAGAATTACCTGTTTTCAACACACGACTCTCACTCAGAATTATGGCTGTCCAAAGGCACGAAAAGACCGAAGCACGGTTTCTTTCTCAGGTCGGAGTCCTACTACAACATAGCAACATATGATGAATACTACAACCATGAGCCAACTCTGCATATCAAATCTCACGGCGAGGCATTTCTGACCATTGCGGAGCAAGACTTTGTGCCATATGGTTTGTATTTTCTCGATGAACCGGAGTCTGCGCTCTCTCCACAATCGCAGTTGGCGTTTCTGTATGAGATTTATAAGAATGCAGAAGCCGGTGCTCAGTTCTTCATCGCAACTCACTCACCGATTCTCTTGGGCATTCCGAACGCCGAGCTTCTTGGATTTGACGGTGGAGAAATACACAAGTGCCGCTATGAAGACACCAGCCAGTATCAGGTGATGGAGCTGTTCATCAACCATCGGGAGCAGGTTCTCCGGCATATTTTGGACGAATCGGACGAATAGTCTAAAAATAATTTTAATCAAGTCACAAAACCACGACATCAAAATCTTGTTTTTTATCAAATGGTATGTTATACTTATCCCGTAAGACAAATTTAAACAAATTTCAAGGAGGAAATTAATATGAAGTACACACCTGCAGAGGCATCGAAATTGCTCAGAACACTTACCGAGGAGCATGACAATTTAGCGGTTCGTGAGCGTTCGCTCGACACCTTCGGAGCATTCGCCAACGAGGATCTCGAGACCGTCCGCCCCGATTACGACTACGCTGATTATCAGGCTCAGCTCTCGGAACTTGAGAGAAAGATCCGCACGGTCAAGCACGCGATAAACGTTTTCAATGTGACGACGGTTTTGCCTGACACCGATGGGATGACGATTGACGAGGCTCTCGTCTGCCTCCCACAGCTTTCGGCAAGGAAGCGCAAACTCGCCACCATGTCGATGAGAGTACAGAAAGAGCGACTGATGAGCACCCGCACGACCACCGCTGCCGTCTCCGAATTCAAGTACTCGAACTACGACATTGCCGAAGCGAAGTCCGACTACGAGCGCACTGTCGTCGAAATCACGGCAATTCAGACTGCTCTCGACCTTGTCAATAATACCGAGACGTTTGAGATTGACGTCTGAGCAAACTTTCCGAACACAGCCACAAGCCTCCAACTATCTTAAAAGAATATGGGTTACGGTTTATCGTGAAAGTAGCTGTCTGAAACTTTTATGGTTGTTGAAGTCAGAGTTTAAAGTTTGAAGTTATTGTTACACCATCATCCGATTGGTTCTGAACACTAATAATTTCGGCTTCAGCTGTGTTGAAAACTTGCGCTTTTGCCTTGGCAAAAGTGTGCCCTCCCCAAAGTTCGGTTTTAGGGGAGGATAAATAATAATTATTAGGAGGATGCCATATGGCTCAATATGATGTAAATAACTATACGGTTGGTACAATACTCTCAAACATAAAATCCGGAAGCATTGCTATTCCTGAAATGCAACGTCCGTTTGTATGGGACAGTACCAAAGTCAGAGATTTGATAGATTCTCTTTATCAAGGGTTTCCTATTGGGTACATAATAGTGTGGCAAAATCCGAGTGTCAAATTAAAGGACGGAACTAAAGCTATCGGCAAAAAGGTTTTGATTGACGGTCAGCAACGTATCACTGCTATGGCTGCGGCAATAGTTGGACAGAAGGTTCTTAATGCTCACTATAAGTGGCAACGCATTTCTATCGCCTTTAATCCCCTTGAAGAGAAGTTTGAAGTAGCTAATAGTGCTAACTCTAAAAGCAGTAAGTGGATTTCGGATATTGCTCCCGTCATGGAACCTGATTTTGATACTTTCAACTTTGTTCTTGACTATTGCAAGAATAACGGAATTGAAAGCGAAACGGCTCACATCAATAACGTAATAAATCATCTGAGAGGAATTCAACATAACAGTCTTGGTGTCATCACGCTTGCACCGGAATTGGATATCGATAGTGTTACCGAGATTTTCATCCGAATCAATTCCAAGGGAGTTGTCCTTTCTCAGGCTGATTTTGCAATGTCGAAGATTTCATCAAACGAGGAATACGGTGGAAATATCACCAGAAAAACGATTGATTACTTCTGCCACTTGCTCGAGTCTCCGAACGATTTGAAGGACATCGAGAAGAATGATTCTGATTTTGCCAAGCGCTCGGAGTTTTCTGCAATCAAGTGGGCTGTGGAAAAGAGCAACGCCGTTTACAAAACTTCATATAGTGACATTCTCCACGTTGCGTTTACATACAAGTTCAAACGCGGTCGCTTGTCTGACTTGGTTAGCTTACTGTCTGGTCGTGATTTCGAAACGAGAGAATTCCGAGCTGAAATCGAGGCAGATTCCTTTGCACAACTTCACGAAGCTGTATTGGCAACGATAAACAAGAATCACTATGAAAAGTTTCTCATGATAGTAGATTCTACCGGAATTGTTCGTAGTTCGTTGATTCGCTCTCAAAATGTTCTGAACTTTGGGTATGCTCTCTATCTCGCACTTAAGGAAAGAAAAATTGACAGCAATGAAATTGAGAAAATTGTCCGTCGTTGGTTAGTATTAAGTATTCTAACCGGTCGTTATTCCAGTTCGCCGGAATCTGCTTTTGATTTCGACATAAAACGCTTCTTTGCTTATGATGACCCGATGGAATATCTCAAGTTGACGGAAGCAGGAGAACTATCCGATGCGTTCTGGAATGTTACTCTTGTACAGCGTCTGAATACTTCTGTAGCAAGTAGTCCGTACTTCAATCTCTATCTTATGGCGCAGGCAAAGAGCCATGATAAAGGACTTTTGTCTGACCATATCGAAGTGGGAACAATGCTTGAAAATCGCGGTGATATTCATCACCTGTTCCCAAAGAATTATTTGGTAAAGAACCATATACCCCAATCGCAATATAACCAAATCGCTAATTATGCTTTTATTCAACAAGAGATTAACATCAAGATTCGTGATGACGCCCCTTGTGAATATATGAAAACCGTATTTGAACAGTGTCAGACAAAGAAGGCTGTTTACGGCGGTATCGTAGATAAGGAACAGTTACGCACGAACTTAATGCAGAATTGCATTCCCGATGGGTTTGAGGACATGGATATTTCAGATTATGACGCTTTCCTTGAAGCCCGTAGAAAACTAATGGCAGAAAAAATCCGTCAATATTACTTTTCACTTTAAAGGAGACCCAAAAAAATGCTCGGTGCAATCATTGGCGACATCGACCATCGGCAGTATCGCCGAGGCGGCGTATGGGGTTCCGGAGTGGATGAAGGACAAAGCGGTATCTTACTTGGATGAACCGCTGCGTGACGTACTCAGAAGGTGGAAGGAGTTCGTAATTCATGATAAAAAATTCGAATGAAGATATTGTGCCGACTATTTCAATAAAAGCAAAAGAGGGCTGGAGTTGGAGTAAAGAAGAAGCAGAACTTCTGACAAAGTTAGGCTATGCCTGTGAAAAAGGAACATTCGTTGAACGGGATTATAAAGCTGCTCTTCAATTTTATAAATTGGCAGGAAAAGCAGGAGACAATCAGGGACTTTCAAATCTTGCCTGGATGTATCAGAATGGATTTGGAATAGAGAAAGATGTCCAAAAGGCTATAGAAATCTATGAAAAAGCAGCTGATGCCGGCAATTCGACAGCAATGATAAATCTGGGCAACATATACGAATACGGAGAGTTGGGAGAGCCGGATTATAATAAGTGCTTTAAATGGTATAAAAAAGCGGCTGAATCTGGTGATAAGAAAGGACTCTTTAATTATGCAAATTGTTATCACTGGGGATATGGAACCAGAAAAAGTTACAAAAAAGCTTTTCCGATTTTCAAACAGCTTGCGGATGAGGGATATATAGATGCGTGTTTCTATGTCGGATTATATTATCAGGACGGTCTGGGAAGGGTGAAAGATTATGAACAGGCAAGACGGTATTACAGGCGTGGAGTACTGGTGGATGACGCATATTGTTTTAATCAGCTGGGCGTAATGTATGCGAAAGGACAAGGCGTAAAAAAAGATATTAACGCTGCACTGGATTATTATCAAGAGGCTGCCAGATTGGGAGATTGGCTTGCCTATACAAATATAGGCTGGCTTTATGAGAATGGAGATATTGAAGAAGCCGATATAGAGATGGCAAAAAAATATTATAAGACAGCGGCTGAGCAGGGAGAAGAAAATGCTCAGGAGGCATTAAAGCGTCTTGGTGCAGATGAGGAGCATAAATTCATTCAGAAGAAGTACAGCGATGCGACTTGATTACATGGTGCGTCTATTTCACACTGATATAAGGAGGTAACAATTATGCAAATCAGAAATTCCAATTCTGACGGCAACAAGGTTTTCTTCCTTGAGCCGGAGGAAAAGGGCGAGAGCCACGTTATCATGCACACGCTTCACTGGAATGAGCCATCTGAAGTCGCAGGGCTTCTCGCAATGAATTCTGACAAGGATATGGATCTCGGGGTGGAGCTTGTCATCAACGAGACAGACGACCGAAGCTTTATGGTCATCCACAATCCACACATAGATGTTCCCTACCCGAAGGTCTTTGTTGCGAAGTACATAACCGACGATTTCGGCGACAGGGTGATTATTGATGTTGAAGATGACGACCTCGATGTTATCCCATTCATCAGAGACAGATACCTCACCCTTGACGAGACAATAGTCATCCCGTTGGTTCTGAATCCCGAATGGGGCGGAAGTCGAACGGATCTCCTGAATGACCTCGGCTGTGCATATGAAGATGGCACGATTTTCGAGCAGGATTACACCGCCGCCTACAATCTCTTCAAAATAGCCGCTGACAAGGGCGATGAGACCAGCCTTTATAATCTTGGGATGATGTATCTGCACGGCGAAGGTGTCGAAAAGGATATTCAAAAAGCAATAGAAATGTTTGAAGCCTCAGCCGAAAAAGGCAACACTGATGCGATGTATAACCTTGGACAAATATATGGTGACGAGAATCAAGAAGTCTTTGATTATAGCAAAACGTACAAGATGTTCAAAAAAGCGGCGGATATGGGAAACGAAGACGGAGAGTTTGCCCTTGCTGTCTGCTATTACTATGGGTATGGAACTCCTAAGAATTACAAGAAAGCTTTCTCTTTGTTCAAGAAGCACGCAGATGCGGGAAATGGCAAATCTTGTTCATATATTGGTTGTCATTACAGATACGGGCATGGCGTTGAGAAGGATTACGATTTATCGAGAAAGTATTTTCGCAGGGGATATATCTATGGCGACAGCTATTCTACTGCTGAGATGGGAATCATGTATGAAAACGGAATTGGCGTAGATAAAGACCTGAACGCAGCACTTGATTACTATGCAGAAACCGCTGAAATGGGAGAACCTTATGCCATTGAGGCACTCAAAAGGCTGAAAGGAGAGGAAGCTGATGATTAAAAATTCTGATCCGAACGGGAACAATGTGTTTATCTTGGGACCTGAGCCGGAAGGAGAGAGCCACATCATCATTCATAGGATGAGCTGGGAGCATTTCAGCCCGACCGCTAAGCTTCTGGGGCTGGAAGGAAGCACAGGTAAAGAGGTTGGTTATGAGACAGTATACAATACCAAAGATCACCGCACCTGCATGGTCTTCTATAACTACAATACATACAAGCCCTACTCTAAGGTGGCTGTGGCTAAGTATATCAAGGACGAAGAAGGAAACGAGGTTCTGATTGATGTGACAGAGGACGACCTCGATGTAATTCCTCATATCAGGGAAGATTTCCTGACGGCAGACGATGATGTCCCGACAATCCGCCTCAAGTTCAACCCGAACTGGGAGGGAGAAAAGTCGGAGCTTATCAGCGACCTTGGAGTCGCCTTCGCGTCCGGAACTATCTTTAAGAAAAATTACGACATTGCTAATAAGTTGTTTCTGGCTTCGTCACGAGCCGGAAGCCTCGTTGGAACAAGAAATTTAGCTCGTGTTCATGCTATCGGTTTGGGCGTAAAGAAAGACCCACAATTCGCCGTTGAACTCTACAAAATTCTCGCCGATGAGGGTGATGAAAAATCTATGATAGCCCTCGGTACAACCTATGAATCGGATGATTTGGGTGAGCCGGATTACAAAGAAGCTTTCAAGTGGTATAAAAAAGCCGCTGATTGCGGAAACCAGACAGGTATAATCAAAACAGCCTTCAACTACTATTATGGTCGTGGCACCCAGAAGAACTATAAGAAAGCGTTCGCACTGTTCGAAGGTCTTGCAGACAGAGGAGAGCCGACCTGTTGCTATCATGCGGGTCTATGCTACCAGAACGGACAAGGTGTCGCAAAAGACTACGCCAAGGCAAGAAGATACTACCGCCTCGGAGCATCTGCCGATGACGACCTCTGCCTTTCCAAGCTC
The DNA here is from genome assembly GCA_021201135.1 of Oscillospiraceae bacterium. GTDB lineage: Bacteria > Bacillota > Clostridia > Oscillospirales > Ruminococcaceae > Faeciplasma. Next base: position 37,870 of record JAJQGT010000018.1, read on the forward strand.
GGTGAGCTATACGAAAAAGGTCTCGGTGTGAAGAAGGATCTTGACGAAGCCATCAGGCTCTATCGCCTTGCAGCGGATAAGAATGAGCCAAGTGCTATTGAGGCACTCAAGAGATTAGAAAATAATCAGAACAGTGAGGAAGCTCCATGAACACCAACCACATCAAGCAAGTTTTCCAAAACTACATAGAAAACTTTGAACTTACGAACAACCAAGAGCATAAGGAATATGTCAAGTGGATAGTGACTGGAAAATTTCACAGGCTCATGGATGAAGCTTTATCGAAAAGCGGAGCGGAGTTTGCTGAGGCTCTAAAGGAAATCAGGTCGAATACATGGATAATGATTGACAACGGTATGATTCAGCCGTTCAACGGGTTGGTCGAATTTGCCAAGCATGAGCCGGATACCGTCCGTCAGATGTTTATCGACCTGTATTCCGACTATGGCGGAGATTTCCACGTTCTTGAAAGAAAAATCAGTGAATTTGCCGCTAAGAGTAACGAGCTTCTGGAAAAGTATAAGCCGGGAAGCTTCCGCTATAGGCAGGATTTCCATGCAGTAATGGGATACCTGTTCTTGTATGAACCGGATGTGCACTATATGTACAAGAGTACGGAAGCCCGTGCATTTGCAGATTGCATAGAGTTTTATGACGACTGGGATTACGGCTTCAATGTCAAGCTTGATGTTTACTATAGAATGTGCGACTGGGCAATAGAGCAAATCAACGATTGTCCCGAACTTCTTGCAACTAACCAGAGCAGATATGAACTGCCAGAAGGCAGCGAATTTGCGCCTGACAAAAGCAAGCATCTTCTTCTGTTTGATATTATCTACTGCTATAACACCTACGACCTTGACAAAGGCATAGAGTACAGTCGCCTCAATACGGCTGATAAAAAGCTTCGGATAGAGAGACAGAACAAGGCAAAAGAATTGCTGGCTGACTATGAAAAAGCGGCTGAAAAAGCGCAGAAGCTCGATGAAAAGCTTGATTTTGTGAAGTCACACCTTACAGAAGGCACTGTGCTATACTACAAGGTAGGGATCGGGTATCTGGCGAAGTATCAGAGAAGAACTGTCAAATCGTGTGATAGTGAGTGCATGATTGAGATAACCGATGACACCGGCAATGTATCTAAGTTAAATGCTCCGCATATCTTCGCAAGTAAGTTAGCTAAAACCGACGACGGCATTCTCGAAAGCCTCACTGAGACCGAAGAAGACTATTGGAAGGATTTATGCGAGCCTCAAAAAGTTTATAGCAGAGTTAAAAACGCAGAAGAAGCCTTGGAGCCTTACCGTGAATATCTTTAATCCATATAGAAAGGACTAATACATATGATCGAATCCATCATCCAAGAAAACCAGAAGCTGAACGAAGCGATTATCTTCGCCGTGAACCAGCACGCAGGACAGCTCCGCAAGGGCACCACTCGCCCGTACATTCTGCATCCGATTGAGGTCTTACAGATTCTCCATTCGATGAAGGCGGACACTAACCTCATGATTGCCGGACTTCTCCACGACACGGTTGAGGACACCGGTGCGACTGTGGATGAAATCCGTGAGCGTTTCGGCGAGGATGTTGCCAGCCTTGTTGCCGCTCATAGCGAGGACAAATCGAAGACTTGGGATGAACGCAAAACCTTTGCCATCGAGGAGCTGAAAACCGCCGACAAGCGTCTCAAGATGCTCGTCATGGCGGATAAACTCTCGAATATGCGAAGCATCGAGTCGGACTACAACGAAATCGGCGAGAACCTCTGGACCCGTTTCAATGCGCCATTCGAAAAACAGCAGTGGTACTACACCGGCATCAAGGACGCCCTCTGCGACATGGCAAACTATCCCGAAACCAAGAAGTGCCATAGCGAGCTTGCGGGAATCTGGGAGAGAGTGTTCAAATAATTTCCGGATTGGAAAAAGCTCCATCGGACATTTGCAGGGAGTACATAGCCTTGGGCTTTGCCCGGAGCGTGGACTTTTTCGATTGTAAAACGGATGTTGATAACAGCGGTCTGAAACAACGCAAGGACGACTTCATAGCCTACTTTGACATCGAGGACTGGCGGTACACCATCATCAACGCCGGTCACTATATGGCGAAGATAAATCTTTGTAAGCAGATGGAGGAATACTTCCCCGACTGTGGAAACTCGAAGTTTATTTATGGGTTGGAGTAAAAAAAAGCAGCCGGGATTCCGGCTGCTTTAATCTCACGTTATCGGTCTGCCTTCTGCCCAAGCTTTTCGAGCTTGGTTCAAGCTCATACGGTTTCCACAGGCGTCCTCGTCCGGATACTCTTCCTGATACATATCATCCTCCCAACCGCAAACAGGGCAATCATCGAAAGAATCTTTTTCCTTGAACTCATACTTGCCACAAACTGGGCAGAAGTGCTTTTGCTTTTCAGTGGACATTTAGGGAGCCTCCTTAATACATCATATTCAAACAGTACGCTGTGCCAGAAACAGAGCCGACAAAGAACTGCTTATCGGTAATTTCTCCGTTTCTATATTTCTTTACATCATACTGATAAGAATTATAAATCTCCTGCTGAGCTTCATCGGACTTCAAATACTCTGCAAACCCAGTGGAAAAATCTCTTGGATAGTCTTTTTTACACGTTTCATAGACTAAGCCTGCATATTTCTGTAGGGTGCAATCTTTTTGTGCGTTCATTGTTGAGCCTCCTCAATCATAATCCAAATCAAATGGTATATCCCAGACCAACTTTTTACCAGCAGCTTCATATTCTACTTCGGTGGCTCACATCTCAGCGTACAGCTTCTTGTAGTGTTCCTCTTCTTCCTTGGTTGCCGGAGAGTCAAGCTGACTTAAATCTGGTGCTCGGTCTATAGACAACATATAGATTATGCGATCACGATTTGCCTCATTGGTCTTGATTTTCTCTTTTGTCATAAATCTTTCTCTTGCCATTGATAGAGCCTCCTTTCAACCGCAACAATAATCAATATCAACCGCCGCATAAGTTGCCGGCTCTTTTTCCTCATAGAACCTCTCAATTTGTTTATATTTGCGGGTAACTAGCTCATTCGCGTAGTCACAAAAGTGTACCACTTGCAACATTTGACGGTAAATCTCCAGAGATATATCGAATCTCTTATATCCATTGCATAATCCTCAAGGCTTTGCGATTCATCAAAAGAACGAGTCCTCTTATCAAAAGCCTTGAGTTCTTCATCTGTCATGCTGTTTAGCTGTTCCAATGTCATGTGCGACACCCCGCCTTTCGTAAAATTGTTGCAGAAGACTCTCAACAATCATATTATATACTACCCAGAAATAAAAAGCAAGACTTTGATGTCGTGAGTTTATGACTTTATAAAAATTATTTTTATGGCAGGCTTAATTTTTAAAAGAATCACGACAAGTCGAATTTCGATACAAAAAAAGAACCCCAGCCGACACCCAAACCAAGCATCGACTGAGGCTCTCTTATTGTTATTCAAAACTGCTCGAAAATTGCGATATTTCGCACGATGTGTCTTTGTGACGAAAGCTATACGGAAATATCTCGTTCCGTGGCTCTGAGGGGCAAAAAATCGTCATTTTCGACCTTTATTCCGACTGTAAATTTCATCTTCGTAGCGTAGCGAGACATAATGTGGGCAGTCTATGAGGATTGTTCGGAAGCTCTGCTTGCAGTTACGGGCGCAACGGCGACAAGTCTCATTGTACTTTCGCCGTCCGTCACTGTCTAAGTAAAAGCTCCATTTGAGATCCATTTTTGACTCCTGCTCATATGTCTCTCTCCGGCTTGCGCTCTTTCTGAGGCGTAGCCTTTTCCTTTGGAATATCAGACTTTGCAGACTTGAGTCTGTCCATGATTGAGTTTTTACCGCCTTTTTTCTCGGATTTCTCGTCCTTCTTTCCATTGTTTATGATGCCATCTATCATACCGTAGTCGTCCTCAAGAGACACTTCTGCATTTTTGAGATGGTTCTCTTTTTCGAGAACAGCCATCCAATCTGCCTTTTCAATGCCGAAGATGCCTCCCTTGGCAGCGTGTTCCTTGATTTCGCTCGTGTCTGTAACACGACTCTCGGTATTGTCCCCGTATAGGCGATAGATGGTGTTTTCTTTGCCAACCTCTGATGCAGCTTCCTCTCGCATTGGCAGCATACCGCCCCATGAATAGCCATATTCTTTCATGTCATCTACGGAAATAGTCTCATCGGGCATCCTGTCAACAGGCATAACCTCAAGTTCAAGAAGACTGACTGTGTGTTCATCAAAGCCGTCATAAACATCGATGAGCGACAGCTTGCCTTCCTCGTCAATAATGATGCAAGGCTTTTCGTTCCCAAAGTCGTTATGCTCCATCAAAAAGAAGGTGTGTCCGTCAACCTCTCCTTGGTCAATAGGATGCCACATCGCATAGTAACCGGCAACAGCAAGGTCGTCGGTATCAACTGTAGCTTCCATCGCTTCCTGCTTCTGCTGCTCCTCGGAAATCATAGGGATGGCGACAATTTTGTCTCCAAGCATGGCAAACTGTTCCGGCAGTTCAAATAGCTTTGAGTACTTTTCTGCAAGACTGCTGTCAAGTGAGCCGAAACTGTCATCGGTCAAGCCGACAACGGCAAAGGTTCCGGCATAGAACCTCCTTTCTCAGTCATCAATCAAGAAGTCAGGTGCGATATATAACGCATCGAACTCCTCATCCGTTATCTTTTCAAGACGCTTCACCATACGGCACAGCATCTCCGCCGTTTCATCATCCATATCACTGAGAACCGTTGTCTGCATATCTGAGATAAGTGTCTCACGACTGGACTTGTCGAAATAGCTCATGAAATTGGTTTCTTCTACAGTAAAAATCATAGTTCCATATCCTTTCCTTTAGACTTTGCCGGAGCTTTCTTTTCCGGCTTTTCTGCCTCTTGTGCCTTAATCTTCGATTGATTATCACGGAGTGTCTGCAGCACAGATTCCTTGCGGTCGCTGAACTTAGCGGTCTGAGCATCAATCCGTTCTGGCTGTGCCACTTCTTTGACTTCACGGCTGTTCTCCAGCTCACTTCTGACCATACTCACAAACCCATCCAGAACCGCAGGGTGGCTTTGTACAGCCCATTCGGTTCTTATGTCGTTATCTGGGTTCACCTCTGCCAATGTCGGAACGGATGCTGCCCAATCCTTATTTGATTGCGAGAACCGTCCATCCCAGTCTTTTACCTGAATAGTTGAGGCAAGTACAAATGCAACTCGTTCTTCGCCGAAGCTCTCTATAACCGGCTTAACCGCATCAGGATTTAAGTGCATCCCGTCGAAGTTATCCGAGATAGCCTTCTCGATTGCTTCCTTACAAGCCATATTCTCACTCTTCGACTGGCGATATTGATCCAGTTCTCCATGTTCATGAGCGTAAGAGCCTGTTTGCGTATAAATGGGCAAGAAGCCTTTCTCCGTTGACTGTTCTTTTTCTGCCACGAGCAGCTTGAGCTTTTCATCTATGCTTACTAAGTCTTTTGGTTCTTGAGTGATTACTTGATTAGTATTTATTTGCATTGGGTTTGCCGACGGCGGTTCAGCCGGTGTCGGTTTTGCCGTCGTCGGATTTTCCGCTGACGGTTTTCGCGATGACGGTGATAACGCATTCGGAATATTGAAAACTGTGTATCTTGCCTTGCTCATGTGTCCGTTTTCATAGTTGTGAAGCCGCTGGCTCTCTGAATATCTATCTCAGGCAGACTGTTGCTCTTGGTTTTCGTCATCTTTCTGCCCCCTTCTTGTGGATAGCTCATATGGTGAATATGGGCAATACTCGAATACGCACGACTGATCCTTCCAGAACGGACGATTGAACCGGCAGGTGCGACATTCGGGGATAATGCCGTCATAACCGCTGTCAAATTTCGAGTACGGCGATTCTTTCATCATCGCCTCGAATGCGATGAAGCTTTTGTTTGCCTGTCTCGCTCTTGACTAAACCTCGAATTTATGGTAAGCTATATATGGAACCTGAAATTTGAGCCTGCAAGGAGGTAGACTGAAATGGGATTGTATTTGAATCCGGGAAAAGAATCTTTCCAACAAATTTGTAATGGAATCTATGTGGATAAAACCGACATGATTGATTATGTCAATAGCACTATCGGCACGCCAGCGAAGTTGACCTGTTTCAGTCGCCCAAGGAGATTCGGCAAGTCGTTTGCTGCAAAGATGTTGTGCGCCTATTATGACAAGAGCTGCGATTCAAGAGAACTGTTCGATGGCTTAAAGATTTCAAAGATGGATTCTTTCGAGAAATACTTGAATAAGTATGATGTAATATATTTGGATATAACGAGATTTATTTCCACTGTAGGCACTTTAAGCGATGTTGTAAAACGCCTCCAAGCGGATGTAATCGAGGAACTTAAGAGTGCATATCCGTTGTATGTAAAAGAGGACGAAAAAGCATTAGCGAATGCACTTTTTGCTATCAGTCACAGGACGGGCAATAAATTTGTAATCATTATTGACGAGTGGGATGCACTTTTCCGTGAAGCAAAGGACGACGACAATCTCCAAAAAGAGTATGTTCAACTTTTAAGAGGACTGTTCAAAGGTGGCACAGCAACGGATGAGACTATTGCTGCTGCCTATATGACAGGCATTCTACCAATCAAGAAGTACGGCACGGAATCAGCACTAACCGATTTCCAAGAGTTCACTATGACAAGTCCTGCGAAGTTGGCTAAGTATGTTGGCTTTACCGAAGATGAGGTGAAGTTCCTCTGCGATAAGTACCATATGGACTTTGATAGTATGCAGACTTGGTATGATGGTTATTCGTTTAACCAGATTCAGCACGTCTACAGTCCGAACTCTGTTATGCTGGCGATACGAAATGAGGAGTTCCAGAATTATTGGACAGCTTCAGAGACATATGAGTCTCTAAAGAAATACATTGAGATGGATTTTGATGGTCTTAAAGGCGCAATTATCAGTATGTTAAGTGGAGAGGCTGTGAGAGTAAAAGTCAGCACGTTCCAGAACGATATGACCTCGTTCAGAAATAAAGACGATGTCCTCACTTTATTAATTCATCTCGGATACCTTGCGTATGATAGTAAGACCCAAAAGGCAACTATCCCTAATTTGGAGGTTGCCGGTGCTTTCGGAGATGCAGTCGGCGGAACAGATTGGGCATATGTAGCTACCGCTATCAGGGATTCCGATGACCTGCTTGATGCAACTATTCAGGGCAAAGCAGAAAAAGTTGCCGATGCTCTCGAAAAAGCACACGAAGGGGTTTGCTCTGCTTTGGAATATAACAACGAGGCATCTCTTAGTGCAGCGATTGTGTTGGCTTACTATACCGCTCGGCGACAGTATGAGATAGTTCATGAATTGCCAACAGGAAAAGGCTTTGCCGACTTGGCATTCCTCCCTCGTAAGTATTCAGACTATCCGGCAATGGTAGTCGAGCTAAAGTACAATCAGGATGCCGACACTGCAATCAGGCAGATAAAGGAGAAACGCTACGACGGCAAGCTGAAAGAGTATTTCGGTAATCTCCTTATGGTTGGTATCAATTATGACAGGGAAACTAAGAAGCACACTTGTGTGATTGAGAAGGCTTGATGCTAAATGTAAATTAAAAGAGCCACCACCCGGTGACTCTTTTTTCTGTATCCAAGCTCAACCTTGTCCACTCAGATTCTCTTAACCGTCTCCGCAATCGCCTTCCTTGAGGAGTGGTTCTGCGAGGGCTCGGCGTTTTCGTCGGCATAGCCGAGGTTCAGCAGGCACAGCACTTCCTCGTTCTCGGGGAGGTTGAAGGCGGCTTTGACCTCGTCCGGGTCGATGAGGTTCAGCCACGTCGAGTCGACGCCGACGTTCTTCGCGGCGAGCATCATGTGAGTCGTGACGATTGACGCGTCCTCGACGCCAGAGTCGCGCTTGCCGCCGGGATAGGTGAAGACGTTGTTCTTATCAAACGCCACAATCAGCACGGTTCCGGCATTGTAACGGCAACGGGTGAGCTTGTCAATTTTTGCGAGACCCTCCGCCGACTCAACGACGTAAATCCTCTGCTCCTGCAAATTCTTCGCCGTCGGAGCAAGCCGCCCGGCTTCCAGAATCTCCGCGAGAGCATCCGGCTCTACTTTTCGTCCGTCATAGCTTCTGCATGAATATCTGTCTTTAACAACTTTCATGAATTCCATAGTAAATCTCCTTTCAGATTCTGAACGTAGCCGCATTCCACATCTCACAGCCTCTTTCTTCCATCAGCTCGAAGCCGCGGGATTTCATCACTTCAAAAACCTCGTCCTTGCGGTTGTCGATGATTCCCGAGAGGATAAGGGTGCCGCCCGGAGCGATTAGCCCCCTGAAGACGTCCGCCATCGCAATCAGCACGTCGGCGACGATATTGGCGGTGACGAAGGTATAGCCGCCGTCACGGGAAATCTTCTCAACCAGTCCCCTGTCGGTCGTGACATCGCCACAGATGGCGGTGTATTTTTCGTCGGGGATGCCGTTCTTGCGGGCGTTTTCGTGGGATGTCTTTGCGGCGTCGGCGGAGATGTCGACAGCCGTGGCGGAATCGGCTCCCAAGAGCATCGCCGCAATCGAGATGATTCCGCTCCCTGCTCCCAAGTCACAGACGGTATCGCCCGTCTTGACATACTTCTCCAAAAGCTCGAGGCAGAGCCGGGTCGTGTGATGCCGACCGGTGCCGAAGCTGTTCTCTGGGTCGAGGGTCAGGTTCACCCTGCCGGTGTTCTCGGGGACTTCCTCCCACGACGGCGTGATGACGAGCTTTTCGCCCACCTCCATCGGCTTCCAGAACCGCTTCCAACTGTTCGCCCAGTCCTCGTCCGCAACGGTTCCGAACTTCATCTCGAGGCTCCCGACGTCATCTCTCCATTTAAGAGAATCTACTGCGCCTCTGACAGCTTCAAGAGCCGTCGGGTCGTCCTTGTCGAGATAGACGGTGACAAAGGTGTCCTTCCCGCAGAGCTCCCAGACCTCCTCGCCGATATAGTCCCAAGAAGCGTTTTTGTTCCGCTCAAATTCGCGAATATCCTCCGGGTCGTTAATCATCAGCCCATCAATCCCCGCCGCAATCAGTGCATCCGACAAAGCCTCCACGCCCGTGTGCTCAGTGTATATTTTAACTTCAGTCCATTCCAAAACTTTTGCCTCCCAATTTTTGATGAGAAAAGTATAGCATGTTTTTGGGGAGAATGCAAGACCACAGTAGCATTTGTCGGCTTTGCCGACGCCGCTCCCTTTGGTCGCGGCACCCCTCAGTCAGCCTTCGGCTGACAGCTCCCCTTGGCAGGGGAGCCATAAGCGCATCTCTAAAAAGTTACATAGAATGAAAAAAGCCTCCCCTGTTAAGGGGAGGGGGACCGGCGAAGCCGGTGGAAGGGTGCGCCCCCGCAAGGGGCGCGATACCCAAAGGGATTTACAGATTCCCCAGCTTATACTCAATATACAGCACAAACGCCGCTATTGTTAAGATTACAAACGCCGCTATGCCGATTATCGTCTTCGGGTTTACCTTCTTTCCCTCTCCCTTCGGTGGGAGCTCGGGGTTCAGGACGCTTGAAAGCCCGGTGTGACGGAGCGGGACACGGAGTGCGAGATAGAGCGGCACCGAAACCGCAACCGCTATCACTGCGTTTACGGAGGAAGTGATAAGATTCGTCACAGTTGCGGTTATTGCCGTCTGAACCTCATAGCCGAGAATAATCTGCGAGAGGTATGTCTTTGCGAGATACAAAACTATATAAGTAATCTGTCCGACAATGCCGCTGATGAGGACGCCGGTGGTCTTGCCGAGCGATGTGCCCTTGTGACGGGTGCGGAAGTAGGACGCGAGCTCTCCGCAGATATAGCCCATCGCAAATTTCGACAGGAACGTGAACGGCGCCGAGAAGATGTAGACGGGGTCAAGAAGGTCATAGAGCCCGGCACCGATTCCGGATGCGAGTCCTCCGCCGAAGCCGCCGAGGAGAAGTCCCGACAGCAGGCACATCGAGTTGCCGAAGTGGATTCGGGTGATGAGCACGCCGTTCGGAATCTTTATCTGCAAGTAGTTTCCGACAAAGCAAAGCGCCGCCATCATGCCGACCGACACCATAAAGTACAGTTTGTCATTTCTGGATTTGGTATTCATAAGAAAGCCTCCAAATTAATTTCTGTCAACAATTCTATGCTAATTGAATCCAAATTGCAAATCGACGCGAAATTTTATTTAAGCCTATAAATTGTGCAGATTGCATAGTTTTGAGGGAGGCGAAATCTCTGTAACAGTCGATATTTTACAACGAATTTCGGAGATTTTCAGGTTGGTTTTTATGATTAAGAAAAGTTGCACAACAATCGGGATAATTTTGAAGCTTTAAAGTAGGCAATTTGCAAGAAATTTTCGGAGTTGACAAAAGCGGCATTACGGTATATAATGAAGACAATATTTAAAAACGAGGCACAATAATGCGTTGATTTGAATTTAAACACCATAATTTCGAAAGGCATGAGTTTCATGCTTGTTCGTCGTGTTTAAATTCTTATTTTTAAGGAGCGTATTAATTGTGTCTTTTTATTTTAACAGGTTCAACTGCCTGCAGCTTTTCAACGGGCTTATCTTCTATGCGCCGGTGGCGTTGCTCGTCAGAACTCAGGCGGGAATGACCGTCTCGCAGTTTCTGCTGTTACAGGCAATACTGTCAATCGTAATCTTTGCGGGAGAGGTCCCCGCCGGAATGGTGACCGACAGAATCGGCTATAAAAACTCGATAGTCCTGTCGCAACTGCTTCTCCTCTCGGCGAGAGCCTGCCTGATGGCGGCATTTCTCATGAAGAGCCTTCCCCTGTTCGTCCTTGAAGCCGCACTCGAGGGGCTTTCAAACGTCTTCTACTCGGGGACATACGACGCTTATCTCTACGGTGTTTACGGCGAGGAAGAATACTTGCGGAGAAGTGCCCTTGCCAACAACTTCGGGACGACGGGATTTATTCTGAGCACCCTTCTTTACTATGTCTTTTACGCCTGCTTTGGCATCACCGGGCTTCTCGTTTCCTCAACGATTTCGAGCCTTGCGGCTACTGTCTGCTCACTTGGGCTCGAGAAAGAGAAATCCAAGCCCGAAAAGCAAGAGAAGGGCTCGGCAGATGTTTTCAAAACTCTCCTTAAGAGCCGTGAGCTCTGGGTTATGATGCTCGTGTCGGCGTGCCTGACGATGGCAATGCTGTTTATAAACTTTTTCTACGTCGACAAACTGATGGCTGTCGGGCTGGATGAAAAGCTGATGACACCGATAATTTTGGGCTATTCCGTGGTCGAACTGCTGAACGCAAGAATTGCCAAGCGTATCAACTCGAAGAATCAGAAGATATTCTTCGCCGTTTCCGGTCTTATTCTGAGCCTCGGCTTGGTTCTGTTCGGCGTATTGAGTGGCGCCGTGCCGGTTGTTCTGCTTATGCTAATCTTGCCGCTTCTGGTTGACATCCCGTCAGTGATACTCTCAAAGTACGAGAATGACCTCATCGACAGTATGAACGCTGAAAGCAATCGGGCGACGGTTCTGTCGGTGTTCAGCATGGGCGGAAGCCTCCCCGAAATAGCGATGCTTCTTGTCTCGTCGGCTCTGTCGGGAGCGGGGACGGCGGTGTGTTTTATAGCCTTGGGTGTCGCAATAATTCTTCTTTTACCTATATTTTTGCACAATATTTAAAAACAAAAAGCTAATATGTAAAAGTGCCCGTTATCGGCTTGATGGCTGATAGCGGGCATTTTTGCTTTATGTATCATTTTTCCTGTTTGTCTGTATCCAGACTATCTTTGTCAAGTCCTGCCACTGTTTCAATCATGTCTGTGACAACTGCGTTAAGCTGTGTTGCGTTTTGAGAAGTAATAACCGGCACGCCTGTTCTTGCTTCGACAGCCTTACGGGCTTCTCCGGCAGCTTCGCCACCACTTTTGGCAATTCGCATATTTTCATCAAAGGAAGTCGGCTTCTGCTGTTTGGATATTTCTGTGGAGGTTGATTCGGCAAGCATAGTCAGAATCAGTTCCATATCGGACATATTATCACGCAGATTTTCCTTTTTCAGACCTTTCAAATTTTTGTACTGTCTCGTACTCATACCCGACCATGCTTTTGTGATTTCATCCGTAAGAATGGCATATTCACGTCCCTGTTGGACACCGCTTTTCTGCCATTCATCGGTAAGGGCATTGCGAACACGGATAGAGAGAATTCGCTGATTGATCCACTCATCGCTGTACCCCTTTTTCTGATAGGTTTCCATGGCTCTGTCAATCGCTTGCTCCGGGTCTATCGTTTCTTCAATCCTTTCCGTTCCCACACGGGCAAGCCACAGCTTGAATGGTTCAGCCTTCGGCGATGGGACAGACTGAATAATGCGCAAGAGTTGTTCGGTATTTGCAACATCGGTCAAGCGCCGTTTGCCGTCTGTTGCTTTCATTTTCAACTGCTGACAATTTGTCAGCAGTTGGTCTGCGCCTTCTTCTTTCAGTCGCTGTTTCAGTTTTGCCCAATAATTGCTGGCACCTCTCTGATTCGGCTGTTCTGTCAAAACGCCGATAACATCTACAATGGAAAAATACCATTCTTCCCGTTCTTCATCCCAAGCGGTACGAATGGGCTGATCTTCATATAATTGAATTTTGTTATTATCACTCATAATATATATCCTCCTATATTCTCTTTACTCATTATACTACAATCCGACGGTATTTTCAATACTCACACCGTAAGCGATAATTATTCTTTTACCTATATTTCACCTTGACAAAATGCACAAAAAATGATACTATATAATATTGGATATGTCAAAAATAAATATTCTTTGGAGGAAACATCAATCATGAGCAGTTACAAGGATTTAAGAATCGTAGACAACTTTTATCAGACCTCGGCGTTCTTCCCGATGCCGACGATGATGATTGGCACCATCGCTGACGACGGGAGCACCACCTTTGGTCCCTACTCCCTCTGTTCACCCTATTACGTCGCGGGCAAGGACTACTATGCGATGCTTCTGAATTGCCGCAATTCTTCGAATACGGCACAGAACATCCTGAAGAGAAAGAGATGCACCCTCAACTTCATCTATGACGACAAGAAGCTCTTCAAGGAGGCTGTCAGAATGGGTTGGCCCGGGGACACTCCCGAGGAGAAGATGAAGGACTGCAAGTTCACCCTCGAGGACGGACTTCTGAAGGAAGCCGACCCGAACGGCACTTATCCGCAGGTCATCAAGGAGTGCTTCCAGGTATTTGAGTGCGTCTGGGTTGACACCCTCGACAATGCGCAGGACGACCAGCCCGGCGAGCTCCACGGCTATCCCGGACCCTACCACGATTTCAACGGCATCACCTCCGAGTTCGGCGCGCACTTCATCCTCAAGATTGAGAAGATTCTCATGAAGGAGAAGCACTACAACGCCATCATCAACGGTGTCAAGGCTTCCGGATTCCCGAAGGTTCCTGTTGACTACGGCTATCGCGATTCGAAGAACTTCTGGTATACCCACTTCTCCCGCCCGATTCCGGAGCTCTTGCCGGTAAGAGAGGGCAACCTCGACTCGGTCAAGTACGCCGCAAAGAGAATCGACCCGGACGTTCAGTTCACCGACGAAGCCTGCATGAAGCTTATAAACGTCCCGAGAATCTTCCTCCCGACGGCTCTCAAGGGCTGTGTTGACTGGGCGAAGCAGAACGGCGTCACCCTCATCACCGAGGAACACATGAACATCATCAACGACAAGCGCTCGAAAGAGAAGAACAAGTAATCTGAAGGGAGAACGTGAAATGAAAGTAGTATTGGCAGGAGCTTATGGCAAGCTCGGAAGCGAAATCCTCAGGTCGCTCGTTTCGAGAAACATCGAAACCGTTGCGGCTGATATGGTTGAAAGAGACATCGAGGGACTTGACAAGTCGAAGTACACATTCAAGAAGCTCGACGTCACCAATAAAGAGGCTCTCAAGGGTCTCTGCGACGGCGCAGACACGGTCATCACGACCGTTGGTCTCACCGCCACAAGCGCAACCCTCACAAATTACGACATCGACTACAACGGTAACCTCAATCTCTTGGAAGAGGCAAAGCGTGCCGGCGTTACGAAGTTCGTTTATATCTCGGTTATCAAGGCTGACAAGGCACCCGACGTCCCGATGCTCCACGCAAAGTATCTCTTTGAGGAGAAGCTGAAGGAAAGCGGAATCTCCTATGTCATCCACCGCCCGACCGGCTACTTCTATGATATCGTAAAAGTTTTCAAGCCGATGATCGAAGAGGGCAAGGTCACTCTCCTCGGAAAAGAGGCTGTTCACGCAAACGTCGTCCACACTCCCGACTTCGCCGAGTTCATCGTTGACCACATCGGCGACAACAACGTCACCTACGATGTCGGAGGAAAAGAGAACTGGTCTTATGAGGAGATCGCCCGCATGTGCTTTGCGGCGGCTGGCAAGGAGCCTGTCATCAAGCGTGCTCCGGCATGGCTCTTCGACGTCCTGGGAAATCTCCCGAAGAACAAGAAGAACGGCAAGAAGGCAATCCTCAAGTTCTCGAAGTGGACTCTGACGGAAGAGATGGTCGGCGACACACATGTCGGCGATTCGAGCTTCAAGCAGTATATTGAAGACAGCTTCAAGAAGGAGGGCTAAGCTATGAGTATATGGGGATATTTTGGAATATTCTTCGTCGTCAGCCTTCTGTGCTGTGCAATCGGATTCAAGAAGTATGTCTACTTCCTCTCGGTCGGCTACGGCTTCTCCGTAATCGGCTTGGGAATCGCTTATCTCGTTTCAGCATTCGCGGGCGGCTTCGCTTGGAATGTCGTAACGATTTTGCAGTGCGTTCTTTTCGTAATCTACGGTGCAAGACTTTCCGGCTTCCTGCTCGCAAGGGAGCTTAAGAACGGCAACTACCGCAAGGTACTTAAAGAAGCGACCAAAGAGGACGAAAAGCCGATGCCGGTCTTCGTCAAGATTGCAATCTGGATTTGCGTCGGACTTCTCTACTTCGCCCAGACCTCGCCGGTCTTCTACAGAATCTATAACGGCAAGGGCGAGGACGTCGTCCTTCCGCTTATCGGCGTAATCATCAGCGCCTGCGGGCTCATCCTCGAGTCGATTTCCGACAAGCAAAAGAGCGCTCAGAAGGCTGAGAACCCGAACATGGTTGCGACCAAGGGGCTCTTTAAGATGGTCAGATGCCCGAACTATCTCGGCGAAATCATCTTCTGGACGGGAGTCCTCATCGGCTCGGTCAACGCTCTTCATGGCGTTGGACAGTGGATTGTTGCGGTCCTCGGCTGGGTTCTTATCGTGATGGTAATGTTCAACGGCGCACAGCGTCTTGACCGCCGTCAGGAAAAGAGATACGGCTCTATGAAGGAATACAGGGATTACGCCGACCACACGCCGATCATTCTGCCGCTGATTCCTCTCTACCATGTGGGAAAATATAAATAATAGAAGGGAAAGAAAAATATGACCATTCCAATGGCGCTCGTCGATTACATTCCGGTTCTGATGTTTTTAATCGCCGCTGTAATCCTTCAAAGAGACCTTTACAAAAGCATGAGCAAGGGTGCGTTTGCGCTCTTCTCGGCGGGAACCATCACCGTTTTTGTCGCCGGATTCTATAAGGCAACGTGGAAGCTCCTCTATGCCGCGGGAGTCTGCGACTTCACACCCTTAAACAAGTCCTTCTTCCCGATGCAGACGACCGGCTTCGTCCTTGCCGCACTCGGAATGCTCGCACTCCTCTGCCACAAGCAGGGAGACGAGAACAAGCTCAATTCCGTCGCGATTATCCCGGCTCTCGGAATCCTCCTGACCGCCGCGGCACCGTCGGAATACTCCGGCACGATGATTTTCGTCATGCTGATGGTTTTGGGCGTTCTCGTCCTCGACGTCGGACTCATAATCATCTCGGCAAGGCATAAGCAAACCCTCGCCGCCGTGATTTACGGAATCTCGTTCGTGTTCGTAATGGGCATGGGATATCTCTCGTCGAAGGACTTCGAACAGGCTTCGATGAACTGGATTGCGGAGTTCACCAACGTCCTCGGACAGGGAACGTTCCTCTTGGCAACGTGGATGCTTCATAAAAAGGCGTTTGCGGAAAGCAAGTAAAGATTTTCAGGCATAAGAAACCCCACCGTGGAGATGCGGTGGGGTTTGATTTTTGCAGTAAAACAAAAATTGCAGCGAAAAATGTAGCTGAGAGCACACTTTTTGCAGGGAAAAAGTGCGATAGGCTACATTTTTTACAACTAATAAGTGTTAAGCGCTTAAATATGCGAGCGCTTGAGCATATAACCCTTTATTAATAGTGACTTATTGTATGTAGACTTTTTGTATTCACATTTTATAATTAAAAACATAGAGGTGAAATTTCATGGATATCGTTAAAGTCTTTGGAACAAATTTAAAGAAATATCGCACTGCCTTAGGCTTGTCTCAAGAAGCATTTGCAGAAAAATGTGGTATGCACAGAACATATATCAGTGCAATCGAATGCCACCGCCGTAGCATTTCGCTTGAGAATGTTCAAAGGATAGCAGATGCGCTTGGAGTTGAAACTTATAAATTATTTTTGGAGGAGATAAAATGAAATACACCATAAAAAACGAACTTATCGAAAACTACAATGATAGTAATCCGACTACCTTTCCTAAGTACACATCGCAACTTATCAACTGGGCAAACCAAAATGCTCAAGGAACTCGTCCAGTCGTCGTTGGTCAATTGTCAGAACTATTTCCGGAATTTGCCGAGTCAGGCATTGAAATTACTATTGATAACTGGCGTAAATGGTATGTCGAAAAATATCCTCATGCGTTTGCGAATGCTACCGATAAAATATATACCCAAGTACAAAATTTGAGAGATGCTATACCGCTGATTGACAGAGATATGGTAGAACGCTGGGTAGAAGACTTAATTATCGACAAGACCTTTAACGGCTTGTACGTTCAGCGCGCAATATTAGCTTTCTTGGCAGAAAATAAAGACACTACATACAGACTTGCTACTCCAGAAGAAGAGTCAAAAGGTATTGACGGCTATGTAGGAGGTGTTGCCTACTCCGTTAAGCCCGACTCATATAAGACTATGGGACGCTTGTCAGAAACAATCGATGTCAAGATGGTGTATTATACTAAGACAAAGACTGGTCTAAAAATCGAAGTTGAAGATTAAAACCACGGGAGATGTTTAATTAACATCTCCCGCATTTTTATTTTGGCATTGAAGCGTTGAATTTAGCCTTGTAACGATAATCAATGCTGTTGTCAACATTCACATATCCAGTTTTTATCAAATGATTATTGACAAACGTCTTATTATTTAAGTAGACATAAGCCTGAAGAACGCCATCATTATCGTACTTTTGAGAATCATACTTCAAAAACACCTTGTTCTTCCCAAACATATCCTGCAAAAATGAAATTGCTTCATACTCATGCTTGAAATTGGTTTTAATGCCAATTAATCTAACGACAATTCCGTTTGAGAGTTCAATTATTTCAGGAGAGATAACCCTTTTAACGCCAAATGTCTCTTCCCTTTTTGCCTCTGTGCCATCTATCGTTGAACCAAAACTTATCTTCTTCACATCAATTTTCTTATCCATGCTATGTGGATCGTGAAAGATATATGGAAGTTGATCAAAACTAGAAATATTTCCGATGCTGTCTTCCTCAAAAGTTATGACATCATCGTCATCAAAACTAAACTGATCTGATTCCAATTTATTTCGAATAATTGGTTCGAAATCTTTATTTATCTCATATCCAATAGAATTTCGCTCCAATTTCTTTGCCGCAAGAGAAGTCGTCCCGCTTCCTAAAAAGGGGTCAAAAACAGTTTCACCTACAAACGAAAACATCTTAATTAAACGCTTCGGTAATTCTTCCGGAAACATGGCGATATGCCCAGACTGCTTAACTCCGCTAAAATTCCAATGTGACGAGAAATAACGATTCCATTCCTCCCGCGTCATAGCAGATCTTTCTTTTTGATATGACGTTGGCTTCGGAGCATTCCCTAATTTCTTAAAAATCAAGATAAACTCATAATCTATCTTAAGAATACCGTTTCTTGGGTATGGGAAGCTTCCCATGACAGCACCACCACCAGATGTATTCATTGTAGTAGTTTTCTGCCAAATAATCGCTCCCATATAGTCCATCCCAATAGATTCACAAAAACGTATAATTTCAGTGCGAATTGGAATTACCTTATACCTACCGTAATAAACAGAACGTGCAAATTGGTCACCTATGTTTATACACATCCTGCACCCGTCAGAAAGAACTCTATTGCACTCTTTCCAAACAAGGTTTAAATTGTTGATGTATTCTTCATAGCTGTCGTTAAAACCAATCTGTCCCTCTACACCATAATCCTTCAATTGCCAATAAGGAGGTGATGTAATGATAAGCTGAACCGATTTATCCTTAATTTGATTCAAAGAACGGCTATCGCCAAAAACTACTCTATGTTCTGTCATATACTCCATCCTTTAAAAATCATAAAACAAAGAAGAGCTTTTGCTCACTCTTCCCCTTCATCCTCCGGCATATCCCAGTTATGGTATACCTGCTGGACGTCGTCGTTATCGTCGAGGGCGTCGAGGAGGAGCCCCATGAACTTGAGCTGGGTTTCGTCGGTGAGGGTGGTATAGGTCGAGGGAATCATCGTGTCCTCGGCAGAAACGAGCTTATAGCCCATTCCGGAAAGTTTCTCCGAAATCTTATAGACATCGTTCGGGTCGGTGGAGACTTCGATCACTTCGTCTTCGACGTTAAAATCGTTCGCTCCGGCGTCGAAGCAGTCCTCCATCAGCTTGTCTTCGTCGACGCCGTCGTTCTCAAGGACGATAACGCCCTTTCGGGTGAACATGAACGAAACGCAACCGGTCGTGCCCATGTTTCCGCCGAACTTATCGAAGTAGTGGCGGACATCAGCCGCAGTGCGGTTCTTGTTGTCGGTCAGGCACTCGACGATGATTGCGACTCCGCCGGGACCGTAGCCCTCATAGACCATCGTCTCGTAGCTGTTCTTGTCGTTGTCGCCGGCGGCTTTCTTGATAACACGCTCGATGTTGTCGTTCGGGACGTTGTTAGCCTTCGCCTTGGCGATAAGGTCTCTCAGCTTGGAGTTGGACGCAGGGTCAGGACCTCCCTCCTTGACGCAGACGGTAATCTCTCTGCCCATACGGGTGAAGACCTTCGCCTTCGCGCCGTCCGCAATTTCCTTCTTGCGCTTGATGTTATTCCACTTTGAATGTCCTGACATGTAAATCTCTCCTTAGTTTAATGCTGAGTCCTGATTTGTCCAAATAATTTCAAATAATTCACGAACCCGCTCCTGCTGTCCCGTCAGATATAAATATCCGAAAAGGCACTCGAGTGCGGTTGCTGTTCTGTATTCACGGACGCTTGAATGCTTCGGCGGAGTAATTCCTCCGGCATTTCTTCCTCTGCGGAAGATGTCCGCTTCCTCTTCCGAAAGAAGAGGCAAAATTTTCTCGCACGAAGCCGACTGAAACTCACAGCAGACATACTTGACCGTGAGGCTATGGAGCTTTCCGGCGGGCATATTCGCGCTTAAGATGAGCTTTTCTCTGACGAGCTGTTCATAAACGCTGTCGCCCATGAATGCGAGCGCAGTGGGACTGTATTGTCCCGCTTCCTTTTTATCCAAAGCCTTGAACGACATTCTATCCTCCAAAGCTACTTGACGTAGTCAAACTCATAGCCGCAGACGGAAACGGTGTCGCCATCCGCTACTCCCTGTTTCTCGAGCTCCGCGATAATTCCGCTCGACTGGAGAACAAGCTCGAAGTGCTGAAGCGACTCGTAGTCGTTCGGGTCTATCATTCGAATGATTCCCTCGAGCCATTCCGCCTCGACGAAGTAAACGCCGTCTTCGACTGTTACCTCAAAGCTTCTGTCCTTTGCGAGCTCCTCCGGGTTCCATTCGGGAGCCTGTTCGGGCTCGAAGACCTTGAGCGGCGGGAGCTTTGAAAGCTCTTCGGCGCAATAGTCAACCAAATCTTTGGTGCCCATTGTTGTTGCGGCGGAAATCTCGAAGACGGGAAGCCCCAAATCCTCGATATATTCCCTGAACCTCTCCATTTGCTCCTCTGTCGCCATGTCGCACTTGTTGGCGGCTACGACCTGCGGGGCGTTCGCCAGATCCTCGCTGAAATTGGCGAGCTCGCGGTTTATCGCCTCGTAGTCCTCAATCGGGTCTCTGCCCTCACTGCCGGAAACGTCCACAACATGAACGATAAGCCGGCATCTCTCGACGTGTCTTAAAAACTCGTGCCCGAGTCCGACGCCTTCGCTTGCGCCCTCGATGAGTCCCGGGATGTCCGCCATTACGAACGAATTGCCGTCGGCGACTTTAACTACTCCGAGAACGGGGGTCAGAGTTGTGAAGTGATAGTTCGCAATCTTCGGCTTTGCCGCCGATACAACCGATATGAGCGTCGATTTTCCGACATTCGGGAAGCCGACCAAGCCTACATCGGCAAGAAGCTTGAGTTCAAGCTTGAGGTCCAGTTTCTGCCCCTTGAATCCGGGCTTTGCAAAACGGGGAATCTGTCTTGTGGGGGTGGCGAAATGGGCATTGCCCCTGCCGCCCTTGCCGCCTTTCGCGATTACGACCGGCTCATCTCCCGACAAATCTGCGATGATTCTGCCGCTTTCGCGCTCACGGACGACCGTCCCTCTCGGAACCTTTATAACGAGGTCGGGGGCACTCTTGCCGAAGCAGTTCCCCGAGCCGCCGTTACCGCCCTTTTCGGCGCAGAATTTTCTTTTATAGCGGAAGTCGATAAGGGTGTTCATATTGTCATCGACCTTGAAGACGATGTCGCCGCCCTTGCCGCCGTCGCCGCCGTCGGGACCGCCTGCCGCAATGTACTTTTCCCTGTGGAAAGACACGCAACCGTCGCCGCCGTCCCCGGCTTCAACGGAAATATTCACTTCATCGACAAACATCCGAACACTCCTCTCTTTCCGAAAAAACGTCCCCAAACGTTGAGGTTCGGGGACAAGTTTCAGCAAATCGCTTATTTTTCTACAGGATAAACGCTTACCTGCTTCCTGTCACGACCCAATCTTTCAAACCTTACTACACCGTCTACCTTTGCATAGAGGGTATCATCTGAGCCGATGCCGACGTTGACGCCGGGATGGATATGCGTTCCTCTCTGGCGATAGAGGATGTTGCCCGCAGGTACGAACTGACCGTCAGCTCTCTTTGCGCCTAATCTTTTCGATTCGGACTCACGACCGTTCTTGGTCGAGCTTGCTCCCTTTTTATGGGCGAAGAACTGCATACTTAATCTTAACATTTTATTTCACCGCTTTCTGTATTCGTTGGAATCTCCGTTACGATTCTTCAATCGTAACCGCTACATTTTCGGGGTACTCTTCACTCAGGGCTTCGAGGTGCTCTTTTAAAGCTCCTATAAGCCTGTCCGCATCCGAAGACTTCTTATTCACCGTGAACCTGACCGTATCGTCAAAAACCTCCGGCACTGCGTCCACATTGAAGCCGTCGATGCAGCTGTTGACAGTGAGCATCACTGCCGAGGAAACGGCGGCACAAACGATGTCGCTCCCCGCTTCCGAATATCCCGAATGTCCCGAGAAGGAAAAGCCCTCATAGCTCCCCTGCCCGGTCACTTTAAATAACGCCGTTATCATTATGCCTTGATGGCTTCGATTCTCACCTGAGTGTAGGGCTGTCTGTGACCCTGCTTCTTGTGAGAAGAACCCTTCTTGGGCTTGTAGGTGAAAACGGTAATCTTCTTAGCCTTGCCGTTCTTAAGAACCTTGGCATCAACGGTTGCGCCCTTAACATAGGGTGTACCAACAGAAGTTGTTTCGCCGTCAGAGAGGACTACAACTTTATCAAAAGTAACTTCCTCATCGGCTTCTACGGGAAGCTTCTCGATGAAGACGACATCGCCCTCGTGAACCTGATACTGCTTTCCGCCTGTTTCAATTACTGCATACATTTCTCGGCACCTGCCTTTACTATAAAACTCGCTATGCGACGGAGAAAAAGCTCATAAAATCGCTCTTTACTTGAGAACCGACCATAAGCGGCTTAAAAATTATACTACATTGCGAGGTCAAATGCAACTCTTAGAAGGGATTGTTCACAGAAAATTTACAATTTGCAGAGGAAACCCCTCCACCGGCTTCGCCGGTCTTAGTTCGGTGAAACCGAACCGTCCCCTCACAAAGCTTAGGAGAGGTAGTTGGTTCTATTATAGATTCTTATAACCTAATTTCTTGTTGATATTCCAAGAAGTTCTGCAAGGTCATTTCTTTCATCAAGAATTACTTGGCGATTTTCATCGGTATTTGAAACCTGCACATCAATCAAGTCTACAATAAGTCCGTTAAGCTTAATCCGAATACTCATATCCTTGTCATATGTAGGACTACCATATTCGTAAGAAATGACATTCTCCTGCTCTTGAACTTCTTTTAAACGGTCGTAAGCGGCGGAGGCATTAATTGTATAATCAAGATAGTCATCAACAACTTCTATGGCATCTTTGCCCATCTCATACGACAGTTCGCCTACATCAGACGGTTTGCAACTGCACAATGTAATCAACATTACGAAACACATTGCGATTAAAGCTATTCTTTTCATATTACATCTTCCTTTACTGGTTTTTGTTCACCATTTCTGTGGCGACAAGGTACATATGCTTACACGGGAGTTGCCTAAACCTAAAGTCCCTGCATGAACAACCGTGTTCATTGACGATGTAAACGTCATCTTTTTCACCAGAGACTCTTGCGGTTTTAGTGACCTCGTCATAGTCTAAAACAAACATGTTATCACTGGTTGTGGCTCTTTGCAAACGGTCAAGTTGCCCTTCTGCGTGGTGAACAGAACTATCCCAGTATGTCCACCCGCATAGGTCAAAACCGTAAGTTGCCACTGCAATGAAGTATTCATCAATGTCCTCTTTTGACAGTTTCTCGTCCCCATTCACTTCAAACTGCGTCTCAACAGTTTCTTTGGTCACCTTCATCGTATTGCCGCAGACAGGGCATTTAACATTTGCCTCTCCGTCAACTGGCAAAAGAAAAAGTTCAGACTTGCAATAAGGACAAACGCCCTTTTTCTTATTGACAAACATAGCTTTAAAAGCAGAAACTAGTAGAATAACGGCTACCACTCCAAAAAGCAGGAACACGACAATAGATGTGGTGTCTGTACCAAAAGATAGACAAGCCAAAAGTAAGAAAACAATTCCGAAGATAAGTGTAGGAATCCCTTTTCCGGTAAACATGCCGACATCTTCGCCTAACTGATTTATGCAAGTATGTTCTTCAATGTAACTATTTACTTCACATCTGCAATGAGGACAAATCGTATCAGACTTAAATATAAGCTTTTTACACTTAGGGCATTTTGTTGGTTCCATACATAATCTTCCCTTACAAAATATTCAACGCCGGCTTACTTGTTCTGCTCTTGGCTGAAATGTTTACACTCCCATCACAATCAGCTTACCATCCTCCGCAGTCAGATTAATCGTCCTTATCTTAATCTCACCCGAATCAACGATAAGATTCGCTATCTTGTCCTCGACTTCGCGGCGAATGATTCTTCTGATGTCACGAGCACCGTACTGCTCGCTTACTGCGATGTGGGCGATGGCTTCCTCGGCGGCTCGGTCATAGTTGAACATGATGAGCTTTTCTGAAAGCGGCGCAACCATCTCGCCGAGCATGAGGTGAGCGATGTCGGCGTAATCCTTCTCGGTCAGCGGGTTGAATACGACAATCTCGTCAACACGGCTGATGAACTCGGGGCGAAGGAACTCACGAAGTCCCTTGATTGCTCTGTCCTTCGAAGCCTGAGCCTGCGTCCTGTCAAAGCCGATGCCGAAGCTCTTGTCGGTCGAGCCTGCGTTACTCGTCATGATGATGACGGTGTGCTCGAACGAGACGCTTCTGCCCTGTGCGTCGTTGACCTTGCCTTCGTCAAGAATCTGCAGGAGTATATTCATAACGTCCGGGTGCGCCTTCTCGATTTCGTCGAAGAGGACGACCGAGTAGGGCTTTCTTCTGACCTTCTCGGTGAGCTGTCCTGCCTCGTCATAGCCGACATAGCCCGGAGGCGAGCCGATGAGCCTTGAGACTGTGTGCTTCTCCATGTATTCGGACATGTCGATTCTGATAAGCGGCTCTGTGGCGTCGAAGAGCTCCGATGCCAGAACCTTTGCGAGCTCGGTCTTGCCGACGCCGGTGGGACCGACGAAGATGAAGGATGCGGGTCTCTGGCGTGATGTGAGTTGAACGCGTGTGCGCTTGATGGCGTTGCAGACGAGGTCGACCGCTTCCGGCTGACCGACAATCTTCGCCGAGAGTGCGTCATGGAGCCCACGAATCTTGTCATATTCAGTTTCAACTATCTTGTTTGCCGGGATGCCTGTCCAGAGCTCGATTACTCTCGAGAGGTCGTCCTCGTTGACATAGACCTTGTCGGCGGCTTCCTGAGCCTCGGCGCAGTCGTTCTCAAGCTGTGAAAGCCCTGCCTTAGCTTCGGCTATCTTCTCATAGTCGGGGTTCTCGGCTTCTTCAAGCTTTGAGAGCTCATCCTGCTTTGCGGCAAGCTGCTCTTTCAGCTCAGCCGCACGGGAGATTTCGGGGCTACGAATGCTCGCGCCGGCGCAGGCTTCGTCGAGTAAATCTATAGCCTTATCCGGCAGGAATCTGTCGTTGATGTATCTCTCCGACAGAACAGCACACATTCTGAGCGCCGAGTCGGTAATCTTGACGTGGTGGAAGTCCTCGTAATACTTTCTGATGCCGAAGAGTACCTGAACGGTGTCGTCAACAGTCGGCTCGGTTACGGTTACCGGCTGGAAGCGGCGCTCAAGGGCGCTGTCTTTCTCGATATATTTACGATATTCTTTGAAAGTTGTTGCGCCGATGACCTGAACCTCGCCTCTTGAGAGTGCGGGCTTAAGGATATTTGCGGCGTTCATTGTGCCTTCGTTGTCGCCCGTTCCGACGAGAGTATGTACCTCGTCGATGAAGAGGATGACGTTGCCTTCGCGTTTGACCTCTTCGATAAGCCCCTTCATTCTCGACTCGAACTGTCCACGGAACTGAGTTCCGGCAACAAGAGCCGTCATGTCAAGAAGGTAAATCTGCTTGTTTTTGATGTTATAGGGCACGTCGCCCGAGACTATTTTCTGAGCGATTCCCTCGGCGATAGCGGTCTTGCCGACGCCCGGCTCGCCGATGAGGCAGGGGTTATTCTTCTGCCTGCGGGAAAGAATCTGAATGACTCGGTCAATTTCCCGCTCTCTGCCGATGATTCTGTCGAGCTTGCCGGAAGCGGCGCGCTCATTGAGGTTCGTGCAGTAGGTACCGAGGTACTTGAGCTCTTTTTTCTTATCAGCCTTCTGCTCCTTTTTTGACTTCTTGGTCTGTCCGGAAGCCTGCTCGGGATTCTGCTGTGAATTGGGCAAAGCATTCTGCGCCCCGTTCTGATTCTGGGCGTTGGGATTTATCCTGCCCATCAGATTCGCGATGAAATTGGGCATGGCATTACTGATGCCGCCCATCTCGAACGAATCACCCTCAGCATTCTCGTCCTCGGTGATTTCACTCAGAGCTTCAAGGTCTTCATCACTTATACCCATCTGCTTCATGTAGTCGTCAATTTGGGTGAGCCCCATCTCCTTGGCGCAGACGAGGCAAAGCCCTTCATTTTTTCTTTCGTTGCCGTTCATGGTGGTGATGAACACCGCGGCTTGTCTTTTCTTACATCTTGTACAAATCATTTATTATCTCCGATTCAAATATCATCCCATCAGATTAAGTTCATAGAAGAACTTAAAGATATACGTCAGCTCTATTGTGTCGGTATTCAGGAATATAAGCGAGTCGCCGCTGACGTTGACGACAAGCTTAATGAGAAGTGCCAGTCCGTATACCGTGATAAGACCTTCGACCGCGCCGAGTATCGCTCCCAAAAGCACATTCAGGGCGCCGATCAGAGGGATCTTGTTTGCAAATTTGAACATGTTCGAGACAGGGTTTATAACCAGTCTCAGAACGAATAAGAGAACCAAAAATACGACTATCTTGAGTGCCAATTCGATAATCGGTCGGACGATTTCCTCCTCCGCTGTGGCGGCTGTCTCCTCGGCAGAGCCGGTCAGGAATACGTTCACAACCTCCGACATGTCGCCGGTGGCGGCTCCCAACGTTTCGAGCGCATTGATGATGTAGTCACTGAATAAAAAGCTCTCGACCGTGCTTGTGACGGAGCTTTCAACCCCCGTTGCTATCGACGAAGCCGAATCCTGCGAGCCGTTTTCACGAAGAGTTTCCGCAAGCTCGTTGAAAAGATCTGAAGCACCGGAAATAATCTCGCCGATTTCGCTGTCGGAGACAGTAGTGCCATAGTCGCCGGACGTAAGAGCATCCGAAACCACCGTGACAGGGTCCTTCTTTGAAGCCGTCTCGGTCAGGGTGTCAATAACCGTCTCGTGGATGAAGCTGTCGTAAATAAGCGGCGAGAGAGCCTCGGCTCCAAACCAGCTCACAAAGAACGCCGCGACGATGAGAATCGCATAAACGGCACTCCGAAGAAAGCCCCTTTTCGAGCCTTGGTAAAGCGTAATCAGGATTATTCCTATCACGCAGACATCGTAGAATATATAAAGATAATCGGTCATGGTTTCTCCTTAATCAATCTCCCACCGAAGCCTTGATAACGCTCCGGTAGTTGAGAAGAATTGCGTTGTTGTCGTAGATTACGAACGACGTATATGTGGCTCCGAGAGCCGTTTCGGACCTGAGCTCGCCCGAAGAGCTGAGACAATCGAGCTGTGAAGATGTGTTAAGATACACCTTGTCGTCACTCACAAGCACATATTCGATTTCTTCATTATAAGTAATTTCAGTCGGTTCGTCAAGTCCCGCTTCAAAAATTGCTACAAGATATTCGTCGCTTCCCGCCTTCTCAAACGTTACGGCGCAGACGTCGTCATTGGCGGAAAATCCGCTTATATCATAAGTATAGTCATACGAATATGCGACACTGCAATCGCTGTTGAGAAGATACACGGCGTCGCTTCCGACAACCCAGATTTCATTATCGTCGGTGAATTCGATGTCGAGCGTCAGTGTCTCAATAGCCGAGGATTTCGCCTGAATCTCGGTCGAGCTGAAATTGAGGACATAGACAAGCGTCTTCAGGATTCCTCCCGAAGCATAAAGGCTCGCAACGGCACAGCCGGAGCCGGAGTCGTTCATGGCAATCGCCATGATATAGTTGCCGTCCGCCCAGTGGAAAATCTCGGTGCCGTTCTTGTCATATATAGTGAGATACGAGACATATTTGTCCGTCGAGGTGACAACAGCGATATTTCCCTTCTCGCCGAGCTCGGCAAAGAGAATCTGGTCGTCAAGCTTCTTTTCGAAAATCTCGTTGCGCCTGCTTATAACCATAAGGCTGTAGCCGCCCATGTCATAGACGAGTGCCCTTGACGATGAGGTCTCGACGGTCGGGGTGCCGTAGGGTGCATAAACCGACTGGATGGTCGAGCCCGAGGCGTCATAGGTGGTGATGGACGTGTCGGAGAACATGACCCAGCAGTCCTTCATCGCGCCGATTGAGACGTTCGAGCGGCTCGAGACATCAAACGGAAAGTTCGACTCTTCTTCCTCATCAAGAGTGGTCGAGGTCGCCGACTCATAGCCCTCCTCGAGTATATTCTCGAAATACGGGAGCCAGCTGTCGTGGGTGAGATATATAAGAAATGCGACGGCGAGCACGGCAAGAATCGTCAAAAGTCTTCTTATGAACCGCCTGCTTCTGCGGCTTCTACGGAGCTTCTTTATGTCGGTTTCGTAGGAATTTATTGAAGCCATTTATGCTCGCCTCCCATCTCAGTAGAATACTTTGTTTAAATACAGCCCGTGCGGCGGAACTGTCTTGCCCGCTCGGGTTCTGTCGCAGGCGGAGATTATCTTCGGAATGGAATCTCTCGGGAGCTTGTCGTCGTTTATGAACAACAGCGTCCCGACCATTATTCTTACCATGTTGTAAAGAAATCCGTCGCCGCTTACCTTGAATATGACCAAATCGCCTTCGCGTTCAACCGAGAAGTCGAAAATCGTCCTGACGGTCTCTTTTTTATCCGTATCGGTCGAGCAGAAGGACTTGAAGTCGTGCGTGCCGATGAAGTCCTTCGAGGCTATATTCAGCTTTTCCGCATCAATCGGGTACCAGCTTCTGAACCACGAATCCTCATGAAACGCCGAGCGGATTTCCGAATTGTGGATTATATACTTATACTCTTTTCCCTTGCAGGAATATCTTGCGTGGAAATCGTCCGGGGCTTTCTCGCACTTAAGAATCGCTATATCCTTCGGCAGAACGCCGTTGAGCCCGAAAATTATGCCTCTTTCGTCTATGGTGTTCTCAAGAGCACATGAAAATACATACTCGTCTGCGTGAACTCCGGCATCGGTTCTTGAGCAGCCGTCGATTGAGACCTTTTCGCCAAGGAGCTTATAGAATCCCTGCTCAACCGTGCCCTGAATAGTGCGGAGCTTTAAGTTATCCGCCTGCTTCTGGAAGCCGTGATAATTTGTCCCCCGAAAGGACATCGTTACTTTATAATTCGTCATATCGGAATGAAAATGTTTGCAAGTATAATCAGCACCAAGAACAGCACCGTCACCGCAAGGGCGATATAGTCAAGATGCGTGGTCTTGAGCTGCTTCATTCTGGTTCTTCCCTCGCCGCCACGATAGCAACGGCATTCCATTGCAAGCGCAAGCTCCTCGGCTCTTCTGAATGCCGATACAAACAGCGGGATGAGAACCGGGATAAGTGCCTTTGCACGGTTGATGATTGAGCCGGACTCAAAGTCGGCTCCCCTTGCCTTCTGAGCCGACATAATCTTGTCGGTCTCCTCGATGAGCGTCGGGATAAACCGGAGCGCAATCGTCATCATCATGGCGATTTCGTGCGCCGGGAAGTGGAACACTTTGAGCGGCGAGAGAACTCTCTCGATGGCGTCCGTCAGGGCAATCGGCGAGGTGGTGTATGTGAGGAGCGAGGTTCCGCAGATGAGAAAGATGATTCTCACCGCCATGAATATCATCGTCGAAAGACCGTCGTCGGTTATCTTTATAAAACCGAGGCTGAATATTACGTCGCCCGTACTGATAAAGAACAGATTCAGTATTCCCGTGAAGATGATTACCGGCAAAATCGGCTTGATGCCCTTCAGCATCATTTTTATCGGGATTCCCGAAATCGCGAATGCAAATACTAAGAACACTATGCCCACTGCGAGCCCGGCAAATCCGCTCGCCGAGAAGAGCATCACTATATATAAAACCGTAAGTAGCAGTTTTATTCTCGGGTCGAGCCGGTGCAAGACCGAATTTCCCGGAAAATACTGCCCGATAGTTATATCCTTTATCAAGTCTTATTTCTCCTTTTTCTCCTCAAGAAGCCGCATAACAAGCTTCTTCGCATACCCGGTTGAGTAGACCTCGTCGTCGAATTCGATTCCCGATTCCTTCAGCCTGTCGAAAACTCTCGTAATCTGCGGGACGGTCAAGCCCATGCTGTCGAGCTCCCAGACCCGAGCGAATATTTTCTCGGGGGTGTCGAACATGAATATCTTCGAATCATTCACAACGAGTATCTTCGAGACGGTGTTCGCAACGTCCTCCATCGAGTGGGAGACGAGCATGACGGTCGACTTCTTCTCCTCGTGGTACTCTTTTATCATGCCGAGGATTCTGTCTCTTCCGTGGGGGTCAAGACCTGCTGTCGGTTCATCCAAAATAAGCACCTTCGGCTCCATCGCCATGACTCCGGCGATTGCGACCCTGCGCTTCTGACCGCCCGACAGGTCAAACGGCGACTTCTGGAGTAGCTCTTCCTTCAGTCCTACCAGCCGCATGGTTTCCCTGACACGCCTGTCTATTTCAGCCTCGTCAAGCCCCATATTCTTCGGACCATAGGAGATGTCTTTATAGACGGTGTCTTCAAACAGCTGATACTCGGGGTACTGGAAAACCAAGCCCACTTTAAATCTGATATCACGAAGCCTTGATTTATCCGCAAATAGCTCCTCGCCGTCGACAAAAACCTTGCCGGTGGTGGCTTTCAGAAGCCCGTTAAAATGCTGAATAAGGGTAGACTTGCCGGAGCCGGTGTGCCCGATGATTCCGATAAGCTCTCCCTCATCAATCTCTAAATTTATGTCATCCAGCGCTACCTTGCGGAAGGGTGTTCCCTCGCCGTAAACGTAGCTCAGGTGTTCTGTCTTGATTATGCTCAAAGCTCTGCCCTCTTCTATTTTAACAGCTCATAAAGAGCATCATAGCATTCGTCTTCATAAATAATATCTTTCGGCAAATCAATGCCGCATTTTATAAGCTCGTGTGTGAGTTCGGTTACCTGCGGGACGTCGAGCCCCAAGGATTTCAGCTTCTCGACCTGCGAAAATACCTTCTTCGGGCAGTCGTCCATGATGATGTTGCCGTTGTCCATGACCACGACGCGCTTTGCCCTCGCCGCTTCGTCCATATAGTGGGTGATTAAAACTATGGTGACGCCGGACTTATTGAGCTCGGTAATGGTCGACATAATCTCCCGCCTGCCGATAGGGTCGAGCATGGCGGTCGGTTCGTCAAGGACTATGCAGTCGGGCTTCATCGCAAGAACTCCCGCGATGGCGACCCTCTGCTTCTGTCCACCCGAAAGCTTCGAAGGCGAATGCTCGCGATAGTCGTACATTCCGACGGTCTTGAGCGCCTCGTCAACTCTTCTTCGAATCTCCTTGGGCTCCACGCCGATGTTTTCAAGTGCGAATGCGACGTCCTCCTCGACGATGGTCGCGACAATCTGGTTGTCAGGGTTCTGGAAGACCATGCCGACATTGCTTCGGATGTCGAAAAGCTTGTCCTCATCAGCGGTGTCCATCCCTGCAACCGTGACCTTTCCCGAATCGGGGAGGTTGATTGCGTTCAGGAGCTTTGCAAGCGTCGACTTGCCCGAGCCGTTATGCCCGAGCACAGCGACAAACTCGCCCTTCTCAATCGAGAGCGAAAGCCCATGCAAAACCTCGTTCTTCTCAACGTTCCCGTTGTCGTCCTCGGTCGTATATGTGAATTTAACGTTGTCAATATCTATAAAACTCATTATTACACCTTTCGGAAACCCCTCAGTCTCGCTTCGCTCGCCAGCTCCCCTTTCAGGGAAGCCTGTTATAGCCTCCCCTGAAAGGGGAGGGGGACCGCACGAAGTGCGGTGGAGGGGTTTACACATGCCAGATAGCCGTGCTTCCCGCCGGAAGCGTCAATCCCGTCGACTCCACCGGCAAGCCTATCTCGTCGCTCGAGACCTTGCCGCCGAATTTCGGAATCAGCACGCTCGAGAGAATATAG
Source organism: Oscillospiraceae bacterium (assembly GCA_021201135.1). Lineage (GTDB taxonomy): Bacteria > Bacillota > Clostridia > Oscillospirales > Ruminococcaceae > Faeciplasma. Next base: position 69,362 of record JAJQGT010000018.1, read on the forward strand.
CCCATAACCGAAGCCGAAAGCCCGGTTGTGTAGCTGTTCAGCACGAAGAAGAGCGGCTTTTCGCTCAGAACGCCTGCCGTAAGCCTCACGAGGTCATAGACGTTATCCTCAAGCTTCCATATCTCGCCCGAGGGTCCCCTGCCGTAGCTCGGCGGGTCCATGATGATGCCCTCGTAGCGGCTTCCACGCTTTATCTCTCGTCTTACGAACTTCTCGCAGTCGTCGACTATCCATCTTATCGGCTTCTCGGAAAGCCCCGACAAAGCGGCATTTTCGCGAGCCCACTGAACCATACCCTTTGAGGCGTCGACGTGGCAGACCTCCGCCCCGGCGCCCGAGCACGCAAGCGTCGCCCCGCCGGTGTAGGCAAAGAGATTCAGAACCCGAACCTTGTCGGTCTTTACCCTCTCGCTGATAAGCTCGCCCGTCTTCTCCCAGTTCACAGCCTGCTCGGGAAAGAGCCCCGTGTGCTTGAAGCCTGTCGGGTGGACTTTGAACTTAAGGCTTCCGAAATACTGCGAGCTATAGCCGACCGTCCAGCTCTCGGGGAGCTTCTTTAGATACTCCCACTGCCCGCCGCCCTTAGATGAACGGTGATACACAGCGTTTGCGCTCTGCCAGAGTGCAGTCTTTTCCGTTTTCCATATAACCTGCGGGTCGGGGCGGATGAGCCGGATATCCTTCCAGCTCTCGAGCCTTTCGCCGTCAGATGCGTCAAGTAATCTATAATCCTTCCAGCCGTCAGCTGTTCTCATTGTCCGTTTCCTGCTCTCCGATATGCTCCGCAACCGTCTGAGCGGCGGCTTGAGCATACTGATAAATGATTTCTTCGTCCCTGCCCTCAGCCGTTACTCTGATGAGCGGCTCGGCGGACGATTCTCTTATGTAAATTCTTCCGTCGCCCGCAAGCTTTTCGGAGCAATACTCGAACATCTCCGTAATCTCGGGGACGGATTCCCACATGTTCTTGCATTCGTGCCTTATCCTGACGTCGACGTCGATTGTCGGATATGGCGTGAAGATTCCGGCGATTTCGGAAAGCTTTCTGCCCGACTTCGCCATGACCTCGAGCATCTTTGCGGCGCACTTTGAGCCGTCGGCTGTGTCCGGGACAGATCCGAAGAGGAACCTTCCGCTCGAGTCGGCGCCGAGGTTATAGCCGTCGGTCATCATCCGCTCGTGAATTGAGCGCTCCGATACGCCCGAAGCCGTCGAAGTGACGATTCCGTTGTCCTTTGCCCATCTGAAGAAGCCGAGGTTTGTTGCCCTCGTGACGACGCAGGTGTTTGCGGAAAGGGTCTTATCCTGCTTCATGAAGTATGCAAGCGCCGCAAGCATTCTGTCGGGGTCGATGGGCTCGCCCTTTTCGTCGACCATGAGGCAACGCGAGCCGTCGCCGTCGAGGGCGATTCCGCAGTGCGCTCTTGAATCGACAACCGCCTTGCCGAGAGCCGTCAGGTCCTCGGTCCCGCAGTCTTCGTTTATATTCACGCCGTTCGGCTCGACATTGAGAAACTTCGCGGTGATTCCAAGCCCACGGAAGAACTTGACCGCCGTCTCATAAGCCGCACCGTTGGCGCAGTCTACGACGATTCGAAGCCTGCCCAAGTCGACCTGAATGTCTCTTAAGAGATATCTTACATAGTCCCACTCGGCGTTCTTTTCGTTCAGGATGTCGCCCAAGTTTTCAGGGCTTGCGTTCGGGATTTCGTCGGGAGCTTCGAGAACAAGTCGCTCTATCTCCGATTCGACGGCGTCGTTGAGCTTGTCGCCCGAAGCCGAGAAAATCCGGATGCCGTTGAATTCATAGCTGTTATGAGAAGCGGAAACCATGATTCCCGCATCGGCGCCGTACTTGACCGTAAGATACGCAACCGCAGGAGTCGGAACAACCCCCAGAAGGTCGGCGTCACCGCCTGCGGAGCAGATTCCGGCAATCAGAGCCGATTCAAGAATCTTACAGGAGGAACGGGTGTCCTTGCCTATAAGAATTTTCGCACGGCGATGGTTTCTCTTTGCGAGCTCATAAGCGCAAGCTCTGCCGATAGCCATAGCAAGCTCACAGCTGAGGTCATTGAGAGCCTCGCCCTTGACAGCCCCGTCAGCACCGAATAATCTTCCCATTTTAACAGCCCCTGTCTTTTTAGATTTATAGCATTGTTTGTCCGTCTCTGAGCAACCCGAGGTGCTTGTACGCCAGATCCGTGGCGCATCTGCCTCTTGGGGTTCTTGAGATGAAGCCAAGCTGCATCAGGTACGGCTCGCATACGTCCTCGAGGGTTACCGCCTCTTCGCCGATAGCCGAAGCAAGCGTCTCGAGACCAACGGGTCCGCCGTTGTAGCCTTTGATAATCATCGTGAGCATCCGCTTGTCCATCGTGTCAAGCCCGAGTGAGTCAATCTCCATGCGGTCAAGGGCAATCTTTGCGATGTCGAGGGTTATAACGCCGTTGCCCATGACGTCGGCAAAGTCACGAACACGCTTGAGTAACCTGTTCGCGATTCTCGGCGTTCCTCTTGAACGCTTGGCGATTTCGAGTGCTCCGTCCTTGTCGCAGATGACGCCCAATATGTCCGCCGAGCGAAGGATAATCTCGCAGAGCTCCTCGTGGGTATAAAGCTCGAGCCGCTGTGTGATTCCGAAGCGGTCACGGAGCGGAGAAGTGAGCTGTCCCGCACGGGTCGTGGCGCCGATAAGAGTGAATCTCGGGACGTCGAGGCGAATTGTCCTTGCGCCCGCTCCCTTGCCGATGATGATGTCGACGGCGAAGTCCTCCATTGCGGGGTAAAGAACCTCCTCGATTTCACGGGGGATTCGGTGAATCTCGTCTATAAAGAGGACGTCACCCGCCTGAAGGTTCGTCAGAATCGCGACGATGTCGCCCGGCTTTGTGATAGCCGGACCGGATGTTATGCGTATATTAACGCCCATTTCGTGGGCGATAATTGCCGAAAGTGTAGTTTTGCCGAGTCCCGGAGGTCCGTAGAGAAGGACATGATCGAGCGGCTCGCCGCGCTTTTTCGCCGCGTCGATATAAATCTTCATGTTCTCCTTGACCTTTTCCTGACCGATGTATTCGTTCAGACTTTTCGGTCGGAGGGAAAGCTCCGCCTCGTCGGTGTCCTCCGCTAAAAGCTCGGTGCCGACAAGCCTTTTTTCGAGGTCAAACTGCTCCGATTCAATCATGCCGCTTCACCTCTCTTAAAATCTTCCCGACGCGAGGTTCCGAAGAGCTCTCTTGATGATTTCGTCCGTCTCGAGGTCATTCGGGCACTTTGCAACCGCCTGAGCCGTTTCCGACTGGGAATATCCGAGAACAACGAGAGCCGCAATGGCTTCCGCCTTGTTCTGGTCTCCGACCGCCGCAGTGATTGCTCCGACCTCACCGGATTCGTCAAGGACTGCGCCCTTGGCGACCTTGTCCTTGAGCTCCATAACGATCCTCTGGGCGATTTTTGCACCGATGCCCTTGATTTTTGAGAAAGCCTTAGTGTCGCCGGAAGCTATCGCCAATGCAACCGCCGCCGGAGTGAGGCTCGAGAGGATTGCAAGAGCATACTTCGAACCGACGCCGCTCACAGAAGTCAGGAGCTTGAAGCACTCAAGCTCGTCTTTTGTGAAGAACCCAAACAGGTCGATTGCGTCCTCTCTGACCGCCATATAGGTATAGAGCGTGCATGATGACATATTCGAGACCGAGGTGATGGTGTTCATCGTGGTTTTGCAGGCATAACCGACTCCCCCGCATTCGATAACGCAGAGGTCGGGCTCGGTGTGTATTATATTTCCCGTAAGGCTGTAAATCATTTCATACTTCCGTTCTGCCGGAAACCGGCATTAATTCAATCCGAAAACCCGGGAGCTCGCATAATGCCCATGGGTTATTGCAAGCGCCAGGGCGTCCGCCGCATCGTCCGGCTTGGGGATTTCTTTCAGCTTCAGCATTGACCGCGTCATCTCCTGAACCTGCTTTTTCTCCGCTCTTCCGTAGCCGACGACCGAGTTCTTGACCTGCAAGGGTGTATATTCGTAAATCTTTAAATCGTGCTTGTTCGCCGATAGGAGGATGACTCCCCTCGCCTGTGCCACGTCGATGGCAGTTGTGTGGTTGGTGTTGAAATAGAGCTTTTCGAGCGAGATTGCGTCCGGCTTGTACATTTCGATAAGCTCGTTCATGTCGTTAAAGATAACCCCGAGACGTTCGTCAAACTGCATGTCCGGCGTCGTGGTGATGGCGCCGTAGCCCTTGACGGCGAAGTTTCTCCCGTCGTAGTCCAAGACCCCATATCCGACAATCGCATATCCCGGGTCGATTCCAAGTATCCTCATTCCATACCCCGCTTTTAAAATACATATTACGCCATTTTCTACTTTCCTGAATACTAATTATAGTCCTAAATGAGGGAGATGTCAAGCTTTAAAGGCGGTTTGATTTGCTTTTGAAGAAAACAAAAAAAGCTGTTGACAAAACAACAGCGATAGGATATAATGAAAGTGGTGAGAGGTTACCTGAAGCGGAAATTCAGGCAACGGTCACTCTCTCCCACAAAAACTGGTTTTATGTTTGAGACTGCCGCGCTGAATCAATCAGGCGCGGTTGTTTTTATTTCAGGTGAGAGCCCAAGCTAACACCCATGCTAATAGCAGTCAGAACAACGAGGAACAACTGCAGGACATCCGAAATAGTCATAGGTATTCGCCTCCCTTCGCAGGGGAAAGAGCAACCAACCTCTCACTGTTGACATTATAACATATAAACCGACTGCTGTCAACATAATAAACCAAAAATCAAAAAAACACCGTTGACAAGCCGCTTCAATTCCTATATAATATCAGTATCAACAAACGAAAGGGAGTGGTCGGATGCGGCATGAGGCGGGGTTGGCTGCCGGGGGCGCGCTGGTGGGACTGCTCTTTTGTTTTTATGCCTCCTTTCCGGCTCGGATTGCGCTTATCGCCGTGGCGGCGGTGCTTCTCGTCGCCGGTTTGTTTGCTTTGTCGGGAAAGTTGCGTCGGGCGGTTTCAACCGCTCTTTTATTTTTACTGATTTTCAGTATCTATGGCACCGTCTGGTTCTACGCTCATGTCGACCGCCTTACGGCTCTTTCGGGCGAAACGGTCACCGTCTCGGGAATCGTCACCGACTGCTCGGACAGCGACACCGCCGAAGTCACCATCAGCGGCAACATCGGCGGAATCAGAGGCAAAGTGATTGTCTACTTAAACGGCGTCAGCGTCTCCTCGGGCGACAGGGTTTCGTTCGAGGCAACCGTCTCGGAGCTTACCGACAGCGCAAGCTTTAACGCAAAATCCTATTACTACCCGAAGGGCATCTTTGTCCGTTGCTCGCAGGCGGGAAGCGTCACGGTCACCAAGGCGACCGGCATTTACAAGCTCTACGGCGAGATAAGGGACTTCCGGGAACAGCTCACAACGACATTTTGCTCCTATGTCGGGCTCGACGAGGGTCAGCTTCTTTCGAGCATGCTCTGCGGGACGAGCGACGACCTCGACAGTGGCGTAAAGTCTTCCCTCAACCGAAGCGGAATCGGGCATCTCCTGGCGGTCTCGGGGCTTCACATCAGCATAATAGCCGCACTTGTCGCGTTCTTGCTGAAGCTCCTTCGGGCTCCGAAAGCCGTCACCTTCGCCGTTTCCGAAGCGATAATGGCGCTCTTCGTCGTCTTCTCGGGGATGAGAATTTCGGCGGTGCGGGCGTTCATCATGATGACGATATTCCTGCTTGCGTCAATCGTCCGTCGGGAGTACGACGCCGAATCGTCGCTCGGGGTGACGATACTAATAATGCTCATAGCTTCGCCCTACAGCGTCGCAGACGGCTCTTTCTTGCTGTCGATTGTGGGAGTTTTCGGAATTTGCGTTGTCGAGCCTGCCGTGTCGAAGGCGTTCGGAGTCAAGGGAAGGCTTGGAAGAACCGCCATGTCGACAGTGTGCGTCTACCTCTGCGTTCTGCCGGTTTCGGTGTTCGTCTTTGACGAGATTTCCCTCGTTTCGATTATAACAAACATAGTTCTGACGCCGTTCTGCACCGTCGCGCTCGTTCTGTCGCTAATATTCGCAATATGCGGAACGCCTGCGGCGTTGTCGCCTCTCATCGAGATTGCCGGAGTCATCGCCCGATGGGTGATAAGAATCTGCGAATGGATATCAGATCTCGGCTTTACCTATATCCCGATAAAATATGCCGCCGTGCCGATTGTTGTAATCGCACTGACGGCAGCTGTGGTTCTTGTTCTGATTGCGACGAAAAGCGTCCGCAAGGCGACTTTCTCGGCTCTCGGGGCGTTTGCCGTGACGGTCGCGGTCATCTTCGGCATGGGATTTTCCGACATGGGCGCAACGCATCTCAAGATAATCTCCGACGGCGACGGGTATCTTCTCGTGGTAACTCAAGGCGGCGAGTGCATCGCCATCGACTCGGACGGCTCCTATTCGAGCGACTTCGGCTATTTCCTACGCGAAGAGGGCTTGACCGCCGTCGACGCCGTCGCTATTCTCGAAAACGGCACGGCGAACTACTCGGCGTATCTTGGCACATCAGTCACTCCCGACACAATTCTCTTCGACACAAGTGCATCAACGCACGGTAATTCCGAAACCGAGCTCCTCAAGCTCACCGACGGGACGGTTCTAAGCCTCGGCGACGCGGAGATTGAGCTTTCGGGCGGTTGCGCCTATGTCAATATCGGCGACAAGTCGGTCGTCATCACCGAGTCGGAAACCCCGCAGGAGGGGTGTTATATCTACATCTCGGACGGCGTGTGCGTGACGAATCTGTTTGGGGAGATTATGGTGGCGAGGGATGGCACGGAGATAATATTGTCCGATAGATAAGAAAAGCGGAGCAAAACTGCTCCGCTGTTTTTATGCCTTATCCGCCTGTCCCATTCTTCAACGTATAATACGTCAGGTAATTATACATATTCAGCACTTCGTCGTCATAGGTCTCTTCCCTGTTATTCCACATGTTATACTGATCGAAGTAGCCCCAGGTGTTCATGGCGGAGGCGATTTCGGAAGCATCCTCGATGAGCTGATACTCTGCCGAGAGCGGGACGCCGGCATATTCGAGAGTGAGGAGGCTCAGATAGTTCGCACTGACGATGCCGAGGTTGTCGTCGCCGATGTCATAGTTCGCCCAGATGACGAACGGGGTCTCATAACGGGTAAGGAAGCCGTTGACGGTGGTGTTGCGGTTCGGGGCGATTTCGTCGAAGAATTCCGTCTCGAGGTTCGGCTGGTGGTCGCCAAAGAATACTATTATCGTTTTCTCGTCCATGCCCTCGAAGTAGGTTATAAGCTCCTCGAGAGCCTCGTCGGAGGCTTTTATCAGCGAGAGATACTGCTCGGTTCTCGGATAGTCGCCGTCGGTGCTCGTCAGGTGGACGGTCGTCTCGAAATCGTCGCCGTCATATTCATATCCCGAGTGGTTCTGAACCGTCACGCCGAAGATGAAGATGCGATCCGAGGTCTTGTTCTCGTACTCCGAGATAATCTGCTTGTAGAAATAGCTGTCGCTGATGAGGGTTCTCAAGTATTCAACATCATCGCCGAAGCCCTTCTCCCAACGGGAAACGCTGACGTATTTCGCCTGATAGTCGGTCATGTCCTCGCCGCTGACGAAGTCGTCGAAGCCCATCCACGCATAGACGAGGTTTCTTCTCCAACAGATTTCATAGAACGGGTGCATCGCGACCGTTTCATAGCCGTACTCCTCAAGATAAGTCGCCATCGAGGGGATGTCCTGCGTGATGTGCTGGAGATAGACATAAGCCCCGTTCGGCATGTACATCATCGAAAGCCCTGTTAAGAACTCGAACTCGGTGTTGCAGGTTCCTCCGCCGAGAACGGAAACAAGCACTCTGCCATGCGGATAATCGTCGATGAGGGAATCGAAATAGGAATTATAGCTCTCGTCCGTCCTGAACTTGCCGACGTAGCTTAAATCGGAATAGCTCTCGTTCATGATGACGATGATGTTCGGAAGGTCGTCGAGGTCCCCCGTGAGCTCTTCATCCGTATACTGCGAGAGATACTGCAAAAGTGCTTCCTCCGAATAGCCCTCCGGCTCGTCAAACTGCATCTTGCGGCAGTTTATGTAGAAGTTAAGGGCGATGCCGTTGACGTTGTTGGTCGACTCGGTGTCGAAGGTCGAGGTCGAAAACGAGGTGTAGTCGATTCCCCAGATAAAGAGAACTCCTGCCGCAGTCAGAGCAAGCGAAGCGACTCCCGCACCGGCTCTCACGAACTTTTTCGGATATGAGATTTTGCACTTCATCGCGATTGCGATCAAGAGCACGCTTGCCGCCGTTCCTATCAGCATGTTCGAGTCGAAATGCCAATCGTCCGGCTTCGTGACGCTCATTGCGGTCTGGATTGCGTATAAATCCGTCGGCACAAGAGGCGTGCCTCTTATCTCCAAAATAATCTGGTTCGCAATGTGCAAAACATAGCTCACGCCGACCATCGCCGTGACGGAAACCCGCACCGATTGCGTCAGCGTAAAGACCGCCACCTGCAAGACGGCATAGAAAATGAGGTTGTCAAAATAGATGTAATCGGCATAAACCCCCGCCCCGACGATTACACGAACCGTCTCGAAGCAAAGAACCGGCGCCAATATGAAGAAGACGATTGACAGTATGCTTCTTGCCTTGTCGGATATTTTGAAATCCACAAGAAGCGTGAAGAGCATCAGAAAATAGACGCACACGAACTTCGCTAAAGCGGAGAAATCAAATGACGAATAGTTTACGAGTGCCAGTGTGAGTACGGCTAATGCCACGACGATGCCGAAGATGAGCCGTTTTGTTTGCTTGAGTTTTATCATTGAAATCTCCGTTTCAGAAAAGGGTTTTGCTAATAGTTTCAGTCGTCGATTTTTTCAAAGTTTGCGGTAAAGCCGCAGGTCGAATTGGGTGTTACCTTTATGGATGCCGACGTGCCCGTGTAGGAGCCCGTCCAGCCGGTGAATTCATAGCCCTCGTCGGCTACGGCGGTTATCTTAATCGTGTAACCGGGGATGAAATAGCCGTACCAGTCGCCGTCTTCGTCGAGTGTAAGCTCCAAGCCCTCGATATAGACCGAGCCGCCCTCGCCGTCCCAGACGGAGGCTCTGACACGCTTTGTGGTGGTAGAGATGCCGAGGTCGTTTTTAAGAATGGTGAGATAGTAGTCCTCGCGGTTCTCGAGCCATTTCTTCCAGCCCTTGACGTTATTCTTGATTCCATTTAAGCTCTGCCAGCCGATATAGCGCTTGAAGTGCTGTTCGAGATAGGGCGAATATTCGTCATAGTATTCGTCGAGTGCTTCCGAAGCCGTTTCCGAATCAAAGGCGATATTTGCCGTCTTCTCCATCGCGACGACGAACATCTCAAGGAAGTCGTCGTTTTCAAGAAGCGAAGTCAGCATCTTCGCGAAGTAGCCGTCGCCCGAGAGGAGGCTTGCAAGATTGTCGTGCTTATAATCATCGCCGGCGTTGTATAAATCCATCGAGTACTCTGTATCATAGAGCATGAACCGCCACTTGCCATCCTGATAGGTTGAATCAATCTGATCGGTTGAACGCGACCGCCAGCAAGCCCAGTTGCCCCAGAGCCAGTCCTGATTTCCAATGTAGATTTCGACCGCCATATAGTCGGCGAAGCTTGACATATCGAAGAGCTCGCAGGCTTCTGCATAGTACTTTTCATTGCTCATATCGTGACTTGTTATATATTTGATTGCGTCACTGAGAAGGCTTTCCTCGCCGTCCTCGCCCTCTTCAAGCTCGCCTGCCTTCATCATGATGACGTCGTCCGAGGGCACGCCATAGTGGGATTCGACATAGTTGTCGTCGTAGATTTCGTTAAGGGTATAGACGCCCCAGTATTCGCCGTTTAGGAAGCAGATAACGAGCTCATCCGCCTGTGTCGCGAAGTTGTAGCCGGTGACAAGCGACTGCGTCCAAGCGTCCTTGAACTTCAGGCTGAAGCTGTCGTTGCCGCCGTTTCTGATTACAAACTTGCGGTAGCTCAGGATTTCCGAGCCGCTGTATTCGGCGGTGTTGTCCTCGAACAGGTCATACTCGAGTGCCGAGTCGCCGTATTCCGAGCGCATATAGAACTTGAGGCTCTTCTGCTGACTGTTTCGGCTCCATCCGCCGTGGATTCGCACGCCGCAATCGACCGAGAACGACAGAGCGGTTTCCTCGAAGTAGTCGATGTGTGCGTCCCTCTCCCATTCGCTTCCACGCTGATTGAAGTTGGCGGGGGTGCTTCCGTCAAGGGAGCCGGTCGGGTTCGACTTTCTCCATTCGGAGAAGACGTTTCCGGCAACATAGATTCCCGTCTCGTCGTCATAGAGGTCGTCGGGGTCGATTACGACCGAGATAACCGAAACGTTGTCGTACTTTTCGGAGATGTCATCGCCGATAAAATATGTTGCGGTCGCAACGTCGCTTTGGTTGCCGCTCGAGTCGACTGCTATCGCACGGACGACAGTCCCCTGCTCGAACTTTGTCGACGGGAAGAACTCCGATGAAGAGTCGACCGTCGTGCCCTTTTCAAACATATAGACGGCTTTCTGGCTTGAGCGGTCTTTTATACTGATTGAACCTGTATATTTTGTGGAAGAAGTCGTCGGAACGCTTCCGTCGGTGGTATAATATACTGTAGTGCCGGAGTCGGCTGTTATTGTGAGCTTGAAACTGCTGTCATAAAACCCGCTGTCCTTCGAGAACGTGGGAACAGAGATAATCTTCGTGGCGCCTGCGTTCGACTTCCCGGGCGTCGCCGTAAGGATCTCGAAGTCTCCTGTGCCGTTCGGGTATCTGCCATAGGTCAGATCGGTTTTGACGTCAGGAAGCTCGACGCTGTCGATAAGCGTGCCGTCCGAAGCCGTCAAGTAGACCGTTTCGCTCCCGCCCGAGAGCTTGAAGCTCGTATGGAGCTCGCCGTTTTCGGTCGTGTCTTTGCCCGAGCAGTAGATAATAAGATAGCTTTTTGCTTTGATTGTGACGTCCGGAAGCGTCCACTTGAAGGGCTTCTTTTTGCTGTCCGAAATGCCGACGCCCTTGAGGCTTACTGCCTTTGAAGTTGGATTATAAATCTCAATCCAGTCGGGGCTGTCGCCGTCGGAATCCTCGAGGCTTTCCGAATTATCGGAGCATACTTCATTTATGACAAGAGCATAGACCCCGCTTTTTGCCGCAAAACTTTCGAGTGTGAAAGTATTGACAGAAAGCAAAAAAATCAGTATCATTATAAGTAAGAATTTGAATGGTCGTATAAGGCGCTTTGTCATAATAAGGTACCTCCCGGCGTTTTTCTTAACGCAAACCAAACCTACGTTAAAGTTCTATTATACAGTATAACGCGACACTTTGCAAGTGAAATCGCGCAATTCACTCAGAAAGGTCACCCACATGAACACTAAGAAAAAAATCAGCTCCTACATCTATCAATACACCCTCATCGCAATCGGGTCGGTTATTTATGCCGTGTCGGTCAGCCTGTTTCTTGACCCTAACGGGATTGTCCCGGGAGGGTTCACGGGTATCGCCATGATTATCGGAAACTTCATCCCCTCGGTGCAAACGGGTACAATCGTCCTGATTCTCAACATCCCTATCCTGGCGGTCGGAATATGGAAGTTTGGGGTGAAGTTCCTCGGCTCAACCGTCTTCTCGGTCGTTCTGTCGTCTGTCGTGATGAACATCCTCGAGCCCTTCGGTGCTCTGACGGAGGACCCGCTTTTATGCTGTGTTGCGGGCGGATGCCTGATGGCAATCGGGCTACAGCTCGTCATGATGCAGGGCGCAACCACCGGCGGCACCGACATCATCGTCAAGCTTCTTAGCAAAAAATTCACCGCCATTTCTGGCGGCTCGCTGTTTCTTATGGTCGACGGTGCGGTCGTGCTCCTTGCCATCATCACCACCGGCAACATCGACAAGGGTCTCTATGCGGCTCTCTGCATCATAATCTCGTCGGTCGTCACGAACTTAATCTTAAACGGCACCAACGAGGCGAAGCTCCTGATTGTAATCAGCGACTTCTCGGACAAAATCACCGCCCGGCTCATGCAGGAGCTCGACGTCGGCGTTACTCTCCTTGAGGGCAACGGTGCATATTCCCAGAACGCAAAGCGCGTCATCATCTGTGTCGTCAAGAAGTCGGTCATGTCGAAAGCCCTGAAAATAGTAAAAGCCGAAGACGACAGCTCGTTCACAATCGTGACAACGGCGAATGAGGTCTTCGGGGAGGGGTATAAACTTCACGGTGGGGATAATTGGAATTAAAACCCCTCCACCACCGACTTCGTCGGCGGTCCCCCTCCCCTTTCAGGGGAGGCTATTTTTGTTCTCTCAAAAGCTTGTAAAGGAGCAGAAAAAGGCTCCCCTGAAAGGGGAGCTGGCACGCGAAGCGTGACTGAGGGGTTTACGCCTGATGCCCAAACCAATTCTCAATATACGCCGCAATATACGGAATCGCTGTTGCTACGTCGATGCCGGTGGTGTTGAGGCAGAGGTTGTAGCCCCTGCGGTCGCCCCATGGGTATCTGGCGAGAACGCCGTGGCTCGAGGCTCTGTCCTTGTCTATCTTCTTTATCGACTTCTCGAGCGCCTTGTCGGTCATGTTTTCGCCCGCTCTGGCTCTCGAACGGCATCTTGCAAGCTTCGACTCCATGCCGGCATAGACAAAGAGCTTGAAGGGGTTCTTGTCCTCAAGTATCACGTCCGCACCGCGTCCGACAATGACGCAGTTGCCCTTCGAGGCGAGCTCCTCGATAACCTCGTGCTGATGGGAAATCAGGTTCGGGGTTACTGTCGATACAGACGGAATATATGAGAAGGTGTGCGAGATGGTCATGGGATAGTTGAACCTCATCCCGCCCTCAACGGCTCTCTCGACATACTCCTCATCAAAGGAGCTCTTCTCAGCAATCGCGGTGATAATCTCCCTGTCGTAGTAGGCGAAGCCGAGCTCGTCCGCAAGACGTTTGCCGACCTCTCTTCCGCCGCTGCCGAATTCTCTGCTAACGGTTATAATCCTCATAATCACGTCATCCTTTCTCATAAGAAAATTTTATGAAAACGGTCTTCCGTCAGGCGTGAAGCCGATTCGTACAACCGATTTTCTTTTATTCTGTCGGGTTGTCTACCACTCCCATAAAGAGCGGAATTCCCGTCTCGCTGTCATATACGGCATAGAAGAAGCTTTGGTCGAACCTGATAACCTCGGGATAGGTTATAGTTGCACCCTCAAGAATCTCCGCAGTAACAGCCGCCGCCTTGGTTCCCCAGACGTCAACTTCTATAACGGCTTTCTGGATGGTCTTGCTAAGGGCTATTCCCTCGCCGAAGTTGTCGAAGCCGCCGGAATAGACCCTGCTCAGCCCCAGAGCCGAAAGCGCGTCATCGAGCTCCATTTCCGCTTCAATCTTATATCTCGGAATGTGCATATTACACAAGCCATTCTGAACGTTACTGAGAAACTCGTTGAAGCGGTCAGCTGTGAGGCTTTCTACAAAGCCGTCAATATCGCCGTCATCCGGCATCAGCGCAACAAACTTGAGCCTGCCGTCGGCGTAATCCATGATAATACCGGTCACGCCGTCGTACTTGATGTAGTCGTAATTTCTCTCGTCGCCGAAGTACTCGGCGATTACGACCTCGCCACTCGATGTGGTGAAATCTCTTTCGGAATAGCTTCCGAAGAAGTCGAACTGCCTTTCCCACTCGGCATCGAGTAAAAGCGCATTGACGAGAACCATCATTGTTGAATCATCCAGATTTTCACTGAAAAATTCGGGAATCAACCCGTCGGTGCTCGAAGAAATCCAACTGTTGATGTACTCCCTTGCCGCATCGGTCGAGAGGCGCATGGTCTTACACTCGGCTTCGTAGTATTTCTCGAGATTCGTCAAAGCCACGTCACTGCCGTCGGCAAGCTCCATCCTGTCGTCTATAAAGACGCCATTCGAGACACTTAAGACTGTTGTCGAGTCGTCCGAAAGAGCCGCATATTCCTGCATGATTTCGGAGCACCACGCCGCCGCTTCCTCGGCAGTCATTCCGAGTAAGCCCTGAAGCTCTTCAGCCGATTCATCTGAAGCACCCAAAGAAAGCATTCCCAAAGCGTAGTAAGCCGACAAGGGCGAGAATACGCTGTTCTCTCCGCTCTCCACTACCTCCGAGAAGATGTTGAAGGCGAATTTCTGTACAACCTCATCGGCATCAAGACCGCTGTAGTCGATGTTGACGGGAACGGCGGTTGTGGCTTCGGTGGTCGCCTCTGTCGCAGATGGCATTGTATCAACCGGATTGATGTCATCCTCCGCAGTGCTTCCGCATCCGCAGAGCATCGTCGCACCCAAAATTATTGCCGTAAGTAATGCTGTTATTCTTTTCATGTTAATCTCTCCTTTTAGAGTATTTCTATTAGTAATACAAATCTGAGGGAGAAATTATTGCGTTATTTCAAAATTTTTTTAGTTTTTCGGGGAGCTCGGTTATGGCGGAGATGCTCTCCGTCCCCTCCGGCACGATTCCGTAGCCGTAGGCGCTATGGATAAAGTGGGTTCCGGCGGCTCTGGCAGAGTTGTAGTCGCCCATCGTGTCGCCGATATAGACGCACTCCGAGGGCTCGAGCCCGTTTCTCTTCACGACGAGAGCGATGTTGTCGGCTTTCATAAGCCCCGTATCGCCCCAACACTCCTTGTCGTCAAACAAATCGCCGAGCTCGTGATACTTCATGAACGCCTCGATATAGCCCGACTGGCAGTTGGAGACGCAGGCTATGAGAAGCCCCATGCTCCTGAGCTTCTCCAAAGTCTCACGAAGCCCGTCGTAGAGATTTCCGCCATGGGTCTCGATGTAGGAATTTTCGTAAGCCGTGCAGTAGCGCATGATGCCGACGGCGCGAGAAGGCGAGATGCAGTCGAAATAGACGTGCGCAATCTCCTCGAGAGTCTTCCCCATCTCGTGCATCATCTCGTCCTGGGTGATGCGTCTTGACAAATCCAGTCTTGCGAGTGCTATATTAAAGCTTTCGGCGACGCTCGCGGAAGCGTCCCAAAGCGTTCCGTCAAGGTCAAAAAGAACCGCTTTTATCATTTTTATCAAGCCTTTCCGTTTCCTATGCGACCATTATACCACAATTTGCACAAAAATGCAACACGAAAATAGCGTTTCGAGGCTTTCGGCAGGCGCGCATAAATTCATATGAAATTTTCGCGTCAATACCTCTTTACAAATCGGCTTTGTTGTGGTAAAATAACTGAGTTGAGATTCAATATGCAGGTATGGCGGAATTGGCAGACGCGCATGGTTCAGGTCCATGTGAGAGCAATTTCATGCAGGTTCAAGTCCTGTTACCTGCACCAACAGAAAACAAGTCAAAGACTTGTTTTCTGCTGAAGAAGCCCAGAACTTTGTTCTGGGCTTCTTCATATTTATGGCATCCGAAAGGGCGCTTCTTCACTTGGTGCAATCAAGTCAACAATAATCCGAACCCGTTTCCCATTGGAGAGGGGTTCGGATTTTTTGTATATTTTGAGTAGAGAACAGGCAAGGTAGTTCAGGTGCTACCTTGCCTGTTTTTTAACTTGTGCATTTGTGGAGGCGCAAGAGCAAGATACGCCTATGTCAGACAATAACTTGAAATGTGTTATTTCCGACAGGCAAATCTTAATGGGAATTTCGGGTTCCCATGCCCTCGATTTATTGGTTTTCATTAAAACGGGCACAGCGGCTTGTCGTTGGCAGCCGGGAATAAGCATAAAAACCAAAGAAAAACCGATTGCTCTCAATCTGAAAGCAATCGGTTTTCACATCACCGCATCTCTTCCCAAGAATGAGAACAAGAAAAAAACAAGATTTCCTCGTTGACTTTTATGGTATAATGGAAGCACTGGGCTTTGTAAAGCAAGGAGGCTTTGATTATGAAAGAGGCGACCGGGTTACGGCAGGAGCAGGTTTCCGAAAACAGAAAAAAATACGGGAGCAACTGGCAGAGTAGCAGGAGCAAAACGACCGTCAGGCACTGTGTTCGCAGAGCGTTTATAAATCCGTTTTCGATAATTCTGATGGTTCTTGCGGTTGTTTCGCTGATTACCGACGTGCTTTTGCCGGATAAATACGGACAGAGCTTTTCGTCTGTTATAATAATTATAGTTATGATGCTTCTCGGCGGTGTCATCCGCCTGATTCAGGAGCTTCGGGCAAAAAGCGTTGCCGACCGCCTTTCACAGATGGCGGGGACTACCGTTTCTGTTTGCAGAGACGGCATCTGGCAGGAGGTTTCTTCCGAAGAGCTGGTTGTCGGAGATCTTGTCAGAATCGAAGCGGGAGATCGGATTCCTGCGGATATTGAGCTTACAGAATCGAAGAATCTGTTTGTTTCACAGTCTGTAATAACCGGCGAAAGCGAGAATTTTGAAAAGAAGGCCGGAGAGCCGCAAATCAGACCGGAAAAGCTCAGCGATTACACAAATATAGTCTTTCAGGGTACCACAGTTACAGGCGGATCGGGTACGGGAATTGTCCGCGCTGTCGGGAAAAATACCGTTTATGGCGGTCTTGACACAGAAAGCTTTTCACAGAAGCGTGGATTTGACAGTGGCTCCACTTCTATCGCTTGGGTTCTGATAAAATTTATGGCAATTCTGATTCCCGTCGTATTTCTTGCAAGCGGACTGACACAGGGGAACTGGATTGAAGCGCTCCTGTTCGCTCTTTCCGTGGCGGTCGGTCTCACTCCCGAAATGCTCCCGATGGTAATCAGTGCCTGTCTGGCTAAAGGCAGTCATCAGATGGGCAAAGAACAGACCGTTGTCAAAAATATCAACGCAATGCAGACGCTCGGAAGCATGGACATTCTGTGTGTGGATAAAACAGGAACACTTACCGACGACACAATCACCCTCGAATACTACATGGACATTCTCGGAAACGAGAGCAGTACGGTTCTTGATTATGCTTTCCTGAACAGTCATTACCAGAGCGGAGTCAAAAATCATCTCGACACGGCTATTCTCAAATACGGAAACATGCCGGGACAGGAAGCACATTTTGAAGAGCTTTCCCAAAACAGTGTTCTATTGGATGAGCAACCGTTCGATTATAACCGCAAATATGTAGGGGTTCTGCTGAAAGGCGATGAATCAAATCTGCATATTATCAAGGGCAGTGTCGGGAATGTGCTGTCGCAGTGCAGATATGCTGAATTCCGCGGAGAAAGAGTTCCCGTAACAAGCGATATGCTCGAAAGTGTTCACGCTGTGACTGACGAGCTTACGGAAGATGGGATGAAGGTCTTGGCGGTTGCCTACAGAAACACCTCCAAATCGGTACTCGATTCCGATAATTCCGACTTTATACTTATCGGCTATCTCGGGTTCTTTGACGCTCCGAAAAAGAGTGCTTCCGAAACTATAAAAAATCTGAAAAATCTCAACATAGACGTTCGGGTCCTGACAGGAGACGATGTGAAGACCACACTTTCAATCTGCTCACGAATCGGAATCGAGACGGATTTTGTTCTTACAGGAACAGATTTTGCGGGGCTTTCCGAGAACGACATTCCGCTTTGCGTTGAGAAAACGAAAATCTTTGCGGAGCTGTCTCCCAAGCAAAAGGCTCGGATTATCGAAATATTGCAAAAGAACGGTCATAATGTCGGATTCATGGGCGATGGCATGAACGACCTTCCGGCTGAGCTGAGAGCCAACGTCGGAATTTCTGTTGACACCGCCGCAGATGCAGTCAAAGAGAGCGCAGATGTAATCCTTCTCGAAAAAGACCTGAATGTCCTCAAGCGGAGCATACTCGAAGGACGCAAAGCGTTTGCAAACATGACAAAATATATCAGCATCACGGCATCGTCAAACCTCGGCAACATTATCGCTGTGGTTGTGGCGAGCGTTCTTCTGCCGTTCTTCCCCATGACATCGCTACAGCTTCTTTTGCTGAATCTGTTGTATGACACCCTATGCCTGATAATGCCGTGGGACAATGTGGATTCTGAACAGCTTGAAAAGCCTGCTCGTTGGAGTGGCAATCACTTGGGAAGATTTATGTCAAGGTTCGGACCTATAAGCTCGGTATTTGACATAATCACATTTGCTTTTTTGTTCTTTGCCCTCTGTCCTGCCGTCTGTGGCGGAGCATTTTCACAGCTTGATTCCGTCGGTCAGCTTGCGTTTATTTCTACGTTCCAGACCGGGTGGTTCCTTGAGTCAATGTGGACTCAGGTGATGATTTTGCATCTTCTGAGAACGCCGAAAATCCCGTTTGTTCAGAGCAAACCATCAAAATCGGTCTTCGGAGTCACGATTGTGGGAGTGGTTCTCCTTTCGGTTCTCACGGTCACACCGCTCGGAAGTTACATCGGGCTTACGGCACTTCCTGTCGGGTACTATTTATTCCTTGCCCTGGATGTAATCCTATATCTCTGTTCTGTGAGCATAGCAAAGCATTTTTACTTCAGAAATCATGGGGAACTCTTGTAGAAAGGGGTGCAAGATATGAAAAACATTGATCTTGTCAGCATGGATACTTTCACACTCGGATGGCTTTCAGACAAGCTGAAAACGGCACCTTCCGATGCACTGTCCGCCGGAGAACTCGGCAGAGCCATATCCGACCTGACGAGCGGTCAGATAAGAAGCCTGATGCTTGAGTTGAACGGAGCTTCACAGCCTTCGGATTTGTCGGAGATTGTCTGCGGTGAGCTTAAAATATTCCCTGTCTTACGCAGAGTAACGCGAGCGGGAAACGATATAGTCCTGACCCCAAAGGAGTTCGATATCCTCTGCTTCCTCGCTAAGAACCGAGGAGAAGTTTTTACCAAAGAGCAGATTTATCAGGCGGTGTGGGACGCAGAGTATCTGATGGATGACAGCAATATCATGGCGTTCATCCGCAAGCTTCGGAAGAAGATTGAACCGCATCCCGATTCTCCCATGTACATACTCACCATCTGGGGCATCGGCTATAAGTTCAACGACAGAATATAATTCTTGCCTTTTAGCAAGGAAATCGCAAGGTCTTGACCATGTGATTTTCCTTGCTTTTTTTGTAGAATGAAAATGCAATAAGGCAAAGGAGGTAGTAACATGAAAAAAGAAATTTTGCGCCGGATGACGGAAAAAGCCGTCACCCGTGACGAACAGAACGCAAGACTTGCATTTGCGGCAACCAATCCGACAGGAGAAGTTCTTGAATATCTTGGAACCACTCTTTCGGGACTTGATTCGGAGGCGGTGCATGAAAGCCGTATTCGGTACGGCTCGAACCGTGTGACAAAGGAAAAGAAGAAATCGCTTCCCCAGAGGCTTGCAGGCGCATTTGTGAATCCGTTTACGGCGATACTCTTTTTCCTCGCAATCGTATCCACGATAACCGACATGATTTTCCCATACTTTTCCCTTTTCGGCTGTGAGCCGGAGGATTTTGACTGTCTGACGGTCGTCATTATCATGACAATGGTTGTGATTTCTGGAACGCTCCGATTTGTTCAGGAATCAAGGAGCGGCAATGCGGCGGAAAAGCTTCTCAAAATGATAACAACAACCTGCACTGTCACTCGTAAAGACGAGCCAAAGTCGGAGATTCCCCTTGACGAGTTGGTTGTCGGAGACATCGTTCATCTTTCCGCCGGAGACATGATTCCCGCAGATGTGAGAATCCTGGAATCCAAAGACCTGTTTGTAAGTCAGGCGAGCCTGACCGGCGAAAGCGAACCGATTGAGAAAAAGCCGTCCGTAACTGATAAGACGGAAACCGTCACCGATTACTCAAACATCGCTTTCATGGGCAGTAACGTAATTTCGGGGAGTGCGACAGCCGTAGCGGTCAGTGTCGGCGACAACACTCTTTTTGGTTCAATGGCTTCGGCGGTTGCAGGAGAAGCGGTTGAAACGAGCTTCACAAAAGGCGTGAGCGGAGTCTCATGGGTGCTGATTCGCTTCATGATGGTAATGGTGCCGCTGGTATTTGTCATCAACGGTCTGACAAAAGGAGACTGGTTGTCCGCACTGCTATTTGCAATATCTATAGCCGTAGGTCTCACGCCGGAAATGCTTCCGATGATTGTCACAACCTGCCTTGCGAAGGGCGCAGTCTCGATGAGCAAAAAACAGACTATAGTCAAAAATCTCAATTCTATTCAGAACTTCGGAGCTATTGACATCCTCTGCACCGACAAGACCGGCACTCTTACTCAAGACAAAGTTGTTCTTGAGTATCACCTTAACGTTGACGGCGAGGAGGACGGGAGAGTTCTCAGACATGCTTATCTGAACAGTTACTTCCAGACCGGGTATAAGAACCTGATGGATCTCGCGATAATCAGGAAAACCGAGGAGGAAGAGAGCGAAAATCCCGAGCTTACCGATTTGTCTGAAAGCTACGTCAAGGTCGACGAGATTCCTTTCGACTTCACACGCCGTCGCCTGACAACCGTTGTTCAGGACAAAACGGGCAAAACCCAGATGATTACGAAGGGTGCCGTCGAGGAGATGCTTTCCGTTTGTTCGTTTGCAGAGATAGACGGCGAGGTCAGACCTCTTGACGATGAGGTCAAGGAAAGAATCCTTGACACAGCAGACGACCTGAACGACAAGGGCTTCCGGGTTCTCTGCATTGCCCACAAAACCAATCCGCCATCCGCCGGTGTCTTCAGTGTGAAGGACGAGTCGGAGATGGTGCTTATCGGGTATCTTGCATTCCTCGACCCTCCGAAGGAATCAACAGCCGACGCTATCAAGGCTTTGAAGGCTCACGGTGTGCATACGAAAATCCTCACCGGTGACAACGAAAAAGTCACCCGCACCATCTGTGCACAGGTTGGGCTTAAGGTCAGAAATATGCTCCTCGGTTCGGATCTTGAACATATGACGGACAAAGAGCTTGCAAGAGCCGCAGAATCAACCGACGTATTTGCAAAGCTCACTCCCGACCAGAAGGCAAGAATCGTATCCGTTCTTCGTGAAAACGGGCATACGGTAGGTTTTATGGGAGACGGAATCAACGACGCCGCCGCAATGAAATCGGCAGATATAGGAATTTCGGTTGACACAGCCGTTGATGTCGCAAAAGAATCCGCCGATATTATCCTTCTCGAAAAAGACCTGATGGTTCTTGAACAGGGTATTATCGAGGGTCGCAAGACCTATGCCAATATGATAAAATATATCAAGATGACGGCATCCTCGAACTTCGGAAATATGTTTTCCGTACTTGCGGCATCGGCACTTCTGCCGTTCCTGCCGATGATGAGCATACATCTCATATTCCTGAACCTGATTTATGATCTGAGCTGTACGGCAATTCCGAGGGACAATGTTGATGAAGAATTTATCGCCGTTCCGAGAAAATGGGATGCCTCAAGCGTTGGAAGCTTCATGATTTGGATAGGTCCCACAAGCTCAATCTTCGACTTCATTACATACATCTTTATGTATTTCGTCTTCTGCCCGATGTTTGTTTCCGGCGGCGTTCTTTATAACGACCTCGCAAATCATTTCAGCGGTGCAGAGCTTTTGGACCTGCAATTCAGATATATGGCGATGTTCCAAGCCGGATGGTTTGTTGAATCAATGTGGAGTCAGACCCTCGTTATTCACATGATTCGTACTCCGAAGCTCCCGTTCATCCAGAGTCACGCTTCCGCACCGCTTACTCTCATGACAATGACGGGAATCGCAGTTCTCACGATAATCCCGTTCACGCCGCTTGGCACATTGCTCGGATTTGTTGCGCTCCCTGTGAGCTACTTCCTCTATCTGATTCCCTGCATCCTGCTTTATATGCTACTGGCTACAAGCCTGAAAAAAGCCTATGTCCGCCATTACGGCGAGCTACTCTGAAGGAGGAGATAGATTATGACTACAGAAATCTGGATGAAGCTTTTCGGAACAACAGAATTTCTCGGATTAAATATCGGCTTTTGGGTGTCCATGGCTGTTGTTGCAGTGATTGTCGTCCTCATGAATGTCGTTTTCTGGGGAATGAAGCCGAAGGAAAAGGATTGATTATCGGAGAAATATAGAAGGGAGCCGATTGAGGCTCCTTTGTTGGCGGTCTGATTTGAAATGTGTTAGGATACACTTAAGTGCAAATATAATGGTGAAAGGCTAACTCTCGGCTATATGATTGACAACGAGCAATACTTTCAGGCGAATCCCGTAACTGCACCAATAGCTCGCAAAGCAAGCAATAGCTTACTTCGCGAGATACAAAAGAAGCCCGGAACTTTGTTCCGGGCTTCTTCGCATTTTTCTTCGCATTTATGGCACTCGAAGGGCGCTTTTTTGCATTTTATCCGCTAGTGGTTTACGCCACCTCTTCAAACTGGCTGTTATAGAGCTCGGCATAGAAGCCGCCTTTGGCGAGGAGTTCGTCGTGCGTGCCCTGCTCGACGATGTCGCCGTTGTGCATGACGAGGATGATGTCGGCGTTCTTGATGGTCGACAGACGGTGGGCGATGACGAAGCTGGTGCGCTTATCGGTCAGCTTATCCATCGCTTCCTGAGTGATCATCTCAGTCTTGGTGTCGACGCTCGAGGTCGCTTCATCAAGGATCAGCATCGGGCTGTTCTGGATCATCGCTCTGGCGATGGTCAGGAGCTGTTTCTGACCGGCGGAAATAGCCGTGTTATCGCTGAGAACCGAGTCGTAGCCGTTCGGAAGTGCCTTGATAAAGTTGTGGATTCCGCAAGCCTTGCAAGCCGCCTCCATCTGCTCATCAGACACCCCTTCGGTGTTGTAGAGAAGATTTTCCTTGACGGTTCCCTCAAAGAGCCAAGTGTCCTGCAAGACCATTCCAAACTGGTTGTGGACGTTGGATCTCGGGACGTCCTTGGTCGAAACACCGTCGATGAGAATATCGCCGCCGGTGGGCTCGAAGAAGCGCATCAGGAGGTTGACCATAGTCGTCTTGCCGGCGCCTGTGGGTCCGACAATAGCGACCTTCTGCCCGGGCTTGACCTTCACGCTGAAGCCATGGATAATCTCCTTTTCGGGAGCGTTCGGATATGCGAACTTGACATTCTTAAATTCGACTTCGCCCTTAACATTCTCAATCTTCTTGGTCTTATCGGACTCGTCGTCCATCTCTTCCTCACCGAGGAATTCGAAAACTCTCTCGGAAGCCGCCGCGCAGGACTGAACCTGAGTCATAGCCTGAGAAATCTGGCGGAGAGGAGACTCGAAGAGTCTTGTGTAAATCAGGAATGCGGTGATAACGCCGAAGCTTATCTGTCCGTCGATGATGAGTGCCGCACCGACAACGCAGACAGCAACATAGCTGAAGTTGCCGATGAAGGTCATGATAGGCTGCATGAGTCCCGAAAGGAACTGCGAGCGGAAGTTTGCGTTCTTGACCGCCTTGTTCATCGAAGTGAAGGTATCCTTGACCTCGCCCTCGGCGTTCAGGATTCTTATAACATCGTGACCGGTGTACATCTCTTCAATATAGCCGTTCAGGATACCTAAGTTTTCCTGCCTTGCGGTAAAGTACTTCTGCGAATGGCTCATGACGATTACCATGCAGATAAGTCCGACTATGGTAGCAACGACGGTCGTGGTTGCCATAATAGCGTTGGTGTAGTACATCATGATGAGGCATCCGATGAACTGAGCGATTGCGGTGACGAGGTTTGAAAGGCTGTTGGACATAGCCTGACCTATCATATCGACATCGTTCGTCATACGGGAGAGAACGTCGCCTGCGGCGTTGCCCGAGAAGTATTTCAGGGGAAGTCTGTTAATCTTGGTGCTGATGTCGCCACGGAGCCTCTTCGAGGTTCTCTGTGTGACGGTCTGCATGATGTAGTGCTGTAAGAAGCTGAATATTGCACTTGCAAGGTATAAGCCGAGCAGAAGCAATGCTACGCTCAGAATACCGTCCATATCTATTGAGGTGGTCAGACCGTCATAGATGTAGTCGGTAAGGCGACTGAGCTGGTTCGGTCCTATAATCGTGAGAACCGCACCTGCGGCGGCGAGAACGAGTGCAAAAATGATGATTCCCGTCTGGTTACTGATATATCTGAGAAGTCCGAGGAGTGCGCCCTTCATGTCCTTGGCTTTGCCGCCCGACATGCCTCTGCCGCCCATGGGACCTCTTCCACCCATCGGTCTGCCCGTGGGTCTTGAATTTGTTTCCGGCATAATCAAAGCACCTCCTTATTCATTTGCCGCAAGCTCGTCTTCCGAGAGCTGTGACAAAGCTATCTGCTGATAAACCGAGCAATTCTTCATGAGTTCATCATGAGTGCCGATTCCTGCGACTGCACCGTCATCAAGAACGATAATCTTGTCGGCATGACGGATGGTTCCGATTCTCTGGGCTACGATGAGGCAGGTTGTGCCGTCAAGATCGGTCTTGATGCGCTGACGGAGTGCACGGTCGGTCTTATAGTCGAGAGCCGAGAAGGAGTCGTCGAAGATGAGGATTTCCGGCTTGCCGGCAACCGCTCTGGCGATGGAAAGACGCTGTTTCTGACCGCCGGACACGTTCGAGCCGCCTGCCGAAATTCTGCTCTGGACGTCGTCATCCATTGCGTGGACGAAGTCGGAAGCCTGAGCGATATCCATTGCGTTTTCCATCTCTTCATAAGTAATATTATTTCTCGTTGAACCGAACTTCAGATTGCCCTCAACAGTGTTTGCGAACAGAGTCGCTTTCTGAGGAATATAACCAATCTTGTTATAGAGCGTTTCAAAATCGTATTTCGAGATTTCCTTGCCATCGAGAAGAACCGTTCCCGATGTGGCATCATAAAGCCTTGCGGCAAGACTGCCGAGGGTGGATTTGCCTGAACCGGTGGCGCCGATAACGGCGACCGTCTCGCCCTTCTTGGCGGAGAAGGTGATGTGCTTGAGGCAATCCTCAGAGGCATCGGGATAGCGGAAGGAAACATCCTTGAATTCGATGGTGCCGGTTTCTGTGGAAGTGGTTTCATTGCCCTCTTTAACGGCAATATCCGAATCGAGGACTTCGTTGATTCTGGCTGCAGAAACCTGTGCACGGGGAAGAAGCATGAATATCATCAGAAGCATTACGAACGACATGATGACATAGAGCGCATACGAGCTGAACGAAACGACCTCGCCGAGCATGTTCGAACGCTCGGAAATAGCGGTTGCGATTTCGGCGGCTGTTCCGCTCAGAGGCACTTCGATATTGTTGATGAGAATTGCGCCGACATAGTAGATGGCAACGCTGACGCCGCTCTGCACGAACATCATGATAGGCGACAGAACCGCCATTCCACGACCTGTGAAGAGCTGTGTTTTCATGAGGTTTGTATTAGCCGTGTCGAATTTATCTTCCTGATACTTTTCGGCGTTGAAGGCACGGACAACTCTGATACCGTTGAGGTTTTCTTCCGTAATTCTGTTGACGTCATCAATCTGCTTCTGGACGATTCTGAATTTCGGAATCATAATTGCGAGTATCACAATCAGTGCTCCGACGACGATTACAACCGCCGAGGCAACGACAACCGAGAGCTCCCAGCTCTTGCCTACTATCTTGATAATCGCCCAGATAGCCATAATGGGTGCACGGATAAGCATCTGAAGACCCATCGAGATTATCATCTGAATCTGGGTTATATCGTTGGTGGTACGGGTGATTAAACTTGCGGTTGAGAACTTCTTTATCTCACCGGGTCCGAAAGAAGTGACCTTGTCAAAGAGCTTCGCTCTGACATCATAAGAGAAGTCAGCCGCAATCATGGCAGACAGGTATCCGACTATGACCGTCAGCAAAGCACTGCACAAAGCACAGGCAAGCATCTTTCCGCCTGCTACGAAGTATTGCGACAGCTCGGTTACCTCACTGCTTATAAGAACTGTGATTTCAGCGGTGTAATCGGGCAGGCGCAAATCAAAATAAACCTGACCGCAAACAAGCAGCACACACAGAAGTGCGAGCCACCTGTCCTTGGTCTTCATATTTCCGAAAATATGAAGCATATAAAAACATTCCTCCAATAAAATCTATCTTCTGATATTAACTTAATACCGTCCTGTTTTCCCCTCAAGCAATATATTCCACGCATCACTTCCCTTAATGCCTGATTTATAATTACAGAGGTAAATCTTTCTTCTGGAATCTGACTGCGCCGACTGCGTAGCAGACCACAGCTATTACAACCAAAGCTATAAGCTTCGGAACGAAGGCATAATCAACCGCACCGGAACCGACTGTTCCGAGGGCTTCAACGTCAAACAAACCTACTATAGTCAGATTATTGAAGACTCCGAGCATTTCGGCACCAATTCCCATGCTGACCATCGTATCGTAACCGAACATTCCGAGGAGCGAGCAAAGGAAGAACCAGACGTTGAGTCCGCCTCCGAGAGCCATAGCGTTCTTGCTGAGGTTGAAGACACAGCTTGCCATGTAGCAGATGCTCGCCATTGCCTCCGCTAAGAGATATATTCCGCCGTAGAGAGCCAGGAATTTCACTACATCCACTTCACCGGTAAAACCTCTTGTCGCCACAAGCCTTACTATCAGTCCGCAACCAACCATTATCAGAGGCGTGACTATCATGTATATAAGCTGGGTGATGACAACAGCGCTTCTCTTCGTCGGGGTGGATAAGACATAAGCCATCGAGCCCTTGTCGACCTGGTCAACGAAAAGCTCGTTGCCGGCGAAGATGATGAAGAGGATTATCGGAAGCAAGCACATGATGGTGAAGTACATCTGATTGAGCATAGCGGATGTATCCATCTCGGTCATGGTGTTGAGCATATCCGATGACATACCCATCATCTCAAACATGTTCGTCATCATGGTGCTGACATCGAGAGTGTCGCCCGTGAAGACGCCTTCGGTGGCGCCCAAGGCATAGACATACTCGAAGTTTGTGATATAGACATCAAGTCCTACGTCCGATTCCGAAAGAAGCTCAGCCGATTCGGCGAACTTCTCAACCGACAAATCGAGGTCATCCGACTGTGCCGACATCATCTCGAAAACAGTTTCGTACATGGTCGTGTCGTCAGACGATGCAAAATCGTCGTAGCTTAAATCCGTTCCCATCATATCGTTATAAGCCGCCAGAACATACAGGTGGCTGTAGAAATCGGTCTGAGCATCGGTATAATCGGTCGATTCCGTTCCGGCGATGAGGTTTCCTGCATAGGTCGTGACCATTGTCATCAGGCACAAGACCACTGTGCAAGCGATCAGAAGAACCCTGTTTGCCCGAAGGCTCTGCTTGAACAGAGGTATTGAAAATACTTTCGTTACTTTCATTTCTTTTTCTCCTCTTCTCTGTATATGTTCATGAAGTATTCCTCCAGATTCTCGTGGGTTTCGTCAACGGTAACGACTTCAAGATTCCGAAGAGCCTTGAAAAGCCCGTCGGTTTCGTTTGCAAGAAGACCTATTGTCGCTTCGTTGCCGTTCATGGTCGCCTCGGGCATCCTCTCCGCAAATTTCTTTGCCGAGGGCTGATTGCCGAAGACGATTTTATAGTTTCTCTTGGTTCCGTGACGAAGGTCGGAAAGGCTGAGGACGCTTTCAATCTTGCCATTGCCGATTATGGCGACTCTGTCGCAGACGTCCTCGATTTCCTCGAAGATGTGGCTCGACATGAAGATTGTTCTGCCCTTGTTCTTTTCCTCACGGACAAGCTCGAGGAAGGTTTCTCTCATCAACGGGTCAAGACCTGTTGTCGGTTCGTCCATGACGAGGATTTCCTTGTCGCCCATCAGTGCCGCAACGATGGCGGTCTTCTGCTTCATGCCCTTGCTCATTCTTTTCAGGTTAGCCGAAGGGTCGAGCCCGAGCTTGTCGATAAGATAGTTCATGTATGAAAAATCCTTGACGCCAAGGAACTTCGCCTGAATTTTAAAGAAATCGGTTCCTGTCTTGACATCCGGGAAGGCAATCTCGCCCGGGATGTAACTGACGTTTTTCATGACCTCGGGGGCATTCTTCCAAGGATTTATGCCATTTACGTCCACCTCGCCGGAATCGGGCTTAAGAAAGCCCATCATGTGGCGGATGGTAGTGGTCTTGCCGGAGCCGTTGGTGCCGAGGTATCCGAAGACCTCGCCTTTCTTGATATCAAGGGAGGTATCAAAGACACCACGATTATATCCATAGTCTTTTGTGAGATGCTGTACGGAAATAACGCTGTCGCTCATCTGCTCACCCCCTCGAAATGATGACCTGTGTCATAGAAGCTCATGAAGTAGTCCTCAAATGTGAACGGAATCTCGACAAAATCGGCGATTTCGTAATCACCGAGGCACTGTGTGAGCTCGCCGACCCTGTTCGCCTCAATCTGGACTCTTGCACGAAGCTTGCCGTGGTTTTTAGATGTAAATCTGAACGGCTTTTCGATAAATCTGAGATAGGAAGCTTCATCTTTAAATGTGACGCGATAGATTCTGTCGTGGCTCGCCTTGAGCTCATCGGACTTGAATTCCGAAACGATACTGCCGTCACGGATTATTGCAATCCTGTCGCACGAAGCGTCAACCTCGTGGAAGATGTGGGACGAGAGGAAGATGGTCTTGCCTCTTGCCTTTTCCTCTTTTACAAAGTCAATAAAAGTCTCCTGCATGACGGGGTCGAGACCGGAAGTCGGTTCGTCCAATATCAGAATATCCGGGTCGTGCATGAAAGCCGTAACAACCGCAAGCTTTCTCTTGACGCCGAGGCTCATCCGCTTTATGCTGATGTTCGGGTCGAGGTCGAACTTGTCAAGAAGCATTTTTAAGTAATCGTCGTTTTTGGTGTTCCGCATGCCCTCCATCATCTTAAGGAAGCCTGTTCCGGAAAGTCCCTGCGGAAGAGTGACTTCTCCGGGGAGATAGCCGACGGTGTTCTTGAGCTCCGCCGAGTGCTCCCAGCTGTCTTTACCTGAAATAGAGGTTTTGCCTTTTTCGGGCTTTGAAAAGCCCATCAGATGTCGTATTGTAGTGGTTTTCCCGGCACCGTTCGGTCCGAGAAAGCCGTAGCATTCGCCTTTGTTCACTTGAATAGACACATCAAACACGCCACGACCGTGACCGTAGTCTTTTGTCAGATGGTCTACAGAAATAACCGGCATTCAAATTTCCTCCTTGTTATTATCCAACAACCTGTTGTATGATTAATATTATACTCAAACGAAATCGGGTGTCAAACCCAACAATTTCCAAAGTGTCGGATAGTTCGCGGACGGTTCAATTACGAAAAATACTTGCAAAATTCTTTGTAATTATAATCCTTTTCAGGCTTGCAGAGGACGGCAAAGTCTATCGAGTCAAACAGCGCCTCCGCCGGCTTTCCGGCATAGGAGAAGCTCATAATCGCCTCATAAAACAGCCTTGACACAAGACTTGCGTCGTTTCCGTATATTCCGCAACCGAATGCGCCTAAGATCAAATGGCGATATTTTTCTGTTGCGGCGACCGTCAGCATTCCCCGAATACGGGTTTCGAGCATGCTTTCATACTCTTCCTGCGTCATTCCCTCGAGTCCCATGCGAATCATCGGTGCGGCACAGGTCATAACCGATATCGGGAACGGTTCCTCGAGCGTTTCGGAAGAGTGATTTTTTATAACCTCGACATTTTCCGACATGACAATTCCGTTTGAGCCCATGTGGGTCTTGTGGGCGTTGTTATAGTCGTAATACTTCTTTGCGTTCTCGCTTTCGAGCGAAAGAAGAAGCGACGAGCGCCGGCAAAGGTCTTCCTCCTGTGCACTTGCGCCCTTGCGGGTGCGTCCACCGGGCTCTGTAGCCGAAGCGAGATTCAAAACCAATACCTTTGGCGAAAAGTCCCCCGCTTCCTTCATTTCGAGATATCTTTTCTTTGCAAGAACAAGCGCATCTTCGTTTTCACAGCCGAAAATCCGGCTTATATCGCGTTCATCCGAATGCTTTGTAACCGGTGCCGACTTTTCAATAGCTTCGATATCTTCGGGAAGATATACTTTTGCCTCTCCCATTTCAGCGGCAGAGAATCTGAGATTTATCTCCTTGCCGTCCTTTTCATAGGAGCCTTTTTCGAGAATGCCGAGCGTGTCCTCAAGAATCCTGATGTTTTCAAGCCTGCGCTTTTCTCTTTCGGCATCACGAGCCTTGATTTGTTCCTCTGTCAGACCCTTGTTTTCCGCTTCGCGCATCTTCTCGGCGAGCTCTTTCATCTTTTCTTCATCAGGCATTTTTGCTCCGCCTTTCCTTAAGCTCTCTGAATACGTCGTCACATTCTTCGCGAATGTTCAGATCCGCAACCCTGTCGAAGGCTGTGTGCCCCGGGTTAATCTGGACTATGGTGGCGTCGCTCCGTCTGTGGTTCCAATAGACGCCGCCATAGTAGCCGTTGGTGCCGATTACTATAATCAGGTCGGCTTTTGAAATCCAGTTCTGTGCGTCCTTGACGCCTTCGTCCCACAGCCCGATGTGGCTATAGAGCTCCCACGGGAGAATCGTCCCGCCGCAGGAATCGCACTTGGGGAGTTCATCCTTGTTCCATATCTCATAGCCGTCAAAGTGCTTGCCGCAATCCGAACAGCGGTTAATCTGGAAGCTTCCCTGAATCTCGGCAACGTTCTGTGAGCCTGCTATGGTGTGCATGCAGTCCTCGTTCGTCGTGATGACCCCTATGAGCTTGCCTTCGCGCTCAAGATCCGCCAAGGCATAATGACTCAGGCTCGGCTTGTAGTGGTGCATGGTTTTGACATAGGACTTAAGAAACGATTCGCTTTCAAAACCTCCGGGGCGAAGATTGCGAGAGAGCTGACTGTAGGTCACTCCTCCGCCGGAAATCGAGATTCCCGCACCCGTTATTGCGACTATACCGCTACTGTTGTCTACATATTCCGCAAATTTCTGTATCTTGTCGTCGAAGCCCGATTTAGAGAACATCTTCGCACTTCTCCCATCCGTCCATCACTTCGCCAAGAACCTCTGCGGCATCGGCGTGGATATTCCAGTTTGCAACGCTGTCAAGCGGGGTTTCCGAGGGATTAATCTGGACGAGCTTTGTATCCTTTCTCATCTTCTTGAGATACTCGTCGCTTCTGAATCCCGTGGTGCCGATGATAATGACCAAATCCGCCTCGGAAATCATTTCCTGCGCTTTCTTCATACTTTCTTTGGAAACCTGCTCGGATATCTTGTTCTCGCGGCAGAAGGTCGTCGGCATCAGCGGTGAACCGCACTTTTCGCAGGTGGGTGTGTGCCCGTGATTCCAGATTTTATAATTAAGGTATCTTGTGCCGCAGTCCACGCAGATGTTGTCCCCGAAGCTTCCCTGAAACTCGACGACGTTCTTTGAACCGGCAATCGTATGCAGGCAGTCCATGTTCTGGGTGACTATCCCATAGAGCAGACCATGCTTTTCAAGAGTCGCAAGCTGTTTGTGGACCTCGCTCGGACCCTTCTCGAAGGTGGCATCCAGGAAAGATGTCTTGACTATTTTATAGAAATCATCCGGGTTGCTTCTTACGAACGAAGGGGAGAGCACCTGCCTTGAATTCATGAGCCCAACGCTCTGCTTCAGGCGTCTCATCCCGTATAAATAGGAAATGCCGGCACCCGTTACCGCGACTGTTTTGCCGCTCTGTTCCATGTATTCTCTTAGCTGACTTGATTCGTATCTCATAAATTCATCTCCGTATTTTTATAAATGCAGTTACAAACACCGACCCACCAAATCGTTGCTTCTTCGGTGGGCGGTGCTTTATCTATATGTGACTTTGTGGAGGTACCAACGATTGCAGTTACTTCCAGGTGAAGTTTTCCTTTCCCGCACCGAGCTCGAAGAAATATTTGCTGATTCCGAGGTCTGCTTTTGAGAACGAGCCCTCGGGAACGGTCATCGAAACTTCGTTGCCGGTGCCTTTGATTGTGAACTCCTGACGGTTCATGCCCGTCGGAGCCAGAAGAGCCGCTTCGACACCCGCCTTGAACCAGTCAGGGGCTTCGCCTTCATAGGAAGAAACTTCGCTTGCGGGCTTTGACTTGTGCGGAACGCCCTGCTCCATTCCGTAGCCAACGGCTACAACTCCAATAATTTTCGCATTTTCCGGAGCGTCAGAATTCTTTCTTGCGTTCTTCTTGCTGTACATTCCGCCTATCCACCAGGTGTTGAGTCCCAAGGTCTGGGCATACAGCATAAGGTCGGCACTGACATATCCGAGCACCTCGTCGGTCGACGCCTTGTCGGGACCGGCTAAAATCATATAGTTCAGGACGTTTTTCGACATAGTCGCAGCCATGATTCCGGGCATTGCCTCCTTGTTGTTCAGGACAAGCCGGATGTTCAAGGCATATTTTTTGTTGTTCTCCCCGATTCTTTCGTTGAGCTTTTCGACGATGTCCGAAGGGAGCTTATCAGTCTTGTACTTGCGGACGGAATGCCGTTCGCTCATCGCCTTCTTCATTGCCTCCTGTGTGACTTCGTAAGTTGCCATAGTAGTGCCTCCTTGTTTTTGTATTTTTAGTAGTTCAGATCAGACGTAGTTGGTGCTGAGTGAGACGGTCAGGTCTCTCGGCTCCGCTTCACCGCTCAGGCTATAGCCGATTGCGGCGGCGGAAACAGGTCTGAAGCCCTCCGGAATGCCCAACTTTGCACACATATCCTTGTTCCTTGCAAGACCCTGAACAGGTCCCCAGAGATAGATATTTCCAAGTCCCGCGTCGGTTGCGGCAATCAACATATTCTCGATGACGCAAGCGGAGTTGGCATATTCAATTCCCGGTGCCATCTGCTCCTCTGAAGCGGAAACGAAGATAACGACCGGTGCTCCATAGAAGAAGTCTCTCGCCGGCATCTTCATAGCCGCGGCGGTGGACTGGTTGATTTCTTCGAGAATCTCACGGCTCTTGCATACTGTCAGGTGAAGAGAATCTCTCTTGCCTCCGCCGACCGGAGCCTGACAACCCGCCTTGACGATTTCGTCGATAACTTCGTCCGGGACAGCCTTTGTGGGGTCAAAGTCCCTTGTTGACTTTCTTTTTGCGATTGCTTCCATTGTTTGCATAAAAATTCCTCCTTAAAAATATATCAGGTTTCTTCATCCTGCTTGTGTATCCACACCCGGAAGGTTGTCACATACGGACAATCCTCCGGAAGTGTGGTATTAAACAGTGCCGTGTACAAAGTCAGTTTTCCGCAGTGGTTGCACTTCTTGAATCGTTCCTCATACACATGGCACAGATTCGTCTGGGTGTCAAGATATTCGCAGGGGTTGTCATAATGAATCCTCACCTTGCCGTCGGAGCCGATTGAGCGGGTGTAACAGCATTTTCCGCAGCGGGTGCACAGGGAATCCCAGTCCTTTCGCCACTTGAGCCATTCCTTGAATATGCTTACGGCATATCCGCCAGCCGAGTCACTCATACATCCGCTCTCCTCTCCGACAAAATTACGGGAAGATTTGTCTTGACATTATCCAACAACCTGTTGTATAATATATATTATACTCAGCTTGGAGGTATTATCAACCCCCAATTTTTCCGGAACTGTCGGATAATTAAGAAGAGGCGATTTTAGATAAAAAAACAACCGGAAATCACAAATAGAACAAGGCAAAAGTTTGTTGACTCCTTTTGGGCTCTGGCAAAGGAAAAGCCGGTTTCAAAGATTGCGGTGAGTGAGCTGACGCGGCGTGCCGGCTACAACCGCAGTACCTTCTATGAGTACTTTTTGGACACCGACGATTTATTGTCCTACGTCGAGGACAAGCTTATCGGTGAGGTCAAGGCAGTGGCTCAGAAATCCATGTCAGATGAGAAACCGCCAACGGAATTCTTCCGGATGGTATTTACCGCTATGAACGAGGAGATTTATATTCTCTTGGGTCCGAACGGGGACTCGAGCTTTTTGTCGAGGGTCAGAGCCGAGCTGATTCCTCTCGCTTCGCAGTACATCCCTGTCCGTCCGGACTCAGAGAACTTCGACTATCTCGTCGCGTTCGTCAACTCCGCTATGTTCGGTCTACTCGAGCGTTGGCATGAAAACAATAAAGACATCAGTCCGGAGGAAATCAGCGACCTGATGCAGAATCTGGTGTCCGGTGGTGTCAGGGGGTATATTGAGGGGAAGGGCTCAATGTGACCAACCTTGAATATTACTTACACGAGCTTGAGCGGGACGGGCGCTTCGGGATGGAAAGAGCCTATCCTCACCACGGGGATACCTCCGTCTATGCCCACAGTCTGCACGTCGCAGAAATGAGCCTCAGGCTCTCGGAAATGCTTCCCGGAAGGTTTCACGAGCGAGACCTCATCCGCGGCGCTCTTCTCCACGATTACTATCTCTATAACTGGCACAACAGTGGCGAGGGACACCGCCTCCACGGCTTCCGCCACGCCGGAACCGCCCTTAAAAATGCAAGAGCCGACTATAAGCTCACCCCGATTGAAGAAAGCATAATCGAGCGCCACATGTTCCCGCTGACTCCCCTGCCGCCCAACTGCCGCGAAGCGTGGATAGTCTGCGTGGCGGATAAGATTTGCGCAGTCAGCGAATTAGTGAAGAAGTGATTTCATGAACAACCTTCTACAAAGCCTCTGGGAGCGGTACCCTTTCGGCTCCTTTTGTTGGCTTAATTTAAATCCTACAATTCACTATTCACTGTCTTGCTTTTATCATCCTGATATGGTATACTGATTATTGTACGCGAGTACAAATCGGAATTTAAGGAGGGACACGGATGATTTTAGAAACGGAAAGGCTGACTTTAAGACCATGGAATATATCAGATGCCGAGAGTTTATATGAGTATGCCAGCGATCCGCAAGTGGGGCCGATTGCCGGATGGCCGCCGCACCATGACGTTGAGGAAAGCAGATGCGTAATTGAAAATGTGTTCAATGGAGCAGAGTGTTATGCAGTCTGCCTGAAACAGGATAATAAGGCGATTGGTGCCATTGAACTGAAACTGAACGGTCATACCGATATGACAGACAGGGATGATGAATGTGAACTTGGATATTGGCTTGGCAGACCGTTTTGGGGAAATGGATATATGCCGGAAGCCGCAAGAGAAATAATCCGGCATGGATTTGAGGATCTTTCCATGTCTGTAATCTGGTGTGGTTATTATGACGGGAATGAAAAATCAAAAAGAGTGCAGGAAAAATGTGGCTTTACCTGGTACCGTACTACGGAGGATGTGGAAGTGCCTCTCATGAATGAAATTCGTGTGGGACATACGAATATTCTTAAGCGTGTACAATGGGAGAAATTTCAGGTGTGATTGTTTCATGCATTGATAAATCGGGAGTTGTAGAGATAGCAATGATTTGCAGAGTGAATGTTGCTGCTGAGATATCGAGGACAGTGAACTTACGCTCCCTCAAAAATTTAAACAAAGAGGTTTTGGAAAAATGTCAGACAATTATAGCAGAAGGGAAAACCAATTTGACAGGCGTCTGGTCGGGAAATGGTACAGGGAGTATGAGGGCGAAACTATCAATATTTTCGATGAAACCCCGCTTCGTATGAAAATGTCTTTTTCGTCGAGTGGATATTATAATTTCGAACCGAACTGCGTTTATGTAGCAGACGGATATTTATGTTACGAAATCAATGATGAATACTATCGCAGGGTTTATCATATCCAATATGTGGATGGAGTGCTCGAAGGATTTTATGTACAGCACGATAAATCGACACACGTTAAGTATATAAAGCAAAGTGACATGCCAAAAGACGAACCCTTTCAATATAAGGCTGTGGTTGTTGTTCCCAATAGCGATAAGCCGAGATTCGAGATTCTGAAAGAGTACGCCGATTATGACAGAACCATAGAGAACGGTTATAACGATGAATATGTTTTGGACGGTGTAATTCCCGAAGTGCTTGAAAAATACGGGTATTCCGAATATATAAACGGGTTTGACAGTAAGGATGATGCAGTCGTTTTCAGGTTGCTTGATTTTGTATGTAATCATTTTGGACATAACGGCAGCGTTGGTCTTGGTTCAGGACGGCGTATCACCGACCTGATTAAATTTTGTGAAGACCATGGGAACAAGACAAATTGCCGTGGATTGTCGATTCTCCTGTCCTCTCTCATTCGTCTCTGTGGGATCAAAGCGAGGCATATTACATGTATGCCATGCGAAGAACCGTTTGAGGATTGCCATGTTATGGTTGACTGCTTTTTGCCATCGGGAAGCCGGATCATGCTTGACCCTACGTATCGTCTATATCTGAAAGATAAAGAAGGAAACTATGTTTCGCTTCCGCGTTTAAGGAAACTCCTGCTGGCTGACGAACCGATTTTCGAAAATCCCGAAGCGGGTTATAACGGCGGCGGGTTTGATAAAGAGTATTACAGAAAGTACGTGATGAAAAACACTCTCCGTTTTGGACGTTATACTCTGCATAAAGATGGATGTGATGCGCGGACGGAAACATCAAGATATATAGAACTGATTCCGCAGGGGTATCCGGTAGAGAATTTTTCTAAAGAACGGCGTGCGGATTTTGTGTATAACGATACGGAATTCTGGCGTATGTGAATATTTCTCTTTCAAAAACAGCTTTGTAAAAAGTAAATTTTATGAAAATAGACCGAATCAAATCCGGAAAATGGCAACATATAGATGAAGACAGAAGTCGTCCCGATGGAAGGGTATCAAAAACAGAAAAATATGTTGATGATGGTATTTTCTTGGTAGATACCGTAAAGGAAAAACAGAGTTATAAATTTACAAGTATGGCGATAACTTCCAGTTTATCGACCTGAACTTAACGCAATAACATTTAAGAGCGACCTTTCGGTCGCTCTTTTTCTTGTGTCGGTTATTTTAATGCCGGTTATTCTCTACCCCAATACCTATAAACGCTCGGGCACCGATTCGCTTTGACCGCCGCTCTCAGCTCTACAAAGCATCCGCATTCACGGCAGAGACCGTTTTCGAGGCTCGGGCAACGGCGGCAGAGGTCGAGGCGTGTGGCATATGCCTGCTCGTTCGCACGCTCGTCGTCGGGGATGGCGGCGATGAGGTCTTCGACCTTCTTATAGAGCCCGTCTTTGTCAATCTCGGCAAGCAAACAGCGCTTGCAGATCGGGTGACTATTTAAATTCAGCATAGCGTCAGCTCTGCTGTTAGCACAGCTCAATCGCCAGAACGGAGCACTTGGGAAGTGTGAACTTAAGGCTCTCGCCGTCGAGCTTCACGTCGGTGAACGCTTCAGGCTTGACAGCATCAGGATTGTCAAACGTGTTGCAGGTGTCATATTTGGCGGTGAGAATCTTTGCAGTTGCGGTCTTATATTCGGTTCTCGGAAGAACGCAATCGATGTCGAAGTCTTCCTCGAGAGATGCGTTCGAGATCGTCATGTGGAGCTTGCCGGAAGCGTCAACGGAAACGGACTGCGAAACCGCAGGGAGATATCTTCCCTCAAGAATCTGCTTGTTCTCGATATGCGAGTAGACGAGCATCGACTCCATGTGGTCCTTGTACATGTCGAAGACGTGATATGTCGGGGTCTTAACCATTCTCTCGCCCTCGGTGAGGATTACCGACTGCAAAACGTTGACCATCTGGGCGATATTCGCCATCATGACTCTGTCGGAGTGCTCGTTGAAGAGGTTCAGGTTGACGGATGCTAAGATAGCGTCTCTCATCGAGTTCTGCTGATAGAGGAAGCCGGGGTTGGTGCCGTCGATGACGTCAGTCCATACTCCCCACTCGTCGACGACGAGACCGACCTTCTTCTCGAGGTCATATCTGTCCATGACTGCGTCGTGCTTCTTGAGAAGGGTTTCCATCTCCCAGGTGTTTGCGATGGTGGAGTAGTATTCGTTCTCGGGGAAGTCGACCGACGAACCCTTCTTGCCCCAGTCGCCGGTGGGAATGGTGTAGAAGTGCAGAGAAAGTCCCCTCATGCCAGAGTACTGGCAATTTCTCATGATTCCATCCGTCCAATTATAGTCGGTAGAGTTCGGTCCACAGGCAATCTTGCCGTTTGACGGAATGTACTGCTGGAACTGCTTGTAGAGATTCGAATAGTGGTCAACAGTCATGCTTCCGCCACAGCCCCAGCTCTCGTTGCCAATGCCGATATACTTGACGTTCCAAGGCTTCTCCCTGCCGTTCTTCTTTCTTAAATCTGTCATTGGGGAGACGTTCGAGGAGGTCATATACTCAACCCACTCTGCCGCTTCCTGAACGGTTCCGGAGCCGAGGTTGACAGCGACATAGGCGTCGCAACCGATAAGCTCGCAGAAGTCGAGGAATTCGTGGGTGCCGAAGCTGTTGTCTTCGGTGACTCCGCCCCAGTGGATATTGACGATTTTGCGTCTGTCCTCAGGACTACCGATGCCGTCCTTCCAATGGTATGTGTCGGCGAAGCATCCGCCCGGCCAACGAAGAACCGGAACCTTGATAGCCTTCAAAGCCTCGACAACGTCCTTGCGGTAGCCGTTGATGTTCGGAATCGGGCTGTCCTTACCGACGTAGATTCCTCCATAGATGCACCTTCCGAGATGCTCGGCGAAGTGCCCGTAGATTTCCTTGTTTATCTTGCTGATTTTGTTTGTCTGGTCGACTGTCATTTTGAGCTGTGACATTGAGTTATCCTCCTCGAATTTAATAGTCATATTTTTCCGCAGGATTGTAGAAGCAACCCTATAGGCTTATTTTACACTCTATGCAGGGCACTTGTCAATAGAAATTGATTGATGAATGCTGACGAGTTTGTTGACGGATGATAAGGTGAAATCTCTTGCAATCTTCCCGCAGTTATGGTATACTGAGATATACTTAGTATAAGTGATTTTCGTGGTGAAAAAATGCACAGCCCTGATTTTAACCGTGTGCAATTCGAGGCGGTTGTTGATCAATTCTTCATGAAACTCGGTATGTTTGCAATAAAACATAGGTATATAAAGCTCACAAGATAAGCGACAGCTAAAAATATTTACAAAAGTGAAGGGACTGACTTAAGTGGATGAGTTAAAAAAAGAAGCTCTTAGGAAAAGACTCAAAACAATTAGAAAAGTAGCAACTGTAGTAGGAGCATTTGCAGGTCTTGCATATCTAGCCTCGCTTAGTGATGATGACGGAAGCTCAAACGACGAGGTGCTTTTCATAGGAGACAATACTAGTGATGGTGTTGTAATGAAATGTGCACATTGCGGTAACACGGATGAAAGCAGTTTGTTTGACGAAGAGGAAGATATCTACTGTTCTAAGTGTCATCATCGTACCTTAAAATCTACAGGAGAAGATGACCTTGTAGAGTGTCCGTTTTGCCATCGAATGAGAGATAGAAAAGCAATGTATTGTCGGTGGTGTAATGACTCTGCTTGGCAACCGAGTACGCAAGAAGAATTTGAAGAGACAGATAGAATATTGAAGAATATGGGCTATTAAAGCGCCTATTTGATGATTATAGCATAACCGGCAGAGCACAACGCCCTGCCGGTTTTGTTTTGCGTGTTTAATTCCTGCTGAACTCTTTAAGTTTAAGCCCTTCGTTCTTCTCAAGTGCCCAGCGGATGTTCCATTCGCTTGTGAAGAGAAGAAGCGGGTTGCCGTGGAAGTCCTCGACGATTCGGGTGTCGGAGCTCAGGTTCAGCTTCTTCGGGTCTACGGTGCCGTCCTCCATGTCGATCCACCTGATATACTGGTACGGGAGCGGCTCGCTGATGAGCTCGACGCCGTACTCGGTTCTCATTCGGTGCTCGAAAACGTCGAACTGGAGCATGCCAACGACGCCGACGATGATCTCTTCCATGCCGGTGTCCGGCTCACGGAAAATCTGGACTGCACCTTCCTGAGCTATCTGCGTTGCGCCCTTGACGAACTGCTTGCGCTTCATCGTGTCCTTGTGGCGGATTCTTGCGAAATGCTCCGGCGCAAATGTCGGGATTCCGTCGAATCTGAGCTCGTGACCGGGAGAGCATACAGTGTCGCCAATCGAGAAGATTCCCGGGTCGAAAACGCCGATGATGTCTCCGGCATACGCCTCGTCGATGATTTCACGCTCCTGCGCCATCATCTGCTGAGGCTGTGAAAGACGCATCTTCTTCATTCCGCCCTGAACGTGGCAGACCTCCATGTCGCGCGTGAACTTGCCGGAGCAGATTCTCATGAATGTGAGCCTGTCCCTGTGCGCTTTGTTCATGTTCGCCTGAATCTTGAAGACGAACGCCGAGAAATAGTCGTCGGTCGGATTGACGGTGCCCTTGTCACTGTTTCGGGGGAGCGGCGGGCTCGTCATCTTTAAGAACCCTTCAAGGAACGGCTCAACGCCGAAGTTATTGAGTGCCGAGCCGAAGAACACCGGCGAAAGCTCTCCCTTCGCCACTCTCTCGGCATCATACTCATCGCTTGCGCCGTCAAGAAGCTCGATATCCTCCATCAGCTGATTATAATTGATTTCGCCGATAACTGACTTGAGATTCGGGTCGTCGATGTCGAGCTCCCGAGAATCAACCTCGTGCTGACCGCCGTTTGCGGAGTAGGTGATTACTTTCTTGCGCTCACGGTCGTAAATTCCCTTAAAGTCTACGCCGCTTCCTATCGCCCAGTTCATCGGGCATGTCGAGATGCCGAGCTCGTCCTCAATCTGCGACAGAAGGTCAAACGAGTTCTTTGCGTCGCGGTCAAGCTTGTTTATAAAAGTGAATATCGGGATGTGCCGCATGACACAGACCTTGAAGAGTTTCCTCGTCTGATTCTCAACTCCCTTCGCCGCGTCGATGACCATGACAGCCGAGTCGACCGCCATCAGTGTGCGGTAGGTATCCTCCGAGAAGTCCTGATGTCCCGGGGTATCGAGAATATTTATGCAGAAGCCCTCGTATTCGAACTGCATGACCGAGCTCGTGACCGAGATTCCTCTTTGCTTTTCGATTTCCATCCAGTCGGAAACGGCATGACGGTCGGTCTTCTTGCCCTTTACCGAGCCGGCAAGAGCAATCGCTCCGCCATAGAGAAGCAGTTTTTCGGTCAGAGTCGTTTTGCCCGCATCCGGGTGAGATATGATGGCGAAGGTCCTCCGCCGGT
The DNA here is from genome assembly GCA_021201135.1 of Oscillospiraceae bacterium. Taxonomy (GTDB): domain Bacteria; phylum Bacillota; class Clostridia; order Oscillospirales; family Ruminococcaceae; genus Faeciplasma. Next base: position 110,367 of record JAJQGT010000018.1, read on the forward strand.
TGATTTCTTGTTCAAGTTCAGCCAAAGCCGAATCCCCCATTCATGATTGCGTTATTTGTCCAGTGATTATGATAGCACATTGGGTCAAAGATTGCAAGAATAAATCCGGATAATTCCGAGAAAACGCACATAAAAGCACGTCGACAACCCCACATAAGGTTGCCGACGCTCTGAAAAATGTGGAAGGGCTGAAAAGCCGCGAAACTGACGATTTTACGGAAAACATTCATAGCAGGTTTTGTCCAACCAGGCGGACTCAAACCTTACTGATTATAATACCACATATTAGTCTGAAAAGCAAGCGTATTTTTCTTGCTTTTTGCAAAGAAATGTGATAACATGTTTCTATACTGAGATGAAAGGAGCCGTGCCGTCTTATGCTCTTGAGGAGTTCGAAAAAAGAAGCGGTTTCGGGAAGATACGAACCTCCGGAACGTGCTCGCCCCGCAAAGCCGTTTTCAAGAACCAAGCAGATTATGCTCGGGTTTCTGGTTATTATTTTAATAGGCTCGCTCCTTCTCGAGCTCCCGATTTCGACGAAGGAGGGGCAGACAACCGACTATTCGGGCGCCCTCTTCACGTCCGTTTCTGCGACCTGCGTGACGGGGCTCGTCGTCTACGACACCTATACGCACTGGACGATTTTCGGTCAGCTCGTCATCCTCCTGATGATTCAGATCGGCGGCTTGGGGCTCATCACGATTACAAGCTTCGCGATGATTATTCTGCGGCAGCGAATCGGGCTTAATTCCCGGGAACTCATCCGCGAAAGCCTCAACACTCCCCAGCTTCACGGCATTGTCCGCCTTGTCCGGACGATTATCCGGGGGACCCTCCTGATTGAGGGCATCGGCGCACTGCTTCTTTCGATACGCTTCGTCCCACAGCTCGGCTTCGGGCGGGGCATCTACTACGGAATATTTCATTCAATCTCGGCGTTCTGCAATGCCGGCTTCGACCTCATGGGCTATCAAGGCGAATTCTCCTCGCTGACGGCATACACGACCGACCCGCTCGTTTCGATTGTCATCATGCTTCTTATTCTCATCGGCGGCATCGGCTTCCTCGTCTGGGACGACATTCTCATCAACAAGTATCACTTCAAGAGATACAGGCTCCAGACAAAAATCGTCCTTGTAATGACGGCAATACTCGTCTTTGGCGGAGCGCTTCTGTTCTTTATCTTCGAGAACTCAAATCTCCTGTCAGGCATGAATTTCGGCGAGAAGGTCTTGGCGTCGTTCTTCGCTTCCGTCACTCCGAGAACGGCGGGCTTCAACACCATCAGCCTCTCCGAAATGACGAATGCAAGCAAGCTCCTGACGGTCATCTTTATGTTTATCGGAGGCTGTCCCGGGTCGACCGCAGGCGGCGTGAAGGTCACGACAATCGCCGTGATATTCCTCTACATAAAGTCATATCTCCTGCACACTGAGGACTGCGTTGTCTTCAACCGCAGACTCGACAAGGACGCGATGAAGCGTGCAAGCGTTATCATCTTCATAAACCTGTCTCTGGCGCTCGTGATGCTCTTCGTCATCATGGCGACGCAGGACTTCGATCCCTTGGACGTTATGCTCGAGGTCTTCTCGGCAACGGGAACGGTCGGGCTCTCTGCGGGGATAACTTCGTCACTTAACACCGTCTCAAGAACGGGAATTATGATATTAATGTACCTCGGAAGAGTCGGAAGCCTCACATTTGCGATTTCCTTCACGGAGCGGCACACTCAGGGAAATATCCGCTATCCCGAGGAAAGAGTAATTATCGGATAAAAGAAGGGAGAAACCACCATGAAATCAATTCTTATAATCGGTCTCGGCGACTTCGGGCACTATCTCTGCCGGGAGCTCATGCAGTTCAAGAACGAAATTATGATTATCGACTCGGACGAGACGGCTCTCGAGGATCTCACCGGGCTCGTGACGAGCAGTCTTATCGGCGATTGCACCCGCGAAAGCGTGCTCAAGAGCATCGGGGTTCAGAACTTCGACATCTGCTTTGTCTGCCTGAGCGGAAACTTTCAGGCGAATCTTGAGATTACAAGCCTGCTCAAGGATTTGGGAGCGAAGTACGTCGTAAGTCAGGTTAGAAGCGAGGTTCACTCGAAATTTCTCCTTCGGAACGGTGCCGACGAAGTAATCCACCCGAACAAGGTCTCCGCCAAGCGTGCGGCGGTCAAGTACTCGAGCGACAGAGTGTTTGACTATATCGACCTCGGCGACGGCTACTCGATTTACGAGATTACGCCCCTCAAGGAGTGGGTCAACAAAAGCATCCTCGACTCCAACATCCGTGCACGTTATGACATGTACATAATCGGCATAGTTTCAAAAGACGACACATCAAACTATATGCCCTCTCCGCAGACGGTAATCGAGCCCGACGACCATTTGATGGTCTTGGCGCATGAGTCGACGATGAAGAAGTTTATGGTGTGAATATAGCACAAACCCCTCAGTCGCCCTTCGGGCGCCAGCTCCCCTTTCAGGGGAGCCTTTTTGTATCTGTACAAACTTTTGTGAGGGCAAAAAAAGCCTCCCCTGAAAGGGGAGGGGGACCGCCGACGAATTCGGTGGTGGAGGGGTTTAATCCTCACCAAGCTTCAAAGCCTTATTGATATTAATCGACTTTACAAGCCGTGCGATAATCAGGAAGCCGACTACGAGCATTATTCCGATTATTGCGTAGAGCTTCAGGTAATCGCCCCGGTCTGCCGCCACGACGAACGGCGGGACTTGGTCTGTCACATTATAGAGAACCTGGAACAGCGGGACGAAGAGGTCGCTTGCTATTCCGCCGATAATTATTGCCAGGAATATCGAGACGCCACTGACGAGCACCTGCTCGTAAATCAGCATCGAGACGATTTCTCTGAAGGACATGCCCATCGCCCGAAGGATACCGAACTGGAGCGTTCGCTCCCTGATTGAAAGAATCCAGTATATCAGGAATCCGATGAAGCACATCGCCATTATCGTGATGAATCCGAGGGTGAGGGCTCCGTTTACGCCCTGCAAAATGGCGTCGGTCTTTGACGAAGTGATGAGTTGGGAAGCGACGTCAAGACGTGTAAGCGTTATTCCCGCATCCTCTACCGACTGATAAAGGTCGGCGATGACAGCGTCGTCCGAAAGGCTCATCCAGACCTCATACGGCTCGAGAGTCGTCTGAATCGAGACGTAGTTATAGTTCATGATGATGAAATCCTGATACTCGCCCGATGAGTTCTTATCCAACGGGTTAAATGTGGGCCAGTAGTCGACAACCGCGACGACGACCGCTTCAAACCAGTCGTTCGAGCCCCACTTGACTTCGACAACGTCGCCGAGTTGGACGCCCGTCTTGTCCTGATAGGACTGCGAGACGATAATGCCGTTGGTGCACTCACTGAGAGCGTTTATGTAGTAGTTGATGTGAACGGGCAGAAGGTCATCTCTGAACCAGCAGACCTCCGCAAACTGCTCGGGAACTATTGCCATAATGTCGATTCCCGTCTTGGTGGATTCGTTATAACGAACCTGTGCGTTTTCACGGTTCAGAACCGGCGTGGCGACCTCTACGCCCGCAAGATCTTCATAGATGAAGTCGGGCTCGGTGTATTGGGCTTGAGTTTCTTCTTCACCCTCATCATTCGTGACCGTAACACGGGAGTACTTCCACGATTCCTCGAGGACCGCATCGGCGCCGAGGTTATAGGAGATTCTGTCCTCGGTATTCTTGTTGATAGCCCGGGCTGTATTCGCCGAGAAGATTCCGAGGGCAACCGTCAGCATCAGGAATATCATGATGAACGACTCGCGACCGGTCGAGGATCGGCTAAGGTTGTTCATCGAGATATAAGCCGCCGGCGACCAGTGCTTTCTGCCGATTCGGTAGATAAGCCTTATGAAATACGGATACAGTCGGACGCAGAAGAGCGCACAGCCGAGGATGAAGAGGGTTGACGCCGCGAACATCAGCGGATTCATCGTGGCAGAGGTGTCGGTGACGCCCTGCTCAAGAAGAACCTCCTCCTGATAGTTGTGCCAGAGGAGCCACGCCACCGTTCCGACAATCATTATGATGTCGAAGTATCCCCTCTTCCAGAGGGGCTTTTTCTGTCCGTGAGCCTTCGACTGCTTGTGCTCGACGATTGTGACTTTGGATGCACTTATTGCAGGACCCAAGGTCGTCAGGAAGAACACTGCAACCGCTATGAACGAGTATACAAACGCAGTGACGGAAAGCTTTGTCGAGAGCGCCGTTCTGTTGACGAACTCGAGGAAGCCGTTCGAAACGCCTATGATTCTGCAGAGCAAGAGTCCCACAAACGGTCCCACAACTCCGGCTATTCCGCCGAGGATAAGCGTCTCGAGGGCATAAATCTTGACAATCTGCCAACGTGACGCACCACGGGATTTATACATCGCAATCTCGTTCTTCTCCGATTCGATGTGGAGCTGAGAAACCATGTATAAGTAGAATATCAGCATCAGAACGACGGGGATGTCGAGCATCAGCATGATGTAACGGAGCTGTGAAGCCTCGTCAGCGTAATCCTGCAAAACCTCGAGCGCAGGGACACTGAAGGTGCAGTTTTCGCTCTTATAGAGCTCCTTCTGATTCTCGAGCGTTGACACAAGAAGCTCGATGGTGTTCATGTCCATGTTCTGATAGTCGATTATGAACGTGCAATCGACCGAGCCGAGGGTTACGACTCCCGTCATGATGACCTCGTCGGTAAGGGTGGTGAAGTCGCAGAAGAAGGTGTTGTCGTATTCCGTCAAGCCCTCCGACCAATATGTGTCGGTGTCGCTCGCAGATTCGAAGGTGCCGACAACGACAATCTTGACGGTGTCGCCGGGGCTTAAGATATTCGTAACTTCATATTCCTGATTGAGGACAAGCTGCGCCGTCTGCAAAGCCGCTTCGGTGCAGATGACCTCATAGCAACCGTCTTCGTTCATTCCCGATTCAAACATTCTGCCGTTCGTAATCGTTATATGGTCGCCTATGTCGGTCATGCCGCCGAGTTTTAAGAGCGACAGATCTTCGGATTCTATACTTGAAACATACAGGTACGAATCGGACGTAAAGCACTTATATGTCAGATACGGCACCATAAGGTTATTGAACCTGTCCGCCGCAGTCTGATAGACGCTATAGACGGTCGAGCGCTGTTTCTGGATGCTCGTGCCGCTGACGATGGTTTTCGAAACCTCGTATATGCCGGGGTATTCGTCGTTTTCCTCCTGATACTCCTGCATGTCCTTGATGAGCATTCTTTGCAGTGAGCCCTGCATGTATATCGGGATGGCGCTCGTCATGGCGGTTGCCATGATAAAGCCTACCAAAAGGCAGATGACCATCCACTTTGTGTTTTTCATTTTCCTGAACAGTAATGTCAGCACTTCAAGATTCCCTCCTTGGGTTCTGAGATGGTCTTTATCCTTACCTGATGATTACCTCATCGCCTTCTTCGAGACCCGAGGTTATCTCAACCAAAGAGCCGCTCTGGAGTCCGGTCTCAACCGCGACCTGAACCCGCTCGTTGTCCTTGAATACATACACAACCTCCTGACCGTTTACCGTCTTGATGAGGTTGGCTGAAATTACTATAACGTTTTCCCTGCTGTCGAGCACCAAAACCGTGTCGGCAATGTTACCGACGGAGGAGGATTCGGGGAATTCGTCGACGAACGCTACTACAACGTCTTCCGAGATCTCGCCCAAGATTGCTTCGCCGTTCTCGTCATAGAGAACGCCCTCGGTTTCCTCGTCCCACTGCTCACCACTTGAATTGGAGACGATGACGCCGTCATAGGTTTCGCCGTCATACTTGATGGTGATGGACCTGCCGATAAGGAACTCCGACTTCTCACTCGAAGGGGAAATCTTGATATAAAGGTCGCTCAGATCAATTATAGTGGCGATTGTGTCGCCTGCCGAGACCGTCTGCCCGGGAGATACCGTCTTGACATAGGAGATTGTGCCACTGACGGTGGCGTAAATCTTCGAGGCTTCCTTTTCGGCATAGAGCTTGTCAAGGTCAATCTGCAACAGGTCGACGTCGAGCTGTTCCTTCGCCTTGACGGTTTCCGACTCGCCGTTCTCGATTGCAATCTGAACCTCAAGCTCTTCGCGTTGCATCTCGAGCTCCATTATGTATATCTCCTCGTCAAGTTCTGTAGTTTCGAGCTCGGCAATTAGGTCGCCTTCTTCAACCTCATCGCCCGCAGAGACATAAACCGCCTTGATTGTTCCGCCATAGGAGGCAAAATAGACATTCTCCTCGGTGCCCGAAGCGATGGTGCCCGAGGTCGTGACCTGCTTGGTGATGTCCTTGAGTGTAGCGGTCGTGGTGGTGTATGAAACCTCGCTCGCTTTGACTACCGGCGGGTCGAGATATTCCTCTTCCTCCGGCAGGAAATAGCATCCGCTGAGCGACATGCACATAGCCGCCGCAGTAGTAAGTCCGAATAAAGCTCTCTTTATATTCGTCCCGAATGTATTCATGGTAAATCCTCCTATATAAATCGCTATTATAAATTATATCAGATTTTTCGGGCACTTACAATAGAAAACGCCCCTCGGAAGCCTCCCAAGGGACGTAATATTTTTTGAGATATTTTGTGGCGGAATTATGAATTACTTCGTAATTGTCTCCGAACAGTTATAGAAGAGTATCCACTCCTGCTCGGTCATGTAGTCGGTGCAGAGTTCATAATCTTCCGTTATGGCGTAGCTTCCGCTGAACACCGAGGCGAAAAGCCAATAAGCGTTGTCCTTCTTGAGGTTTGCGGGGCTCGGGAGGATGTTGCATTCACTGATTGCAATCGGCTTGTCGGTCGTCAGCTCCATCATGCGGATAAGAGCCGTGACGTGACTCTGGTTGTCCCATGCGCCGAGGCTGAAATCGTAGACGTCGAGAGAGATTATGTCGCAATATTCGTCCCCGACGTACCATTCAACATCCTGAGCGTTCCATACCCAAATTATGTTGTCGAGCATGTGGTAGTCGGTGAGCCGGGTGTAGATGAGCTCATAAAGCCATATGTAGGAGTCGAGGTCCTCGCCCCACCAGAACTCGCCGTTTCCGGCTTCGGGAAGGGGTCGGAAGATAACCGGAATGTCGAGCTCGGCAAGTCTTGAGAACTGCTCGGCGATGAGGTCAATCCCCTCGATAATCGCATAGCATTCCTCGCTCACGCCGCCCGTTCCGAGAAGCTCCTCTACCTTTTCAAGGCTCATGTGCGCCACGTCGTGGGTTGTCACGGCGTTCGAAAGTGAGAAACCGGATTCCTCCAAGTAGCAGGAGCCGTTCATAGCCCAGTACCACGAGTAGCCGATGATTCCGCCGTCTTCATAATATTCGATTGCGAGCTCGATGTCGCCGGTGTCGACTCCCGCCGAGTAACCGGAAAGCTCACCGAGCCTTATCAAAGGGTATTTTCCCGTGACAGCCGCCACGGCATATATTTCGGCATTTGAGCCTTGCGAACACTGCTGAGCCGTCAGGACGCTCTCGCCATACATCTCGCAGAGATACTTGTAGAGTTCAACTGTAGCCTCTGTTGCTCCCGAATTCGAGAGAACTCCGCTGACGCTGTAATCAAGCTCGCTCAGGTCGTCTGTGTTTTCGAGCAGGAAGAAGTCGAGGTCGACTTCGCCCGACAAATCCGAAATTGTGACCGAAGAGGTCTCGGGAGAAAGATAGATGTTCTCGAACTTGATGGATTCGAAATCCCCCGAACCGGAGGTCGTGAAGGTCCCCCTCGCCAAGCCGTCGACATAGAGAACCCCTTCTACAGGCTCGTCGGAAGACAGGCAGACGGTGACGTTATAGTGCTGAGCCGACGGGATGTCAAGGACGACCTTAAGGGTGCTGTCGGGCAGAGAAAGTCCCGTGACATAGCCTGTGCCGGAATAGCCCTCGTGCGAGGACATGACGGCGGTGTAGCCGCCTGTTTCCCCGTCCTCCGCTTCGTAGATAACCGAGCATTCGGTCGGGTTATAGGCGACTTCGCTTATTTCCGCCTCGGCATGAGTCGGGAGCTCCGTGGGTGCAGTAAGCTCGGTCACCGCTTCCTCAGTCGGAAGGGTTTCGGTCGTGTCCTCTGTCGCAACGGTCAGCTCCGTGGTGACATCTTCGGTGACAATTTCTTCGGTTTCTTCTGGTGTGCAAGCCGTGAAGGCGGTAAGCATCAGCATAAACGCCGTCAGGACTGCGAGTGTTCGCTTGATCATTTTATTTGGTGGAAGTCCGGTAGCCCGGTATTCGTTTCAGAGCCGGGACAACAGCCGTCGCAAGCGCAGAAGCCGCGACTATTTTGATGAGGTCAACCCCGAGGAATGGGATGACGCAGTATGTCAATGCAACCGCAAGAGTGTTCCCCGAAACGAAGCAGTACCAAGCCGTTCCGAAAACATAGAGAACAGCGGTGCCGAGAATCATGCCGACGGGATACTTTGCGACTGCAAGGATGCTCTTAAGGTTGAACTTGCCGTCCTCCTTCTTATAAGCAACCTGAATCTTGTCGGCAAGAAGACCGACGATGAGTGCCAGAGGGATATAGCCGATTATGTAGCCGCCGGTGGCACCGGCAATCTTCTGAAGACCGCCCGAATAGTTCGAAAATACCGGAAGACCGATTGCGCCAAGGAGAATATAGATTGAAACTGCGATTGTGCCCCTGTATGCTCCGAGGGTCGCCGCAGTGAAATAGATTGCGAATGTAGCCAGAGTTATCGGAATGGGACCAATCTGCACGCTCATCGGAGCGAATATGCAGATAATCGCCGCCGCAACCCCTATAAATGTGATGTCTCTTACTTTCATGTTAAATTCCTTTCCTGTTTGTGTTAAGTTTCAGACCCCTTTGTAAAGCCCGCACATGAATAATAGCATTTTTCGGGACGGTTGTCAAGGTGGAGAAGAACTATGGGGGTGTGCGGATATAAAAACGGCAGAGACTATTCATAAAACAGACTCTGCCGGATTCATTAGTGTACAACTTTTATGCCATCAGACCAACGAAATTATCGCCATCTCTGCTGCGTCGCCGCGGCGGGGACCGGTCTTGATAATTCTGGTGTAGCCGCCGTTACGGTCGGCATACTTCGGAGCTATCTCGTTAATCAGCTTTCTTGCAACATCTTCCTTGGTGATGTATGCGTAAATCTGTCTCTTCGAGTGAAGGTCTCCAGCCTTGCCGAGAGTAATCATCTTCTCTGCAACGCTCTGGACTTCCTTAGCTCTGGTTACTGTGGTCTCTATCTTACCGTTTTCAAGCAGATACGTTACCATAGCTCTGAGCATTGCCCGTCTCTGGTCAGTGGTTCTGCCCAATTTTCTTGCCGGCATTGAATTTCACTCCTTACTTTGTTATTCCTCGTTGTTGCTTGAGTTCATTTCGACGCCGAGTGAAGCGAGCCTTGTCTTGACTTCCTCAAACGACTTCTTACCGAGGTTTCTGACTTTCATCATTTCTTCCTCAGTCTTCTCAGCCAGATCGCTGACAGTGTTGATTCCTGCCCTCTTAAGGCAGTTGAATGAACGTACCGACAAGTCAAGTTCCTCAATGGTCATCTCAAGAACCTTGTCCTTTGTCTTGTTTTCCTTCTCTGTCATTATCTCGTCAACAATAGTCTCTTCCGAGAGGTTGACAAACAGATTCAGATGCTCGTTGAGGAGTTTGGCTGCCATGGAAACGGCTTCCTTTGCGGAAATAACGCCGTCCGTCCACACCTCTAATGTGAGCTTATCAAAGTCGGTTATCTGTCCTACACGGGTGTTCTCAACGCTGTAGTTGACCTTGAGAACGGGGGTGTAAATACTGTCTACTGCGATTACGCCTATGGGGGCGTTGACCATATAGGTCTTGTTCTTTTCGGCTGAAACGTAGCCTCTGCCTCTGTCGAGAGTTATCTCCATATACAGCTTGGCGCCCTCGCCAAGAGTTGCGATGTGCATGTCGGGAACAAGTATCTCAACCTCGGAATCGGTCTTGATGTCGCCCGCAGTTACTTCGCGTTCGCCCTCGGCTTCAACGTAAACGGTTTTCGGACCGTCGCAGTAAAGCTTGGCTGTAAGTCCCTTCAAGTTAAGGATAATCTCTGCGACATCCTCCTTGACTCCGGGGACGGTGGAGAATTCGTGCTGTACACCGTCAATCTTGACACTGGTGACGGCGACGCCGGGAAGCGATGAAAGCAATACACGTCTAAGACTGTTGCCGATAGTCGTACCATAGCCACGCTCCAACGGTTCAAGGACAAACTTGCCATAGGTGCCGTTAGACTTAAGATCGACTATATTTATATCCGGCTTCTCGATTTTTTCTAGCATTTTAGCCTCCATTTACTATCGGTGATTTCATCCACAAGATGAAATCTGTTGCCCTCCCGCTGATACTGCTCCCATGCGAACTGTTGCTTTCCGCAACAAATTCGCACCGGCAGAACAGGGTTATCCAATGAATAATCTCGAACCGATTATTTGGAGTACAACTCGACAATCATATGCTCCTCAACCTCATAGTCGAGATCGTCCTTGACGGGAACTCTGACTACTGTAGCGCTGAGGTTTTCCTTGTCCTTGTCAAGCCATGAGGGAACAAGTCTCTTGTCGGTATCCTCGACGATTTCCTTGAACTTTTCGCTCTTCTTGGAGTTCTCTCTCAAGGAAATAACGTCGCCGACCTTGACTCTGTATGAAGGAATGTCGACTCTTGAGCCATTTACGTTGAAATGACCGTGAGAAACGAGCTGTCTTGCCTCGCGTCTGGTGGTTGCAAGACCCATTCTGAAGACGACATTGTCAAGTCTCTCTTCGAGGAGGGTGATAAGGTTAGCACCTGCCTGACCTTCCATCTTCTCAGCTCTTTCATAGATATGTCTGAACTGCTTTTCAAGAACGCCATAGATAAACTTGAGCTTCTGCTTTTCCTTTAACTGCTTGGCGTATTCCGATTCTTTCTTTCTTACGTTGGCTTTGGGGTTGCGCTTTGTTTCCTTGCCGACACCCATAACCATCGGGCTGATTCCGAGAGCTGCACACTTTTTGAGTATAGGCTCCTTATTTACTGCCATAATTAAATCCTCCGTTTTTAAATAATATCGAGTTCAATACCCGACTCCGAGTCAACTTTGGTAAACTCGGCTCCCAACTTTGCGTCAACTAAACGCGACGACGTTTGGGAGGACGGCATCCGTTGTGAGGAATGGGGGTAACATCCTTGATAAGTCTTACCTCGAGATCCTCTGCCTGCAAAGCACGGATTGCTGCTTCTCTTCCCTGTCCGGGACCCTTTACATAAACCTCAACGGTCTTAAGACCATGCTCCTTGGCTGCTCTTGCTGCTGTCTCTGCGGCGGTCTGAGCAGCGAACGGTGTAGACTTCTTGGAGCCTCTGAAGCCGAGTCCTCCGGCGGAAGCCCATGAAATCGCATTGCCCTGCATATCGGTGATGGTTACGATGGTGTTGTTGAATGTGGACTGGATATGAACCTGTCCCTGTTCGATGTTCTTTCTTTCTCTGCGGCGACGAATAACCGTCTTCTTGCCGCTTGCCTGTTTCTGAGCCATGTTCTATCCCTCCTTACTTCTTCTTGTTGGCGACTGTCTTAACGGGACCCTTGCGGGTTCTTGCGTTGGTCTTGGTTCTCTGACCTCTTACGGGGAGACCCTTGCGATGACGGGTTCCTCTGTAGCAACCGACTTCGATAAGTCTCTTAATGTTGAGCTGAACTTCTCTGCGCTTGTCGCCCTCAACAATGAGATGCTTGTCGATGTACTCACGGATTTTTGTGACATCGTCTTCGGACATATCCTTGACTCTGACATCCGGGTCTACGCCGGTTTCCTTGCAGATTTTTGTCGCGGTGGGCTGACCGATTCCGTAGATATAGGTGAGTGCAACCTCAATTCTTTTATCTCTCGGAAGGTCTATACTTGCTATACGAGCCATATTTTAGTGGCACCTCCATTAACGATTCTTATCCCTGACGCTGCTTGTGCTTGGGGTTTTCGCAAATGACCATAACTTTGCCCTTGCGCTTTATAACCTTGCACTTTTCGCACATAGGCTTTACTGAAGGTCTGACTTTCATTGAAATACCTCCTCAAAAACTGTAAACTGACTGCGGATTGCTCTTCGCAATCGCCACCTGTTTACTGGTGTTCTTTACTATTTCGAGCGCCATGTAATCCGACCCTTGGTCAGATCATACGGCGACATCTCGACCGTCACACGGTCACCCGGGACTATTCTTATGTGGTTAAGTCCCAGCTTACCGGAGACATAGGCGAGAATCTTGTGCCCGTTTGCAAGCTCAACCTGAAACTTTGCTCCCGGCAAAGCCTCCAGAACGGTGCCTTCAAGTTCAATTACATCTTCCTTGGACAATAAAATTCCTCATTTCTTATTCTCGTCCGGTCGTAACGGGTTCTCCATCAGCTTCGGGTTCAAGCTCACGAAGAAGCCTTTTAAGCTTTTTATCTGTCATGCCGGATAGCGAAATCACTTGGTTGGTCGGTGAAATGTGTCTTACGTTCTTTCGCTTGGGACTTGAGAGCTTTCGCTCCTTGCCGTCGGCGATTGTAACGAAGCGGTCGGTAACGTCTACAGCAACGAAGTAGCCGCCCCGATCTCGACCTGCCGTGGATTTTACCACCGAGCCTTTGACGACGTTCACGGGTTCCCTCCTATTCGCGCGCCGTGAGAATTACGGCACCGTCGGGAGTTATCGCTATTGTATGTTCGAAGTGGGCGGCGGCTTTGCCGTCACGGGTTTTGACCGTCCAGCCGTCTCCGAGGACCTTTATAGCGGGGCTTCCGAGGGTTATCATCGGTTCAATCGCGATGACCATTCCGCTCATCAGCCGGACGCCGTGACCGGCACGTCCGAAATTCGGAACCTCCGGCTCCTCATGGAGATTGCTCCCCACTCCGTGACCGACGTATTCTCTGACTACTCCGTAGCCCCGGGACTCGTTATACTCCTGAATGGCGGCTGAAATGTCCCCGAGTCTTACGCCCGGCTTTGCCATCGAGATGGCAAGCTTGAGGCTTTCCTCGGTTGCGTCCAAGAGACCTTGGACGGCGGGATCAATCTCTCCTACCTTAAAAGTATACGCGCTGTCGCCGTGAAATCCGTCGATATATGCGCCCACATCAACGGAAACTATGTCTCCGTTATGGATAACTTCCTTTGACGAGGGTATTCCGTGGATAACGGTGTCGTTCACCGATATGCACGCCGAGGCGGGAAATCCGCCATACCCCAAAAACGAGGGTTTTGCGCCGCGGGAGGTGATATAGGAGTGAACCACCTTGTCGAGCTCCTTCGTTGTCATTCCGGCATGAAGGGCTTTTCCTGCGGCAACGAGTGCGCCGCCGGTTATCTCTCCCGCTTTACGCATTTTCAGAAGATCTTTAGAGGACTTGATGTTTATCACGTCTTAAGCCTCTAAAGCTTCGAGTGTAAGCTTTGTAGTGTCGGCTACCTCTTCCTGACCTTCAACGGTTACGAGCTTGCCCTTCGCCGCATAATAGTCCTTGAGAGGTGCCGTTTTCTCATGATAGACTTTAAGTCTGTCAAGAACGGTAGCGGGTTCATCGTCCTTACGGATGACCACCTTGCCGCCGCAGGCGTCGCATACGCCCTCCACCTTGGTCGGCTTATAGTCTACATGATAGGAGTTGCCGCATTTTTCGCAGACACGACGTCCCGAAAGTCTTGCAACTATCTTCTCATCGGGAACGTAAATCTCGATAACCTTGTCGATATTAACGCCCATGGTTTCGAGTGCCTCCGCCTGAGGAACTGTACGGGGGAAGCCGTCAAGGATGAAGCCGTTCTTGCAATCGTCCTGAAGAATTCTCTCCTTGAGGATAGCGATTATGGTCTCATTGGGGACGAGGTCGCCTCTGTCCATATAGCTCTTGGCTGAAAGACCCGCTTCTGTGCCGTTGGCAACAGCTTCTCTTAACATATTGCCTGTCGAGATAGCCGGGATGCCCTTGGTCTTGCAGATGACTTCCGCCTGAGTGCCCTTACCGGCACCGGGTGCGCCGAGCAAAATGATATTCATGTGGTATCTCCTTTCTATGTTGTGAAAGCACCCATTGGATGCTCTGCCGACGTTGTGCATAAGCACAACGTCTGCAATCATTTTAGTCCAAGAATCCCTTGTAGTGACGCATCATAAGCTGAGATTCGAGCTGACGGACCGTCTCAAGAGCAACACTTACAACGATGAGGATTGAAGTACCGCCGAGAGCCAGGTTCGAAATGCCTGTAATCTGAGCAAAGATGATCGGGAAGATAGCAACAACGCCGAGGAACAGTGCGCCGACGAAGGTCAGCTTGTGAACAATACGGGTGATGTAATCACTTGTCGGCTTGCCGGGACGGATGCCCGGGATGCCGCCGTTGTTCTGGCGAAGGTTGTTTGCAATCTCAACGGGATCATACTGCATCGAAATGTAGAAGTAGCTGAACAGAATGATGAGGATGAAGTAGAGTGTTGCGTATACAGGATGAGTCGTGCTGAAGCAGTTGTAGATTGTGTACCAGACAGTACCCTGAGTGGGCTCGCCGGTGAACATTGCGATAGTCTGCGGGATGGACATGAAGCTCATCGCGAAGATAATCGGCAAAACGCCTGCCATTGATACCTTGATGGGAAGGTAGGTCGACTGACCGCCGTAAACCTTTCTTCCTACAACGCGCTTTGCATACTGAATCGGAACTCTTCTCTCCGCATTGTCCATGAATACGATGAACGCAATCATCAGAATGAAGATTATGATGATAATCGGGATGAGGATGATATACCCGGCAGAACCCGTGTTTGCGAGTGTTGCGAAGATGTTACCGAACGACTGCGGGAGCTCTGCAACGATACCGGCAAAGATGAGCATTGACATGCCGTTGCCGATTCCGTTCTTGTCGATGAGCGAACCGAGCCAGATAGTAAGCATAGCACCTGCGGTGAAGCACGCTATGATGATGATTTCGGAAAGAACCTTTGAGAAGCCTGTGGTATAGGTCAGAGCTCCTGCGTTCTTAAGAGTCAGGTAGTAAGCCCATGACTGGAAGAGTGCGATTACGAGAGCCAGAACCTTGGTAATCATACCGAGCTTCTTTCTGCCCTCTTCGCCTTCCTTTGCGAGTCTTTCGAGTGCGGGAATCGCAAAGGTCAGAAGCTGCAT
This sequence comes from Oscillospiraceae bacterium, assembly GCA_021201135.1. GTDB lineage: Bacteria > Bacillota > Clostridia > Oscillospirales > Ruminococcaceae > Faeciplasma. Next base: position 125,567 of record JAJQGT010000018.1, read on the forward strand.
GATGATCTGTGCATTGATGTACGGTGAAACCGACAAGCACAGAAGTGTTGCTCTTGAGAAGGTGCCGCCGGAGAGAGTGTTGAGGTAGCTGAACAGGTTGTTTGAGCCCTCAATCATTTCCGCTATAGCGGCTGAATCGAGAAACGGAACGGGGATATATCCGCCGAGTCTGTAGATGATGAAGATAAGGAAAGTGTAGAGAAGCTTCTTTCTTATCTCCGGAACCTTCCAAGCGTTCTTAAGAGTCTGAAACACTTAGATCACCTCTGCCTCTCCGCCTGCCTTCTCGATCTTCTCCTTAGCTGAAGCGGAGTAAGCGGCTGCCTTTACGGTAAGCTTCTTGGTGAGCTCGCCGTTGCCCAGTACCTTGATTCCGTTGCCCTCATTCTTGACAATACCGGCAGCGATAAGAAGCTCTGTATCGACGACAGTTCCGTCGACAAACTTTTCGAGATCGGAGACGTTGATTGCCGTATACTTAGCTGCAAATATGTTGTTGAAGCCCCTCTTCGGGATTCTTCTTGCGAGTCTGGTCTGTCCGCCTTCGAAGCCCGGTCTTACACCGCCGCCCGAACGAGCATTCTGACCCTTGTGTCCCTTTCCTGCTGTTTTTCCCTGTCCGGAGCCATGTCCTCTTCCGATTCTCTTGACATCCTTTACGGAACCCTCAGCAGGTGCTAAATCGTGCAATTTCAATTTATTCGCACCTCCTTAATTCTTATGCTTCGGTAACTTTGATAAGGTGAACGATCTTATTTATTTTACCTTGCGTCTGTGCGTTATCCGGTTGAATGGTAACGTCACCGATTTTTCTAAGACCTAAGGAGTTTGCAGTTGCGATCTGATCCTTGAGTCTGCCGTTGAGACTTTTTACAAGCTCAATTTTTACTGACATGATCATTTCCTCCTCAGATTATTTCCTTGACGGTCTTGCCTCTCTTGGCTGCCATTTCTTCGGCAGACTTGAGCTCGGCAAGTCCTGCAAATGTTGCTCTGACGACGTTGCAGGGATTGTTGGACTTAAGAGACTTGGTTCTTATATCCTTGATGCCTGCAGCCTCGATTACGGAACGAACGGGACCTCCGGCGATAACTCCGGTACCTTCGGCGGCGGGTCTCATCAAGACTCTGCCAGCGCCGTAAACACCGACTACCTCGTGAGGAATTGTTGTTCCCTTAAGTGATACTTTTATCAGATTCTTCTTCGCATCAGCGATTCCTTTTCTGATAGCGTCGGTAACTTCTCCCGACTTTCCGATACCGTAGCCGACTGTGCCGTTGCCGTCACCTACAACGATGAGCGCGGAGAACTTCATGATACGTCCGCCCTTGACCGTCTTGGATACACGGTTGATAGCTACAACCTTCTCGGTAAGCTCCATTTGAGAAGCGTCTATAATAGCCAAAATACGTTACCTCCTCTCAGAATTTGAGTCCGTCCTCACGGGCACCCTCTGCCAAAGCCGCGATACGTCCGTGATAGAGATAGCCGCCTCTGTCGAATACGACTTCCTCTATGCCGTTTGCCTTGCACTTCTCGGCAATCGCTTCGCCGACCTTCTTGGCACCTTCGACGTTTCCGCCGTTAGCTCCGAAGCCCTTTTCCATGCTTGAAGCGGCGCAGAGAGTTGTTCCGGTGACGTCATCAATCACCTGAGCGTAAATGTGCTTCGCTGAGCGGAAGACATTGAGTCTCGGGCAGGAAGCGGTACCGCTGACCTTGGCGCGGACTCTTGCGTGCCTCTTGGCTCTTGACTTAGCTCTGTCTATTGTCTTTACCATAGATTCTTACTCCCTTATTTACTTCTTTGCGCCTTTACCGGCCTTGCCTTCCTTGCGGCGGATGACTTCACCGTCGTAGCGGATACCCTTGCCCTTGTAAGGCTCGGGAGGACGCTTGGCGCGCACTTCACAGGCAAACTGACCTACCTTCTGCTTGTCGATTCCCTTGACTACAACCTGGTTAGGCTGCGGAACATCGAGCTTGATGTCGTCAGTCTCGGAAATGATAACCTGATGAGAATATCCGAGGTTAAGGATAACGTCCTTACCCTGCTTCTGAGCTCTGTAACCAACACCCTCGATAATAAGGGTCTTGGAATAACCGTTTACAACGCCCTCGACCATGTTGTTGACGAGAGTTCTTGTAAGACCGTGAAGAGCCTTGGATTTGTCCTCGTCATTGGGACGTGCAACCTTAAGGGTTCCGTCCTCAACGGTGATGGAAAGGGAAGGATTAAACTTCTGAGTGAGTGTACCCTTGGGACCCTTTACGGTAACTACGTTGCCTTCTGCAACGGATACTTCAACTCCGGCAGGAACGCTGATCGGCTTTAAGCCTATTCTTGACATAATTCAGCCCTCCTTACCAGACGAATGCGAGAATCTCGCCGCCTACGCCAAGCTCTCTTGCCTTCTTATCGGTAACGATTCCCTTTGAGGTGGAAACGATAGCGATACCTAAGCCCTTCAAGACCTTGGGCATATCCTCACAGCTCGAATAGATTCTAAGACCGGGCTTGGAAACTCTTCTGATGCCGGAGATAACCGGTGTTCTGTTCTCGTCATATTTAAGTGTAACTCTGATGATTCCCTGCTTACCGTCATCGATTACCTGATAGGACTTGATGTAGCCCTCATCCTGCAAAATCTGAACGATAGACTTCTTCATATTCGAAGCGGGAATATCGACTGTAGCGTGCTTTGCTGAGCTTGCATTGCGAATTCTGGTCAGCAAATCAGCTATTGTATCAGTAATCTGCATACTTTTGCCTCCTTCGCTAATTACCAGCTCGACTTCTTAACGCCGGGGATCTGACCCTCGAGCGCAAGCTTTCTGAAGCAGATACGGCAGATGCCGTACTTTCTCAGATAACCGTGAGGTCTTCCGCAAATCTTGCATCTGTTGTAAGCGCGGGTCGAATACTTAGGCTTTGCCTGCTGCTTTAAAACCATTGCCTTTTTAGCCATAATCTACCTCCACTCTTACTTTGCAAACGGAGCGCCGAGCATGCTCAGAAGCTCCTTTGCCTCTTCGTCGGTCTTTGCGGTTGTGATGAAGTTGATATCCATACCGCGGACCTTGTCAACCTTGTCGAACTCGATTTCGGGGAAGATGAGCTGCTCCTTGATACCGGTGGAGTAGTTTCCTCTGCCGTCGAACGAGTTGGGGTTGATGCCCTTGAAGTCACGAACTCTGGGGAACGCGACATTGAAAAGTCTGTCGATGAACTCATACATCTTGTCACTTCTCAGAGTAACCTTAACTCCGATGGGCATGCCCTCACGGAGCTTGAAGTTTGCAACCGACTTCTTAGCCTTGCAAACTACAGGCTTCTGACCTGTGATAAGTGAAAGATCGTTCATAACTGCGTCAACGACCTTGGAATTCTCCTTAGCCTCGCCGCAAGCTACGTTGATGACAACCTTGTCGAGCTTCGGAATCTGCATAACGTTCTTGTAGCCGAACTTCTTCATCAGTGCGGGGGCTATCTCATTGACATATTGATCTTTTAATCTTGCCATAATTAACCTCCTACTTGATTTCTGCGCCGCAACGCTTGCAAACTCTGAGCTTCTCGCCGTCAGGTCCGAACTTGACGCCGGTTCTTACGCCCTTGCCGCACTTGGGGCAAACGAGCTGAACCTTGCTCGAGTACATAGCTGCCTCAGCCTTGACGATGCCGCCTGCTTCGCCCTGTCTGCGGGGCTTGACGGACTTGGTCGCCATGTTGATGCCTTCGACTATTACCTTGCCCTCCTTGGGGGATACGGCAAGAACTTTGCCCTTCTTGCCCTTGTCCTTACCACTGAGAACAACTACCGAGTCGCCGGTTTTAACGTGAATCTTGTTCATATTTTCTCGGCTCCTCCTTAAAGTACCTCGGGTGCGAGCGACAGGATCTTGACATAGTCATTGTCCCTGAGTTCACGGGCAACCGGCCCGAAAATTCTCGTACCTCTCGGTGTCTTGTCTTCCTTGATTATTACAGCTGCGTTCTCGTCGAAACGGATATAGGTTCCGTCTTCACGACGAAGACCGGATGCTGAACGAACAATTACTGCTTTAACAACGTCGCCCTTCTTGACCATGCCGCCGGGTGCAGCCTTCTTGACTGACGCTACGACTACATCGCCGATGTTGGCGTATCTTCTGCGGGTGCCGCCCAAAACTCTGATGCACTGGAGTTCCTTGGCTCCGGTGTTGTCAGCGGCTTTGAGTCTTGTCTGCATTTGTATCACAGCAAGTTCCTCCTTTCAGTATTAAAGAAATCTGAGCGCCGGATCGAGTTATTCACCGACCCTCGTTTACTCTTCGGGTTCGGGGTTTGCATCGAACAGCTTTTGTTCAATGCACCCACGCCCTCATTACTTAGCCTGCTCAACAACCCTGACGAGTCTCCATCTCTTGTCCTTGGACAAGGGTCTGGTTTCCATGATTTCGACTCTGTCGCCGATGTGGGCAACATTTTCCTCGTCATGAGCCTTGAACTTGACCGTTCTCTTAATAATCTTTCCGTACAAGGGATGCTTTACGTTATCCTCGATGGCAACGACGATTGTCTTGTCCATCTTGTCGGAAACTACCTTGCCGACCCTTGTCTTTCTAAGCTTTCTTTCGCTCACAGTAAATCCTCCTTCTTCGCGGCTTACTTGGACTCTTGCTCGCGAATAACAGTCTTGATACGAGCAATATCCTTCTTAACAGCCTTGATTCTCATGGGGTTGTCGAGCTGATTTACAGCGTGCTGGAAGCGAAGGTTGAAAAGCTCTTTCCTCAAATCGTCGAGCTTCTTGTCCATCTCGACGGGAGTCATTTCTCTGATTTCACTGACCTTCATTATTGCTCACCACCCGTTTCTGAAGCTTCATCTTCTCTTTTAACGAACTTGCACTTGATAGGCAGCTTGTGCATCGCAAGACGCATAGCTTCCCTTGCAACTTCCTCGGACACGCCTGCGATTTCGAACATGACTCTGCCCGGCTTGACAACCGCTACCCAGTACTCGGGGGTACCTTTACCGGAACCCATTCGAAGACCAAGTGCCTTGGTGGTTACGGGCTTGTCAGGGAAAATTTTGATCCAAACCTGTCCGCCACGCTTGATGTAACGTGTCATTGCGATACGAGCCGCCTCAATCTGGGCTGAAGTGATCCATGCGGGCTCGAGTGCCTGAAGTCCATACTCGCCGTATGAAACCTTGTTGCCTCTTGTAGCCTTGCCCTTCATGCGTCCGCGTTGCTGCTTACGATATTTAACTCTCTTCGGAAGTAACATTACTTATTACCTCCTTCTCTGTTCTGAGTGTGTCTCTCGCCGCGATTTTCATAGCTACGGTTGCCGTCTCTATTCTGTCTCGGTCTCGAGTTACCGTTTCTGTCGCCGCGGCGTCTGTCGTCGCCATTTCTCGGCTTACGGTTTCTACGATTGTCGGGAGCCTTCTCTTCGGTCTTCGAAATCTCGCCCTTGAGAACCTCTCCCTTGTAGATCCAGACCTTGATACCGATCTTGCCGTAGGTTGTTGCAGCCTCGGCAAAGCCGTAGTCGATGTCTGCTCTGATGGTCTGGAGCGGGATGGTACCCTCGTGGTAGCTTTCGCTTCTTGCGATTTCAGCACCGCCGAGTCTGCCGCCTGCCTTGACCTTGATACCCTTTGCACCCAGCTTCATTGCTCTGCTGATGGCGCCCTTCATAGCTCTTCTGAATGAGATTCTGTTCTCGAGGTCGAGAGCTATCTTTTCAGCTACCAACTGAGCATTGAGGTCGGGAGACTTAACTTCGATGATGTTGAGGGAGACGGTCTTGCCAATCATCTTCTCAATATCGGTTCTGAGCTTCTCAACAGCCTCGCCGCCTCTGCCGATAACGATACCGGGCTTGGCGCACCAGATGTTGATCTTCACCTTGTCGGCGAAGCGCTCGATTTCAATCTTCGGAACACCGGCGGAATACAGAGTCTTCTTGACGTACTTACGGATGTTGTAGTCCTCTACAAGAGTATCACCGAAAGTGCTCTTATCTGCAAACCAGCGGGAATCCCAGTCCTTGATTATTCCGACACGCATGCCGTGCGGATTTACTTTTTGTCCCATAGTCTACCTCCTGCCGCCTTATTCCGCTTCACCGAGAACCACAGTGATGTTTGAGGTTCTCTTGAGAATCTTGTGTCCTCTGCCCTTTGAAACGGGCTGCATTCTCTTCATGGTCGGTCCCGGATTGACATAGCACTCTTTTACATAGAGGCTCTTCTTGTCAAGTCCGAAGTTATTCTCTGCGTTAGCCGCAGCCGAGTTCAGGAGCTTCTCCAGATACTCACAGGCAGCCTTAGGAGTATGCTTTACGATTGCCAATGCTGTCTCGAGGTCTTTTCCTCTGATAAGGTTGAGGACAATTTCGACCTTGCGAGGAGCAATGCGTGCAGTCTTTAATACTGCTCTTGCTTCCATCTAAATCTCCTCCTTTACTTGCCGTTGTTGGAAGTCTTTGAACCGGCGTGACCCTTGAAGGTTCTTGTCGGTGCGAACTCACCAAGTCTGTGTCCGACCATGTCCTCGGTAACATATACCGGAACATGTTTGCGTCCGTCGTGGACGGCAAATGTGTGTCCCACGAATTCGGGGAAGATAACGGATGCTCTCGACCATGTCTTGATGGCTTTCTTTTCGCCGGTCTCGTTCATGGCAACTACTTTCTTATAAAGGGATTCCTGTACGAATGGTCCCTTCTTAATGCTTCTGCCCATTATTCATCTGCCTCCCTTCGCATTACTTCGCGTTACGGCGCTTGACAATAAACTTGTCTGTGCGGTTCTTCTTCTTACGAGTCTTATAGCCCATAGTAGGCTTGCCCCAAGGTGTAACAGGTGAAGGACGTCCGACAGGGGATTTGCCTTCGCCACCGCCGTGAGGGTGGTCGTTCGGGTTCATAACGGAACCACGGACTGTGGGTCTTACGCCCATATGGCGCTTTCTACCAGCCTTGCCGAGGTGAACGTTTTCGTGGTCGATATTGCCGACCTGACCGATAGTTGCCATGCAGTTTGCGGGAACATATCTCATTTCACCGGAAGGAAGTCTGATGAGCACCTTCTCGTTTTCACGACCCATAAGCTGAGCCATGTTGCCGGCGGAACGGACAAGCTGTGCGCCCTTGCCGGGATAAAGCTCGATGTTGTGGATGAAGGTACCGACGGGGATGTTCATAAGAGGAAGAGCATTGCCCGGCTTGATGTCGGCGTCTGCGCCAGCTCTTACGGTGTCACCAACGTTAAGTCCGTTCGGTGCGATGATGTATCTCTTCTCGCCGTCCTCATACTGAACGAGGGCGATGTGAGCGGAACGGTTCGGATCGTATTCAAGAGTCATAACAGTGGCATCCATGCCGGTCTTATTTCTCTTGAAGTCGATTACACGATACTTTTTTCTTTCGCCGCCGCCGTGATGACGGACGGTGATTCTGCCATAGCTGTTTCTGCCGGCGGTCTTCTTCTTGGGTTCGAGAAGACTTCTCTCCGGCTTAACCTTGGACAAGCCGCTGTAATCGGTAACGGTCATACCTCTGCGACCGTTGGTCGTCGGCTTGTAGCTCTTTATAGCCATGTAATTTTTCACTCCTTATTAGTGTTTTGCGAGAACCATCAGTGTGATTCCCATACTTACCGTGCAGGTCTCCCCACACCAGTAACGTTTGCCGGAATGTGAGAGTTTGTCAGACCCATGCGGTCCCAATCACTCTCAGACCCAACTATCAGATCATGCCGTCGAAGAAGGCGATGGTCTTTGAGCCCTCGGCAAGCGTAACGATTGCCTTTTTCCAGTCCGGGGTCTTGCCCTCGGATCTGCCCATTCTGCGGTAACGACCGCGAACGTTCATTGTGTGAACCTTGGCAACCTTGACACCGAAGATTTCCTCAACGGCGTCCTTGATTTCAATCTTGTTGGCGGTCTTTGCGACCTTGAAGGTGTACTTGCCCGCCTGAAGATCTTCCATAGAAGCTTCGGTGATAACCGGCTTCAGAATGATGTCCTGAGCAACCTTTTCCATCAGCAGTAAACCTCCTCAATCTTGGTGACGGCATCCTGAGCTACTACAAACTTGTTGCAGTTAAGGATGTCGTAAACATTCAGAGTGTTTACGAGAGTCGTCTTTACTCCGGGAATGTTTCTTGCGCTCTTGATGACCTTCTCGTCGGATGCGGGCATTACGATAAGGGTCTTGCCCTCTGCTCCGAGTGCCGAAAGCATCGAAACGACGTTCTTGGTCTTGATTTCGTCGAAGTCAATCTTGTCAACGACTACTACCTCGTTCTCGGCAAGCTTTGAAGAGAGTGCGGACTTCATAGCAAGTCTTCTCATCTTCTTGTTGACCGTGAATCTGTAGCTGCGGGGCTTCGGTCCGAGAGCGATTCCGCCGTGTGTCCACTGGGGAGAACGGATTGAACCCTGTCTTGCATGACCTGTACCCTTCTGTCTCCAGGGCTTCTTACCGCCGCCGGATACCTCTGTTCTTGTGAGTGTGGACTGAGTGCCCAGTCTCTGATTTGCGAGATAATTGACAACCATTGTGTGCATAACAGCGGTATTGGGCTCGATGCCCCAGATGCTGTCATTAAGCTCAGTGTCGGCAACTACATTGCCTTTAATATCGTATACGGAAACCTTTGACATTGTACTTCCTCCTTCCACTAAGCTTTCTTAACGCTGTTGCAGACGGTAACGATACCGTTCTTCGGTCCGGGGATTGCTCCCTTTACAGCGATAAGGTTGTTCTCGGCGTCAACCTTGATAACCTCGAGGTTCTGGATAGTAACTCTCTCGGCACCGAGGTGACCCGGCATTTTCTTTCCTTTGTAGATTCTCGAAGGACTTGAGCAAGCGTTCATGGAACCTGCCTCGCGGTGAACAGGACCTGTACCGTGGGTTTCCTTGAGTCTGTGGGTGTTCCAGCGCTTGATGGTGCCGGAGAATCCTTTACCCTTGCTTGTGCCGCAAACATCAACAATCTCGCCCTCAGTGAAGATGTCAGCCTTTACGATGTCGCCTACGTTCATGCCCGAGATATCCTCAAGTCTGAATTCCTTGAGGGTCTTCTTGAGGGCAACGTCAGCCTTCTTGAAATGACCTGTGAGAGGCTTCTTCAAACTCTTTGCGGTGGTGTCGCCGAACCCGAGCTGCACGGCTTCGTAGCCGTCGTTCTCGGCAGTCTTCTTCTGGACTACCACGCAAGGACCTGCCTCAATGACCGATACGGGAATAACTCTTCCCTTATCGTCGAAGACCTGTGTCATACCGATCTTCTTTCCGATGATGCCTTTCTTCATTTTGTTTCCTCCTAATGGTTATTGGTCGGATTTTCCGACTTGACCTGTCGCGGGATTTCGCTGAGAAATCGTTCTCGATTTCCTTGGGAAATTACTTGATCTCCAGTGGAGATTACTTGATCTCCATTACGATATCCACACCGGCGGGAAGCTCAAGATTCTGCAGAGCCGCAGTTGTGTCGTTGGTGGGGTGAAGCACGTCGATAAGTCTCTTGTGAGTTCTCATCTCGAACTGCTCACGGCTGTCCTTGTTGACGAATACGGAGCGAAGGACGGTTACGATTTCTCTCTCGGTGGGGAGCGGAATCGGACCCGAAACCTGTGTGCCCGAACGCTTTGCCGCCTCGACTATCTTAGCCGCTGCCGCATCGACGTTGGTGTGCTCGTAGCCCTTGATCTTGATTCTGATTTTCTCATTGACTGCCATTAAAAACGCCTCCTTAAAGCTTACGATTATTGGGGGCTGGGATTTTCCCATCTGTTTTTTTTAACACGAATCCGTGTGTTTCCTGCATCCCCATGAAAAAAGCCGAAAAATCTTCTTTTCGGCGGGACACATAAATCGCATCGGATGCTTTGGTTTTCTAAGGCTCAAAGGCGCAGAATCGCCCTTAACCGCTCGCTTGGCGAGCACTTTGTACCACAGTACCGTGTTGCTATTACAGTCGCCCGGTTTAAAATCGGACATACTCGGCTGAAATTACCCGGCATACCGCCGGCAACCTCCAGCTTCAACGCATATCTTTTGCAGTCACGCAGTGATTATAATAACACTTTTAAAGCCGGAGGTCAAGCACTTTTGCGGATTTGTGTGGATTTTTTGATGTAGAAAATTTGGAGATTTTTAGAGTGGGAATTTGTGCAAACTGTACAAACCCCTCAGTCGCCCTTCGGGCGCCAGCTCCCCTTTCAGGGGAGCCTATTTTGCTCCTATGAAACTTTTGAGAGAATATAAATAGCCTCCCCTGAAAGGGGAGGGGGACCGGCGACAGCCGGTGGAGGGGTTTACACCAATTCCCCGACCTCTTCCTCAACCTTCGAAATATCAATAAAGTTCGGGACGGTTCCGACTTCGTTCTGCTCGGTTATATAAATAGAGTAGGAATATTCGGTGATACTGCCGTCGTCGTTTGTGACTTCGGTTACTTCCCTAAGGAAGAGGAAGTTACCATCGCCGTCGAAGTAATAGAGCACCTTGAAGCCGGTCATGCCGTCGGCGGTGTCGACGCCCGAGAGCTTTGAGATGTCGTAATAGTGGCAGACCTCGATTGCGAGCTCGTTCGTGGCGATATATGAGGTCTCGGTGTTGACCGCCTTCTTGTAGAAGACGATGAGACCCTCGTCCGCCAAGGGATAGGGAACATCCTTTGTATAGGACGTGAAGTTTGCGTCGCCGGTGTCGAGATATGAAACAACGCCGTTTTCCTCGGTGTACTGCTCATAGCCGTTATTGTACTGAGCGATAACCGTGTCGCCCGAGACGGCATAGTAGGAATAGGTCATGAGACCCACTTCGTCGTACTTATAGATGAATATCTGCTCCGACTCGCCGGTGTTGTCGTTGACGACGTCAACCCGAGCGGAATCAAGCTCAACATAAGCCGCCCTTGCCGCAAGGATATAGTCCTCGCCCGCAACCGGGTCGCTCTCCCCGCAAGCGGTCAGGCTCATAAGGATAACCGCCGCCGTAATCACAGCCATAAGCCTTCTGCCAAACGATTTAAACTTCATTACGTTCCTCCCACAAAAGAGAACCGTGCGCGAAACGGCACGGTTTCGAATCCTGCAAACGCTGTATTACAACAGCTTGACCTGTTCCTCAAACTCGCTCTCTGAGTCCACAAACCGATACGGTTCATACTCCCCGTAAGCCGACGGTCGGCTGATGGTGAATAATTCTATCTCTCGTTCGTCGATTACAGAGCGAATCCTACGCTTAAATTCCACCAAATGGGAACCGAGTTCCATCTCTATGGCGATTGACCCGATTTTGTCCCAACGCTTCGCTACAACATAGCTCACTGCCGGACACCTCCTATCGGCTCTTACCTTCTCCTCGACCCGCGCTTTTTGACGTCCATCGAACGTTTGAGGTCGGACATGCGGTCCTCGCTTGAAGACTTGAATTTCGAAAGCATATCCTCGAATCCGGCATCGGTCGTGGTTCCGCTCGGCTTATAGGCATACTCGGCGTTGACGAGCGCTTCGGGGTTCGGCTCCTCCTTCTTCACAGGCTTCTTCTGCGAATAGTGCCTTACCGGCTGGGAATCCTTGTCCTTGTCATACATGCCCTTGTCGCGACTCTGGTTGTAGCCGCCGCGGTTGTCTCTGCCTCCGGGCTGTCCGCCCTGTTGCCCGCCGGGATGTCCGTTCGGATGTCCCCCGGGGCGACCGTTCGGCTGTCCGTTTCTCGGGCGATGAGGCGCAGGCTCCCTTGGGGGAAGCGCCCTCTTGATGGACAATGCAACCTTGCCGTCCTCTGCGATGGAAATGACCTTGACTTTGACAATCTGCCCGACCTTCAGGAAGTCGTTGATGTCGCCGACGTATGTAGGAGAAACCTCGGAAATGTGAACCATTCCGTTTCTGCCGCCGCCGATGTCGATAAATGCGCCGAATTTCTGAATACCGGTGACTCTGCCCTCGATAATGCTACCTTCTTCAAGCTGCATAAATTTACTTTTTCCTCTTTCGTGACTTATTTGCTACGGTTGGTCTTTGCCCAAACATAGCGATATAACCCTCCACATTTTTCGCCCTGTTAAGCGTCACTCCGCCGACTTGGCATAATAACGCGTTTCTCGCGGATAAGCATATCCACGCTCTATAGCGGCTGAGAGCATATACTCATACTCATCATCATCGCTCAGAAGTCTGGTGTACTCGTCGTTTTCCTGTTGTGCCTCGACAATTTCGGCTTCAAGCTTCTCGATGGTAGCCTTCTGCTCCGCAATCTCCGCCTGCGTGTTTATGATTACCGACGCCGCATAGACGAGAAGGGTTGAGAAAAATACGAGCTTGATAAAGTGACCCGCTCTGTGGGGCTGTTTCTGCTTAGGTTTTGTCTGTTGTCTGTTGCTTCTGACAGTCTGAGCTGTTGCCGGCATTCCTCACCCTCCAATCTGAGATAGTTATGCAAGGTATATTATACAACATTCGTGACGCATCTTTCAAGTCATTTATGAGGATTTTTTTATTTTTCCGAAAAATTTTTTTGCCGGAAGGGCGTTTTTCAGCTTTCCCAAGACATAATTTTCACATTTTCTGAGAATATTTGTAAGGAACCTGAATGCTCCCGAGATAATCCTTCCCAAGGTGAGAAGATAAACTGCAAACCCCGCAAGCATCCCGACAAGCACATACAGCCGAAGCTCCCCTTCAAGAAGCTCCACCGAGAAGCAGAACCAGACAAAGCCGGAGAATATCACAAACAGGAAATCTTCGGCAAAAACCGCCCAGAACTTATGAGGGATAGTTATCCGAAGCGCTCGCAAAATGTCGTAAACCGCTCCCAGAACTGCACCGACAATAATCGCTAAACCGAAAAGCTTCAACTCATTCGTTACTCCCGTGAAAGAGCCGGGGTTAAAAACCATACAAATGCCTCCTTTGCCATTGCGCCTCCCTGCGGTCGGCAACCCCTCCACCACCGCCTTCGGCGGCGGTCCCCCTCCCCTTTCAGGTGAGGCTTTTTGCTGTTCTCTCAAAAGCTTTGATAGAAGCGCTTAAAGGCTCCCCTGAAAGGGGAGCTGGCAGCCACGAAGTGGCTGACTGAGGGGTTTCCACTACCTCGTGAGCTTCTTCCACAGCGTCGGCTTTTTCGTTCTGTCCCTGTCACCATAAATCAGCGACTTCACCTCTCCCGACATTTCGAGATCCCCCGTTTCGAGGCTTATCTCATCCACATGAAGGTTCTTCCCTCGGATTACGAGCTCGCCCTGCGAGGTGTAGAGCGAGACCTCAACGTCATTGAAGCTCTCGACATCCGTAACCCCCGAAAGCGACAGCTTCCCACGGTCCTCAAGAATCAGGTTGTGCTTTTTAACGGTCGTGTCAACTGTGTTCATATTCATCATTCCTCCGAAACAATCATTGGTACAGCATATGCAAAAGCCCGCCCCGAAATGAGACGGACTTCCGCAAAGGTTGTTTTTATGAGGAAAAGACTTCTTAGTTTATTCGACTGCGATTTCTCCGCTGAACATTGCGTTCAACTCGTCAACATAGTATGCGATTCTCTCGGAATAGGACTCCTTGAGCTGTGCCCATGTCGAAGGATTGTTGCCGAGGGTTCCGCCGATGAGGTTGTTGACAGCATCGGTAAGAGCCGACTGGCATCCGGAGGTGAAGTTTACGATCTGGTAGTTGTTGACGAGAGTGTAGGTCTCATCGAGCATGTCGAGCATTTCGTCGGTCCACAAGTAGGTTTCCTTGAGCTGCTTGGTGTCGATGTCGATAACGGTCGGGTCAAGAACCTTGAATCTCTCGCAAGCGGAGAGAAGTACAACTGCTTCAGGATTTGCAGCACCCTGAATGATGTGATATCCTACAGGCTGAGCCGCGAGGTAGTAGTTGCCGTCGCCGTCTTCGTCACGAGGCATCGGGCAGAACATGACTTCGCCCTCGGTGATGTCGCCCCAGACAGAGCTGATGTTCTCAACGGTATCGGTGAAGCCCCACTTCTCTACAGGATAGAAGAGAGTCAAGCCTTCCTTGACACCTGCACCAACGGTGTTGGAGTTACGGCACTGATAGGAATTATTCCATCTCGGATATACGCAGTCGTTCTTGTTGAGGTCGTAGATGAGAGACTCAACCTCTTCGAGAAGAGGATTGTCGATATCGGAAACGAATTCGCCGTTCTCAAGAGCGATAACGGTTACGCCTGTCGAGTCGATAAGCGCCTGCTCCCAGTACCAACCGTCAAGAGCATATCTGTCCTCGTCGGGGTCAGAGAAGTCAACGCACATCTCATAGAATACGTCCCATGTCCACTCGTCGTTGTAGTAGAGCTCGGCGGGATCGTCATAGCCCCACTCTTCCATAACTCTGCGGTTATAAGCGATAACGGTGGTAGCCTTGATATCGGTTACAATAGCATAGTTCTGTCCACCGATTGAGAAGTAATCAGCGGCGAAATCTGCGGTGCCTGCCCAGAGAGCGTCGGTATAGTCGATGTAATCATCAACCGGTACGAAGATGCCCTTGATGCAGTAGTAAGGGAATGTGGTTACCGAGCATGTTGTGAAGTCGGGGGAGTTGGAAGCAAGAACGAGGTTAGCGAGGTCGTCGAAACGATTCTCATATGTACACTCAATCCAATCTACTTCTCCGCCGTACTTGTTGACGAAGGTCCAATAACCGGTGTTGATGACTTCGTCCTCGGAATAGTTGTGGAAGTCGTCAGTCCACTTGTGGAACTTGATAGTTGTGTTGGTTCCTGCCGCTGTCTCAGCATCGGGGAGCATGATGCCCGCCGCCGCGAGAATTGCGGTGGAATCCTCGGTCGAAAGTGTGAGCTGGACGATTTCGCGCTTGGAGCTTCCGCATCCAACCATAGCGACAATCATCAACGCAGCCATAGCGACCGCAATCAGTCTTTTTGCCATAGTAAATGTTTCCTTTCAATAGTGGTGTGGGTTTGCCACAGGTTGTTACCCGTAATTTGATACGTCTACATTATAGCACATATCGCCGAAAAATGATATGTGCAATTCGCCGAAATTCCGCTGTTGAAACTGTGCATCCTGCACAAAGAAACGGATTTTCTCGGACATTTCTTAAAACCGGCAGTTCAGATTATTGACCATTAATTTTTCTCAAGTACATAAACTCTTACGTTACTGTTGCTTCTGATTTTTACAGCCGTGCAGGTGTATTTGGAGCTGACGTTCGCAAGAATCTTCGAGTTATAGCTCGACTTGCCATAGGAAGACTTGACCGAATCATAAACACTCGAAGAGGAGCACTTGACTAAAACATATACATAACTGCTTCCTTCACTTACAGCCGTCTTTGTAGCCGCCTTCAGTATGCTTTCAGCCTCGCTTGCGCTTGAAATGTAGCAGTCATTCAGAATGAACCAGTCGTACTTGGTGCTTGTTGCGGAAGGAACGGAGTAGAATTTCATGTTGTATACGTCTGCATGAGTCTGCTTCATATAATCATCCGTTGCACAGAAGAAGGTATAGTCGATGTAGTTTGAAGGCATTGTCGAATCATCGCACCATGTCGGGTCGATATTTGTCCATGTGCCGTCAAGCTTGACCTTGACCCAAAGATGCTTGGCGGAATCGCCGACACCTTCGCAGAAGACTACGTCAAAGCCTGCCTTTGCAAGGAGATAGAAGAGACCCTTTGCATAGCCCTGGCAGTTTGCCTTGCCGTTGACGATTGAGCCGTAAGCGGTGTTGTTGGCGGTGGCATCTCCGTCATAAGAGCAGTTATAGACAAGCCACTCGGTGAGGTACTTGGCTTTTTCGTAATCGGACATCGAGCTCGAAAGGTTGGATATAACGCTGTTTGCAGTCGAGCGGAGCTTCGAAACCATGTTGTTGCCCTGTGACTCGGTGTCGACGTTATAGGTGACGGTGACCTTGTTCATATAGCCGCCGTTGGTGGTAGCACCGAGAGATTCGACATAGCAATATTCAACCGTAAGCATCGGAAGGATGAGGTTTGCGAAGTCGGAGGCTTCGTCTTCGGTGATATAGCCGCTGACATATATAACCGACTCATAGTTCTGGATTCCCTCCATGATGAGGTCGATGACGGTGACGAATCTGTCCTCCTTCATGTAGCTCAGGATGGTCTCCCAGCCGTTATCCTCTGCCCAGTCGCCATAGGAAACCTTGCTTGTGGTGGTTGTGGTCGTAGTTGTAGCAGTGGTTGTGGTTGAGCTTGAAGAATCGTCATCAAGGTCCACGGAATCCTCGGTAGTGGTTGCGGTTGTGGCGACCGGTTCGGAGAAAAGATAGGAAGCGGAAACATATCCCGTTTCGCCCTTATAGCTGACCTGATACCAGCCGGTCGAAGCACGTCCGGTAACGGTTACCTCTGCGCCCTGTGCATAGCCGCCGATTCTGTCATAGTCGACCGACGGACCGCTTCTTACGTTTACAGAATATGTAGCGTACATGGTCGCGCTCATTTCATCGACGGTATAATCGCTCGACGAGGTTGATGCGGTGGTTACAACCGCCGTTGTTGCCTCGGTGGTCGCTTCGGTTGTGGCTTCCGTGGTGGTAGCCTCGGTGGTCGTTGCCTCGGTTGTGGTTGTCGCCTCGGTGGTTTCCTCGGGAACGTCGGTAACCAGGGCGTCGCCGGTTGTCAGGACTTCCTCTGCCACTTCGCTTGCACAGCCGGAAAGCATTGTGACGGTGAGAACCATGGCGGTAACGAGCGACAGTAATCTCTTAAACTTATTCATGTTCTTTCCTCCGTTTTACGGTATTCGTTTGTTTTTTATTGGTAGGACGACGCAAGTCGTTTCGACGCAAGCTGTCCTATTTTCACTTATTCGGACTCCTTCAGAATCAATCTGACTCTTTCAGAGTCAGGGTGAGTATACCCAGCTCATCGTTGAAGGTTCTCGACCATGAGGTGGTCTGGTATGAGGTTCCGGCGGTGGAGTTTGCCTTTGAGACAACCTCCGACAGTCTTCCGTCGTCTCTTAAGGTCTCGTAAATCTCCCTCATCGCCTCGGAGCTTTCGAACTTGACATAGAAGCATCTTCTCTCCGCGTCGATTGTCGACTCAGCCTGCTCAAGGAGTATCTCATAGGCTTCGTCGGCGGTCGTGGCGTAATAGCCCATGACGTTGAAGATGTTCAGATCCATCGAGTCTGCATAGGGTGTCTCGTAGTAGTCGCTCTCATGCTTTGCAACGTGGTCCTTGAGGATTTCCTCGTCGCTGATGAGGAAGTAGCAATATCCGACGAAGTACGGGTCGGTGATGTCGGACGGGTCGTCCCATGTCGGGTCGATGATATACCAGTGACCGTCCTCGCACATGACGTAGTTCCACTTGTGGGTGACGCTCTCGTCGGTGCCGATACCGGTTACAAACATCGTCTCAAAGCCGGCACGGCTCAGAAGAAGGTGCATAGCGTCGGCATAGCCCTGACAAGTGGCGTAGCCCTCGACGAGCGCACCGTAAGCCGAGAACGGGCTTGTGCCGTCGGTATCGCTGTAGTCGCAATTAAGTATCAAGTAGTCGTGAAGGTACTTGAGGGTTTCGAACTCGGAGCTCCCCGAGGGAACGCCTGCGATAATCTCCTGAAGCTTCGACTCAAGGGCATCCATAATCACCTGGATGTCCGACTCATAGTCGATTCCTCTGTAGCTTATCGTGACGCCGACGACCATATTATCCTCGTCGATGCTCACTCTGAAGGATGTTCCGACCCATGTATAGAATGTACAGCAGTTGGAAACGAGTGCGAAGAAAGCATCCTTCTCATCGCTCGGGAGCCCTACCGACAACGGGCAGTAAACCTGTCCGGAGCGGATTGCGTTCATAACTTCGCCGAGGTTGATTCTATCGTCCTCGTCAAGTCTTTCCCAGACGTATTCGATTCCGTTCTCCGAAATGAACGACGAATCGAAGTCATAAGCCCAGTCGGCGTCGACTGCGGATGAATCCGTGCTGTCGGTTGAGGCTGTCTGGTCCTCTTCGTTTGTGGTTTCTGTTGCGTCGGTCGATGCGGTGGTGGTCGCCGGCTCGTCGTCTATGGTCGTGCCACAGCCGACAAAAACGGTCATCATCATGCAGAAGCTGAGCAACAAACAAATAATTCTTTTACTCATGTCTTATCTCCTTTTTCTTGAAACGGTGCCACTCTGGCAAAAGCCGCTCCTATTATAATAACGTTTATTTTGCCTTCTGTCAACCTAAATCGGAATCTTTACAATTTATTCACTTTTTGCGAGGCTACCGATGCACTCGGAAATCAGTCCCGAAAGCTGAGCCGTCGGCTTCGAGAACTCGCCGAGGTCTAAGTAAATAATCTCCACATCCTCAAGCTCCGAAATGTCGTCATCTTCAAGCGCTTCGTCCGCAAAAATCACGTCGATTTCAAGCTCCTCAAGCTCTTCATAGGTCACCGTCGCAAGCTCGTTTTCTTCATTCTCGAGTGCGTTCGAGCCGAATACGGAAAGCATGTCCGAGGCAATATCGTTGCCGGTTGAGGCGACATAGCCCTCGTCGAGAGCATAATAGATAATCGTGAAGCTCACGCTGATGCCGGCATCCTCCGCCGAAAGCATGGTGTCGTCAATCCCGCTCAAGGCTTCGAGTGCGACCGATTCCGAATCAATCGAGCCGTAGAAAATCATCGCAAGCTCGATATACTCCTCGCATAAGTAAGAGAAGCTTGTCGGGAGCTCGAGATAGAGCACTCTCACGCCCGCCTGATCGAGCCTTACTTCATCCGTCGAAGCTATCGGCGACTGAGTAATAAGAAGCTCGGGGGCAAGCTCGATAATGGCGTCGATATCGGGGTTTGCGGGGCTTCCGACCGTCGGAAGGCTGTTATAGTTCTCGCAATAGTCGCTGACGGCGACGAGCTTGTCGCTTAGTCCAAGCTCAAGCATAATCTCCGTAAGCGCCGGAGACAACGAGACCACCGTCCCGGGAGCCGAGTCGAAAGTCTCCGTCCCGAAGCTAATGGGATAAGCCGACTTCACGGGCGCCTCATCGATGACGATATCCTCGGTCACGACCGCCTCTGGTGTGATGTCACTGCAGGCGGTGAGGCTCAGCAAAAGAACCATAGATAGAATTATTGATATTGTGCGTTTAAGTTTCATGATAGTCCTCAGTAATTTGCATAATCAATCGGTAGCGTCGCCAATGCGTTCAGATCCGCCCCGGCTGTCTTTCCTGCCTTGAAATCGAAGTAGCCCTGCGAAGCAATCATCGCGCCGTTGTCGCCGCAATAGGTGAACTTCGGCATGTAGAGCTCGTAGCCGCGCTTTTTGCATTCATGGGCAAGCTTGTCCCGGACACCGGTGTTCGCCGAAACCCCTCCGGCGACGGCTATCTTCGTATACCCGAGATTTTCCGCCGCAAGCATTAGCTTCTCGGAGAGAATATCGCATACCGTCTTCTGGAACGAAGCCGCAAGGTCGTTGACGTCGAGCTTCTCGCCACGCTGTTCCGCATTGTGCCAGAGGTTGATGACGGCGGTCTTGAGCCCCGAGAAGGAGTAGTCATACTCGCATCCCGTCAGCTTCGGGTGCGGGAGCTTGAAGGCATTTTTGTTGCCGAGCTTGGCGGCTCGGTCAATTTCCTTGCCTCCGGGATACGGGAAGCCCAAAGTCCTTGCAACCTTGTCGAAGCACTCCCCCGCCGCGTCGTCACGGGTTCTGCCGACGACGTGAAACTCGGTATGGGTCTTTACTTCTATAATGTGCGAATGTCCGCCGCTGATTACGAGGCATAAGTAAGGCGGTTCGAGCTCGGGGTGTGAGATGTAATTCGCCGCAATGTGCCCCGCCAGATGGTGGACGGGAACAAGTGGCTTGCCCGTCGCAAAGGATAAGCCTTTTGCATAGCTCACGCCGACCAGAAGTGCCCCGATAAGCCCGGGAGCATAGGTTACGGCGACAGCGTCGATGTCGTCCATGGTTACGTTTGCCGATTCCAATGCCTCGCTCACAACGCCGCAAATATTCTCGGCATGCCGCCTCGATGCAATCTCGGGAACAACCCCGCCATAGAGCTTGTGCTCGTCAATCTGCGAAGCTATGACGTTTGAAAGGACGTTCACGCCGTCCTCGACGACCGCCGCGGCAGTCTCGTCGCAGGAGCTTTCAATTCCAAGTATTTTCATTTCTCATTCCTCATTAGTATTGCGTTTTCGATTGGGTTTTCGTAGTAGTCCCGCCGCATGGCGTACTCCTCAAAGCCTAATTTTTTATAGAGATTTATCGCCGGCAGGTTCGACTCCCTGACCTCAAGATATACCGTCTTTTGCGGGTCAAAAGCCGATTTCATAAGCTCTGTCGCAATGCCCTGCCCCCGATAATCAGACCTGACGGCTAAGCTATCGAGATACTGCTCGTCAAGAATCTCTGAAGCGGCTATATAGCCGACGACTTCGCCAGAATCAATCGCCACAAGCGAGATGAATCCGGACTTACCGAGCCTGTACTTGAAGCTTTCTTCGCTCCAAGCCTCGGCGGTGAAGCACTCCCGCTCAATCCCGACGACTGCGGGGATATCTCCCTCGAGCATCGCACGGACGGTCACTCTTCGCCATCCCTTTCGTTCAGGAGGAGTGTATAGAGCTCCGCCTTCGAAAACGGCGTTGTCTTCGCAATCTCGCGACAGGCGTCTGCGCCTCTCATGCCCTTCGAAACAAGCGCTTTGACTTTTTCGAGTGCGTCCTCTTCCGTCACCGTCTCGGGGATTTCCTTCAATCCCTCGACTATCAGGACATATTCGCCCCTCGGCTTTCTGTCCTCGTCGTTATAAAGGCTCTGAGCCTCCGCAAGCGTGGTTCTTATAATCTCCTCGTGAAGCTTTGTAAGCTCACGGCAGAGGGTGATTTTTCGGTCGCCGAAGAATTTATACAGGTCTCCGAGCGTTTCAACAAGCTTGTGCGGGGCTTCATAGAAGATGAGTGTTCTTTCTTCAAGTGCACATTTGGCGAAAAGTTCGTTGCGGGAGCGCTTCGCGACACTCGGGAAGCCCTCGAACGCGAATCTCGAGGTGTCGAGCCCGCTCACGGCAAGCGCCGAAATCAGCGCCGTCGGTCCGGGAACAACGATTACGGGGATGTTGTTCTCGGCGCACAGCCGCACCAGATCCTCGCCCGGGTCGGAGATGCAGGGCATTCCGGCATCGGTAACAACGGCACAGCTTTCGCCGTCCAATATTCTCTTTATAATGCTCTCGCCGGAGTATTTGTGGTTGTGCTCGTGATAGCTGACCATCGGCTTTTTTATGTCGAGGTAGCTTAGTAGCTTCGCCGAGACCCTTGTGTCCTCAGCCGCCACGAAGTCGACCGAGCGGAGCACTTCAACGGCTCTGTATGTTATGTCGCCGAGGTTGCCGATTGGCGTCCCGACCACAAAAAGCTCTGACATTACTTCTCCTCCAAATCCTCGTCCTGCCGCTGAAATTCGTACAGCCGATAAATTCTTTTCATCTCTTCCGAATAGCTCTCACCGTTCTCGCCCTTGATGAAGAGCGGCTTTTCAATTCTCATGAACGCCGACCCGCCGAGCCTGCCTTCAACTAAGATAAGCCAAGGCTCGCTATTCTTGTCTTTATGAACGGTTCGGAGTCTCTTCGGCTCTATTTTATTCTTTCGCATCGCTTCGATTACGTCCGCAAGCCTTTCGGGGCGGTTGCAGATGCAGAGCCTGCCGCCGTACTTAAGCGACCTTGCGACGCACTCGCAGACATCGTAAATGGTGCAAGCGGTTTCGTGTCGGGCAATGATTGCGGCTTCCGTGTCGCTTCGAATCCCCGCACCGTCTGCCTTGTATGGCGGGTTGCAGGTGATTAAATCCAGCTTTTCGGGTGCAGTCCACTCTTTCAAATCATACCTGATGGGCACAATCTTCTTCGCCTCTTCGGGAGAAGCCTCTATCGACTTCTCAAGCTGAGCATAAGCCTCGGCTTGCAGTTCGACAGCATAAATCCCCGACGGCTGATAATCCCTCGAAAGAAGTAGCGCCACGATTCCGTTACCCGAGCACAAATCGCAGACTTTGTCCTTGTGCCGTGCACCGGCAAAGTCGGCGAGCAGGAAGGCATCCGTCCCGAATCTATGCTCTTCCGAAATGCAGACTTTATATCCTGCGCCCAAACTCTCATAGCTCAACATCATTCTTCACTCTTCGATATTTCTATAAATTCATCCGCCATCTTTTTCAGCTCGTCGTAGGACCTGAGCGCCCCGGCTCTTTGCCTGAACGTGGAGGCTCCCCGAAGCCCCTTGAAGTACCAACCGACGTTTTTGCGGGCTTCGCGGATGCCGGTGTCCTCGCCCTTGAACTGCACCAAGAGCCCGACGTGGCGAAGCATTATGTTCATTCTCTCCTCTATGGGCGGCTCATAATTAAGGGTTCCGTCCTCGAGGTAATCCCGAATCTCTTTGAAAATCCAAGGTCTGCCGTTGCTGGCCCTTGCCAGAGAAATCAGGTCGCAACCGGTTTCTCTATACATCCTTTCTGCATCGAAGCAGTCGCATACATCGCCGTTTCCGATTACCGGAACGCTGACGGCTTGCTTTACATCTCTTATGATGCTCCAATCCGACAAACCCGTGTACATCTGCCGCCTTGTTCTTGGGTGGACGGCGATTGCCGCCGCTCCGGCTTCTTCCATCTTAACGGCGAACTCGACCGCATTTATGTGCTCGTCGTCCCAGCCGGCACGGATTTTGACCGTAATCGGGCAGTCGGAAACGTCGCACATTGCCTTAACGATGTCTGCGGCAAGCTCGGGGGTCTTCATCAAGGCGCTTCCCCCGCCGGGGTTCACCACCTTCGGCACAGGGCAACCCATATTTATATCTATCAGGTCGGGCTTATACTTCTTTATGATGCCGACCGCCTTCGCCATGTAGTACGGCTCCTCGCCGAAAAGCTGGATTGCATAGGGTCGTTCGATTTCCGTTATCGAGCAGAGCTCCTCGGTCTTGGTGGACGAGTAACAAAGCCCTTTTGCCGAGACCATCTCGCTCGTAAGAAGGCTTGCGCCATACTCCTTGCAGATGGTACGATAAGCCCTGTCCGCAACCGACGCCATCGGCGACAGCGCACAGCATCTCTCAATCTCCACATTCCCGATTTTCAAAGTCTCCATTCTCTGTCACACAGTCCCCACACAAAAATAGTCGTACAGGGATAGTATAGCACACTTTGGGTGATTTGAAAAGAGTTTTTTCTTGCTCTTTTTCCCGACAGGTGGTATACTATAAATAACAATTCTTTCGGAGGGAACTATGCTACTTCTTGCTGTTGACGGGAACTCGATTCTCAATAGGGCTTTTTACGGGATAAAGGTGCTTACCACGAAGGACGGCTTCTATACAAACGCCGTCACGGGATTTATGAATACGCTTTTAAGGGAAATCGGCGAGGTGAAGCCGGACGCCGTGGCGGTCGCTTTCGACCTCAAGGCTCCGACCTTCCGGCACCAGAAGTGCGCCTTCTATAAAGCCAACCGCCACGGCATGCCCGAAGAGCTTGCGATGCAACTCCCGAAAGTCAAAGAGCTTCTGACCGATTTGGGAATCCCGATTCTTGAGATTGCGGGCTACGAAGCCGATGACATCCTTGGCTCCGTCTCGAAGCTCATGGCGGACAACTCGGGCGATTGCGTCATCCTCTCGGGAGACAGGGACACGCTTCAGCTCGTCGGCGAGCATGTGACGGTGCGGCTCGTCACCACTCGGGAGACCACGCCTTATACCCCCGAAAAGTTCAGAGAAGTCTACGGCTTCGAGCCGATTCATCTTATAGATTTGAAGGCGCTCATGGGCGACAGCTCGGACAACATCCCGGGCGTTCCCGGCATCGGCGAAAAGACCGCGATGAGCCTGCTCGCGCAATATCCCTCTATCGAGGAGATTTACGGGAATATCGACACGATTACGGCGACGCCTTCCGTCAAGCGGAAGCTCAGCGAGGGCAAGGAATCCGCCGAGACGAGCAAGTGGCTCGCGACAATCGTCCGCGATGCTCCCGTGCCGCAGAAGCTCGAAGACTATAGCCGAAAAGAAACCAATCTCCCCGCCGCCGCAAATTTACTCAATCAGCTCGAGATGTTCAAGATGATTGACAAGCTCGGGCTCGGGGATATCGAAGTCACCAAAGAAGCCGAAATCGTCACCGATGATTACGCCGAAAAAGCTCTCACAGGTGATGAAGTCTTTGAGAAGTCGGCGTTTATCCTCTCGGGCAACAGTCTCGTTATAAAGCACGGCGGCGATATATATGTCACCGATAACGAAAATCTTATCTTGAAATACTTCGAATCTGACGGCGAGAAGATAACTTTTGAGGCGAAATCGGCTTATAAGTACTGCTTTGAGCGTGGGAAGGAGCTGAATAATCTCACCTTCTCGGCGGACTTGGCGGGGTATCTCCTCAATTCCCAATCGAGCGACTACAGCGTGCAGAACCTCTGCGCTTCCTATTCCGTCCCCTACAGCGGCGACGAGAAGTATGGGGATATTCTCTCGCTCGAAAGGCTTGCCGGTGTGCTTTCGACCGAGCTCGAAAAGACCGACATGAAGAGCCTTTATTACGACATAGAGCTCCCGCTTTGCGAGGTGCTCGCCTCTATGGAGGTTCTGGGCGTAAGGGTCGACGAAGAGGGTATAAAAGAGTTTGGAGATAATCTCAGCGGGCAGATTTCGGAACTCGAATCGACGATCTATATGCTTGCGGGGCACGAATTCAACATCTCGTCGCCGAAGCAGTTGGGGGTCGTGCTCTTCGAAGAGCTCGGGCTTCCCTCGGGCAAGAAAAAATCCGCCTCGAAGAGCTACTCAACGAGCGCAGATGTGCTTGAGGGGCTTGTCAATTACCACCCGATTGTGAACCTGATTCTTGAATACCGGACGCTTACGAAGCTGAAATCGACATATGTCGACGGGCTTCTCGGGGTCATCTATCCCGACGGCAGGGTCAGAAGCGAGTTCAAGCAGACCGAGACCAAGACCGGGCGGATTTCGTCCGCAAACCCGAATATACAGAACATCCCCGTCCGCAAGGAAATCGGCAGAAACATGCGCAAGTTCTTCATCGCGAGCGACGGCTACACCCTCCTTGACGCCGACTACTCGCAGATCGAGCTGAGGGTCCTTGCCGCGATGTGCGGGGACAAGAACATGATTGATACGTTTCTCTCGGGCGTAGATATCCACACAAGAACCGCCTCGCAGGTCTTCGGAATCCCCGAGGACATGGTCGACGGCGACATGAGAAGAGCCGCAAAGGCGGTCAACTTCGGAATCATCTACGGCATCGGCGCATATTCCCTCTCGCAGGACATCGGCGTTTCGGTCGCCGAGGCGAAGAAGTATATCGAGTCATACTTGGCGAACTTTTCGGAAGTCGACCGGTTCATGAACGAGACGGTCGAATTCGCAAAAGAGAAGGGCTATGCCGTGACGATGTTCAACCGCCGCAGATATATCCCTGAGCTCAAGAACGCTAACAAGAACGTTCAGGCTTTCGGCAAGCGTGCCGCGATGAACGCCCCGATTCAGGGCACAGCCGCAGACATAATAAAAATAGCGATGGTAAGGGTCTACCGTCGCCTTAAGGCTGAAAATCTCGATGCAAGGCTGATTCTTCAGGTCCACGACGAGCTTATCGTCGAAGCCCGTGAAGACTGTGCCGAGAGAGCCGCAGAGATTTTGCATGAGGAAATGGAATCCGCCGTCAAATTGGCGGTGCCATTGACAGCGGATGTGCATATGGGGAAGAGTTGGTTTGAGACGAAGGAATAAATAACTTCGCAAGCGAAGAATAACTTCGCAAGCGAAGTTAGGAAGTTCGGTTCACACCGAACTTCCGCTGTGCAATATCTCACTCGGATTGTTTACAATTTCATCCGCCCCCGCAGACTCAAGCTCTTCCTTTGAGCCGTAGCCGTAGGTAACGCCGATGCAGGGGATGCCGTTTGTGTGTGCACCCTTGATGTCGTAATCACGGTCGCCGACCATGACTACTGTCGACTTGTCGGTAACGCCGAGGCGCTCCATCGACTGGGCAATAACCTGCGCCTTGGTCATCGACTCGTCACCCAAGGGAATCCCGCAGATATCCTCGAAATACTCGGAAAGCTCGAACTTTTCGAGTATCTTTTTTGCGTAAACCTCCGGCTTCGAGGTCGCGACGGCTTGAATATACCCGGCTTCGCGAAGCCTTTCAAGTGCCTCCGGCACGCCGTCATAGACGCTGTTCTCGAAGATGCCCTTGTCGGCGTAGTAGGTGCGATAAATTTTTATGGCGTTGTCAATGCCGTCTTCGTCCATCCCGAGGTAAACCCCGAACGATTCCCTGAGCGGAGGACCGACGAACTTCAGAAGTGCCTCGTCGTCCCAGCCCTCAATTCCGAGCTCATGAAGGCAGTATTTGAACGAGTTCACAATCCCCCTCGCCGAGTCGGTCAGAGTCCCGTCAAGGTCGTAGAGGATGTATTTTATTTTGAACTTGTCAAGTGTTATCATTCCGGTTTTCTCCCCAATGTATGTCGATGTCGAGGGTGTCCATGTCACATTTGCCATAGACAACACGAAGAACGGTCACCGTCGCCGCTTCGGTATTTACATGATATATGATGCAATAGTTATCAACAGAAACAATTCTTATATTCTCATGAACAGGGAATGCGTCATATATCTTATAACGTTCCGGCATGAAGCCAAGACTGTCGACCGTCTTCTGAATTCGGTTAATCTGCTTGATAGCCGTTGCAGGAGCTAAAAACTCATAGGTGATATACGTTGCGATATTTTTAAGGTCAGCTTTCGCTACCTTTGACGTCGTTACTGTGTAGTTCACCAACCAAACTCCTCTCGTATCTCTTCGAATACCTTATCCGCAGGTTCTACTCTTCCCGCCAGCATATCCTGATAACCCTTTTCAATTTCGGCATCAAGTTGCTCTTTAGACCATTTTGTCATATCCAGGCTCGGCGGACCGGGGAGTTTGACGTCGAACGGCAGACCGCCGCAGAAAATAATCTGCTTATAGAACATGTTGATTGCGGCTGATGAAGACACACCGAGAGAAGAAAGAATCTGCTCCGCTTCCTCTTTTACTTCCGGTTCGATACGAACATATAAATTAGCTGACTTTCCTGCCATCAGAAATCATCCTTTCAATATTTTATACTCCTATTATACTCTTTTGTCC
Source organism: Oscillospiraceae bacterium (assembly GCA_021201135.1). Classification (GTDB taxonomy): domain Bacteria; phylum Bacillota; class Clostridia; order Oscillospirales; family Ruminococcaceae; genus Faeciplasma. Next base: position 152,775 of record JAJQGT010000018.1, read on the forward strand.
GCACAATAGCAATACAAAATCTAAATTTTACAGACTGTTCACAAAAGCCCTCAATCGAAACTCCGAACTGAGGGCTTTAGCTCATTCCGCCTTATCTCCCGTCGTCACGCTCTCAAGCGGAACAATGGCAAGGGTCTTACCAAGCGGCACCAAGATTTTGAGAATGGTATCAATTTGAGGACTTGTTATGCCTTTTTCCATTCTCGCAATCACCGGTTGCTTGACGCCGCTGAGCTCTTCGAGCTTCTTCTGACTGATGCCCTTTTCCTGACGGGCTTTGACCATCTCGCCGATAAGAGCCACACGAAGGTCACTCTCGGCGATTTCTTCTTCAGTCAACAAAGAGTCGATAAATTCCAACGCATTCTCGCCTACTGCATCATCACCGCGTGCCTTCAAGTCTTCGTAATTTGCTTTTGCTATTTCGTATTCTTTTCTCTCACTCATCGTCATCACTCCTATTCCTTAAATCACTGAGGTTTCTTTTTGCCTGTTCAATTTCTCGGGCTGGTGTCTTTTGAGTCTTCTTTACAAAATGGTGAAGAAGCACAAAACTGTTTCCATCCCAAGAGGCAAACAAAATTCTGTCTCTTATTGGTCTAAGTTCCCATATCTCATCATCGAGGTGTTTAATATAGGGTTCTCCCAGACTTATGCCATACTCACTCAAGCTCTTAATATAATCCTTGACCGGTGATTTTCCGTTCCTGTCCTTGTAAAAATAAATCTCGTACACTTCTATTTTCCCTCTCCCTGATACTATTATACTTAAAAGTTATTGATTTGTCAATACCTTTTAAGTTATTGATTCCACAACACTCTCAACATACCTCATCGCCTCCACCAGTTCCTCAAACGTCCCGAAGGAGCTCCGATAGAGCTCGAGCATGATGGAGCCGGAGAAGCCGGTGTCTTTGAGGGCTTGGATGAAGCGTGGAGTGTTGATTTCGCCTTTGTCGGGGAGGATGCAGGTCGAATTCGCATCATGGTCGGAATAGTGGATGTGTTTTATGTTGGGGGAAAGCTGGTTTATGAAATCGTACGGGTCGTAGCCTCGGCGGACGGCTTGCTTGGTGTCGAGGACGAAGCTCACGTCGTCGCCGAGCGCTTTTTTCATCGCGACGAGCTGTTCAAGAGCGCCCGTAGTGCAACGGTAGACATTCTCCTGAAGGACGGTCATGCCGTACTCCTTCGCAACGCTGTTCAGGCGGCGGTAGCCCTCGATGACGACCTCGTCGGGACCTTTATCCTGATTGCCGTGGAGGATGAGGTATTCGGCACCGAGGATATCCATCGCCTCGAAATAGCGGCGATGATAGTCGAGGAAGTCCTGAATCCGTCGCTCATATGGGGTGTAGAGCATGTATGTATCAATGGCGGCGGTGAACGGGTGAACCGACTTGCAGGTGCAACCGTAGTCATCCATCATCTTCTTAAGCTCTCTGACATACTCCGGCTTCGTTTCGGAGTGGGTGTTGAGGAAGATTTCAACGTGCCTGACTCCAAGGTCAAGGAGCCGCCTGAGAGTTATCTCCGGGTATTCGGGATAGCCGCACGCCACCGAAACTCCCACTTCTATTTTCTTTTCTATCTTAGTATCTGTGGACAAAACTATCCCTCCCGATAAAATAGGCGGTGCAAGGAATTCCTGCGCCGCCTTTTGTGCCGAAAACCGGCTTATTTCTTTTTCTTTGAAGACTTCTTCTTGGGAGCGGCTGTGTTGGAGCCTTCCGCCAGAGCCTTCTCAGCGTTCTTTCTGTCGATGTGACCCTGCCATGTGGTCCAGAGCGTCGGGGCTATGCAGTTCGAGGAATATACGCCCGAAAGAAGTCCGACGAGGAGCGGGAACGCAAAGCTTACGATAGAATCGACGTTTGCAACGAGCGCAACGATGCAGATTGAAGCAACTGCGATAACGGTCGTGACGGTGGTGTGAACCGAACGCCCGAACGACTGGCTTACACTCATGTTTACGAGCTCATCAAGAGACTTCTCGGTTCCGTAGAGGTTTCTGTTCTCACGGATTCTGTCGTAGATGATGATTGTCGCATTTACGGAGTAGCCGAGGATTGTCAGAAGAACGGCTATGAAGTTAGAGTCGATGTCGAATCTTAAGATAGTTGTGCAAGCGAATACGAAGAACATATCGTGTGCGAGTGCAACAACAGCGCAGATACCCGCAACCCAACCGCCGATTTTTCTGAACCGGAAGCCGATGTAGATGATCATTACTATCATCGAGACGAGAACCGCAACCATGCACTTTCCGAAGAAGCCGCTACCGGTTGAAGGATTTACGTCCTGAGAGCTGTAGAGCGTCAGTGAATTCGAAGCGTAATCCGCCTCGAGAGCGTCTGTGAGTTCCGACTGAATCTCGGTGTCCATACCGGTGGAATCGGCGAACGAAAGGGAGATTGTCTCGCTTCCGTCGGAAACGCTTTCACCGTAGGAAATCTCGCAGGAAAGACCGGTTATGTCCTGAGCTGTGGATGCGATTGCATTTCCGTCAACCTCTCCCGTGTAGGAGTAAGTAATGATGGTGCCGCCCTTGAACTCGATTGCGACGTTTACGCCGAGGATAGCGGCAAGAAGCAGGGTTATAACGATAACCGCTACAGAGAAGATATAGAAATACTTTTTCTTCCCGACTACATCAAAGGTTTTCGTCATTCTTAACACCTCCGTACAGTACAGGATTTCTTAATTTCTTGAATCTTGAGAGCGAGCCGAGCATCAGTCTCGAGCAGAGAACTCCGAATATGAAGTTCATTATAACGCCAACCAGAAGAGTATAGCCGAAGGAGTAGATTGTTCCTTCAATCGTGGTCGGGAACATGAAGTAGATGGGCTTCATGATTGTTGCGATGATGCTGTCGGAAGGACCGAACGCACCCATAAGAATCAGTGCAACGAACACGATGGTGATGTTGCCGTCGAATATTGCTCTCCAAGCCTTCTGATAGCCGTGCTCAAGTGCTGTGTCAAGAGTCTTGCCGCTTCTCAGCTCTTCCTTGATACGCTCGAACGTTACGACGTTCGCGTCGACACCGATACCGACCGCCAGTATGATACCGGCAATACCGGGAATCGTGAGGGTGACACCCGAGATATTTCCGAAGAAGCCGGTGATGCAGGCGACCGTTCCGACAACCTGTCCGAACAGGCAGATTGAAGCTACAACGCCCGGGAGCTTATAGGAAGCTATAATGTAGATGCAGATGATGATGAACGCAACCACACCGGCGACGAGCATTGTGTTCTTTGCGCCCTCGCCCATGGAAGCCGAGATTGAGCGGAAGTTGGATGCCTCAAGAGCAAACGGCAGAGATCCTGCGCTAATCTTTTCGGCAAGCTCGCTCGCCTCTTCATAGGTGAAATCTCCCGTAATCTGGCACTGTCCGTCGGTGATGGCGGAGCTTACCGTCGGGTAGGAGATGCAGGTGTTGTCCATCCAGATGGAGATTATGCCCTCTTCCTCGGCAAGTCTTGTGGTAGCCTCGGCAAATGCCTCGGTGCCCTCCTCGTTGAGGACGAGTGAAACTCCATACTCATAGGTTCCGTCGCTGTCTTCCCAGAAAACAGCCGTTGCGGATGTAACCATGTCACCGGTAAGGATGATGGTGTCGGCTGTGGTTCCCGAAGGATTGCCATAGTCGTCGGTTTCGTAGCCCTCACGGAAGGTGAGCTCGGCGGTTTCACCGAGTTCCTGAACAGCTTCCTCAGGGTCGAAATCTTCCTCATCCGATTGCCACGGGAATCTTACAATAATGTCACTGTTTGAGTAGTCAACATAAACCTCATAGTCTGTGATACCGAGGTTTACAAGTCGAAGCTCCAAAGCGGTCTTTGCCGCATCGAGTTCTGTCTGAGTCGCCTCAACGTCCTCTGCGGGCGAGAAGGTTACCTCGACGCCGCCGCTGATATCAATTCCCCAACGGATATCACTTACGGACTTTACGACAGTCGTAGTGATGTCGCCATAGTAGGTGCTGATACCGAAGATGTTAAGCAGCGTGAAAACCACCAACAGCGCAACAACAATAAAGAATACAGGCTTTTTTATGTGCCGCACTTCTGTTGCCTCCTTAGAATAATTTGTTAGTCAATGCTGTACTGAATATCCAGAATCCAAGGCGGACAGCCAGACGGCATAATTGGCATCTTATGATGCAATACTTTATTAGTATAGCCAAAACCCGACCAAAAGTCAATAGGTAGGGGGCAAATTTTCACTTAGGGGTGCACAGCTCTTCCGCAATCAACTACCCATCAACGAAATTCTCCCGAAAAACAGCGGTTTTAAAGACCTTTCATTCAGAAATCAGCCTTTCTGTCAACTATCCGTCAACAAAATGTCACGCCCAATATGGTATATATTTTCGCGACTTCGTAGCAGCTATCGGATCCGTAAGTTTAATCAAGCCAGCCTCCATCGTTTCTTTTATAATTCTCGACATGATTGCCTTGTTTTTCTCTTCAATTCCGAATCGCTCTCTCAACACTGAATTCGTAACTTCTATTTCATTTACATAATAGTAGCATGTAGCAAGATAGCAAGTCCGAACCCGGTCTTCCTTCTTCCAGTCCCTGAGTCTCGGATACCAGTACAGTTTCACCCGGGTAAACCCTGTGCTTGTCTCAACCTTTGGCGCAGGAATTTTCAAGTCACCCATGCTTTCCTCGATACGGTCAAATCCACTTCCACGTTCCTCACAAATTCTTGCTATCCGAAGAAACGAAGCCATTGATTCATTTCTTGCGTGAGGAGCTGTATCAATAATCCGATTCACATCAACCAGCATTCCGCCTGGATTCGATGCCTCAATTCTTGTTTCAAAAATTTCCATCATCGGACCAGCTCCATGTATATCCAGCTGTTGGTGAATAATCAAGTTGCTAACCATTTCACGAATAGCTTTCTCTGGGAACATCCTATGTTCGATTCTGGAACCAGTCTCAATTTCTTCTCTTTGCGGAACAAGAGTATTGATGTAATCACAGATATCATCGAATTCCACTGCATATCCTTTGGTAAAAACTTTTTCACGGAGTGCAGTTATCCTGCCATTTCCTTTGTACTGAATAACCCGGATTGCTTTTCTCTTCAAACTTCTGAAATCATTAAGGTTCTTTGCCAGAAGCAATGCACCCATATTTGTAATTTCATAGTTCCCGTTGTCCATCTCTGTTATAAAACCCTCGTCAAGCATCTTGTGAATCATAGCAGATCGATTTGTCGGCAAAGGCAGCTTCAATAATGTATAGTAGGCAGCACAATCAAGAAGTGCAGTCACTTTCTCCTCCGTAATGTTAGATGCTGCTGTACGAAGCTCATATGGTGTATTCTCAAATGATTTCCAGAGCTCACGTTCCTTTTCGGGAAATTCCTTCAGCTTTTTCTTGTAAGACCCTATCCGAATAAACTCCGTACCGCCAAAGCTAACCGGGCTTACAGTCGCCCTTGATATCTCAAGCACAACCACTTTCTTGCCATCAATCATGACTTCCGTAAAAATGAAATCCACTTTAGGCTCCGTCAGCCCAGCCAGCCAATTCTCGAGTTCCTGATTGCCTTTCTTAGCCTTTGCTGGAGAAAAACTGGTACCAACTATCTCATGGGTAGCGTCGTCAATGCCCCACAGAAGGTATGCCCTGGATTTTCCATTCAATGTAGCGGAATTGCTCAGCGCTGATATATACTCCCCAATCATTTGCGGGTTGTCGTTATCACACTTGAATTCAACCCATTCTGCCTCTGCAGATAGCTTTCTCAATCTTTCTATAAGTCTCTTGTAGTAATCCTCGGGTGCTCGTACCATAAATCCTTCTCCCTTCTCTGCAAATACAGATTTAACATTTTTTCTACCTGCTTTAATTAGTATTATACCAAATCCCAATGCACATTTCAATCTCCCATCACAAAATTCCGCCACAGTATCTTCTCAGATAAATATTAATCTTTCATTAATTTTTGCGCCAACATCCCGAGATATGTTGACAAGTTACCCCGATAAATGCTATAATTGATACATTATTAATTGTAAGGGGGACTTTTTATGAGTTCTATAACACAAAACTACAAAGCGGCTTTCGAGATTCTGAAAAAGAAGCCTGTTCTCCTCTGGGGACTTTCGCTTCTTTCAAACTTCATTATCATCATCGTTTCGCTCTTTGGTGGAGTTGCAATCATCTCCGTTCCCGTCGCGCTCGTCCTTCAGGCAAGCCTTGCGGTGCTCTACTTAAAGGGCGTCAGAGGCGAAGGAGTCGAGACCAAGAACATCTTCTCCGGCTTCACAAGCGCAAAGCAGGCGGTTCACGTCGCCGGCGGCATGCTCTGGATGGAGCTCTGGATTCTTCTCTGGGGTCTTATTCCGATTGTCGGAATAATCTTCGCTGTCATCAAGACCTATGAATACGCCTTCACTCCCTACATTCTCATCACCCGCTCAGAAATCGAGGCTATGGAGGCTCTCAAGGAGTCGAAGAGAATGACCAAGGGCTTGAAGGGCAAGATGTTCGGCGCAGAGGCTCTTATTATCGTAGCAATCGTGATTTGTGCGATAATCCTCGGCATCTTCTCCGCAATCCCCTTCATCGGCGGCTTGTTCAGCCTCGTTCTTTTCGTACTAATCGTTGCGGTTGTCGCCTTCTGCCCGATTTTCCTCGGTCTTGTAAAGGCTAAGTTCTATGAGGATGCAGTCAACCCGCCGGTTGCACAGCCTGCTCCGGCACCCGTTCAGCCTCAGCCCAACTTCGACCCCTACACCGGTCAGCCGCTGAACCCCTCGGCACAGGCAAACGTTCAGCCGAACGTCGAGCCGATTCCTCCGACTCAGCCGGCACCCACATCAGCTCCCACTGAGGAAGCTCCGACTGATGCAGAAAATTGATTTGAGCCCTTCCGCCTACCGCGACCCTTGGTTGGCGGAAGGGATACTGCTTGACCGGGCTATCGGGTTCTTCCCGAGGGAGTTTTATTGCCTCGACAACTACAGCGCCAACAAGATTGAGTACGACGGCTTCGTCTATGGGACGGTCGAGGAGGCTTATCAGGCGAGCACATTCAGGGGCGTTGCCGAGGACGTTGTGGAGCAGATTCGCAATGCCGGGTCGCCCTATGAAGCGAAGCAGATTTCCATCGCCAACAAAGACCGCAAGCGCCCCGACTGGGACACTGAAAAGGTCGTCGTTATGGAGGAGCTTCTCCGTGAGAAGGTTCGCCAGCACCCGTATGTCAGAGAGATACTTCTCAAGACCAAGGATTATACAATCGTCGAGGACTCCCCGAAGGATTCATACTGGGGTTGGGGACCGGACCGCGACGGCGAGAACAACATGGGCAAGCTGTGGATGAAAATCCGGGACGAACTTCTCGAGGAAAACTCATAAGCAAAATATGTAAAGCCGGGATCACATGAACCCGGCTTTTTTTGCGCCTACAATACCCTCGTACAGATGAAGTATATCACTCCATAAACCACTCCGGCGGCGGTGCCGTAGAGGATGACCGGTCCGGCGATGGCGAAAATCTTCGTGCCGACGCCAAGAACCCAGCCCTCGGTTTTGAACTCGATTGCAGGCGAAGCGACTGCGTTGGCAAACCCCGTTATCGGGACGAGCGTGCCGGCTCCGCCGTGCTTAGCGACCTTGGGATAGAGCCCGAAGCCGGTGAGGATTACCGAGCAGAGCACCAGGGTTATCGAGGTGAACGCCGCGGTCTCGTCCTCGGACATGCCGAAATAGCGATACAAATCGCTTATCCCCTGCCCCACGAGGCAGATAAATCCGCCGATCAGGAACGCCTTCGGCACGTTAAACCAAGCCTTCGACGGCTCCTCGGCGTCTTTGGCAAGCTCCGAATATTGTTTATTGGATAGGTTCATTCTCAAAACTCCTTTTGGAGTAGTATGTGCGCCAAATCGCAAAAAATTCCCCCACGGAATCCGTGAGGGAATTTTAATTGCTTTGAAATTATCCGACCAGACCGGAGCGTGCCAGACCTTCGGTGAAGTACTTCTGCAAGAAGATGTACATAACCAGAATAGGCGTGATTGACAGCAAGCATCCGGCTTCGAGCCATACAATCTTTCGTCGTGTACCAACCTGTGCGTTGTTGAACAGCTGAGCATCGAGCGTTGCCGATAGCTTCTGGAGCTGTAGTGCGACCGTGTGGTTGTTGATGAAGAATGTGGACGAAACGTAGTAGTCGTTCCAGTACCAGACTATCGAGAAGAGGAATACTGTCAGGAATGCCGACGAAGCATTCGGAATCATTACTCGGATGAAGGTCTTGAACGGTCCGCAACCGTCGAGGTAAGCGGCGTCCTCGAGCTCCATCGGGAGTCCTCTGAAGAACTGTCTGAATATGTAGATGAACAGTCCGGAACGAATACCGTTTGCAAATATCGCCGGGACGTACATTACAATCTGATGGTCTATGAGGGAGATATAGTGCGCGCCGTCCGACGCAGTGTTAATGGCGACTCCCAGGAACGTCGTCGCGCCGGCTTTCGCCGCCACCTCCACAAGTCCGAAACACTTGAAGTATGCCCACTGGAGGTAGAGAGGGATAACGGTGATCTGTGCGGGAACGATAATCTGCATGATTACGATTCCGAACATGAGCGACTTTCCCTTGAAGTTGAATCTTGCGAAGCCATAGCCGGCAAGACAACAGCTTACAACCGAGAGGAGCGAGCAGACGAGGTTAAGTCTGATGGTGTTCAGGAGCGTATTTCCGAAGTCCATAACGTCCCAGACATCCTGAAGGTTCGAGAGCGTGAACGACTTGGGAATCCATACGACTGACGGGTCGTTCATCTGAGCGCTCGGTCTGAAAGCGGTCGAGAGCATGTAGATGAGCGGATAGAGGATTACGAAGCAGAGTCCGAAGAGGATGAGGAATCTGGCTACAGGCCAAACCCATCCGAAAATCCTTCTACGGCGGAGATACCACAGGTATTTGGGGTCGAGCTGACGTTCGTCGAGGGTGCCGTTCTTCTTGGCTTCCTTATAGGCTTTCTCTTTCTCTCTGAGGTGCTGTCTGCGTTCCTTTTCAAAGAGCTTTTCAGCCTTTTCGGTGCTCATTTCCTTCTTACGGCGAGGCTTCTTTTTCTTGACAGCCTTCTCCTTGACGACTTTTTCTTTTACGACCTTTTCTTTCTTTTCTTTAGCCACTGTGATTCCCCCCTTTATACTTCGTAGTAGATGTGCTTGTTGATGATACCGAGTACAATTCCCAGGACTACAATTACAATCAGGAAGTAAATCCATGCGAGTGCCGCAGAGTAGCCGTGGTTCCAGTCAGACGCTTCGGAAAGAACCAGCGTCATAACCTCGTTATCAGTAGCAACGAACGAGTCAACAATCGTATAAACAAGGTTTGTAACGATCATCGGGCTGATGTAAGGAAGAGTAATCTTCCAGAAGAACTCCCAAGCGGTTGCACCCTCGATGGATGCCGCCTCTCTTGCGGAAACGGGAATGTTCTGCAAGGCTGAGAGGAAGATGATAATCTGAATACCTGAGTTCCAGACGAGGTTGAATACATCTGATGTAATCAACGTTACCATCTCGGTGACAGTGTCACTTATGTTGTAAACTCCCAAGAACGTCAGAAGTTCACCCGCCATATCCGTCTCGAACATTGTCGAGAAGGCTTCGGAACCGCCGGAATATCCGGAGGTGTCCATATCGCCGTTGATGATACTCATAACCGGTCCGGTTGCAATGATAACCGGGAGGAAGAATACCGCACGAGCGAAGGTTCTTCCGTGGAACTTCTGGTTAAGAATAACTGCAACGAACAGTGAGAATATCAGGATAACCGGCGTTGACCAAAGTGTTTCACCAAGAACATTAATGAGCGCTGTCGTGTAATCGGTGTCGATTGTGAATGCGTCGATATAGTTCTGGATTCCGACGAACGTGGTCTTCATGACGCCGACCGTTACCTTGGTCGTGTTGAAAGAGTACCAAAGCGACGTGATGAGCGGCTTTAAGAAGAGCCAGATGGTTCCCAAAATCCAGATGGCAAGGAACCCATAGCCATACAACGCTTTACGCCTCTCATAGGGGATTTTCATACCCTTCGCCTTTTTCTCTTTCGGAGGCTTGGCGGATTTCTTTGAAGCCTTACCTGCGGTTTCGACTACAGTCTCTTCAACTGCTTCGTTTACGGTCTCTGCAACCTCAGCGGCTTCATTAACTACTGTATCAGCCATTCAATATCCCTCCTTCGTCAACATAATCTGAATAGTTATAGGTCTTTCCGTTTGCCGTGATTTCGCCGGTCGTGAGGTCTACGGTCGTCACATAACCGTTATCATAGGTTGTTGTGATTACCGAGCCGTCGGTTTCATATCCGGTGATGACAGCGTCGGAAACAGGTGCTAAAATCTCACTTGCAAGCTCATACTCTGCGGCTGCTTGTTCGAGCCATCCCGCATAGTTTGCATAGTAGAGATTGATATAGTCGGTGTCTTCTATCTCGGTAGTCTCTTCATAGATGAAGGTGTACTTGACATAAGAGCCGGAAGCTATAGCCTTAAGGAAGAGCTCCATTGAATCCGCTGAGCCGTTGATAGCCTCGGTGGAATAAGGAATGTAGCCGTGGAGCACAATCTGTACGAACGGAACGTCCTCATCGAAGATCTTGAACTGACTCGACTGGAGCGTCAGGTTCTGGATAACGTCGACGTAGCTATAGAGGTAAGCGTTCGGAGCGTCGGCGATGATGCTGTCAACAACTCCCGCAACCGACTTGTAGTAATCGACGATGTACTGTGCCGTAACCTCGCGGTTGGTGCGGTTCTTGTTGGAGTAGTCGCCCCAGAGGGTGTTCGCATAAGAGCCGAGTCCCGCGCCGGGCAGGTCATACTTATCAAGGTTCTTTGTAACCTTGGTGGAAAGCTTCGAGATTGACCTCGGCGAGAGAAGTGCCGAAGCAACACCGTCGTTCGGTGTGCCGTAGGCTATGTTGTACTCATAGGGTCTTGCGTAGGACTTCGATACACGGTATGCCGTGTTGAAGAGTGTCCAGAAGCCGTTGCCGTTTGAGGAGAAGGTGTAATCGGTAATCGAACCGTAGAACTGAGCTCCGATGCTCTCGCAGTACTCGATAAGGTCCTCAAGGTCGCTCTTGCCGCCAAGGACTGACGCGACGCTGTCGGCTGTATCAAGCTTTCCTGTCATCGAGTCGGTCGTCCAGTCGTTATAGTTTACGACGAGCTGGTCAACTCCGAGCTCAACGAGTTCTTCGAGAATCTCTGCCGCCTGATCAAAGGTGGTAAAGGCGGTCTTGAGGTTTACGGGGATACCGAGGATTGACTTCGACTTGAGCGTTCCGCCATAGAACTCTACAAAGAGAGGAGCATAGTCGGATTCGGCCTTAGCTGTCAAGCCTTCCTCTTCGATGAGGTAGTCACGGTATACATCCGCAATTTCGGTGACGGTTACTTCTTCCTCTTCGGAAGTTACCCAGTAGTATCTGACTTCAAGAGTTTCAACCGCAATCGAACCGTCGCCCTTTTCAAACATGATGATTGAGCTTGAATCGCCCGACATGCTGTAGGTATCGGTGGAACGAAGGGTGAATGAGAAGTAGCAGTAGTTATATCCGCAGTTGTCGTCCGAGTTATAGGCGACTGCGGCGTTGGCAGATGCGAACGTGTCACCTTGGGTGGCGACCATTACAAGACCGTCACTTCCCTGAACCATAGCCATAACAGGCATTGTTACCTGCTCGACTTCGTCAGGCTGATTGTCCTTGACGTCTGCCGCGTCTCTTCCGTAAATGGTGGAGGAGTAGTTTGAATAGTTACCCTTGCCGTTGTTGAGGTTGATTATAGCACCCGAGCCGTCAGCGACGAGCATATATCCTTCGGCTTCGCTGTCTGCGGCACCGAAATAGGGGTTCATCGCAAGCTCTGTCAGGATGAGAACGTCGGAATCGGATTCCTGAGCATCCTCGCCGTCAACATATCCGGCTTTTTCCTTTATCTCGGATGTATTGATATAGCATCTGAGATATGTGTCTTCAAGTATGTAGTAGACCGGAACGGTTGCCTTTGCACTCGAGAAGGTGTAGGTAACCTTGACGCCGTTGTCTACAAGCTCAAACTCGGTGTCTTCCTTGTCGGTCGACTGTCTGTAGGAATAGATGTAAGCCGAAACGATAAGGTCTGTTGCGTTGCCGTATCTTACGGCGATATTCGAAAGACGGTTTTCCTGAAGTGAGGACTTGGTGGTGGCGTCGTCCAGAAGGGCATTAACGCAGTTCGTCCACCATACCTTGCCGGAAGCCTTGACGTAAACGCCGATTCGCTCGTAATCTCTGTCGAGATACATGATGGCTTCGTCGTTCTCGGCGACTACTTCACAGCGGGCAATTTCTTCCTCGTCGGTGACGTAGGCGACGGTCTCTTCTTCCTCTTCCTCTTCTTCAGAGTCAGAATCAGCATCAGCATCTTCGGATTCATCATCTTCGGTATCTGTGCCTTCGACTAAATCTTCGGAGGTTTCTTCGTCGGAGGAATCTTCGTTGGATGTTTCTGCTTCCGCTTCTTCATCCTCAGTCTCCTCGGCTATTTCATCTTCCGACGCATCGACTAATTCGTCCGTGACTTCAAGCTCTTCGAAGTCGTTCTCGGGCTCACTCCCATCGACGACCTCTTCGCTTACTGCCGTTGCTTCTTCTTCCTCATCCTCCGCAACCGCCGTAAAGACGGTCATCGACATGAGCATTGTGATTACAAGCAGTCCGGCGATTAATCTGAGAAATTTTTTCTTCATATTTGCACTCACCTTTCCGCTTTAACTTCTCACTCTATACATTATCTCAGTATAGATGGTGTAGAAGAAGACGTATACCTGCTGGAAGAGCGACAGGATCAGTACGAACATGCAAAGGATAAGTATCATACCGACAACTGTCAGAGCTATGCAGACGAATGTTTTTGTGTAGGAATACTGGTGGCACGCTTTCATGCCGGTTACTATCAGAACCGCAGTCCAGATAAGACCAACGTAGTAGATTGCACTCGACCAGATTGATTCATCAAGAGTGAGGGCATAGGTCATAATCGTGGAGATAACCGTGCAGACGATGTAAGGAACAAGTGCATAAGCCGAATAGATTGCGATTCTGCGCATGTTGCCTTCGCCATCAAGGAGCGTACAGAACGACCAGTTGGCCACTACCCACGCCAGATAGATGATAACGCTCTGGGTGATAATCGGAACGATATTGAATACGTCCGAGTATGCCGCCATGTTGAATGCGAAACCGCCCATTCGCGCTTTGACTACCTGAGCCACGAGGAGAAGGAACACGATGACTATTGCGATGGGCATGGAGCCTTGCTTCTTCCATCTCATGTCCTCATAGCCTTCTATGGGGTGGAAAATGACGTGCTTCAGCCACTGAATCGGCGTCATATCATAGACCATTTACTGCTCCTCCCTTCTTGTTTTTTGTAAAGAGTCCTGCGATTTTATTCGCAAGTGTTTTTATTCCCTTTCCTATGAGTCGGAACAGTCTCCGCCAGAGGTGATCGGGAATCTTGCCTCTCTTCTGGAGCATTCTCACAACGATGTAGAGAACAATCAGAACCGCAATTACTATAACTGCCGCAGTGAAGTTGTTTCTCATGAGGTCCTTACGATAATACTTGAACGCTTTGTCGTAGTCTTCATCGTCATAACCTGCCTTGAGGTACTTCATGGCTTCCTCATACTCATCCTGATTGAGGAGAGCCTTGCCTATAGCAACGTAAGCCATGTTGTAGTTACCGTCGCGCTTGAGGATGTCCTGCCAGAGCTCGAGGGATTCTTCGTAAAGTCCTTCGTTATACATCTCGGCGGCTTCGTGAACATAGGTGCCGAAGAGTGTTTCCGAGAAGACCGTGATGTCGTTGTTACGACCATCGAGGATGTAAATCTTGTCGCCATAGGACTCGATTGCGTTCGGGTTGTCAAATCCGCCGTTCTGGTCTTCCTGATCGCATCCGAAGATGAACAGGAGGTTGAACTCACGGTCATACTGGAAGATACGACCCGAGGTGTAGTCGAGGATGTTGACGATTCCGTTGTCACCGATTGAGATGTCGGTCAGTCGGGTCGAATAGGTCGTGCCCGAGTAGGTTACCGACGTCTGGTCGCCGAATACGATTGAGGCGCCGTTCTCGGTTCTCGAGATGATGTTCGAGCCCGCCGGGTTCAGCTTCTTTACAGCGTCCGTAGTGGTGTTCGCCGCTTCGGTTACGGTGTAGATGAAGCCCTGATCGTCGATATCGAAGTTTGCATACTCAACAGGAGTAGCCTTTGTAAGTGTTGCCGACTGGGATTCGGTTGCAATCCTTCTCCACATCTTGTTGATTACGACTGTCGCCGTAACCTCAACCTTGTTCGCGCCGAAGTAGCCGAGGAAGGTTCCGGATGCGGAGTACATGATAGCACCCTTGTTTACTGCGGGGCAGATAACATAGACGTTCTTCGCCGCATCGACGAGCACCTTCGTGCAGTAGAATGAAACTGAATCGTAAAGCTCGGAATCAGGTCTTGTGTACTCGGTGATGATTTCGCAATCCTGATTGCACTTTATAACTCTCTGGTTATCTCTGTCGGCGATGTACATGATGTCGTCCTCGTCGACGTAGATACCATAGGGGCTCTTGAGGGTGTTGACAATCTGTTGCTCGGTTGTTCCGTCTTCAAGGGTTACTTCGGTCATAACGGTGCTTCCCGTGAAGGTCTTGTAGCAAGCAAGAAGATTGAACTCAAGGTCTGTCTTGATTATACGGTTGTTGCCGGTGTCAACTATGTACCATTCCTCATTTGCGGAAAGGAAGAAGTCCTTGGCATCCGACAGAGTAGCCGGTTCATCTTCACTGATGAAGAACTCGCTGTCGGGGTCGGAAAGCTGGTCAAGTCCTATATCAGCACCGGTTATCGTGTCCGTGACCTGATAACCGTTCTGAGAGGGGACAGCCTCTTTCCACGCGTTGTAGTTATAGGATGTGTACGGGTCGTCGGCGAATGCCGTCACAGCCATCGTGACCGTGAGCATTGCCGCGAGCATTATACACAACGCTTTTTTGATGTTTAATGTCACAGCTTATCACCTGTCTCCTTTTCTATATAGTGTAACCCATAAGGGTTAGTCCTTCATACCTGAGCTCGCCATGGTTTCCATAACGTTGCTCTGTGCTACAAGGAAGATGATAAGCGGAGGGAGCATGAGCACTACAGCCGAAGCGTAGATGATGCCCTGACGCGAGATACCTGAAGCTGCCAACTGGTTCATGATTGTCGGAAGAGTCTTCAACTGCTCCTCGTAAACGAGTGAACCGCCCTGAATGTTCCATGCACCCTGGAATACATAGATTATAAGGGTTGCGATTGCGGGCTTCTGGTTCGGGACTATTACCTGCCAGCAGATGCGGAAGTGACCCGCACCGTCAACCTTGGCGGCGTCGATAATCGAGTCGTTGATGGTTGACATACTCTGACGCATGAGGTAAAGACCCATTGATGTTGCGATGTTCGGAAGAATCAATGCCCAGTAGGTATTGATAAGTCCCAATGCCGCGATGACTATGTACTGCATAATCCATGTCGCTGTCGAGGAGAAGAGAAGTGCATTTACAACGATTGAGTTGAGAGCACCGTATCCCGGGAATTTGCACTTTGAAAGTGCATACGCCGCACAGCAAACTACGAAAACGTGGATTACGGAGATAACAACCGTGATGAAGACGGAGTTGAAAATGTATCTCGAGAACGGAACCCAGAGGTTACCTGCAACCTTGAAGAGGTTTGAGAAGTTCTCCATCGTCGGGTTGATTACATAAAGTCTCGGCGGGAATATGAAGAGCTCACTGATAGGCTTCAAAGACTGGATAATTGAGTAGTAAAGCGGGAATATCATGAACAATCCGAGGAGTGCAAGTAAGATGAAGATTACTATGTCTCCGCCGAGGGAGCCGTTGATGTGCTTGCCCTTTGACTTCTTGACATGGACGGTCTCGATTTTTATCTTCGACTGTCTCTTCCTGAGCTTCGCTAACTCTTTTTCCTGCTTTTTCGCGAGCTTTTCTTGATTTTCTCTGATATCAGATGCCATACATTTCCACCCCCTTAATCATCAGTATACCGGCTCAGAATCTTGCGTATGAAGTAATTTACTATGAGCATCGCCGCGAAGAGTACCAAGCATATCGCACTTGAGTAGCCCATCTCGTAACGAATCGTACCATAGTCCTGAGCGTGGTTCATGACTGTGTGAACTGCGTAGTCGGTCGAAGGAAGTCCGCAGAGCGTTGAACCTACGGTACCGCAGGTGAAAGCTCCGGAAATCGCCAGAACCGCCGCGAACAGAAGCGAGGGTCCCATCGCGGGAATCGTGATGGTGAAGAGCTCCTGGAATCTGTTCTGAATGCCTTCGATTGCGCCCGCTTCATAGAGCGAGTTGTCGATATTCTGGAAGCCGGCTCGGAGGGCAAGGAAGCCTGCACCCATCGACGACCAGAGCTGGACGACGATTACAACCCCCATCATATAGCTCGTGTCCGTCAGCCATTGTATGGCGTTGTTGATAATTCCCAAGTCCATGAGAACCGAGTTGAGGTATCCATAGGAGTCACCTGAGAAGATGAGCTGCCAGATAACGTATGCCGACGGTGTCATTGACGGAGCGTAGAATACGAAGGTGAAGAATACCTTGAAGAACGGGTTCATTTCGTTGATGAGCCATGCAAGAAGGAAGCTCAGAACGTAGGAGAACGGACCTGTGAATACTGCGAATATGAGTGTATTCTTGATAGCTGTCATGAATACATCGTCGTTTACAAACAGCGAGTAGAAATTCTGGAGTCCGACATACCTTGGTGCCTGTACGAGGTTGAAGTTCGTAAGACCCAGAGGAAGCGTCATGATAACCGGAATCAGCGTGAAGATGGTGAACAGCAGGAAGAACGGAAGCATCATCAGATATACAGTTTTATTCTGCTTGATGAGATGCCAGGTATAGGCGGCTTTGCTCTCTGTGTTTATCGGCTTTACGGCTGTTTGCTCTTTTTTAGCCTTTGCCATGAAACTTACCCCCTCCTTTATTCAAGTGTCGAGATGTCAATTCCCAACTCTTCGTACTTTCTCGTGATTTCATCGTTGATATCTCTGTTGTACCAGAGCAACGTGTCTCTCGGGTTAGCGTAGTTGTTGACGACTTCTCTGAATGCGTTTGTTATGTTACGGGTAACGATGTATGTTGCCGGGATAAGGCTAATCTCGGTTGTGTAATTCATCTGCTCGAGAATCAGCTCATACTCTGACTTCGACCATGAGAGCTGTGTCAGAGCTTCCTGGTTTGCGGTGTCGAAACGTCCGAGAGGACCTAAGAGGGCTTCGAGTGAACGTCCGTACTGAGCCTGAATGTCGGCTTCGGTGAACCACTTGATGAGCTCCCAAGCGTCTTCTCTCTGTTCCTGAGAAAGCTTCGAGAAGATTACGGCGCCGGTTGTTGTCGAAGTGGTTGCGTGGTTGATTGTTCCGTCTTCCTGAACGGTTCCGGGTACCAGAGCGAAGTCCCAAAGACCTCTGATTTCGGGCGCCGCGGTGTAAACCTGATTATAGAAGGTGTAGCCGGTGATGATTATCGGATACTCACCTGTACGGAATCTTGAGAACTGGTCGAAGGTCTGCTCGAAGGAGTAGAGAGTATAGAACTCTGTCCATGTTTCGAAGCACTCAACCGCCGTGATATCGTCGAATATTGTTGCGGTCTTGGAAGTGTTGTAGTAATCCATTCCGCTCTGAACCATGAACGTTGCATATGCGTCGAAGTTGAAGCCGACGTTCATGTAGCTACGCTGGATAGTCGGGAGCATGTCGATAAGTTCGTCCCATGTCTCCGGCGGCTCGTCGAATCCGAACGATTCGAGTACGTCGGTTCTATAGAACATCATAGAGAAGGTCTGTGAAATCGGGAGTCCGAAGACCTCGTCGCCGTATGTATAAAGCGTCATGATGTTGTCGGAGAATCTTTCGATTACCTCCTCGTAGTCGTCAAACTGTGAAACGTCCACAAGACAGTCACGGATGGCGAGCTGGAGCGGCAGGTCGCCGCTTACGAAGAGCGCGACGTCAGGTCCCTTTCCTGCAAGCGTTGCCTCGATGATACCGCCCTGAACAAGGCTTACATTTACTGCAATGCCGGTCTCCTCAACGAAGTAGGAGTCGATAAGTTCCTTGACGATCTGAGCCTGGTCACGTCCGAGGGAAACCCAGACCTCGAGGGCATCTTCGCCGCCGTCGGAAAGGTTGTTATAGTCTTCGAAGAAGGAAGCTATGAACTGATCCCAGCTGAACTGGAGCGACTTGAAGAAGCTTTCATCGGTGGATGTGAACTCTATGTCGGCTGAGGTGATTTCGATGAAGTCAACCTCGAGGTACTGACTGCGGTAGTCGGTCATCCACTGAGAAAGTGCGGTGACGTCGTCCTTGAACTGACTGAGCTTTGCGGGGATGTCGTCCGGACGGTCAATCATCTTGTCAAGGAGCTGAGCCATTGTTTCGAGTGAAACGGCTTCTGTTCCGGAGGTTCCGGCGATTTCCTCAATCTTCAGCTTGAGAGCTCTGAGCTCGTCGGCATAGGTCTGGAAATCAGTAAGAAGATCGGGAATCTGCTTGTGAACCATATAATCGGTGTACTCATCGGGGTCGGAGCCCGTAATCATGAGTATCTGTCTGTAGTAGCTGTTGAGCTCATAGACGAGGTCGTCGAGTTCACGCATGATTTCGCCGATTTCGCCCGGGACAGCTTCGAGGGTGATGGTGTGCTCGCCCGCTTCAAGATAGAAGTAAAGGGTGTTGCCGTCTTCATCTGTCGGAGTTGTTACAGACCAACTGTTGGAGTAGTAGAACTTGACAGCCTCAGCCTCTTCGCAGGGAACCTCGCCGTCTATATAAATAGTACGGTTGGAGAAGAGTCCTCTCATTTCATCCTGAATGGCGCGGATGCCAATCTTGACCCAGCCGGCTTCCTCCATTGTGAACGTCCATGTAACGCTCATTCCGGAATCCTTCCAGGTCTCCGAGCCGATGGTGTTGTAAACCTGCTTGGAAGAAGCGGCGGGAGAAGTGAGGTAGGTGGAACGGTCCTGAGTAGGATAAATGGTTATATCCGAGGTGCTGGTGCAATCTTCACCTTCAAGAAGGATGTAGATGCCGGTTGACTCGGAAGCTACGGACTCGTCGGTGGTGACGGTGTCGGTCTCGGTAAGAGAAACCGCATCCTCTTCATTGCAAATCTTGAGATAAGCTATTGCAAATCTTGCCTTGTCCGAGTTGATTGTTATTGTGTGCTCGCCTTCGGTGAAGTAGAACTCGAGCGGGTCGTTATAAAGACCGTCGGTGTCTTCAAAGAAGGTTGTCTGCCATGCGAGGGACTCCTCGAGGGTAGGTCTTACCTGGTTGCCGCTGATATCTGTTCTGAAGCTGCGGTTGCCATCCTCGTCATACTCATAGGAGCTCTCGGAGATAGCCCAGACCTTGCTCAAAAGAATTCTCTCTGCGGTCGAATACGGAAGCTCGCCGTCGATATAGAGGGCAAGCTCGATGTCGTTGGCGGTGCTTGCAAGAGCATAGTACATAATCTCTATGTTATAGATGCCCGCTTCCTCAACGGTAAACGTATACTCAACATACGCTTCCTCTTCCGGGAGAACCAGAGCCTCAACATCTTCGATTGTATCGACATATGCCCCCGTCTCATCGCTGACGTAGGAGTAGTCGGCGCCGGCGATTTCAATCTCGTCGTCCGGTCTCGGGTCGTCTGCGTGGCTGTCATAGAATGTCGAGTAGCTGTTGGCTCTCGAAGCATCGTCAATGGCTTGTGCGGATGTTTCGGCGACGGAAGTCGTAGAGGTCGACGTTTCTTCCTCTTCGGAAGTGTCGCTGTCCGCATAAACCGTGCCGACAAACGGCACCATCATCGCAAGCGCAAGCACGAGCGACAACGAACGCATAAACAGTCTATTCCCGAACTTATTGTCCCCGAACAGTTTGTTTTTCACTGTGGTATCCACCTTTCTTCTAAATTGCTCCGACCGGTTCGTGTACATTTTCCGGTCAGATGCTTATATTCTTCCTTACAGGTTATAAAAAGTTTATTCCGCCTTGCGAATATAGATTCGCTCGGCATCCTTGTCAAGGTCAGCCTTGACTCGGTCACCGCCCTTCATTCCGAGCTCTTCGAGATACTCCTTCGGAAGCTGGAGCCGTCCCGTGCGGTCGAGGACCACAAGCTCTTCGGAAACGAAGTCCGGTTCGCCCTCAGTCACCGATTTCGTGAGTTCCTCGTCCATCTCTTCGAGGCTCTGCGATTCCCTCATGATTTCGGCATGCGACTTTTTGATTATTTCACTGGACGTTCTGCCGTCCCTTATTGCTATTACTCTGTCTATCTGTTTTGCAAGCCGCATGTCGTGGGTTACGATTACGATCGTAATTCCCCTCGTGCGGTTCAGGTCCTTGAAGACCTGCAAGAGCTGATCGGAGGTCTTTGTGTCGACCGATCCCGTCGGCTCGTCGGCAAGAAGAATCTGCGGGTTATTTGCGAGCGATATCGCAATCGCGACTCTCTGCTGTTCGCCGCCCGACATCTGGTCAAGTCTCGAATTCACTCTGTGGGAAAGCCCCACGGCATCAAGGAGCTCCAAGGCTCTCTCACGTCTTTGCTTCTGCCCCTGAAGGAGCATCGGAAGCTCGACGTTCTGCTCCGCCGTTAAGTACGGAACAAGGTTTCTTGCGTTGTTCTGCCAGACAAACCCGACCATGTTGCGCTTATAGAGCATGTAGTCCTCTTCGGTGAACTTGAGAAGATTCCTGCCGTTCACGTTGAGAGACCCCGCCGACGGCTTGTCAAGTCCGCCGAGCATATTGAGGAGCGTCGATTTTCCGGAGCCGGAGCTTCCGACTATCGCGACAAGCTCGCCTCTTTTGACCTTCAGGTCAAGACCCTGAAGTGCCACAACCTCAATCTGATCTGTCTTGTAAATCTTGACGAGGTTTTCGCATTCGATTGCGTACTCCGTGGTGGGAGCCGTTATCTCCTGCTCATGCTCAAGAATTCTCTGTTTTTTCTTTGATAGCTTCTTTTCTTTGGGTTCTTTAGGCTCTTTTTGCTTCTTTTCTTTTGGTTTCTTTTCTTCGTCCGGAACGGCGTCTCTTATTTCATCAGTCAATAATCTCACCGTCCTCCAAAGTGTAAACCCTGTCGGCAATCTCCAGCAGGCTCGGGTCATGGGTCGTCATGACTATGGTCATCTTTTCCGTGATTACAAGCCTCTTGAAAAGCTCGACGATGTGGTGACTGGTCGCCGTGTCAAGCTCTGCTGTCGGCTCGTCGGCAAAGATTATTCTCGGCTCGTGCGCCAGAGCTCTCGCTATCGCAACTCTCTGCTGTTCGCCTCCGGAAAGCTCGCCGGGGCGATGGTTCATTCTCTTGGCAAGACCGACCTCCTCAAGGCACTTCTTTACTCGCTCGTCGCGCTGTGCAAACGGGAACTTCGAAAGCCGAAGACCGAAGTCGACGTTTTCGTATGCCGTCATCGAGGACATCAGCGCCACCGACTGGAAGACAAACGCCATCTTGTAGCGCCGGAGCTCATCTCTTTTACTGTCCGACAGCTTTGTGATGTCGGTCCCGTCGAAGAAGACTTCGCCCGAAGTGGGTCTGTCAAGAGCACCCAAGAGGTTTATCAGAGTTGTCTTTCCGGAGCCGGAGCGACCCTTCAGAATGGTAAGTCCGCCCTCGTTCACCGTTATGTTGATGTCATGAAGCGCGTGAACCACGCTTCCGTCGCCAATCTGAAAATCTCTGCTCAGACCGTGTGTTGCTATGATTGTTTCCATTGGCGTCCTCCGAAATTGAAATCCGTCGATTTGTGCATGTTGCACAAATTCACTGTTTCATCCTCTATAAACACTTATAAGCAAATTCCTTTTCCGAAATTTTGCACAATCAAGCGGAAAAAAATCTTTGATGAAAAAGGCATTTGCTTGGTAAAGTCTCTCCCTGGCGGACAAAACCCGAAATCCGTTTTCAGAGAAGAACTATTCGGATGACTTCATTCCATAAAAGACACAGTCCGGAAGATACTGCCACCCATTTGAGATGATTTTCACAAAACCACCTTGTAACGTTTTCTATTATATCAAAGAAGAGACCGCTTGTCAATAACTTATGCCAAAATAAAGTTGCTTGAATCGAACCTATTTTAGCTGAATTGACAAACGGTCTGTTTAGGTAGTCAAAATTTGTGATGTTGTTGAAAGTTTGCTTTGGAAATGTTGACGGGGTGCGGTATTACTCGCTCAGGAGCTCCTCAAGATAAGCTGTATCTATCTCAACATCAGCGTCCATCTCATTATAGAAATAGTTGTCATAGTCGATACGAGTGGCACTCATGACGACGATATATTCAATCAGGTTGTCCTCAGAATCGTACCATCTTAAAGAGTAGCTCCAGCCGTTGTGTTGCCGGCTTGACTCGTCCCGATTGAAGGTCATCGAATTGATGTTGTCGGTGATGTATGCGATAGTCTCCGGATCGGTGATTTCGACCGTCTCTCCCGAAGAGCCGGACATAAGCAAAATCTTGCTAGCCCCGTCAATGTCGAAAGTGACCGTCTTCTTCGCACAGCCGACCATCGTCAGAGCAGTCGCGAATACTAAAATCAGTGCTAAAATTCTTTTCATAATAGTGCCTCCTTGGAAAAGTTTTTCTATAAGTAATACACATTTGGGAGAGGGATTATTGCAGGATGAGAAAAATTTTTTAAAAAAAGCACCTGCAAACTGCAAGTGCTTTGTGGCTGCCTCTGTCGGGCTCGAACCGACGACCCCCTGATTAACAGTCAGATGCTCTACCGACTGAGCTAAGAGGCAATATTGAATTTCGGGTCTTATGCGAACGAGAGCACATAATATAAATAGTATGTGCTCTCATTTCGTAAGTGTCGGCAACACCAATTTTCCCAGGACGTCACCATCCAAGTATCGTAGGCGA
>JAJQGT010000011.1 GCA_021201135.1 Oscillospiraceae bacterium
TGTTTATTATATCATGTCTTCCCGAGTTTGTCAAGCCTTTTTTGAAACTTTTTTTGAAAGTTTTTCGAGGCTTTGAAGGGCATTTTTTATCCGCTCGGTTTCCCTCGCGGACAGTGATACTAATATACCACATGTCGCGAACGTTGTCAAGAGGGATTTTGCAAAAAATTCGAGGAAATTTTTAGCCGGATTTTGCCTATGTAAATTCGATGTGAATATCGACACATTCCGACCGATTCCGTTGGTTTTCGTCAAAAAAAGAAGCCCATCGCTGAGCTTCTCTCTTGAGTCGATTTTATCTGATAGCGTCCTTGGTCTTGGCTGCCTTACCAACTCTGTCTCTGAGGTAATAGAGCTTAGCTCTTCTGACCTTAGCGAGTCTGACGACCTCAACCTTTTCGACGACGGGAGAATGGAGAGGAAATACTCTCTCAACGCCGCAACCATGGGAAAGTCTGCGAACCGTGAAGGTTTCGCTGATTCCACCGTGCTTGCGAGCGATTACAGTTCCTTCGAAGACCTGAACTCTCGACTTGTCACCTTCCTGAATTCTGACGTGTACTCTTACGGTATCACCGACAGAAAACTGAGGGACTTCTGTTTTCATGCTCGACTGAGCGATTGTTTTTAAAGCGTCCACCTTAAAACTCCTCCTGTTTGATTTCAGACATTCATACACTTCTATCGGTGATTTTGACCGCGTAACGAAGTCAGAGGACTATCCGCTTTAATGTCATGTTATAAAACCGGCATTAACCCCCATTTGCGCTCGGAACACGCAACGGAATTCAAATGCTTTAATATTATATCACATCAGGTCTGGTGTTTCAATAGTGAGATTCGTAAAAATCATGTTCTCTAAAATCACTTAGTATGTGCAAATTGTACAACATAGTGCTTATACTTCCCTGTCTATCAGCTCAGATGCGATTATTACGAACAATGTCATTATTTGAGATATTGAAATTCCCGCCGGTGCAGTCAGTGCAGATGCGAAAAATACGAGTATAAGCGCTATTATAGTAACTCCCGATACTATACTAAGATTCTTCTCACTGTTTGGGAAAAGTAGCCGCAGTATCATCCCACCATCAAAATAGCTCACCGGCATAAGATTGAAAATGGCTATGGCGAGATTTATCGGATCTTTCAAAACCAATGCAAACACAAGGTTTGTCAGACATCCCGCAGAATAGATGAGAAGTCTTGACGGCTTGCTCAGCTCTTCTATGTCTGCCGAGATGCCGATTCCTCCACCGTAAAAGCGGATGGCGGTCACCTCTGCACCGGTAATCTTCATTGCAAACAGGTGCCCGAGCTCGTGCATAAAGCAGAAGAACAGGCATGCGCCCGTTATGGCGTTCGGCTCCAGAAAGCTTACGGCGGTTACAAGTAAAAATCCGAAACCGATATGGATGTCTGTTTTTAGAATTCTGAATGATAGCATACTGAATTCTATTACGGATTTTATGAAAAGATGTCCCTTACACTAAGGCAAGGGACAAATTAATCTTAGCAGCCGGCTTCTTTTTTAATTCCGAAGATAGCCCGAAGAATACCTCTTATAGGCTTCGACGGCTTGACGATAACAACTTTCATGCTGATTCCTCCCATACATATGTATTTGTACATAATATTCGGGAAATCGAAAATTGCTAACGCTTCTGTTTGTCCTTGAGCTCCCACGGCTTAATTAAAGACGCTTCGCGATACATCTCGCAATAGCTTCTGTGGCGGCTTTCGGAGATTTTGCCGTTCTTAACAGCTTCCAAAATAGCGCAACCGGTTTCTTTCGTATGAGAACAATCCTGAAAACGGCACTCACCGAGATATTCACGGAATTCAGGGAAGCAATCGGCAAGCTCGCCCTTGAGAATGGTGTCATACTTCCCGGTCTCGAAGGTCGAGAATCCGGGCGTGTCTGCTATGTAGCCGCCGCAGTCAAGCTCGAAGATGTCGACACGACGTGTTGTGTGCTTACCTCTGCCGAGGCTTTTGCTTATCTCGGCTGTTGCGAGTCCGAGCTCGGGACAGATATTATTAATAGTAGAGGACTTCCCTGCTCCGGAGTTGCCGCAGAAGGCGGAAAACTTGCCCTTGAGGGCTTCCTTGACCTTATCACAGCCCTCACCGGTTTCGTTATTCACCTCGAAAACGGGATAGACGCCCTGATATATCTTAATATATTCGTCTGCGGGCTGTTTGTCTGTCTTCGTGAAGACGATAACCGATTCAATGCCCTTATACTGCGCCACTGCGGAGAACTTGTCGAGCATCAGAAGATTCGGCGGAGGTTCGCAGGTCGACATTATAAAGACCATCTGGTCGAGGTTCGAAAGGGGCGGTCTTATAATCTCGTTGCGCCGGGGATGAATTTCGGTTATAAGCGGCTCAGAATTATCTGATATCTCAACAGTCACCCTATCGCCGCAACAAGGGGAAATATCCCGATTACGGAATATTCCCTTTGCTTTGCAGATGTAAGTTGTTCCGTCGTATGCGGCTACCTTATAGCCGGAGCCGAACGCGCTTATTATTACTCCTTCAAACGTCATCAGGAATCAATAATTGTGAATGCGGACGACCAGTAATTCGAACGGTAGTATGTGCCGGTCGTGAAGTCAATCTCGTACTCGGCAAACGTCATCTGGAGACCCGTTCTCGGGCTCTTTGCCATGACATATACGGTCATCGAGCCTTCGCCGGTCAGCATTATTGACAACGTTCCGCCTGCATACTCGGAGCCGTTCATAGTGATGGTGCTCGTCAGAGCTTCGCCGTTTTCGCTGTTGTAAACGGTTACATAGTAGGTGTTTGTAGCCTTGGATGGGATGTCGATATTGAGGATAACCGTGTTGCCGTCCAATTCCGTGTTGTCGGTTGAGTTGGTTGTTCCGCCATTGTTGATGACGGTTGTTGTTGATGTATCATCTTCATCGGTTATTCCGTCGCCCAAATCCACTTCCTCTTCCTCGGTAACGGTACCGTCAGAGACGTAAATGGTGACAGTGGTATTTCTCGTTACGGTTTCACCGGCTTCAACGCTCTGGTCGATGACTGTGCCGGCTTCCTCGCTCGATTCGACATACTGTGTCTTTGGTACGAGATAGTTATCTTCGAGGAGACTCTGAGCCTCAGAAGCTGTCTTGCCGACCAATGAAGGAACCGTAGTGTCCTCGGTTGAAGGACCGATACTTACATAGACCTTGACGGTCGTACCTTCCTCAACGGTTGAATATGCAACGGGGTCGGTCTTGACGACGTAGCCTGACGAAATATCGTCGCTTTCTATTTCAACTCGCTGAACCGTGAGAGATTCACCCGTCAAAGCGGCATATGCGGACGAATAGTGATAGTTGACGACATCCGGAATCGTGACGGTTCTCGTGCCCTTGCTTACGGTTACCTTGATAGCGTCGCCAACCTTGACGATTCTTCCCTCCGCCTTTTCCTGCTCCATGATTATGCCCGATTCATATTCGGAGCTATATTCCTCGGAAGCGACGAGCTGAATTTCGGAATAGAGCGAACGCGCCTCATAGTAGTTAAGTCCTATCAGATTCGGCATGGTGTAGTCGTTCGAAGACGATGCCGTCGTCTGGAAAGCCCCCAGAATGACGTTTGCCATGAAAAGTGTCGAGACGATTATCGCCGTCACGGTCATAGCCGCAAGAATCGGAAGGATGAAATTGTGACGTGGACGCTCTTCCTCTTCTTCGTCATCGTCGTCATAATCCTCTTCGGGATATTCCTCGGGCTCCTCCTCAGGCTCGGGCTTAGGTTTTTCTTTCTTGACCTTCGGCTTTGCGGCACGTTTTTTGGAGACAGTAGTCTTGATGCCGTCCAAAAGTCCCGCCTGCTGTTCGGGCTTCTTGACAGGCTCGTCGAAGTAACCAAATGTGACGCTCTGGTCATTCTTGAAGGCTTCGATGTCGCGAATCATGCCGGATGCCGACTGATATCTCTTGGTGGGGTCCTTTTCCATAGCCCGGAGGACTATTTCCTCAAGACCCTTATAGATGTTGGAGTTATATTCGGAAGGTCTTACCGGCTCCTCGTTCATGTGCTTCAACGCTACCGCAACAGGAGTGTCGCCGTCAAAGGGCTTTCTGCCGGTCAGCATTTCGTACATCATGGCACCGACGGAATAGATGTCTCCTCGTTCGTCGGTGCGCTCGCCTCTCGCCTGTTCGGGAGAGACATAGTGAACGGAGCCCATAGTGCGCTCGGTATTCGTTCCTGCGTTCTGGTGGGAGAAGCATGCGATTCCGAAATCCATCACCTTGATGGTGCCGTCCGCCAGAAGCATTACGTTCTGGGGCTTGATGTCGCGGTGGATGATTCCCCTGTCATGGGCAAGCTGAAGGGCTCTTAAAATCTGTATTGTATAGTGGACACACTCGCGCCACTGGAGCATCCCCTTCTGCTCGATGCACTCTTTAAGTGTGATGCCGTTGATATACTCCATAACGATATACTGGAGGTCATGTTCATAACCAACATCGAAAATCTTGACTATATTCGGATGAGACAGAACGGCAATGGCTCTGCTCTCGTTTCTGAAATATCTGACGAATTCCTCGTTCTCGGCGAATTCGCTCTTGAGTATCTTTACGGCAACGGTTCTGTTTTCCATTATGTCTATGCCCTTGTAGACATCAGACATTCCGCCGACGCCGATGAGCTCGGTAATCTGGTATCTTCCGTCGAGCTTCAAGCCGATGAATTTGTCCATAATCACTTCTCCTTTCCTTTTAAACCGATATGAGTACGGCTGTAATGTTGTCCTTGCCGCCCCGGGCATTTGCCGTGTCGATCAGCTCATTCACGGCATGCTCTATTGGCTGTTTGTAAGCCATTTCATATATCTGCTCGTTCGTGAGGTAGTTCGTAAGTCCGTCGGTGCAGATTAGGATGTATTCCCCACCGGTCAGGTCAACCTCGAAATAATCCGGCTCAACGATTTTGTCGACCCCGACCGCCCGGGTGATGACATTTTTCATCTTGTGGTTCTTCATCTCTTCCTCACTTATCATGCCGTTCGAGAAGAGGTACTCCACAACCGTGTGATCGTTTGTTATCTGCCTGATTCCCTTGTCATCCATGAGGTATGCTCTCGAGTCACCGACGCTCGTTATACTTAAGAGATTCTTATGTACAAGAGCGGAGACGCAGGTTGTTCCCATTCCGGCATTACTCGGGTCTTCGACGGCTTTGTTATAGACAATGGCGTTTGCCGCTTCGACAGCGGAAACAAGAAGCGACTTGACGCTCTTCGGCTCCATATCGCCGCGATAGCTGAGCTGAATCCGCTCATAGATGGCATTCGAGGTCATTTCACTGGCAAGACCGCCCGATGCCGCTCCGCCCATACCGTCGCAAACAACGGAAAAGACGGTTTCGTCGTCTATCACGCATATTCTGAACTTGTCCTGATTTTCAGTTCTGAGTTTTCCTATATCGGTTTTTCCGGCTGCAAACACATTGTCACCTCCAAATTGATTTTGTGTTTATATTTCATATTCCCGCCTTAACTGTCCGCAGGCGGCGTCTATATCCGCACCAAGAGTGCGTCGGACCGTTGCGTTCACGCCGAGACCCTGAAGCTTTTTGCAGAAGCTTTCGGCGGCGGTGCGGGAAGAGTGATAGTCGCGCTCTTTGATTTTGTTTATCGGTATTACATTTATATGCGACGGCATTCCGCTTACCAGCTTTGCGAGCTCTTTTGCGTCCTCCATTGTATCGTTGGTGCCGTCTATCAGGGAGTATTCAAACGAGATTCTTCTGCCCGTAGTTGCGAAATAGTCACGGCATGCCTTCATTAACTCGCTTATATTGTATCTCTTATTCACCGGCATCAATGCGCTTCGCTTTTCGTCGGTGGTCGCATGGAGAGAAATAGAAAGCGTGAGTCCGAGATTCAGCTCCGCAAGCTCATAAATCTTGTCGACAAGCCCGCAGGTTGAAAGCGAGACATGCCTCAGGCTCATGTTGGTGCCCTTTTCGCTTGACAGAAGCTCGAGAAATCTCACGACATTATCGAAATTATCAAGCGGTTCGCCGATGCCCATAAGGACTATGCTCGAGACTTTCCTGCCTGAAATCCTCTCTGCTTCGTAAAGCTGCAAAAGAATTTCGGAGGGCTTGAGGCTTCGTTTGAAACCGGCTATGGTCGAAGCGCAGAATCTGCATCCCATTTTACAACCAACCTGAGTTGAAACACACAAGGAATCGCCGTGCTCATAGCTCATAAGGACCGTTTCTATATGGTTGCCGTCTGACAGCTCAAAAAGGAACTTCTCGGTTTCGTCAAGGCTTGACTTGAGGTTTCGGACGCAGGAAAGCTTTTCGATATAAAACTCATTCGAGAGCTTATTTCTCAATGCAAGCGAGAGATTCGTCATTTCCGAGAAATCTCCTACCCGCTTCCCATGGAGCCATTCGTAAATCTGAGATGCCCGGAAGCTCTTTTCGCCAGACTCCCGCATCTTGTCCGTCAGTTCTTCAAGGCTCATTGACAGTATATCAAGTCTTGCGTTATCAGTCAAGATGTTCACCCGATTCTTAAGAATTTCGCCATGAAGAACCCGTCTCCGCCATATTGGCAGGTCGCAGGCGTTACGGTTGCTTTGTAATCATCAAAGTGGGACAGCTTTGAGCCCTCGAAATCGGGATTTTCTTTTAAAAATCTCTCGGCTATGTTGTCGTTTTCGTTGCGGTTCAGAGTGCATGTTGAATATACAAGAGTTCCGCCCGGCTTTACATACTGGGATGATGTCTTCAATATTTCATACTGAACTATCGGGAACTGCCCCAAATCGTCCTCACATGAATAATTATATTTAATCTCCGGCTTGCGCCCGATTACTCCGAGACCGGAGCACGGAACGTCGCAAAGGACCCTGTCCGCCATCGGGAGCTCGCTGTTGAAGATTTTTGCGTTATTGGTGGATGCCGAAATAATGCTCAAGTTGAGCCTCTTCGCGCCCTCTGTGATGAGCTTTGCTCGGTTTGCGTGCAGGTCAAAAGCAAAGACATTTCCGACATCGTCCATAATTTCCGCAATCGTAAACGCCTTGCCTCCGGGAGCGGAGCATACGTCGAGGACTGTTTCGCCCTCTTTTGCGCCCAATTCTGAGGCACAAATCTGGCAGGAGGCATCCTGAACGTGGAACATGCCCTCTTTGTATGCCGAAAGCCTCTCGGCGGAACCGCAATTCTTCAGGTCGTAGCAGTCGGGAATCACTTCGTTCGAAACGGCTTCTATATTATCTTTTGCGAGTTCTGAGAGTATGTCCGAACTTGCGAATTTAGCAGTGTTGAAGCGGACTGTTGTCGGCGGTCTTCCAAGGGAAGCTTTGAGAATAGAAAGCGCAATCTCCTCGCCATAATCCCGAAGCCACATGTCTGCGAGCCATTCGGGGCAGGAATACTTAAGAGACAGGTTGTCAAACGGAAGCTTTTTGCCGTCACGGATGAAGCTTCGAAGGACCGCATTCACGAAGCCGGATGCCGACTGATTATTGCGTTTTGTGAGTTTGACGCTCTCGTCGACTGCGGCGCTGTCGGGAACGGAATCCATATAGAGAAGCTGATAGATTCCCATTCGGAGAATTTCCCGGATTTCTAAAGAAAGCTTTTCTATCGGTCTTTTCGAATATTTTCCGATAACGGCGTCAAGGGTGATTCTTCTTTCGATGACGCCGTAGTAGAGAGCGGAGATAAACCGCCGGTCGACGTCCGAAAGACCCGAGTTTCTTGAAAGCGTATTGTCGAGCGCAATGCTCGAAAAGCTTGAATTTTTCTCGACTTTCAGGAGTAGTCCCAAACAAATCTCTCTCGGTGTCTGCATTTATATTTCTACTTTCGTCTGTTATTGGATTATTGAGCGGAGGTCAGGCGCGTGCCCTTTTTTACGGGTCTGCCTCTTAAATAGTCGGAAACGCTCATCCGCTTGGAGCCTTCCGCCTGGATTTCCGTAAATCTTATCGAGCCGACACCGCAAGAAACGGTGAAATCGTGCTCATTTATAATTATTCCCGCTTCGGGATTTGCATTCTCGGTCGAAACGAGCTCACTTCTGTAAACCTTCAGGCGTTTGCCGTCGAGATAGCAACAAGCCCCGGGAGAATCGGACAACCCAAGAATCTTGTGATGAACCTCGGTTGCGGGCTTTGTGAAATCTATTGCGCACATGTCTTTTGTGAGCATCGGGGCATAGGAAGATTCGGCTTCGTTCTGTTTGACAGGCGTTATCTCGCCTTTGACAAGCCCGTCTATTGTCTTTATAAGAAGCGTTGCGCCGATATAGGAAAGGCGGTCGTAGAGCTCCGATGCGGTTTCGTTTTCCCTGACGGCTACTTTTTCAGATAAGAGCATGTCGCCGGTGTCGAGACCCTCCGCCATCTGCATGGTGGTTATCCCGGCGAACTCGTCGCCGTTAAGAACCGTCCACTGAATCGGGGCGGCTCCGCGATATTTCGGGAGAAGCGAGCCGTGAACGTTGATACAGCCATACTTCGGGAGATTCAGAATCTCAACCGGAAGAATCTTCCCGTAAGCCGCAACGACTATCATGTCGGGGTTCAGCTCTTCGAGAATCGGCAGATACTCCGAAATCTCTTTTTTGAGGGAATTCGGTTGATAAACAGGCATATCATGTGCGAGCGCATATTCCTTGACGGGAGAAAAAGCTATCTTGTTTCCCCTGCCCTTCGGCTTGTCGGTCTGGGTAAAGACCGCAGAGACGGTGTGCCCGTTCTCAATCAAGGCTTCAAGCGACGGAATCGCAAAGCTCGGCGTTCCCATGAAAACAATTCTCATAAACTGAGTTATTCCTCCTCGGGCTCTTCGTAAATCTCTTCGATATTCTGTGGGAGCGTTACGCCGTCAAGATGGTCGAGCTCGTGGCAGACGCATCTTGCAAACAGGTCGCTGACCTCCTTTTCGTACCACTCGCCGAGGCGGTTCTGTGCCTTGAACTTAACGGTTTTCGGACGGGTGACATAGCCGGCGATATCGGGATAGGAAAGACAAGCCTCGACTTCGCGCTGGGTCTCCTCGGAACGGTAGGTTATCTCGGGGTTGACAAGTTCGAAAAGCCCCTCACCTGTATCTATGACAACCGCACGTCTTATTATGCCAACCTGAGGTGCGGCAAGTCCGACGCCTTCGGCTTTGTACATGGTGTCCTTCATGTCGTCAAGGAGCTCTCCGAGACGTTGGTCGAATTTTTCCACCGGCTTGCAGGTCTTAAGAAGCACCGGATCTCCGTCGATTACTATTTTTCTCAGTGCCAAGTGGCATTCCTCCTATGTTTTATGAATCGCCGTTTATGTCGGCGTAGACTTTTACGTTGGAAAAGCTTTTATTCTTGTATGTCTCCTTGAGAAGCCCGGACATATAGCTCCGGAAAGCATTTGAGAGCCGGCATTTTATCGTCAGCGCATATTTGTACTTGCCGCCGATTCTGCCGTAGCCGGATTTTGCGGGTCCGAGAACCCTTAGCGGAAACTTCTTATCCACGGCATCAAGATTATGGCGCATCATCGAGACAAACTCGTTTGCGGCTCGGAGTGCGTCCGATTCTATCGTCGACGAGAATGAAACCGTGCAGATATCACAGAATGGCGGGTAGATGAGCTCTTTACGGAGCGAAACCTCCTGCTCATAAAAGCCCTTGTAGTCCTGCTCGGAAGCGAGCTTGATGATATGGTGGTCGGGGAAGAAGGTCTGTATATAGGCGACAGCCTCCGAATCTCCCCTGCCGCCTCTGCCGCATACCTGCGTGAGAAGCGAGAAGGTTCTTTCGTAGCTCCGATAGTCCCCCGCATTGAGGGAATTGTCAAGCGAGATGACGCCAACTGTTGTGACGTTCGGGAAGTCGAGACCCTTTGCAATCATCTGGGTGCCGAGCATTATGTCATACTTGCCCGCCTCGAAATCCGCAAACTTCTCTTCATAAGCATATCTTGAATAGGTTGTGTCGGCATCCATCCTTAAAACTCTTGCGTCGGGAAAAGCGTTCGTGAGCTCTTCCTCGAGACGTTGGGTGCCGAGTCCCGTGAGCCTTACCCTGTCGCTTCCACATTCGGGGCATTTGCCGGTGAACGAGACGTAATAGCCGCAATAGTGGCAGATGAGCTTTCCGCTCGATTTATGATAAGTCAGCGGGACCTGACAGCGAGGGCACTTGACAGCCGTCCTGCAATCAAGGCAGGTGGCATTGGTGTTGAAGCCTCGGCGATTGAGAAGAAGAATAGTCTGCTTGCCCTTTTTCGTCTCCTCCGAGATTCTTCTGACCATGTCGGTGCAGAAGACGCCGCCATTTCCCTCCTCGGCTTCGAGGAGCATATCGGCAACCACCACCTGAGGGAGCTTTGAGCCGCTGTAGCGGTGGTTGAGCTCGAATAAGTGATATCTGCCGCTTTTTGCATAGTAGTAGCTTTCGAGCGAGGGCGTCGCCGACGCCATAAGAAGAAGCGCGTTATGGTTACCGCATCTTTTGATTGCTACGTCGCGGGCGTGATAGCGGGGTGAAGCGTCGGATTTATAACTGCTCTCGCCCTCTTCGTCCATGATTATGAGCCCAATATCGGGCATCGGGGCGAAGACGGCGCTTCTCGTGCCGATGACTATTTTCACGTCTCCGCGAGAAATGCGTTTGAATTCATCCATTCTTTGTCCCAAAGACAGGCTCGAATGAACCACTGCGACTGTGTCGCCGAAGTAGGCGCAGAATTTCGAAACCATCTGAGGGGTCAATGATATTTCGGGCAAAAGCAGAATACAGCCTTTGCCGGATTTTATCGTTCTTTCAATCAGCTTTATGAATACCGCGGTTTTGCCGCTTCCGGTGACTCCGTGAAGGAGTGCTCCCGCCGGTTTCCCCTCGTCCAGGAGCCTTGAGATGCCGTCATAGACTTCTTTCTGCTCGTCCGAAAGGACCACGCTATCCAAAGAAAGCTTCTGCTCGGTTATGTTTTTGGGTGTCCGAAGGGACTCGTATCTGTATTCCTCAAGGATGCCCTTTTTGAGCATCGAGGTGATTATTGTCTGGGTTACGCTAAGAATATAGCAAAGCTCTTTTATTGAAGCCGACGAGTTTTCCTCAAGAAAATCGACGACGAGCTGTTGCTTCGGGGTGAAGGCTTTGCCGTCCGGCTGATAATCCGGGGAAAGCCTGACCATTCTGACCGTTTCGTCTCCAACGCGGCGCTTGAATTCGTCCTCCTCTTCGAGGATGCCCTTATCCGAAAGGGACTGAATCAAAGACTCCTTTTCGGCATTTGCGGTGTCATCTAAAATCCTGTCAAACTCTTTTTGGGACTGTGCGCCGAGTAGTGCCTGATAGAGCTTCGATTCTTCATCTGTCAGCTGGACATCCGGCTTGTGATTCGAAAGAGTATAGACGCTCTTACGAATGACGGTGTAGCCCGCCGGCACTATGGTCCTGTATGCCTCAAAATAGGTGCAGAAGGTGTGCTCCTTGAGCCAAAAAACCATGTCAAGAAGCTCGTCATTTATCAGAGGCTCACGGTCGATAAGGCTGATTATAGGCTTTATAGTGATGCCCTCGGTGAGCTCCTTTTCGTAGACCCGGGTGACAAGACCGATTCGCTTAGTATTGGCTCTGCCGAACGGGACGAGGACACGCATGCCGGCACGAACCGTCCCGAAAAGAATATCGGGATAGCGATAGGTATATTCGTTATCATAGCCATAGTCGGCTCCCGACATGACTACCTTTGCCGCATGGACGGACGTGGCCGCGTGGACGGACGTGCCGCTCATCTCTTGAGAGTTTTCTTGAGGGACGGATCTTCAATGAGCTTGTACTCGCCGTTTGCGAACTGGTCGACGGCGGTCTTGACAGGCTTTACGTCGATTACTTCCTTGTTTTCATAGGCGGTGTCGATAATCTCTCTTGCACGCTTTGCAACCGCAACTACCAGAGAGTATACACTCTCGCCGCTTTTTAAAATCTGTGAGCTTGAAGGTCTCAACATTTGTCTAACACTCCTTTTATTAGATCTTGGTTTATCTTAACTAAATTCTTTGATACTGTCATTATCCGATAGAGGGTTTCAACCGCTTCCGAAACATCGTCGTTTACAAACACATAATCGTAATTCTCGGCGACGGCGATTTCTCTTGCCGCTTCTTTTACTCTGCCGTTGATTACTTCTTCGGTTTCGGAATGACGGTTTTCGAGGCGGCGACGGAGTTCGCCGATTGACGGCGGAAGCATGAATATCATCACAGCTTCGGGATAGGACTCCTTAACCATCATGGCGCCCTTGGTCTCTATCTCTAAGATTACGTCGATTCCGTTATCAAGGCACTCGAAAACCTTTTCCTTCGGTGTGCCGTAGGAATTGCCGCAGAAGGTCGCATGCTCGAGCATTCCACCGGTTTTGACCAGCTCGTCGAAGCGTTCTCTTGTAACGAAATAATAATGCACTCCGTCGACTTCGCCGTCTCTCGGTGCCCGGGTGGTTGCCGAGACGGAGTATTTAAGCTCCGGCATCCGTTTTCTCAGTTCCGTAAGCACTGTTCCCTTACCGCAACCGGACGGTGCGGAGAAGACGTACAGCACGCCTTTATTCATTTTCAACGTCCCCTTTGTCTGTCCCTAAAATGTATTCGGCTGTCCTTGAAGAGAGTATGACGTGGTCGCTGACGGTGATGATGACCGACTTGTTCTTCTTGCCGAAGGTGCAGTCGATGAGCGAGCCACGATCCTTTGCCTCCTGAATGATTCGCTTTATCGGGGAGGTGTCGGGAGAGGCTACCGCCACAATCTTGTCCGTCGAGACGTAGCAGGAATAGCCGATATCAACTACGTTCATATTATCTCTCCTATTCGATATTCTGAATCTGTTCTCTTATCTTTTCGACCGCACTCTTGAGCTCGACGACGATTTTTGTTATCGTAAGGTCGGAGCACTTGGAGCCGGTGGTATTTATCTCTCTGTTTATCTCCTGAACGAGGAAGTCAAGCTTCTTGCCGATTGGCTCGGTTTCGTCAAGCAGTTCGCGGAATGCGGCGATATGGCTGTGGAGCCTTACCGTCTCTTCATCGACAGCTGTTTTGTCGGCGAAGATTGCGGTTTCGGTGAGGATTCTCGCCTCGTCGATATTCTTGCCGTCAAGGACCTCCTGAAGCCTCTGATAGAGCCTCTTCTGATACTCTTCCGTAACAGTGGGAGAACGCTTTTCTATCTCGCATACCATTGCTTCGATACTGTCAAGCTTCACCAAAATATCGGCTTTCAGGCGTGCGCCCTCGGCTTCTCTCATAGCTACAAAGCCGTTCAGAGCTTCCGTTGCCACCTCGGAGACCTCCTGCCAGATTTCGTTTTCGTCGGTTTCCTGCTTGGTAACGGTGAAGATATCCGGAATTCTGAAAAGCTGAGAAAGTGTCAAATCGTCGCGGAGCCCGAGCTCTGTTCCCGCAGTGCGAAGAGCATTGATATAATTCTTTGCAAGTTCACTGTTTACGTTTACGTTCACATCGGAGCCGTCGGTTGTATTGATTGTTATATATGATTCAACCTTGCCGCGGTTGATTTCTGCGGCATAAAGGGCTTTCAGCTTGTCCTCGATAAAGGCGTACTGACGAGGGTATTTTGCGCTGAACTCGAAAAATCTGTGATTGACGGCACGAAGCTCAACGGTTATCTCGCGATTTCCGAATGTCTTCTTGGCTCGTCCGTAGCCGGTCATGCTTCTCGGCATCCATATTACCTCTTTTCGTTTATATTACAGTAGGCACACTGCGCTACATTACTATCTATGCTATTATAGCACCTTTTGCGATTTAGTGCAAGGTCTTTGGGCTCGAAAATCTATTACAGTTTGGAAACATAGTTGAAATCGTCGGGAATTTATGATACAATCAGGATAGCGAAATTACGGGAGGAAAGCAAAAGTGACTTTAGATGCACAGGAATATAAGAACAGATTCATAGAGATTTACACCGGAAATATCAAGCGCGAGGGCTCGGAGAAGCTTCTTGAATATCTTCAATCAAAAAACTGCGACTTCTTCACTGCTCCGGCTTCGACGAGGTTTCACAACTCCTTCGAGGGTGGACTCTGCGAGCACTCCATCAACGTTTATGAGTGCCTGAAATCCTATCTCGAGACGGACAGAGCGAAAAGCTTCGGGCTTTCGTTCAGCGACGAGTCGATTGCTATCGTTGCGCTTCTGCACGATGTATGCAAGACGAATACATACGTCGTAAGCATGCGAAACGTCAAGAACGACAAGACGGGACAATGGGAGAAGGTTCCCTATTACGAATATAACGACACCCTCCCCTATGGTCACGGCGAGAAGTCGGTATATATCGTTTCGGGGTTTATGAAGCTCACCCGGGACGAGGCTATGGCTATCAGATGGCACATGGGCTTCTCGATGGGTGAGGACACAAGGCTTGTCGGAAATGCTCTCCGGGATTATCCGTTGGCACAGGCTCTCAACATTGCTGACGCCGAGGCGACGAACTTTATCGAGGAGAAGCGAAACAAGTCGAAATAAAAAACAGCGGAGTGGTTTTCACTCCGCTTTAATTTTTTATTCAGTGTCTGTCTCCCCAATGGATGACCACTGTCATTCCGGGTCCGACATGAGCGCCGATTACCGGTCCGATGTCGGTGATTCCGATGGTGAAATTAGGATAGAGCTCTTTCAGCTCGTTGCGGATTTCCTCGGCGGCTGTCAGGTTGTCGGCATGTCCGATGAGGATAAATGTGCCGATATCGGGACGAATCGACTTCTTGACGTCCTCGATGAGAGCGGCGGTTGCCTGCTTGCGTCCGCGGGGCTTGGCTATTGTCTGGAGCTTGCCTTCGTCGTCGAGCGTGAGAAGTGGCTTGACCTGCAGGACTGTACCCATTGCGGCGGTTGCACCCGAAACTCTTCCGCCACGCTTGAGATGCTCGAAGGTATCGACGGTTAACCAGTGGCAGACATGGTATTTATGCTCTTCAATCCATGCAAGGAACTCGTCCATGCTCAGTCCTGTTCTCATCTCTTTAATCGCCTCGTAAAGGAGGAAGCCCTGACCGAGAGAAGCGTCGAACGGGTCTACTATCTCAATTCTGCGGTCGGGATACTGCTCCGAAAGATTCCTTGCGGCAACCCTTGAAGCGTTCAAGGTCTGCGAAAGACCGGATGTAATACCTATGTAGACAATATCGTTGCCTTTTTGAAGCTCCGGCTCGAAAAACTCTTCGTAGACCTCGGGGTTAATCTGGGAAGTCGAAGCGAAAAGTCCGCTCCTCAGCTTTTGGTAAAACTCTTCGATGGTTATTGTTCCGTCGCCGTTGTAGCTGTAGACATAGCCTTCGTCACCAACAGTGATGTTCATGGGGACGAAGGTGACCTCGGAAAGCTCCTCAATCATCTCTTTGGTTATATCACAGGTGACGTCTGAAAATACTTTATAATTGTTTGCCATTGTTTCCTCCTTGTTCAGAATTTAAGACTCTTGGGTGTTCTTGCGTATGGGATGACGTCGCGGATGTTCGAGACGCCGGTTATATACATAAGGATTCTTTCGAGACCGAGACCGAAGCCGGAATGAACGACTCCGCCGTATTTACGAAGATCCAAATACCACTCGAGGGTGCTTCTGTCCATGTTCATGTCTTCCATCTTCTTGACAAGAACATCGAAGTTCTCTTCACGCTGAGAGCCGCCCATGAGCTCTCCTACGCCCGGAGCAAGCAAATCGCATGCCGCAACCGTCTTGCCGTCGGGGTTGAGCTTCATATAGAACGCCTTGATGTCCTTCGGGAAATCTATCAGGAAGACGGGACCCTTTGCGACTTTATCGCAGATATAGACCTCGTGCTCCTTGAAGAAGTCCATGCCCCACTCGACGGGGTTCTCAAACTGAACATCCGCATGCTGGAGATAGTCGACCGCCTCGGTGTAGGTGATGACCTTGAAGTCGGAGTTCATGACGTGCTCAAGCTTATCAATCAGATCATGCTTTTCGGAGACGAAATCGTTCAGGAACTTCATTTCGTCGGGACAGCTTTCCAGAACATCTTTTATGATATACTTGACGAGAGCTTCCATAACTGCCATATCGCCCTTGAGGTCGCAGAATGCCATCTCAGGCTCTACCATCCAGAACTCATTGAGGTGATAGGGGGTGTTGGAGTTCTCGGCGCGGAAGGTCGGTCCGAAGGTATATACCTTGCCGAGAGCCAATGCGAACGGCTCGACATGGAGCTGACCCGAAACGGTCAGGCAGGCGTGCTTGCCGAAGAAATCGTTCTGATAATCGCCATCCTCACGGGTGGTGACGGTGAAGGTCTCGCCGGCACCCTCGGCATCATTGCCGGTGATGAGGGGCGTATGGATATAGCTGAAGCCGTTCTCGCGGAAGAACTGGTGAATCGACTGGGAGACTATCGAGCGGATTTTGAAGACCGCCATGAATGTATTTGTTCTGGGTCTGAGGTGCGGAATCTCTCTTAAGAATTCGAGAGAATGGCGCTTTTTCTGCAAGGGATAGCTCGCATCGCAGGCGCCGAGAAGAGCAATCTCGCTCGCGTTAATCTCGAAGGGCTGTTTTGCCTCGGGAGTGTGGATAAGCTTGCCGGTGACGCTGACGGCACAGCCGGTCAGGAGCTTCGAAATCTCGGCATAGTTCGGAAGCTTTTCAGCCTCATAGACCACCTGGCAATTAGTGAAGCAGGAGCCGTCGTTAAGAGAAATGAAGCCGATGTTATTATTCGAGCGGTTGGTTCTCATCCAGCCCTCGACGGTGACAGTCGCCCCATCGGCGGCGTTATCATTCGGCAAAAGCCCCTTCACGCTCTTATATATCTCATCAATCAGAAGTTTTGGCATAGCATGCGTCCCCTTTGTAAATTATAACTCTGTTTATGATAAACCTTTTAGGGGAAATTGTCAAGAGCTTGGACAGAAAAAGACCGCAAGCGGTTAGCTCACGGTCTTGGTCGGTGAATTCGTGTGGAATTATCTTCTCTTAGAAGAAACTACAGCGATGCCAGCGATTGCCATCGGAACGAGAGCAAGTGCAACACCGGTGTCAGGAGAAGAAGCGGTAGAAGTCTCAGTAGACTCAGAAGCCTCCTCAGTGGTCTCCTCAGAAGCGTTGACATCCTCAACAGCCTCTTCCTCAGTAGTCTCAGGAACTACGATAGAAACATTAATTATGTTGTAAGCCTTGTCCTCAGAGCAGTTATTAACGATGATAACATTAGCTCCGTCAACATTGAAGCCGCCAGCAACCAAAGCTTCTGCAACTTCTGCGCCATCCCACATAACAGTCATGCCGTCGTCATAGACACAGTCAATAATACCATTGCCTGTCTCCATTTCACTAGTATGACCAGCAGTACCAAGGAAGACAAACTGCAAGCCGCTTTCAACGTCAACTCCCTGCCACCAAGAATTGAGAACTGCGAACTTCTCATAAGCTCCGCCATCTTCGTACTGGATATGAGTCTCAGTATCCTTTGTGATTACAAGACGAGCACCCTCAGTCTGAAGAGCTTCGATGAACTCAGTCATAGTGCCAGACTCGAGTTCATACTGCTGCCAACCATCGAGAGGATAGAAGAATACAGTATCTTCATCCCAAAGATACAGGTCATCAGCAAAAGCGACAACGCTGACAGAAAGAACCATGACTATCGCCAAAGCGATTGACAATACTTTTTTCATTTGTGAATTCCTCCAAAATATATTTTGGTGTTAAAACCATATCTATGATAACACACCAACTCGGATTTGTCAATAAATATCCGGGCTTTTGGAAAAATTTTTTTGGTGGGAAAGAAAAAGACCGCAGGGTCAGTTTGCGGTCTTTTTTCTGTTTGCCATAATCCTTGCTATTATTTCTTCACGACTCGGTTCGGGCTTTTCGTATTTTTCTTTGGTATAATCACCTGAACCCTGACAACACTCCTGCATGAAACGAATTGCGTTATCTACACCGAGAGCTTCCTTCAAAGCTGTATAACCTGCAATTCTAAGTTCTACAGTATCACTATAATTTACCTTTGCCATCACGAATCTCCTCCATTCCAATATCGGTTAATATAATCCGTTGGATTCATAACTTTTACTCTTAAATCTATCCTCGAAGCCATCTTTATGAGCCTGTAATCAGTAGTCAACATAACCTCTGCACTCGTTTCCTCGGCACATGCAATATGAAAACTATCATAGACATGGATATTTGATTGTGCTTGAATTTGAGCTGAGCGCAAATCCACACTATCATTAAATTTGACTATTTCATCAACAACGTAATAGTCATCAAGAATCCGCCTTCTTTTAGCAGAATCACTTATACAACCTATTTCATCATTTAACGCTTCGCTACCTACTATAGATATGAGTCCCAGACCATGCAACTCATAAATAGTTAAAATTGCATCAATCTCCGCTCGCACTTGTTCTTGGGTGGAATCATCGAACAACCGACAATAGCAACAACAATCCAGATAGACTTTCACAACAACACCGCCTATAAATTTATATAGGTGAAACTAACTCTGATAGTATTATATCACAAAATTCACGGAATGGCAATAGCCAATTTAAAGAAAAAGACCGCAGGCATGCACCTACGGTCTTTTGGAAATCAATCAGTGATTATCTCTTCTTGGAACCTACAACAGCGATACCTGCGATTGCCATCGGAACGAGGGCAAGTGCAACACCGGTGGAAGGAGAAGTGGTAGTGGTGGCAGTGGTCTCTTCAGCTTCCTCGGTGGTCTCCTCGGTAGCTTCCTCAGTAGCCTCAGCCTCTTCGGTCTCATCAGTGGTCTCTTCGGTCTCAGCAGCAGCTGCATCAGCAGAAGTGGAAACTACAGCAACACCGGTAAGAGTTGCATCCCAACCATCAGCCCACCAGTTAAGAACGATACCGTCAGCAACATCGTAACCAGCAGCAGTGAAAGCATCAGCAATTACAGTAAGCGGAATGCTGATAACGCCATCTTCGTTAAGAGCGTAGGAAGCATCTGTTTCATTGGATATGATATTAGTCCAACCGGCATCGCAGAGAGCGAAAGGTCCCCAACCAACATAGCTGGAATCACCCAAGGTGAAGTAGATTTCGAGAGAAAGGCTCTCATCGGTGAAATCAACACCATCGGTGCAAGTAAGGGTTGCGGAAGCTGAGATAGACTCAGAAGCGATTGTAGTGTCAGCAAATGCAACGACGCTCAAGGAGAGAACCATTACAAGTGCAACAGCGATTGATAAGAATTTCTTCATTTCGAATTCCTCCAAAATATATTTTGGTTTAAAACCTCTATTATCATACCACCATATCTCGTGTTTGTCAACCGAAAAATCGAAATTTACCTCAAATTTACA
Source organism: Oscillospiraceae bacterium (assembly GCA_021201135.1). Taxonomy (GTDB): domain Bacteria; phylum Bacillota; class Clostridia; order Oscillospirales; family Ruminococcaceae; genus Faeciplasma. The sequence goes on from JAJQGT010000011.1 coordinate 19,379, forward strand.
CAAACCCCTCCCCCACCGGCTCACGCCAAAGAAAAAGACCGCAAGCAGAAGCTCACGGTCTTAATCTATGACAGAAAAGTGATTATCTTCTCTTGGAAGAAACTACAGCGATACCTGCGATTGCCATCGGAACGAGGGCAAGTGCAACACCGGTGTCAGGAGAAGAAGCAGTGGTGGTCTCGGTGGACTCAGTGGTCTCTTCAGTAGCATCGGAAGCATCCTCAGCCTCCTCGGTGGTCTCTTCGGTGGTCTCTTCTGCTACAGCAGTAGTGATTACATAAACGCCATAGGTCTTAGCGCCAGAGCAAGCACCGTTGATCCACTTCCAAGTGCAGGTGGTGATGTCGTCGCCATGCTCAGCCATAAGAGCTACGAACTCAGCAGCATCAATGATGATGTAAGAATAGTCGCCTTCGACGACAACATCCTCAGCAGCCATCAAGTAGGTGGTGTCTGAAGAAGGCTCTTCGTCAGGATAGTTGAAGTGTGCAAGGTAGAGCTGCCATGAATCGTTGGTCTGAATACCATACTGATAGCCATAGCCATCCTCGTCAGAACCCGCGATAGCATCTGCCTTGACAATAATCTTAGCACCTTCAGTAGTAATAGCTTCTACGAAAGCAACGCCATCATCAGTAGAGCTGGAAAGATCCGCATCTTCATTCCACCAGCCGTTGTCCATCGGGAAGAGAACGGTATACTCAGAAAGGACCTCAGAAGCTACGCTATTGATATAATCATCATCAACAGCAAAAACGGAAATGCTTACAGAAAGCATCATGACAATCGCCAAAGCGATTGATACAAATTTTTTCATTTGAATTCCTCCAAAATATATTTTGGTATAAAACCATATCTATCATAGCACCAAATCGCTGATTTGTCAACCGGCATGGACATTATTTTTGGAGAAAAGATTTCCGGGGAGTTGATTTTTTATTGGGAATGAAGTATAATATAAATACAAAGATATTCAGGGGCTTATGACTATGAGATTTGTATGGGACGAGAACAAAAACATGATAAACAAAGAGAAGCATGGCATCTCGTTTGAGGTAGCTTCACTTGTTTTTAACGACCCCTACTACATTGAGATGTACGACTTCGAGCACAGTATAGATGAAGACAGATATATGGCAATCGGCAAAGTGGAAGAAATACTCTTTGTCGTATTCACCGAGCGAAAGGAATCAATAAGATTGATTTCCGCCAGAATTGCAAACCCAACCGAAAGGAGACTTTATTATGACCAGAACAGTAACTCTTGAAGAACTACCGCCGTTGACTGACGAGCAGAGAGAGGAAATCAGGGCGGCGGCAAAGAAGCCGATTACGTTCGATGAAGACTGCCCGGAGCTTTCGCCGGCAATGATAAAGGCTTTTGAGTGCTCTGTGGCGCAGAGAAACAGACGGATGGCACCGAGAAAACAAGCATGAATAATAAAACTGACCCGACAGATATTGCCGGGTCGTTTTTTATGCTATGACTTCGAAGCCGCAAGGTCGATGAGGCTCCAGTAGGCGGATTTGAGCTTATAGTCGCGGTCGATGAGCAAGGGGTAGTTTACTCTGCCGGAGACGGGGTAGCCGTTGAGCCATGACATGCCGTCGTTGTAGCCCCACATTACAACCGAATCGAGATAGCCCGCCTCGGAGAACTCGATGAACATCTCGAAGATGTCCGAATAGAGGCTGTCGAACTTTTCGACAAACTCGTCAGTGAGCTCAATGTCGGTGGATGAATCGCTCCACGAATAACAGCTGACGTCAAGCTCGGTGATTTCGATGACGAAGTCGGGGTCGATTTCTTTTAATCTCATGAGGATTTCGACGTTATTTTTGCAGGTCTCGACGTCGAAGTCGATGTCGATGTGCATCTGAAGTCCTATGCCGTCAATCGGAACCCCCTCTTCGAGCATGCTCTTGACCATCATGTACATGGTGATGGTGCGGTCCTCCGACCATTCGAGGTTGTAATCGTTGATGATGAGACGGGCGTCGGGGTCGGCTTCGTGAGCTGTTTCAAAGGCGATTTCGATGTAGTCGTATTTGTCGCCGTCGCCGTCATAGTCGCCGATAATCTGGTACCACATGGAATCGCGGAGCCCGCCGTTGTCGCCGAGAACTTCGTTGACGACGTCCCAGACATCGACTTCGCCCTTGTAGTGGCTGACGATGGTGGTGATGTGCTCTTTCATCCGCTCGACAAGGACGTCCGCTGAAACGGTGTTGCCATCTTCGTCGTAGAAGAACCAGTCAGGGCACTGTGAGTGCCAGACGAGGACGTGCCCACGGACTGTTTTGTCGTACTCATTGGCGAATTCGACGAGCTTGTCCAGAGCTTCGAAGTTATAAACATCCTCGGAAGGATGAATATTCTCGGGCTTTGACTCGTTCTCGAGGGTGAAAACGTTGTACTGCTTGATAAGGATTTCCATCTCCTCGGAGCCTTCCACAAGGTCGCTCGTGTTCATGGCAGTTCCGACCTTGAACCACTCGGAAAAGGCTTCATATAGCGAAGGGGCTTCCTCGTCATAGGCGTACAGGTCGGGATGCGAAGTGCTTCCGCATGATGTCAAAGCCGTTGCCGATATAGCAAACGCTATGACTGCGGAAAGGATTCTTTTCAGCTTCATTATAATGTTCCTCCCGTATATCTTGCTCAGATGGTGCCTCCCGCGGCGTAGTAGTCCATCAGGAGCTTGGTGACTTTGTAATAGATTTCGATGCCCTCTTCGACATCGTTGAACTTAAGGCTAGCCTCCGTCAAGGCTTCCGAGACAGCCTGAACCGTTTCGGTCGGGATTATCTCTTTATCTTCATTCTCTTCCCAATAGGTGGATTTGAAGGAGTAGAGGTCGTAGTCCCAGACCTCCGACGGGACGTTTGCGATGGCTTCGCGAAGGGCGTCTTCATAGGAGGTGCCGATGAGCTCCTTGGCGTCTGAATAGAGATAGTAGAAAGCATCCACAAGCCCGCTGTAGCGGACGGCGGCGCAGTCGGAGTTGAAGCAGGCGACCATGGCGACAAAGCTCGCTTCGTCCTCCTGAATTATGCCCTTGAGGTGGGCAAGCTCGTGGCAGATGGTCGATGGCTTCGAGATGTCCTGCGGGTCACGGTTGTATGTGGCCTCAAATGCAAACGGGATATACAAGCCGATGATGCTCTCCTGAGACATGAAGTAGGAGAAAAAGATGCCCTTGGGATTCGGGTAATATCCCGAAAGCTGAGAATAATCTTCGGAGATTGACGTGAGAGCTTCCTTGCATTCGTCTATGTAATCATCATCAAGCACTATGTAGCCGTCGTCTCCCCTGTCGAACTCCGAGCATAAATCCGCCAAACCGTCAGCAACGGCTCCGATTGTCTCGATAAGTAATTCTTCTGTGTGCTCTGTCTCTTCGAAATATCTTTCCGAGAACGGTGTGCACTGGTACATTATGAAGCAGTTTGTGGTTTCGGTCATCAGGACATAAGCAACTATCCATGCGACAAACCGGAGCGAAAAGCCGCTGATTTTTGAAGTGAGCTTCTTATCCTTGCGCTTCACTATCATAAAGATTATGTATACCGGCAAGCCGATGAGGACGAGAAGCACGGCAAGAACAATCATGACCTCGCCGACCGAGAACGGGAAGAGTCCCGACAGCCAGATGAACGGCGTCGAGATTACGGGATAGATTTTCTGAACGTAGAAGTCGGATATGGTCGTCGATAGTCGGGCGATTACGTTAAATAAAATCGCCAGAACAAAAGCGGCTATCAGTGCAATGTCGGATTTTTTGAGTTTACGTTTTTTCATCAGTCCATCTTCTTATCAACGTTGATGACGAAGTAATATTGTGTGGGGTCGTGAACCTCAAGATACTTCTCCGTCAAAAGGGCTTCGATGCGGGTTAAGTCATAGTGTTCTCCGAACGGCTCTACAATGTCAAAAAGTATATTTGTGTGAGTGGGACCGGCGACGATACGGAAATCATGAATGCCGAGGTCGCTCCCGAATTCCTCGCGGAGGGCTTCCACGGTGATGTCGTGAAGCTTGGCTCTGAGCGGGTCGTGCATGTCGACCGGGTCCATATGGATGGTCAGGAGTATTCCAAGCTCTTCGTGCGCCTCGCGTTCGATGGTGTCTATCATGTCGTGAAGAAGGAAGATGTCCTGCGAGGCGTCGACCTCGATGTGAAGGGAGGCATAGCACTTCCCTGCCCCGTAGCTGTGAACTATCAGGTCGTGATAGCCGACGACGTTTTCCCTGCCACGGACGAGCGAGTAGATGGACTCGACAATCTTCTCGTCGGGATGCTCGCCAAGCATCGGGCTGATGACCTCGGAAAGGGTTCTTATGGCGGAGATTATCACGAATACAGAAATTATGAGTCCGAACCAGCCGTCAAGGTTGACCTTGAAAATCTGCATGACCGCCATGCTGAGGATTACCGAGCCGGTCGTGATGATGTCGTTTCTCGAATCTACCGCATCGGCTTTAAGGGCGTCCGAGTCGATAGCCTTCGAGAAGTCAAGATAGGTGAAATACTGTCAGAGCTTGACGGCAACAGCCGCTATCAGAACGATATAGGTTACGACACTGATTTCAAGATCACTTGGTGTGATTATTTTGTCGATGGAGCTTTTCGCAAAGAGAACTCCGACGCAAAGAACAAGAAGCGCAACTATCAGTGCTGTTATCTCTTCGTACCTTGCGTGACCATAGGGGTGGTCTTTATCTGCGGGACGGCTTGAAAGCTTGAAGCCCACCATCGTGAAGACGGACGAGCATGCGTCGGACAGGTTGTTGACAGCGTCGGCGATGACGGTGATACTATTGGACATCAGTCCCACCAGAAGCTTGAAGAGGAACAGAACGACGTTTGTCAGCACACCGAAAACTCCGGCGGCGATGCCGTATCTGATTCTGACTTGAGGGTCGGAGGTATTTTGATAATCCTTGATAAAAAGCTTTTTAAGCAATATAATCACCCTTGTGGATATAGTCAAGCCTGCTCGTCGAGAGTGAGCTCATATGCGGGAAGGAATTCGTCAAGGAACATGTCAGCCTCGGGGATTCCCATTGCCCTGATTGATTCGTAGGTTTGTTTTTCAGCTTCCTCGAAATCACGATTGCCGGATTTTCGCTCCTCGATGCACTTTATAAGTGCCGAAATCTTGTCGGCGGCTTTGACGAGCTGAAGAAGCTCCTTGTCCTCACTCTTGAAAATTCCGTCGTACTCCCCTCTTATATCTTCGGGAATACAGCCGAGGAGCTTTTCGACTGCGGCGGCTTCGACGTCTTTGTAGGCGGTTCTGATTTCGGGGTTGAGATATTTTACGGGTGTCGGAAGATCGCCGGTTATAATCTCGGTTGTGTCATGGAAGATGGCGAGAACTGCCGCTCTGTCCGGATCGACATTTCCGCCGAAGCGGTCGTTCCGTAGAACACAAAGAAGATGCGCTATTATCGCCGTGTCGAGAGAGTGCTCGGCGATGTTTTCGTTGCGGATATTGCGCATGAGTCCCCAGCGGTTTATGTACTTCATACGGGACGTAAGCGCAAAGAAGCTGTTGTTTTCCATCAGAGATCGTCGACCTCCTTTACTTCGGGTTGGTATTCTTCGTTTTCAGTCGCAAAGTCAATTACTTTTGCGTAAAAGTCTGTTGGATTCAACCTGATTTTCTCGGCAAGAAGATTCGCCTGCTCTTCATCGGGAGCGAAGAGCTTTAAATCCATCAGGACCGTTCCCGAGTCCTGACATGTGACTCCGACAAGGTAGCCCTTTTCCTGTTCGGAAACCGAGACCCTGACGTCGTTGTCGTTCTTGAGCTTGGCGAAGAACTTTAAGCCTGAGGAGAGAATCTTGTTGCGGAAGCGAGCCGGAACCTGCTGTTTGAAGCTGTCGGCTCCTGCTCTTGCCGCATCGGAAAGAACATAGTATTCCTCGTCGCCGTTATTTTCGAGCGAAAGCATCCCGCTTTCAAACATACTCTCGACAACCGAGGAATAGACGAAATAGTTCACCGTGCCGTCGGTAGTTGCGATTTCCGCAAGCTGGGTCGGTGTTATCGGGCGGTTGATCTGCCTTAAGAAATAGCACAGAAGAATCTTCACCGCCATTTCGTCGTGGAGGCTCAGCATATCCTCTGTCAGGTAATCATCATATGTATAGTTAGCCATAGTTTATTATCCTTAAATCTGCAAGTTTACAACTTGGATATTTTCGCGAATGCCGCCATTATCTTCTTGGTGCCGACGCTGTCGAATGCAACCTCAAGAAGCATGTCGTTGGACATTTTGGTGGTTTTCAGAACCGTTCCGTCGCCAAAGACATTGTGATGCACTCTGTCGCCGACTGAGAAGTCGATATCCGCAGTTTTTGCGGTCTGGGGTTTCTTTGTCGCCTGCTGTAAATACGACGGAGCGGTTGACGTATGCGACTGCGGAACGGGTCTTCTTTGATAATCGTCCGAGGTTCGTTCCGTGTGCTTTTCGATTGCTTCTTCGGGAAGCTCGGAAATGAACCTTGACGGGTGGTTGAAGTTGGTCGAGCCGAAGAGAAGGCGCTGGCGGGCGTAGCTGAGGCTCAGATGCTTTCTTGCCCGGGTTATCGCAACATAGGCAAGGCGGCGCTCTTCTTCGATATCCTCTTCAGTATCCATACTGCGGGAGCTCGGAAAGATGTTTTCTTCCATACCGACTACGAAAACGTTGTTGAATTCGAGACCCTTCGCCGAATGAACGGTCATAAGAGTTACGCTGTCGGACGAATCCATCGAGTCGATATCGGCGTAGAGGGCGACGTCCTCAAGGAATCCGGAAAGCGAGGGCTCTTCAGCTTCCTCAAGATAGCTCACCATCGAGGATTTGAGCTCGTTGATGTTTTCGAGCCTTGTTGCGCCCTCGTCGCCTTGGGTTTCAAGAAATGCTCTGTAGCCGGATTTGTCCATGAGTTCGTCTAAGAGCTCTGGAAGTGGAATCAGTTCTGAGTGTTCTCTCAGCTCGTCGAACATATCGGCTAAACTCATGAGTTTAGGAGCAGAACGGGAAAGAATCGGGTAATCACGAGCCATACGCATCACCTGCAAGGGCGATTCGCCGAGGTCTCTTGAAATGCTTTCGAGGGCGTCGACCGTTGCGGCTCCTATTCCGCGCTTCGGCTCGTTGATGATACGCTTGAGGCGCAGGAGGTCGTTCTCATTGTTGATGACCGACAAGTAGGCGATGATGTCCTTGACCTCCTTCCGGTCGAAAAACTTCAAGCCCCCGATAACCTTATACGGGATTCCGCTTCGCATGAAGGCGTTTTCGATTGAGTTTGACTGGGCATTCATTCGGTAGAGAACAGCATTATCGGAATATTTGCCGCCGTCCTTGATATAGTTCAGAACCGTTTCGGCGACGTATTTCGACTCGCCCTGCTCGGTTGCGGCGCCGTAGACGGTGACCTTTTCGCCGTCGCCCGCAGATGTCCAGAGCTTCTTGCCCTTGCGGCTACGGTTGTTTTTGATTACTTCATTGGCACAGGTCAGTATATTCTGAGTTGAGCGATAATTCTGCTCGAGGCGGATGACCTTGGCGTTTTCGTACTGATGCTCGAACGAGAGAATATTCTCGATTGTTGCGCCGCGGAATTTATAGATTGACTGGTCGTCATCGCCCACAACGCAGAGATTCTTCCGCTTGGCGCTGAGCATCGAAATCAGACGATACTGCACCATGTTGGTGTCCTGATATTCGTCGACCAATATGTATTTATATAGGTTCTGATAGTGCTCGAGTACATCGGGGAAATCCTCGAAGAGCTTAACCGTCAGGAGAATTATATCGTCGAAGTCGAGGGCGTTTGCATTTCGGAGCCTGTGCTGATATTCGGAATAAATCTTTGCGATTGTCTGCTTGCGGTAGTCGCCCATCGAGAGCTTTTCATACTCTTTTTCATCGACCTGAGACTCCTTTGCGGACGAAATCTCACGCATAATCTCCTTTGGCGGAAATCTCTTGTCTGAAATATTATAGTCCTGCAAGCAGGCTTTTATCACTCTCTGGGTGTCGTCGGTGTCGTAAATCGTGAAGCTCGAAGCATAGCCGAGCTTATCAATTTCACGCCTGAGTATTCTTACGCAAGCCGAGTGAAATGTTGCGGCTGTGATGCCGTCGGCGACGGTGCCAAGCATCTGGTGAAGTCGGTCCTTGAGCTCGCCTGCGGCTTTGTTTGTGAATGTGATTGCAAGGATGTTCCAAGGGTTGACGCAGTTGACGGCGGTGATGGTTCTGAGACGCTCGCTGTCGTCAACTCTTCCGGCGGCGTAATCCTCGAGAAACTTCTCGTCGTCGGGGGTTACTCCGGAATATCTGAATGTATCGTTGTAGGCATTGCCAAAATAAATCATGTTGGCAACACGATTTACGAGCACCGTCGTTTTGCCGCTTCCGGCTCCCGCCAATATCAGAACTGGTCCGTCAACCGTGAAGACTGCCTCTCTCTGCATATCATTGAGATTTGAAAAATATTTTGTAAGAGCTTTTCTTTTTAGCTCGGTAAAGTTATCTGCCACTTTCTTTCCTCCGTGTTTTCAATTTGCACCTGTTAAGTATACCACAAACGGTCGAAAAAGAAAATACCGGGGAGACGATTTTTATCTTTTTCTAAAAATTTCACTTTTGGGTATGGACTTTTCACCCTGATATAGTTTATACTATAAGCAAGAGCTTCGCTTTGATACTAATACTTGGGGGTATATTTAATTGAGATTCTTTGACGATAAAAAATACAATAAGATTTTCGGCTATTGCTTTGCGTTTATTACAGTGGTTCTGTTGGTGGTGCTGGCTCTGTTCCAATGGGACACAGTGAGCTCCTTCTTCGGAAACATTCTCAGTGTTCTTGAGCCGGTAATCTGGGGACTGGTCATAGCCTTCATCATGAATTCGATGGTGAAGAGAACCGAGACTATTCTCGGGAAAACCGTCTTCAGAAAAAAAGCTCATCCAAAGATTTCAAGAGCCATCGGCATTGCTGTAGCTTCCATAATCATAATCGCAGTCATTACCTTGGTCATCATGGCGGTTATCCCGCAGATTATTTCGAGCATTCCGGGAATTTATGACGGTCTTGTAAACGAAGTCTATCCGGCGGTTGAAAGCTGGATCACGAAGCTTTTGGACGACTATCCGAGCATTGCGACCACCGTCAATAACGAGCTCGACAACATAACGTCCTATTTGAGTTCGTTTATATCGAACCTCGCTTCTCAGCTCTCGACGCTTCTGACAAGTCTCTTAAGTTTTGCAAACTCGATCAAAAACTTTATCCTCGGGTTCTTCGTCGCCATCTATTTCCTTGCAAGTAAGGAAATTCTGCAGATGCAGGCTAAGAAGCTCATCGTCGGTATCTTCCCCGAAAGGATTTACCATCCGCTGTTTACCTTCACCTCGAGCACAAATCATGCTTTGCTCGGGTTTATCTACGGCAAGATTCTCGACTCCATAATAATCGGCTGTCTCTGTGCCGTCGGTATGCTGATTCTCAACATGCCGTATGTAATGATTATCTCAATCATCATCGGCATCACGAACATAATCCCGATATTCGGTCCGTTCATCGGAGCTATTCCTTCGGCAATACTGGTGCTCATTGCCGAGCCGAGAAAGGTCATCTGGTTCGTTATATTCATCCTCGTTCTTCAGCAGATTGACGGCAACATCATCGGTCCGAAGATTCTCGGAAACAGAATCGGCATTTCGTCCTTCTGGGTTCTTATTTCGATTATCGTCTGCGGAAATCTGTTCGGAATTGTCGGCATGATTATCGGAGTTCCACTCTTTGCGGTTATATTCGACATTCTGTCGGCGATTGTCAAGCGAAATCTCACGCGAAAGAACATGCCGACCGAAATGAGCTACTATTCCATGGCGGGAGTCAACATCGGTCCCGAGGGCACCACTATCCCCTCGGTTGAGACGAACGATAGCTCTTCCGAAAGCACAACAGAAAGTATCTCAACTGAAATTTCCGGTAAGGATTAAAAGTTAATATCGGGATTCTCAAAAAAATTTCAAAAAAGGTCTTGACAAATCGGCTCGAGTAGTCTATAATATCAAATCGTGGCACGGATGAATCGTGTCAGATGGTGCTGATATAGCTCAGTCGGTAGAGCGCATCCTTGGTAAGGATGAGGTCCCCAGTTCGAATCTGGGTATCAGCTCCACTTTTTATCTTGAAGAGTCTCCTAAGCATTACAAAATCGCCCTTTCACTTCTGTGAAAGAGCGATTTTTGTTTTTACTTTATTATTCCGCCGTTTGCGACGTCGCCTGCGACTCGTCGCCATAGAAATATTTGATTATCTTCTCGAGAGTCGTATCTGAAATGCCATCGATATATGTAATCTGGTTGATATCCGTGAAACCGCCTATAGATTCACGGAAGTTGACAATGGCATTCGCCTTGACCTCGCCGATGCCGTTAATCTCCATGAAGTCCTCGACTGTGGCGGAGTTGATGATACTGAGGTCATACTGCTCGGTCTCATCCGCAAGAAGAAGGCTGAACGAGTCCGACTTATGATATCTCACGGCGAATATTCCCGCCGCCGAGGCGATAAAAATCACTATGACGACCGCTAAGAATATCTTCTCGCGGAGCTTAAGCGACTTGTCCTCATCCGGCGAATTTACGCTCAAATCTACTGCTTCAACGCCTGAAGAAGAGCCGAAGTCTTGTCTGTTCTTTCCCAAGGCAAATCCAAATCCTCCCTGCCCATGTGACCATAGGCTGAAATACTGCGATAAATCGGCTTGCGAAGATCCAAGTCGCCTATGATATGCGACGGTCTGAAATCGAAGACTTCGCCGATGACTTTGGCGAGGATATCGTCGCTGACCTTGCCTGTGCCGAAGGTGTCAACAAGGAGCGAAACTGGACGGGCAACGCCGATTGCATAAGCAAGCTGGATTTCGCACTTTGATGCCAAGCCTGCCGCAACGACGTTCTTGGCGGCGTATCTTGCGGCATATGCCGCCGAGCGGTCGACCTTGGTCGGGTCCTTGCCGCTGAAGCAACCGCCGCCGTGGCGGGAGTAGCCGCCGTAGGTGTCGACGATAATCTTTCTGCCGGTGAGACCGCTGTCGCCGCAGGGTCCGCCGATTACAAATCTTCCGGTCGGGTTGACATAGAAAACGGTTTTATCGTCCATAAGCGACTCGGGGATTACGGCTTTTATGCACTTCTCGATTATATCTTGGTGAATTGTCTCCTGCGAAACGTCGGGGTCGTGCTGGGTGGAGATGACGACGGTGTGGATTCTCACGGGTCTGCCGTCCTCGTATTCGACTGTTACCTGACTCTTGCCGTCCGGTCTTAAATAGCCGAGCTCGCCGGACTTTCTCAGATCCGCAAGCTTGCGGGTGAGCTTATGTGCGTAGTAAATCGGCATCGGCATGAGGACGGGGGTTTCGTCGCAGGCATAGCCGAACATCATGCCCTGGTCGCCGGCGCCGATGTCGCCTTCGTTCTGGTCTCTTCCCTCGAGGGAGTTGTCGACGCCCATCGCTATATCCGGGGACTGCTTGCGGATTGAGGTCAGGATTGTGCAGCCTTCGGAATCAAAGCCGTATTCCGGCTTGTCATAGCCGATATCCTTGATGACATCGCGGGCAATGCTCTGGATGTCGATTGTAGCTTTTGTGGTTATTTCGCCTATGCACATAACAAGGCTTGATGCGCATGTAGTTTCGCAGGCGACCCTTGACATCGGGTCCTGCTTGAGGCACTCGTCGAGAACGGCATCGGAAATCTGATCACAGACCTTGTCGGGATGCCCCTCGGTAACTGATTCGGAAGTGAATAAACTTCTCATTTCTATTGTCCTTTCATATAGTTATAAAAACCGCACTCGGATAACCGGGTGCGGAAAAATCTCAATTTCCTCATCTTTCGGTTAAACCGCTGGATTTAGCACCTTGAAAACAGGTTGCCGGGCATCATAGGGCCAGTTCCCCAGGAGCCGAAGACTCCTGTTGCCTCTCTTGATAAGGGTTTTTATTATGCTTTGATTATAGCAAGTCACACACGGCTTGTCAAGCCTTATGGCACGGACAAACTCGCAAATATGACTAAATTTACAGATTAGGGGTGATAACCTTCGGGTTGAAGCCGCTCTCTTCGAGAGCCTTGACGATTCTTTGCTTGTGGTCGGTGCCGAAGGCTTCCATAGTAATCTTCAGCTCAACAGCCGCATTGCGGTTGGTGCTAACGAACTGGTTATGGTCAAGCTTGATGACGTTGCCCTGCTCGTTTGCGATGACGGTTGCAACTCTTACGAGCTCGCCAGCTCTGTCAGGCAAGAGAACAGAAACTGTGAAGATTCTGTCTCTCTGGATGAGACCGTGCTGGACAACAGAGGACATTGTGATAACGTCCATGTTGCCGCCGCTCAGGACGGATACGACCTTCTTGCCCTTGAAGTCAAGATGATTGAGTGCCGCAACGGACAGAAGTCCCGAATTCTCGACTATCATCTTGTGGTTTTCGACCATGTCGAGGAACGCGACGATAAGCTCGTCGTCCTCGACTGTGATGATGTCGTCAAGGTTCTTCTGGAGGTACGGGAATATATTCTTGCCGGGGGTCTTGACGGCGGTGCCGTCGGCGATTGTGCTGACGTTCGGAAGAGTTACGACTTCTCCCGCTTTGAAGGAAGCAGTCAGGCAAGCCGCACCGGCAGGTTCAACGCCTACAACATGAATATTCGGGTTCAAAAGCTTTGCGAGGACGGAAACGCCGGTTGCAAGTCCGCCGCCACCGACGGGAACCAGAATATAGTCAACGAGAGGAAGCTCCTTGAAGATTTCCATCGCTATTGTTCCCTGCCCTGTCGCAACAGTCAGGTCATCGAACGGGTGGATGAAGGTATAGCCTTCCTCTTCTGCGAGCTTGAGAGCATATTCGCATGCTTCGTCGTATACATCTCCGTGGAGAACGACTTCGGCACCGTAGCTCTTGGTTCTGTTTACCTTGATAAGCGGAGTGGTGGTCGGCATGACGATAACAGCCTTTGCGCCGTATGCCTTGGCGGCATATGCAACGCCCTGGGCATGGTTACCTGCAGAGGCGGTAATGAGACCTCTGTCCCGCTCCTCCTGAGAGAGTGTGCTGATTGTGTAATAAGCACCTCTAACCTTGTAGGCACCTGTAACCTGCATATTCTCGGGCTTTAAATAAACCTTGTTGCCGGTTCTGTCGCTGAAATACTTACTGTAAATCAGCTTGGTTTCCTGTGTCGCCTGTTTTACTACTTCAGACGCTTCTTCAAACTTATCAAGTGTAAGCATTATGTATCACCTTGTCTATCTATTTTTATCCAGCACCAAGCACTAGTAGCACTTGGTACTGTTAGCATTCAGTGCTGTCAGCACTTTGTGCTGTTAGCCCCTTGTGCTGAACCAGATTGCGATTCCGAGGGCGCATGCGAGGACACCGATTACAGCTATGTTGATGGCGACGGCTGTTCCCTTCTTGGGTGCGCTTCCCGAAGATGCGGGCAGAACCTTTGCGTGTCTTAATGCGTTCATTACCGGCTTATAGAGGATGAACGTGAGGCAGGCATTAATCAAGCCCTTGATGAAATTGAACGGGAAGAACGCCGGCATCAGCAGAGCCGCCACAGCTTCCCTCGAAACGCCCATATATAGGGGCGTGATGAAGTAGTTCCAGAGGAGCATACAACCGGTCATGAAGACGACGCCGATGGAGAGCCCAAGAACCGCTCCCGAAACCTTGCGGTTGTACTTATAAATAACGGTTGCCGGAATTACGAACGAGAGCGTTGAAATAACGTTCATCAGTGCTCCGATGATTCCGGTTGTGCCGACGGTTGCCATTTCGATGAGTGAAACGATAACGGAGGTTGCGACGGAATACCACGGTCCCAAAATAAAGCCCTCGAGAGCGATTACGACATCCTTGGCTTCATACTTAAGGAAGCTTACGGACGGGACAAAGGGTATTCTCAATACCAGAGTTACTATGTACGCGAGCGCAGAGAAAAGCGCCGCCAGAACAAGCTTTTTAGTGTCGAATTTCTTGCCGGATGTTGACGATGTTGACATATGTCACCTATATTCTTTCCATAATCAAAATACTGTAATGTTCCAATGTAGCAAACTGTGCTCTCCCGTAAGAACTCGTACGGGAGAGCCTGGTTACGTTATTGCCGGGTCTATCGGGAAGGCTTTATGCTCGGAGCCTTTAGGCTCTTCCCATGTATTCACCCGTTCTGGTATCGATTCTGATGGTCTCGCCTTCGTTGATGAAGAGCGGAACCTTGATCTCGGCGCCGGTTTCGAGAGTTGCGGGCTTCTGGGCGTTGGTTGCGGTGTTGCCTGCAAAGCCGGGGTCGGTCTGGGTTACTACGAGGTCTACAAAGAACGGAGGCTCTACGCCGAATACCTTGCCCTTGTAGGAAAGGATTGTGCAAACCATGTTCTCCTTGACGAACTTGAAGTTGTCGCCAACGTCGTTAGGGCTTACGGGAATTTGCTCGTAGGTCTCAGCGTCCATGAAGTAGTAGAGCTCACCGTCGGAGTAGGAATACTCCATGTCTCTTCTCTCGATATACGCTGTCGGGAACTTTGCGGTGGGGTTGTAGGACTTCTCAACAACCGCGCCCGTGAGAACATTCTTTGTCTTTGTTCTGACGAACGCCGCACCCTTGCCGGGCTTGACGTGCTGGAACTCTATAACCTGCATGACGTTGCCGTCCTCTTCAAAAGTTACACCGTTTCTGAAATCACCTGCTGAAATCATATATTGTCCTCCATTTTCTTTCGGCATACAATAGCATCCGAAGAATGTCTTTTAGTATTCCTATTTTAACCGATAATCGTGAATAATGCAAGGGGTAATTCGAAATATTAGCTATTTCCAAGCGAAATATGTGCAATTTGCACCGAATTTTTCACTCTCAGAGCACTATAAGCGACTTTTCTGCCTCGGCCATGTCTATGCAACCGTCATTCTTGACGATTACAAAGTCTTCGATTCTGACTCCGAACTCACCGGGAAGATAAATTCCGGGCTCGTCGGTGACAATCATATTCTCTTTGAGCACAGTTTTACTTGAGGGAGCCGCCGCCGGAGCTTCGTGAATTTCGAGTCCCACGCCGTGTCCCAAGCTGTGTCCGAATTTATCGCCGTAGCCGGCTTCCGTGATGATGTCACGGGCGACTTTGTCAACATCGCCTGCGCTTACGCCAGCCTTGATGTGCTTCATAGCTTCAAGCTGAGCCTTGAGAACGACGTTATAGACCTCCGCCATCTTGTCGGTAGGTGTTCCGACGCAGACAGTACGGGTCATGTCGCTGTGGTAACCGTCGTATGTAGCGCCGTAGTCCATGAGGACGAAGCTGTGCTCGGTGACCTTGGTGTCGCCGCCAACGCCGTGAGGGCGGGAGGTGTTTGCACCGGTCAGGGCGATGGTCTCGAAGGACAAATCCTCTGCGCCGTTATTCAGCATGTAATAGTCGAGGCAAAGACCGATTTCTCTCTCGGTGACGCCGACCTTGATGAAGTTCAGGACGTTCTCGAAAGCCTTTTCAGCGATTCTCTGAGCCTTAATCATCTTGTCGATTTCGTCCTGGGTCTTGACGATTCGAAGCTCGCCGATTGCCTTGCTCAAATCGTTCGAAGAGACAACCTCGGCGGCTGTAATTCTCTCCTTGAAGGCGTTGAGCTGGGAAACGGTTACATAGTCGCTCTCGATTGCAACGTTCTTCGCACCATGCTTTGTAAGTAACTCGTTAATCTGCTCGAAGAGCTTGCCCTGAAGGATTACCTCGGCATCCTTGACGGTCAAAGAAGCTACCTCAAAATATCTTGAGTCGATGATGAGATAAGCCTTATCCTTGAAGGCGACGATGGTGCCGGCGGATGATTTCATGCCGGTGAAGTATCTTCTGTTGACGTCCGCAGTGATAAGCGCACAGTCAATGCCTTCGGGCATTACTTCAAACAGTTTTTCAAATTTGCTCATTTGTATTTCCTCCCGATAAATAATTATTATAGACTTGTTTCATGGTGAGCGCATCTTTGTCCTGAGTTCCCGCACTCTCACAGATGAAGGTCGGCGTCAGGTTGCGCTTGGCGATGAGCTCCATAAGCGGCTCGCACTTGGGACCGTAGGTTGTGTCCTCGAATGTTAAGTGCTTCTTTTCGCCGCCCGGGGTTGTGTATTCGATTTTTGAGAAGTGGGAATGGAAGACCTTCAGTCGGTCGCTTCCAAGCTCGTTTTCTATTTTGTCAAGAATCTCCGCAAACGCTTCGCTTGAATTGACGGCTCCGAAGGTTCTTGCGTTCAGATGTCCGAAATCGACCGTCGGCAGGAAGGTGTCGTCAAGCTTGCAAAGCGTCAAAACCTCATCAAGAGTTCCGAGCTGATTTACCTTGCCCATAGTTTCGGGGCAGAAGTGAATGTCTTCGAATCCTTCCGAAATCGCCGCTTGCCTTGCCCGGGAAAGAGTCTCGCATGCAAGCTCAAGGGCGTATTCTCTTGAGATTTTAGCGCAGGAGCCGGAATGGATTACTATTCTGTCGGCACCTATAAGCCTTGCCGCACGGCAGGACTGCAATATGTAGTCGATGCTCTTGTCACGCTTCTCGGGCTCGACACTCGACAGCGAGATGAAATAGGGCGAATGAAGCGAGAGCTTTATCCCCCACTTCTCGGCTTCGGATCTGAGAGCCAATCCTGTGGCTTCCGTTACTCTGACTCCCTGCCCGCACTGGTATTCGAAGGCATCGAGACCCATTTCACTCAGGTACTTCGGCATATCCGAGGATTTCTTATATATCTTCGAGAACGCTTCGGAGCTTCCGGCAGGTCCGAATTTAGCTGTCATTTAAGTGCCCTCTCTTTCTTTGGTAGTAAAGGCTTTTCGAGGGTTCTTTTTACTCTGAACCAGAAGCCGGTTTCGTAGACGATGGGAAACGTGAAAATACAACGGATTCCGTGGAGATTTGAGCCGAGGACATCGGTGTAAATCTGGTCTCCGACCGTGGCGACCTCTTTCTTCGACAATCCAAGGTGCTCGACAGCCTCGCGATAGCCTTTGCCGAGGGGCTTACCGGCATCGCAGACGAAATCCAAGCCAAGAGACTCCGAAAACGGCTTTACACGCTCATAATGATTATTCGACATTATAAGCATTGACAAACCCTCAGCTTTCATGCCCTCGAGCCACTGCCCTATTCTTTCGTTCGGAATCGGATTGTTGTGGGTCGTCAGGGTATTGTCCAGATCCAGAATCAGAGCCTTTATATTTTCCTGCTTCAGAAAGCCGATGTCGATATCGGCGATGGAATTAAAAACGTATTTCGGCTTGAAAAGCATTTTTCCTCCAAAAAAACAAAGGCGAACAGTCCGACGATATCGCCGTCTGCTCGCCTTTGATTTTAAGTTAATCAGTACTTACGCTTACGAGCAGCTTCCGACTTCTTCTTACGCTTTACAGAAGGCTTTTCGTAGTGTTCTCTTTTGCGTACCTCGGCGATAACACCGTCACGAGCGCAAGATCTCTTAAAGCGCTTAAGGGCGGTATCCAATGATTCGTTTTTGCCGACGTGTATTTCTGCCATTTTTGTTCCCTCCCTTTGTCACTGGGACAGAGGATTTATGCGGTCATAGCTGATACAGTTATACCACTTTCGCACAATGCGACTAAGTACATTATAGAACAAACGAGAATAGAAGTCAAGAGAAATTTGCAACTTTCAGAAATTATTTTGCTACGATGTTGACGAGTTTGCCCTTGACGTAGATTTCCTTGACGATTGTCTTGCCTGCCAGTTCTGCCACTATCTTGTCCATGCCCTTGACCTGCGACAAAACTTCCTCTTGCGTGGCTTCGGTCTGAACCATAGCTTTGTCCTTAATCTTGCCGTTAATCTGAACGGCGATTTCGACTTCCGAATCCTTGCAGAGGGCTTCGTCATAGGTGCACCACTTGGCATCATGGATATAGCCGCCGAAGTTGCAATTCAAGTACATCTCCTCGGTAATATGAGGAGCGAACGGATAAAGCATGATGAGGAAATCTCTCAGCTCGGCACGGTTGATTGAGCCTGCCGCCGCAAAGTCGTTAAGAATCGTCATCATAGCGGCGATTGCAGTGTTATATTTCATCGTGTCGATGTCGCCACTGACCTTCTTGATGAGCTTGTGCATCTTCGAAGTGAATTCGGGACGATAGCTGTCGCCGTCGATAAGGGTGTCCTGCAACGCCCAGACTCTTTCTAAGAATCTCTTGCATCCACGGATGCTCGACTCGCTCCAGGGAGCCGCCTTTTCGTAGTCGCCCATGAAGAGGGTGTAAACTCTTAAGACATCTGCACCGTACTCGTTGATTACGTCGAGCGGGTCGACAACGTTGCCCTTTGATTTACTCATCTTCTCGCCGTCAAGACCTAAGACCAAGCCCTGAGCTGTACGCTTGATATACGGCTCGGAGGTGTTTACGGCTCCGATGTCATAGAGGAACTTATGCCAGAATCTTGAATAAATCAGGTGGCGGGTGACGTGCTCCATGCCGCCGTTATACCAGTCGACAGGCATCCAGTAGTCGAGTGCTTCCTTCGAAGCAAGTGCCTCGCTGTTATGCGGGTCGCAATAGCGGAGATAGTACCACGACGAACCTGCCCACTGAGGCATGGTGTCGGTTTCTCTCTTTGCGGGACGTCCACACTTAGGACATGTGCAATTTACGAAGCTGTCAATCTTGGCAAGCGGGCTTTCGCCGTCGGATCCGGGAACGAAGTTCTCGACTTCCGGGAGCTTGAGAGGAAGCTCTTCGTAAGGAACGGCAACCATTCCGCAGTGCTCGCAGTATACAATCGGGATAGGCTCGCCCCAGTAACGCTGACGGTTGAACGCCCAGTCCTTCATCTTGTACTGAACGCCCTTCTCACCCACGCCCTTCTGTTCGAGGACTTCTATCATCTTTTCGATGGAATCCTTCTTGTTCGTAAGACCGTTGAGCTCACCCGAGTTGACCATCTCGCCGTCGCCGGTGTAGGCTTCCTTCGAGATATCGCCGCCCTTGATGACTTCGATTATGTCGATGCCGAACTTCTTGGCAAACTCATAGTCTCTCTGGTCATGTGCGGGAACCGCCATGATTGCGCCGGTGCCGTAGCCCATCATTACATAATCGGATATGTAGACGGGGATTTCGGTGCCATTTACGGGATTGATTGCGCTTATGCCCTCAAGCTTGACGCCGGTCTTGTCCTTGACGAGCTGGGTTCTTTCGAACTCGGTCTTCTTGGCACACTCGTCACGATAGGTCTTGACAGCGTCGAAGTTGGTGATCTTGTCTGCGTACTGGTCGATAATCGGGTGCTCGGGTGCCATTACCATGAAGGTGACGCCATAGAGGGTGTCGGGTCTGGTGGTGTATATTCTTAGTTTCTCAGGAATATTCTTAAGTTCAAAATTGACGAAGGCACCTGTCGACTTGCCGATCCAGTTCTGCTGTTGAAGCTTGATGTTCGGGAGATAATCCACTTCCTCAAGTCCCTCAAGAAGCTTGTCGCAATAGTCGGTAATTCTTAGGTACCAGACATCCTTCGGCTTCTGGATTACGTCGCTGTGGCAGACGTCGCACTTGCCGCCCTGGGAGTCCTCGTTCGAGAGAACAACCTTACAGCTCGGGCAATAGTTGACGAGGGTCTTGTCTCTGAAAGCAAGACCGTTTTCGAACATCTTGAGGAATATCCACTGTGTCCACTTGTAGTAGTCCTCGTCGGTGGTGTCGACGGTACGGGACCAGTCGAAGGAGAAGCCGACTTTCTTTAACTGTTCGGAGAAGTGGTGGATATTCTGGTCGGTGGAGATTCTCGGATGGACGCCGGTTTTGATGGCGTAGTTCTCAGCCGGAAGTCCGAAGGCGTCGAAGCCTATCGGGAAGAGGACATTATAGCCCTCGAGCCTCTTCTTGCGGCAGACAACCTCAAGACCGGAAAAAGCCTTGACATGTCCGACGTGAAGTCCTGCTCCCGAAGGATAAGGGAACTCGACGAGGGCATAAAACTTCTTCTTCGAATGGTCTATCTTAGCATCGAAGGTGTGGTTTTCTTCCCAATAATCCTGCCATTTTTTCTCGACAGCCGCGAAATCATATTTCATGTGTATCAGTCCTTATAATTTACTTGGGTGACCCTTTTGTTAATCTACTGCGCTATATTTTAGCACAGCATTTCCGATATGTCAATAACTTCGCCGTCGCTCCAGAGCTTTTCGAGCGAATATTGCACACGGGTATCTTTACAAAAGACGTGAACGATAATATCGCCGAAGTCCATAGCTATCCAGCTTGCGCCGTCGACGCCCTCGATGTGGTCGGGCTTTACTCCGAGCTCGCCAAGCTTGAATTCCGTCTCGTCGGCAAGAGCCTTGGTGTGGGTTGTCGAAGTGCCGCCGGCGATAACGAAGTAATCAGCTATTATCGTCAGGTCGGTTATCTTGATTACCCGGATGTCCTCAGCTTTCTTTGAGTCGAGTGCTTTTACGATTGCCGTGATTTTTTCTTGTTCTGTCATTTCTGTCTCCTTTACCTTGAATTTTCTGTTGTTATCAAATTGATATTAATGTTCTTTGTATTTGTCTCGTTCAGGAGATTTATAAGCTCTATAATCTCGCTGACGGTCATGTCGGTTTCGACATGATTTACCAGCAAATCTATTGTGAGGCTTACCCACTCGACTGCACCTTTTTCCTTCAAAGTCGAGATAAACGAGATGAGAAGTTGGTGATAGGCATCAATTCTGTCCGCATCTCCGTCGGTATATGAGTCGCTGTCCGAAAGGATAATTTTTGCAACACTCCCCATCACGGTTCTTTCGCCCTTACTGATTATATTTTCGCCGATTTTCAGCTCTTTGTCAAGAGTCAGTTTCACTCCGCCGAGAAGATTTACAGAATCTGCAACGGTTTCCGTGCTCACAGACATGCTTCCGTCAATGCGCAAATTTAGCGCCATCGAGACTATTTCCGTATAAACTTCGGTTTCGTATGCTTCAGCAAGTGTCCCTTCAAAGCCTCCGCAGGATACGAGAGTATCAGACGGGATATCTGAGATGTCGAGAGTGTGCTTGTCCTCGTCGAAAGTGAGAATGTGGATTCGGCAAAGTTCTTCTTCATCTGTTACCGACAAGAGAATATTTCGCTTGGTGGTGGCGGGCTCATAGGAGTAGCCCTGAAGCTCATAGCTTGGGCTTTCAGGTGTTATAGCTCGCAATGCCACAAGCTTTTTTGCATATGCCGCAGTGCCGCTTAAGACCATATAGGTCGCCGCCGCTGTTATGATGCAAGCTATTGTCATCATCAGGGGAAGCTTTTCCCCACGGTGGAACTTAAGCCTCGGGCGTTCTTCTCTTTCGAATTTAGAAAGTATTTTCTTCAATCGCTCTTTCATAGCTTACTACAAAAGGGCGTTGAATCCTTTGGTTCCTACTTTTTCGTCTCGCCTTTGAGGCTCTGCTTATAGAGGGTGTATTCGTTGTAGGCGTCGAGCGTAAGGGTCGGAATTGTGCGGGTCTTCGAGATGGAATCCTCAATCGAGAACTTCATCGCTTCATACAGTCCCAAATCCAAATCCTTATGGGTAACATCACGGTAGTATTCGACATCCTGATAGTGGCGTTCCTTCGAGATTAAATCCGCCATGTAGATTATCTTTTCGAGGAGGTTCATGCCGCCCTTAGCGACGGTGTGATATCTCACTGCTGAGAGAATGTCCGGGTCGGTGATTCCGAAATGCTCTTTTAAGAAAACCGAGCCGGCGATACCGTGATATGTTTTCGGGGCGTGAAGCTCGACTTCTGTAACATTGAGAGGGCACCTGAGAACGAGTTCGTACTGCTCCTCTATCGGAATCTCCTTGCAGATGTCATGGACAAGCCCCGCAAAATAGGCTTTCTCACGGTCGCAATCATTCAAAACCGCAAGCTTCAGAGCCTCGTCGGCGACGTTAAGTGAGTGATTGAACCGCTTTTCGGAAAGAATCCCTTCAAGATATTCCCTGTAGCTATTATACTTCGTTTTGTCAAAATTATAAAGCCCGTTTTCCAGAATGTAGTGCTCAACAGATTCGGGAATCCGTCCGAAGGAGGCATCATACGCTATCAGGTCAGCACGGATTTCGGTTGATGAAGCCTCGACGGCTTCGCAATCTATGAGAATACATCTGCCGCCACGAGTGCGAATCTCTTCAGCTTTAGCTTCGGACTGCTTTCTGTCACTTTCCGAACGGCAGACACAGACGAGAGTGCAAAGCTCCATGATTCTATCCGGCTTGACCCAACTGAGGAAAGTATTAAGCATATCGCTTCCCATGACAAAGTAGAGCTCGTCATCAGGATAGATACTGTGAAGATGCTCCATTGTGTTGACGGTGTAGCTCTTGCCCTCGGATTTAATCTCGAAGTCGCTGACTTCGACGCTTGGATATTGCGAAGCTACAAGCCGGCACATTTCGAGCCTTGCCTCGTCAGATGCCAGGTCCTTCACCGCCTTGTGTGGCGGGATGTGGGTCGGCATCAGGATGAGCTTGTCCGGATTCAGTTCCTTCAGGACGTTCTCTATTACGTTCAGGTGTCCGTTATGAATGGGGTTGAAGGTTCCCCCGAATATCGCTATTTTCATGATTTAAAATCAATTACAGGTTTCTTCGGGTTTCTGCGGTATAAAACCGCCTTCGAGCCGATGGTGATTACTACTTCGGAATCGGTCTTGTCGGCGAGCTCCTCTGCCGCTTCACGGGCAGTGTAGAGGCTGTTTTCAAGGCACTTGATTTTGATTATCTCGTGAGCCGTGAGGTAGTCGTCGATTGACTTGACCTGTGCTTCACTGATTCCGCCTTTTCCTATCTGGAACGAGGGCTCGATATTTGCGGCGTAGGCTTTCAAATAGCTTCTCTGTTTTGAATTTAGCTTTGAAGCTCTCTTCGGCTTCTGGTTGTCTTTCAGGTAAGCCTCAAGCTTGCGAAGAGAGTTGCCGCGGTGGCTGACGCTGTTCTTTTCTTCGTCGGTGTACTGGGCGAGTGAACGGTCGCCGACCATGAAAAGCGGGTCGTAACCGAAGCCGTTCGAGCCTATCATTTCATATCCGATTTTGCCCTCGATTTTTCCATCGAACTGACGCTTTGTGCCGCTTTCGTCGAAGTAGGTTATGACGCAGACAAACCGGGCGGTTCTCTCTTCATCTGGAACGCCTTCCATATTCTTCAAGAGAAGATGGCACCTGTCGACGTCGTCGAGACCTTCGCCGCCGTATCTGGCGGAATAGATTCCCGGCTCGCCGTTAAGAGCGTCAACTGCGATTCCCGAATCATCGGCGATTACGGGCATGTGGGTCAAATCATATACGGCTCGTGCTTTGAGTTCGGAGTTCTCGGCAAAAGTGGTGCCGGTTTCCTCGACTTCGAGCCTTATTCCGGCTTCTGACTGAGATATAACCGTAATTCCGTAAGGCGTCAGAATCTCTTTGACCTCGCGGAGCTTTTCCGGGTTATTTGAAGCAAGTATCATCTTCATTGCGAGTCCCCTCCCTCATCGAACAGCGCATCTACGAAGTCCTTGGCGACAAACGGCTGGATGTCGTCAATCTTCTCGCCGACGGTTACTATCTTTACAGGCACCTTGAGCTCGTTTACTATCGGGATGACGATTCCGCCCTTGGCGGTGCTGTCAAGCTTCGTAAGAATTATTCCGGTGATATCTGCGGCTTCGTTAAATTCCCGAGCCTGATTTACGGCGTTCTGACCGGTGGTGGCGTCAAGAGCTATCAGCACCTCGAGAGCGCAGTCCTCCGCCTTGGAGTGGACGATTCTTGAAATCTTCGAAAGCTCCGCCATGAGATTTTTCTTGGTCTGGAGCCTTCCTGCGGTGTCGACAATTACAACGTCGACGTTACGAGCTTTTGCGGCATCCATTGCGTCGAAGACCACAGCCGCAGGGTCACTTCCCTCGGCGTGCTTGATGATATCGACTCCGGCACGGTCGCACCACACCTGAAGCTGGTCGACCGCCGCGGCTCTGAACGTGTCAGCCGCCGCAACGAGAACCTTCTTGCCATCGTTCTTTAACTGATAGGAAAGCTTGCCGATGGTGGTGGTTTTACCCGCACCGTTTACGCCGATTACGAGGATTACCGACGGCTTTGTCGAAAGATTGAGCGGCACGTCCTCGCCGAGCATTTCGGTGATGATGTCCTTCAAAGCCTGCCTTGCCTCCATCGGGTCTTTGATTTTATTCTCTTTTACTCTTTCTCTGAGCGACTCGACGATTTCCTCCGAGGTCTTGCCTCCTAAATCGGACAGGATTAAGAGCTCTTCGAGCTCGTCGTAGAAGTCGTCATCGAGGTTTCCCCTTCTGAACAGACTGTTTATCCCGCTCATGAGACCGTTTTTGGTCTTTGAAAGTCCTGCTTTCAGCTTATCAAAAAAGCCCATATAATTCTCCTTTGTTTTGTATTAGTTAATCTCGTCGTCGCTGAAGGATACGTCACTTACATCCATCTTCAGGAGCTTTGAAACGCCCTTTTCCTGCATGGTGACGCCATAGAGGACGTCAGCTTCTTCCATAGTGCCGCGACGGTGAGTGATAAGTATAAACTGGGTTGTGTCGGTAAAGTGCCGTAGGTATTGCGCATACTTCGTTACGTTGACGTCGTCAAGCGCCGCTTCTATCTCATCGAGGATGCAGAAGGGCGAAGGACGAAGCATGAGTATTGCGAAGTAGATGGCGATTGCCACGAAAGCCTGCTCACCGCCGGAAAGTAACGAAAGGTTCTTGATGACCTTTCCGGGAGGTGCAACATTTATCTCGATTCCCGATTCAAGGACGTTGTCTGGGTCGGTTAATCTCAGTTCTCCCCTGCCGCCGCCGAAGAGTTCGGAGAACGTTACTTTGAAGTTCTCGTTAATCTTCTCGAAGCTTTCCGAGAACATCCTCTTCATGTTGACGGTGAGGTCGTCAATGAGGGCTTCGAGCTCGGTCTTCGACTTCATGACGTCCGCTAATTGCTTCGACAAGAACTCGTAACGTTCGGAGACTTCCTTATATTCGTCCACCGCGTCGGTATTGACCGAGCCGAGAGCCCGGATTTTGTTCCTGATTTCGGTCAGATGCTTGTTGGCTTCGGCGACGTCCTCAAGCTTTTCAGCCTGAGATGCCGCTTCGTCGGCAGTCATTGAGTAGGACTCCCAGAGGCTTCCGATGATGTCGGAGCTGTCACGGCGGATGGTTTCGAGCCTTTCCGAAAGCCTCGAAATCTCGCTCATAACGGATTCTTTAAGACCCGAGGTTTCTTTGGATTTAGCCCTTGCCAGATTCTCCTGACGCTCGTATTCAAGTGAGCCATCGGTTTCCTGACGGATTCGCTCGGAATATCTTTCGGCTGTGATTTTCGATTCCTCGGCTTCGTGCTGACGCTCGGCGATATTCTCGTTTTCCTGAGCAATCTGGCGCTCAAGCTCGGCTTTTCTGTCGAGGTATTCCGTAGCCGAAGCGTGTGAGCTTTCGATTCCGGTCTTGAGCTGTTCTATGAACTGGTTCGCCGCTTCGATGTCCTTGGCGAGTTCCGTCGAGCGAAGACGCTTCTGGGAAATATCGTTTGAAATCTCCTCACGTCGGTTCTTAAGGGCGGCACTCTCCTCGCCGGCTGTGCTGATTTTGCCCTCAATTACCGAGATTTCGGCTTCGAGCTCGGCAAGCTTTATCTCCGATGAGGTCTTGGTCTCCTCGGACGTTGCGATTTTGTTTTTGTTCCAGAGAACCGATTTCTCAATATCCGAGACACGGTCCTTGAGCTGTTCCGATGACAGCCTCAGTCTTTCCGCTTCGGTCTCGAATCTGAGCTTGTCGGACTCCATCGAAGAGATGGCGTCCTTCTCGCCTTCAACATCAAAGCCCAACTTTTCGGCTTCGGCGTTGGCGGCTTGGAGCCTTTCCCTGAGTCTTGACAGGTCGGATTCCAGCTTGTCAAGCTGTGCCCCTATCTTTGCGATTTCGTTCTTTCTTGAGAGCACGCCCGAATTCTTTGAGGAGCTTCCTCCGGTGAAGGAGCCGCCGGAATTGATGACCTGACCGTCAAGGGTTACTATCTTGAAGCGATAACCGTGCTTCTTTGCGATATTTGCCGCAAGGTCGATATTTTCGGCAACTGCTGTTCTGCCGAGAAGGGATTTTATGATGCCGGAATATTCCTCGTCGCAGTCAAGGAGCTCATAAGCCATTGCGACGAAGCCCTCTTCCATGTCGAGACCACGCTCGTTAAGGACGTTGCCCTTGACGGAAGTTATCGGCAGGAAGGTTGCTCTGCCGCCGTTGGTTTCTTTCAAGTAGCGGATGCAAGCCTTTGCCGACTCTTCGTTTGAGACGACGACGTTCTGCATCGCCCCACCGAGAGCCGTTTCGATTGCAAGGCTGTATTTCGGGTCTGCCGAAACGAGCTGAGAGACGGTTCCCCGAACGCCCTGAAGTCTTCCCGATTTGCCTGCTTTTACGACGCTCTTGACGCTTCCGGCGAAGCCTTCCATGCTGTTCTCGAGATCTATAAGCATCTGTCTGCGGGATTCAAGCGAGCGCTTATTGAGTTCAGCGTCGTTAAATTCCTGCGACAGCTTCTTTTGCTGTTCGGTTTTCTTCTGGTAGAGCATGTTGAAGCCGGAAAGGCGGTTCTGGTGCTCGGAAATTTGCTTTAAGATGTCCGAAACGCCGTCGAGTGCCGACTGCTCGTCGTTTTCGGTCTTGGTTATCTGGAGCTTCATGGTATCAATCTGTGCGGACGCATCTTTAAGTTCGTTTTCGGCGTCGCTCTTGTCCCGAAGGGCATTTGCGATTGCGAACTTGAGCTCTGAGCGCTCGACATAGGCGCGATTAAGCGATTCTCGGGAGGTGTTCAGGTCGCTCTCGTGTTCATTCTCTTCAACGTTCAAGCCGGTGAGTTCCTTCTCAAGCGCCGCGACCTCTTCATTAAGTGACTTCAAATCAGCCTTGATTCGCTCAGAGTCGGAAAGGCGTTGAGAAATGCTCTTCTCGACCTCTTTTTCGGCGTCAAGGAGTTCCTGACGCTTTTTCTCGGCTTCGGCAATCTCGCTCTCGTAGTGCATGATGTTGTTCTTGTACACGGCGATATCCGAAGCGGCTTCGGAGCTCTTCTCGGTGAGCTCGGCGATTTTAGCTCTGTATTCCTCCGCCGCGGCGGCTGACTGTCTGCGCTTTGCGGCAAGCTCTTCTATTTCGGCTTCACACTGGGAGATTTCGTTCGTGAGATGCTCATATTCGCCCTGAGACAAAAGAAGAAGATTTCCGGTGTCAGATTCGCTTGACTTGAGCTCTTCGAGCTTGTTTGTCCAGACGGAGATTTCGAGGTGCTTTCTCTCGTCGGCAAGCTTGAGATACTTCTTTGCTTTTTCGGACTGGATTCGAAGGGGCTCCACTCTGCCCTCCAATTCCGAAAGGATGTCTTTTAATCTTAGGATATTTTCTTCCGCCGAAGCAAGTCTGCGCTCAGACTCGGCTTTTTTATAGCGGAACTTCGAGATTCCGGCGGCTTCGTTGAAAATCTCTCTGCGGTCGCCCGACTTTGAGCTTATGATGTCTGCGACCTTGCCCTGACCGATTATCGAGTAGCCGTCACGACCGAGACCGGTGTCCATGAAGAGCTCGAGGACGTCCTTGAGACGTACCTGAGCGCCATTTAGCATGTACTCGCTCTCGCCGCTTCTCCAAAGCCTGCGCATGACGCTGACTTCATCGGAATCTATCTCGAGGGTGCGGTCTTCGTTTGATATATTAAGTGTGACAGAGGCGAAGCTCATGGGACTGCGCTTTTCGGTTCCACCGAAAATTACGTCCTCCATTTTTCCGCCACGAAGAGTCTTGGAGGACTGCTCCCCCAAAACCCATCTGACTGCGTCGCCTATATTGCTTTTTCCGCTTCCGTTGGGACCTACAACGGCTGTCAGACCTTTTCCGAATTCAAGCTTGACCTTATCGGGAAAGGATTTGAAGCCGTGAAGCTCAATAGATTTCAAATACACGCTTTTATCATTCCTTAATGAGAATATTTTCCGTCTGGGAAGGCTCCGGTTTTATCGTGACCTCTATCCCCTTCGAACGGAAATATTCGATATTGCTTTTTTTGTGACCGAGTGCTTTCGACAGGTAGTCGGGGCGGACGGTGAAGGTATAGGACAGACCGCCGTTCATAAGCTTCTCCATAGTGTTTCGTGCCCTGACATTCTCGCAGAGCTCACGGAACGCCGGATGATAGATTCCCCCGAGCATGGAGCCTTCGACGTCGGTTGACGAATGGAGTCCAAGCTTGATAACGGTTATATCTCTTTGCTCAAACAAGTCCAGAAGCTTCGCTGAGAGCTCGACGGCTTCGGACAATTCATACGTCCTGTATTTGCCCTCTGTGTATAGCTCGCCGAGCTTTGTGTCCTTCAGGACTACAGTCGGGTAGATTCTAACCTCCGAAGGCTCCAAATCGGCGATTCTAAGGGCGGTTTCATAATCTTTTTCGATTGTCGAGCCGTAGAGACCGAGCATCATCTGCAGTCCCAAAGTGAAACCGTGCTGTTTTATCAAGTGCGAAGCATTTTTGACGTCTTTTGCCGTATGCCCACGCTCGTTGAGCTCAAGGACATCGTCGAACATCGACTGCGCGCCGAGCTCTATTGTGGTGACACCGTAGCTCCCGAGTATTGACAGAATTTCTTCGTCGATGGCGTCGGGTCTGGTCGAGAGGCGGATGCCCCTGAATCCCATATCGACATACCTCTTCGCCGGCTCAAGGAGCTCGAGCATGTAGCTTCGGGGAATTGCGGTGAAGCTCCCGCCGAAGAAGGCGATTTCGGTGTTCGTTATATCCACGCCGTCGGAAAGCGCCTTTTCGCAGGTCTCCACGACGTTTTTTGCATGAGGGATAAATGTCTGCCCGGTGATGGTGTTCTGGTTGCAGAATGAACACTTATGCGGGCAACCGATATGCGGGACGAAGATGCTTAGGTTTGCGTGCTTATTTGGCATCGGGCAGTGCTCCCATAAGCTTGAGGGCTTCCTTTGCGGCGAGCTGTTCGGCGCGCTTTTTGGAGCTTGCAGTACCGGTGCCGATAACGTTTGAGTTGAGCATAACGTCAACGGTAAACGAGCGTCTGTGAGCCGGTCCCGACTCGGAAACGAGCTCATATTCAACCGATTCCTCGGGGTTCTTCTGGATTATCTCCTGCAGGACGGTCTTGTAGTCGTCGTATTCCTTTGCGGCGGCTTCCTCAACGTTCTCGGGGATGAACCGAAGGACATATTTCTTTGCCGCTTCAAAGCCGCCATCGAGATACACCGCGGCGATTACCGCTTCAAATGCATCGGAGATTATCGAGGGACGGTTTTTGCCGCCGTTCGAAAGCTCGCCCTTGCCAAGGTAAATGTATTCCTTCAAGTCAATCTGCTCGGCGAACTTGGCGAGGGATTTCTCGCAGACGAGGGTCGCACGGGTCTTGCTCAGCTCACCCTCGGGATAGTCCTGACATTCTTCAAACAGATACTCAGAGACAACTATCGACAGAACGGAGTCTCCAAGAAATTCGAGACGTTCGTTGGAATTTCTCGTGTGATGAGATTCGTTTGCATAGGACGAGTGCGTCAATGCCTCGATAAGCAGGTCTTTGTCTTTGAAAGTATAGCCTAATTTTTGCTCAAATTCTTCTAATTTCGTAAGTTCCATTACTTCTCCTCTGTCTCTTTTTGCTTCATCTCTTCAAGAGCTGTGGCTATTTCTTCGGTTACGTTGTTCTCGATATAAAGCTTTGCCTGACGGATGGCGTTATAGAAGGCTTTTGCGTTCGAAGAGCCGTGAGCCTTGATTACAGGCTTCGCGGCACCCAAAAGCGGCGCTCCGCCATATTCCGAATAGTCGAGCCTCTTTTTCATGGCATTGATTCTCTTGAGGACGAACAGCCCGGCGATTTTACCGGTTACTCCGCTGAATACATCCTTCACATATGCCGAGATGAGCTTGCCCATGCCTTCGTAGGTTTTAAGTACAAGGTTTCCGGAGAATCCGTCGGTTACGGCGACATCTGCGCCGCCCAATGGAATCTCACGGGCTTCTATGTTTCCGATAAAGTTGACCGGGGCGTTGCCGAGTTGCTTATATGTCTCGACCTCCTGGTCTCTTCCCTTGGTCGGCTCTGCGCCTATGTTTATGAGTGCGGTTCTCGGGTTTTCGACGCCTTGGAGCTTGTTCATATAGGCGGAGCCCATTATTGCGAACTGGACGAGCATATCGGGGCGACATTCGGAATTGGCGCCGATGTCAAGAACCATGCAGGGTGCCGCCGTTGTCGGGAGAACCATGCCGATGGCGCAACGCTTGATGCCTTTCATGCGCTTGACTATGAAGGTGGCACCGACTGTCAGAGCTCCCGTTGAACCGGCAGAAACGAAGGCGTCGCCCTCGTCGTCATGGAGCATCTTTAAGCCCACCGCCATTGAGCTTTCGGAGCATTCCTTAAGAATCTTTGTGGGCTCGGTTTCGACCGCCATGACCAAAGGGGCGTGGTGAATGGCAATATTCGAAATATCGAGCTCGTTTTCCTTGGCGCAAGCTTTTATCTTTTCCTCGTCGCCGACAAGGGTTATGTCGACACCCAGGCCGTTTACGGCGTCGATTGCGCCCTTGATTACCTCGAGCGGAGCATTGTCACCGCCGAAAGCGTCAACTATTACACGGATTTTATCAGCCATTTTTATGCCTCCTCAGTCTCGGTCAGTGCCTTCTCGAGAGCGTTCATTGCACGCTCGGAAAGCATCTGATATTTAAGTTGTTTGTTTTTGATTCTTTTGGGAAGCAAGAGCTCGTCGAGCTCCGGCAGTATTCCCATATTCGCGCCCATCGGCTGGAAGCCGGATGGTGAACCGGTTTCGACATAGTTCGAAAGTGCGCCTATCATTGTTTCGACGGGAAGAGTTATCTCGGGAAGATTAAGAATCCTTCTTCCGAGGCTCATGGCGGCATAGATTCCGCTTGCCGCCGATTCGGTGTAGCCCTCGACACCCGTCATCTGACCGGCGAAGTAAATCCGTGGGTCTTTTTTAAGGCAGAAATGCCTGTCGAGTAGCATCGGTGAATTCAGGTATGTGTTTCTGTGCATGACGCCGTAGCGCATGAATTCGGCATCCTTGAGCCCCGGAATCATCGAGAAGACTCGCTTTTGCTCGCCGAACTTGAGATTTGTCTGGAAGCCGACAAGATTGAACATCGTTCCCTCGACGTTCTCCTTCCGGAGCTGAACCACGGCGTAGGGTCTTCTGCCAGTATTCGGGTCGATTAAAACCACCGGCTTCATGGGTCCGAAGCGCATTGTGTCCTCACCACGCTTGGCGAGAGCTTCAATCGGCATACAGCCCTCATAAACTTTATAATTGTCACTGCCGGACTTTTCAAATTCATGTAACGGCGCGGTTTCGGCATTGATGAGCTCGTTATAGAAGGCGAGATATTCGTCCTTGTTCATGGGGCAGTTGAGATAGTCCGCTTCGCCCTTGTCATATCTCGAAGCCGCGAAAACTCTTGACATATCAAGGCTGTCACGGGTCACAATCGGTGCGGCGGCATCATGGAAATAGAGATAATCCTCGCCGATAAGAGCTTTTATACTCTCCGAAAGGGCGTCGCTCGTGAGCGGTCCTGTAGCTATTATAACATAGCCGTCGGGGATTTCGGTTATCTCTTCGGTTATAAATTCTATATTCGGATGGTTAAGAATTTTCTCGGTGACCTTGTCGGAGAAGTCCTGTCTCGAAACCGCCAGAGCTCCTCCCGCCGGAACTCGGGTTTCGTCCGCCACGGGCATCGTGACCGAGCCGAGACGGCGCATTTCAAGCTTCAAAAGTCCCGCCGCTGAATCCGGTCTTTCGGCTTTCAGGGAATTTGAGCAGACGAGCTCGCAGAGCCCGTTATATTTGTGGGCTGGGGTGAATTTATTCGGCTTCATGTTGTAAAGCCGGACATGAATCCCCATATTTGCGAGGCACCACGCCGCTTCACAGCCGGCAAGACCGGCACCTATTACACTGACGATATTATTCACCGCTCAAATCCTTCTCGTAGTCGCAATTTCTTTGATGACAGAGGAGCTTGCCCGTCTTCGCTCCACCTTTCTGGAAGAGGGTCGAGCCGCACTTGGGGCAGACTTCGTTTGTCGGGGTGTCCCATGTCATAAATTCGCACTTCGGGTTATCCTCACAGCCGAAATATTTCTTGCCCTTCTGGGTCTTCTTCTGGAGGATTTTCTTGCCGCAATAGGGGCACTTGCCGGGGGCTTCTATGACAATGGTCTTTGTGTTCTTGCAATCCGGGAAGCCGGAGCATGCGAGGAACTTGCCGTATTTGCCGATTTTAATCACCATCGGCTTGCCGCAGAGCTCGCAGATCTGGTCGGTAGGCTCATCCGGGACTTTCACACGCTTGCCGTCAAGATCGATTTCAGCCTGCTTGAGGGACTTGTCGAAGCCCTCATAAAACACTCCGAGCGTTTCTCGCCAGTCGGCTTTGCCGAGCTCGATATCGTCAAGATTCGATTCCATCTGAGCAGTGAACTGGACGTCGACGATATCCTCAAAGTGATCCTTCATCAGCTGAGTTGTGACCTCGCCCAATGCTGTCGGCTTTAGCTGTTTGCCCTCGCGTTCGACATAGGAACGCTGAAGAATGGTTGTTATGGTCGTTGCATATGTTGACGGACGGGCTATGCCGTACTCCTTGAATGCTTTGATAAGCGTCGCCTCGGTGTATCTCGCCGGAGGCTGGGTGAAGTGCTGGATTCCGTCTACGGACCTGACTTTCAGAACGTCGCCCTTTGCAAGAATCGGTATATTCTCCGAGTCGTCGTCCTTCGATTCCTCGTACAGAACAGTGAAGCCGTCGAACTTGACAGCAAAGCCGGAAGCCTTGAAGGTGCAACCGTTGACCTCTGCGGTGACGCTCTGGGTGTCCATAAGGCAGTCCGCCATCTGGCTCGCTAAGAATCTTGACCAGATAAGCTTATAGAGCTTGTATTGGTCATTTGTCAAAGACGGTCTCGCCTTTTCGGGGGTGAGTTCAATCATTGTGGGTCGTATTGCTTCATGAGCGTCCTGAACGTTGTTGCCGCCGGATTTATAGTTGCGGGGCTTTTCGGGGAGGTACTGAGTGCCGAAGTTGTCGGTGATGAACTGAGCGGCTGAGGCTTTCGCTTCATCGGAAATTCTCAGAGAGTCGGTACGCATATAGGTAATCAAGCCCACTGCTCCCAAGCCTTCTATTTCGACGCCCTCATAGAGCTCCTGAGCGATATTCATGGTTCTTCTTGAGTTGAAATTATAGCGCTGTGCGGTGTCCTGCAAGAGCGATGCCGTCGAGAACGGTGCGGCGGGAGCCTTTGAGCGTGTGCCCTTTCTCAGGGCTGTTACGACGAAGTCGCCGCCGTCTATCTTGGCTAATACCGCATCGGTTTCCTCTTTGGTCTTAAGCTCCGCCTTTTTGCCGTCGACGGCTGTGAGACGGGCTGTAAAAGCCTTGCGGGAGGACTTGCCCAGAAGCTTCGCCTCGATAGACCAATACTCCTCGGGGACGAATTTTTTGATTTCCTCCTCACGGTCGACTATCATTCTGACGGCGACCGACTGGACACGTCCGGCGGAGAGACCCTTGCGGAC
This sequence comes from Oscillospiraceae bacterium, assembly GCA_021201135.1. Lineage (GTDB taxonomy): Bacteria > Bacillota > Clostridia > Oscillospirales > Ruminococcaceae > Faeciplasma. The sequence goes on from JAJQGT010000011.1 coordinate 53,130, forward strand.
CTTTCTCCAAAGGAACGGAGAGAGCTTGTAGCCGACGATTCGGTCAAGGATTCTTCTTGCCTGCTGGGCGTTTACTATGTTCATATCTATACAGCGCGGAGCGGCGATTCCCGCCTCTACGCCGGTTCTTGTTATCTCATTGAAGGTTATTCTGTTTTTCTCGTTCGGGTCAAAGCCGAGTATTGTGGCGAGGTGCCACGAAATCGCTTCGCCCTCACGGTCGGGGTCGGTTGCAAAATAAACGTGGTCGGCTTTCTTGGCACGCTTTTTGATGTCGTCGATGACCTTCTCCTTGCCTTTGATGTCGACATAGGTCGGTTCGAAACCGTGCTCTATATCAACACCAAGCTTGGACTTGGGGAGGTCTCTTACATGACCGACGCATGCAACCACATCGTAGCCGCTTCCCAAGGTTCCCTTGACGGTATGAATCTTCGAGGGCGACTCTACTATAATTAAATCTGACATTACTTAGTTGCCTTTCTTCTTTCAATCCGGGATATGTTAGACAGTGTAGCGGTTTCCCGAAAGCGAACGGATTATTCCGTCCAATTCGAGCTCCGTTAGAGTCATTTCGAGGTCGACAATTCCGTCGACGTTCTCGGCTATCTCGTCAAACAACACGACTCCGTTCGAAAGGATATATTCGACTATCCTGCGCCTGCCGTCGGAAAGCCCGGACAGGTCGGGAGCGGGTCTTGGCTCTATTATCGGCTCCGCCGGCTCTTCGTTTCGCGTTGCTTGGCGGGTTTTCTTTCGGGACCGTCTTATGGGCGTCGGTTCCTGATTGCGATTGACGCCGAAAATGCCGCTTTCGCTTCTCTGGGAGAAGACATCCGCACTGTAGTTAAGTCTGTGCGCATAGACGCTGTAATACTCATTCAGGATATCTCTCGAGTCGAACACGGGGATTGCGCCGTCCCGAAGGAGCGAAACAACGCCCGAATAGGAATCATCATACAAATTATGCGGTGGAACACAGAAAATGTCCTTGCCCTGAGAGAGGGCGAATGCGGCTGTGCTCAATGAGCCGCTCGATGAACCCGCCTGCAAAATCAGGGTTCCCAAGCCGATTGCCGAGAGGATTCTGTTTCTCATTCTGAAATTCAAAGCGGTCGAGCCGGAATGCGGAAGATATTCGCTGATGACGGCTCCGTGTGCGGAAACCGCCTTTTTCATGGCGCCCGAGTTCTTCGGATAGTCATAGAGAAGTCCGCATGGCATGACGGTATAGACCCTGCCGCCGCCCTTTATTGCGGAGACCAGGGACACCGAATCAAGCCCCGATGCGCAACCGCTCGCTATCGTCACTCCGGCGTGTGCAAGCTCGCCGATGAGCTTTGAAGCGATGGCTCTTGAATAGTCGTCGGGGTTTCTTGTTCCGACGGCGGTGATTATGACGCTCTCGTCTATCTGGTCGAGCTTGCCGAGGGTGAACAGCACCGACGGCGGATTGTAGATTTCACGAAGTCTGTCGGGAAAATCGGGGTCATCGTGGGAATAGATGTTGATTCTATGTTTCTCACATTCCGAGATCAAGTCTTCGACCTTCTCCATGGTTGCGAGCCTGAATGAATTCCTGTCCTGAGGCAGGACATTCCGGAAATCGCCCGAGGAGACGTGCTCATAAGCATCCGCAACGGAATTATAGTGGGACAGAAAGTTCCACTTTCTTGAGTTTGCGGGTCCGTAGGCTAACGTGAGCCAGAGCCAATATTTCGTCGATTCCGTCATGGTGCATTCCCCTCTCGCATTTATCATAATTTATTTTGTCATTTCCCAGAGTGTTATTGCGGCGGCTGTTGCCGCATTCAAGGATTCTATACTGCCGTTCATCTTGATTGTGATGCGCTTATTACAAAGGGCTACATCCTCATCGCTTAGACCGTTACCCTCATTACCGATTACGACGCATGAGCTTCCGCAGAATATAGTCTCACGGATGCTTTCGGCATCAGGGTCGACCACTGTTGCATAGAGAACGACTCCGCAGTCGTGAAGAAGCTGTGCCGCTTCGGGAAAGCTCAGGTCGTCTCTGAACGGAACTCTGAAAATCGAGCCCATTGTCGAACGGATTGTCTTGGGATTATAGACATCACAGCAGTCGCAGAGGAAAACGCCGTCCAATCCGACAGCATCCGAAACTCTCAGGATTGTACCCACGTTGCCGGGGTCCTGAAGTCCGTCAAGAACCGCAAAACGACTTCCTGTTTTTATTTTACCGACTCCGAGATTTTTGTCAAGTACCCCTACGACAGAAAAGATGCCTTGGGAGTTTTTTGTATCCTCCATCATGCCGGCGAGTTTATCCGAAATCAGATATATTCTTTCATTTGAGCTTGTTTTCAGAAGTTCTATATCGTCGAAATATTTCTCAAGAGCCTCTTCGGTTATGAAGACGCCTTCGAGCGCGACTCCCGACTTTGCGGCGTCAACGGTGAGCCTTGCGCCCTCGAGAACAAACTTCTGCTCCTTGGTACGGTATTTCTTGTTATCACGCAGTTTAATATATTCTTTTATCAGTGGGTTATCCCTGCTTGTTATAAACTTAAATTCCATTTTCGTAAAAATTTTCAGCGTCCGTAATTACTTTGCCTAAATGCAAATATAACCACGCCCGCGTGGAGCGTGGTTACCTTATTTTATTAGTTGAGTGCTGCCTTTGCCTTTTCGGTGATTGCGGTGAAGCCTGCGGGATCGTTGATTGCGATTTCGGAAAGCATCTTTCTGTTGATGGTGATGCCCGCCTTCTTGAGACCATTCATAAGTGTTGAATAGTTCATTCCGTTTGCCTTGGCGGCGGCGGAGATTCTTGCGATCCAGAGCTGTCTGAACTGACGCTTCTTCTGCTTTCTTCCGATATATGCGTAGTTGCCGGACTTCATGACAGCCTGCTTAGCCATCTTGAAGTGAGTGCTCTTTGAACCCCAGTAGCCCTTGGCGAGCTTCAAGGTTGCGTTTCTTCTCTTACGAGTCATCATTGCGCCCTTAACACGAGCCATAATTTGTTACCTCCCCTATTATTTGTATGGAATTGTCTTCTTGAGTGCCTCGACGTTTGCGCTTGAAGCGTAAGCCGTGCCTCTGGCGATTCTCTTTGCCTTGCGGTCCTTGGATACGAGACGATGTCTCTTGTTAGCGTGCTGGAACTTAACCTTGCCGGTGCCGGTGAGGCTGAAACGCTTCTTGGTGCCGGAATGGGTCTTGATCTTATTCTTTGCCATTTGGATATCCTCCTTAAATTATATACTTACTTGGATGCCTTCGGGGAAATCATAAGTGTAATGTTTCTCCCCTCGACCTTGCTGGGCTTGTCGAATGTGCCATATTCGGCGACTGCCTCTTTGAATTGATCCAAAAGCTTGTCGCTGAGCTCTGAATGAAGCGGGACTCCCTTGCGGAACTGGAGCCTGATGGAAACTTTGACCTTGTCTCCGCCTTTCAAGAACTTTATTGCCTGATTAACCTTGGTATTGAAATCGCCATCGTCAATCTTCGAGGTCATTCTGACTTCCTTGATTTCGACGACCTTCTGGTTCTTTCTGGCTTCCTTTTCACGCTTGGACTGCTCGAAGCAGTACTTGCCGTAATCCATGATTTTGCATACCGGCGGATTTGCCGTGGGCGCAATCTTAACAAGATCAAGTTCCTTTTCGGCAGCAATCTTCAATGCTTCCTTCGAGGAGATAATCCCAAGCTGTGTGCCGTCCGAGTCGATGATACGGATTTCCTTGTCACGGATTTCTTCATTGATTTGATGAGCTACGTTGGCTATGGCGCAACACCTCCGAAAAAATATATTGGTTCAAACCCAACAAAAAAGCGCAAACACACAGTTTACGCTCATAAAATCACTCACGGCATGGCAAAGCCCGCCGAAAACAAACCTTATTGACCTCTTCGCAAAAGCTTGAGGTGAGAACGCAAACGTTGCTACTTTCTTTACGGTTGACATTATATACCGTGAGTGTGGATTTGTCAAGGGGTTTTCAAAAAAATTTTTAAACTGCGATTTCCGAGCCCTTGGCGAGCCTGAGAGAATAGATATAGCAGGATTTGACCGGCTTATCCAACAGCACATCGAATGCCGCCTTATAGAGAGACAACTGCATGGGATATCTTTCGGCGAGCTCTTCGACAGTCTTGACTTTGTCGGTCTTGTAATCGACGATGACATAGCCGTCCGGTTCCTCGAAAATGCAGTCGGCGATTCCCTGCATCATGCCGTCGGTGTTACCATAAACGGCTTTTATCTCCTCAGGTTCCTCTATATCGGAGAACTTTACGATAAAGCTTCTTTCGCGGCTGACGTTGGGGCTTTCGCTCATGCGGCGGTAGATATCGCTGTCGAAGAACGCCGAGAGTGAAGCCGTGTCAAGGGACTTCGCCTCGTGCTCGCTGAAAATGCCCGAGTCGGTAAGCCTTTTTATCTCTCCCGCCACATCTTTGGCGGCAAGCGAGTAGTCGGCGCACTGCATGAAGCGGTGCATAAGGGTGCCCTTCTGGGCGGCGGTGAGCTCAGAGACGGTTTCCTTGAGCCTTGGAACCTTCGGGAAGAAGCTGACGGGGTCGTCGGCGGCGAGCTCGGAAACGGAGACCTTTGCCTCGGTCGAAGTCAGGACAGGGTCATTCTTAAATTCAAAAGCGTGGAGAAGCATGGATTTGAGGTCTTCGTCGGGTTGAATCTCACCTGAAAGCTTTTCGGAAGCTTCGAGCTGACTTAATTCGAGGGGCATTTCCTCGGAAATATCGGGGGTATGGGCCGTGTCGGCATAGGCGTCGTCGGGCAGAGCTTCGCGAAGAAGCTTAAACCTCGGATGTTTACAAAGAGCCATAGTGAGCCAGTCCTGCATGCACTGGGCTCGGCTTGAGAGCGAAGATGGAATCTTCGAGCCGTCAATCTCATAAGAGAACCCGACCGCCCGCTCGGCGGTTTTCTCGTCGATATCATAGACGATGAAGAGCTGTTCTTTCGCTCGGGTCATGGCGACATAGAGAAGGCGAAGCTCTTCCGAAAGCATCTCGGAGAGGTTCTTCGACTCGACATACTCGGAGAATATGGTTTTGCGCTTGGTGAGGCTTCCGTAGTCAAGGAAGCTCATGCCGACACCGGCATCGGTGTTTAAGATAAGTCTGCCGTAGAGGTCTTTTTTATTGAACTTCTTCGAAAGGCGGCAGATGAAGACAAACGGGTATTCGAGACCCTTCGACTTGTGGATGGTCTTGAAGCTGACGGCGTCCTGTGACTCGGTGACGGTTACGGCTTCGTTGAAATCGCCGCCGTTCTGGGAGATGTAATCTATGTACCGCAAGAAACCGTTCAGACCGTCTTTCGAGGACTCCTCATAGCTCTTTGCATATTCGAGCATGAGATAGAGGTTTGCGGTCTTCTTGTCGCCGTCCTCGTATGAGGCGGCAAGGCTGATTAAATCCGTGACGTCATATATCTTCTTGATAAGACGTGTAAGGGTCATGCTCGAGGAATAGAGGCGAAGCTTTTTTATGAGAGCTACCGCCGCTTGGCACTTGTCACGAAGATTTATGTCGGAGTTGTCCTCCGAAATGTCGAGCATGTTGCGATAAAGGCGGTGCTTCTTGCTATAGAGCTTGACCCGGGCGAGCTCATCGTCAGTAAATCCCATTATCGGCGAAAGCATGATGCTTGACATCGGGATATCCCGCATCGGGCTTACGGTGATTGAGAGAAGATTTATAAGTAGCGAGATTTCACGGGAACCTAGATATCCGGAAACGCTTGTCGAGGCGATTTTCAATCCCTCGGCTTCGAAGCATTCTACCGCAAGTTCGCCGTCGGGATTGTTACGGGACAGGACGCAAAAATCGCCGGCTCGGCAGGGTCTCTGCGCTCCCCCGTCGGTGACGGTTACGCCGTCGTTAATCATCTTGCGGATGCGTCTTGCGATGGCGGTGTATTCGAGCTCTTCCGTTTCGGCGGAGTTTTTGCCCTCGCAGTCGACCTCGATTATCGTGCATAGTTCGTCCTCGCCCTGATACTCTGCTCCGCAGACGAGCTCTTCCTCATGAGTGTACTCCACTTCTCCCAAATCTCGGGTCATGAGCGAGGAGAAGACATAATTCGAGAAGTCGAGAACGGCGTTGCGGCTTCGGAAGTTGCGAGAGAGTATTATTTCACGGACGGGGCTGTCTGGGGATTTGCCCTGCAAGCGGGTGTTCATGAAAATCATCGGGTTAGCTTGTCGGAAGCGATATATTGCCTGTTTGACATCGCCGACGGCGAAGACGTTCGAGCCTATCTCACCGAGATTGTCGGTATCCGAAATAGCCTTGAAGATTACCTCCTGCAGGTTGTTGACATCCTGAAACTCGTCGATAAGAATCAAAGCGTATCTGCCGCTGTTTCGAATCTCTTCCGACAGTTTGGTTCTGTGAATTCTCCCGTCCGAATCACATTCGGCAAGCAAGCGAACGGTGATAAGCTCGGTATCAGCGAAGTCGACGGCGTTCTTCTCGACCTTCATGCGCATAACCTCGTCCCAGAGCTCGTTTGTGAGCTTCATGAGAGACGAGAAGCACTCGGCGGAAAGCTCGGCGTCCTTTTCGGCATCGGCGACCGTACAGAAGTAAATCCCCGCAATTTCGGCGGCGACGTCCTTGAGCCGATTATAGCAGTCCTTTGCGGACTCATAGAGCTCGTCCTCGGCGGCTGTGGATTCGGCTTTTTCAGCCTTGGTCTGGCGTGCGGACTGCAAGCCCTTCCACGAAACGATTGAGAAAATTTCTCTGCATTCGTCCCAGTCGTGGCTTTCGGGAATGTCGCAGAGCGATTCGGCTTGGTCACAGGAGGCTATGAAAATGTCCTGAGCGGATTTATGGTATTCTAAGCTCTCTGCCAGATTGCGAAGTCGAAGGCTGACGGTTCTTAAATTTTTGCAGAGATTGACTGAATCGGCGGTTCTGCCTCTGATAACGCTATCAAGAGCGGTGCCGTCCCGGAAGGAAGTCAGGATTTTATCCGCCCAAACATCCTTAAACGGCAAAGTCCGCAGGAAGCTGTAGAGCTTCAGAATCATGTCCCGGAGAGTGGCATCATTTTCTTTGCAGAAAAGCGAGATGAGCCGCTCAGTTTCTTCACGACGGTCGCGATAGGCGTTTTCTAAAACTGCCGTCAGGGCTCGTTCAGTGAGCATCCCCGACTCGTTTTCCTCCATGATCCTGACGCCGCTTTGGAAATCGGTTTCTTCGAGGTGATTTCTTACCATATCAAAACAAAATGAATTGATGGTGCAGATGTCGGCGAGTTTGAGTAGCGATTGCTGTTTCTGAATCCATGCGTTGTCGGGTTCGTCCGTTGCCTTCTTTTCAAGAGCATCCGAGAGCTTTTCACGCATCTGGGAGGCGGCATCGTTGGTAAATGTGACCGCAAGAAGCCTGTCGGCGGGGATGCGCTTTTTTTCGTCGCAGAGAAGGCGGATGGTGCGCTCGACCAGGACCGCAGTCTTGCCGCTTCCCGCCGCCGCGGAGACTATAACGGGTTCATCTATGGCGTTTATCGCTTCAAGCTGTTCATTCGTCCAGTTCGGCATCTTGCTCACCTCCATAGTTTATCGCTTTTTTGAATGCTTCGCCGTCTTCGGCTGTCACAGGCTTATAGATGTATCCCGCACGGGCACAAACCGACTGATAACCGCAATTCGAGCACCTGACATGAATGGAATCGGGTCCTGCCGGGACGGCATCAATCTTGCCGTTAAGCAGGTCGTTGCCGAACTGCACTGTTTTGTTCTTTGCAAAATCCCGAAGAAGCTTGAAGCTCTCCTCCGAAATCACGCTTGATTGTTTGGTGTAGGTTCCGTCGCGCTTCTTTTTGACGGGGACGTATTTCCCGGAAATATTTTCGTCCATGGCGGCGACAGCCTCGGCGTTCTCAAGGATAAGCCCCGAGCGCTTGAGCTGTTCGGCACGGCGTTTGAGGCGATTTTCCGCATCGTCTGACAGCGGCGAGTAGTCATCTTCACACTCGAGAAATCCCGCTTTCATATAGAAGATTCCGGCGGGGGTGCAGTTACGGAAGCTCTCGTCCGTGCCCTCGGTCAGGGCAACCATGTAGAGAAGAAGCTGGAGATTGAGACCGTTATAGATGTCCTCGAATCTGAACGCCTTACTGCCGGTCTTATAGTCTACGACTCGGATATATTTTTTGCCGTCCTCCGACTCGTAGGCGTCGATTCTGTCGACAATGCCACGGATGTTGATTTTCAGGTTACTGTTTATGGGTATCGAAAGAACGCTTTCGCCGTTTTCACGGGAAAGGTCGTACTCGAAACGTACAGGTCGGAACCTTGACACTTGGTACTCTTCACGGATATTGAATAGAATCTCACAGCAAGCCGAGGCGAGGCGGTCATAGTCGGCTTTGAACTTGTAATTCTTGCCGAAGTCACCGCCGAGGTTTTCGCTCTCGTAGATTTCCAGAAGCTCGTCGACTGCGGATTTTATCTCGTCGTCGGTTGCCGCATCGAATCTGTTGCCGAAGCGCTCGAGAATATTCTCGAAGACGAAGTGCATGACCGAGCCTCTGTTAGCGGGGTTGACGGTCATCGGCTCGACCGGCTCGATTCCCAAGCCGTAGCGGATGAAGTAGCTGAACGGGCAGTGATTGTATGTGTCGATTCGGCTGGCGGTGACATTGATGTCGTGCGAGGCGAAGACCGACTTTGCAACGGTCGGCGAAAGGCGGTGACCCTGTTTGTTCCCAGAGCTTCCGAGGCGAGTAAGACGATTCTCGAATTCAGGCAGAGTTTGCAATGATTCTCTGACCGCTTCGAGGGCGCTTTCGTCTTCGGATTCGCCGACACAGTAGCGATAAAATGCCGCTTCAGGCGCGGAGCAGTAAAATGATAGTGGCAAGCTGTCAGCCTTGACAGGCTCGATGCCGAGACGCTTGATTGCTCTTGTAACGGTTATAGACGGGCGAAGGTGCCTGCCGGTGGTGTCGGAGACGGTGTAGGAAATTATCTGAAGCTCGCTCGGGCAGGTCAGGACGGAGAAGCAGTCGAACCTGCCGCCGGAGAGACGGCGATTGTCGCTGACCTCAAACCGAAGTCCTTCCCTTTCGAGGAGTTCGGCGTCGCGTCCGCTGAAAATGCCGGTTTTCTTCGAATCGTTCGGGAAGATGCCGTCGTTTGTGCCCATGGTGAAGGCGACCTTGGGAGAAGTGATGACAGAACGTGATAAGTCCGAAATTACCACGCAGGAGAGCTTTTGCGGAGGGTTCGAGATTCCGCTGTCTGAAAGCGAGAGCTTCAATAGCTCGCCGAATTCCTTGAGGGTGAGCTTGTCGTCGCCGATGGTGTTATATACTGCGGCGACCGAGTTCATAAGGGCGTTCCATAGCTGTTTGAACTGCCTTGCGGCTTCAAGCTTTTCGTCCTCGTCATAGTAGCTGTCGATGATGTCACGGGCACGTCTGGTCAGGTGGCTTTCCTCGAGACAGTCGCTGAATGACGTTGCCACCGTCTTTGCGTCGGCTGACTTGCAGGCGTCGTGAAGCTTTCGGAGCGGCTCGATTATCTTACGGCGAATCGAGTTGAGGCGTTCGAGCTCTCTTTCCTCGCCGACGGTGAAGTCACTGAGCCACATATCGCCGTCAACGTTCCAGCGGACGGTATAGTCCTCTATCAGCGAGGTTTCGAGCTCGTCGAAGTCGGAGAAGGGCGAACGCACATACTTCATAATCCTGTCGGTATCGGGCTTTCTCGTCGATGCGGCGTCGATAAGTGCAAAGGCAAAGAGCATTACAGACATGTCCGAAGCCTTGTGCTTCTGGTCGAGGAAGTACGGGATATCGTATTTTTCGAAGGACGCTTCGATTGCGTCTTCATAGGTCGAAATATCGCTTGCTATAACCGAGATGTCGTTATATGTATATCTGCCGTTCGAGACTAAATCCCGTATGCTCGCGGCGACGAAATCCGCTTCGTCGTAAATCGAACGACAGGAATAGATTCTGACACTGCCGTCCGGTTCGGAGAAAATACGATTTTTACCGGCAACGAAGTTGCCGTTGACGCAATCAGCGAGCTCTGTAATGCCTTTGCACTTTACAGGAGTACTTGTACATGCGGCGTAACGATAGCTCTTATTCAGGGTTTTGCACAAATTTATAAGGCTATCTTCAGTCTCAAAGGATTGAGAGTAAACGGAAGTCGGGGTGCGCTTCTCACCCACGGGAAGAGTCACGGAAACGCTGACCTCAACCGAGTCGCGAACCATCGAACGAATCATCGAGAGCTCATCCTGAGAAAAGTTATTGAAGCGGTCGATGTATATGTATTTATCTTTGAACGTTTCGGAAGCATCCGCCGAAACCGCTCCGGCAGAGATTACCGAGCTTTCGTCTCGGAGTCCCCTCTCAGAAAGCTTCCTGAGATACTCCTCAAAAATCACGGCGATATCGAAAAGCTTGTCGCCGGCGGTGCCTTCTATTCTTTCTGCTCCCAAATATAGCTGTTCTACTGTTGTTTCCGAACGTATCAGGGATTCGAGAACCGTCCCGATTTCGGCGATGAAGGCGGGCTTGTCGAGGAATCTTGTCAGAGCCTTGAGAATCTTCTTGCGGCGAACTTCTTTAAGCGTCAGATAAATTATCGGGATTTTCTCTTCGTTACGCATGAGTGAGCCGCCGTTCTGCGAGCTTTTGGAGAGAACCTCCTCAGAAAGGCGACGGAAGCTCTTGACTTCGACCCGGTTGAAGTCCTTCGCACCAAGCTCGTTATAGAGCATCTTGTCGAACTCAAAAGAAAACTGGTCTGGGATGACGCACAGGACGTCCTTGCCATCCTGCAAAAGTGTCCTGATTTCTTTAGCGTACATGACCATTTTTTCGTCCGGATATCCGCCGGTTACAATTCTCAGCATGGCTCTCGCTCCCTTCATGATATTTATATTTTACAGCAGAAGGTGGAGAAAGTCAATGCTTTAGAAACCCCTCCGGCGGCTACGCCGCCACCTCCCCTTTCAGGTGAGGCTTTAACCTCTCTCAACTAACCTTGTACTGTCACTAAAGAAGCTCTTGACTTTCTGCCAGAGTTCAAAACAGAAGAGCTTATATTGGACTTTTTCCGGCTCGCTGATGATTATCAGATCATCGTCGTCAAGGACTTCACAATCATCTATGGAAATCGCTCCCGAGACGCAGAGGGACGGATAGAGGACGCACCACCAGTTTTTGCCCTCTGCCTCGCCGATGAAGACGCAGAGAGCATCATAGTAGCCTTCGGGGAGGGTGAAATCGTCGTATTCCCGCCTGTCCACAAGAACGTTCTCATACGAAACGGTGACTCTGAGGCTTGTTACTGCTTCGGCAACCTCGGTGATTTCTTCGATATGCGAAGTTATTAAGTCGACGGCTTCGGATTTGGATGCAACTTCGGAAGTGAGCTCGGAGACGTATGCCAAAACAGCATCCCGGACTTCGAGCTTTTCCGATTGATCTTCTTCGCTGTCGGAATTGGCGACAACGTGAAGGCGAACGAGCTTCGAGGTGGTGTTTTCGACTTCGACCACGCCCGTCATTCCCCGGGTTATCAGGGAAAGTATCAGCGCCAGAAGTATGCTTATCGTGATTTTTTGCATGTCAGTGTTATCCCGCCTTTCGGAAAGAATTATTGGCAGGAAATGGAATTAATATTCAATAAAAATTGACCCACACGAAAATGGGTCAATTTCAGAAAACACAGTTTACTTTCAGTAAACTGAAACTTTTTCGAAGCCGTTGCGGAGTTTGTCCTGAATCGAGAAGACGCGATAGGTTCCTCTTGCGACACAGCCGAGAGGGTCTTCGGCAATGCGACACTTGACGCCGGTTTCACGGGTTATGTAGAGGTCGATGTTACGGATGAGGGCTCCTCCGCCGGTCAGTATAATTCCCGATTCCATTATGTCTCCGGCAAGCTCTGGAGGAGTCTTTTCGAAGACGGACATGATGGCGGAGATTATCGTGTCGATGTTCTCCTGAATCGCGGTTGTGATGTCGAGCTCGCTTACTTCCACCGATGCCGGAAGACCGTTTATAAGGCTTCTGCCGGTGACGGTGGCGGTCGGCTCATCAGAGGACCAGAAGACATTTGCCGTGCTGATTTTCAACTCTTCGGCGGCTCGCTCTCCTATCAGAAGGCGATGTTTGTCGCCGATGTATTTCGCAATCGACTTATCAAGGACGTTTCCGGCACACTTTACCGATGCTGATGCTACAACTCCACCAAGAGAAGTGACTGCTATATCAGTCGTACCACCGCCGATGTCGACGACCATCTGCCCATAGGGCTTGAGGATGTCTGCGCCCACTCCGAGAAGAGCCGCAACCGGCTCCTCGATAAGATAGACGGTTCTGGCACCCGCCGAAACCGCACTTTCGACGACGGCTTTTCTCTCAACCGTGGTTATACCCGACGGAACGCACATTACAATTCGGGGATTGATAAGGCGATGCCCGATTACTTTCAGAATACAGAGGCGGATAAGCTCCTGCGCCATGTCGTTATTCGAGATTACGCCATCCTTGAGAGGTCGGATAACCGCGATGTGTGGGGGATTTCTGCCTATCATCTTATAGGCCTCCTCGCCGAAGGCAACAACTTCCTCGGTGTTTCTGTTGAATGCTATTACCGTCGGCTCGTTCAGGACTGCCTTGCCGCCGGTCATGATTATTATATTTGCTGTCCCGAGATCAATTCCCAAATCAAGCCTCGACACTTGGCACCTCCTGTGTTATTTCTAATCGCTTAACTGAGCTAAGACGGCGCAGTAGACCTTTTCGGCTCCCCTGTCCTTGAGCACCCTTGCACACTCGGAAAGTGTGCTCCCACTCGTCACTATGTCGTCGCAGAGGAGCACCGTCTTGCCGGTTATATCCATACTGTTTCTTCCGGTTTTATAGACCTTCGACGCAAGTATTTTTCTTTGCTCCAAAGATTGTTCATGCTGAGCTTTGCGGGTGTGCTTCTTTTTGATAAGATTCTTAACAACCGGAATTCCCAGCTCTTTTGAAAGAAGATTTGCAATTATCTCCGCCTGATTATAACCGAGCTTGTTCTTACGGGTCATGGTCATCGGCACAAAGGTGATCATATCGCACTGCGAGACGACGCCCGCACGGTAAAGATTGTCCCGAAGCTCGGGACAGAGATATTTTGCGGCGTTCTCACCGTAGTGGTATTTGAGCCGGAGAACCCCGTCACGGATTGCTCCGTCATAGCTTCCTGCCGCACAGCAACCGGAGAAATTCACCTCGCCGACACTAAGATACAGAGGAAAGCGGTTTTTGGACTGCTCGATCTCGGTCTCAACTCTGCCGGCACACCTTGCACAAACAAGCTTGTCGTGCTCGATGACCGCTCCGCAGAAGCCGCACCTGTTCGGATAGACAAAGCTTAATAGCCTTGAAAACGCCTTAATCATCCGCTTCACCCTCCGGAACTTCTTTGAAGCTGTCACTACGGAGCATGTCCTCAAGGCAGGTGTAACGGTTCATTCTTATGTTGTTATTTATCATAAATTCAAGCCTCTTGGCTGAGCCGACAATTACGAGGAGCTTTTTTGCCCTCGTGACGGCTGTATATAGTAGATTTCTGAAATAGAGACGGTCGTAGCCGCCCAAAATCGGGATTATGACGGCATCAAACTCACAGCCCTGACTCTTATGTACGGTTGCAGCATAGGAGAGTTCGAGATTGTCGAGGTTTTTCGTGTCGTACTTGCAGACTCTGCCGTCGAAGTCGATTTCCATGATGCCCAAAATTCCGTTCAATTTCGTTATGACGCCGATGTCGCCGTTGAAGATGCCGGAGCCTTCCTCTTTGTCCTTCTTCCACTCAAGGTCATAATCGTTCTTGACCTGCATGACCTTATCGCCGAGGCGGAAGGTATAGAGAGGTGTTTTTATCTCCGACTTTTCGTATGACGGCGGATTCAGCTCGGCTTGAAGAAGCTTGTTGAGCTCAACCGTTCCGAGGGGTCCCTTCCTTGTGGGTGTTAATACCTGAATATCGTCAATCGGCGAAAAGCCGTAGGTTTTCGGAAGGCGGTTGAGGCAGAGGTCGACCGTCAGCTCGGCGCACGACTGAAAATCGAGGCGTTGCATGAAGAAGAAATCGCTGTTGTTGCGGCTGAGGTCCGGCATTTCGCCACGGACAATCTTGTGGGCGTTGGTGACGATTGCGCTTTCGCTCGCCTGACGGAAAATCTCGGTCAGGGCGATTACGGGGACGGTGCCGCTCCTGATGATATCGTGCAGGAGGTTTCCCGCACCGACGCTCGGGAGCTGGTCGCTGTCGCCGACCATGATGAGCTTGCAGTTAATCTTGATCGCACGGAGAAGCGACTCGAAGAGAAGTACATCGACCATCGACATCTCGTCGACGACGAGGGCGTCGCAATCAAGAAGGTTTTCCTCGTCGTGCTCGAACCGGAACTGGTCTCCGTCGGACGGGATTACGCCCAGAAGACGGTGGATGGTCTTGGCTTCCCTGCCCGTGAGCTCTGACGCACGCTTTGCGGCTCTGCCTGTTGGGGCACAGATGAAGACCTTCTGCCCCTGCTGCTCAAGAAGGGAGATGATGCCGTTAAGTGTCGTCGTCTTGCCGGTTCCGGGACCGCCCGTTAAAATCATGAAGCCCTTCGAGAGAGCCGTATTGATGGCGAGGCGTTGCTTTTCCTCATAGGTGATGTCAAACTCTTCCTCGGCGAGGTCTATTACTTCATCATAGTTGATTCCGGTGTCGAATGCAAGCGAATTCATGATTGAAAGGCGACGGGAGATATAATCCTCGGCGGTGAAATACTCCTTCAGCATGACATACTGCTTGTCCTTTTTTATGTAGATGTATAAGTACTCTTCCTCGGCTTCCGAGACTATGGTCTCATTGATGAGCTCTTTGTCGCACTTAAGAAAGTTCGAGGCGATGTCTATAAGCTTGTCCTTCGGGAGGCAGGTGTGCCCTGATAATGCGTTTTCGTTCAGAACGTATTTTATTCCTGCGGAAAGTCGGAGATAGTTGTCGGGGGCTATTCCCTTGTCCTTGGCTATCTCCTCAGCAGTCATGAACGGGAGCTCGACGCCGTTGCCGCAAAGGATATATGGGTTATGCTCGATTAATGAGATGGTCTTGTCGCCGTACTTTTTCCACGCCTTGACGCCGTACATCGTGGGAGTGCCGAGCTTCGAAAAATAGCCGATTACGTTGCGGAAGCCGATTACCTTTTGGAACTCCTCCGCATATTTCTTCGCCTTCGTTTCGGTGATGCCGTTTACTTCCGTCAGGCGTTCGGGGTGGTTTTCGAGAATATCGAGGGTCTCCTCACCGAATATCTTGACGAGGGCTTTTGCGGCAACGGGACCGATGCCCTTGACAACGCCGCTCGCAAGATAGCGCTGAATTGCCGAGACCTCGACGGGAAGGGAGCGGATACAGCTCGACGCCTTGAACTGGTGTCCGAATTTCGGGTGCTCGGAGAAGGAGCCGGTGAGTTCCAGCTCTTCTCCCTCGTCGACATTTCCGAGGTCGCCGACAACCGTCAGGAGCTCATCGCCCAGGTCGAGAGTGATGACGGCAAAGCCACTATTGTCGTTACGGTAGGTCACACTGTCGACCGTGCCCGATATTTTCACTTCATCAGTCTTTGCCGATGACTTTGCCATTCTGTCACTTCCCTATTCAATCTCAAATGCGTTTCCCATCTTTTTCTGTAAGCTTTCGAGCCACTTGCGGGATTCATCCGTTCTGACGGAATCCACAACTATCAGCCGAGCCTTGCAGTCACGGACGGCTCCCGATTCTTTCAGCTTTTCTACAAGCCATTCAAAGCATTCACAATCGCTTTCGAAATATATTCTGATTTCGGCTTGGGGCTTCAGCGTAGTTTCCTTGCGGCAGAAGTGCTCGTTTATGAGCTCTACCGCCAGGAACACCGCCAAAACAAACAAAAGCCCTATCGCTAATTTTATAAGTACCATTCTGACTCCTCCGTATACTTTGTTATTTTCAAAGTATGCCGAGTCGTCAGAATACGTTACACTGAGATTATACTACTTTGGCGTCCCGTTTGCAATCATTTTTTGTTGGCGTCAACCTCATCACGGGCAAGAAGTATATTCTCCTCGGAACGGTTATATACCCTGCCGTTTTCGTCGGTATAGTTATCGACTATCGTGTTTTCCTCGAATACCGGGATTACCTCGCCCTTGGGTCGATAAATTCTTACGTTTTCGCCTTTTTTGATTTTCTTCATGCTTAAGCCTCCGTTTCTCGGACTATTTTGCCCAAACGGGACAGAAAAATTCTATTTGTGGATTGTACTTTCCCCGAAAATGATATATAATGTAAGTACGTTTTTCTCAAGGAGGATGAATCCATCATGAATAAACCAAAACTGCTTGCCCAATCGGCACTCTATCTCATAGTCTGCGAGCTTGCCGCGTTTGTTATCGTTATGTTCTTCCCGATGGCTTATCAGAACATCGGAGTGAGCATGAGCGTTGTTTTCGGAATCTGCTCGACCGGTGCTTGCATCTGTCTTTATGGAGATTTCGCTTGGAAAGCCGGAAAGAAAGCCGGTGTCAAGGATGCAAGGCTCGACGGAGTTGACAATTCCTATTTCGGATTTATGATGGGGCTTATCCCGACCGGGATTAACTATATCTTTGTGATACTCGTTTATCTCTCGAAGTTCAGGGTTATTTCGTATGACTTCTATCCGCTCTATAAGACTCTTACATTCTACTTCATGCCGTGGACATACTTATTTGCTCCGAACACGATGGTTGACGGAGTGAGCACCACCATGGCGGCGGTTGATTTGCCGTGGTACGGACTGCTTATCATAACTATCCTGCCGCTTACCTTCCTTGTCACATGCTATATTGCGTTCTATATCGGATACAAGAATTACGATATGAAGGCGAAGATAGTTTACGGTAAATAAAGCATAATCTTTAAGACAACCTCATAGTTTGTACAAACAAGTTTTGTAAAAACAGATTTCGGAGGTTTTCTTATGTTGAAGAAGCTTTGGACCAACCGGGTCGGTGCGCTTATTCTGATGCTGTGCGCATTCTTGCTGGTTTTCGGGTTCATAAATACGGCTGACGAGCCGATTGCGGTTATTCCTGTCGATGCCGAAGCGGAAAGCATCTACCCGACCATAATCCTTGATGCCGGTCACGGCGGAATCGACAGCGGATGTGTGAGCATTAACGGCGCCGAGGAGAAGGACATAAATTTAAGCATTATGCTGAAGCTTCAGGGGATGCTCGAGGCGGCGGGGTTTGAGACTATAGTCACGAGGAGCACAGACACTTCGATTCACGACCCGGGCGTTACGGGCTTGGGGAATCAGAAGAAATCGGACATGGAAAACCGGCTTGCTATCGTGAACTCGGTCGACAATGCAATTTTCGTCTCGGTTCACCAGAACACCTATACCGACTCGCAATACTCGGGAGCGCAGATGTTCTATACCGCCGAGAGCTCGGAGAGCGCAAAGCTTGCGGGGGGTTCTGCAAAGTAGCTTCGTCAAGTACCTCCAGCCCGACAACGAGCGTGAGACGAAGCCGGTCGGGAGCGAGATATATCTTCTGCATTTTGCAAACTGCCCCGCAGTGATGGCGGAATGTGGCTTCCTTTCGAATCAGGAGGAAGCGGATAAACTGGAAACGGAAGAATACCAGAGTGAAGTGGCGTTCACGCTCTTCTCGGGTATATGTGAATATGTTTTCTCGGACTATGGAGTTTAGGAGTCCGGGAATCGAAAGGATTGTTTAAATTGGCGAAATCAAGCACTGCCTATGTCTGCCGCGAATGCGGTGCGGAAACTCCGAAATGGAACGGAAAATGCCCGAACTGCGGGGCGTGGAATTCTCTTGAAGAAGTGATGCTCACGCCCGCCGTGAAGTCGTCAGGCTTTTCGAAAGGCTCCGGCGGAGTGGATTTAGCCGACAAGATTGTGAACCTCAGTGACCCCATCGACAAAGAGAACGAAACGAGATACCACACGGGAATCTCCGAGCTCGACAGAGTCTTGGGCGGCGGGCTCGTGAAGGGCTCGGTCGTACTTATCGGCGGCGAGCCGGGCATCGGAAAGTCGACCCTGCTTCTTCAGATTTGCGAATATATGGGCAGGGACAAAGAGATTCTTTATGTCTCGGGAGAGGAATCCGTAAGGCAGATTAAGCTGAGAGCTTCGAGGCTCGGGGTTACGACCGAAAATCTTTATCTTCTGGCGGAATCAGACGCAAGGTCCATTTGCGAGACGATTTCCAAAAACAAACCCGAAATCGTCATCATTGATTCGATTCAGACAATGTCGATTAACGATCTGAACTCGTCGGCGGGGTCTATAACACAGGTCAGGGAGTGCACTTCCCTCTTTATGAGAACGGCGAAGAACGAGGAGATACCGTTCTTCATCGTCGGGCACGTCAACAAGGACGGCGCGATTGCCGGTCCGAAGGTCATGGAGCATATCGTCGATGCGGTGCTCTATTTTGAGGGCGAGAGGACGCTTTCCTATCGAATCCTGAGAGCCGCTAAAAACCGTTTCGGCTCGACAAACGAAATCGGCATGTTCGACATGCAGAACTCTGGGCTCATAGAAGTCAAAAACCCCTCGCAGATGCTTCTTGAGGGGCGACCGACGGGGGTTTCCGGGTGCTGTGTTGCCTGCGTTATGGAGGGTTCGCGTCCGATACTCGCTGAGGCTCAGGCACTTGTCACGAAGTCGGGACTGCAGCTTCCGAGGCGGTCGGCATCGGGATTTGACTATAACAGAGTGTGGCTGATTACGGCTGTTCTTGAAAAGCGTGTCGGATTCTATTTCGGAAACTTAGACATATACGTCAATGTGGTCGGAGGGCTCAAGATTAACGAGCCTGCGGCGGACCTGCCGGTGGCACTGGCGCTATACTCTTCGCTCAAGGACAAGCCAATCGGTGACGACGTTATCGCCTTCGGTGAAATCGGACTCGGCGGAGAGCTACGCTCGGTTTCGCACCTCGAACAGAGGATAAAAGAGGCGGAGCGGCTTGGGTTTGAAAAGTGCATTGTGCCGAGAAGCGGAATGAGTAGCATTCAGGGAGGGCACGAAATCCAGATTGTCCCTGTTTCGAACCTCCGGCAGGCGTTCAGTGCGGCTTTAGATTAATATAATTTTCATGCGGAAACGGTGAGGCTTCTTCTGAAAAGGACCTTGCCGTTACTTATTTCACACATAAGCTCTCCCCTCCTGCCGATTGACAGTTCATAGGCAAGAGGGTTTTCTATCTCCGAGGTGATGACACGCTTTATCTCGCGGGCTCCGAATTCGGAAGTGTCGGATTTCGAAAGAATGAAGTCTTCGACGCCGTCGGCGTAGCTCAAGCGAATACCGGCGGAAGCGGCACGCTTATTAAGCTGTAACAGCAGTTGCCTTGTCAGTTCCTCACAGGAAGCTCTCGAAAGTCGGTTGAAGTTGCAGATTGCATCAATGCGGTTCAGGAGCTCGATTGAGAACTGTCTCGAAAGAGTGCCACGGTCGGAACTTTCGGCAGAGATAAAGCCGCATGATGTGGATTTTGAAGCAACGATGTTGGTCGTCATGATTACGACAGTATTGCGGAACGAAACGTGCCTGCCCTGCGAATCGGTGAGACTGCCGTTGTCGCAGATCTGGAGCAAAATTGAGATTACGTCTCGGTCAGCCTTCTCAAGCTCGTCGAAAAGAACGACGCTGTAGGGCGATTTGCGGACACGCTCCGTGAGCTCGCCGCCGTTTTCGCTCCCTACATAGCCGGGCGGCGAACCGATGAGGCGGGAAAGAGAATATTTTTCCGAAAACTCGGACATATCAAGTCTTATCAGCTTGTCGTCGCTCCCAAAAAGCGCTTCGCATACCGCTTTGGCAAGAGAGGTCTTGCCGACGCCGGTAGGTCCCGAGAAGAGAAGCGTTGAAATAGGACGGCTTTTATCCCGAAGCCCCGAACCGGAGCGTCGGAGGGCGTTTATAACCTCCGAAATCGCTTCGTCCTGACCGATTACACGGGTCCTGAGAATGCTTTCGATATGCGGGATGTTGCGGATGAGCTCATGCTCGTCGGGAACGGATGTCTGTAAAGCTATGCACCTTGCAATATCCGTGCCGGTAACCGTAGGAGTGAGGAAATTGTTGCTGAGTTGGCTGAGATAGTGCTCCTTGAGCCCTTCGGTGGTTATTCCTGACAAACTGCTCTCAAGCTTCTTCATATTCTGCCGCTTTGTAAAGCTACTGAGTTTTACAGATGAACAGGCTTCGTCTAAAATATCTATAGCCTTATCCGGCAGATATCTGTCGGGAATCGAGCGGCTTGAGAGTTCGACAGCCTTTCTTATCGCTTCGTCGGTGATTCTGACATGATGATGGGATTCGTATTTCGGTTTCAGGCGCATGAGCATGCCGATTGCTGTCTCTTCGTCCGGCTCGTTTATGCGGACTATTGAAAAACGCCTGTCGAGCGCCTTGTCTTTTTCGATTGTCTTGCGATATTCGTCATAGGTGGTGGCGCCTATCACCCTTATCTCGCCTCGGGCAAGCATGGGCTTCAGGATATTAGCGGCGTCGATTGCTCCTTCTGCCGCTCCGGCACCGATAAGCATGTGAATCTCGTCGATGAAAAGGATTATGCCGTCGATGGTCGCCGCCTCGTCGATGCAGTATTTGAGACGTTCCTCAAAGTCGCCTCTATATTTAGCACCCGCCAGTAATTGCGTCAGGCTGAGGGAGTATATTCTCACGTTCAGAAGCTGTTCGGGAACGTTTCCCTCGGCTATCTTTCCGGCAAGGGCTTCGACAACGGCGGTCTTGCCGACGCCCGCTTCGCCCACGAGACAGGGATTGTTTTTCTGGCGCCGAAGGAGAATTCCGATTATCCGCTCGATTTCCTGCTCACGCATGGCGCATGGGTCGAATTCACCGAGTGAAGCCTTCCTGACCATGTCGAAGCCGAATTTTTCGAGATTCGGGGCTTTCGGCTGTGAGTGATAAGTCGTCCCCACCCTGCTGTCGTGCTCGATTATTTCGGCTGTTGCGGCGAAGATTCGCGAGGAGTTGCCGGTGAGCTCGCCCAGAACGCAACCGGCGGTCGAGTTCTGCTGACCGAGGATTGCATAGAGGATATGCTCGGTTCCGGCTTTCTGGTCGCCGTGCTCGGTCGCCGTTTTCTTGGCGAATTTGAGGCAGCGCTTGGCGGCGGGAGTGAAAGCATCGACGTCAAGGTTCGTCTTCTTCGAACCCTTGCCCGCCATTTCGCATATTTTCCTGCTGACGGCTTGGTAGCTGACTCCGAAGCTTGAAAGAATCTCACCGGCGGCGTCTGCGGCTCCGTCCCTGAGAAAGCCTAAAAGAAGATGCTCGGTGCCGACATAGGTGTGCCCCAATTCCATGGCACACTTCATCGCCTGCTTTATCGTGCTTATAGCCTCGTCGGTATAATCGGAGCTCGGGTATACTCTATCAAAATCAATCACTGTTACTTGACCTCGCTATCACTGATATTTACATTTCAAGCTTTGACAGTTTTTTCTTGAATATTCATTTGCCGTCGGCGATTCACGGCGCTATAATTCTTACGCCGCGAATACATAACCGACATTTTAAGCTTATGCCGGCGGGACAATAAACAGTAACACATTTTGAGCTCTCGAATAAACTGAACTATAAGCAAGACGCTTGCTTTAATACTTCTTAAAGGAGACAGATATATGAACTGCTCATCATGCTTCAGTGGATACTGGTGGATTATCATCCTTATCCTCATCATTCTTTTTGCTTTCAACGGCAACTGCGGATGCTCGAGCTGCGACAGCTGCAGTAACTGCAACAGCTGTGGTTGCTGACACTTTGACTTCCGTCAAAGTGAAAAAACGTCCCACTTATCAGACAGTGGGACGTTTTTGCTGTACGAATTAACTTGACAAAATGCTCGGAATAGACGATAATATAAATGTGAGAATTTGTCACCTGTTCAGGAGGATGTTATATGGAAAAAGATTCCCTTAAGGATTTATTATACTGCCTCAGCCGGTTCGGATTGTTCTGGGCGATAACAGTGTTCGGAATTATTATCGGCAAGACAGCCGTCCTTGGAGTTATCGGGACGATTATTCCGAGGCTTCGGCTTTATGACAATACAGAGCTTCTGAGCCTTCTGTCCTGCATCATTCCAGCGATTATGCTCATAATGCTTTTTGCGGACGATGCGAAGCGACACACGGCTTACAGGGCATACAGACCGCTGTTCGTGACAATCGTGATGCTCGTTACCGGGATTGTCTATTACATCCCGGCGGTCGTTGCGGGATACCTGACGGAAGAACGTGCGGTTGACGCCATCACCGAGCTTTACTTCACGAGCTATTGGCTGACGTTTGTGAGCGACAAGCTTGAGGTATACGCGCTTCTGGGGACAATATTCTGGGTTGCGCTGTGCATTCTCACCTATGTTATCGCAAGAAGGGTTTATCTTCACAAGTTCGAGAACGGCGAATATGAATATGAGGTTCAGGGCTAACCGGGACAAACAAAAACGTCGGGCATTGAAACCCGACGCTTTTTTTATTCTTCCGTGACCGGTTTTTCGATTTCGAGCATTTCGTAGAGATAGTCGATTTCCTCCTGCTGAGCTTCGATTGTGTCGCTCTGGTCATCATACTTGTTCTTCAGGTACTGTGCGACGATTCCGGTGCAACCGATGAGAAGGATAAGAAGGCAGACGACATAGGTCATGCCGTGCATGAAGTTCTCGTCGTTGAAAATACCCGCATCAACCGTCCTCGCACCCTTGAAGACGCTTGTATACGCTTTGAGAACCAAAGGCAGGAAGATTGAAAGGAGTATCACGTCGACCGGGAACTGCGCTAAGTTCTTTATGATTCTTGCGGGAAGAATCGCCATGAAGCCGCTTCCGTAGAGAGCGGATATCGCCCAGTTCGTCAGAAGCAGATTACAGATTACTATTACCGTTGCCTTTGCGGAAACGATTCTGACGATGAGCCACTTGTCGTTCTTGGCGTTATAGAGGAACAGCCCATAGAGAAGTCCGCCGAGAGCCTCGATAAGAGTGAACCGGATATCGAATGCGCCGTCGGGCTTGATGATGTAGCCCAGGATGTCGGTTATCATTCCGGCGGTGAAGCCGACCGTCGGTCCGTAGAGCATGCCAATAGCCGCCATCGCTATGAAGGCGAACGAGATTGTCATGTAATTGGAGACCTTGATACTGATTGTGAGCTTCAGGACCAGATCGAGAGCTATCAGCATAGCGATAACACACAGGTTGCGGACACTTTTCAGTTCCTTGGCGGAACGGGCGAACAGATTGAAAAATCCTTTCATAATAAAATCCTCCTACACAAGTTGACTTATAGTGCAGAAGGATTATTTGTATTTGCCAGTCCTCAAGTTCGCTTGCGAACTTGTTCAGCTTCGCTTGCGAAGCTGTCTACACAGTAAGCGGGATGCGAAAACCGAACCGCAGGGTCAAACCGTTTCGTCCGCGGGACAACTCCCCGTTCCCGTGGCACTATAACGCTCGGTTTTCTACTCTTTTGATGTTGCGAATGATTTGCCCGATATTACAGGGCGAGGTCGCTGAGAAGATTATGTAGATGCTCGTCGTAATTCTTTCTCATGCCGAGAGCTTCTACTATATCGTAATCCACGAGGTGACCGTTCTTAAGGGCAACGACTCTGTTTGTGAGACCGTTTGCGAGAAGGTCGACCGCATAGCAACCCATTCTTGCCGCCATGACTCTGTCGGTGCAGGTGGGGGCTCCACCTCTCTGGACGTGACCGAGAATCGTTACTCTTGTCTCGATTCCGGTGTGCTCCTGAATGTAGGCACCGATGTCCTCGGAATGTCCGACACCTTCGGCAACGACTATTTCAAAGTGAGTCTTGCCGGTAGCCTTCTGCTCCATCATCTTCTGGCAGATTTCCGAAAGGTTGAACTCCTTCTCGACGGTGATTACTTCGGTAGCTCCGGTTGCAACGCCGACGTTTACGGCGATATGACCGGCTCTACGACCCATAACCTCGACTACTGAGCAACGGCTGTGGGACATTTCGGTGTCCTTGATCTTATCAATCATGCCGAGTGCGGTGTTGAGAGCGGTGTCGAAACCGATTGTGTAATCGGTGCAGGCGATATCGTTGTCGATTGTGCCGGGGATTCCGATGCACTTTACGCCCTTCTTCGAGATGTCGAGTGCACCTCTGAAGGTTCCGTCGCCGCCGATGCAGACCAAGCTGTCGATTCCGAGCTTGTCGCAGTTCTCCTTGGCTATGTTAAGACCTTCCTCGGTCATGAACATTTTGCTTCTGGCAGTGTAGAGAATGGTGCCGCCTCTCTGGACGATATCCGAAACGTCTCTTGCGTTCATTTCGTACATATCACCGTCGATAAGACCCTGATATCCTCTTCTGATGCCGACGGCTTTGAAGCCCTTGGCTATGGAAGCTCTTACTACCGCTCTGATTGCGGCGTTCATTCCGGGAGCGTCTCCTCCGCTTGTAAGTATTCCGATTGTTCTTGACATACAAGTACCTCCAAAACAATTCAAAAAACAAATTTATATCTGACAGTGCAGATCTCACATCAAAAACCGGCGAAAATATTTATATCATCATAATATTTTCGAGAAACAACGACCCGCATTGCCTTTGACAGTCGCAAGAGCAACCGAGCTACTTTGAACCGTCTACCTTATAGAATAGCATTTTACGAGCGAGATGTCAATCTTTTTACGCCAAAATACGCACCAAAAAAAAGGTGCGTATTAAGCCGATTATCTGTACAAAATCATATTTCCTGCGGGATTTTTTACGCTTTTTGTCCGCAATTTCAAACTATACTGCAAGTAATTTCGGGTACTATCCCACCACATCCACAGTAGGTGAAAATACCGATATGTCGACATAGAGAGTGTTGCCGTTCTTGACGTTTATCTCGCCGCCGACGCCTTCGCCGGTCTGTGCACAATAGACATCCATGACGTAGCCGGAAAGCGTGTCGGGAGTCTCGACATCCCTGCACTCATACTTGATGTTGAGGTCGTCAAGAAGCGCGACATACTCTTCCTTCGTCATTCTGGTGCCGTCCTCGTTCATATAGTCGGGGATTTCGACAACCGCAAGACCCTGACTTACATAGAGCTTGACTTTGGTGACGGGGTAAAGGTCGGTTCCCTCGGGGATATCCTGGTCGTAGATATATCCACGCTCGTACTCGTCGGAATAATCATATATCGCCTCGAACTCGAGTCTGCCCTTCCATGTGTCGCTGTCGACAACGGAGGTATACTTCTTACCTATGAGGTTAGGCATTACAAAGAGGGTTCCGCTTGTGGCGGTGGTGGTTGCGGTTTCGTCGGAAGAGACGGTTGTCGACTCGGTGGCTTCCGTTTCGGTGGTTGCGGCAGTCGTCACGGGCGCCGCTGTTGTGGTTGCGGAGGTCGAGACGGATGTGGTCTCGGTGTCGCCGGAAGTGTCCGGCAGGAGCATCGAGATAAGCGCCAGAAACGCCGCAACAACAATTACAACGAGGAGGACTGCACCAATTATCATGGCGATATTGCCGGCGTTTGACTTCTTCTTTTTCTTCTTTTTTGGGTCCTGACGCTTTTCCTTCGGGTCCTGAATCGGGATTGTCTGGGTGGCGCCTCTGGGGAGCTGAGTCATATAGCTCGGCTGGTCGAAAAGCTTCGTCACGAAGTCGGTTATAGTCTGGATTCTCTGCTCGCAGGAAAGGCGCATAGCCTGAGTTATGACCTTCGAGACGTTTGCGGGGACGTGAGGATTAATCTTGTTCGGCTCCATGAGGGAATCGTTGCCGATACGGGACATCGGTTCGGGAGGCATACAGCCGGTGAGAAGCCGGTACATTACCGCCGCAACGGCATAGACATCCGTCCAGGTGCCCTCCCACTCGCTTGCTGAATACTGCTCGGGAGCTGAGAAGCCGTCATAAAGCTCTGGTGCCAGGTCGGTATTGGCGGTTCTTATCTCGGGGATTGCAAAGCCGGTGAGCATGAGCTCGTTTTTATCTGTAACTATGATGTTGTCAAGGCAGATTCCACGATGCAGGATTCCGGTGTTATGTATGCACGCCAGAGTCGTCAGAAGCGGCGGGAAGAGCTTTTTGACCTGATCCCAGCTCAGTTCTCCCGCATTGTCCTGAAGATATTGGCGGAGAGTTATCCCCTCAACCTCCGGGAAGACCGCATAAACGGTGTTATTCGCGGTAAACATATCCGTCGGGGCGACGATATGGGACATTGTTCTGAGCCTTGCCAGAGACTTATTGAGCTCGGCAAACTCGGACATATAATTCTTATATTGAACAACATAATTCTGGTCGACGATGAGCTCACTGCCGTCCTTGGCTCTCTGGCAGAGAACGTCGGGCATATATTCCTTTATCGTGACCTTCCGGGACTCGGTGTTGTCATAGCCGATATAGGTGGCTGATTCACCGTTGCTCTTTATGAGCTTTCCTACAATATATCTTGAATCCAAAACTGTCTTGGGCTGGAGATAAGAGGGCAGATTTCCTGCGTTGACGCTCAGCCCGCAATTCGGACAAACATCCTGACCCTCGTTCAAAGGCTCCATACAGCCCATGCACAGCATTTTATATTCACTCATTAACTGATTCGTTCCTTTCAGATTTCTGCACAGAAATCCACAATGATACATGATATTATTTTACCAACAGAATCCCGACTTGTCAATGAGGTTTTTTAAACTGTCACTCAGTTGTAACCGAGTTGTAACTATTTCACCGCGCTTGGGACTGTCGGGAGTTATTGTCCCCCCTCCTTGGGGTTACCCTGGGGGTTGAAATTGATAATATTTTGGTGTATAATAACGAGTAAGCTTTTATAAAGGGGTGAATCCATTGCGGAAGATCGCAAAACTATTTCAATCGAAAATATTCGTTGCAGGATTCCTGGTTCTCTTGCAGCTGGCGGTTATTCTCTTCTTCGTCAACTACCTTGCGAACAAGTTCTTCTGGTACTATGCGCTGTCTATCGTACTTGCGGTTATAGTGGCTCTCGATATCACGAACGCGAATATGAACACGTCATTTAAGCTTGCATGGACGATAACGGTGCTTATCTTCCCCATTTTCGGGGCGCCGCTTTATCTCATATTTTCAAAGTCAAGAAACAACCGTCGGATCGGAAAACGGTTCAAGAGCTACCGGGAAATGATGAGGCACGCTATGCCATCCGATGAAGACAACATTGCCGAGATTGCCGAGGAAGACCCCGAGATTGCGAAAAACCTAAGATATATCGAGAAGACGGCTTTTGCGCCGGTCTATAAAAACACGTCCACGAAATACTTCTCCGTCGGAGAGGAATATTACACTCAGCTACTCCGGGAACTCAACAGGGCTGAAAGATTCATATTCATAGAGTACTTCATCATCGAGCCCGGGAAGATGCTGAACTCAGTTATAGATATACTGAAAGAGAAAGTGTCCGAGGGCGTTGAAGTGAGATTCATGTATGATGACCTCGGCTCGGCTTCGAAGATTCCGAAGGATTACGAGAAATATCTCCAGTCACTCGGGTTCAGCGTTTCGGTCTTCAATCGTATAAGACCGTCGCCGGACACGTTCCTCAACTATCGTGACCACAGAAAGATTGTCGTCATCGACGGTAACACCGCCTTCACAGGCGGCATAAACCTTGCGGACGAATATATAAACGAGGTTCAGCGCTTCGGGCACTGGAAGGACACCGGCATCATGATCAAGGGCGACGCCGTCACCAAGATGACTGAGACTTTCCTGCAGCTCTGGCACTACTCGAGAGGTGAATCCTGTGTCGACTATGCCGACTATCAGAGCACCGAGAAATGCGAATCGGACGGCTATGTCCAGCCTTTTGCGGACGGGCCCTCTTCCGACGACCTGACGGTTGAGCTCTGCTACATGGGGCTTATAAACACTGCGACGAAGAATCTCTATGTAATGACGCCTTATCTCATCCTTGACGGCGAGATGACGACGGCTCTATGCCATGCCGCCAAGAGCGGAGTCGACGTGAGAATCATAACACCAAAGATTCCCGACAAGAAGCTTGTCTTTGCGGTCACCCGTTCGAACTACCGCACGCTTCTTGACTCCGGCGTCAGAATCTATGAATACACTCCCGGCTTCATCCACGCGAAAACCGTCTGTGCCGACGGCAAAATGTGCGTAGTCGGCACCGCCAATTTCGACTTCCGGAGCTTCTATCTCCACTTCGAGAATTGCGTCCTGACCTACAAATCGAGCTGTGTCAAAGACGCCGAGGCGGACTTCATCGAGACGATGAACAAGAGCGAAGAGGTCACCGTAGAATGGCTTAATAAACGTGGTGCGCCGTATAAGCTGTTGCAAGCGGTGCTGAAGGTGTTCTCGCCGCTAATGTAAACTACTTGCTTCGCAAATAAATTGCTCAGCAAGTAGAAAAGAACGACCTTAAGGTCGTTCTTTCAGTTTAAATACCAGATAGTAAAGGTGATATACATGAATATTTTCTTTAGAAAAATGGAATACAGTGACAGGGACGAAGTGCTTTCGATGATGCGGGTGTTCTACCGCTCGGCGGCGGTCTATACAAACGGCTCGGAGGAGATTTTTGCGAACGATTTCGATAACTGCGTCGGCGACTGCCCGTACTTGGAAGGATACATCTTTTTGTCGGACGGAGAAGTCTGCGGGTATTCCATGATTGCGAAGAGCTTTTCAACCGAGTTCGGCAAGCCGTGCATCTGGGTCGAGGATTTGTACCTGAAAGAAGCCCAAAGAGGCTTGGGCATCGGCAGTCGGTTCTTTGATTATCTTGAAGAGCAGTATGCTGACCGGGACGTCATCTTCCGGCTGGAAGTTGAAAGGGAAAATGAGGCGGCTGTGCATCTGTATAGGAAAAAGGGGTATGGCGAGTTGCCGTATCTTGAGATGAAGAAATAACGTAAGAGCGACCTTTTTTGGGGTCGCTCTTTTTGTATCTGTATGTAATCACTCTCTGACGTAATTCTCCGCCTGTTTGGTGAACATTTCGCAATAGTGACCGTTATGCGCCATCAGTTCGTCGTGGGTGCCGGATTCGACTATTTTGCCGTGGTCGAAGACGTATATCTTGTCGGCATCACGAATGGTCGAGAGGCGGTGGGCGATGATAATTGTCGTCGCTTTGTTGGCGGCACTGAGGATTGCTTCGCTCATCTTATACTCGGCAATCGGGTCGAGTGCGGACGAGGGCTCATCCAGAAGAAGCAGGCTGAAATCACGGCTCATAACTCTTGCAAGGGCTACCTTCTGGGCTTCGCCGCCGGAGAGGAGGATTCCGTCCTCATAAAACTCACGGGTGAGCTCGGCGTTATAGTCGGTCTTGTTCTTCTTTGTGACCTCGTCAAGCCCAAGCTTTTCGGCGGTTTCAATCATCGACTTCCCGGAAATATTCCCGTAAAGAAAGATATTATCGGCAAGGCTCATGGCATAGATATTGGTGTTCTGGAATGCAACGCCTATCTGTTGGCGGAGAGCATGGATGTCGTAGTCTTTAATCGGCTTGCCATTTATCAGGATTTCGCCGTCTTTAACGTCATAGAGCCTCAGAAGAAGCTTGACAAAGGTGGACTTCCCCGCTCCGTTTTCGCCGGCTATGGCTATCTTTTCGCCGGGGTTAATCTTGAGATTCAAGCCGGAAAGCGCAAACTCCGAATTCTCGTATGAAAAGCCGACATTTTTAAGCTCGACAGAGAAATTACCGGTTTCGGGCTTTGCTTTCGCTTCATCCTGAACCTCTATTTCCGACTTCATGTTGAAGAAGTTGCGGATTTTCTCAACGTTCATCGAGAGGACATTGGCATCACTCAGAACGAACGTGAGGTTGTGGATTCGAGTGTCAAGTCGGTAGAACGAGAGCATCAGGGTCATATACATTCCGACCTCGGCGATTCTGCCGGAGATGATGCTTCTGACGATATAAAGAACGACTATAAGCTCGGTGACGGAGAAAACAAGCTCCTGACAGTTATAGAGCATCTCGATTTTCCAGGCGTACGAGCCGACGACTTTTACTTTCTTCTCGCCTGTTTTGCGGTGCTCGGTGAGGACTTTTTCTCCGAGAGGTGTTGACTTGACATCGGCGGCATAGTCCTTCATATAGAAAAGCCTGTGGAAATAGCCGAGCCTGCGTTCAACAGGGATAAGCTCGTCCTTCTCCCGAATCTGCATCTTGTTTGCCAGGACATTGATTCTTGAGATAAGAAACATTTCCAGGATTTCGGCAAGGAGAATCCACGGTCCAAGCGTTGCGATTATCGAGACGAGGACCACAAGGCTGAGAACGCACTGGAAGAAGTCGATAAGAAGCTGGCGTGCGGCTTCCATCTGGTTTGAATACTCATCGACTGCCCAAGCGTAGTTGTCGTAATACTCAGGCGAATCGATATAGCGGTAGTCAAGCTTCATCGCCTTGCGATAGATTTCCTGATTGGCTTCAACTTCAACTCCGGCTTTTCTCTTGTTGAAGTAAGCTCTTGCAAGCTTCCTGACGGCGTTATTTAAGAATGACGCCCCGCAGATAAGAGCGGCAACAACCGCAATAGCCGAAAATGCCCGCCCTGCATTCAGCATATTGATGATAATTTCCGGGAACCTGACATAAATCAGGTCGTCAATCGGCGTGTAGATGGCGGAAATGCATACCGAAAGGATGATATAGAGCTTCCCATATTTCCAGAACGGCTTGCAGATCCAGACGATGTTTCCGAGGGTGGATTTTAGGTTTTTCATTTTGATTCCTTCCTTGTATGGCTATACTCCCCATAGAGATATTCGGACTACTCCATAGAAAACCATACCGTAAAATATTTACGCAGGAACCGACACAGAATTTTTGTTATATTTTTGCAACAATATAACAAGAATCAGTATAACATAGAATTTAGTGGCTGTCAAGCAGCGTATAACATTTTCCACACAGTGTGTCGACAATCTATGCTGCTCTTCCCCTACTTTCATCCTTGAAGTTTCAACCCCTCTGCTTTAGTCAAATCATCTAAAAGATTCCTCAAAAATCGGGGCTGTGATGATTTATTTTGAAATTTCTGAAATCTGGACTTGCAAAATCCGCATAATGTGGTATACTGTAACTTGTGCAAATCTAATTACCGTCAGGAGGCATATTAATGACATTTAAAAGCGAATATTTAGCCCGTGTCTATGATGACGTTTGCAAGAGAAATCCTAACGAGAAGGAATTTCTGCAGGCTGTCGGCGAGGTTCTTGAGAGCCTTGAGCCCGTTGTTGAGCGCAGACCCGACATCGTAGAGGCGGGAATCATCGACAGAATTGTTGAGCCCGAAAGACAGATTATCTTCCGTGTTCCGTGGGTTGACGATTCCGGAAAAGTAAGAGTAAACCGTGGTTTCAGAATCCAGTTCAACTCCGCAATCGGTCCTTATAAGGGAGGCTTGAGACTTCACCCGTCCGTAAACGCTTCCGTTATCAAGTTCCTTGGCTTCGAGCAGATTTTCAAGAACAGCCTTACCGGTCTTCCTATGGGCGGCGGCAAGGGCGGTTCCGACTTCGACCCGAAGGGCAAGTCCGACGCTGAGGTTATGCGTTTCTGCCAGAGCTTCATGACCGAGCTTTCCAAGCACATCGGTGCTGATACCGACGTTCCCGCAGGCGACATCGGAGTCGGTGCAAGAGAAATCGGCTTTATGTATGGTCAGTACAAGAGACTCCGTAACGAGTTCACCGGCGTTCTTACCGGCAAGGGACTCAGCTATGGCGGATCCTTGGCAAGAACCGAGGCTACAGGCTTTGGTCTTTGCTACTTCACTCAGGAAATGCTCAAGTGCATGAAGGGCGAATCCTTCGAAGGCAAGACAGTTGTTATTTCCGGCTCCGGAAATGTTGCAATCTATGCTTGCAAGAAGGCGACTGAACTCGGTGGCAAGGTTGTCGCTATGAGCGACTCCAACGGATACATTGTTGATCCTGACGGTATCAAGCTTGATGTTGTCAAGCAGATCAAGGAAGTCGAGAGAGGCAGAATCAAGGAGTATGTCGAGAGAGTCGACGGTGCTACCTACACTGAGGGTTGCCACGGAATCTGGACTGTCAAGTGCGACATCGCTCTTCCCTGCGCTACTCAGAACGAGCTCGACGGCGAGAGTGCAGACGCTCTCATCGCAAACGGCGTAATCGCTGTTGCTGAAGGCGCCAACATGCCTTCAACTCCCGAGGCTATTGCTAAGCTTCAGGCGGCAGGCGTTATGTTCGGTCCCGCAAAGGCTGCAAATGCCGGCGGCGTTGCTGTTTCCGGTCTTGAGATGTCCCAGAACTCCGAGAGACTCAGCTGGACCTTCGAAGAGGTTGACGGCAAGCTCCACGATATCATGGTCAACATCTTCCACAATGCATACAACGCTTCCAAGGAATACGACCACGAGGGCAATCTCGTTATGGGTGCCAATATCGCAGGCTTCCTTAAGGTTGCCGACGCTATGATGTGGCAGGGCGTGGCTTACTGATTAAGCTGAAAAGACATAATAAAAGGCGGTTCCACGGGTGTGGGACTGCCTTTTTTGTTTGCTTGACTTCCCTGCCCTGTTCATGCTATAATCGTCTCAGCAAATTTTGAGGAGAAATAGCATGAAAACAGTCATACAAAGAGTGAATCACGCATCAGTGACGGTTGATGGCGAGATTAAGGGGAGCATCGGGAAGGGATTTCTGATACTCTTCGGCGCGGAGCCGACGGATACAGATGAAGATTGTGCGAAGCTTGCCGAGAAGATTTCGAAGCTTCGGATTTTCGAAGACGAGAACGGCAAGACGAATCTTTCGATAAAAGACGTCGGCGGAGATATCCTCTCGGTGTCGCAGTTTACGCTTCTTGCGGACTGCTCCCATGGGAACCGACCGAGCTTCATAGGAGCCACCAAGCCCGACGAGGCAAATCGGCTTTACGAAAGGTTCAACTCTGAGCTTCGGGCTCGGGGCATCAAAGTCGAGACGGGAGTTTTCGGGGCGCACATGACCGTTGATCTCGAGAACGACGGACCGTTCACGATTGTTCTGTAGGAGGAGTGGAAGGCATGAACATTCAGATTTTCTACAAATCCAAGTGCTTCGACTCGAAGAAAGCGGAGCGATGGTTCAAGGAGCGCGGCATCAAGACACAGATGATTGACCTGAACAGTAAAGGCATGAGTCGGGGCGAGCTGACAAATGTCATGAAGGCAGTAGGCTCACTCGATGCCCTCATCGATGACAAAAGCAAGTCGCAGGATGCGGTTTTGCTCAAGTATCTCGCCAGAGACGAGGACAAGATTGAGAAGCTTCTTGAGAACCCCTCACTGATTAGGAGCCCAGTTGTCAGGAATGGAAAATAAGCCACAGTTGGGTACTGCCCCGAAATTTGGGCTAAATGGGAATAAAAATGTCGGCATAAAGCCGACATTTTTTATACCACCCAAATGCCATTATAAATCAAAATATTCTTTACTATGAAGTTTCCTAAAATCAAAGCTATAGATATATAAAAATATATCGGGCGGAGTCTGAAATAGCCGATTTTGCCTTTTGAAATCAGTGAGACAGTATAGCTCACTATGAATATCGCGGCGATTATGGCGACGTATGGGACGAAGGGGTGGTAGATGAAGCTCTGGATTATGTTCAGGTGCAGGAGGCTTATCACCGCCCTTGTGCCTCCGCAACCGGGGCAATAGTAGCCGGTGAGCTGATTGAAGATGCAGGGGCGGATGAAGTCCGTTGGGCTTACTCCCAGAAAATAGCACACTAAACAGACTGCCGCAGACAGCAAAATTGCCGCCAGCGACAGGATGTAAAATATCTTCTGATATTTATGGGCGAACGGGGTCATCATTAATACCAGCCGTAGCCAAGTTCGGCCATTCCCCAAAGACCATAGAGAACGCCGTACAAGATGGACGATATAATCGCTACGAGAATCGCCACGCCGGAGCAAGCGATACCTGCGATTGCCATTGCCTTACTGCCCTTGTGCTTGACTATGACATAAATTCCCAGAACACAGCTTACTATTGCAAGAATAAACGAAAATGTGCCGGCACAGCAGGAAAGCACGAGCGAGCAGATACCGGTTACCATCGAAGCGATAGCCAGACCGTTGCCGGCACCAAGCAGGTCATCAGCCGGGCGATTCTGACGATATCCGCCGTTACCACCCTGATTATTTTGTTCATCATCCTGAACTACATATTCATTATGAACCTTTTCCCCGCAAGCCGAGCAGAAGGACGCACCCTCGGGGATTTCATTTCCGCAATTTGTACATTTCATAATTCTATCTCCTTATCGTGAAACCAAAATGCCGATTGCCTTTTAGATTATTATACCCTTAAACCCGGGTTCTGTCAATACTCATAAGCCAACATTTGTGGAAAGCTTGCCCTCCGCACTGCAAAGCACGGAGGGCAAATGTGTATAGATATTTCTCCTTCTGTCTGACTTTGATTATGGTGCCGTTATAGTTGCAACCTCGGAATCTTCGCCGCAGATTTCAACCTTGAAATCATAGCTAACGCCCGACTTAAGACCGATGATGTTTACTTTATTCTTGGTGACAGTCCCCGCAACCTTCCACTCATCGGAAGAGGAACGCTTCCAATAAACAGTATAGTTCTCGTCTGAGATGTTCGCCCAAGAGAGCTTGACCTTACCGTTGGAAACGGTGCAATCGAGGTTTTGCGGAAGACCGGCGAAGACGTTCCACGATGGGAAGAAATCACCGTTATCATCGCACCAATCAGGGATGAGAGATTCAATCTCACCTAAAGTGTCAACATGGTCTACGACGTAAACCCTTGTGGTCCCCAGTATCTGTGCGGGATAGCTTTCCAAGACATCACCGATATAGGTCATGGCAATTATGTCTCCCATCGAGATATCTTCTATAGTGATTTCGCCGTCGGCGTTGAGAAGCTCTGTGTCTGCCTTTACCGTAGCAGTGCAAAGACCACGATGGTTGATGTCGTTGACATTAAGCTCGCATAGTTGAAGATAGTTGTAATCTGTACTTGCGTCTATGACAAGAGCATAAACCGTTGTCCCCTCTTCGGGTGCGATTTCCGAAATGTCGGGAAGTTCCAAGCCGAAAGCCGCAACAGACATCACCGACGCGAGCATAAGTCCTGCCAAAAGCATTGCGAATAATTTTTTCATTGTGATTCCTCCTTGAAAAAGCATTTTCTACTTATAAAACACATCAGACTGGCGAATTATTGCACTCCTCCAAAAAAATTTTTGAGAAATTTTAAGCGTGGCATGAAAACGAAACAAGCTGAATATGATATAGCAAACGTACGAGTTACGCATTTTTCAATTTGCGGGTTCGTGGGAAAACGGTGCCCGCTCAGGAGGAGATTATGGATTACAAAGTTACAAAAGAAAACTTCACCGTACCGAGTCGCTTAGGCGGCGGGGTCAGTCAGCAGTCGGTGGAGCTTGACTACATACTGCCCGACTACTATCCCGAGATTTTCAAGGTCCTGAACCTTAGAATCCTGCCGAGCATTTCCGCAAGGACTCTGAACGGCACAAGGCTTGAATATGAGCTGTCGGCGAAGATAAGGCTCACCTATGTTTCCGAGTCGGGAGAGATGTGCGCGGCGGAGCAGGTGCTCACCTATAACCGCTCGGCGGAGCTTTCAGGGGCGGCAAAGTCGCCGAAGATAAGCATCATGCCATATACCGAGAGCGCAAGCTGTCGGGTCTCGGGCAAGAGAAGAGCAGACATAAGAGGGATTATTTCCGTTTCCGTCACGGCAACCGCAGACGAGGCAAGACAGGCGGTTTCGGAGGCTTCGGGCGACGGGTTACAGCTAAGGAAATCGCTCGTGACCTATCCCTCAAAGAGGATCGCCGTTACGAAGAGAATCACGGTTGTGGACGAAGTAGACCTTGGTTCTTCGAAGCCGTCTGTAAAAACGGTAATACGAGCCGACGCCGCAGTCATCACCGCCGACAAGAAGATTCTTTCGGGGAAGCTTCTGACGAAGGGCGAAGCGGAGGTCTCACTTCTGTATGTTCCGGAGGACAGCTCAAACAAAGCGGAAAGCATTCGCTTCGCTGTCCCCTTTTCGCAGATTTCAGATGTCGAGGGGCTGGACGAGAGATACGACGTGATGATTTCGGCGAGCGTTTCCGACTGCGAAATAAAGCCGACGGCGAAAAGCGGCAACAACACGGTCAGCTGTGAGCTCAATATCGAGATCAGCTGTCTTGCGATGAGGTTCGAGAGTGTGCTGATTGCAACGGATGCCTATTCGACAATGTATGAGTCGAGCCTTGAGATGAGCGAGGAGGATATCGAATGTGTCCCGCAGGAAATCTCGGAGAACTGTAAAACAAAGGCATCACTCACCTACTACGATGGTGAAATAGTTTCCGTGATGTGCGCCGGTGCGGAGGTCGGGAAGCTTGATGCGGTGACAGATACGGACGGGAGCGTTTCGGTCCGAGGTAGAATCACCTATTTCGCCTATGCCGAGAACGAATCGGGCAAGCCGATTTATCTTGAAGGGACGGATGAGTTTGAGAAGAAGCTTCCGGAAGAGGCTTCGAGCTGTTCGATTGATGCTCATGCGGCGGTCGCTCAGACGGCTTATAAGCTGACCTCTTCAAATGCGATGGAGATTACCGCCGACATAAGGCTCAAGGGTTATCTCTTCGGGTGCAAAGCGCACAGGTTCATCAGCGGCATAACCGTCGACGAGGCGAGCCCGCTCGAAAAAGACTCAGACATTGCGATGAAGCTCTACTACGCCGAGAAGGGCGAGGAGCCCTGGGACATTGCGAAGAGAACGCACACAACGCTTACGGCTATTACCGAAGAAAACGACCTCGGCGAAGAAGTCCTTACGGAGCCGAAGATGATACTCATACCGATTGTAGATTAGGAGAATATGATGACTACCGATAAACTTTATCAAAGTATTTCAGAAAGAACCGGCGGCGACATCTACATCGGTGTCGTCGGACCGGTGAGAAGCGGAAAATCGACCTTCATACGGCGGTTCATGGAGAGCCTCGTCATTCCGAACATAAAAGAGGGTTATCTCAAGGACCGCACTGTCGACGAGCTCCCGCAAGCTTCTGCCGGAAAAATGATCATGACCACCGAGCCGAAATTCATCCCCGAGGAGGCTGTGCAGGTGACACTCGGCGACGTGGCAAGCGTGAGCCTAAGGATGATTGACTGCGTCGGGTATGTGATTCCGAGCGCCGTCGGGTATATCGAGAACGACTCGCCGAGGATGGTCAGGACACCGTGGTTTGAGTCGGAGATACCGTTCAACATGGCGGCGGAAATCGGGACGCAGAAGGTCATCACCGAGCACTCGACCGTCGGAATTGTTATAACCTCCGACGGGAGCGTATCTGATCTTCCGAGGGACGAATACGAGGAGTGCGAAGAGAGGGTTATAAGCGAGCTATGTGACCTCGGGAAGCCGTTTGTGGTGCTGATGAACACGCAGAATGAGCAAAGTGTTGAGGCTTTGACCCTTTGCTCCGAGATGAGCGAAAAGTACGGCGTACCGGTGTTGCCGATTAACGTCCTGACGATGACGAAGGAAGACATCGAAAGCATTCTCACCGAGCTTCTGTATGCCTTCCCCGTCAAGGAGATAAACGTAGTGATGCCGAAGTGGGTCAGTTCTCTTAAAAAGGGACACTGGCTCAAGGCGGAGCTTTACGACTCGATAAGAAAAGCCGCCCCGGAGCTCAGGTATATCAGGGATATAAAGAAGCTTTCGGAGACGGTCGGGTGCTGTGAGGATGTGTTGAGCTCCGAGATTACGAAAGTCGACCTTGGGAACGGCACCGCACGGCTTGGGGTGACACTCGACAATCGGCTGTTCTATCAGATTCTGAGTGAAGAGACAGGTTTGGAGCTGAACTCCGAAGACGAACTGATGCCGAAGATTTTGGAGCTTGTCAACTTCAGGCAAAGGCTCGAGAAATTCTCGGAGGCGCTCGAGCAGGTCGAGCAGACGGGCTATGGAATCGTGATGCCGACCGAAAGCGAGCTTACGGCATTCGAGCCTGAGATTATCAGGCAGGGCGGAAAGTACGGCGTCCGTTTCACTGCAAGTGCGCCGTCGATTCACCTCATCAAGGCGGATATCGCCGCAGAGGTGGCGCCCATTGTCGGAACGGAGAAGCAGTCGGAGGAGCTGATACAGTATCTCATGACCGACTACGAGACCGACCCGCTCAAGATATGGGAAACGAACATCTTTGGGAAATCCGTTAGCGAGCTTGTCGAGGAAGGGCTCGAGCAGAAGCTCGCAAGGCTCCCCGACGATGCGAGAGAAAAGCTCAGAGAAGCAGTCGAGCGGATAGTCAACGAGGGCTGTTCGGGACTGATTTGTCTGCTCGTATAGTTACAAAAATACCCATCGAATCACGTCGATGGGTATTGTTTTATCCTTCTATCATTGCCATGTCGTAACCCATAAGCTCGATTGCTGAAAGCAGGTCGTCGGTTATTTCACAGCCGGTTATCTTCGGGATTATTGTTACTCCCGTGCCGTCAAGGGATTCTTCAACAAGATTGAAAACGGTTCTGAACAGATAGGCGGTGTTGAGCCCCTCAAACGAGACCTCCGTGCCGTCGGCTTTTGATATTCTGGTGCCGATGCTACCGGGGTTGAAGTTGACATAAATGACGCTTGTGCAGAGGGAGTCAGGGTCCGTTAAGATTTCCGCATTGCCGGAGATGATGTCCTCGGCATCGACCTCGATATAGAATTCTTTTGCGGAGCCGAAGCTGTTATAGACCGTCTCGGCAAACGAGACGAGAGTCTCATATCTCGTCGAAGACGCCACATCGGTGCCGGAGAAGTAGTTACGGATATCGGAGCTTCTGAACGGCGGGAACTCAATCTCTCCCGCAACGAGACCGACGAAGCCGGCGTCGGAAATCTCCGAGACGAGGCTTTCGATATACTCCGTAGCCGTCGAGCTATATGGCGAAATCCACGGCTTGCCGCCGTTGGCGGTGTTGTCGTCGTACCAACGGGTGTCGGTGCCGGTTATCATATAGGCAAGGGTTTTGTCATAGGTCGAAGCGATGTTGTCAGATAATGTCGAGATTCGGGCATATGCCGTGAGCCCCGAGTCTGTGATGGTCGAGACCAATGCGGATAAATCGGATATTCCGCCGGTTACTACTGCGCCTGCTTCAATAGCGGTGGTATTGGCGGACGAATAGGTTACCGCTCCGCCCTCGGCGATGAGCTCGACGCAGACGCCGCTGTAGCCGTTCTCCGAGGCGTATTCCACAGCTGAATAAACATAGCTTTCGTAATCCGCAATATCACTGCTATAAGAAATATAGTAGATGTTGTTTGTAACGGTGACGGTCGGCTCCGGCTCCTCGGTCGTGGCTTCGGTAGCCTTGGAGGTTGCGGCGGTTGTGGTGTTCTCCGTCGTTTCAGACGTGTCGCTCGAGGATTCCGTGCCGGAATTCACGGGCGTGTCACGCTCCCCCGACAGGAACTCAACAATCGGCTTGCCGACGCTGTAGCCGACGAAGACGAGCGCCGCAAGAAGTATAATCATGAATATAATACCCAGAACCGAATTGCCCTTTTTGCGCTTTTGCTTGAACATCGGTTTGGAAGAGTGTTTTACTTTGTATTTCCTGGAGTTTACCATAGAACTCTCCTACCTTCCCAGTGCATAGACCACCATGGAGACAATGCCTATATACAGTACATGTATCGGAAAGCCCGAAAATGAGGCGGGAACCTCATCCGAGTTGAGCTTTTCGTAATTTACGGAAAGAATATATGCGGCGAGCGCGAAACCGATTCCGACTTCGAGTCCGAAAAGGACTCTCTCCCCCAGACCGCCGCCGATGAGGGTGTCGTTGAAAAGCACGCTTAAGACAGTGCAGTTGAATGCCGATAAGTGAATGTATCTTTTGACTTTATTGAACGCCTTTTTTGAGACGAACCAGATGACAAGGAGCGTGGCGATATAAACCAACCCAAGTGATATTATATACAATGTCGGCAAAAATCTTGCCGAAATATCGCTCTTGAGCATCAAGCCTTCGAAGACGTATGCTATCATGCTCGATAAAACCGAGAATTCGGTTATGAAGAGACCGCAGAAGAAAATCTGACCGTCGCGCTTGGAAAGGCTGATTAATGTGCTCGTTCCGAACGCTGTTGTGAATATTACGTTTTCAACGATGATGGCGAGCAATGCCGCTCCGATTGTCTCGAAGAAGACAGCCATTCATATACACACCCTTTCCTTTGATTTCCGAAATCAGCTATCCTTGTTTTTGGCGGAAAGCCTGAGAATCCACCTGTATGCGGCGGAGGTGAGCGCAAGAAGGATAAATCCACCGTAGACCGTCCCGGCAGAGGGAATACTGAGCGGAAGGAACTGCACTCCGAAAAGACCGCCGTTTGTCAGGAGCTCGCGCATGAAGCCGAAAAATAGGAGCGCCAGGTCGTAACCGATGATATAGAAGCCGCAGAGCTCCGCCATGAAGCCACGTTTGAGACGGTAGAACTTCGATTCGGTCTTCATCGTGATGAACGAATTTGTTATCAGAAGCGGCGCATAGATTCCGAGTGCCGAGAACTGAGCCGGCATGATGTTTTCCATCAGGATTGCAACGGGAACATATACGAGCGACGCCACGAAAGTATAGACTATTATTCTGACGGTATAGACGAGCTTTCTCGGGACAAAGGAGCAGATTAAAACCGTTATAAACGTCACGAGACTGAACACGATGCAGAGCGCCAGTGCGTTCTGAAAGCTTGTTGCGACAACTACCGCCGGAGCGATTATCGAGCCGGTTGAAAGGAGGGCGTTCGAAGTTAAGACCGCTTCCTTGCCTGCGGTGCTCGCCTGAGAAGGGACGAGACCATGGAGGTCGCTTATGTCGGAAACGGAAGCGTTTTCGCGTCCCGAAGACCTGAAACCGTTAATCTTCATCCGAGTCACCGTCCTTTCCGGTATTCTCTTCTGTTTCAGGAGCCGGCTCGTGAGCCGTTTCCTCGTTATCGGGAAGATTCTCGTATTTCTTGAATCTGCGATAGATATAATAGTCTTCAATCTTTGTAAC
The DNA here is from genome assembly GCA_021201135.1 of Oscillospiraceae bacterium. Classification (GTDB taxonomy): domain Bacteria; phylum Bacillota; class Clostridia; order Oscillospirales; family Ruminococcaceae; genus Faeciplasma. The sequence continues at coordinate 94,331 of JAJQGT010000011.1, forward strand.
AACGAAGTCGCGGAACCTATCGAGACTGTCGGTAACAAAGATTGCGAACCTGTCGAACTCGGACGGGAAGATTGATACTACCATCAGAGCCAGGACAGAGCTGTCCTCATAGCCGGAGAACTTTCTGAGAAGAAACGCCGTCAGTCCGTAGGCAAAGCCATAGAGCACCTGCCCGAAGCCGTTTGACGGCGTGAAGCACGGATCGCAGACCATGAACGTAAGGACGTACATATATGAGCCGGTGACAATAGAATAGAGTGCCGCCTGCCAGCCGGTTGCGGAAATCGGGAACAGGATGAACAGAAGCACTTCGGTCGCAATTCCCGAGAAGAGCACCGGTGCGGGAATGTCCCTGAAGCAATAAAGAGCGATTGTTACAATAAGAATCAGTATTACACAGCTCGTGCCCATCGGTCCGGCGAGCTTGCCCCAGAGGATATCGAGCCAGCTTGAGGAGCTGAGAGAAACGTCGACATAGTGGGTGAATGAACGGTCCAATGCGTCGGTCAGGCTCTCGGAAAGCGAGAGATTGCCAAATACAGCCGGTGTCGGGTATCTTAATACGCTTGAAGGCCAGCAAAGTGCCGACAGGAGATATGCCGTTGCGACGGGATGGAATATTCTATTATGATGTCCGCCGAAGGCATATTTCATGACCGACGACATAAAGGCGCTTGCGAAAATCATGACGCCGTATGGAACGGATGCGGGCATAAGAAGCGCCAGCATGATTCCGTTTGCATAGGGCGACGGGTCGCGCCAGTCATATTTTCTGCGCATCATTGATGTGCATATATATTCGGTCAGGAGGCTTGTGGCGACGGAAATGGCAACAACAATCAAAGCCCTCAGCCCGTAATAGTAATAGGGCAGGACGCAAAGTGTCAATAAGAAGCAACAGAGTCTTAAGTATCTGTGCCTTTCTGTTTTTCCGATTGATGTTACGACTGTGTCTGAAATGGTGGTTTACCGTCCTTGTGTTTAGTCTTTCAGAAGCTTGCAGTTTGAAGCCATGTCTGTGGCTCGGAACAGGTATGAGCCGGAAACCAGGACATTCGCTCCCGCTTCTCTTACGAGGTGAGCCGTCTTGTCGGAGATGCCGCCATCAACCTCAATATCCAAGTCAGAAGAATATTCCCGAAGAGCCTTTATCTTGTCAAGGGTTTCATAGATGAAGCCCTGACCGCCGAACCCAGGCTCGACTGTCATTATAAGAGCCATGTCCATAAGCCCCACTAACGGGTACAGAAGGCTCACATCGGTTTTCGGCTTGACGGAAACGCCAGCCTTGAGTCCGAGAGAATGAATTTTATCTATAATCCCGACAGGATTCGCCGTGGCTTCGAGATGAAATGTGATTCCGTCAGCTCCCGCCTTGGCGAACGGCTCGATATAGGCGTTCGGGTCGCTTATCATAAGATGAACGTCGAACGGGAGTCCGGAATATTTCCTGATTGATTTAAGGACCGGCACGCCGTAGCTGATATTCGGGACGAAGTGACCGTCCATAACGTCGAAATGTATCATATCGCATCCGGATTCTTCGGCTCGCAGGAGCTCGTCCGAAAGGTGACCGAAATCCGCCGAAAGAATTGATGCTGAAACTAAAGTCTTCATTTCTTTCCTCCCTGATAGTACCTGACTATCCACCATCATTATACAGCAAGTACACGTCGGTTGTCAAACAATCTTTGGTTACAAAACGGTTACTAAAAAGCAAAATATTGCCGACTATTCAGTGCCGATATCGGTCAAATTGACAAAGACAGAGCTTCAAATCCGAAAAGCCGCCATTTCCGGCGGCTGTTATATAATCGGCAGGGATTCATGGCTCTTTTCTCCCCTTCTGAAACTGATTTTGTGAGCCTCCTGCCGTTAGTTTATATTATTCGGAAGTCGTCCGAACGGTTACAAAAACCGGAAACCAAAAAGGGAGCGGATAACCGCTCCCTCATTATATCAATTTATCACCATATGCTGTGAATCTTTCGATTCTGCGTCTTCGACGCTTTGTCGCCTTGGTATCAGGTCTTAACTTAGCTTACTTCATCACGCTTCGGCTATCAAATAAACCTCACGCATGAACCATGTTATCGTCAAAGCTTGGTATCGTCAGATATTATCACTGATGCGACTACAGCCAATTTAAAGTCTTTGTTGGACTCACCCTCTCACTGCTAGATTTTGATTTCCTTCTTGTGAAACAGTTTCATGGTGCATCAAATCCTTTCGGGTTTTAAACCTTTTTGATTCGGATTTTCTTGATTTATGTTGGGCAAGATATTTTCTTGCTGTTACAGAATCAATTTCATAGCTTGTATCTTTTATCTTGAGAAATTGGTTTCGTACCTAAGAGAACATCTCGTAATGTGTCAAGTATAAAGATTCTATTACTTTTGAATCTGTGAGTCGGTAAGAGTTATGCTGAGAATGCCGGACTCACCTCTTTCGTTTTATTTCAGTCGTAAATTCCGCTTCTTGCTACTCTTAATACTTTCATAACAATCGCTCCTTTGCTTTTTAAGACGCGGTGTTATTGGTTTGTGATTCTGAAGATTTGTTACCTCTTCATCGGAACCCTCTCCCTTTTAGATTTCAGTGACTTTTTTTATTTATCTCTCTTCTGTGATTGTATTATAACACACCCGAATTCAAATGTCAATAGGTTTTTCAAACTTTTTTCAAATTTTTTTGTGGAATTTTTCTGAAGAGCTCGTGTTATCTTTTGAATATAAATTTGAGCGGTTTCTACACAAAAGTACCATTGACAAACCCGCAAGTTTTCACTATAATAGAATCAAACCTATTTACAAAGGAGATTACCACCATGGATGAAAACGAATATATGCCCGAAATCTATACCCTTGAGGACGAAGAGGGCAATGTCGGCAACTATGAGCTTATAGACATTTACGACGAAGGCGACAACACCTATTATGCACTCGCTCCCTACTATGAGAATCCCGAGGATCTCGTGAACGACAACGGCGAGTTCATCATTCTAAAAGTCGAGGACACCGGCGACGAGATTACTCTTGTTTCCATCGAAAGCGAAGAAGAGTATGACAGGCTGGGACAGATCTTCATCGACAGATTCGACAACTGGGACGATGAGTGTGAGTGCGACTGCGAAGATGACGGCTGCGATTGCGACGACGAGGATTGCTGCTGCCACCATCACGAAGAGTAAAAACTTCGCATAGAATAGCTCAGGCGAGTTATACTAACCTTAGAATCCATTCTGCCTTGCTCGATTAAGCATGGTTTTTATAATCCAACACATATATTTAGGGAATCTCGCTCCGGGCGCGGGGATGCAGACCTCCCAAAGTACGCACGGTTGATGCCCCCGCACGACCCTGTTCAAGTACGGAGGACGAAGGGAGCACGAAACGTTCGGGCTGATACCCACCTGCTTCGTGCGGGTTTTATACGTCATGTGGCGGCAAGGCGGAAGCCCCCAAAAATTTAACGGCTGATACTTAAATAGTACCAGCCGTTTTTTCGTGCTTATTTTAAACAGATGCGAATATCGCCGCTATGAAGCATCCAAGGGCAATAACAGCACAGATTGTGATAATGATTGCCGCCATCTTCTTCGAGAGCCTGCCGCTTTGCTTCACTTTTGAAAGAATATCTATTGTGTAGAGGAACGACACCAGCAGAGCGCTAAATGCCAAGCCCATCGAAGCTCCCATAATGAAGTCTACGACCGGAAGATGGTCGGAGTCGTCAGTCACCATAACTATGAAGCACAGCACAACAGCAATAATGCCCACTATACTCGTTGTTCTGACCCGTTTTAAGAGTGTTGCCTTGTCCTCTTCGGCATATTCGGCAACCGCCTTGAGGTTTTTCTTTTCTTCTTCGTTCATGTTCTCGCTTTTCCTTTCTCCGTTGATAATTTCACGGATGTCGCAGTCATAAAAGTCCGCAAGCTCGATAAGTGTGCTTATGTCCGGCAGGTTGCTTCCCGTCTCCCAACGTGAAACCGTCCTGTTTGAAACATAGAACTTCTCGGCAAGCTGTTCCTGTGTGAGCCCCTTTTCTTTCCGGAGCTCTTTTAAAAATTCGCCTATTTTCTTCTGATTCATGTTTTCCCTCCTTTCCTGCCCCTAAGAATAGCACTTCGGGCAGAAAAATAACACGACATAAAGCGAGAAATGCCGTGTTATTGATAACTTTTCAGTGTCTATCAGTCCGCCGCTCGGGGCTTATTCGCCTTCTTAGTGAACCTGACAAGCCCCGTTTTGTTCAGGGCGGCCATGATGGCGGGGATGAGAATGAGCTGGATGATGATGCCGGGGATGGCTTCGAGGACTGCGCCTGAAATAAATGCGCTCCATGTGAAGCTGTTGCCCCTGATACCGAGAAGGATTATCTCGGCGACGCCCCAGACAAGTCTTCCGGCAATCATGGCGGCTATCAGACTGCGATAAAGCGAAACTATGCACTTCCATTTGGATGCGGCATAGAGGATGCCGATTACTGCGCCGTAGGTTGCAAGCTCGAACGCCATTGCTATGGCTGATGGATAAAGTACAGGTCTGCCGAAAAGCAGGCTCCGGAGGAGCGGGGTCATGAAGCCGACGGCAAGTCCGTGCTTCCAATCGCAGATGAGCCCGCAGAGAAGCACCGGGATGTGCATCGGAAGAAGCATGTTGCCGATCTCGGGAATCTGCCCCGTCAGGAACGGGAGAACGAGCCCGATGGCTAAAAACATTGCGGATAGGGTCAGGTTGATGAGGCTTTTGCGGGATTTTGTCATTGGTGGGGTTACTCCTTATTCATATTGTCTACTATTTCTGAAGGTTTGGCGGTCATTTCGACCCACGATGGGACGAAACCGCTTCGGATGGCGTTCCTTGCCGACGGGATGTTTGACCAGGCACAGCAGTAGAACGGGACTTTGTCCATCGCCAGAATTTCAACTGCGAGCCTCGAAGTCAAAGCTGAGGCAACGCCTTGACGGCGATATTCAGGGAGAACGTCAATACCTATCTGCCACATGCTGTCGCAATCGGCGGAACAACCTGCCAGAGCGACAAGCTCGCCTTTATCATAGGCTCCGACTCCCAGAACATCGAGCTCTCGCCTCTTCTCACATAAGGCATTACGCCACTTATCAATGTAAAGGCTTTGGAAATCCTCAGAAGTGAGAATTCTTGTATCGAACTTGCAAGGCAAGGCTTTGAGCCTATTTACATCCGGGAGAAAGTACTCCGCCATAAAGCAGATTTTGGCGTCAAGAGGTTTCAGGCTGTCGCTCAGAATGTGCATGTTAGGCGTTTCAAAACAGCTGTGGAAATTGTCGCGACCCCTGACATAATTGCTGACGACTTCTCCGCTTTCCGGCTTGACCATTGCGACGACGTTATTGCCGTAGGAGACGAGATTACAAACTATCGGCTCACTGTAATATTTCCTCGCCTGTTCACCTATTGCGGATTCAACTATCACCGGCTCGGCTTTGAGAAAATCATCCGGTTCACAGCCGACATCCATAGCCGATTGTCGCATGGCGATATTCAGGATTTCTGAATTGGTGAGCATTTACGCCATCCCTTTCTTCTTCCTATACTCAAGATAGTTCTCAAGAATCAGGGTTGCGGCGACGGTGTCGATGACGGCTTTGCGCTTTTTGCCCCGGACGTTGGTTTCGTTCAGGATGCCGATGGCTTCGACAGTGGTGATGCGCTCGTCCCAGAGGGCGGTTTCGATGCCGGAAAGCTCCGAAAGCTGAGTTGCGAATTCACGGCACTTGTCTGCTCGCTCGCCCTCGGAACCGTCCATGTTTTTAGGCAATCCGACGACTATAAGCTCAGTGCCGAGTTCATGCGCCTTGTCGGAAATCTTTTGAAGAAGCTTCTCACGGTTCCATTCTGAGATAGTTCCGACGGGAGAGGCGATGGATTCGCTCTTATCGCAGGAGGCAAGACCGGTTCTGGCGTCTCCGTAGTCCACGGCTAAAATTTTCATCCTGAGCAGTCCTACTTTCTGCTTCTGCCGAGGAACGCCGCACCGATGATTCCGGCATCGTTGCCGAGAGATGCACGGACGATTTCGGTATTGCGGGAGCCACGCTTGGTGTAGACCTCGTTAGCGACACGTTCCTTGAGAGGAACAAGGAGAGCGTCACCTTCGTTGCAGACACCTCCGCCGATGCAGAGAACCTCCGGCTGGAAGATGTTGATGACGTTTGCAATGCCGGTGGCAAGATACTTGATATATTTGTCGACGACTTCCTTCGCCGCCTCGTCGCCTGCTCTCATCGCGTTGAAGGCAAGGCGTCCGGAGACATGGTCGCCCATCATTTCGTGCATTTTCGATTCGGGGTGCTCAGCCATAGCTTCCTTGGTCATACGGATAAGACCCGTTGCAGACGAGTAAACCTCGAAGCAACCGTGTCTGCCGCAGGTGCAAAGAGGTCCGTCGACCTCGATGACGGTGTGACCGAGCTCGGCGCCGGCATAGTTGAAGCCGGAATAGATTTTGCCGTCGATTACGACTCCTCCGCCTACGCCCGTTCCGAGAGTTATGCAAACTGCGCTGTTGGCGTTCTTTGCGCTTCCGGCAACGTATTCGCCATATGCCGCGGCATTGGCGTCGTTCTCGGCATAGATGGGCTTTCCGAGCTCGTTATAAAGAAGCTCGCCGACCGGGATGTCGTAGAAGTCGAGGTTGTTCGAATATTCGATATATCCCCTGTCGCTGTCGATGGTTCCGGGTGAGCCCAGACCGACAGATTCGATATCGTCCATCGTAAGACCGGCATTTTCAACCGCTTCACGGGAGACCTTCGCCATGTCTTTTATAATCTCTTCTGCAGGTCTGGGGCAGTTGGTGCGGGTTGAAGCCCTTGCAACTATTTCGTAGTTTTCGTTGACGACGCCGGCGACGATGTTGGTGCCGCCGAGGTCGATTCCAATATAGTATTTCATTCTTAGATTGCTCCTGTTAAAATAGTTATCCCAAAAGCTCGTCGAGCTCGTCAATCAGGTCGCCGAACATCTTGAGAGCGTCGTTAATCGGCTCGGGAGAGTTCATGTCGACTCCGGCAATCTTGAGAAGTGAAATCGGGTCGGTAATTGAACCGCTCGAAAGGAACTTAAGATAGTTCTTCACGGCAGGCTCGCCTTCCTTGATTATCTTCTGCGAAAGAGCGATTGCGGCAGAGAAGCCGGTTGCGTACTGATAGACATAATAATTATAGTAGAAGTGAGGAATCCTCTCCCACTCGAAGGCGATTTCGGGGTCGACGGTGATGTCGTCGCCGTAATACTGCTTGTTGAGCTTGTAGTAGAGGTCGCAGAGGTAGTCGGCGTTGAGGGTTTCTCCCCTTTCGGCAGCTTCCTTCGTCAGAAGCTCGAACTCGGCGAACATCGTCTGGCGATAAAGGGTCGTTCTGAACTGCTCGAGGAAGTAGTTAATCAGGTACGCCCGCTCTTTCTTGTCAGTCGTCTTCGAAAGAAGATACTGCATCAGAAGCGCTTCGTTGCAGGTCGAGGCGACCTCAGCTACGAATATGACATAACCACTGTAGCAGACGGGCTGGTTCTTCTGAGAAAGATATGAGTGGAGAGAGTGACCCATCTCGTGGACGAGAGTGAATTCGCTGTCGAGGTTCTCTTTGTGGTTCATGAGGACATAGGGATGTGGTCTTGCTCCGGCGGAATATGCTCCCGAGCGCTTGCCCTCGTTCTCGTAGACGTCAACCCAGCGGTTGTCAAAGCCCTCCTTGAGCATCGAGACGTAATCGTCGCCTAAAATCTGCATTGCGTCTAAGATATCCCTCTTCGAGTCCTCATAGGTGACCTTTGCATCGGCATCGGGGACGAGAGTTGTATAGAGATCGTACATGTGGAGCTCGTCGACGCCCATCAGCTTCTTGCGGAGCTTCATATACTTGTGCATGTAGCCCATGTTTGAGTGGACAGCGTCAATCAGGTTATGATAAACAGAGGTCGGGACCTCGTTTCCCGAAAGTGCCATCTCGAGGGTGGAATTGTATTTCTTCGCCCGGCACATGAACATCGACTGCTTGACCTCGCCGAAGTAGAGAGAAGCAAAGGTATTCTTGAACTGCTCATAGGTGCCGTAGAGCTTCTTGAAGGCGTCACGGCGGAGCTCTCTGTCGGAGCTCTCGACTATTGCTACATAGGAGCCGTTTGTGAGAGGATGCTCGTTGCCTTCGCTATCGACGGCATTCGGGAATTTCAAATCTGTGCTCTCAAGGGTGCCATAGACATCGTCCGGGACTCCCCTTACCTGCTGACTCATGGCAAGGATTGCTTCCTCAGCCGCTGAGAGAACGTGGTCCTTTTCAATTCGGATTCTGTTTATTGAAATCCTGTAGAGCTCCAAATCGGGACAGGTTTTATAGAAGCCTTCGAGGGTTTCGTCCGGAATCGAGATAATTTCAGGGACAGCATAGGCGCAGGAAGCTCCGATGTCCTGATAGAGCATCATAATCTTCGAGTAGAAGTCCTGATATTTCGGCTCGGCGGTGTCCTGGTCATATTTGCGCATTGCGTAGTTGGCGAGGCGGTTGAGCTCGAGAGTTATTTCGTCGTCGAGTCTGAAATACTCGAGTAATGTTTCGGCGCTTGCGGCGAGCTTGCCCTCGTATGAGGCGAGCTTTGCAGGGATTGACTTCGCTTCCTCGAGAGCTTCGAGCCACTTGTCGTCGGTTTCATACAAATCACAGAGATTCCAGGTGAATTCCTCCGGAACCTCGCTTCTTTTCGGCACGCTTCTTACTTCTGCCATGGTGCATTCCTCCTGAAAAAATATTATTTCGCCCAAGGGCGGTTAATGTCCGAAGGATATTTTACCACATATGCGATAAAAAATCAACCGCTGAAACGGGGGTCTTCAAAATTGAAATGAAAATCGAGAATCGAAGAAATATCGAAAGAAATCAAGAGAAATCGAAAGAAAACGGGATATATTTAAAAAAAGTTCTCAAAAGGGCTTGACAATCGAAAATTCAAGTACTATAATACGAAACGTCGCTTGAAAAGCAAGGCTTTGTGCCCCATTTCAAGGCGCAGAGTTTATTAATTCCAATAGGAGGAAATTAAATGTCAACATTTATGGAAAAGCCGCAGAATGTTGAGCGTAAGTGGTATGTAATTGATGCCGCAGGCAAGCCTCTCGGAAGAGTTGCCGCCGCAGCCGCTACCATTCTTAATGGTAAGAACAAGCCCACCTATACCCCTCACGTTGATTGCGGAGACCACGTTATCATCATCAACTGCGCACAGGCAGTTCTCACAGGAAACAAGATCAACAAGAAGGTCTTGAGATGGCACACCGGTTGGATCGGACACCTTAAGGAATACAAGTATTCCGACATGATGGAGAAGGAGCCGGAGAGAGCTATGAAGATAGCTGTCGAGGGTATGCTTCCCCACAACACCATCGGTGCCAACTCCGCCAAGAGACTTCGCGTTTATAAGGGTTCGGAGCATCCTCATGCCGCTCAGCAGCCCGAAACCATCGAGCTTTAAGAAGGAGGATGAAACATGTACGAATCTAAATCAGCATACTTCTATGGAACCGGCAGAAGAAAGAGTTCTGTCGCCAGAGTAAGACTTTATCAGGGTACCGGCAAGGTCACCATCAATGGTAGAGACATCGACGATTACTTCGGTCTCGAAACACTCAAGCTCATCGTCCGTCAGCCTCTTAAGCTCGTCGGTGTTGACGGCACCTTCGACGTTGTCTGCACAGTAGCAGGCGGCGGAGTTACCGGTCAGGCAGGCGCCATCAGACACGGTATCTCAAGAGCTTTGCTCCAGTATAACCCGGAGCTCCGTCCTCAGCTCAAGGCGGCCGGCTTCCTCACGAGAGATCCTCGTATGAAGGAAAGAAAGAAGTACGGTCTCAAAGCCGCAAGACGCGCACCGCAGTTCTCGAAGAGATAATTTACAAATTTTCGCTTCAAAAATCCCGCAACCGGTTTTCGGATGCGGGATTCTTTTATTCGTTGTTTTCGTCAGATTCTAATATCGATTTTACCCACTTCAGGACTTCGTCAGCCATTTGGATAGCTTTTTCTGCGTGTCTCTCTTCCAAAAACAGCTCATTCGGATAGCGCACCGACACACCGTATGGCGTCAGAGTATCTGCATAATCGTAATACTTCTCATCAATTTCGACTATATCCGCAAGCTGATTCAACAGGTAGGACAGATCGTGAACCTTCGGAGCTTCGCCGGAGGCTCCAACCGCAATTATAATTGCCTTTATTGCTTTCTCAGCACACTGCTGGCAGTGATAACAGACAATTTCGCAGGGCTTCGGGTAGTAGGTTTTAAAAAGATGCTCAGCAACACCGAAATCCATATCAGCCATATGGAGCCATCTTTTGCACTCATCCAGATTTTTAATCTCCATACAGCAATATCCCCTTATTATAAACTTCGTTTTCTACCGACGGGATGGTTTTGCGGGTGTTGAAGCTTGATTGACTGCCGACAATGATGTCGACGGGGCGACGTTTGATATGACGGATAGAGCGATAAGCTTGGGACGTAAGAGAAGCGAGGTCAGCTGAGTCGTCGTCCACCACTATATAGAAGTCGAAATCGCTGTCTTCGTTGAAATTGCCGACGGCATAAGAGCCGAACAGATAAATACTCACCGGGTTCAACTGACTGACAAAGCTTTTTTTCAATTCTTCAATTTCCTGCAACGGCATACTGCCACCGCCTTTCAAACTAAGTTTCTATATTTATTTTACACTATTGCGGTTATCTCTGTCAAGCCCATAATTTTGGGTCTTGCAGTTCCCTCCAAAAAGTGCTATTATAAGACGTACAAAATTGAAATTCGGGAGACAATAAGATGGCTAATATTATTGCGGTTATATGGGATTTTGACAAGACGCTGGTGAGCGAGTATATGCAGACGCCGATTTTTGAGGACAACGGGGTTGACGGGAGCGAGTTCTGGAAGGAAGTCGACGCGTTCGCCGAGGAGATTAAAAAGACCGGCGTTCGGGTTAATGCGGACACATGCTACTTAAACTTTCTTATAAAGTATGCCCAGAGTGGGAAATTCAAGGATTTATCGAACGCCAAGCTCAGGGAGTACGGGCAGAGGCTTCGGTTCTACAACGGCGTGCCGGAGATTTTCGACAACATCAAGAACGTCGTCGCGAAGGACCCGAAGTATCAGGAATACGGCATCAAGGTCGAGCACTACATCGTCAGCACTGGGACTGCCGAGACGATCCGGGGCTCGGTTGTGAACGACTATGTCGAGGACATCTGGGGCTGTGAGCTCTTAGAGGCTCCGAATGCCGAGGGCAAGCCGGTTATAAGCGAGGTTATCTGTGCCCTCGATAACACCTCCAAGACCCGTGCACTCTTTGAGATTAACAAGGGCGTCGGAAAGCAGGACGGAGTCGAGGTCAACAGCACTCTCGCCGAAGAATACCGCAGGGTCAAGTTCAAGAACATGATTTACATTGCCGACGGTCCGAGCGACATTCCGGCGTTCTCGCTGGTCAACAAAAACGGCGGCTCGACCTTTGCAATCTATCCGAAGGGCAACATCACCGCCTTCAATCAGGTCGAAAAGATGCGCCACGACGGAAGAATCAACATGTACGCCGAGGCGGACTATTCGGAAGGCACGACGGCTTACATGTGGATATGCAATAAGGTCAGGGAGTACGCCGACAGAATCTATCTTGAAGAAAAGGAGCACATCGGCAAGCAGGTTTCCGCCGCACCGAAGCATCTGGATTAAAAAAAGCAATCCCGCAGAAAGAATCTGCGGGATTTTTTGTGCTTGTCCTATTTAAATCAGAAGTCAACTTCGGTGTCGTAGTAGCAGCACTTGAGGAGCTTCTCCATCTCTTCCTGAGTGGGAATACGAGGATTGGAGCCGGTGCAAGCGTCGCCGATAGCGTTCTTAGCGATTTCGGGAAGTCTCTCAAGGAATACTTCCTCGGGAACGAAGCCCTGCTCGCAAGGATAGCTGTCAGCACCATAGTTCTTGATGCAATGAGGAATGTTGAGCTGGTCGTTCATTCCACGGAGGTAATCGATGAGGAGCTTGACCTTTTCGTCGTCATTCGAGCCGCCGAGACCCATGTAGTCAACGATTACGCCATAACGCTTCTTAGCGGTAGGATCCTTGGCGTTGAAAGCGATGACCTTGGGAAGGTACATAGCGTTTGCGGCACCGTGGATGATATGTGCGCCGTAGTCGGCAAATGCGGCACCGGTCTTGTGAGCCATCGAATGTACGATGCCGAGGAGAGCATTGGAGAATGCCATACCAGCGAGGCACTGAGCGTTGTGCATCTTGGCTCTTGCATCCATATCGCCGTTGTAGGAAGGAATGAGCTCCTTCATAATCATTTCGATTGCATGGATAGCAAGCGGGTCGGTGTAGTCGCAGTTAGCGGTGGAAACGTAAGCCTCGATAGCGTGGGTCATAGCGTCCATACCGGTGTGAGCAACAAGCTTCTTGGGCATTGTCTCAGCGAGGTCAGGATCTACGATAGCGACATCGGGAGTGATCTCGAAGTCAGCGATAGGATACTTGATACCCTTGTCGTAGTCGGTGATGATAGAGAATGCAGTAACCTCGGTAGCGGTACCGGAGGTGGAAGGAATAGCGCAGAAGTGAGCCTTCTTGCGGAGCTCGGGAATACCGAAGACCTTGCACATATCCTCGAAGGTGCACTCGGGATACTCATACTTGATCCACATAGCCTTTGCCGCGTCGATAGGTGAACCGCCGCCCATTGCAACAATCCAGTCAGGCTCGAAGTCGAGCATAACCTGTGCGCCGTTCATAACGGTGGTTACGGAAGGATCGGGCTCAACGCCTTCGAGAATCTTGACTTCCATTCCTGCTTCCTTAAGGTAATCCTCAGCTCTCTGCAAGAATCCGTTACGTTTCATTGCGCCGCCGCCGACAACAATGATTGCCTTTTTGCCCTTGAGGGTCTTAAGGGTCTCAAGGGAGCCTTTTCCGTGATACAAATCACGGGGTAAAGTAAATCTTGCCATTATATTAAACCTCCATAGTGTATAGTAATAAGTTCTCAGGCTCGCGAGGTGTGAGCCTTTTGAACCGTACTTATTCTACCATAGAGGTACACTTCTTGTAAATAGAAATATGATATAATTCAATGGGACTATAGGCAATAAAACAACATATCCCCACCAATTCAGTAGGGATATGTGTCACCTGTCGATTCTGTTCTCTATAATCGGCTGTATCTGGATTTCGGAGAGAGCAAGCTCGATTGTGCGTTGCATTTTCGAAAAGTCGGCGACCATCGAAAACGGCTTCAGGATATAGTCGTCCTGACGGTACGGGACGAAGTAGTAGTGCTTCATCGACTCGAGAATCCCGATATTCCTCGCGGCGTTTGCAAGTGCGTCGTTCGTCGAGACAGCGATTACCACCGGTCTCTGATTCCTGAGATGGCTCTTCACCGCCATAGTTACCGGCGTGTCGTTTACTCCCGATGCTAATTTTGCAATAGTGTTCGAGGTGCAGGGGCAGACGGCTATCAGGTCAAACATCCTCTTTGGTCCTATCGGCTCGGCCGCCTCTATCGTGTGGATAATCTCGCGCCCGGTGATGCTCTCTATTTTCGCCCTGTTCTCTTCGGCAGTTCCGAACCTCGTCGAGAGGTTATAGGCATTGAACGACATTATCGGCGTGAGGTCATAGCCGGCGTCAACAAGCCTTTCGGCTGTCTCAAACGCAGATTTGAAAGTGCAGAAGGAGCCGGTCATGGCAAAGCCGATTCGGGGTTTATCAGTCATGCGCCGTCGCCTTCTTTCAGGTGTCTTAAAACAGACTCGGCAAGGGCTCTTCCGGCTTCCTCGGGGGTGTATTTTCCGGGGACGCCCGACGCTAAAATTGCGGGGATTCCCATCTCACGGGCTTTGTCGAAGTCGATTCCGTATGGAGCCGAAGCGAGCTCCAGAATGAAGGCTCCCCTTCTGACGTGCGTCAACTCTTTCTCGCCGAAAACTCTTGCCGGAATAGTGTTCACAATCACATCGGCATCGGCTATTGCTTCGGGGGTGATGAATTTGATAGGGCGTTCTTTGCTCCTTGCCGCAATCGTAACGCCTGCCCCCATATTTCCGAACAGTTCATAGCAAGCCTTCGCCACTCTCCCCTTCCCTAAAATCAGGATCTTCGAGCCGCTGACCCCGCCCGGGGCGTTCTTCGTTATAATCTGAGAGGCTCCCTCTGCGGTGAGCTTGGCATTTGCAAGCGTCAGGGCTTCGTCAGAAAACCAGTTATGGACGGCGGTTATTCTCGCTTCGAGAGAATTTACAGCTTCATCGTCCATCTTTCCCGCAAAGACCGCGCCGCCGTCTCTGACGCAATTCAGGGCATCGGATAAGTAAACTTCCCCGCCGGTTGCATCCACAGAACCGACAACAGTCTCTCCCTGCACCGGCTTGTATGGCAGGAGAAGCACGTCGCACTGCGGGATTTCTCCCGAAAAAGCATCGGTCCCGAGAGCCGCACGCCTAACGCTCATCCTCGGCTCAAGCGCCAGCCGCCCGGCGCAATATATCTGGCGGGCATCCCCGCCTATAATCAAAATGTTCAATCTAAAACAGTCCTTTCGTACTTGATTGGTACCTGTTGCAGTATATGAAGATTTCGGGGAGGGTGTGAATGTCGGGTATTGCTTTTGGTTTGGGAGTATGGTATACTTATCGCACGAATAATAGTTAAGGGAGAAAACACTATGGCGTTTGATTTCAAGAAAGAGTATAAAGAGCTTTATATGCCGAAGAACAAGCCGGAAATTGTGACTGTGCCGAAGGCAAACTATATCGCCGTTCGTGGTAAGGGCAATCCAAACGAAGAAGATGGCGAATATAAGCAGTCGATTGGCATTCTGTACTCGGTGGCTTATACCCTCAAGATGAGCTACAAGACCGACTATAAAATCGAAGGCTTTTATGAGTATGTCGTCCCTCCGCTCGAGGGCTTCTGGTGGCAAAAGGGCTTGGAAGGCATCGACTATCGCAGGAAAGAGGAATTCCACTGGATTTCCATCATTCGCCTGCCCGATTTCATCACTCAAAAGGATTTCGACTGGGCTGTTGAAACGGCGACCAAGAAGAAAAAGCTCGATTGCTCCAAGGCTGAATTTCTCACCATAGATGAATGTCTCTGCGTTCAGATTATGCACATAGGTCCTTTTGATGACGAGCCGAAAACAATTGAGCTTATGGATAAGTTTATCGCCGAAAATGGCTATGAAAACGATTTCGCCGATAACAGACTTCATCACGAGATTTATCTTTCGGATGTAAGAAAAGTCGCACCAGAGAAGTGGAAGACGGTTATCAGGCATCCGATAAGAAAAATCGGGTAATAACAAAGAGCGACTGCGAGGTCGCTCTTTATGCGTTGATTTAATCTTTACTGTCGTGTTTTATAGCTTTAGATGATTTCTCCTCTAGTAATTTTATAGAATCGAGATAATCACGTTCTACCGGACTAAGCGTTCTCGCCTTATATTTTTTGTACTCAATAGTTGCTTTATCTACCGCCTGTTTATGCGTTACGCTACCATTGCCTGAAAGGAGCTGTTCCCCACTCATAGTTAGAATTCTGTCAAGATGTTCTGACCAATCTTTCATTGTCATAATTTGCTCACGTTCTGCTTGTCGTTCTGCAAAATCAAGATAACCAGATACAAGCTGTCCCATTGAATGAAGCTCTTTTTCATTAAGATAATTTTTGGCGATTACAGCCTCTTGAAGTGTTGGCTGACTTCCCGCAAAAGTAGTAAGCCCCATAAACTCCTTTTCAGCATCAGCTCTGCTATAAATTACTTCTGCCGCAGTCTGACCGTGCACCGCATAATGGATTTTATTCTGAACCTTTTTGAAAAACTCCTGTGAAATCTCTGCTTTGGGGTCATAATCGATACTAGTAGCATATATTTCTAAAATCTGACGGTAAAAGACTTTTTCAGAGGCACGAATGTCACGAATTCGTTCCAATAACTCTTTGAAATATCCGCCACCACCTAATTGTTTCAAGCGGTCGTCATCAAGCGCAAATCCTTTTTTCATATATTCTTTCAGTACTTCTGTTGCCCAGATTCTGAATTGTGTACCACGCTTAGACTTCACTCGATAGCCTACGGAAATTATCACATCAAGATTGTAGTACTCTATATTTCGTTCAACCTGTCTATCTCCCTCCGTTTGAACTGTTGCAAATTTTGCAACAGTTCCCTCCCGCTTGAGCTCACCCTCGGTGTACACGTTTTTTATGTGTCTGGATATTGTGGATTTGTCTCTTTGAAATAACTCCGACATCTGTTCAATGGAGAGCCAAATTGTATCATTATCAAATGTAGTCTCTATCTTAGTTAGTCCGTCTTCTGTAGTATAAATAAGAATTTGAGAATCGTTCATTTAGTACATCTCCATCCGTATCATAACTTTAAAATAAGTATAACATATTCCTTCGAAATTAGCAAGAAGTAACCTGAATATAACTTGCTTTTGCTTTGGGAGTATGGTATACTGAGTCAAAACAAGTTTGGATGTGATTGGATGGAACTTGTAAAGCCGGAAATCAGGGATTTGAGATGGAATACAGAACGGATGAGTTTGTTATGGTGGGGAAAGAGATATAAAAAAGGGATTCGTAAAAACTATGATTAACATTTTACTTGAAGGCTACGACATTGCCGTGCCGTGGCTGTTTGATGAATTGAAAGCATATATCAAGCCGAACCACAAGGTTACGGTTATCGCTCTTGCCTACCGGGATAACCGTGTGAGGAGCCCAGAGGATTGGAATGCTCTCTACGGCAAGGACAACGGTAAATATTACGACGGTATCGTTGGTGGCTTGACTGCATACGGTATTTCCGAGGATAACATCGATTTCTTAAACTATTTTACCGACAGTAAAGAAACTGCAAAACAAAAAATCGAAAATGCCGATATTCTGTACTTCCTCGGCGGCTTGCCGGACAGAATGTTTGAGCGAATCAAGGAACTTGATTTATATGATACGATTGTGAACCATAAAGGCATCATTATGGGATATAGTGCCGGAGCTCTGATTCAGCTTTCGGAGTATCACCTTTCTCCCGATGATGATTACCCCGAATTTTCCTACTATGAGGGTCTTGGCTATCTCGATGACTTTTATCTGGAAGTCCACTATGAAGGCACAGATATACAGGATGCTTCTATCCGTAGAGTGATAAAAGAGCGTGGCAAGACAGTTTATGCTACACATCTAGGTAAGGGAGCGATTGTAGTTGATAACAGGGATGTAAAAGTGCTTGGCAAGGTTGAGATATACAATTAAAATCCCATTTGCAACCGACGGTTGCGGAATTGCTTATCAGGATGTATAGAGTTCTACCCACTTTGGTGGTATGCTTAGGGTGAAAGGAGGAAATATGGCTTTATCGGAAAAACTATATACGCTTCGTAAAAAGAGCGGTCTTTCACAGGAGCAGCTTGCAGAGGAACTCAATGTGTCCAGGCAGGCAATTTCAAAATGGGAGTCGGGCAACTCAATCCCCGAAAGCGATAAACTCGTCGCCATCAGCAATTATTTCAATGTTTCGCTGGATTACCTGTTGAAGGATGATGAACCGTCGGGTGCCGCTTCGCCAACAGACGAAAAAGCAACCTCTCCGATGGCAAACCGTACTCAATGGATTCTGGGAATCGTTGCCTGCATAGGCGGGGCTATCTGCCTGATTGTGTGGGGATTGTTGTCGATACTCAGCCCCACTGCGTCAAATCAAATTGGCGAATCGTCAACGATTGCCATAGACGGGAATGGGGCTTTCCTGATTGCTTGTATAGCCGCCATTGTTGTCGGCGAAATACTGATCCTTAAAGGCTCGAAGTGGAAATGAAGGGAGTAATTCGTATGAAAAAATTGTCTGTCATCTTTGGCGCTCTGGCAGTTATTCTGTCAGACATCATGTGCGCTGTCGTGGCATATAACTATTGCGCCATCCGCTGGGGGATGGAGTATGCTGGCTATAGCGCCCCTCCAGGCGTCGCGTTTTTGTATGCTGTCCCATATGGGATAGGGATTGCCGCTTGTGTTGGGTTGGCGGTTGTTTTCAAAAAGAAGGAGCGACTTTGAGGGTCGCTCTTTTCAATATCAGTTTTTCACAAACGGGAATTTGCCTTCGAGGAAGTGGCGGTATTGGGGCTTTATCTCACTTCCCTATCGCTTTACTCGCAAAGCCATCACAACCTGAATCCATCGCTTCTTTGAGAGCCATATCTCCACTTTTGAGCCACAGATTTGCGAGATATAACATTCCGCACATGCAGGCGTATTTCTCATAATAATTGCCGCAAAGTGCCTCATACAAAAGGCGATTCTGTTTGTCAGAGTCTTTCTCAGCGATGGCATCTTCGAGCTTTTTTCTGCACTGCTCGTACACATTAATAAGCTTTTCGCTTTGCCAGTTTACTGCATCTATTTCCGTACTTTCATATGATAGCAGATGAGCAAATCCCTCGTCGAAAGTTATTGCATCCAAGCGGGTTAGATAACCAGTATCATCGGTTATCTCCGTCAGTTCGGGACGGTAATGATGTAACAAAACATGAGTGAACTCGTGTGACAACAGATTTCTTGCAGTTGCCTCAATATCGCATTTTCCGACGTACTTTGTCCAAAGAATCAAATCAAAAATGACATGGCAATCTCCCTGTTCGTCAAGCTCCACTGTCGCATCATACGGTTCAGGAAATCCTACTATCAAATCAACACCGGTATTCTTCAGTAAGTTTTGCCAATCAGGAAAAAGCAAATCCCATAGCCGTCTGTTTACAGGATTAAAGTTATGTGCCGTGGCACTGATTGCGTCATACACTATCTGAGCTTTCTCCAACTGTTCTGCATCTGCACTAGGTAGAGTGAAAAACTCACCTTCATTAAATTTCGAAGTTTCGGTCTTTGTAAAGTACCACTCATCACGATAAGCGCTGATATCCAGACCGTTCAAATAATCTGTTGCTATTCTATCGTATATTATCATGCAAGAATCCCCTATCAGATAAAATTTGCCGATGTTTAAAGTATAGCATAACTTTCGGAGTTTGACAAGATGAATCGGATGCCCGCAAATCCTCTCCCAAAAAATCGCAAAAAACTGAAATTAGGGCTTGCTTTTTTTGGCGGGGTGTGATATAATATCAAGCGTTGTGAATCTGGGTGTAGCTCAGCTTGGTAGAGCGCTACCTTGGGGTGGTAGAGGCCGTGGGTTCAAGTCCCGTCACTCAGACCAATAATTTTAAACCTCGCAGACTGGCTTGTTTGCGAGGTTTCTTTGTATAAGGAGACAATAAATAGTTGAAAGATTCTGAAATTGAAATCAAAAATGTAACATCGAACGACGCCGATTTTTTATACCTTATCATGAATGATGACAGGATTCTTAATAGGTTGAACGAAATCCCGACGACTGTAGACGACTGGAAAGAAGCGGTTGAGGTCTGGAGTGGCGACCCTGACGAGGAAAACTACTTGGTTTGGGTGCACGACTGCAGAGCGGGGCGGTTTTCTCTTAACAATCTTGAATCTAATGACAGGGTTGCATATCTGAAGATGGCGGTGCTCCTGCCCGAATATCAGCATCGCGGAGTCGGAAGCATAGTACTACAAAGGCTTCTCGAGGATTTAAAAGACAGGGGATATAGTACTGTGATGCTTTACACCAACGCCGACAATGTAAATGCTCAGAAGTGCTATCAAAAATGCGGTTTTGCGGTTGTTGAGGAGTTCCGGGATGTGATGGCGGATGGGAGTTGTGTGGGGAGATATAAGATGAGGTGAGAGTTGTGATTATTCCACACTTGATGATACAAGAAAAACCGACAAAGCACCAAGCCTTGCCGGTTTTTCTTATGCCCGAAATCAATCAATAACGACTCCATCCTCAATCTTAATAACCACATCCGCCTTTGCCGCAATCTCTGGGTCATGGGTTACCATGATGAGCGTTTGCCCGAACTGCTGAGCACAATCCCAAAGAAGCTGGATGGTCGTCTCGCCGTTCTTCTTGTCGAGGTTTCCCGTCGGTTCGTCGGCGAATATCAGCTGAGGCTTCGCAAGAACTGAGCGAGCTATGGCAACCCTTTGCTGTTCGCCGCCCGAAAGCTCAGTCGGATATTTCTTGAGCTTGTCGGCGATTCCGAGGAGCTCCGTCACGTTCTGTAAAAACTCCGGGTCGGGCTTCTTGTTGTCGAGTTTCATCGGCATGCAGATGTTTGTAAGCACCGTGTACTCATCCAAGAGATTAAACTGCTGGAAGACAAATCCCATGTGCCTTCTTCTGAACTCCGCCATCTTCGCATCGGGGTAGGAATATAAATCTTCATCGCCGAGATAGATATTGCCCGAAGTGGGCTCGTCAAGACCTCCGAGGATATGCAGAAGCGTCGACTTTCCCGAGCCGCTTCGCCCGATGATGGTGTAGAAAAGTCCTTCCTCGAACTCGGCACTCACGCCGTTCAGTGCGTGCGTCTCGCCTGATTCCGCCTTGTAGGTCTTGTAGATGTCCTTTGCTTTTAATACTGTACTCATAATTTTTTCTCCTTTTTATCTATCCTCACGGAGCATTTCCATTAGCGTATATTTATTGAGCCCTAATTTTGAGACGTAGCAGATTACAAACACAACCGCGAATAGCGCAAGTGAGATAAGAATCATAGTCCACGTCTCCATATGATAGCTTGCAAGGTCCTGAAGCTTGCTTTGGAAAGCGATGCCGAGCTCGCTGAGACTCAGCGTCGTTTCACTGTCCATAACGATTTTCAGCAGGACATACCCGAAATATATCACCCATCCGGCGACACTTGCAATAGCTCCACGGATGATTGAGGTTATCAGAAGCCTTGTATTTCTTTGTCGCTTCGACATTCCAATCGCTTGCAGGATGCCGTACTTTTTCTTTTCCCGTTCCGTTTCAAGTCTGATGGTGCTGTTAAGAATCAGAAGCGTTATGAACACAATACACCCGCCGCTTACCCAGAACATGATAAGCGTCTGGAGATATTCACGGGCTCTGGCTGAGTTTTCGGCGCGGTTATTCGCGGTAATCAACAGGGAATTTGCGTTCATTATCTTTGTGATTGCTTTATCTGTCGAGAGATACTCGGCATTCATGTCGGTGAATATGAGAACCTGCGTGAAGCCTGCTGTGTCTCCGGCTGTGTATGAGCCCCACATTGTACCTTCTGGAAGGGCGTCCAAAACCTTTTGCACAAACGCTGTAGAGCAGACTATATCGTAGGTGTCCGGATATAGGCTATAATTATGCCCAAGTCCCGAAGAGCGGTAATAATTGCTGACACCGCCGACGGTTGTTGTGAATTCTGTGTCGTCGGAAATGGTCAGTGTGATTTCGTCGCCGACTGCCGGAACAATTGATTCTGAATCAGTCGAGACTTTCATGAGAATAACACTGTCGCCTGAGTTGAAGCTTTCGAGGTCGGTGCAGGTGAAGTCAATCATCCCTTTCCAACTGTCGGCTGAATCGACGACATAAATCGAGACTTCCTGAGCCTCGACTGCATCTGTTGTCAAGCTGGCTGATTGTTCCGAAAAGCCCCATACTCCCGAAACTCCCGGAACAGAGGCAAGCTCGCTCAGGACATCATCCCCAAGGTGCTGACCTGAAAAGCTAAGAGTGTTTATAGCGTAATAGGAATAGGTGGTCGTGTAGTATGTATAGTGATGGTATGGATCAAGCGAGAAGATGGTTGTGAAGACAACTGCAGAGCAGAAGACAACACACATCGCTATGATCAAGCCTTTCTGGAACCTGCGGGAGAACCGTTGCTTTCCGACCTGCATTTCCATCCTGCCGGTAAGCGGAGTTGCAACTGCAACCTGGAACATTACCATCTTGACTATAAGTATGCCTGCAACCCAGAGAAGTAAGAACATACTAAGATTCTTCCATGGAATACTGACTATAATTGCAATAGAACCTGAGAACACGCTGACCCTGAGTAAAATCCAGATGCCGATCACGCCGACAACTATTCCCATCAGCAAGGATGGGATGCAGAGTATCAGTGCCTCAACAGTTACAAGGAGCCTCAACTGTCCTTTTGATGCTCCGAGACTGCGAAGTCTTACTGTTTTTCTTATCTCCGACTGCATCTGGAGTATGTAGACGACTACAATCGCCAGAATTGCGACGGCAAAGATGAGCCAGATATAGATAATATTTAATTCCGCCTCGCTGTGATCCTGATAGGCATAGGAATTGAGCTTGACCTGCTTTCTGCTTGAGGCTACGTTTGAAGCCCTCGATTCCGAAAGATATGTATTGACTTCATCCGAAACGGTGTCCTCCATCCCGTCAATGACGGTGAAGAAGTAGGAGACAGTTGGTGTAACGCCGTCAAAAATAGCCTCTGCATCCTCTTCGGTTATAATTGCACTGTTCAGAGTGTCGGTATAGTCCCAGAGAGTGGTGTAGGTTGAAATTACACCGGTCAGGGTGAAATTATGATAGATTATTTTATCATCGGATATGGTTATCGGCAGGGTGATTGTCTCGCCGATGGTGTAATCATAGCCGAGCTTATTGAGCACAGCCACTTCGACAGCAATTTCTCCGCTGTTCTCGGGAAGAGTTCCTTCCTCCAGATGGATTCCCATTTCGACGAATGCATCATCGACCGTGCCAATTCCCAGCCCACTTACAGTGCCGTAAGTGACACTCTCGCCGACGCTGTCAGCCCACTCGGTAGACTCAAGATATTCCACGTCTCCGTCCCGACCATATACAATAGAGCCATACCAATAGCCGTATATCGAGAAGCGATATTCTTGATTTGTCATTGCAATGCTACTTGTGTAACTCAGAAGCATAACCGCAAAGGCAAATGTTATCATGAGCACAAGCACGATCAAAAAGTTACTTTTGCGCTTTCGCCATAAGCCTTCGAAGGCGAGACCGAATATAGTCTTAATCATATCTTTTAATCTCCATAGATTCTGCCAATAAGCTTTCCTGCGGCTTCCGGGTCGGCAAGTGATTCGTCCATCGGAATTTCAAACAGTGTCTGGAGTCCACTGTAATCCTCGCTCATTGAAACAGTTCCGTCGTCGTTCAGAGAGTATGTTTTCGGGAAATTGTTCCCGTCATATACGGCGATATAGATGGTGTGGTCGGCGAATACGCCTATGTTGGTTGTTTCAATAAGGCAATATTCAATGCCATCCTCGATGAGAAACCACCAATCACCGTCGCCGAGTGTTAAAACGTTGACCTTCTCAGGGTCATATCCGGAAAAGAGCGGGCTTATTGTGATATTAAGGTAATTTGTGATTGGCTCGCCGTCCTCCCTCTCAATCGAAGCGACAATGTAGCTCTTGGTGAGGTCGACGTCATCCGAATAGCCGGTAAGGTCGTCGCCGGTAGCAACTCCGAGAATTGATACGATATAGCCTCCGCTGGTTTGGGATTCGATATTAAAGGCTTCTCCTCCGCCGTCCTTGAAGAACTCGGCAAGGGTCGTCATACCCCACCTGTTTGCAACGTCGGAAGCAGTCAGAAACTCTTTTGCGGCAAATACCGAAACCGTGAGAATCACAGCCGCCACTACACCGGCTATAATTCTTGAGGGATGGATTCTGTGGGTTGTGGGCTTATAGTCCGCCGCCTGCTCGACGTAGGCGGGATTTATGTCGGTGATTGCGTCTGAAATCAAATTTTCCTTCATACTTTATATCCTTCTTTCTGTAAGTATTTTTTCAGTTTGCTCCGTATGCGTGAAAGGCGAACTGACAGGTTGTTCTCGGTTATTCCGAAGCGCTCCGAAAGCTCTTTGACGCTGTCGGAGTACCAGTAACGGCGAACAAACAGCATTCTTGAGTCCTCGTCAAGGGTCCCGAGAAACCGGTCAATCAGGGTCGACAACTCGCGCGCAGTTATCTCCTGCTCGACCGACGTGATTCCCGCAAGGCAGTCCTCGAGCTCATCAAGTGCCACGTCATAGAAGCTGTTGCGCTTCCCGGCGGTGTTTGAGTGGTACTTCGATATCGAGATATTGCGGACAATCCGAAAGAGATAAGCCCGAAGGGGGTTCGGCTTCTCCGGCGGAATGGCGTTCCAGAGCGCCAAAAGCGCATCGCTCACGCACTCCTCGGCATCAAGGCTGTTTCCCAGGATGTTCTGGGAGATAGCCAGGCAAGCCGAGCCGTACTTCTCCCGGGTCTCGGAAATCGCCTGCTCAGAGCGGGAGTTAAACAGCTCGATAATCTCGCTGTCCTCAAGCATCATATCAGCTCCTTTCAACTATATACTATGGATTCGGGCGGGAATCTTACAGAAAGATTTGAAAAAAGCAGTCCTGACGGGCAAGACTGCTCTGATTTTGCGGTTCGTGGGCTTAATTCAAGCCATAATAGATTTCGCCATCGTGCCTGATAGCGGCGTAATAGATGCCGTCAATCTCTAAGATATAGACGTTCTCCGTCTCCTGCGGGGCGTAGTTATACACAGGGATGTCGGTTTCGGATTCAACAACTTCATAAGCATTGTTG
The DNA here is from genome assembly GCA_021201135.1 of Oscillospiraceae bacterium. Lineage (GTDB taxonomy): Bacteria > Bacillota > Clostridia > Oscillospirales > Ruminococcaceae > Faeciplasma. The sequence goes on from JAJQGT010000011.1 coordinate 118,910, forward strand.
CCGGCGGATTCGAGGAAGCCGATAAATTCACCGCAAAGGTCGGCGGTCAGCTCTGAAGGCAAACCACAGGCTTCGAGGACACTCCCCTCACCCGTATCTCCCGCTCCGCAAATCCAGTACTCGTTGCCGTTATAGTAGACCTTATGGACGACGGCACCGGTGGTGCAGGCGGTGAAGCAGAGGGTTGCTGTGAGAACAGCTAAAACTAGTGCTAAAAACAAAGATAAAATTTTTCTCATGATGATACCTCCTTAATCCTTATCGGGTATTTCCTTACCGCAGTAGGAGCAGTATTTTCCGTTTGTCCACCTCGGTTTGCCACAGTGAGGACATTTTGCAGACCCCCATCTAATGTAAACAAGCCCGCCAAATATGAGTGCAATACATGGCAAAGCGATATACGCTGTTACAGCGATGACGCCATCATCCATTTCATAGATTCCAAGCCCCATAACCCCTAGTGCTATCACAAGGACAACAAACGCAACGGCTACAATCCAAATTGCTACTTTTCTCATAGTGATGCCTCCATATCGTTTTTCGTGTTCTTGACAGCAACCACATTCTGCCCGGTTACGCTGATAATTGTTTCCCGCTTGCATTTTAAGCAGAACAACAGGCTCTGTTAGTCTGTTTTGGCGTAAAAGGCGCCATCATATCCCCACAATCTGTATATGTATTGCCCCTCGGTATCGCCCTTAACCGAATATACTCGAAACTTATCTTTACCGTTCGTAACAACACCGAGAAAGCGTCCTTTATCGGCTTGTGTAAACTCCAATGAACTATCATACTGATACACAGTATCGCCAATTATAACGGTTTCCAATTCAGCCCCTTGTATTGAGCCGATTACCGTTGAGTTTTTTATAATGATAGTAACAGCCACCGCAAGCAGACATAGCACACAAACACACAAAACGAGAACCTTTTTCTTCAATGTGCCACCTCCTTGAATCGTTTATTTCCTTTCGGATTGGTTTTCTATAAGTAATACAAATTAAGAAGCGGGATTATTGCACTGCGGCGAGAAAAATTTTTTTACTTTTTCACTGCTGAGAGGATGGTGCGGAGGGCTAAAAGTTTTCCCGACGACAGTATAGCATAAAAGCATTTAAGAAGCAAGATTTTGCGAAGAATCTTAATAAAAGCTTAATAATTGAGAATGGGTTGACATCGGGCGAAAGCTGTTGTAAAATATCAGGGATGATTAAAATCAGTCACCGAAAGGAGAAAGCAGCATGAGAATTGCAGTAACATATGAAAACGGGCAGGTGTTCCAGCACTTCGGGCACACCGAACAGTTCAAGATTTTTGACGTGGAGGACGGCAAAGTCGTCTCGTCTCAGGTCGTCGGCACCAACGGTCAGGGACACGGAGCTCTGGCGGATTTGCTCAACGAAATCCAGACGGACGTCATCATCTGCGGAGGCATCGGTGCAGGAGCAAAGAATGCCCTCGAGAACGTTGGGATCAAGATGTTTGGCGGTGTTACGGGAGACGTCGACAAGGCAGTTGAGGATTACCTCGCCGGAACGCTTCAATATAACCCCGATATCAGGTGCAACCATCATTCGGAAGGACACCACGATAACTGCGGCGAACATCACGATTGTGGGCATCACTGTGGGGAATAAAATTTCAAAATAAAAAGCCCGCCATAGGAGTTGAATCCTGTGGCGGGTGTTTTTATGCAAAAATTGTCAGTTAACCCTTGTGGGAGTATTCCGACAAATCTCGTACTCCCCTTTCTTCAAGTCAATCGTGACAGTTGTGCCGTCCGAGAATACGGTGCGCTGTTTATTGTAATCCCCGTCCGAGAACTCGTGGCGGAGCATTTCACACTTGGCGACCTGCTCCTGCAAATCTGTGACCACCCGACAACGGGCGATTTCCTCGTCAAGGCGCTTCTCGGCTTCGCTGTCGAAGGCTCCGTCGGTGTTGGGGTAGGCTCCATCCCTGTCGAGATATGGAGCTCCCGCATTCAAAAGAGCATAGAGCATATAGTCCTCCGAGTCCGTCTTGTCCATGAACCACGGGAGTATCATGCAGTCGTGATAGACGAGATTGAAGAGCGGAACGGGAATGCCTCGCCGGGGACTTCCGGGGCTCTGAAGCATGAAGTCATACGGTCCGTAGTGGCAGAAGACGAGAGATTTCATAGCCCAGTCCGAGCACTCCTCACTGCTCGGGAGAATCCCCTTTGACCAAAGATAATTGAAACATGCGCCGCGGTATTCAAGGCATTCTTTACGGGTCATCCGGTGCCTCGGATGGGCGCATTCGTCCGGCTCATTGCAGGTGAAGACATCGAGGTATGATGCCTGCAAACGGATGCCGTGACTGAGCACCTCCTCGAAGTTGCGCTTGACGTAATATGGAGCCTGAGTGGCGCAGAGATAGTTCTGCTTTCCTCCCGCCCAGACGGACATCTCGAAGACCGAGCCATCGGGAGCGTGGAGTGCGAACTCTTTGTCATAGGTTTCGGCGTCCATGTAGTAGTCACGGTACTGGTCGTGAAGCCCGAAGAGATAGCCGCAGTCGTGAATCGTGTCCGAGAGCTCTTTGAATCCTTCCCAACCGCCCGCTTCGGGACATGCAGGAAGGTAGTCGGGATGCTTATTGTCATAACCCGGTGCGCCCCAACCGTCGAGGTGGAGGTAAAGCTTCGGGACGCCTTTACTGTGATATCTCTGAATCTCAAGAGCTCGGGCATGGAACGGGACGACAGAGTCGTTGCTTTCGGTGTTGTCTTTGTCAAAATATCTCGAATCGGGCGAAACGTGCTTCTTGATGCCCTTGTGGACAATCACCGAGCCGATGAGCTCGTCGACAATAGGATTGCGCGCCGCCTTCTCACGAAGAGACGTAAGAAGCCCCGTCTCGATGGCATAGGCACGATATATCTTGCACAAGTCGTTATAGTCGCAGTCATCACGAAAAATATAGCGGATGCTCCGGCGATATGAAAGCTCGCCGAGGCTCGGGAGAAAGTAGGCTCCGACATGGGTGTATGGACCGCCTGCCGGATGGTCGACATAGTAGCCGCCGTCCCACGGGGTCTCGCAGATGGCGATATAGCCGCAGGTGTCCTCAATCTGACCGAACCACGGCATATAGGCGCCCGAGGAGCAGAACTGACCGTCGAACGGGAGCTTATTAACCTCATTTTCCCAAGTGTTCGGAATCAGGAGCCCCTGCAAAACCGGCATCACGGTGTAGGCGGTGTCGCTGTTCTTTTCAAAATCGAAGTAGCCGGGATAGAGAATTTTTTCGAACTCAAGAGCGCCCTCGCCCGGAATCAGCTCGAACCGGACAGTCTGCGTCGAGGTTTCAATCCACGCAAGAGTCTCGAAAGAGAAGCCGAAATCGTGCCATTCATAGTGAGACAGAATCCCCTCGCCCACGCCGCTTCTATAAGGCTCGTGGCGGATTTCGTCGGCGGTGATGAACGGCAAGGCTGTGCCGTCTTTCAGGATAAAGCCCGGTCGGAAGGACTCCGACTGTTGCCAGATGTGCTCCGGGGTCTCTATCGTGTAGAGCAAAGTTTCGGGGTTCAGGGATAATTTAATTGTTGACGCTGTAATCTGCATTTTTCGTCCTCCCAAATCTATTTATATTTCTCGCCGGTCAGCGCTTCAAAGCTCGTCCTGACGGCGTCCTCGGAGATGTCGCACTCAAGAAGATAAACCGGAATCGACGAGACAATCCTGTCAAGAAGCCCGAGCGTCAGAGCCGCCGCTTCAGACTCCTTCGGGAGAAACATCTGCCGCAGAAGGAGCGGCGCCGCATCGTCCGGCTTTGCGGGGCGAATTTTGTTCTCAATTCCCCTCTTCATAAAGCAGATTCCCGCCAGGTCAGCGGATTCGTTGCGGTTCCAGCCCTCTTTGCCGCACCACGGAGTCCCGAAAGCGCGAACCGAGCCGCTCTCCCGGATATAAAAAATCGGCTTATCGCCGTTGATTATCGCCACATTATCGCCGAGATACCTTCGCCAGAGCCCGACGTGGGTGGATTTGCCCGTCCCGCTCGGAGCGGTGAAGAGGTATGCCCTGTTTTTGTATGAAATGCACGCGCCGTGGAGCATCACGCGATTGTATTTTGGAAGCCGCGCCGCAATTTCGGAGTATATCTCGTCGCGCTCGAGAAGCTCGTCACAGATATCGGGATTTGCCGCCCGAAGCTCTGAAAGCCTTTCGTCGCCGACGCTGACCGAAAAATCGGACTCATCACTTTCGGAAAGATAGTCGCGACAGAACCGGCGAAGATAGCCGAAGCGGCTGTGAACCTCGATGCTAAGCCCTGCGAGAGAGATGGCGATGGTGGGCATGTAATCACGCTTCTTTCCTGAAAGATTTACTGAAATGATTGTAGCATATTATTTGTGGGGTGTCAAGGGGAGAGATACATATTTCCCATGCTGTCACTTTCTTTTCTATACAACGGTTTCTCCACCCTATTACACCGTTTTTCGCATTCATTCTCAAATAAAAATTTCCACTAATAACGCCGCGAGCTTCGCAAATAATATCCTTGCAAGCGAGAATTAAGTTTTTGTTTGTAAGAATTGCACGGCATAGTTGGTGGCTGTCGTTACCGACTATGGTGCAACCAAAAAAGGAGATATAATATGAAGGGTATTACAAGCGACCAGGGCAGACAGACTCTTGAAAAGTTCAAGATTGAGGCTGCCAACGAGGTCGGAGTTAATCTTAAGAACGGTTATAACGGCGACCTTACCTCTCGTGAGGCAGGTTCCGTCGGCGGTCAGATGGTCAAAAAGATGATCGACGCCTACAAGACCGGTTCCGTAAAGTAAGCTTTACGCTTTAACTTTTTCGAACGGGAGAAATAACTCTCTTTAAACACGATTGCCGTGGAGTAAAATCCGCGGCAGTCGATTTTTTGGTCGAAAAATCTCGCAAAGATACGAAAAACATCTTTATTTTTTGCCGAAGATGTGCTATCATATACATAAGCCTTATAGAACTTGTTCCGAATCTTCGGATATGAAAGGACGGCACTACATGAAAAAAGGAAAAAGGATTGATTACGCATCATTCAAAAAGAAAGCCTCGAGAATAAGGTACGGAAATCTTGCTCTTCTCCTGGCGATAGTTCTTATCATCATTGCGATTATCTGCGTATCATGCTCCGGCTCAAAAAAGAGCGACGAAGAAAAAAACAATAACGATACTACGGAAAATCAGGACGGAACCGTGACAGACATTATTGAGGACGAAGCGGATCCCGAAGCGAGCACAACATCCGACCCGACTCAGCAGAGCTCATATCTCTTCAAATCCGTGACCGTATCTTCAAGCGAAGTCGGTTCCGGGCATCTGGTTCTCGTCAACAACAATATCGCACTTCTTAATGAAGTCAACGAGGACGAGCTTGTTATCGTAAGAGAATACAAGAACAGCGCATACTGGGTCAAGGACTATAGCGTTCTGGTTCTCCCTGACACTATGGACGCGTTGAACGAAATGCTTCTTGCATTCTACAACGCCACCGGCAACGACAGCGTCATGGTCAGAAGCGGTTATCGTTCGTTCGCATATCAGCAGGAACTTTATGAGGACGAGCTCAAATCGACCGGAGAGGATTCCTCAACACTCGTCGCACAGGCGGGATACAGTGAGCACCACACCGGCTATGCCATCGACTTCACCACCTACAACGGTAGCTCCTACAGCGATTTCGACGGAACCGGCGACTATGAGTGGATTATGGAGAACTGCTATAAGTACGGCTTCATCAACCGCTATCCCGACGGCAAGGAATCCATCACCCTCATCGACAACGAGCCCTGGCATTTCAGATATGTCGGAATCCCGCATGCACAGGTTATGTATGAATATGACATGTGCCTCGAGGAATATATATCCTTCATCAAGAACTACACCATCGACTCTGGCTTCCTTCTTGTGAATACGGATGACGACGCACAGTATATCATCTACTACGTTCCGATGTCCGATTCGGACACCACGACCATCTATGTTCCGCTGACTGACGACGGCGTTACGGCTTATCCCTATGAGATTTCCGGAAACAATGTTGACGGATTTATCGTGACCGTAACTCTTAAGGAAGGAACGGGAGTAGTCTCGACCGACGACACCACCACAGAAGACGAGACTTCTGAAGGCGAAACCGAAGAGGCTGAGGGAGCCGAGAACGGCGAAAGCGAAGAATAATACTCAAAAATCATATCAATCGGAGGTAATTTATAATGGCGGAATGCAGTCACGATTGCTCGTCCTGCTCGCAGAACTGTTCCTCAAGAACAGAGCCGCAGGACATGCACGTTTCGGCTAACGAATTCTCAAACATTAAAAAAGTAATCGGAGTTGTAAGCGGCAAGGGCGGCGTCGGAAAATCGCTCGTCACTTCCCTTCTGGCATCCGAATCGCAAAAGCGTGGAAATAAAACCGCAATATTGGATGCGGACATCACCGGTCCCTCGATTCCGAGGGCATTCGGAGTCACACAGCCCATCACAACCGACGGAAAGTATATAAACCCGTCAGTTTCAAAAGGCGGAATCAAAGTTGTTTCGACCAACCTGCTTTTTGACGACGAGACACAGCCGGTCGTTTGGCGCGGTCCCATCATTGCGGGTGCGGTCAAGCAGTTCTGGAACGAGACCAACTGGGGCGAGGTTGACTATATGTTTGTCGACATGCCTCCGGGAACGGGCGACGTCCCGCTCACAGTCTTCCAGTCAATCCGGCTCGACGGAATCGTTATCGTCACTTCCCCGCAGGAGCTGGTCAGCATGATAGTCTCAAAGGCTGTCAACATGGCGGAAATGATGGGCATCCCGATACTCGGAATCATTGAGAACATGAGCTATGTCAAGTGCCCCTGCTGTGGCGAGGAAATCAAGGTCTTCGGCGATAGCCACACGGCTAAGATTGCGGAGGAGAACCACCTTCCGCTTCTTGCAAGGCTCCCCTTCGATTCCGAAATCGCCGCTCTTTGCGACAAGGGCGAAATTGAAAGCTACGAATGTGACGATGTCAAGGCTGCCGCCGACATGATTTTCAGGGCAGTTGCGGACTGATAAAAAGCATAAAAATAAGCACCGTCTCAAAAAAAGGCGGTGCTTTTTCTATGGATGCAAAGATTAATCAGTCTTCGTGCTCTTCGACAACTACGTCTCCGTTCTTCTTTCCGGAAAGGAATGCGGTTACGATGTCTAAAACAGCCTGAACGATAAGCGAAATACCGATTACCATCCAGATAGCGTCGGATGCGGAAATGCTGACGATGATAATTGCGCAGATAAGGGTTACCACAGCGTCAAGAAGCGCAGGCTTCCAGCCGTCGTCCTTGAGCCTCATAAGGTCGATGGACATTCCGAGCTTGGATACACCCAAGAGAAGAATAGCCAAGGCGATTACCGTGTCGAACACTCCGACAACCCAACCGGTCTTGATAAGGATGAATGCGCCGATGGCGATTTCCATAAGTCCCTTGGTCATGCCCTGACCGAGGACACTTCCGACCGGCTCGGCTCTGAAGTAGCCGATGAGGGAAATTACACCGAGCACAAGAAGCGCGATTCCGGCGATGATTACGACAGCCTTTGTGAGCGTGTCGGGGCTTATGAGCAGAAAGAGACCGACAACAATCTCAACCACTGCGAGTCCGATTCCAGACAATTTTTGTTTCATAAAAAATCCTCCCGTATTTTGATTTTTGCCCAAAGAAAAGCCGTTGACTTTTCCTTATGTATTATAGTATAATAGACATGTGTTGATTTTTCAAGGGACAATTCAAGGTGATTTGTCCCAAAACCAACAAATCATAGGCATAATGTCTTGAATATATACACTTTTATAAAAGTGTTACTCTAAAGAAAGCGAGGATATAATGACCTACAAAACTACTAAAGGCAACCGTCGTGTTCTGGTTACGAAGAAGCTGATAAGTGATGCTCTTCTGAAGCTTCTTGAAACAAAGAACATAGAAAAGGTAACCATAACCGAACTGTGCGAGGTGGCGCATGTCAACCGCTCAACCTTCTATCATCACTACACCAGCCAGTATGATGTGCTCACCGAGATTGAAGACGAAAAGGTCGAGGACATCAAGGTAATGCTCGAAAAGATAGACCCGAAGAAGAGCTTTACCGTCAGAGAGCAGACCGAGGCTATTCTCAACTACCTCAAAGAGAACAAATCCGTATTTTTACTGTTCATGAACAGCAAATATATACTCAAAGATTTTTTGGAAAAGCTGTTTGACATAACTATGGAGAAGAGCTTTGCCAAGGAATGTGCGCCGAAGGAGCTTTCCGAGGGGCAGAAGGAGCTCTGGACAAACTTCTATCAGGGCGGCTTATATTATCTCACATACTCGTGGCTTTCGGGTGATTTCTCCGCCAATTCATCCGACGTTGCTGACCTTATCTGCAATCTTGTCAAAATCCGAAATTAATAAAAAATCCCGACTGAAAGATGTCGGGATTTCTTTATATTCAGTTATTCGAGGCTTCGATTAAATCCTGCATGGAGTACATTCCTGCCGGTTTTCCGGAGAGAAATACTGCGGCGTTGACCGCTCCTACGGCGAAGACCTCTTTTGAAGCGGCGGAATGGGAAAGGGTGATGACCTCGTCGCGCCCCGCGAAGATTATCTCGTGCTCGCCTACTATCGTCCCGCCTCTTACGGAATGGATTCCGATTTCGGTCTTGTCGCGCTTCTTACGCTGACTGTGACGGTCGTATATGTAGTTGTATCTTTCGTCGCGAGCTTCGTTGATGGAGTCGGCAAGCATCAGAGCCGTGCCGCTCGGGGCGTCGATTTTCTGGTTGTGGTGCTTCTCAACGATTTCGATATCATAGTCGTCGCCAAGGATGGTGGCGGCTTTTTGGGCAAGTGCGCTCAGAAGATTAATTCCTATCGACATGTTTGCCGTGAAGAATATCGGAATCTGCGAAGATGCTGACTTGATATCGGCGATGTCAGTCTCGCTGTATCCGGTGGTGGCAAGCACAAGAGCCGTGCCGTTTGTTTTGGCATAATCAAGAAGCGAAGGCAGAGCCGAAGGATGGGAAAAGTCGATTATGACGTCCGGCTTGCAGGCAAGCTTTGAAATATCGGTGACCGTCTCGAACGGGAGCTCTCCCAAAACCACTTTATCCACGCCGGCGACGGCTTCGATATCGTCTCTTTTCGAGATTACGTCGCCGACAACCTTGCCCATTTTTCCGAAGCAACCGCTTATTACCGCATTAACCATTTAATCAATCCTCTCTTTTCAGACAAGTCCGTGCCCAGCAAGAATCTGTCTTAGCTTTTCTTTGTTTTCATCGCCCATTTCGCAAAGCGGAAGTCTGCAACCGCCGACATCAAGCCCCATCATATTCATAGCCGCCTTGACGGGAATCGGGTTGACCTCGCTGAAAAGGGCGTTTGTCAGGTCGAGATACTTAAATGCAAGTTCGCTCGCCTTGTCGAAATCTTTGTCGAGGCAAAGTTTGCACATTTTGTGAGTCAAATTCGGCAGGATGTTCGAAAGAACAGAGATTACTCCCCTGCCGCCGATTGCCATCATCGGGACGGTTATGTCATCATTTCCGCTGTAGAGCGGCATATCGTCGCCGCATTGGGCTCTTATCTCCATCGCAAGAGCCATATTGCCGCTTGCTTCCTTGGTGCCGACTATCTGCGGGTGCTTTGCGAGTTCTTTGTAGGTTTCGATACCGATATTGAACCCCGTCCGGGACGGGACGTTATAGACGATTGCGGGGAGCTTAGTTTTCGAGAGAATCCTCTCGTAGTGCTTTATAAGCCCACTCTGGGTGCACTTATTATAATAAGGAGTGACGAGAAGAAGACCGTCGGCGCCCGCTTCTTCGGCGGCTTGGGTTGTGCCGATGCAATACTCGGTGTCGTTCGAGCCGGTCGAGCATATTACGGGGACTCTTCCCCGAGCGGTCTCGACGGCGCACTTCATAAGAGCACGGTGCTCCTCGCCGGAAAGAACCGCATTCTCGCCGGTTGTTCCGACAGCAACGATGGCATCTATCCCCTCGGAAATCTGGAACTCGATGAGTTCACTATACTTCTCAAGATTTATCTCGCCGTTCTGCTTGAACGGGGTTACAAGCGCCGTTGCGGCACCTTCAAACAATAGCTTCTTCACGCTCATCTCTCCTTTCCGGGGAAACCCCTCAGTCTGCGCCTTTGGCGCATCCAGCTCCCCTTTCAGGGGAGCCTTTTTTTGTTCTCTCAAAAGCCTCTAATAGAGGCAGTTACAGCCTCCCCTGAAAGGGGAGGGGGGACCGCCGGCTGAAAGCCGGTGGTGGAGGGGTTTCACATTAATCAAAGTATCCCTTCGCCGCAAGAAGCTCTGCCATGAGGACTCCGCCGCCGGCGGCGCCACGGAGGGTGTTGTGGGAGATGCAGACGAACTTGTAGTCGTACTGGGTGTCCTCACGAAGTCTGCCCATCGAGATTGCCATGCCGCCTTCACGGTCACGGTCAAGCTTGACCTGCGGACGGTCGGGCTCTTCGAAGTAATTGAGGAACTGCTTCGGTGCGGACGGGAGCTCGAGCTCCTGCGGAACGCCCGAGAAGGTTCTCCATGCCTCAAGTATTTCTTCCTTTGTGGGCTTATTCTTGAATCTTACGAATACTGCGGCGGTGTGACCGTCGGAAACGGGAACACGGAGGCACTGTGTGGTAATGGAGGTATCATCGGCGCAGACGATCTTGTCGCCCTCGATGTGACCCCAGACCTTGAGAGGCTCCTGCTCGCTCTTCTCCTCCTCACCGCCGATATACGGGATGAGGTTGTCGACCATTTCGGTCCATGTGTCAAATGTCTTGCCGGCTCCGGAAATCGCCTGATAGGTGCAGGCAAGAACTTCGGTGATGCCGTACTTTCTTAAAGGCGTCAGAGCGGGAACATAGCTCTGGATGGAGCAGTTCGACTTTACGGCGATGAAGCCGCGCTTTGTGCCGAGACGCTTTCTCTGGGCGTCGATGATTTCGATGTGCTCGGGGTTGATTTCCGGGATGACCATCGGGACATCGGGGGTAAATCTGTTAGCGGAGTTGTTCGAAACGACGGGGCATTCGAGCTTGGCATAAGCTTCCTCAAGAGCCTTGATTTCGTCCTTCTTCATATCGACGGCGCAGAAGACGAAGTCGACCATGGAGGCGATTTTTTCTTTATCAGCAGTGGCGTCCATGACGATTATGTCTTTTGCACACTCGGGGATAGGCGTGGTCATAAGCCAGCGTGAGCCGACAGCCTCGCTATAGGGCTTTCCGGCAGACTTCGGGGATGCCGCAAGCACCTCAATCTCAAACCAAGGGTGATTTGCAAGAAGGGTGATGAATCTCTGCCCTACCATGCCCGTTGCGCCGATTACTCCGACTTTATACTTTTTCATATGTAAAACTCCTTAGAATCACCGGCGACTCAAATAAGTATTGAAAAAATCGCGCGGTTGTTATATAATGTCAAGTGCGGGATATACACCGCAACCCATTCTTTTATATTATACCGCGACAAAGTGAATACGTCAACCTTAAAATACACCAAATTTTATTTGAAAGAAGCACCATTATCATGACATTTGAAACCGATTTGAAGACCAGCGACTTTAATTATGACCTGCCGGAGGAGCTTATCGCCCAGACTCCCGTCGAGCCGAGAAACGCTTCGCGGCTCATGGTCATCGACCGTGAATCGGGCGACATCACGCACGACCACTTCTATAATCTATGTAAATATCTCAGAAAAGGTGACACTTTGATTGTCAACGATTCGAGGGTTCTCCCCGCAAGAATCTATGGCGAGAAAGCGGACAACGGGACGTTTATCGAGTTTCTTCTTCTCGAGCAGAAGGAAAACATGGTCTGGGAGATTCTTTGCCGCCCCGGAAAAAAGGCGAAAATCGGCACGAAGTTTATTTTCGGCGGAGGAAAGCTCACCGCCGAGATTATAGATATTTTTGAAGACGGAAACAGGCTCGCTAAGTTCTCCTGCGATGGCAGTATCTACACGGTTCTTGACGAAATCGGGCAGATGCCGCTTCCTCCCTACATCAAGGAGAAGCTCGAAAACAACGAGAGATACCAGACGGTATATTCAAACGAGGTCGGCTCCGCCGCTGCTCCGACTGCGGGGCTGCACTTCACGACCGAACAGCTTGAGGAGATTCAAGCCGCCGGAATAAACATCGGGAAAGTCACCCTGCACGTTGGACTCGGGACGTTCAGACCTGTCAAGGAGGAGAACATCTCCGAGCACAAGATGCACTCGGAGCACTATGACCTCCCGCCCGAGACCGCCGAGCTCATCAACCGCACCAAAGCGAACGGCGGCAGGGTTATTGCCGTCGGCACGACCTCCTGCCGGACGCTCGAGAGCGTTGCAACAAAGTTCCAAGGCGAAATCAAGCCGGACGAAGGCAACACCGACATCTTCATCTACCCCGGGTATCAATTCAAGGCAATCGACGGGCTAATCACCAACTTCCATCTCCCCGAGAGCACCCTCATAATGCTCGTCTCGGCGTTCTTAGGCAAGGACAAAACCATGGCGGCGTATAGGACCGCCGTCGAGGAGAGGTATAGGTTCTTCAGCTTTGGGGATGCGATGATTATTATTGATGAGTGATAAAATAAAGGACAGCTGAGTGGCTGTCCTTTTGTTATTTGTTTACTCCAACCCTGCCATAAGACCGTTATAGTAGTCGAGGCAGTCGTCGAAGACCTTGAGGTTTGCCCGGTCAAAGAGACCGTAGGCTTCCGAGCCGGCGTTGATGTAGTTGTTGTCCCAGACGACGCAGACCATGCCGCTCTCCTTCGCTTTCGAGACGAAGTATTCTCCCCACGCTTCTCGGGCGGACTGGTTGTCCTTGTTGGTGCAACCCATTTCGCCGATGATGACATAGGTGCCGTTCGCGACGAACTTCTCATAGAGAGCGTCGATATAGTAGTCAATGTCGCTCTCACAGGATTCGTCGAACTGGGTGTAGGCGTAGCTGTCGCTCATAGCAAGATTATAGGGCGTATACATATGGACTGTGAGAAGAAGCTTGTCGCTCGGATCTGTTGGAAGCTCGAAGTCGTCCGAGAGTGCCGCATCGGGAGAAGCGCAATAGGTCGAGACAATCAGGTATCTTGTCTCGTTGTTGCCGCCCGAGGCTCTGACTGTGTCGACAAACGCCTGATTGCAGTCGATAATTGTCTGCATTGCGTCCTGACAATCGGCAACCCATTCGGAATAGTACCATTCGTAATCGGTGCCCGCAAGTCTCGGCTCGTTCATCGGCTCAAAGATGAGGTGCTGGTCGTAGTCCTTGAAGTACTCGGCAATCTGAGTCCATATCTTGGTGATATACTCAACAGCCCCGTCGTGATTTTCAGCTGTGGGATAATAGACTTCGTTATCGTGATGGGAATTGAGGATGACGTACATGTCGTTCTCGAGTGCCCAGTCAACGACTTCCTGAACCCTTTCAAGCCAGTCCTCGTCGATGTTGTAATCCTCATCGCAGTGGTAGCTCCATGAAACGGGGATTCGGATGGTTTTGAAGCCGAGTTCAGCGAGAGTGTCGATCATTTCTTCTGTTGTCACAGGATTGCCCCATGAAGTTTCCGAATCGCCGGTCGAATCAAAGCTGTTGCCGAGGTTCCAGCCGAGTCCCATGTCGGTGATTAAATCCGAAGCCGTAATCGAAGTGGTTTCGGCGTTCTCGCCGTAGTGGACGTGACCGTCGGCGGTGTCTCCGCAGGCGGTGAACACTGCAAGGCACATCACAAGAGCAGTCAGAAGTGCCAGAAGTCTCTTGAATGAAAATCGTTTCATTTCTGTGTCTCCTTCAAAATATTATTCGTTCGTGTCTATTGCACTGCGATATGCCCACAGATATTGGACGCCTGAAACTGCCGTCAGAATCGCCGCAATCCAGACAAGAAGATTGTCGATGATGCTGAGAACTGTTCCGTCAATTCCCACTCCGACAGCTACCAGAGCGTGCAGGAAGAGAGTAACTACGATTGCTACCATCGTGAATGCGGTCTTGACCTTTCCGAGCCAGCCTGCCGCAACGACGATTCCGTCTCCCGACTTCACTACAAGCCGAAGTGCCGAAACCATGAATTCACGGAAAAGAATTATCATGACCGGAACGGAGCTCACCCAGTTCTTATCGACAAACACGAGGAGCGCCGCCATTACAAGGGCTTTGTCGGCAAGCGGGTCGAGGAACTTTCCGAAGTTGGTGATGAGATTTCTTGACCGTGCAATCTTTCCGTCGAGCATGTCAGTGAAGGATGCGACTGCGAATATCAGAAGCGCGATAAACAGATTCACGCTCGAAAATTCCCACAGTGCGAACAGGACGAAGAACGGTATCAGTATTACTCTTAAGAGTGTAAGTTTATTCGGTAGATTCATGCTTTTATCTCCTCATGTTGCCAGAATGACCTCGCCGATCGGGTCGTAATCCATCGTGTCGGTGATCTTAACATACTGATAGTCGCCGACCTTGAGCTGAATCGAAGAAGTGAAGAATATCTTGCCGTCGATTTCGGGGACTTCGTTAGCGCTCCGACCGAACCAGCATTCGGCATATCTGTCATAGCCCTCGACGACCACTTCATAGACCTTACCGAGCATTTCAGCGGTCATCTGGTCGCTCACGAGCATCTGCTCCTGAGTGATGATTTCGGCACGGCGGTTCTTTTCGTCTTCGTCGAGCTGACCGTCAAGCTTGGCGGCGGGAGTCCCCTCTTCCTGAGAATAGGCGAAGCAACCGAGGCGGTCGAAGCGCATCTCTTTCACAAACTCGCAGAGCCTTTCGAACTCCTCTTCGGTCTCGCCTGGGAAGCCGGTCATGATTGTCGTTCTGATGATTACGCCCGGGATTCTTTCACGAAGCGTCCTGACAAGCTCTCTTATCTCTGCTTCGTTTGAATGGCGGTTCATTCTCTTCAGGACTCTGTCACAGCAGTGCTGAATCGGGATGTCGAAATACTTGACGCACTTCGGCTCAGTTGCCACGACGTCGATGAGCTCGTCGGTGATTCGCTCCGGGTAGCAATAAAGTGTTCTTATCCACTTTAAGCCGTCTATCTTGCAAAGCTCTCGAAGTAATTCAGCGAGCTTTTGCGTTCCATATAAATCCTCGCCGTAGCGGGAGGTATCCTGCGCAATTAAAATAATCTCACGGTAGCCGATTTTGGCAAGCCATTTTGCTTCGTCAATGATACTTTCCATCGGACGGGAGCGATATTTTCCACGAATCTGAGGGATGGCGCAGAAGGTGCAATGATTACTGCAGCCCTCGGCTATCTTTATGTAGGCATAGGTCTCGGTGGAGACGATTCTTCTTCCGCCGATAACGAGCGAATACTTGTCGCCGTACATCTCAATTCCGGTGTTACCCGAAAGAACCTTTCTAATAGTCTCGCCCAAGAGCTCGTTTGCGCCAATACCTAAAACTGCATCTACTTCGGGCATTTCTTTTAATATTTCTTCGCGATATCTTTCCGCCAAACAGCCGGTGACGATTATCGCCTTGATTCGCTTTTCATTTTTGAGGGCGACAAACTCGAGAATTGTCTCGATTGCTTCCTGCTTTGCCGACTCGATGAAGCCGCAGGTGTTTATTACTGCGACGTCCGCAAGTGCGGCATCCGGTTGGAGTTCAAAACCCTCTTCCCTTAAATTATAAGCCATGTGCTCGGCGTCGAGCATGTTCTTGGCACAGCCCAAAGACACTATTCCGACAGTGACTGCCATTTACTCCTCTCCCTCTTCCGTTTCGTCTTCATATTCAGATAAGTCCGACAAGGCTTTGTTCACTTCCGAAAAAGAGTAGCCCTGACGGACAAGCGCCGCCTTGACCTTCTGAACGCCTTTTTCGTCGGAAAGATACCTTGCGTATTTTTTGTCTATAAGCTCCGCAATCCGCTCCTGCACCGAGTCCTCATACGGATAAAGTGCTTCCGTAATAAGCTCGTTCGAGATGCCGCGCTTGCGCATTTCCTCACGGGCACGCCTGAGCCCGAAGCGCTTTGTGACGCAGTAATGCTCCGCAAGGCGCTCAGAATATCGCCTGTCATTTATACAACCGATTTCCGAAAGGCGATTGCAGACCTCGAGGCAGATATCCTCGTCGTAATTATTCTCAAGTTTTTTGTAGAGCTCGATAAATGAGTAGTCCCGCTCGTCAAGGAGATACAAGGCGCGCTCTTTGGCACGCCTGAAATCGTTCGAGTGGACTATCTCTTCTATCGCCGCATCCGGCATGGTCATGTCCTTCTGGAGATGATACTCGTTCAGGACATCGACGTTTATGAAAAGCGGCTCGCCTTCGTCAAGGTCAACACGCATGGTGTTGCCCTTGTATTTTTCTATTGACGTTATTGTGGGCATGAAACCCCTCCACCGGCTTCGCCGGTCCCCCTCCCCTTTCAGGGGAGGCTATTTGTGCTTCTTATTCAGCAGGTGTAAATTCTTCAA
>JAJQGT010000015.1:0-93456 GCA_021201135.1 Oscillospiraceae bacterium
AGATTTTCAGGTAATCCCGGTAGTTTATCTTCCGGATGTTGATTCCGTTGAGGAGAATTTCGCCCTCTGTTGGTTCATACATTCTGGTCAGGAGCAGCGTGAAAGTCGTTTTTCCTGCTCCGTTATAGCCGACAACTGCAAGCTTTTCCTTACTACTGAGCTTCAGATTGATGTTTTTGAGAACATAAGAAGTGCTGTTAGGATAGCGGAACGACACATTCTTGAACTCGATTTCAATATCGTCAAGGTTGAGGTCTTCGAGCGTCAACCCACTATCATTATCAAACTTGCTTTCATATGTAAGGAAGGATTTATACATATGGATATAGCTCAGGCTGTTATTGAAATTCAGCATATTCGTCGCCACATACGAAAATGCAGACATAAAGCTGATAAGCGACGCCACGCCCATCGTGAACTCACCGACCGAAATTGTGCCCTTCAGCGCATCTATTCCAATCAGCAGATAGGCAGAAATCTGGAATATCGTGGTGAGGAGGAAAGTAGCAAGATTTACTACACCGTCTTTCTTGATTCGGCGCAGGTTGAGGCTCAGTATATTCTTCTGGAAGTGCTCAATTTTACTGAAAACATAGCTCCGAAGGTCGAACATATCAATGTCTTTCTTCGCAGGAATGTTTTTCGGAATCTGAGACACATAGCCGAGCCTTCGCTGTTCTCTTGAGGAGTCATTCTGAAATTGCAGGTTGTATTTCTGCCTTACGATTTGCAAAACCGATATCATACTTCCATATTTCCCGGAACGAGCTTATCATATCATCTAACTGTACTCGTCTTTTCTCTTTCATACGACACCTCGCTTATTCCATATTAAGAGATACAAACATATCGTGAATCAGCGAATCTACCGAAAGCTGAGATGTATAGCATTTGTAAACTCCCATCCCGGTAAGCCTGTCCATCATTTCACGCTCGGAGCCGAAATCAGTGAATATCATCGCCAGAATCACAATCTCGGAGTCGAGCTCTTTTATTTTCTGCACCAGTTCAAAGATATCATAAGCCTTACTGTTAGAGATAAAAACAATCTGCGGATGGAACTCCGCCACCTTGCCCATAATATTCTCTTTCGCATTTACATGCTCAAACTCATATGTGTCCGGCACCTCGTTCTCAATCAGGTCGCTCATGGTTATCGCTCCCTTTTTGACCTTCTTCTCCTGAATAAACAATACTTTGATTTTGGACATGTTTTTATTTTTCCTTTCAACTTAATCGCTACACTTATATAGACACCAAAATGAGCGAAAAGGGTTCACCTCACATTATACCTCCCGAAAAATTTTGTCAAGGGTTTTGGCGCGAATGGTCGTTATTTCGACGCAAACGGTAAAAAAGAGCCTCACAGGGAGGCTGTGGAGCGTGGATGGTATGTTCTCCTCATTCATCATTGAGGGTTATATTGACGGTAAAGATGCCGTTCTGCGCTGATGTTTCGACGGTGCCGTCGTATTTTTGCACGCAGTGCCGGACGTTTGCGAGACCGTAGCCGTGCAGGGCGGTTCGGGGACGACCTAAGTAATTCTCTGGGTAAGGGTTCTCTATGCTGTATGCTAAGATGTTATTGTGCTTTTTGAGCTTCAGGTTGATTTTGCGCTTGCCTTCTTCAAGCTCACAACAGGCGTTGATCGAGTTGTCAAGGGTGTTGCCGAGGATTATATACAGGTCAGAGGTCATGACGGAAAGCTCCGACGGGATGTTTACATCAAACTCAAAGTCAATGCCGCTCTCGTCGGCTATATGCATATACTCGTTGAGAATTACACTGACGACGCGGTTTCCGACATCTACAACACTGCCTATGTCGTTCACCGACTCCTGAATCTTAAGATAGTTGTCCCTGAGCTCTTCAGAATGCTCGCCGTCGGCAAGCACCTGCATTGATTTCATATACTTGCTGATGTCGTGCCACAGGGAGCGAACCTGCTCCTGATGGGCGTGAAGCTCCTGATAATATTCCCTCTCGAGCATATAGTGCTGTTCGCTGAGCTTTGCTTGATGTTCCATTTCATCTTGTTCCCTGATGCGGCTTACAAAATATATAACCAAGATGTTTGTATAGAGAAGTCCCAGAAGAACGGCGATATAGGCGGCGTTAAGCTCTATAACCTCCGAATAGGACTGAACACACAGCACACAGCAGAGAATCAGGCTTGAGACCCAGCATGGAAGAAAGATGAGAAACGATTGCCACGATATTATGCCATGCTTGCTCTTGCTACGCAAGGATATGACGACTATTATCCCAAGGAAGATGATGTGCGAAATTATGACATAGACCATCCTTGCATCGCTTTGTTCAAGAAGACTCCCGACGTCAATTCCGAACCAAG
This sequence comes from Oscillospiraceae bacterium, assembly GCA_021201135.1. GTDB lineage: Bacteria > Bacillota > Clostridia > Oscillospirales > Ruminococcaceae > Faeciplasma. The sequence continues at coordinate 2,355 of JAJQGT010000015.1, forward strand.
AGAAAGCCGCCGCTACTATCACGTCTGTAAGGGCATAGATCGTCATGAAAACAAGGCTTGAAGCTGTCGCTGAGATAACCTTCGTTTCAAAGAGCAAAAAAGCAATCACAGCAAAGCCAACCATGCTGACAAGAAGCCTCACTACAGACTGACATTCAAGGATTGACATCACGGAAATCAGGACGGCAAACACTGCATAACTCGCCACCGTCACATATTTCGGGCGGCTTCTGAGATTAAAGAGGCTTCTGAAGAAGATATAGCTGATTATGAGTTCGAGAACAACACAGGAAACTTCGACAACGTAATTCATACTTTACCTTTCAATAAACTTCACCAGCCGACTGTTGAACTCGGCGAATTTTCTTCTGCTCATAAGTATCGTCACGCCGTTAGTAAGCTTCACGGAATCCATAGAGAAGGACTTGACATGGTTCAGATTGACGATATAGCTTCTGTGCGGCATCGCAAAATATCCCTGCGGGAGCATATCCATTATCTCCTTGAGCGGGTATCTGAGAGAAAAGGTTTCGTCGGCTGTGTGGAGAATGGTACTGTGGGAATAGACCTCGAAGTAATAGATGTCGTTCATTCTGACAACGTGAGAAACGCCGTCTATGTTCATGATAAAGCTGTTTGCGGACACCTCGTTAATCGCCGAGTCCATCGCCTCGCCGAGAGATTTCATAGTAAGAGGCTTGACAAGATACCTGAACGCAACTCCGTAACCGCAGACGGTGTATTTGAGACTCTGGGTGACAAAGATGAGAATCGGATGCTTTTCGTCTTTAGATAAAATCCTCGCCGCCTCATAGCCGTTAGTACCGGTCATCTCTATATCCAGAAGTGCGATGTCGAATGAAACCTTTTCACAAGCCCCAAGAAAATCGTCAGCACTTGAATACTCGGATATCTCGAGCTTTGATTCGGAATCGTATTCCATAAGCATTCTTCTGAGCTCGGACAAATCCTCCGGATTGTCGTCGCATATGGCGACCTTTAGTTCCAAATCCTTCATCTGACACCACCTTCCCGTCTGCCTTTTGATTGCTAACAAATAAAGTATATCATTCAAATTGCTTCATGTCAACGAGGAAACGTCGGAGGATTATTTCGGCATACGGCACAGACGGCATTACAGCGGGCGTGAACTGCATAAGCGATATGTTCGCGCTCGGAGAACTTCCTGTCTGGGGCTATCTCGTGATACTTCTTACTTACAGAACGGCGGTGCTGATTCTGTTCTCGCTTCTGCTACTTTGGATTTCGTCAAGATGCCAGAGTCCGACAACGGCAATGGTAGTAACCCTCGCGCTGTTCTGCCTGCCGATAGTAATCTACCTTGCAGGCGCGGATGCGGCAAAGTATCTTTGTGTGCCGATAAGTGGAAACAGGGAGATGCGGGGGGTGGCGGGGCTGCTCAGTTAAGTAGTTCACCCCAAGTTCACATCTCATAGTCCTGCGACTTTTTTATCACTCTGTCCGGCTGACTCATCCGCCGTTTCACCTCCTGCTCATGTCGTATCTTTGCAGTACGCTCCCTTAACAAGTCAGAGTCTTCACTAAGTCTGTCATCAATCTGCTGTTCAGCAGAGGCGAGCCTGTCATACTCAAACTTCTGCCCGAATGTCTCACGGAGCTTTGAACGAACCTGATTGCGGTAATCTTCCCGAAGTGAAACACGGGAATCAAGCAGAGTATCTTCCTGTTGCGAAGATACTCTTTCTTTGATTTCTGCGAAGTTCTTTTCGTCACTTGCTATCTGACTGGACAGCTTCGGTTGCTGAGTTTTCATCTTCTCAAGGTAATCGGTCATCTTGGAGAGCTTTCCTTCCGCCTGCTTCATCTCTGTATCGTTCTGGCAACCTACCTCGTGCATCAGATGATTCTTCCGGGTTTTCAGTTCCTCAATATCTTCTGTGAGAGTGGTAATCTGCTTGTTCAGCTGAACGTGCTTTACGGGGCTGAAAATGCTTGTGTTGCTTTTTTCGACCTCAAGCTTTTTCTTTTCCGACTGCTTTTCTTTCAACTCGATTTGCACAGACTTGTATTCTTTGACGAGAGGCAGATTCCAGTCAACCCGTCCGGATATATTTTTTATCTCTGCACTGTTGTGGAGCAGGTGATATTGCAACATAATCATGTGCGCCCGGATGTTTTCCAACCGTTCTGCAACTGCCGGAATAGTGTTTGCTACAGCTTCTGTCAGTTTCCGTACCTGTGTTTTCAGCTCCCTGAGCAGGCGATTGTCTGCCTTGATTTGTCTGTTCAGTTCACGGCGGTCGGAAATGATGCCTTTGTGCTCAAGTGCCTGTGCGGTTACTCCCTCGTGGATTGTGGGCTGTTCGTCAATGCCACGTTCCGCATGACTGCGGTGATCGATTCGGTCAACAGATTGAACAAGCGACAAATACTTATTGGTCACATCCGCCCATGCCTCCCGCCAGATGAGGAGTTGCTCCTCACTGTTCCAACGTTCCGTTATGGGGTTCTGTCTTCCGTACTTTGTGCTTTTGGGATGCTTGTCCGCACGGGTCAGTCTGCGACGTTCTGCTTCGGATGGCGACAGATAGATTTTCTTTTTGCCTTTTTCAGGATTGTACAAATACTGCTTCTCCCAACCCTTGGCTTGAGCTGTTTTGAATTCTGCGGCAGTAAAACCTCTTTCTTCTCCATTTCGGACACAAAGATATTCTTTCTGTGTCTTATACTGCCATTTGCCGTTTTCATCAAGCGGGCGAACAGTCAGCATGATGTGTGCGTGTGGATTATGACCGTCAGTGTCATGAATGCAGACATCGGCACACATTCCATCGGCGACAAATTGATTTTGTACAAACTCTGTTAGCAAATCCTGCCACTGAGTTTTGTTCAGTTCTACCGGTAACGCCACTACAAACTCGCGGGCGAGGCGGCTGTCCTTTGTCTTTTCACTTGCTTCAACGGCGTTCCAAAGTTTCTCTCTGTCCCGCCATTCCGGCGGAGCATTTTCCGGAAGAAATACCTCTTGCCAGACAAGCCCTTGCTTGCGGGTATAGTCGTGCTGAATGCCGTCGTAGTTGTTGTAGATCTGACTGCAACTCATATAGGCAGAAGCCGCACAGGCGGAACGACCATTCCCACGGCTGACGACCTTCGCCTCCAAGTGATAGATTGCCATGCAATCACCTTTCTTTCATTTTTTCTTCGAGAAAAACGCACGCTCCCGACTGTAGGGAGGGATACCACTGCTGCCCCAACGGGGCAGTGGTGAGTAAGTGCGCCCTTCGGGGTAAAAAAAGGGACGCCCGGTTTACAGTAAATCTTATCGTAAAGCACAATGCAAATAGTCCTCCAGTTTCTCTAAATCCATCGTCGTAACAGATGGACAGACTTTCTCCAAGATAGCTCCCTCCTGAATCAGTCGTCGTGTCCTTGCTTTTCGCTCCTTGTCACGGTTTCGCATCTGCGCTTCCTCCAATCGGTGCTGTGCCTGCAATAATTTCTTTTCGTTATCGGTCATAAAAATCCTCCTTGTGGTAGTAAAAAGTTGACTGTTTGGTATCTGTCGGATAGCAAATACCTATCAGTCTGGTATTAAGCATTTTGTAAAAATAGTTGTGGTATCAAAAATGCCCCGTTTGGTATCAACATAATACCAAACGAGGTCAAAATTGACATCAAAAGCTGTCTGCGAAGTCCAAAGCCGCCGAAAGCTCATCGTCAGCCGTTGTGTTCTCTTGTATCGGAATAGTTGACGGAGCAATCGGAAGCATGGTGGCAGGAACATAGTGCAGACTCTTTTCAATGGTTTCTGTTACCCGCCTGAGAAAAGCATCCTCTTTTTCACGGGTTTCGAGATATGGATCGGTGGCAATGTTGTTTTTCCGTTCAAAATAGTCGTTGATTGCTGTGACAATCGCTTTGCTGTAAGAGTGATATTGCTTCTTGTCCATCTTCTGCAAATACTCGTATGCTCGCCGGTCATCCTCATCCGAGAGATTAAGTCGCAGGGTAGTCGTGTAAATCTGCTTCATACGATACCGCCTTTTCTGTGGAGCTTCTGCTCGACAAGCAGTTCATATCCCTTTGCCGTTGCGCAAATGTCCTCATTAATAATCACCCGGTCTTTCTCATAGTCGCCGAAGTTTTTAAGGATGCAGCTCCCGCCGCCAACCACATAAAGGCGCATCAGTTCGGGGTCGTATTCGTGTTCGCGCAATCTGCGGAAGATGCCTTTCGCATATTCTGTTGCTGTTTCACGGATAGCAATCAGATAGCGTTCGCTGATGTCTGCCGTACCATAACGTATAACTCGCTCAAGCATAGCTTCGTCCACCGATACGCCAAACTGCTTCATCAGATTTTCTCGCACGGCGAGCATACATTGATGGGTGCCATACTTTTCAGTAAAGCACTTTTTCGCAAGCGGTCGACTCTCGTTGATATACATAACATTCATCGTGCCATTGCCAATATCGCAGAGCATATTGATACCTTTGAACTCACGCAGACGGTCTGCCACAGCGGAAAAGCCCTGTGGGAAAATATCCGCACCGGTGAATTCAACGTGATAGTCAATGCCCTTAAAAGTGAAATCCACGCTTTCATTTTGTAGAAGATATGCCCTGAAGCTGTCCTTTTGTTCACTCACCCAAGTCAGCGGAAGCCCTGCGGCAAGATGAACACGGGCAGAGGTCAGTTTGCAGATATTCAGTTCTCTTGCAACAGCGGCAAGCGTGAGGATATAGTAGTCGCTGTCGGTCATTTTGTCAGAGATAAACTCCTTGTGTTCTTCTCCGATTAGATAATATCTGTCCTCATAGACGAGCAGATTGCTTTTGAAGGTTGGCTCTTTGTCGTATGCGGCAACACCGGTCTTAAAACAGCAGTGAGCAGTCTTGATATTGCCATAACCATGGTCGATACCGATGATGATTGGATTACTTGAGGTGTTGTATGTGAAATTCATTGTGATTCCTTTCTGCCGCTTTGCGGCGATACAAAATAATGATGGGATGCAAAAAGCGGCTCATGAGATGTTCCTCTCACAAGCCGCCATTGCGGTTTTTCTGTTATGATGTCTTTTTTTCTATGTTCTTGGTATTGCGTGTTCGCTGTCTCTTGAGATTTCCTTCATATCGGCACTCATCACAGCAATACTTGACATTGTTTCTCGTCGTGGTAAAGGTCTTGCCGCAGTTTTCGCAAACAGCTTCACGTTTTCGGCTTTCTGCCGCTTCCTGCCGATAAAACTTTGCACGGCAATTCTGATTGCAAAACATGGCTGCCGAGCTTCGGGATTCAAATTCCTTGCCACAGCATTTACAGGTCAGCTTGAACGGCTGTCCTACAGCGTGTTTACCTGCCTTGATTTCCTGATAGCGTTCACGGCTTCTGATGCGGTGACGGCGTTGCTGTTCCTCACGTTTGGCTTCCTCAGCGGTCAATTCCTTTTCGGGAAGCTCACACTTGCCGATGAAATTCAGATAAATCTCAACCTCTTGTACTCGGTCTCCGTCAACCTTTTCGGGAGCATGGACGACGATTTTGCCTATAAACTCGTTAATCATCGGCGTAGTAAGCTCAGAAAAATCGGTGTACTTCTTGGCAAGAGCTATAAACTGCTCTACACGGTTGGTATCTTCCGCATAGCTTGACAGGCTTTCTTCGGCTTCGGCAATCTCCACTTCAAGGCTTTTCTGCTCGGCTTCGTATTCGGAGAGCAAACTGTCAAAACGTTCATCTGTAATGCGCCCGACGGCAAAAGACTCATAGAGCTTTTTTATGATGGTATCAAGCTCTGCGTGTCGCTTGCGGTCTTTGTTCAGCTTTCGCTTGACATCCTTTGCGGCTTCTGCCTGTCTGACCTGGGACGCCGCACGAACTTTCGCAATAAATTCCTCTTGATTCGAAATGGCGTATGTACTGACAGAGCGGATTGTTTCCAAAATAAGTGTCCGCAAGGTTTTTGTGCTGATATAGTGACCACAACAGGCTTTCGCACGTTTCTGATTCGCCAGCGTATAAGAGGAGCAATCAAAGAAATCCGACGGATAGGGATTTTTCTCAGTGCCGCCTCTGGAACGGTGGTTATACATCTTTTCGCCACAGTCGGCGCAGTACACAAGCCCGGTCAATGGGTTTGCTTCTCCAAATGTGTCGATTCGTCTCGGAGTTTTCCTCAGCTTCTGGGCGAGCTCCCATGTTTCCTTATCAACAATGGCTTCGTGCGTATTCTCAAAAATAAGCCATTCATCTTCGGGATTCTTCACACTGCTTTTATCCTTATACGATTGCTTATGAGAACGGAAATTGACCGTATGCCCCATATATTCGGGCTTGGACAAAATCTGCCCGACAATAAAGCCGCTCCAATTATATGGATTCGGAAATTCTTCTTTGCTTTTCCACATACCTTTGTTCTGCTTACCGAAGTAAACGGCAGGAGTTTCGATTTTGTCATCAAAAAGGATACGGGCAATCTCATAAGGGCCGTAGCCCTCAATAGTCAGGCGGAAGATTCTGCGGACAACAGCGGCGGCTTCCTCGTCGATATGCCAGGTGTACTTATCTCCCGGTTCCTTCTTGTAGCCGTAAATGGCGGCATTGGTTGTCGGCTTGCCCGATTCTCCTTTGACACGAATAGCGGTTCGTTGCTTGCGGCTTAAGTCACGAAGATACCATTCGTTCATAATATTAAGAAACGGTGCAAATTCATTGCTGTTCTGGTCATCACTGTCCACGCTGTTGGCAATCGCAACAAAGTGAACGCCGTGCTGACGGAAAAACACCTCGGTGTAAAAGCCGGTTTGGAGATAATCACGACCCGCACGGCTCATATCCTTCACTATGACGTGGGCTACCTTGCCCGCCTCAATATCTGCTATCATCCGCTTCCATGCAGGACGCTCAAAAGTTCCTCCGCTGAACCCGTCATCGGTATAGTGGACACAGTTTTCATAGCCCTTTTGTGCGGCATAGCCTTTGAGGTATCTTTTCTGGTTGATGATGGAGTTGCTATCCCCGGCTTGGTCATCGTCACGGGATAGTCTTTCGTATAAAGCTGTAATCTTGCTTTCAGTCTGTTTCACGCTCATTATGCGCTCCTTTCAGACTGTCGGATCATTTGTGGTGTACTTATTATATCACAAGTTCCGGCATTTGTAACCCCTTCATTGCGAATAAGTCGTAAAATTTTTTCCTCCATTGTTTCTGTGCCGTTATCCTTGAATACCACCTTGACCTTATAGATGGTTGTGCCGATGCGGCGTGTTGTGTAATAAGAGTTGCTGTTTTCGATTTTTACCATAGGCAATTACCTCCTTCATGTTGAAAAGTTCAAGATTTTCGAGTATAATACTTTTAGTCCCGTTTTATATAGCCGCACTGTAATATAAAAGCGAGAAAAATGTATTACTTCCTCACTAATAGGAGAAATACAGGGCATTCAGCGGAACTGTTTTTTCGCAGAGTTGAAGAAAATCCAAAAAATATTTTTGAAGGGAGGTGTCCGGCGGTGCGTATTGATGATGAAAGATATGAATATGACGGCACTTATGAAGATGAAGTCAATGAAAAGGCACAACAACAGATTAAAAAGGAACAGCGGCTTATTGACGAATTGGAAGCCGATGCTGATGAGCATCCAATCGAGGATGACGAGGACGATAGAGATGAACAGCCCGAACGAAAGCTACTCAAGCGGGAGCTTCGGGCGCAAGCACTTAAGCGTCTGGAGGATTCCGCACGAACATTAAAAGACTACGAAAACCTGATTGCATGGTATGACCGGCTGGATGCCAACAGAGAGCGCAGAGAACGTTATCATGAAATTCCCCGCAGTGGCGATGATATTCCACTTGATTACGGAGCAATAAAAGACGGGCTGTACTTTCCCGATACCCTGAATGATGTTCTGGAAAAGCAAATCCGCAACGGCGACTTTATCGACGCCATTTTCTTTTGTCCTTACGATATACATGAGCTTGTGACCGAGAAGTATATGTCGGATATTCTTCGGGAACTGAGTGAAGACAACAAATTCCTGCTTTTTCTGTTTGCAATCCGGCAATACAGCTCCACACGGATTGCTGCTATCCGAGGGCAGACAGACCGCAATATCCGCAAGGTTCGTGGCACGATGCTGAAAAAGATACGAAAAAAGCTGCTTGCCGCACTCAAAGATAAAGCAGACAAACAGCAACCGTTGACCTTGCTTGAAAAGGAATTTTTAACGGATAACGGTGTGGGTATTGAAAACACCGTCGGATAGTAGTATAATGGTAATATATTTTATAGATATTGGGGTTATAATACATAGTGGAGGGTCTGGCGATGAATAACCTGTTTGAACGCACATCTTCAAGCTGGGTGCGATACAGCGAATACGAATGGAAAGAAGCCGACAACGGCAAGCTATACCTCACGCCGACCAGAACGGCACAGCCCGGCATTTACGATCCGCTGAGCGAGTATCAGAGGATTGTTCTGGATGCTATCAACATCGGGCGCATGGAATCACAGGGGAACACCCCGGAGGAAATACAGAAAGCAATTCAGCAGTTCGCAGTCAGATACGGCTTGCTCGGCTTGATGACCGCTCTGCCAACAACGCCGAACTTCATGGACTATGAAGCGGTGTATCTGCCAAAGAATCATTTTATCCGTGAGGAATCCATGTCCACAACGGATTATCTCAACTTATTCTTTCCCTTTGACAAGCCGGACGTGGTCAAGCAGGGCATAGAATCCATGTGGAACGTCAGCAACGACCGTGTTATGATGGCACTCGCCATGACTATGTCGGACAAGCCGATGGCAATCAATATGAGTTTCCAGAGGGAATATGCGGAAAACTATGAGTGGATGAAGCAACAGTTTATCGACATTGCTTTTACCTATCTGACTTCGGTTCTTTTCTACGAGGACTACGATAAGATGACACCCGAACAGCGGCTCCTTATGCAACAGGGTATGGAAGCCTTCGGTGGCATTGCTCCGACTTACAGGATTGCTCTTCTGGATAAGCCCACGATTGTCTGGGACTTCCATTCGCTGATGCTCGGTATTCAGATGATGTTCAGCTTTATGCTAACGGACAGCGACAAACCTATTCGCCTGTGCAAACACTGTATGCAAGCTTTCGTCGCAAGCAGACCAAGTGCCGTATTTTGCAGTCCTCAGTGCAAAAATAGATATAATGTTTATAAGAGTCGGGGGAAGAATAAAGATAAGGATGGTGACACTGATGCCTGAAAGTCAGAACATAGAATGGAAAAGTAAGTGGAAAGGCGAATATTTAGAATGGATTTGCGGTTATGCTAATGCACAGGGCGGCAAAATCTATATCGGCTGTGATGATAATGGAAATATCATCGGAATATCTAATGCCGGAAAATTGCTTGAGGATATTCCAAACAAAATCAGAGAAGCGATGGGCATTATCGTTGGTGTCAACCTCTGTGAAGAATACGGAAAAGAATACATTGAGATTGATGTTCCCACTTATCCGATAGGTATCTCCTATAAAGGTGTTTATTACTATCGCAGTGGTAGTACTCGTCAGGTGCTGAACGGTCCAGCTTTGGAAGCATTTCTGATGCGTAAGCGTGGTGCAACCTGGGATAACCTTCCACTTCCTGCTTTTTCTTTGGACGATGTAGATGATACGATTGTGGAGCATTTCAAGAAATGGGCTTCTAAAAAGGGTCGTATCGACAAAAGCGTTCTGGACGAGCCAAAGGATGTGCTTATGGAAAAGTTGCATCTGATGAACGGCTCATATCTGACCAATGCCGCCATGCTCCTGTTCGCCAAAGACCCGGAGAAATGGCAGCTTGGAGCTTATGTCAAAATCGGATACTTTGAAACCGATGCCGACCTTATGTATCAGGATGAAATCCACGGTTCAATTTTAGAACAAATCGATCAAATCGTAGAGCTTGTGTACCTGAAATATATGAAAGCAAAAATAACCTACGAAGGTATGCAACGTATTGAACGATATTTTGTCCCGGAAGACGCTTTGCGAGAAGCTCTGTTAAACGCTCTTTGCCACAAGCAGTATCAATCCGGCGTGCCTATTCAGATAAGCGTGTACGAGGACAAGCTGTATATTGCCAACTGCGGTTGTCTGCCTGAAAACTGGACATTGGAAAATCTGATGCACAAACACGCTTCCAGCCCATACAATCCCAATATCGCTCATGTTTTCTACTTGGCAGGATTTATTGAAAGTTGGGGCAGAGGCATTGAAAAGATATGCTCCGCTTGCAAAAAAGACGGTGTGCCGCAACCTGTCTACACCATCAATCCCGGCGATATTATGATTGAGTTCACAGCCCCGGAGGATCGTATTGTTCGTTCTGTAACCCATAGGGTGACTGATAGGGTGACTGATAGGGTGACTGATTCAGTGACTGATAACGAGCGTGATTTGTTGTCGCTTCTCGCAGAAGATCCCGGTTACACAATGCCGAAACTTTCTGAGAAAATGGGCATCAGCAGGAAAACTGTGGCGCAAAGATTAAAGCGACTCAAAGAAAAAGGCATTATCGAGCGTATCGGCTCTGACCGAAAAGGCTATTGGAAGATAAACAACTGAAAAACAGTTTATGCCCGCTATCAGCCATCAATCCGATAACGGGCATTTTCTATTAACTATATACAAATATACAAGTTCTGACGGCGCGATTCCTTCTTTCTGTGCTGAATTTGCAGCGGTTATAAGGCTTTTCTGCTCCTTTCCTACAACTGCTTTTCGATTCACCACAAATGAGCCGCAGTCATATGTATTCGGTGGGAGAAACCACCTTTTACATATTAACTCTTGATTCTGTATTGAGTTCGACTCGCCATCCAATGAGTCCTCGTTGCTGAGTCTGCAATACAGGATGGTTATTTTCTGCTGATCCATAATGTCCTCCTTTACATCTGGTTCAGCTGACAGAATCGGTGTGTATGATGGCATTATACCATACTCATCAGAGTTTGTCACGGACAAATCACCTCCTTGTCTGAAAAAATTAGTCGCTTCACTTTTTCGCTCAGTCGTTCGCTACCCTCGCAGACAGTTTCAATCAGATACCATGTATTGCCTACTTTGCGTTCAACGATACTTTGAAAAGACTCCAACAGTTCTGCGGGAGGTTCAAAGATGGGCTCGTAGCAAGCGCATAGGTCGATATGCTCATATTGATTCTTCATGCGGTTTCTCCTTTCTGCCGACAGGCATCCTCGTATAACTCCTCACAATCTCCGGCGGAATCCTCTCCAGCACACTCACCGCTTCCAAATACTGATGCCTCAGCCTCTCATCCTCAAGCTTTTTAAGCACACTCTCTTTCGACGACTTTTCAAGCGACAGCTTTAGCTGCTCGTTTTTCTTTCTGAGCTTCTACTTTTTGAGCGTAGTGTGCATCTGCTCAACCGCCGGAATGTATTTGTCCCAAATCTCCCTTAGACAAACGAAAAAAGAGCGACTTTAACGGTCGCTCTTCTTGTTTTATCAAAACCAATCCTCACTCCTCCGAATCCTTGACATACTCAAGGATATCTCCCGGTTGGCAATCCAGGGCTTCGCAGATAGCCTCTAATGTGGAAAAACGGATAGCGCTGATTTTTCCGGTCTTTATCTTGGACAGGTTTACATTGCTTCTTCCTACTTTTTCAGATAATTCTTTCAAAGAAATCTTACGGTCCGCCATTACGCGGTCAAGTCTCAAAACAATTTTTCCCATGGCAGGCATCTCCATTACAAAGTCTCGTCCGACTCTTGCTGCAGCATTGCACCATACTCAAATACAAGTGCGATGAGCCACAGAAGAATCGCGAATACTATATAGACAGCATTAAAGTTCATATCCACACTAACGTTCACTATGTATTCATTCAAAAGAATTTCCGTGATATTGAGCGACTCTGTCAGATATGTTATGAGTATATTTTTCAGAATCTCGCAGGTTGTGCCGCCGCACAAAACCAGCAAGGCGATTTTCTTGAGATTGGATGACACGCTTTTTTCAAAAGGTCGCCCTTGGCGCATCGGGTCAAAGACTTTGCAAAGTAGTTGCAGTACCAAGAAGACAACGCCCAGAATAACAATACCCATAATCAGCACGAACATCAGAAACATTTGCGAATTGAGCATTGCTGGTACTATTTCGTCTGCCACGTCGAGTGTCACATATCCCAAATCCACGGATACGCTTGTGTTCAATGAATTACTGACCAATTCGACAGTAAGTACAACTGCAAACAAAATCGCAATCACCACGATTACAACCTGTAAAGCTCTCAGTATTACAAAAATTACATTTGAAATTTTCCCGATTTTCTTCATAAGACCATACCTTTCTTTTGTTAGAATGTTACTTCCATATGCTTGTAATATATTTGCTTGACTGCCAGACACAGCGCAATCAGTGCGACCAGAACGACCGACTGATATGCTATAATCGGCGACATATTCCCACCACCAACTGTGTACTCCATGTTGTAGGCTAATGTGCCCGGAATGAGCTTCCAGTTTTCAATATAGGATATATTGCTCAGCAAAAAGTGCCCGACAATGATTATCACCAGTGTGATGATAGGTTTCACCTTCGACGAAATGGAATATATCAAGCTTACAACAAGTAGCAAGAGCAGAAATCCAATCCACAGTTGAACAATTTCCTCATGCGATATAACATCACTCGGATTATAGTGTTCTGTTCTTGTTATAAACACCCAGAATCCTGCAGTTGCCGACGCAAAAAAGGCGATTATATACCCGACAACCATTATCATAATGGACAGAAGCCGACCCAGAACCAAGGAGCCTCTGTTTGGAATTCTGCTGAGTTCATAGAGAATCTGCCCTTGAGTTTCGTCCTCTGTGATACAAGCGATTAAGTACACAACCAATATGTGTGGAATAAACATAGACCACATTGACTGCCACATAACAACCATATAAGACAGATATCCGAATTCGCCATCCATTTCCAGAAAAGAAGGCTCGGCGTAAATCAGGAACGAAAACGCAAAGGGAATAACAGCAACAAGAGTAATAACTATAATGCTCTTTTTCTTTAACTGCTTATACAATTCTCCGATAATAATCTTATTCATTGCTGATCCTCCTGTATATGCTTCTGTCAATTACTGCTTTCTCCTTAATCTGATGGTCGGATATGTACAGATACCTGTCGCACAACGGTTCAATCGCTTCCAGCTGATGACTTGACAATAGTACGCTGACATCTTTTTCCGCTACCATCTCTTTGATGATATCGACAAACTCATCCACAGCCTGAGGGTCAAGACCAACCGTCGGTTCATCAAGAATCAGAAGCTTGCGGTTATACATAAATGCTATTGCTAACCTCAGCTTCTGGCACATGCCGAACGAATACTCTTTGACCTTTTTCTTGCTTGCTTTTAACCTCACTTTATTCAGGAGCTCGTCAATCTGAGCATCAGTGATGCTTTGCCCGCTATAGTATGACATCAGCTTCAGAGTATCATGTGCATCCAGATAACCATACAAAGGCGTTTCCATCAGATATCCGATTGAGTTAAGTGATTCCGCTTTTCTCAGATAATCAGGGTCGCCAAGATATTCAACTTGTCCCGAAGAATAGGGAGTCAGACCCAGAATTATTTTCATCATAGTGGTTTTTCCGGTGCCGTTATTACCCAGAAATCCGACAACTTCGCCCTCTCGGATTTCAAAATTGACATCCCGGAATATCAATTCTTCCCCGTAAGACTTGTTCAAGCCGCTTACTTTCAGTATTTCTCTTTGCATTTAGTAACCTTCCTTCTGCATTTCTGACTGCATTATATCACACACCCTCACCGATGTCAATAGAAAATTATCGTTTATCGTTAATTTTTATTCGCTATTCGCTTATTTGTTATCGGGATACGGTTAAATATAAGGCTGATGACGCACAAGATTGACGTTGACATTCTGAACCGGCTTCTTGAGCATGAGAGGTTCCCGCACTTCTGCACCCAGATACGAAACTACTTTGAAGGTGACATGGCGGGCGGGTATATGTCAAGAAACGTGCTGTTGGATTACGGAGAAGAAAAACTCCTGAGTTTGAAAGACAATCCCGATGTGAATAAGAGCGAACTGAAGAAAGACATAGATCTCATACAAACATCCAAGATTGGCGAGAACGAAGCGGACATAGAGAAGCTTAAGAACACCATTCTTTCGATTCTCCGAGACATCAAGAAAGAGTTCCCGAACAAGAGGGACAGTGAAGTGGTGACCGCTAAAGCTGTTCAGATGATTTCAAGTGATTTATCCGGCATACCGCCGAGGGAAGTTAATGAAGAAAAAGTAACTGATTCTGCAATGAAATACGTTGAAAGCGTTATACCAATGGATGCCAAAACCCGTTCACGGATGAGGAGATTCGTCCTGTTCGCAATGAAGATATTCGGGAAGAAGCGACAGGTGGAAGAATGATATACCTTTCCAAAACAGCCGAATAAAACAACAAGGGAGCCGACACCGACTCCCTTTTGTATTTATATTGAGTTTTCGCCCGACGGCTATTTTGCAAAGGTATAACATACTAGACTTTCCATTGGGGAAAGTCGTGTGCCAAAAGGGGGTATGCCCTTTTGGATTGACCCCGGAATGGTGTAGTTGTAAACTGATTTCATAAAAATAAAGCGTTCACAGTTGCGACTGTGAACGCTTTTCTTACATCTGCAACTATATGATGAGTGCCACCGCAAAGCTCGGCAGTGCCAAGATTCCTACTGACGCGACGTAAGCCCCGACCATCGTTTTTGAGCGGCTGCTTATCAGCATAACGACCAGCGAAACTCCCATAAGCACAAGGAGCCTTAAGCCATAAATCATCGCCAGAAGCCCTCCAAGCGAAATCTGCAGCGGGAAATCTGCAAGAATCTCAAGATTCTGAACCGGTGCTGAAAGCGGAGTGGCGTATTTCGTGAGGAAATACTTAAGCTCCTGCATATAAATGCAAGCCCAGACTGCCGTTGCCATCAAAAGGCAAGTGAAGATTTTCATGCCAAGAAGATATCCTCTTCCACACTTGAGGCTCTTGAGAAGCGGAACCACTCCCGATTTCTTCTCATAAACCATAATTCCGGCACAGCCGAGGCAGACGAAGAGTATCGCAACTGCCATGTTCAACCTCCGTGTGTCCTTGGCCTCGGTGCCGTAAGTCGAACGAAACGGCTTTGAATCGAGGATATAGGGAGTATAGCTGCCCTCTTCTGCACGGGCTGTAGCCTCGCTTATCTCAAGCTCAAGACGGTCAAGTGCAATCGTGAGATCGCCATAGTAGTCGGAGCTTTCGGCATTGGCTCTCGCTATTTCAAAGTATTCTTCCGTTTTCTCGGTTATCTCGCCCTCGATGTCGGAAAGATACAGCTGGTACCACTGGTCGCTCTCATAGATGGCGACGTCATAATCAAGTGCTCCTCCCACAAGAAATGCGGCGATAATTATGACCACTCCGAAAGAGTATATGAGCACTTTATAGAGCTCCCAGCCGAATGCTCCAAAGTGAACTCTCAGCTTGTCGAGAATAAAATTGAGCTTCAGCCAGATAGCCGAAAGAATATCTCTCTGTCCGTCGGGATAACGCGTTGTTGACTTAAGGCATAAAGCCACAAACAGCACCAACGCCACCGGCAGAACTGCAAACATCATCATCCTGATTCCGACAGGATAGCCAAATATGTTGACGTTCAGATAGTTACTATAGAGTGCAGCAAGGTTGACATATGAGAAGATATTTAAGTACTTGAAGACATTCGCGACGCTCTGAGCCGGAAGAAGCGTATTGAGAAGGTATTCGACCGCAAGCGTAACCCCAATGACTCCTAAAGAGAACTGGACATTCGCCACGGTGGACATCACTGCCCAGATGAACAGCCCTAAAAGCACTCCGCAAAGCGCCTTCATGAGTAGATACTGACCCAGCCACTGCGCAACCGTCAGGTTGAGTGTACACCGTGAAAAGTACTCGAGTGACTGCAACGACCTTCCGAGAGTTCCGAAGCTATTTGTGAAATCTAAGCTCAAACAAAGCGGCAGCAGGTAGAAAAGCAAGGTCAGGGCGATGCTTGCTATCCCTAAAGTAGCAATTCTTTGCATGCAGAGCCTGCTTCTGCCATGCTTTGTTGTGCGGATGACTGACCACAGCCCGACTTTTCTCTCCTCCAGAAAGCCGATGACTATAACTACTAAAGCCGCAAGGAAAAAGTAATCGGCAAGGGTGAACCCAAGCCATTTTGTTATACCGTAGCTGTCGCCGAATTCGAGGGTTACGCCGTCAAGCGTGCTGAAATCATCAGCCGTCTTTGTAATATTTCTGCCCGAAAAGGTGTTGGCAGAGGAAAAGATGCTTGTCTTGCCGAGAAGCTCAGCCTGCGCCTGAACGTTTTCGAGATAATCGTAGTACCCGAGCTGATATTCAACTTCATCAGCGAGGAAATAGAGCCTTGTCTGCAAAATAACTCTGAGCTGACTGTCAACCGTGCTATATAAAAGGCTCATTTTCTCTTCATCTAAGTATTCATCTATTTCTTCAAGACTTTTGCCCTCGCAGTTTTCCAGGATATTCTGAATATATTCGTTAGCTTCTATGTTGTCAGAGATTATGCCCGCGCGGATTCCTCCCAAAAAATCATACATAAAAACGCAGAGCATGACAAAAAGCATGACGAGAATAATGGCAATCCGGCTTTTACTGAAAAGCACTCTTTTTATCTCGCCCATATCATTCACCACCTAAGTAGTAAAGATAAACGTCCTCAAGGCTCGGATAGTGGTTGACGGGGGCATAGTCATCTGGCAGAGATTCAATAAGCCCTGCAGGACTGTCGCACATGAGGAGTCTGCCCTTTTTCATGAGCAGAACCTTGTCGGCGACTGATTCTATATCGGAAACTATATGGGTGCAGAGAAGAACTATCCTGTCCTTTGCAAGCTCGCTTATGAAGCTCCGGATTCTGATTCGTTCTTTCGGATCCAAACCTGCTGTCGGCTCGTCTAAGATAAGTATTTTCGGGTCACCTAAGACTGCCTGAGCGAGGAGAACCCTCTGTCTCATTCCTCCGGAAAAGCCGCCGACTGTCTTGTTTCTTACATGTGATAAATTCGTAATCTCAAGAACTCTTTCGGTTTCTTCTTTAAGAGCCTTGCCTTTCAAGCCCTTGAGCCTCCCGATATATGAAACGAAGCTAAGGGCGGTCATCTTATCATAAACACCCTGCTGTTGGGGCATATATCCGACAAGACTTCGGAACTCTGCGCCCATTTCAAGTATTTCTTTGCCGTCAAGAGTTATCGAGCCGCTGTCACGCCTGACATTATCCGTAATCAGGCTCATCATTGTGGATTTTCCCGCACCGTTTGCGCCTAAGATTCCGGTTATTCCGACACCAAATGTGACCGAAAAGTCGTCAAGAGCCGTGACATCGCCATAGCGTTTTGTGAGATTATCGAGTCTCAGCTCCACATTTATCCCTCCCCGTTCACTTCATCCACATTGCTCCAGAGGGTTATCTGCTCGCTTCCGTCAAGGGACAAGGCAATTATGCTCTCATATGGGTACTCGTCTGACCACACAAGAGCATCGATATAGATGTAGTCGTCATCTGTGCCCATAATCGTAGGGATCACGAAGCGTCCTGCCTCCAGGTCTTCATACTCGACCGTAGTAGCCATGAGGGTGTTGCCTTCCAAATCAATAATACTGACATCAAAGCCGTCTGCGCCGTCCTCCTTGTATCGTCCCAGAAGAATATTCTCCCCGATAAAGCCGTAGGTATAGTAGTATGTGCTTTCATATACAGTTTCTATCGTGTCTTCCCCGAAAGTGAGCCTATAAATCGTGTAGTCCTCGGTTGTGCTGTTGGCAAAGATTATAGCATCGTCAGTCACACAGAATCTGCGAGACAGGAAAGACTTCTCACCCTTGTAGAGTGTCTCACTCTCACCGGTTTCGACGGAATACCTGACTATTTCCATTTTGCCTATATCATCTGACGAATTTGTGTACGCCAATATATAGATATAATCGCCATAAGGCTCGATTGCGACATCTTTATATTCATCTGATGAGTATATAAGAGTTCCCTCTTCGTCAGAATCTATAGGATAGGCAATAACCCTTGCATAGTCCGTGGTAAGTCCGGCGCTGACCACGGTTACTCCTGCGGCATAGTAAAACCAACCTCTGTGGAATGCTGATGATGGATTGGAGATATAGCTACCGGAGAAGTTATCGGTGAAAAGAGTGGTATTTACAGAACGCACAGTTGTCTTGCTGGTGCCGTCGGTGTCACTGCACACGATGGTCTTTCCACTCTCATAAAAGCGATAGAGCTTTCCGTTATAGAGGCAGAGCCCATCGCCACCAGGGTAGTAAGCGTTACAGGAAGCATCCGAGTGGTCGCACTCCGGCTTTCCGCAAAGAGGCGCACATATCCCACTTTGCTTGTCATAAAACATAAGCATTTGCTCATCGGAAAGCTCGAAATACACCACCGCCTCATTGCTGCAAGCGTTCTCGCGGTACTGGAAGAAGTTATAGTTGCAGTCTTCAGTAATGGTCACCTCGATGGCTTCCTTGCTTCCGCAGGAGCAAAGAGTGGTGAGCAGAAGAACTGCTATGGTGAGCTTGGTCAGTATTTTGCGGATGGTCATTTTTTAGTCCCCCATTTTTTCTTAACCTATAATCGTTTTCTACTTTTTATATAAAATCGACATTGGACTATATTTCAAACCCAATGTCAAATCACAATGAATAATTAGCCTCCGTAGAGATTCGCTACAGCTGTACCATTTACCATAAATCTGCCACTGGACGCTACAACATAAGCATCGAATGGTATCTCTTCATTACTGATTACACTGCCAGCAGCTGCATGTGCATAACCAGTCACGGTATCGTTAGGGCTAACTACTGCTGTGACATTTACCTGTGTATTATAACTGTTACCTGACGTGCTATTGTACTCTGACAAGGTAACGTATACAGAATTACCACTATGATACATAGAGCAACTGTACAAATACCTACTGCCATTGCTATCATCAATATACTCAGCAGTTGTAGACGATCTAGCCATCGGCGAAGCACCTACAGTCACAGCCAAGCAAACAACAGTAGCCAACGCAACTATAGTTGTAAGTATTCTTTTCATGATAATCTTTCCTTTCTAAAAGTATTTGCTTCCTTAGTCGACATAGAAGCATAGGAACTGAATTCAAGTTTCAACTTGATTATACAATGCACCAGGAAATTTGTCAAGTTTCCGATTGGACTTTTAGTCCAATTGGAAAGTGTGGACAAATCAAAATCATAGTGATATACTTAATAGCTAAGTGAAAATGGTCACTAAAAACACTTTTGGAGGTATCCCATTATGAAAAACTATAACGTCAAAAAAGCCTTAACAAAGTTGTTAGTTGTCTTTGCAATAGCTGCTATTATAACTACATCCGTTGGTAGTGCGACTCGTGCTACAGATTTTATACCATCAACATTACCAACATATAATGACATCTATGAAGCATGTGATAGCAAAGGCGAAGAGGGTGAAAATTATAATTCAGTACAAAATGATGAGCCAGTGGTTGATGGTTCTCTAGTTTTTTAATGAAAGTTTTTGTCATAAAATTCTTTAAACATCTTTGTATATTTTGGAAATATATTGTAAACTTTGCATGTATAATACGCGTCGAAAGCCATCTGCCTTGCTTGTTCAATATCTTCTTTATTGCCTCGCTTTAGTAAACCGACCGCGTAATTATACATACATCCTGAAGCAACTTCGTTAATCACATTCGTGGTTTTAGCCCATCTGATTCCGTCTTTCGCTATTTCTATAGCATCATCGTAATTGCCGCATTGCAACAACATCTCTGATAAATTGTTGCATACAATCGTCTCAAAATGAGCCGCATAATTCTTATCAATTAAAATTTCTTCAGCGTATTTCTTCAAATGGCGAAGTATAACAATTCCAGTATCAAGATCACTTATGTAATAGTAGCAATTAGCAATTACATTTAAAGCTCGAATTTCAGAATCAGTAAAATAACACGGTGGTTTTAACGGGCTAAAATTCTCAATGGTATACCGGATTATCTTTTCAAAGCTATCAAGCTTTTGCTCGTGGCTCATACCGACAGTCTTTTCAACAAGTAGTGTTTCGCACATGTCGAAACGCTGTTTTGTTGATACCGAAAATCTTTCGTAATCAACCTGAATGTCCGAAAGCATTTCATCGGCTTTTTCGGTATTTCCTACTAGAATCATTTTGTTAGCCTGTTTGATAGTCTGAACATAACGATAATCGTTAGTTGTTATCAGCTCACCGTCAAAGACATTGTGCATGCCGAGCCTTTCTAAAATAAGCGCAAGAGTTTCGGGCTTGAAAGACTTTGTGCCTCCTTCAACTTTATAGAGCATAGACTCGCTACAAATGCCGTGACAAACATCCTCAAGACTTGCACCAAGTTCTTCTCTGCGACTTTTGATTATTTCTCCTATAGTCATTATCTCTCCTTCTTTCTGCCAAACTTTCTTTGGTCAATGATGTATAGACTATCATACATCTATATCTATAATATCCTCTTAGAAGTGACTTTGTCAAGAAGCAAAATAAGATTTGAAATAAATGCTATTTCATAGGGACTCTATTCATCAAAAGACTTACGATATAAGAGCATAAAAGAACCGATTGCCTTCCAGTTAGAAAACAATCGGTTCTTTCTTTGTTTTGTCTTTTGCACAATATCAGTTGAACTTATCCCCAACTGTATGCTGTGCACACACCTGTCCTGTCAGCTAATAGTTGGTAGGTTTTGTTAGTTACTTACTGGTATTCAGCTTTTCAGGGGAGGCTTTTTTTGTTCTATCAAAAATTTGCGCAGGATGCAAAAAGGCTCCCCTGAAAGGGGAGCTGGATGCGCCGCAGGCGCAGACTGAGGGGTTTACCCTCTCATCATATTCGCCTTCAAAATCGCCAGTTGCGTCTTGCTGTCCGGAATCTCGCCGTTCATGACCATTTCGACGGCTTTGTCGAACGGGATTTTTACGACGTCGATGAACTCGCCGGGGTCGAGGTTCTGCTCGCCGAAGTCGAGCCCTTCCGCCATATACATGTATATGATTTCCGTGTCATAGGCGACCGTCGGGTAGAGGTTGCCGAGGTATGTAATCTTCTCTGCCGTCGCGCCGACCTCTTCCTTGAGCTCGCGGATGCCGCAGTTTATCGGCTCCTCGTTTCCTTCACGCTTGCCGGCGGGAAGCTCCAAGAGCACCGTCTTGAACGGGTATCTGAACTGCCGGACGAATATAATCTCATCGTCATCCGTCAGGGGCAGGACGCACACGCCGCCGTTATGCTCGATGACTTCTCTGTAGCTCGTTCTGCCGCTCTCAAGGAGAACCTTGTCCCTCCGAAGATTCACGACCTTGCCTTCGAAGATCCGTTCAGTATCGAGCGTCTCTTCATTTAAATGCTTCGGGATTTCAGTTTCTGTTCCCATATTAATCCTCCAGATAACGAATTACTGCGACGACCTTGCCTATAATCGACACTGAGTCGGAGATAATCGGCTCCATTTCGTCGTTTTCGGGTTGCAAGCGGTAGTGACCATCTTCCTTGTAAAAACGCTTTACGGTGGCGTCCTCTTCGTCTACGAGGGCGACGACGATATCGCCGTTCTCGGCGGTTGCGCACTGCTCAACGACTACCGTGTCTCCGTCAAGGATTGCGGCGTTAATCATCGACTCGCCACGAACCTTGAGGGCGAAGAGCTTGCCGTCATAGTGCTTGGATGAAGTGAAGTTTAAGTACCCTTCAATCTCCTGAATGGCTGTAATCGGAATTCCGGCGGTGACTGTGCCGAGGATCGGAACCTTCTGTCCCCTCTCCTCTCCGACAAGCTTTAAAGCACGGTTAAGGTGCCCGTCCGGCTTCTCGATGAGACCTGCGTCCGCAAGCTTCTGAATGCTTCTGTGGATGGTAGAGGTTGAGGGGTTGCCTATCGCCTTGCATATCTCGCGAACAGTGGGCATAACGCCGACCTCTGCTCCCTGTCTTATACATTCGTAAACCGCTCTGTCTCTGTCATTAAGTTTGACTTCTGCCATCGCTTCGTTCCTCCTTTAGAATTTTTGAAAGTTTATGTGAGACCTTATAGATGTCTCCACAGCCCATAGTTATAACGAGGTCGCCCGGCTTTATCTCCGACCTCAGAAACTCCACGCACTCGTCGAATGTCGGAGTCAGGACACACCCGTCAATCTTTTCGGCGAGGTCAGCCGCCTTGACGCCGTAGGTGTTCTTCTCGCGGGAGCCCATAATCTCGGTCAGGACAACCAAATCGGCAAGCTTCAGCACCCTTGCGAAGTCGTCCATGAGTGTATATGTCCTCGAGTAGGTGAACGGCTGATGCACGGCGATGATTCGGTTGAACCCGAGACCCTTCGCCGCCTGTAGCGTTACCTCAATCTCTCTCGGATGATGCGCATAGTCGTCCGCAATCGTGATGCCGTCTACTTCGGCAAGCTTCTCGAAGCGTCTCTCTGCGCCCTTGAATTCGGCGAGACCCTTGATTATATTTTCATCCGAAATGCCTAAGTACCTGCAAGCCGCAATCGCCGCAGTGGCGTTCAGGACGTTGTGCTTGCCCGGGACGTGGATTTCAGCGTCAGACAGCATAGTTCCCTTATGGAAGACGGAAAACGTCGTCAGAAGCCCACGGATTTCGTGTATGACGGGGTAATAGTCGTTTGTGTCCGACCAGCCGAAGGTAATCAAGTCTTTTCCTGAGACACCCGCAACCGCTTCGAGGGTGTTCGCGTCGTCGCCGTTGTATATCAAGCACTTCGTGGCATTCCCGGCGAATTTATGAAACGACGCTTTCAGGTTATCCATCGTCTTGAAATAATCGAGGTGGTCGGCATCTATATTAAGAATTATCGCGATGTCGGGATAGAGCTTCAGAAACGTGTCGACAAATTCGCAGGACTCGCAGACCATCTTGTCGCCGTTGCCGGTTCTTCCCGAGCCGCCGATTGAGCGAAGCTTCCCGCCGATTACACAGCCGAAATCCTCGCCGGATTCACGCATAATCTCCGCCAGCATCGAGGAGGTCGTGGTCTTCCCGTGAGTTCCCGAGACGCAGACGGCGTTATCATAGCTTTTTGTGACGAGCCCCAGAAGCTCGGAGCGCTCGAGCACCGGCACGCCGCTTGCTTTTGCGGCAATGAGCTCCGGGTTGTCGCTCATGATGGCGGCGGTGTGGACGATTAGGTCTGCGCCCTCGATATTCTCGGCGCGCTGACCCATGAAGACGGGGATGCCCATCGCACGAACCTGCTCCAAGGTTTCCGTCTCGTTATTGTCCGAGCCGGTGAGATAGAAGCCCATTCCGTGAAGAATCTGAGCCAGAGGGAACATCCCGCTCCCGCCGATGCCGATGAAATGTATATGTTGCTTCCCCGCAAGGATTGAGTCCCTGGCGAGGGAGAATTTTTCTGACATATGTTAGCCTCCAAATGGAAACCCCTCAGTCAGCCTACGGCTGACAGCTCCCCTTTCAGGGGAGCCTTTTTGTATTCTCTCACAAGCCTTGCAAAGAGGCAGGTTAAGCCTCCCCTGAAAGGGGAGGGGGACCGACGCCGAAGGCGTTGGTGGAGGGGTTACAAAAGTTCACCTTAAGTATATTACATTTCGAAGAAAAAATAAACACCTTTTCGGGAATTTTCTCAAAAAAATTTCGTTCTAAGCTCAAAATCGGCTCCCCGATGGTATAAAATCCCGTCTTCACGGCAAAAATAGGGATAGTCTAAAACTTGAAAGGACAATTTGCCATGACAATTACGGGTATCAAAGTAAGAAAGCTCATCCCCGAGGGAAAGCTCAAGGGAATCGTGAGCGTCACGTTCGACAACGCCTTTGCCGTCCACGACATCAAGGTCATCGAGGGCGAGGACCGCCTCTTCGTCGCCATGCCCTCACGCCGCGACGACACCGGCGTCTTCCGCGACATAGTCCATCCCATCTCGACGGAAGCGAGACAGGAGATGGAATCGGAAATCTTAGAGGCGTATTATAATGCGAAAGCCGGCTGAGCCGGCTTTTTTCATGTGATGTGTCCTCGAGCCTTCTGGGCTACACTTTTGTCGTTATCATAGGACAACACGGCATCCGCCCGGTCGATTTCAACCCACTTGATGTCGGCAATCTCGTCCTCCTGCGGAACAAAATCGGTGTTCTTCGCCTTGGCGAGGAAATAAACCACCGTTTTGTGAGTTCCCTTTTTCGGGGAGTAGGACACCGTCTCCCGGAAGGTCTGGTCGATGATGACCTCGATTCCCGTCTCCTCGAAAATCTCCCGAGTGGCGGTCTGAATCTCCGTCTCGCCTTCTTCGACGTGACCCTTTGGGAACGACCAATGCCCGCTGTTTATGTGCTTTACAAGCAGTATTTCCGTGTTGCCATGAAACTTGCGCCAGACAATCCCGCCGCACGATTTTTCATGAAGCATACTGGTCCCTTCTGCACGGCGACAACGCCCCGTGCGAAATTTCAATGTTAAGTATATTGTACCACAAATCAAAGGGTTTTGCAACGGGGAAAGAGAAAAAACAAGAGGACAGATTTCTCTGTCCTCGGAGGGCTTTGCTTTTTCAAAGTTTCCTGTTTATATTGGGTAGACACGACACATAAAATGTTGTCACAACACATAAAGTGTTGCCACACCACTTACAAATCAAGTATTGTCCTCAACGAACTTGACGAGCTCGCCGACGGTCTTCATTCCTTCGATTGCCTCGTCGGGAATCTCCATGTCAAACTCATCCTCGAGAGTCATTATAACGTCGACAACGTCGAGAGAATCCGCACCGAGATTTTCGAAAGTGGAATCGGCAGTGATGTCGCTGACTTCCATATCGAGCTGATCGGCGATAATCGCCACGATTTTATCAAATACCATAAAAGTACCTCCTCCTACTATAGAGTCTTATAAAATAAGTCTACGATAAGTTTAGCGTGTATGAGCCTATTTGTCAATAGGTTTTGCAAAGTTTTTTGGGATTATAGCTTCGCTCTGTCCTTCGCTCTCTGAATATTCGAAAGTGTCTTCTTTCTGAGTCTTATATTCTTCGGCGTTACTTCGACAAGTTCGTCGTCCGCGATGAATTCAAGGCTGTCCTCAAGGCTCAGAACCCTCGGGGGAATAAGCCTGAGTGCGTCGTCACTTCCGCTTGCACGAGTGTTCGTCAGGTGCTTCTTCTTGCAGACGTTGACGACGAGGTCGCCCGGCTTCGGGGAGACGCCGACAATCATGCCCTCATAAACGGGAGTGCCCGCACCGATGAAGAGAGCTCCCCTCTCCTGCGCGTTGTAAAGACCATAAGTTACGGCTTCGCCTGTCTCGAAAGCCACGAGAGAGCCGTTCGAGCGCCTCGGGATGTCGCCCTTATACTGCTCATAGCTGTAGAAGACGGAGCTCATGATGCCCTCGCCCTTGGTGTCGGTAAGGAACTCGTTTCTGTAGCCAAACAAGCCTCTTGCGGGAACGTGGAAGACGACCCTCATGCGTGAGCCCATCGGGTTCATCGAGACCATTTCGGCTTTTCTGGTGCCCATCTTCTCCATGACTGCGCCGACAGACGTCTCGGGGACGTCGACAACGAGCTCCTCAATCGGTTCGCAGAGCTTGCCGTCAATCTCCTTATAGAGGACTCTCGGCGTCGAAACGCCCATCTCATAGCCCTCACGGCGCATGTTCTCGATAAGTATTGAAAGGTGCATCTCGCCACGACCTGCGACTTTGAACGAGTCGGTGGAGTCGGTTTCTGATACACGAAGCGAAACGTCCTTCAGAAGCTCCCTGAAGAGTCTTTCGCGGAGGTGGCGCGAAGTGACGTACTTGCCCTCTCTGCCCGCAAACGGCGAATCGTTGACCGAGAAGGTCATCTCGACCGTCGGCTCGCTTATCTTGACGAAGGGAAGCGGCTCGAAATTCTGCGTATCGCAGATGGTGTCACCGATGGTGATGTTCTCGATGCCGCTGATACAGACGATATCGCCGACCGTTGCCTTCTCGGTGGGGACACGCTCGAGACCGGCAATCTGATAGAGGGTTACAATCTTTCCTCTGTAAGGCTTCTTCGTCTCGTGGTAGTCGCCGATGGTGACCTCCTGACCCACCTTGACGGAGCCGCGCTCAATCTTGCCGATGGCGATTCGTCCGACATAGTCGTTATAGTCAATCGAGGACACGAGAAGCTGCAAGGGCTCCTCCGGCTCGCCCTCGGGCGCCGGGATATATTCGAGTATTTTGTCAAAGAGCGGAGTCAGGTCCGTTCCGGGGGTGTGCTCGTCCGTCGAGGCTGTGCCGTCCCTTCCCGAGCAGAAGAGAATCGGGGAGTCGAGCTGTTCGTCCGAAGCGTTCAGGTCCATCAGAAGCTCATAGCACTCGTCGATTACCTCGTCGATTCTCGCGTCCGGGCGGTCAATCTTATTTATGACGATGATGACTCTGTGCCCGAGCTCGAGAGCGTGCTGTAAAACAAACCTCGTCTGGGGCATGGGTCCCTCGGCGGCGTCAACAAGCAAAATTACGCCGTCAACCATCTTGAGGATTCTCTCGACCTCACCGCCAAAGTCGGCGTGACCGGGGGTGTCGACGATGTTGATTTTGACGTCCTTATAGACGACAGAGGTGTTCTTGGCGAGGATGGTTATTCCCCTCTCGCGCTCGATGTCGTTCGAGTCCATAACTCGCTCGTTCACGACCTGATTTTCTCTGAATGTACCGCTCTGCCTGAGCATGCCGTCGACCAAAGTAGTCTTTCCGTGGTCAACGTGAGCGATTATAGCGATGTTTCTCAAATCATTTCTAATCAATTTATTTCCTCTTTCCGATAAAGTGTTTTCTTGACCAATGATATTATATACTGTTTGTCGGGGAAAATCAAGAGGTATTTATAAACTGGAAGTTCGCCAACGGCGAACTTCCTTCTTTTTTGCTTCGCAAAAAAGAATTCCCACCCCGTGCGCTTCGGGATGGGAGATTTCTTTGAAAGTATGATAAGTGCGATTCCATTCGGAAAAAAGCTCTTATACCTATAATACAAATCGGGGCGCCGAATTATTGCACCCCGTTCGCATTTTTTCTGAAAAAATTTTTGCCGTTCTCAAACCTCAGTCTGTGATAAGCTTCATGAACTTCTTGTTCTTCTCAAGTAGCTTGAAGAGGATGATGCCCAGGACGCAGACGCAGACGAATTCGCCGAAAGCTACCTCCAGAGCGGAAATCCAGAACGGAAGCCCAACGAACCAGTAGAGCTCGGCTCCGACTATCAGACCGTTGAAAATGACCGGGAAGATTGACGCGACGTAGATATTCGGGCTGTACATCATGCAGATTACAGCCAAAACCGTCGCCGCCGTTCCGAACGCCATGTCCACGATTCCGATGGTGCTGAAAACATTTGCTAAGAAGCACCCAAGAATCAAAGAAATGCCGTAGTCCTTACGGTAGAAGCAGAGGAGCATCAGCGCCTCGGCAATCCGGAACTGGATATTGCCATAGGATAGCGAGCTCAGAGCCAATGTCAGTGCGACATAGATTGCCGTCACTACCGCTAATTTCACAAGTCTTGATACGGATAAGTTTTTCATGTTAAATTACTCCTTGTTTTTTATCCGGGTGGTTTTCAAGGTGACACCCGTTATTTTTTGCCGGAAGACCCCGCACTTGCAACAGTTTCCCCCGAGCCTGACTATTATAGCCGATTATCCTTCGGTTGTCAAGACGTTTATAAAAAGGTTCGCCCCCAACCGAGATTTGGGAGGGCGGTTGGGGGCACATAAAGAGAATGAAAAAGAATGGATGAAACTGTCGTGATTATTCGGCAGAGGGCTGATTCATCTGCTCAGCGTCGGTTCTTGCCGTGTCGCGGACAACTCCGTAGATGGAATCGTGAATCTCTTCTGCGGTTCTTGTGTCTACGGGTCTCGTGACAATAGGCTCTACGGCATCCTCCTCCGGCTCGTCGTCAACGATGGGAGCCAAGGGGGTTACGTTAATCGGCTTCGGTGTCGGACGGACGGGAGTTGCGGGAGCGTTATGTTCTGCAAACGCCTCGTTCTTGACGACCTCGACGTTATTGTAAACCTGCATACCGGTACCTGCCGGCAGAAGCTTACCGATGATAACGTTCTCCTTGAGTCCGAGGAGATGGTCGGTCTTGCCCTTGATGGCGGCATCCGTCAAAGCTCTTGTCGTCTCCTGGAAGGAAGCGGCGGAGAGGAAGCTCTCGGAGCTCGAGGAAGCCTTGGTGATACCCTGGATAACGGGAGAGGTCGTGATGAGCTTTGCGTCCTCGTTGCCGGCGTCGATTTCTTCCTGAATCTCGCGGTTCATCTGCTCGACTTCGTTTCTGTCGATGAGTGAGCCCGGCAGGAGATAGCTCGATCCCGGGTCTTCGACCTTGACGCGGCGGAGCATCTGACGGGTGATAACCTCGATATGCTTGTCGTTTACGTCAACGCCCTGTAATCTATATACCTTCTGAACTTCGGTGATGATATAGTTTCTGACTGCCTCTGTTCCCTGAATTGCAAGGATATCGGCAGGATTCTTGGAGCCTGCGGTGAGCAAATCGCCCGCCTTGACCTCCTCGCCTTCCTTGACGACGATTCTATAGTCCCAAGGAATCGAATACTGCTGAACGTCGCCGGTTTCGGGGTTGGTGACAACTATTACACGGCTCTTCTTGATTTCGTCAAAGCTTACAACGCCGTCCGTCTTCGAAAGGATTGCGGCGCCCTTCGGCTTTCTTGACTCGAAGAGCTCTTCAACTCTCGGAAGACCCTGGGTGATATCCTCGGCAGATGCAACGCCGCCGGTGTGGAAGGTTCTCATTGTGAGCTGAGTACCCGGCTCGCCTATGGACTGTGCGGCGATGATACCGACAGCCTCACCGACTGAAACGACGGTGGAGTGAGCCAGATCCATGCCATAGCACTTGGCGCAGACGCCGCGCTTCGACTTGCATCCCAAGACGGACCTGATTGCGATTCTGTCTTTTCCGACGGACTCAAGATACTTGATAACCGTCTTGGCGTCGTCGTGGGTCATGAGCTTGTCAGAAGACATTACAACCTCGCCGGTTGCTTCGTCGATAAGATCCTCAACAAGGAATCTTCCGACAAGTCTTTCGTCGAACGGTTCAATAAGCTCGTTGCCGTTACGGATTTCGAATACGTCGATGCCTTCGTGAGTTCCGCAGTCGTCCTCGGTGATGATGACATCCTGAGAAACGTCGACAAGTCTACGGGTAAGATATCCCGAGTCGGCGGTACGAAGCGCCGTATCGGTAAGTCCCTTTCTTGCACCTCTTGAGGAGATGAAGTATTCGAGGACTGTAAGACCTTCACGGTAGTTAGCTCTGATAGGCATTTCGATTGTCGCACCGGAAGTATTTGCGATAAGTCCTCTCATACCGGCAAGCTGTCTTATCTGAGCAAGAGAACCTCTCGCTCCGGAGTCGGACATCATGTAGATGGGGTTGTACTTATCCATGTTATCCTGCAAAGCGGTGGTTACATCGTCGGTCGCCTTAGTCCAGATTTCGATAAATCTCTTCGACTTTTCGGCTCTTGAGATAAGACCACGCTTATACTGCTTGTCAATCTTGTCAACCTTCTGGTCAGCGTCGGCAAGGATGTCCTTCTTCTGAGGAGGAATAACAGCGTCGCTTACGGCAACGGTGATACCCGACTTGGTCGAGTACTTATAGCCCATCGCCTTTATATTGTCGAGCATTTCGCTCGTCTTGGTGGTTCCGTGCTTGTTGAGGCAGTGGTCGATGATATCGCCGAGCTGCTTCTTCTTGACAAGGAAGTCAACCTCGAGCCCGAACATCTTCTCGGGGTCTTTTCTGTCGACGTAGCCGAGGTCCTGAGGAATGCTCTCGTTGAAGATGAGTCTTCCGACGGTGGTGTCGATGATCTTATGCTTCTCTTCCCCGTCGACCATGCGGCTTACTCTTACCTTAATCTTAGCCTGCAAGGAGACGATTCCCGCCTGATATGCCATCATGGCTTCGTTTACGTCGCGGAAAATCTTGCCCTCGCCCTTCTCGCCGTCCTTGACGAGTGTCAGGTAATAGGAGCCCAAGACCATGTCCTGAGTAGGAACGGTAACCGGCTTGCCGTCTGCGGGCTTAAGGAGGTTGTTGGCGGCGAGCATGAGGAACCGAGCCTCTGCCTGAGCCTCAACCGACAAAGGAACGTGAACGGACATCTGGTCTCCGTCGAAGTCGGCGTTGTATGCTGTACATGCCAGAGGATGGAGCTTAAGAGCTCTTCCTTCAACGAGTACCGGCTCGAAAGCCTGAATACCGAGTCTGTGGAGCGTCGGTGCACGGTTAAGAAGCACGGGGTGACCTTGAATAACGTTCTCGAGGGCGTCCCAGACCTCGTCTGTGCCCTTTTCGACCATCTTTCTTGCCGACTTTATGTTAATCTGCGGATTCGTGTCAACAAGTCTCTTCATTACGAAAGGCTTGAAGAGCTCGAGCGCCATCTCCTTCGGGAGTCCGCACTGATACATCTTGAGCTCAGGTCCGACGACGATAACCGAACGTCCGGAATAGTCGACACGCTTGCCGAGAAGGTTCTGGCGGAAGCGTCCCTGCTTGCCCTTGAGCATGTCGGAGAGCGACTTGAATGCACGGTTGTTGGGTCCGGTTACGGGTCTTCCGTGACGACCGTTGTCGATGAGTGCGTCGACCGCTTCCTGAAGCATTCTCTTTTCGTTTCTGACGATGATGTCGGGAGCGTCGAGCTCAAGCATTCTCTTGAGTCGGTTGTTACGGTTTATAACTCTTCTGTAGAGGTCGTTAAGGTCGGAAGTCGCATATCTTCCGCCGTCGAGGGGAACCATAGGTCTAAGATCCGGAGGAATGACCGGAATTACATCCATAATCATCCACTCGGGCTTGTTGCCGGAGGTTCTGAATGCCTCGACGATTTCGAGCCTCTTAAGAAGCTTAATTCTCTTCTGACCCTGCGGCAGATCCTTGAGCTCCGCCTTGAGCTCGGCGGCAAGTGCCTCGACGTCGATTTCGCGCAACAGCTCCTGAATAGCCTCTGCGCCCATCTTGGCGGTGAACTTGTCCTCATAGCGCTCCTTGGCGTCCTGATACTCGCGCTCTGTCAGAATCTGCTTCTTGACGAGCCCGGTGTCGCCCGGATCGGTTACGATATATTTTGTGAAGTAGAGAACTTCCTCGAGTCTTTTCGAGGAGATTTCGAGCATCTGTCCGATTCTCGAAGGTGTTCCCTTGAAGTACCAGATGTGGGAGACGGGAGCCGCAAGCTCGATGTGACCCATACGCTCACGTCTTACTTTGGCTCTTGTAACCTCAACGCCGCATCTTTCGCAGACCTTGCCCTTGAAGCGAATCTTCTTGTACTTGCCGCAATGGCACTCCCAGTCCTTGGTCGGACCGAAGATTCTTTCGCAGAAAAGACCGTCTCTTTCAGGCTTCTGCGTGCGGTAGTTGATGGTTTCGGGCTTTGTTACTTCGCCGTGCGACCAGCTTCTTATCTGCTCGGGCGAAGCAAGACCGATTTTTATAGAATCAAATACGTTAAATTCCAAAATGCAAACCCTCTTTACATCGTATTACAGTGTGTTACTGCACTTTCCCCACAGAAACCGCAGGTTTCTGTGTGCGGTCCCGAAAGGGAACGCATTTATTCGATTATGTCGTCCGAATCAGAATCCTTGACCGAGAAGCCTTCGAAGCCGGAATCGTCGTCCTCGTCCTCGTCTCCGAACTCGTCATAGTCGTCGCCTTCGTAGTTGTCGTCAATTCCTTCGTCCGCTACTTCGCACATTCCGTAGTCGTCGTCGGGATCTGAAACAGGCTGAGGAATGATGTCGTTATCGTCCTCGAAGTCCTGCTTGAGGTCGATCTCCGCTCCGTCAGCATCGAGTACTCTTACATCGAGTGCCAGCGACTGGAGCTCCTTGACGAGAACCTTGAAGGACTCGGGAATGCCAGACTGAGGAACGTTCTGACCCTTGACTATTGCCTCGTAGGTCTTGACTCTTCCTATCGTGTCGTCCGACTTGACGGTGAGGATTTCCTGAAGAGTATAGGCGGCGCCATAGGCTTCGAGTGCCCAGACCTCCATTTCACCGAATCTCTGTCCGCCGAACTGAGCTTTACCGCCGAGCGGCTGCTGAGTGACGAGCGAATAAGGACCGACGGAACGTGCGTGAATCTTATCGTCAACGAGGTGGTGGAGCTTGAGGTAATACATGATTCCGACGGTTACGCGGTTGTCAAAGGGCTCACCGGTTCTACCGTCATAGAGGGTTGTCTTACCGTCCTCCGCCATACCCGCAAGCTTGAAGCACTCGCGGATGTCCTCTTCGTGTGCGCCGTCGAATACCGGCGTCATAACCTTCCAGCCAAGCTTCTTGGCAGCCATACCGAGGTGGACCTCGAGAACCTGACCGATGTTCATTCTTGAAGGAACGCCCAAGGGGTTAAGAACGATGTCAAGAGGCGTGCCATCTTCGAGGAACGGCATATCCTCCTGAGAAAGGATTCTCGAAACAACACCCTTGTTGCCGTGTCGACCTGCCATCTTGTCGCCGACGGAGATCTTTCTCTTCTGCGCAATGTAGCATCTTACAAGCATGTTTACTCCGGGCTGAAGCTCATCGCAGTTCTCAGGCGTAAATACCTTTACGTCGATGATGATGCCCGACTCGCCGTGAGGAACTCTCAGCGAGTTGTCTCTTACTTCTCTTGCCTTCTCACCGAAGATTGCACGGAGCAGTCTTTCCTCGGCAGTAAGCTCGGTTTCGCCCTTGGGGGTAACCTTGCCGACAAGAATGTCGCCGCTTCTTACTTCAGCGCCGATTCTGATGATACCGTTTTCGTCGAGGTCCTTAAGAGCATCTTCGCCGACACCGGGGATATCCTTCGTGATTTCCTCGGGACCAAGCTTGGTTTCTCTGCACTCGAGCTCATACTCCTCGATGTGGATTGATGTATATACGTCGTTTCTTACTAATTTTTCGTTCAGAAGTACGGCGTCCTCGTAGTTATAGCCTTCCCAGGTCATGAAGCCGATGAGTGCGTTCTTGCCGAGGGAGATTTCGCCGTTGCAGGTTGCGGGACCGTCGCCGATAACCTGATGAGCGTCGATTCTCTCGCCCTTTTCAACTATCGGTCTCTGGTTCGTACATGTTCCCGAGTTACTTCTCTTGAACTTGGTTAATGGATAGGTGTGGAGCTCGCCGCTGTCTTCACGGACAACGATTTCCGAAGCGTCAACCTTTTCTACAACGCCGGCGGCATCGCTTACGACAGCAACGCCCGAGTCGACGCAAGCCTTATACTCCATGCCGGTGGCGACAATCGGAGCTTCGGTTGTGAGAAGCGGAACCGCCTGCCTCTGCATGTTAGCGCCCATCAGGGCACGGTTAGCGTCGTCGTTCTCGAGGAACGGAATCATCGCTGTAGCGACGGAAACGACCATCTTAGGCGATACGTCCATGAAGTCGATGTCCTCACGGTCGATTTCCATAATCTGGTCACGATATCTGCCGTTGACCTTGGGACGGGCAAACTTGTTGTCCTCCGTCAGAGGCTCGTTCGCCTGAGCAATCATGTAGTTATCCTCGACGTCGGCGGTCATATAGACAACCTCGTCGGTTACGACTCCCGTTGCCTTGTCTACCCTGCGGTAGGGGGCTTCGATGAAGCCGTATTCGTTAATCTTCGCATAGGATGCGAGATAGGAGATAAGTCCGATGTTAGGTCCTTCAGGGGTCTCAATCGGGCACATTCTGCCGTAGTGGGTGTAGTGAACGTCTCTTACCTCGAAGCCTGCTCTGTCTCTTGAAAGACCGCCGGGACCGAGGGCTGAAAGTCTTCTCTTGTGGGTAAGCTCCGCCAGAGGGTTCGACTGATCCATGAACTGCGAAAGAGGAGAGCTTCCGAAGAACTCTCTTATTGCCGCCGTAATCGGACGGATATTTATAAGAGCCGTAGGAGTTACGGTTTCGATGTCCTGAGACTGGATGTTCATTCTTTCACGGATGACTCTTTCCATTCGAGCCATACCGATTCTGAACTGGTTCTGGAGAAGCTCTCCGACGCAGTGGATTCTTCTGTTGCCGAGGTGGTCGATGTCGTCGACACTTCCGACGCCCTCGCAGAGGTTCAGGAAGTAGCTGATGGTAGCCCAGATGTCCTCGATTGTGATGTGCATCGGGATGAGCTCTTCGCGACGAGCCTTAATCTGCTCGACGAGCTCGTCATGGTTCGTGGCGCTCTCGAGGATTTCCTTGAGGACGGTGAACGAAACCTTTTCGTTGATTCCGAAGGGCTTCGCGTCAAAGTCGATATACTCGTCGATGTCGACCATGCCGTTGCCGATAACCTTGACCTCGACATGCTCAACCTTATGGGTTACCTGACCTTCGGCGTCGGTGATCATTTCTCTCTTCTCAACGTCGATATAGACTTCCTTGACGCCTGCCTGCTCAATCTTTGCGGCAAGTTCGCTTGTGACCATGTCGCCTTGGTCGGCGAGGATTTCGCCCGTAAGAGGAGCGACAACCGGTCTTGTCAGGACATAGCCGGCAATTCTTGAGGCAACGCCCAATTTCTTGTTGTATTTGTAACGACCGAATCTGCAGAGGTCGTATCTTCTTGCATCGAAGAAGAGGTTATTTATGTGAGTGATAGCTGTGTCGACCGTCGGAGGCTCGCCCGGGCGAAGTCTGCGGTAGACTTCAAGGAGTCCCTCCTCGGTTGTGTTTGTGGAGTCTTTCTGAAGCATTGTCTCGGAAAGTCTCGGGTCATGGTTGAAGAATTCGTCAATTTCCTGATTGGTGCCGATGCCGAGAGCACGGATGAAGGTGGTAATCGGAATCTTTCTGTTCTTGTCGATTCTGACATAAACAACGTCGTTCGAATCCATCTCATATTCGAGCCATGCGCCTCTGTTCGGGATGACCGTTGAGCTGAAGAGGTCCTTGCCGACCTTGTCCTTCTCGACGGCATAGTAAACGCCCGGAGAACGAACGAGCTGGGAAACGACGACTCTTTCCGCACCGTTGATGATGAAGGTGCCCGAAGGGGTCATGAGCGGGAAGTCGCCCATATAGATTTCCGAGTCCTTGATTTCGCCGGTCTCGAGGTTGTGGAGTCTTGCAGTTACACGAAGCGGCGCCGCATATGTGGTGTCCCTCTCCTTGCACTCCGCAATAGTGTACTTGGGCTCTTTGTCGAGCCTGTAGTCAACAAAGCTCAGCTCCAGCGTCTCGTTGTAGTCCTTGATAGCGGCTGTATCGCGGAAGACCTCTCTCAAGCCTTCGTCCATAAACCACTTGTAGGAGACTTTCTGAATGTCGATAAGATTCGGCATCTCGAGAACTTCGTCGATTTTCGCAAAGCTCTTTCTGACAACGTGCTTGCCAAGCTGAACGTCCTTGACATTGACCATTAGCTTATCACTCCTTGTATTCAGATAGGTTTTAATTTGCAAATAACGCTTGAAAACGCCCGCCCTCTTGACACGCTCTCGCCCGAAAACCGGCAATTTTGTACAACTCGTACAAACCCACAGCCGATTTTCAAGAAAAGTTCGTGAAAAAATTACGCCCAATTTTGGGCTTATTATAAAAAGGCGTCTTTTTAGCCATTATGAATCAGTATCATAGTATACACTAATTTCCAAGGCTTGTCAAGCACTTACGCGAAATTTTTTTGAATTTCGCTGAAAAAAATTTTCGGATAAAACCGGGAAAGTAAAAAAGACTGTTGACAAAACAGCCCGACTACGGTATAATAAAAGTGGTGAGAGGGTTACCTGAAGTGCGAATTCAGGCAACAGTTACTCTTCCCAGTAATTCACAGAACTATGTTCCAAGTAACCGCGCTGAAGGACTCAGGGCGGTTTATTTCTTTCGGCGTTCGCCAAGGTCAAGACCCAATCTGATGGCTGTCAATACAAGAAGTATCAACTGAATGGTTTGTGCGATGTCCATAGTGGCTTCACCTCCCTCTTGCGAGGAAAGAGCAACCGACCTCTCACCGAAATTATTATAGCATATGTTCGGGAACACTGTCAACAAAACAATCAAAAATTTTATTTCTGTCGATGCAATAATCCGCCCCTCTGATGTGTTTTAATAATCCGCCCCTCTGATGTGTTTTAATAATAGAACAGCATTCAAGCTGTGATATACGCACACCCTATTAAAATGAAAGGCGTGATACTATGAAAAGAAAAATACTTACTATCCTGGCGATAGCCTGCTCGGCGGTTATTCTTGCGGGTTGCGGGGCGAGTTATGCCACCGACTCGGCTGCAAACGCATCCAGCTCTTATTATGACTCCGACTTCGGTTGGTACGATGACTACAAGGTTGATGAGTCTGTGGTCGAAGCCGCCGAAGCCTCCGACTCCGTCTATGACGACACGGACGTCGAAGCTTCCACCCGAAAGCTCATCAAAAACCGCACGATGGACGTGCAGACGGTTGAATATGACCAATTTGTTGCGGATCTGAAGAGCTACGTTTCGCAGTTCGGCGGCTATATCGAGAGCTCCTCCGAGTCGGGGAACTCCTACTATTCGAGCGGGCTCAGATATGCCGACTTCACCATCAGAATCCCTGCCGATTACTACGACGAGTTTGCCGAGGCGATCGGCAACATGGCGACGGTCACCTATAGCTATGAATACGTCAACGACGTCACCTCTTCATACGTCGACATCGAGGCTCGGCTCACGGCTCTCAAAACGGAGCGCGACAGCTTCCTTCAGCTCATGGAGAAAGCCGAAACGGTCGAGGAAATCCTCCAGATTCAGAGCTATCTCACGGACGTGAATTACGAGATTGAATCCTACACCGCTCAGCTCAAGACCTATGACGACAGGATTTCCTACAGCACGTTCTATATAGATGTAAGCGAAGTCCGCCGCATCTCAACCGAAACGAGCAACCCGACCGTCTTCGAGCGAATCAAATCGAACCTTTCGGACAGCTTCTATAACATCGGCGAAGGCTTCAAGGACGCGTTCGTCTGGATTGTCAGCGCCCTGCCGTATATCGTGCTTGTTGCGGTGCCTGTTATAATTGTTGTGGTTATTATGAGGGTTGCGACGAAGAGGGGTAAGAAGAAAAAGGCAGAAACAGAGGAATAACCCCTCGGAAACCCCTCCACCGGCTTCGCCGGTCCCAGTTTGCAAAGCAAAACTGTCTCCCCATTTCAGGGGAGGCTTTTTTTGCTCTTGCAAAAGTTTGTACGGATACAAAAAGGCTCCCCTGAAAGGGGAGCTGGCGCCCGAAGGGCGACTGAGGGGTTTATCCCATATACTTCCTAATTGCCTCATCAAGTTCCGGAAATTCTCTCTTTACAGAAATAATCTTCCCGTCTCTGATGAACCCGTGCTTTGATTCGGCGGTGGCGCAGATTTTCCCCGAGTTTTGGTCGAACATCTCGTAGCCGATTATCAGGGACACGCCGGTGTAGCGCCTGACGCTGACCCTAACCTCGACCATGTCGTCGTACATGACGCTCGTCTTATAGTCGATACTGAGCGAGACGACGGGGGAGACGATTCCGTTCTCCTCGACCGTCTTGTAGCCGAGACCCATGTCGTCCATCATCTCGATTCTCGCTTCCTCCATCCAGTGGATATAGTTCGCGTGGTGGACAACGCCCATCTGGTCGGTCTCGTAGTAGTGCGCTTTTCTTATATAGTTATAGACCATCTTGCGCCTCAGTTCGTGAACGGGATGCATGGCTCATAGGCGATGCGAATCTTCGGGAGCTTCTCGATTGTGGTGTAGGAATCAATCGCTCCGTCCTCGTTCTCACCGCTTGCCGGAGGGCAGAATATCTTCAAGCTGAGCTTCGTCTTGCCGTCAAGGGGATTTTCATAGAACGCCGGCATCAGGTCGACATATTTTGCCTTCGGGGACTTATAGAACCATCTGTCGTTAAGCTCAATCATCATGTTCGATTCGTCGTCCTCGTCGAACCAGAGCTCGCAGAAGGTCGGGTTCTCCTCGAACTTGAGGGGGATTGCGATTCCGTCCGAGTCCTCCGAGCCGCCCCAACGGACGGTTACGGGGAGCTTCTGCTCGCCCGAATAGTCCATCTTCGGCTCGAACCAGTCTTCATGAATTATCTTCTTATACTCCGCCATCAGCGGCTGTTCGATTCCGACCTCGGGGTTGTTCGGGTCCTCGAGCTCGAGCCCGAGTCTGCCTCTGTCGCGGAACTGATAGAGTGCGAAGCCCTCAATCCACGTCGCCTTCTTGTCAACGACCATGTCGCAGAAGTGGCGCATAATCTTGCACTGGTCATAAGGACCGGTGACGTCGCCGTCGGCGTTGTGCTCGCTCATTACCATCGGCTTGACCATGCCGGTGGATTCTTTATACCTGTTATAGGTATCCTCGAGCGATTTATAGACCGCCTCGGCACCGGTGTAGCCATAGGAGCCGCCGCCCTTCTCGGCGATGTCATAGGGCCAGCCCCAGTGGAGAGCCATGTATTTGTCTATCGACCAGATGTCGGTCTCCTGAGCCGCCGCGGCGAATTCCTCTTCTTTCTCGAGCTTGCCCGTTGCGGGGTCATAGCATCCGGCACAGAGAATAGTCTTGACGTTCGGGGCGTATTCGTGCAGGATTTTCGCAAACCGGGCGAAGAAAGCACCGACCTCTGCATAGGTGCATCTCTTGTTGAAGGAGAACCAGTTGCCGGTCGCCTCGTGGTTGATTCTTATCATCAATCTTCCGAACGGAAGCAGGTCTTTTGCAATCGCAATAAGATGCTCGTCCGAGACATGCGGGTCGATGGTGAGTGTCAGGATAACGTCCTGACCGTGTCTGCGGATATCTCTCATCTGCTCGAAAACGGGAGCGTCCTTCGAGCCGTTCAGGCCGCCACCGTAGGTGTAGTAATCGTCATA
This sequence comes from Oscillospiraceae bacterium, assembly GCA_021201135.1. Lineage (GTDB taxonomy): Bacteria > Bacillota > Clostridia > Oscillospirales > Ruminococcaceae > Faeciplasma. The sequence continues at coordinate 41,382 of JAJQGT010000015.1, forward strand.
GGGGAAGCCCCAAGCGTTGGTGGTGTCCTTTGAGGGGAACGCGACGCTCGCCCTGACGGGAAAGCCCGCATCGAGAGGATAGTAGCAATACATGAGGTTGACAGCACGGTGCGGACGACCGAGCTTATTTAAAATGTAATCCTGATTTACATACTCGCCGCGCTCACTGCCGTTCGAGAGGTCAACCGAGCAGTTCGCCTTGCCCATATGTATACCATAAATTTTATATTCTGCCATTGAAAAAATCACCTGTCCCTGAGTTTTGAAATCTTAATATGAGTATAAAGCATCCGAGGGGCAAAGTCAACAGATTTTTGTCTGTAAAATCCGTAAAATTCGTGAGGAAAATGTCGAAAAAGCGGTTGAAATTATGAGTGAAATGGAGTAATATTGTTAGTTGTTTGTAAAGTGATTAGGGGGAATATCTCTTGTTCAAGATAAAACGGGGCGAAAGCTCAAGAACCATGGACATGACGACGGGGTCGCTTCTTCCGAAGATTATTCGGTTCACGATTCCGCTCATGGCTATGGGCATGCTCCAGCTTTTGTATAACGCCGCTGATATCGTGGTGGTCGGTCACTGGGGAAGCGATAACTCTCTGGCGGCGGTCAGCTCGACCTCGGCTCTCATAAACCTTATAGTAAACGTCTTCATGGGGCTTTCGGTCGGCACCTCGGTCGTCGTCTCCCAGCATTTCGGTGCGGGAGAAATGAAGGACGTCAGCGAGACGGTGCACACTTCAATCGCAACGGCTCTTGTCTGCGGAGTTGCGGTCGGAATCTTCGGCTTCTTCGCCTCGAGGCAGATGCTCGTCTGGATGGATTCGCCCGAAGAGGTTATCGACCTCTCGGCGCTCTATGTCAAGATTTACTTCATCGGCATGCCGGCAAACATGCTCTATAACTTTGGTGCGGCGGTGCTTCGTGCCGTCGGCGACACAAAGAGACCTCTTTATTACCTCACCGTTTCGGGAATCGTGAACGTAATCCTGAACCTCATTTTCGTAATCGGGCTGAAGATGGACGTTGCGGGAGTTGCGCTTGCCACGATAATCTCTCAGCTCATTTCCGCAATACTCGTTACCGTCTGCCTTATGCGTTCGGACGGACCGATCAGGCTCTACTTAAAGAAGATTAAGATTTACCCGAAGAAGCTCGTCGAAATCATCCGAATCGGTCTTCCGGCGGGAATTCAGGGCTCGATATTCTCGATTTCGAACGTCATCATCCAGTCGTCCATCAACGCCTTCGGCTCTGCCGCTATGGCGGGCAACGGCGCCGCTTCCAACATCGAAGGCTTCATCTACACGGCGATGAACTCGGTTTATCAGGCGTCAATAACCTTCACCGGTCAGAACTACGGCGCGAAGCAGTACAAGCGCATCAAGACCATCGCCTTCGAGTGCATGGGCTTCGTCGTCCTCGTTGGCGTAGGCTTCGGGCTTCTTGCGAAAGCCTTCGACACCCAGCTCTTGGGAATATATACGGATAATTCCGAAGAAATCGCCTTCGGCGTCGTCCGAATGTCGGTCATCATGTTCACCTATTTCCTTGACGGCACGATGGATGTCCTTGTCGGACTCTTAAGAGGCGTCGGGCACTCGGTTCTGCCGACCGTCACGACGATAATGTTCGTCTGCGGCTTCCGAATCCTATGGATAAGCACCTACTTTGCCCAGTTCAAAGCCGCCCACCCCGACGACCCCGCCGCCTGCCTTCGGGTTCTCTATATGTCCTATCCCATCTCGTGGACGATGGCGACGCTGTCGCATCTTGTGTGCTTCCTGGTGATTTATCGGGGGATACTGAAGAAAAACAAATCGCAATAGAATCTGTTTCGGCTCTAAATGGCTCCATAGGGAACTTGTAGTTCCCAATCGGAGCCATTTATTTTCGTCAAAATGCCCACTTCTCCCTTTTAACGTGATAAAATTTCTTTGTGTTTCTACTGTTGACAGTTGTACTTGAGTGGAGTATAATGTATAGGATGGTATTTTGTAAGATGGCATTTTATAAGATACCGCATAATACGTCGGCTCCGGCAAGTTGGAGGCGACTTACGAGGTGTTTATAATGAGAGTTTATAATTTCAGTGCGGGTCCCGCAATGCTCCCGGAGGAAGTTCTGAAGCGTGCGGCGGACGAAATGCTCGAGTATGGCGAGAGCGGACAGTCGGTTATGGAAATGTCCCACCGCTCAAAGGAGTACGGCGAGATTATCGCAAGCGTCGAGGCTAAGCTCAGAGAGCTTATGGCTATCCCCGACAACTACAAGGTTCTGTTCCTTCAGGGCGGCGCATCAAGCCAGTTCGCAATGGTTCCGATGAACCTTATGAACAAGAACAACAAGGCTGATTTTGTCCTCAGCGGTCAGTGGTCCAACAAGGCTTATCAGGAGGCTTCACGCTATGGCAAGTGCACCGTCGTCGCTTCCTCCAAGGATAAGGTTTATTCATACATCCCCGAGATTGACGAGTCGAAGCTCGACCCCGAGGCAGACTATTTCCACATCTGCTATAATAACACCATCTACGGCACCAGATTCACAAGTCTGCCCGACACCAAGGGTGTTCCGATTGTTGCGGATATGTCCTCCTGCATTTTGTCTGAACCTGTTGACGTTTCGCAGTTCGGACTTATCTATGCCGGTGCCCAGAAGAATATGGGTCCTGCGGGTCTGACGGTCGTCATCATCCGCGAAGACCTCATCGGCAACGCTATGGACATCACCCCGACCATGTTCAACTATCAGATTCATGCGGACAACGGCTCGATGTATAACACTCCTCCGACCTACGGAATCTATATTCTCGGCTTGGTTCTTGACTGGGTCAAGGAAAAGGGCGGACTCGAGGCTATGAAGGAGATCAACGAGAAGAAGGCAAAGCTTCTCTATGATTGCCTCGACGAATCAAAGCTTTTCAAGGCTACCGTTTCCGGCAAGGACCGCTCCATCATGAACGTTCCCTTCGTAACCGGAAGCGACGAGCTTGACGCCAAGTTCGTCAAGGAAGCAAAGGCGGCAGGGCTCATCAACATCAAGGGTCACCGTTCCGTCGGCGGCATGAGAGCTTCCATCTACAACGCTATGCCTTACGAGGGCGTTGAGAAGCTCGTTGAATTCATCAGAAAGTTTGAGGCTGAAAATGTATAACGTACTCACTTTAAATAATATTTCCCCTTCGGGTCTCGACTGCTTCGACAAGGAGAAGTATGTCGTCGGCTCGGAGACCGCTAATCCCGACGCTATAATGGTTCGTTCCGCCGGAATGCTCGACTATGAGTTCGGCGACAAGCTCCTGGCGATTGCAAGAGCCGGTGCCGGCGTCAACAACATCCCGATTGACCGTTGCTCGGAAGCGGGAATCTGCGTATTTAACACTCCCGGTGCAAATGCAAACGCCGTTAAGGAGCTCGTTCTTGCCGGACTGATTCTCTCCTCCCGTCGCGTCCCCGCCGCTATCGACTGGGCAAAGACCTTGAAGGGTCAAGGCGACGCCGTTCCGAAGGCTGTTGAAAAGGGCAAGGCTCAGTTCGCAGGTCCCGAAATCTCCGGAAAGACCCTCGGTCTCGTAGGTCTCGGCGCAATCGGCGCTAAGGTTGCGAATGCGGCTTTGTCTCTTGGCATGAACGTCATCGGCTACGACCCGTTCCTCTCCGTAAATGCGGCTCTGGGACTCAAGCCGACCGTCAAGGTTGTCAAGACCCTGCAGGAAATCTATGCCGAGGCGGACTATATCTCGCTCCACCTGCCTTACAACAGTGAGACCAAGGACACCGTCAACAAAGAATCCATCGGCAAGATGAAGAAGGGCGTCAGAATCCTGAACTTCGCCCGTGGCGAGCTTGTCAACACCGCTGACATCATCGAGGCTGTCGACAACGGCTCCGTCTCGACATATGTCACCGACTTCCCGAACGACGAGCTTCTCTGCCACGACGGAATCGTCGCGATTCCGCACCTCGGAGCTTCGACCCCCGAGTCGGAGGACAACTGCGCTTATATGGCGGCTGTTCAGCTCATCGACTATGTCGAGAAGGGCACAATCCACAATTCCGTAAACCTCCCCGAGTGCGAGCTTGCGAAGACCGCCGACCACCTCGTCTGCGTCATCCACAAGAACGTCCCGGCAATCATCTCGCAGATCACCTCGTTCATCTCGGCTGACGGCTGCAACATCGAAAACATCGCCAGCAAGTCGAAGAAGGACTGGGCATACACCATGCTCGACATTACCGGCGACTCCGCCGCCGCTGTTAAGGATATCGCCAGCATCGAGGGCGTTACGAGAGTAAGAGTGCTGTGATAGCTTCAAATTGGCATAAAGAAAGCCGTCCGATTGGGCGGCTTTTTTATTGACAAATAATGAAACGCGTGTTATAATACTTTCAGCAAGAGAGCGAAAAACGGCTTGACCTTTGATAAAACTAAGGAGGTGGCTGTATGACGATTTTTGAGATAGTCTCTACGATTATTTCTGTTATAAATCTGATCGCGGACATTTTCTTCAGAATCCTCGGCTTAAAATCCGGGGATAAAAAGAAATAGCCGCGAACTAGACTAATAGGGACGGCTGATTTCCAAATTTGGTGCAGGCTCTGTATCTGCACATTTTAGATCGAGCCTGAACTGTTGGAGCAGTTCCGCTCTCTTGCTTATATTATACCCGATTTCAGATGTGATGTCAACATCTTTTTTTAATTTCACGAAAAAGCCGGCGTTTAGCCGGCTTTTTCTATGGTCGAGGTGACGGGATTCGAACCCACGGCCTCTACGTCCCGAACGTAGCGCTCTACCAAACTGAGCCACACCTCGAAGACCGTCAATTATTATAGCACATAACGCCCCCTATGTCAAGGATAAAATTCGCCGAAACGCAAAAAACTCCCCACCTGTCTGCATCAGGTGGGGAGAATCGATTTTAATTATCCTTCGTTACAGGAGGAAATTATCTTCTCTTAGAAGCTACAGCAGCAGCAGCGGCAACAGCCATAGGAACGAGTGCCAAAACGATACCGGTGGTAGGGTTGGTCTCGGGCTCAGTGGTGGTGTCGTCAGTGTCGTCTACAGTAAGCTCGTCGTCCTCAGTCTCGGAGTTGGTATCCTCAACAGGGTCGTCGTTGTCAACAACTTCGTCTTCGTCAACAGGATAGTAGATGGTAAGAACTACAGAAGTTGCACGGAGTCTAACACCATTTGTACCATCGGTGTTATAGGTGTAGGTGGTGCCATAGTTGTAACCAGCATAATCATTCATAACAACGCTCTCAGTAACGGTGAGGTAAGAAGCGAATACGCTATAGTCATTGTTGTAAAGAGCAGACATCGGGATGTCGGTGAATACGAGGGTGTCAGTAGAACCGTTCAAAACATAGGTGCTGACAGAATTCTGAACAGTAGCAAGGCTGAGGAAGTATGCGAGAGATGAATAGCTATCAACACTATCAGAAGTCATAATAGTATTCAAGTTGTATACGCCAAAGCCGGTGATGGTATTTTCGAGGGTTACAGTAACCTCAGCATAAGCCTCGCCGGAGTTGTAAGCGGACAAAACCATAGCTCTTGCAGCAAGGGTCTGGTCCCAAGTGAGGAGATCAGCAACAGTGATATCATCAGAAGAATTCTGAGCGGTAACATCAGAAACGATGGTTACATAGCTTGTAGAGCTAGAAGAAGGAGTTCCCTTAGCAGTGGTCATAGCAGAACCGGGGATAGTGTCGCTGGAAGTACCATCAGAATAGTTGTAGGTGAAGGTAGTTGCAACGCCGGAAGCGGTTGCATCGCTAGCATACCACCAGTCGGAGGTAAGATAGTTAGCCCAGATGGTAGGATCATAAGAAGTAGCGTAGGATACAACAGCAGTAACAGTGAAGGTGTTGCCGGAAGTGGAAACGATACCACTGTTAGGAAGCATTGCATTTACAGCATTGCCGCTAGCATCGGTGTAAGCACTATATGCCCAGTAGCCGATATCGATAGTGTAATCTACATATGTGCCAACAGTAGAGGAATCAGCAGATACAGTACCAAGCGTAACCTCTGCACCGTTCAAAGATGCCTTGTAAGTGATGGTATGCGGAACAGAAGTGTAGCTCCAGTCAGCATAGTTAGCGGGAACAGTGATATCGATACTCTCGATACCAGTTGCTCCAGCATAACCGGTTATAGCATATACAGGAGCAGACATTGTGAACTCAGCGGAACCAGTATAAGTGGTGTCCATAGTGTTGCTAAGAACGATGTCATAAGACTCGTAATCAGTAGCGAACGCAGAGATAGCCATTGCAGAGATGGCAACTACGACTGCCAGAAGGACAGCCATGAGCTTTCTCATTTTCATGATAAATTTCCTCCTTAAAGAAATTATTTTTATCCCTATAAACGGGTATAGAGATTCTTGTCTTGGGCATAATATTTGCCCGATTTGTTTCGGAATAACCCGACACACCGACATTATAGCACCGAGGAGAAGTCTTGTCAAGTATTTTTTAAAATATTTGATGACCACTCCACCACCGCCTTTGGCGGCGGTCCCCCTCTCCTAAGCTTAGGAGAGGCAGTTAGGTGTATTCTCGGCTCCCCTACGCTTAGGGGAGCTGTCAGCGAAGCTGACTGAGGGGTTCGGATTTTGCCTTCCGCTGTTTAAGTAGTGTCAAAAACGCCGCAAAAAGTTGCAAAAAGTTTTGAAAAAAATTTTTTTGGATGTTTTGAACAATCAGATAGCTGAATTCAGGGCACCCGATTGGCAATTTTGAATAAAATAAAAGGGGCTATTGACAAAATAGCCTTTTGGGGGTATAATAAATAGCAAGAGAGCGGAACTGCGCCAACAGTTCAGGCTCGATCTAAAATGTGCAGATACAGAGCCTGCACCAAATTTGGAAATCAGCCGTCCCTATTAGTCTAGTTCGCGGCTATTTCTTTTTATCCCCGGATTTTAAGCCGAGGATTCTGAAGAAAATGTCCGCGATCAGATTTATAACAGAAATAATCGTAGAGACTATCTCAAAAATCGTCATACAGCCACCTCCTTAGTTTTATCAAAGGTCAAGCCGTTTTCACTCTCTTGCTATCGACATTATAACATATAATTTAAATAGTGTCAACGAATTTCAAACAAAAGTTGCATGATAGCACGGATAAAAAGAAAAAAGCTATTGACAAAATAGCTCCAAGAGGGTATACTATTAGTAGAAGAGCGGGGCTGCTGTAACAGCCTCGACTCAACCAGAATATGCAACTGCAGGGTTGCACAAAAAGTGGAATTGGTCGGGGTCTTGTCAAGTCAGCTCTCGACTATTTCTTTTTATTCCCAGTCGTGAGACCAAGAGTTCCAAAGACAATAGACGTAATGAGGTCCAAAAGAAGCAAAACTTCAGTTAAAGTCATACGAACTATCACCTCTTTCCCTTAGGTATAAAAGGATCAAGCCGTTTTTTCGCTCTTCTACTGTCGACATTATAACATATAATCTAAATAGTGTCAACACAGAAGTTCGATAATAAGCGAAGCGCAAAACGCCGCCCAACAGGGCGGCGTTTTCATATCAACATTCGCAATCAGCTATCATAATCGCTATCCAGGCTATACGGGTCATACTCCGCAATCTGGCTGTTCAACTGCTGGATGTAGTACTCAAGCTGTTCGTCATAGGACTCCTTGAGTTGTGCCCATGTGGTCGGATCTGCCGAATCAGCGATGCCTTCATAGGTCGAGACGACCGATTCGAGCTTGGTGCCGTAGCCTGCGCCGTAGACAACGAGGATGTTGTCGGTCGAGGTCGAGAGCTCATAGCACACGTCGTACATGTCGAGCATGTCGGAAGTCCAGAGGTAGGTCTCCTCAAGCTGAAGTCTGTCGATGTCGACGACCGTCGGGTCAAGGACCTTGAATCTCATGCAAGCCGCAAGAAGCGCAACGCCTTCGGGGTTCGGAGCACCCTGAACTATGCAGTAGCCGGAGGAGGCGGATTCGGTGTAGTAGTAGCCGTTGCCGTCGTCGTCACGGGGAAGGGGAACGAACATGAGCTCGCCCTCGGACATATCGCCCCAGACAGCTTCGATGTTCTCAACCGTGTCGGTGAACATCCACGAACCGCCGACATAGAAGAGGCAAAGACCCTCCTTGATACCGCCGCCGGTGGTGGAGTTGTTTCTTGTGTTCCAGTTTTCGTTGTTCCATCTCGGATAGATGCAACCGTTCTTCGACAGGTCATAGAGGAGCGAAGCCGCTCTCTCGATTGCCGCCGAGTCGGAATTGTTTTCGAACTGCTGAGTCTCGGTGTTATAGACGACTATCGTCTCGCCGCAGGAGTGCATAATACCTGCGCTGTACCAGAAGCCGTCGAGAGCATACTTGTCCTCGTCCGCATCGGAGAACTCGACGCACATCTCATAGAAGACGTCCCAGGTCCACTCATCATTATAATAGAGCTCGGCGGGGTCGTCGAAGCCGTTTTCGTCCATAACTCTTCTGTTATATGCGACGACGTTGGTGAAGGTGTTGTCGTATACTATTATATAAGGTCTGTCCTTGATGGAGAAGTAGGTATAGGCATATTCCTTTTCGCCCTCCCAGAGGGGGTCGTCATAGTCGATATAGTCGTCGACGGGGACGAAGATGCCCTTCAGACAGCTGTTCGGGAAGACCTCGTTGTCTCCGGGATAGAAGTCGGGCGAGTTGGACGCGAGAATCAGGTTTGCGAGCTCGTCATATCTTGTGTCCCAGGTGCACTCGTACCACTCAATCGAGCAACCGTATTTCTCCTGGAATGTCCAGTAGCCGGAGTTTATGATTTCGTCCTCGGAATAGTTCTGCATGTCGTCATACCACGCGAACCATGTGATGGAGCTTCCCGACACCTCGGTGTCCTCGGCATCCGGCAGATAAATTCCCGCCGCATTGAGGATAGCCTCGGCATCCTGTGTGGCGAATGTGAGTTGTACAACCTCTCTTGAAGAGCTTCCGCATCCGACCAATGCAAAAATCATGATGGAAGCGAGAAGCAATGCTATAATCTTCTTCATCAGGAATCCTCCTAATTGTAATTTGATTCTAATATTATACAACTTTTTCGCACCCATTTCAATTAGACATTTTGTACAATTACCGTCGTCGTAATTTGTGCAGATTGACGAACGTCCTCTTTTCGACGCGCTTCGGCAGGTTTCCCCACGCTGGAAACACGTTAATTTCTCCGTTTTTTGTGTAATCAGCCGAAAATCAGCCCTAAGTCGGGTATTTTGCTGGAAAAGTCTTGCAATTTTATAAGTTATGTGGTAGAATCTGGAAGAGTTAAGGCTTTCCGCGGGGTCTTCTTCAGAACAATAACGGAGGAAATTGAAATAACAATGGAAAAGTCCAAGAAAATAAAAGTACTTATCGGCGACGACAGCGAGGAATATGGCGTCAGGTGCGCAACCGCACTTCGTGATGCAGGGTTTTTCTGCATCATGCGCCCGAAGGACGGAAACATCATCCTCGAGGCGATCAGAGACGAAGCGCCCGACGTGGCGGTGATGGACATGTGGATGCCGAACCTTGATGCGGTTGAGATTATGCGCAAGCTCAGGAAATCGGGGCAGACGGGGACGATGTTCGTCGTTGCGACGCCCTGCGACAACGAGTTCGCAATCAGGCAGGCGATGGGCGAGGGCGCAAGCTACTGCATGGTCAAGCCGTTCGACTATTCCGTCCTCGGCGACCGAATCAAGGAGCTCATGGGCTACGAGGTCGTCGGCGCGGGCGAAGGGATAACCTTCTCGCAAAACGAAAGTAAAATTGCAACAAACACGATTACCAACGGCGTCGAGATAGATATCGTCGTGACCGAGATGATTCACATGCTCGGCGTGCCGGCGCACATCAAGGGCTATCACTATCTCCGGGCGGCGATTATCTACTCCGTCCGCGACCCGCAGATGCTTGAGAGCGTGACGAAAATCATGTACCCGACCGTCGCGAAGGACTTCGGGACGACGCCGTCCCGTGTCGAGCGCGCCATCCGCCATGCCATCGAGATAGCGTGGGACCGGGGAGACGTCGAGACCCTCAATTCCTTCTTCGGCTACACCGTCAACACCGGCAAAGGCAAACCGACCAATTCGGAATTCATTGCACTTGTGGCGGATAGGATTAAATTACGGTATAGGCAGTTCGCCTGACGGCGAATGCCAGCAGTTTGCATAAACCCCTCAGTCGGAGTTTGCAAAGCAAATCTCCCAAAGTTCGCAAGCGAACTTGTGCGCTCCCCTTTCAGGGGAGCCTTTTTGTATCCTGCACAAACTTTCATGAGAACAAAAAAAGCCTCCCCTGAGCCAGCCACCCATAAGACAGGTTTCAGAAAAATCAATATCAGGGCGTCTGCCTGACGAGGACGGTCAACAAAGCGGTATGCACTCTTTGCAGTGCATACCGCTTGCTGTATAGGCATGAAATAGTATGTCACGAACTGCTCAAAATTTGCGTCAGGCTTGAAGATAACAGAAGCAAGGGCAGTTTACCGTATGCACAATTGAAAACGCCTTACATCGCAAAAAAGTGGCATTTTTCGACCTTTATTCCGACTGCAAATTCACAACGTCTTTCCTCACAAACACCTCCGGCACGACACCCTCAATACAAAGTGTGCCGTCGGTCATAGCATCAATTCCGAAGGAGCTGAACATCCTGATTGCGTTGAAGAACTCTGTTTTCTTTTCGCCCTCAAGTCTCAGATCTTTCACTTTTATCGATATGTATCCGTTGCACATTTTCGGCTCAAGCGGATGCTGCTCAACCTCTCCACTGTTCTCCCTGACCAATTTGGTAAAGTAGGCACTCACCATCAGGAACTTCGCATATTGCGGCTCATTCAGTTCATAGTCCTCATCTTTCCTTGACTGCATATCTCTCCAGATATCCTGAACGAGCATTGAACCGGCAATGTCTCTGAGAAGTTCCGCAAACTTCGTCCGCTGTTCTTCATTCATGTTCGAAACGTCCCGCAATATTTTCTGTTTTGCCTCTACTTTCTCCTCAATCGTCATGTTGTTATACTTTTCATACCACTCTGTCATAACTTTACTCCTCTCAATTTTTCGAAACAAATACATCTGCCACTGTTGCCGTGATTTGCACTGCACAATCTTCCGTCACCTCAATCGCAATAGATGCGATGCTGGTTGAGATTTCGCAGAGACGTTCGATTTCATCTTGCCGGACGTCAAGCGCAGTGAGTGAAGCAATTATTACCCCGTTTCGCTTGTAAGGCACAAGCTCTATTGACTCAATCCTGTTCACTCCTTCCGCGGTGATGTCCACGAAGAAGTCAAGAATCCTCTTGAATCTCTCCATCTGTAATTGGTTCACCACATACCCGTCGCACAGCATCAGCTCGTGCAGTATTTCGTCGTCTGTCATAAATTTTTACCTCCTGATTTTATTAAAAACGAAATGCCCGCACCGCTCACAATGAACTGTGCAGACATCTCGATTTCTACTATGTATGTACTTTTCCGACCCGTTTTTCCGGTCGGTTTTTCGTATTTTTTCTCTCACGATAAGAGGAAAAAATCGGGGTATTTTTATACCTCGATTTCTTAAAAAATTATAGCCATTTCTTTAGCTATTTTGATTTGTTCTTCGCCGTCTTCTCCACATCCTTAATAGTCTCAAGGTATGCCTCCTCAACCGGCGAGAGGTTCTCAGCTATGTACTTCTGGTATTCCGCATTTGCCTTTTCGATTGCCTGCTTGTGACTTACTTTGCCGGAATCTTCAAGAAGCGGTCTTTCACCGGATGCAAGGACGTTGTCAAGCTGACGGATATAGTCGCTCATATACATCGGGCGGTGTTCGATGGCACTGATTTCCGCAAAATCGAAATATCCCGAAACGAGGTTATTAAGAATCTTCAGCTCATCCTCGTTGAGATAGTTTTTTGCGACAGAAATGTCCTTCTTAAGTGGGAAAGCACCCGAAAAAGCTTTCAAGCCCATAAACGGCTTGCTTGCATCGGCTCTTTCATAAATAACTTCTGCCGCAGTATGACCGTGAGCGGCATAGTGGAGCTTATTCTGGACGATTTTAAAGAACTGCACCGACTCGTCGCTATGCGGGTCATAGTCAACAGCAGTTGCATACAAATCAAGCACCTGACGATAGAGAACTTTCTCTGATGAGCGAATGTCACGGATTCTGTCCAGAAGCTCTTTCCAATAAGTGCCTCCACCGTTACCCTTGAGACGCTCGTCATCCATTGTGAAGCCCTTGAGCATATACTCTTTCAGGCGTTCGGTCGCCCACTTGCGGAAATGAGTGCCGACGATAGACTTAACTCTATAGCCAACGGAAATGATTACATCGAGGTTATAATAATCGACTTTATACGTTTTTCCGTCCGTTGCAGTTGTTGCAAAATTTGCAACAACTGAATCTCTGTCAAGTTCTCCATCATCAAACACATTCTTTATGTGTCGTGAGATGGTTGATTTATCCCTCTGGAACAGCTCAGCCATTTGGTCAAGAGAAAGCCAAACGGTCTCGTTTTCAAATTTTACATCCAAATGTGTTGAGCCGTCTTCAGTCTGATATACAATCACTTCACCGTGATTTGTGATTTCGTTGTTTGACATAGTTATCCTCCCGATAAAGTTATTCAACGCTTTTCCTCAAAACCTTCTTCACCCTCTCCACCGGATACGGGGCGGTCAGGGCAGTGTGCTTCTCTATCGACACGACGATGCCGGTCAGCTCTTTGTTATCCGCTCCGACTGGGACGATTACTTTGTCGCCGATGCCTATGTCAAGCCCGTTGGTCAGATAAGAATACGGCGTGCCGCTTTGGTTCAGAAGCACACGGCAGAACTCGTAAACTTCGGGGAGATTTTCGCCGGTGCGGAAAGCGTTCGCAAGGGCAAGTTTGTCCGGATTATTCGTTACTTCCGGCTCTTTCTTCTGAAGCTCTGCTCTGGCTTGGGCTTTGAGTTTGCGACCGTCTATGTCCTTGATGTAGTCTTCAATGTCGAGGTCCCAGTCGGGTTTACGGGTTTTCATCGGTTCGTCGGCATAGGTCATGAAAAGAGGCAGAACATAGTCACGAAAACGTTTGATGGTGTCGGTTTCTTCGTAGTTGTAGCAGTCATCCAAGACACTTTGCAGGAGCTGTTCCTTATCGTCTCCGTCAAAATCCGGATTCTTTAGAATTGGGGTGAGAAGTCCCAGAGCCTCATCGACATTGCCTTTTTCAAGCGAGGTTACAACCCATCCAACAAGATTGAAATTCACTCTCTTAAGGGAGCCGAAAAGTAATTCTGCAAATTCAGGATGCTCAACGATGTACTTTTTGAACTTCGTCATAAAGCTTTTCGGGTACTCATCAAGATTGGACAGGACATACTCGGTGCAGACAAGAAAGTTTCCGGGTTCCAATCCAAGCTCTTTCATAGGCGGCATGAACTCGTCAAGGATCCAGTTCCACGCTTTCAGAGCCAAATCCGCATCGTATCTTGCTATCTTTCTGAGAGAATTACACGGGTCAGTTTCACGAAACTCGTCCTCATCGGGGAGTTCAATCGGCAGTTCGAAATTCTCCTTGATTGCCTGAGTGAACAGAAAAGCACCGTGACGGGTCAGATATTTTGAGGCAATGCTTGAACCCTCCGAGATGTATTTGCAGACCCTCAGTTCTTTCGATTCATCTGCACTGTCAGCCGGATAATGCTCGTACATCCTGACAACATAAGCGGCATCATAGCTTCTCTTATTCGGAAAATCGCTTTCGGAAAGCGGCTTGGATACCGGTTCGGTATCTTCTTCATTTTCACCATCAATATGGCTCGTATTTGAAGATTGGGGATAGGTAGACATGGATGAATCCCAGTCTTTCTGGACAGAGCCGACTACCGGCTTTTCGGAAACATACTTCGGTTTGGCGCCTGCCTCCTCAAGCTCACGCATTTCTACCGCTTCGCAATATTCCTCTGGCGAATCGTAGTCATACGGGTCGATGTCGTAATCGTCGCCCTCGGAAGCCTCCGACTGCCAGTCGTGCTTGGAAACAGACGGGCTGAAAATAGGCGTGCTTGCAGGTTTGGCGTCGGGAATATCGGGGTCTAAAATCTGCTTCCAGATAAAGAAGTCCTCAAACGTAGCCTTCCCGTCTCCGGTCAGGTCGAAGAACTTGTTGAACGTGCCTTCAAAACTCGTGTCAAGACGGAATTTACCGGGTTTGGACATGGGAGTGCCTCCTTTGCAGTCTTTCATGTTTTCATTTTTCTCAGAAGCAAAAGCTCCCGAATTTCTGCTATGTGCGTCTGTGTAAACCAAAGCTTTTCTTGCATAAAGTTTATTTCTACTGGTGACTGTTTTTCAATATCAGCTCTTGATAATCCCGAAATCTTGTTCATAAGGATGTCAGCGCCATATTGACGCATACCCCTGAATTTTGCGGCACAGTTAGGACATAAGCACAAATACATTGGGCTAAGTTCTTTTTCTGGCTCTTTTTCGATTTGACAGGCTTCAACATTATCACAAGCGCAATGACACATTTGACAAGCGACTTTTGAACTTCTATAAGAGCGGTATATATGCTTAACATACGCCTGAACCTCATCGACAGGCTTACTAACACGTTCACGTCTCCATACTTCTCTGTATTCCACGGGAGATGCTTCGCTTAATAGTTTTTCTGAATGTCTATGCAAGGTGTCCCAGTTTGGCTTATCTGATTCCGGAAAATCAAAGTCTTCTTCAAAATCTTGTTCAATGACAGAGCTTTCTTCTTTGCTCTCCGCAGAATAAAGGTGAACAATTTTGTCAAGCTCAGATGCAGATATTCCGTATCGTCTTTGTGATTCTTGCTCAAAGCTCTCAGAAGTCTGTTTGCTTTCTACAATGTCGGTTGTTGTGTCTACAGGCGATTCTTGATTCTCACTGTTTGTTGGAATTGCCATTGACGATTCGACAGGCTTAAAGCCTAATATGCTGTAAAGCTTTGATTTTGGATTGACATTTCCATATAGTTCGGGGTTCAGCTCAAGACAAGTTATTACATCCGCTGACACAAGCTTGTTATCTTTTGTGTACAACCATTTAGGTCGTTTCCTTTGCTTTTGTATTACATCGTAGTAGTCAGGCAAATCTGGATTCAATTCTAAAAGGATTCGAGCATACTCTGGCTCTATTTCATGTGACCGAGGATCTTGTGAGATTAGAAACCTGTTCCTATTGATGAATTTAAAAATAAACAATGACTTCTCTGCCGAATTACTGCTTGAAGGTTTGTATTGAATGAAATCAAGAACTTCGCAAAGACATTTTATAGTAAAGTCCTCTTGAAACGGAAGCACGTCGCTATACCCATCTGATAAATTATCACTTATTCCTGCCATTTTTAGTAAGTGGATGAAATAAGATAATTCATCACTGCTAAGATTGTCTCGATAAAAGTCAATATCAACATAAGTGTAATCTCTGACACCATAAAAATAACTTTCAATACTTCCATCATGACAGGAAGAAAAATATACATCATTTATTCTACTTGTATTGCCATCTCCTAAAATGATGTATTTACTATGACCAATTGTACGACATCTAATGTATGCGAAATTGATAAGCAACGAACTGATTTCCCAGTCGTGTGCAACGTGTTGCTTAGCGTAAAATAAAAGTTCTTTTAAATCTCTTATGTGTTCCGTAACCGACGGAATACTCTTGTTGTTGATAATTATTTTAGACTTTAGGTATGTAAAATAATCACTTTCCTTATGCTCAGTTCTTTTTATTGACTCACACATATGCCCCGGAACTTTTTGTAGTCCTAAAGTATTTATAAAAAAGCCCTTGCATTCTTTAAATATCTTCTCGTCAACTACATTGACATCAGCATTTGCTACACGGACATCAGATGGGGTATAAACATTTAGTTCTGTACTTCCTGCTGACTTGTATAGCTGTACAAATTTGCCACTTGAGGTCTTAATGAAATCTACGGATGATATATTATGCCCTGCATTTTTGTACGAGAACAAGATTTTTTCTCTCATACACTTCAAATTGTAGAATCGAACGAGCCACTCATCGGTGCGACTAGAAAGAAAATCCTTGTTATTCCTAAGAGGTATCCTTAGACTGCTTGGCGTAAGAACTTTTATATTAAGACTTCCTGTTATAAATTGATTTGCATTTTTATAATGTTCAAGCTCTAACGAAGGAAGTGCCAACCAATGATAACTCTTTCCATCCGAAAATAATTCTGATAACACCTCGTCAGTAAATACCTCAGAAAACTCAGCATCTTCAAAAATCTTTGCAGTCTTCGAAGATGTGTATCCTCCTTCTTTGCACGGCAAATAATCTTCTTTTGAAAAAAGCTCATACATTTTGTCATACATAACTTTAAAGAGAGAATAGCCTTTGAACACGCTTTCATCAACTGGAAGGACATTAATCAAGCTGTAGTTTAAGATTCCTTGTTCTCTTAATTCTCGAACACTGTCACAAAGCAATTCTGCTGTTTGTTCAGCAAGCTTCTTGTTGTATTCATCATTAGCAAGAACTTTACAATCTTCTGAAATATGGTACAAACCGCTGACGATGAAGTTCAGTCTGCTCCTTGTATTCGTTGGGAAACTAACAAAGATATTTGAATTCCTTACTTCCTTAAATTCATACTTACCATCGTCAGTATTGCTGACTCTAAAAGCGACATCAACAGGAGACTGATTTCCTGCTTGTTGCGAAAAAACGAGATATGAATCATCTTTACTGGTTTCGACATCACTCATAGTGCCATTGAAATGTCGAATCACTGAGCAATGGTCATTAACTTGCTGCCTGTCAACCGCAAATATTTTTTCAATCATCAAGGAATCCGTATTAATCTTATAACTTACCGCTTTCAGGCTCTTTGCAAATAGAAGCGAATTAATATCCAAATTCTGCAATTCATTTGAAAGCTCGCTTTTCAAATCCTCAATATTTTCACGATGCGAATCTTTCAGTAAAGCTCCATAAGGTACAAGTTGCCTTTTTGCACTGTTCCGTACAAGGTTCTGATATTTTATACCAACAATGCGCTTGATGCCAGAAGTCTTATCTTTGCTTCCTTGAATATAATTATTGAATATATCCTGATTATCATACACTACTGTGAAACCATCGTTATTCAGAAAGAAAAATATGATGTTAGCACCTTCACGGTCCGCCTTCAGGAAACTTTCGTAAATACAATTCATAACCCTACCTCCAAATCATTTTAATATCAATTCCCAATCTCCAAGATGCCGTTTGCAATCGCTGTGGTAAGAATATCTGTTGTTGCGCTCTTGTCGTTGATGTCTTTGATTTTCTCCTCATAGTTGCTCGTGACAGATTCAAGTTCGCTCGAATACATTCTTTTGAGCTTGTCATCCGTCGTATCCTTGACTTTTTGCTTCAAAGACCTTTGCCTTGCTGTGAAGTTGTTCGTCAGGCTTTCGATTTTGTATTTTGATAAATTCTGAGCTTCTGTCAGAGCCTCACTCTTTGCACTTGTCCAAAGTGCAATGTGCTTTTGCTCAAGCGAATCCCAGTCGGAGGGCTGTATTTTCAACTTGTTTGTGCAGTTCTGAGCCTCCTGAAGAATATCCGGAAGCTCTTTTGCTATGGAATCATCATTGCAGACAACAACTAATTTGAAATGGGGATTCAGACCGACATAGCTCCAAGCATAAACAGAGAAGTAATATTTGCCCGCAGGAAGGTTGTCGCTGGTGTACTGCAAATGGATATATGATTGCTCATTTGTTTTGTAGTAAGCCGCCGCCTGTTTTGCCAACGGGTGCATTGCCGTGATAAAGAAAGCGTCTTTATTATGCTCGGCGGCATCGGAATCAAAAGTGATTGCGTGATACTGATTGCTACCCTTGAGGTACATATCCCAGCTTCTTCTGACGGCATTCTTGCTTTCCGGAAGCTTTTTAAAATCCTCACGCAAAACAGCTCTGGCTTCCGCAGAAAGTCTTAACTGTCTAACTGCACCCTCTCCGAAAACAGAAGAATTCTGCCCGGTTCTCTCATACAGATATTGTTCAATCATTATCTGAAGATAGCTTTGAGTAAGCCAAGGATTCTCTGCATTTCTTATCTCCTGTGCTGTTGTGTATTCGGACAAATCGAAGCCGAATAGCTCCTTTTCTTCTTCCTCCAGATTGTTGAGTTCCTGAATGTTGCGAATTTCGTTATCCGTCATCTGTTCAATTTTAGTTCTGCGTTCCTGTTCGGTGAGATTTGAGTCTGTAGCTATCTGATCTAATTGGGTAGCAATATCTCCGAGTATCTTTTCGCATTCGCCGATGCTGTTCTCAAACACACCTATTCTCATGAGGCATCGATAATAAATATCCGCATCAACAGTTCCCTCGGTTATCATGTTGTATATGCTGACAGTCTCACTTTGCTGACCTCGTCTGTCGATACGACCTATGCGCTGTTCAATTCGCATCGGGTTCCAAGGCAGGTCATAATTTATCATCATATCGCAGAACTGATAGTCGAGACCTTCTGAGCCTACTTCCGTAAAGAGCAGAATGTCAATAGCATCTTTATCTTCTTTCGGAAGCTGGAACCTGTCACGCAATTCACAGCGAATGTCATCCTTTACACTGCCGTCAATTTGTGCGACACGCAGTCCTGTTGCAGCTAACTTTTTGCAAAGATAGCTGAGGGTGTATCTGAAAGTGCTGAAAATGATAATCTTGTTGTTTTCCTGCTTCTGCTTTTCCTGAATCGCTGACATCATAAGGTCAAACTTAGGATCATCGTCAGAAAGATTGTCAGCCATCTGAAGAAGTCTCTCCGACAGTGCCTTAAGTGTACCGTAATCTTTACTGTCAAACGAAAGTGCTTCATACTCGGTATCCGGATCATCGTCTATCTGTGCAAATCGACGGTCTACTATGTCCCTTATGTGAGGAGCAAGACCGAAAATACAGCTTGCGGCTTGTCTTTTGATTGTGGACATCATAAACGGTACGGAACGAGCAGAACCGTGCAGATGCAACAGCGCATTGTGTTCAAATCTCAGCAATTCGTCATGAAGCTCCTGCTGTTCGGGCGTAAAATTCACAGAAAGGGTATAGGGACGACGAATGCAGAAATCCTGAATATCCTTGCGGCGTGTTCGGTTAAGCATAGTGTTGAAGCTATTGAGACTTTCAACTTTGGATATAAGCTCTACACGTTCTTCTCTTGAGATTTTGTCCTGACGCAAAGTCTTAACTGCAGAAATATATGCGGGATTGGTAGCAATGACATTTTCGCCCCACTGAGTATCCAGAAGATTTTCCAATTCATCCAAGGCGTTTTGTTGCCAGTTATCCCCGGCTTTACGCATGATTTTTGAACAGCGGGAAATATTAGCGTTCGGGCGTGACATCATGCTGAATGTGGCTTTGTCTATGACAACATCCGGACGAAGAACATTCAAAAGTGTATACAAGTCATCATCACTTGTCTGAAGCGGTGTAGCTGTCAGCATAACAACGGCATCTGCATGGTCGCAGAAATACTTCACACACTTATACTCGTATGCTTTCTCTTTTTCCATGCTACCGTTGCGGATATGGTGAGCCTCATCCACAATGACGAGATCAAAATGCGGTGCAGGGTCGAGGTCTTTTAAACCGAATGATTTTGATTTTTTGCTATGCTCGCCGTTGTATGTACGACCGTCAAGAACAGAGTATGGAATTATAGCTTTGTTGTATCTTATTGACCATTCTCCGTCCCTGTCTGTATCAGATATAATCTGTCTCAGTGTTGCGCCATCCACGGAAATGAAATCTTCATCAAATCGTTTCATTTCAAGCTCCCATTTTCTTTCCGCAACAAGAGGCTTCGGACATATGATTAAAACTTTCTCAAGGTCATGTCTCGCCTGTAGCTCTTTAATAATCAGACCGGCTTCGATGGTCTTTCCAACGCCTACGCTATCGGCAATAAGAATTCTCGGCTCATCCGAATGTATGAGCTTAAGTGCAGGTCTGAACTGATATGGGACAAAATCGATTCTCGCAGAATTAAGAGAGTACAGACTTCTCCCTGACGGATTATTTATCTGGTAAGCGGTCAGAGTGCTTCTGAATGTATTAACATCAACCCAATTATAAGAGACCTCATTTATAAACGGTGCGATCTGACCTGAGTAAAACGTCTTGATGGAACCGTCAACAAAGACGTTAAATTTTTTTGTACCGCCAACGTCAGAAACGGACATGACTATTCCCTTGACATTCGGATTGCCAATGAGATACACTATACTATTTTCAGCAATATCAATGTCATTGTTACTTACAATAGCAACTTCGGTATCTGCGTTTTTGCCATCTGTTTGGTCGTTACTGATACTTGCAAAATCAACTGTAGAGGGAGATTTAACATCGTCTATCATACGGTCAATTTCATTCAGAAGCTTATCGTCGCAACCCAACTGAGTCAGGAATTCATGAAGCGTGTTTAAATCAGATACGATTGTATCTTTGCCAGGCAAGTCTGCACTACAATGCGCCCAATTATTGCGGACGCCCATCATAGCCCGGATAACTTCTCTTTCATGCGTAGGCAGATAAGCTACGGTTCTGAGAGTATGCCAAGACTTATCCGCAATACGGAGCAGAGCCGCCAAGTCAAAATCAGACAGCTTAGTAAATCTGTTTTCAGCTGCCAACTCACGCTGATGATAACTGAGATTTCCGATGACACTGTCTTCCCACCAGTCAGGTGAAGTACGGCTCAACAGCTTTTCCAACCACTGAGCCAATTCAGATGCCGATGTGTGCAGATATGTGTTCATCCTGCTTACTATCTGATTCGAGTTCATATTCAAACTCCTTCTCATTTATCTTTTAAGGCAAAGCATTTTAAATCGATACAATTACCCATTAAATATTATAAGACTTTTTGTTGAAAAACGCAAGATACTAAGCTGTGTCTTTTGCGAATAATATACAGGGTTTGGGACACTCCCAACAAGCAAAAATCGCCGAGTGTGGCAACACCGGCTGTGCTTGCTATTCTCAAAAACTCATATATAAAAACAGGCAAGGTAGTTCGAAGATCTACCTTGCCTGTCAGTTTTATTCGTTATCCTTCCTGTATTTCTTCGGTGTATACTTTTCTTTATTCTTCTCTTTTGCAATCCAGTAGGCTTCTTGCAAAGCTCGCATCACGGCATCCTTTTCTTCCTCTTGCATTTCTCCTCCGGCAAAAAGTGCAGATATATCGGCGACCAATTCTTCCGCTTGCCTTGCACCCTTGTAGCCGTATGTCTGCTGTGCCTGAAGGACAAATTCCTCATCTTCGGACAGAAGATAGTTGACATCGCATCCTAAAGCATCTGCCAATTTTGCATAAACTGCTCGCTGTTTTGGATAGCGACCGTCAACTTCGTAGTTACGAATCGTCCTCAAGGAAAGTCCGCAGAACTCTCCTAATTCCGTTTGTGACATCTTCTTTTCTTTCCTGAGCTTTCTAACCTTTTCGCCAAACTTCATATTGAGAACCTCACTCGGAAAAATATTTTCCCATTATTTTGCCTGAACCTATTGACACCGGTACTTTATTTGCTTATAATAAGAGTAGGCAATTATTCTACCTATATTATAAGAAAAACTTGCCGATTTGTCAATGGGGTTTAAGGAAACTTGAAGAATAGCAAGCACAGCCGATGTATATACACACTGCATTTTGGGAAATCCCCAAACCCTTTGTCACTCTAAAAAGGAAGGTGGATATGCAAGAAAGAAACAATAATATTCGGGTGGACGAAAGCGGCGCACGTTACGCTATCGTTCCGATGTGGCAGGAGCTTCCTAAGATTACAGTGCGTCTGGAATCCGGAAACACTACCTATCATTTCACCGGAAGCTTCGATGGAAGATGCACTCTTCCCGAAAAAGTTATGAAGCTGATGGATGAAGAAAAGAGCGTGTAAATAATGACCAACAACCTCGTTATGGCAGACTGCCCCAACACAATGGAGGATAACAACATGAAGCAGTCTGACAAAATTACAGCCTTGTATTGCCGCCTGTCACGTGACGATGAACTGGCGGGAGACAGCAACAGTATCGTCAACCAAAAAGCCATTTTAAGCAAGTATGCTCAGGAAAACGGTTTCCGCAACGTTGAGTATTTCGTAGATGACGGGTACTCAGGTGCAAACTTCCAACGTCCCGATTGGCAACGGTTAATCAGCCTCGTGGAAGATGGCAAAATCGGTACAATCATCACCAAAGATATGAGCCGTATCGGGCGAAATTATCTGGGTGTCGGAATGTATACCGAGGTCACTTTTCCACAGAACAATGTCCGGTTTATCGCTGTCAACAACAGCGTGGACAATTCAAATCAGCAGGAGAATGACTTTACTCCGTTCATGAATATAATCAACGAATATTATGTTAAGGACGGCAGCAAGAAAGTTCGGGCATCTCTGAAACTGAAAGGAGAATCCGGCGAACACCTCACAACGATTCCGCCTTATGGTTACGTCAAAGATCCGGACAATCCAAAGAAGTGGGTGGTAGATCCCGAAGCTGCGGAAGTGGTCAAACGAATTTTTGCTCTTTGTATGGACGGCTACGGTCCTACGCAAATCGCACGCATTCTGAAAGCTGAACAGGTGGTAACGCCGACTGTCTATCAGGACAGACAGAATCAGAAAATCCGTAACGCTTTACCTGCCAGTCCATACGATTGGAATGGAAGCTCCGTATCCGGGATTCTGGAGCGGATTGAATATTGCGGACATACCGCTAATTTCAGAACACACCGGCAATCCTACAAAATTAAGAAGACCATCGACAATCCGCCGGAGCAATGGATGATTTTCAAAAACACGCAGGAAGCCATCATCGACGAAGAAACCT
This sequence comes from Oscillospiraceae bacterium, assembly GCA_021201135.1. Classification (GTDB taxonomy): domain Bacteria; phylum Bacillota; class Clostridia; order Oscillospirales; family Ruminococcaceae; genus Faeciplasma. Next base: position 64,276 of record JAJQGT010000015.1, read on the forward strand.
TTGAACGCGTGCAGGAGCTTCGCAAGAACAAACGCAGACCGACAAAGACGGGGAAGACCAATCTCTTTTCCGGAATAGCCTATTGCGCCGATTGCAAAAAGAAGATGTACTATTGCACAGCAAGTAACTTTGCACAACGCCAGGATTATTTCGTCTGCTCGACCTCTCGCAAGAAAGGAACTGACTACTGCGGAACTCACTTTATCAGAGCCACTGTTCTGGAGGAAGGCGTGCTTTTGTATCTGCAACGCTTGCTTTGGTACATATCCGAGTACGAGGATTTGTTCCGAGAAAAGCTCGGAGCCAAATGCAAAGAAGAGAACAAAAAAGAGCTGACCGCAAAGCGCAGACAGCTCACACAATCGCAACGCCGAATGGACGAGATTGACCGATTATTCAAACGGATTTATGAAGACATGGTATCCGGTAAAATAACCGAGAGTCGTTTCGACAAGCTTTCCGAAGATTACGAAGCCGAACAAGCCGAGATTGCGAAGAAGATTAAGGCTCTGGAATCCGAAATCTCTCAGCAGGAAGAAGATGCTGAGAGCATAGAGGAGTTCATCCGCAGAGCAAAGAAATATCCAGTCCTGAACGAGCTGACACCGACTGTTCTGAATGATCTGGTGAACAGAGTGTACGTGTGCGCACCTGACAAGAGCAGTGGACATCGTGTGCAGGAAGTCCGGATAAGCCTGAACTTAATCGGTTTTCTGCCGGAAAGCTTTATATCGGAAATGCTGAACCATCAATCAAAAGAGAGAACAGCGTGAACTGTTCACGCTGTCCTCGGAAAAACGTATAAGACCTGTCTTATGACGGGTGAGCCTGAAAGGGGAGGGGGACCATGCGTAGCATGGTGGAGGGGTTTCAATCAAATTACTTGATCTCAACAGTAGCGCCAGCCTCTTCGAGCTTAGCCTTGAGTTCGTCAGCCTCTGCCTTGGAAACGCCTTCCTTGACGTTCTTGGGAGCGCCTTCGACGAATTCCTTGGATTCCTTAAGACCCAAGCCGAGGATATCCTTGACAGCCTTGATAACGGGCATCTTAGCGTCGTTGAAGGAAGCGAGGACAACGGTGAATTCGGTCTGCTCAGCGGGAGCAGCAGCGGCAGCACCTGCAGCGGGAGCAGCAGCAACTGCAGCGGTAACGCCGAATTCTTCCTGGATTGCGTCAATGAGTTCCTTGAGTTCCAATACGGAAAGACCCTTGACGTCTTCTACAAACTTTAAAATTTTCTCTGAAGCCATTTTAGTAAATCTCCTTTAAATGTAATAATCAAAATTGTTGGTGAGGATTGCGAAGCTTTGATTAAGCCGCTTCCTCCTGCTTGTCTGCCAAAGCCTGAAGCGTTGCCGCAAGCTTCTGCATGGGACCCTGAAGAGAACCGACGAGCTGAGAAAGAAGTACATCTCTTGAAGGAATCTTCGAAAGAGCCATAACTCCGTCTGCATCATAGACTTCGGAGCCGATGAAGCCGGCCTTGAGCTTGAAGTTTTCGTGCTCTTCGGCGTACTTGCCGAGGATTCTTGCGGCGGCGGTTTCGTCGTCAGCGGAAACTGCGATTGCGGTGGTGCCGGAAAGGACGTCCGTGAGAGCGTCATAGCCGGAATCCTGCATTGCGAATCTGAGAAGAGTGTTCTTCTCGACGGTGTACTTGATGCCTGCTTCACGAAGCTCTTTACGGAGGGCGGTGTCCTCTTCAACGGTGATACCGCTGTAGCTGACAAGAACGCCTGCCTTTGAGTTCTTAAGCATCTCGCTGATTTCAGCGACCTTAGCCTTCTTGGCGCTAAGAACATTTGCGTTGGGCATTGATTTCACCTCTTTGAAAGTTATTTTTTGCCCCAATTTCTATAAGAAAAGTCCTTCTCCCGACAGGTCGGGAAAAGGACGTAGAATCATAAAACTACTCTTTTCCTCGGCAGGATTTACATCTCGCATTGAGAAAACCGGCTGTCTTTAGAAACGAAGCATATTATTTATACCATAACCCGAGACGTTTGTCAAGGGGATGGGTTGAAATTAAGTTTGCCTGACGGCAAACTTGCTATTTTCGGCGTTGCCGAAAATAGCACCCCTCTGGCACTTCGTGCCACCTCCCCTTGTCAGGGGAGGCATAATCGCCCCTTCCTAAGGGACTTGCCAAGAGTAGCTATAGGCTCCACTAAAAGCGGAAAGACCATAATTGCCCTTCCCAAAGGAACTTGCCAGGAGTAACTACAGCCTCCCCTGACAAGGGGAGGGGGACCGCCGCCGAAGGCGGTGGTGGAGGGGTGCCGATTTCAGGCTTCGCCTGAAATCGCGTCGGCGGAGACGACGAAGTCGTCGTAGCCGACTAATTATACGCCATACTTAGCCGTATTGACCTTGACGCCGACACCCATGGTGGATGCTACTACGACGCTCTTGAGGTACTGACCTTTTGCGGCGGCGGGCTTAGCCTTTACGATTGCTTCAAGAAGGGTCTCGAAGTTCTCGGCGAGCTTTTCCTCACCGAAGGAAGCCTTGCCGATGGGGCAGTGGATGATGTTGGTCTTGTCGAGACGATACTCAATCTTACCGGCCTTAGCCTCTGCAACAGCCTTTGCAACGTCGGGCGAAACGGTGCCGGACTTCGGGTTAGGCATGAGTCCCTTAGGACCGAGGACCTTACCGAGGCGTCCTACAACGCCCATCATGTCGGGAGAAGCGATAACGACGTCGAAGTCGAACCAGTTTTCCTTCATGATCTTGTCGACATACTCGATGCCGCCGACATAATCAGCTCCTGCTGCCTTGGCGGCTTCGTACTTATCCTCCTTGCAGAAGACGAGGGTTCTGACGGTCTTACCTGTTCCGTGAGGAAGGATAACCGCACCTCTTACCTGCTGGTCTGCGTGACGGGAGTCAACGCCCAGGCGGATGTGTACTTCGATGGTCTCGTCAAACTTAGCCTTTGCATTCGAGCTCGAAAGTGCAACTGCCTCCTTGACGTCATAAGCCTTTGTTTTGTCTATAGTCTTTAACGAATCGACATATTTCTTTCCGTGTCTCATGTAAATTTACTCCTTATCATTATTACAACTAGTGGTTTTGCGGAAAAGGATTGTTCCTCCCACTTGTTTATTGTTCGTTCAAACTGTTTTCATCGCCGGGAAGTTCACCTCCGGTGAACTTCTGTAGTTGACGACGTCAGTCGGCAACTACTACTCCCATGGATCTGGCAGTGCCTGCTATCATGCTCATAGCGGCTTCTACGGAAGCGGCGTTGAGGTCGGGCATCTTCTGCTCGGCGATAGCTCTTACCTGATCCTTGGTGATGGTTGCAACCTTGGTCTTGTTAGGTGTACCCGAAGCGGTCTCGATTCCGCAAGCCTTCTTGATGAGAACGGCTGCCGGCGGAGTCTTGGTGATGAATGTGAACGAACGGTCGGAGTAAACGGTGATGACAACCGGGATGATAAGACCCATGTCGTTCTTGGTTCTTTCGTTGAAGTCCTTGGTGAACGCCATGATGTTTACGCCGTGCTGACCGAGCGCAGGACCAACCGGCGGTGCAGGGGTTGCCTTGCCGGCGGGAATCTGAAGCTTGATAATTCCTGTAACTTTCTGTGCCATAATAATTTCCTCCAATTTTGTGGTGATAGACTGACGGCTTACAATAAGCTCAAACCGAAAATAGCGAAGCTATTTTCCAATTTGCTTGCAAATTGTTGCACAACACCGCCCGTCTATTAGGCGAGTAAGCTTATCTCACTCTCCCACTGAATTTTGTTTCTTAATCCTCTAACTTTTTGAGCTGAGAAATTGCGATGGTCGCCGGTGTCTCACGACCGAACATCGAAACGACGATATCCGCCGTCTGGTTGTCCATGTCGATAGCCGTAACCGAGCCGAGCCATCCGTTGAAGGGACCGCCTGTGACGGTGATGGTGTCGCCGACCTTGAAGCCGACGGTCGCCTCGGAGACCTTCTTGAAATCAACGCCCAAAGCCGCAACTTCCTTGTCGGAAAGCGGAACCGGCTTGGATCCGGGACCTACAAAGCCCGTGACTCCTCTGGTGTTGCGGACGATATACCATGTGTCGTCGGTCATCACCATTTTGATGAGGACATAGCTCGGGAAGAGCTTGTTGTCTTCCTTCTTGCGCTTTCTTGTGCCCTCTTCTTCCTCGGCGGGAGCTTCGGTTTCCTCGATGGTTTCAAGCGGAATGCGGACCTCCTGAATCATGTCCTGAAGTCTGCGGTTCTCAACAACCTTTTCAATATTCTGTTTTACTTTGTTCTCATATCCGGAATAGGTGTGAGCAACATACCATTTCGCCTGAGCGTTATCTTCCATATTAATCTCCTATCAGCCCGTGACGAGCTGCAAAAGAAGTCCGAATATCGAGTCGACTGCGAACAGAGCCGCGCCGCTGATAATGCACACTGCCAATACAACACCGGTGTTGTTCAGGACCTGCTTGCGGGAAGGCCATACAACCTTCTTTACTTCGGAAATGAGATCTCTGACATACTTGACAAGCCTGTTCGGCTTCTTAGCCTTCTTCTTGGTCTTTTTCTCGACCTTGACGTTTTCGTCTGCCATGCCGGGTCCTCCTTACTTGGTCTCTCTGTGAAGAGTGTGCTTCCTGCAGTGCTTGCAATACTTGTTCATTTCAAGTCTGTCGGGATCGTTCTTCTTGTTTTTCTTTGTGGTGTAGTTTCTCTGCTTGCACTCGGTGCAGGCAAGAATCACGTTGTTTCTCATTTTTTCGGCACCTCCTAAGAATTTTTCCTGCGGTTTCGGGGATTGCCCCCTTCCGCAAGTGTTTGCCTCCCTCTGTCTGCGGGAAGCCCAAGGCGCACAAAAATGCACACCAAAAAAAGACCCCGCAAAGAGGTAGAATCATGATACCATATCCTTTGCGGGTTGTCAAGTGTTTTTTTAAAATAATTTTCGTACCACTCCGGCGCAACCGAAGACATACATCCCTTCGGGGTTCACTGGCATGCCGGTGCTTTCCGAATATTCGATAATCCGATCCGAAGGCTCGAGCACGACCGGCAGGTTGCCGAATTTCGTTTCCGTAATTCCGAGCCTCTCAAAGTCGCTTTCGGTCATGCAGAAGCCGATTCCGAAGAGCTTTTCCTCGGGAATACAGCAGTCCCCAAGAATCTCCTCGGCGGCGGATTTCGCGGTTTTCATGATATACTCGCCGTCGGCTTCTTTGGGAATCTCGATTATCCTGTGCGAGAGGGTGTCGCCCTTGAGGGTGCATAAGCCCACGCTCAGCGTCTTCTCATAAAGCCCCATCCCGAGAGCAAAGCCGCAGGAGATGTCGACATCCAGAAGCTGATTGTGCCTGCCCTTGCCGGGGGTGTTCTTATAGCCGCACTCCCGCAGGATTCCCCGTTCAATAAGCGGGGCTGTCGCCTCGGTCACAAGCGAATTCGAAATCCCGAGACGGCGCGACATCTCCGAGCGGGACATCGCACCCTCCGAGAGTATCAGCTCAATCAGTTTTGCCTGCGTCTGTGTCTTCATTCTTAGACTCTTTCTGAGGCTTCTTCGGCTCTTTCGGCTTATCCTCCGGAATCATTCCGGCACGCTTTATCTCGAACCAGAAGGTCGAGCCCTTGCCGACTTCGCTCGAAACTCCGAAGCGGTAGCCGTGGAGCTCAAGGATTTCCTTTACAATCGAAAGTCCTAAGCCGGTTCCGACGACATCACGCTTGGTGCGGTCGCCGCGATAGTAGCGGTCGAAGACCTTCGAGAGCTTGTCCTTCTCGATTCCGACGCCGAAGTCCTGAACCTCGATTCTGACGGTCGACTCTTGATTTATCTGGCGGATGATAATTTTCTTCGAGTCGCCAGAGTAGTTGACGGCATTGTTGATGAAGTTATACATAACCTGCCCGAGCTTATCACGGTCGCCCCAGAGGGTGACGTCCTCATCCTCCTCAAAGACGAACTCGAAGCCCTGCTTCTCGGAGAATATCTGATATTTCGACAGGATTTCGTCGAGGAAGTCCTTCGATGAGAATTCGGTTCTCGTGACGCTTGCGCTTCCGCTCTGGAGCTTCGAGAGCTCCATGAGTGATGAAACGAGAAGGGAAAGACGGTCGGTCTCCTCGATAATTACGTTCAGGTGCTCCTCGCGCTTCTCGGGGTTGTCGCCCGAAAGGTCCCTGATCATCTCGGCATAAGCCTTTATCATCGTGAGGGGAGTACGCAAATCGTGCGAGACGTTCGCAATCAGGTCGTTACGGAGCTCCTCGGTTTTAGACATCTCGGACGCCGCATAGTTCAGCGTTTCCGCAAGCTCGTTGACCTCGGCATAGGAGCCCTCGGGGAACCGGACGCTATAGTCTCCCGCCGCCAAGCGATGCGCAAGCGACGTAATATTCGTGAACGGTCGCGAAAGCCTCGACGAGAGCATAAGGGTGATGATAAGTGCGATGACGAATGTGACGAGAGCGATGATTACAAATTGCTCTTTTATGATTTCGGCGGTCGAGTTTATCGGCTCCAATGATGCGTTTATGAAGAGGAGATAGCCGCTCGAGCCGACTGCGGGCTTCTCGAGCACCTCGCCGTAGATAAGCTCGGTGGTGCCGAAGCGCTCGTTGTTGTTCGTGATGATGATTTTCTGCGAATCGGAATTGAGGAGCTCGTTGCGGTACTGGAACAGAAGGATGTTAGTGCTGCTCGCAAGAACCGACGAGCCCATATAGTCGCTCTGGACGACGACGTTTCCCGCCCAGTCGGTGATGATGATTGCCATGCCGTTGTCATAGGCAAGCTCTTCGATAAGCTCGTCCGAGGAGTCAAGCTCTTCGGAATCAAAAGCCGCCGCAATCTGAGCCGCAGAGGAGATAATCTTCCGCTTCTTAGAGACCTCGTAATAGTCGCTCAGCGAGACGACCTGAAACAGCCAGATGAGTATAAGGATAACGGCTGTAAATACGGAGAAATACAGCCATATCGTCGAGCGCAGGGTTGGCGCCTTTTTATTCGGGTTTGAGTTTTTAGCGGACTTAGTCGTCGCTTTCGCTTCTCTTGTTGATGTCGTCAAACTTGTATCCCATTCCTCTCAAGGTGACAATCAGGTCTCTGTACGGACCCAAGCTGTTTCTGAGCATTTTTATGTGAGTGTCGACCGTTCTGTCGTCGCCATAGAAGTCGTAGCCCCAGACCTCTTCGAGGAGCTTTTCGCGGGACATCGCGATGTTCATATTCTTTGCAAGATAGAAGAGGATGTCGTATTCCTTCGGGGTCATCTGAGCCTTCTTGCCGTCGATGATGACTTCTCTTGCGGCAAAGTTGATTTCAAGACCCTTGTATCTCAACACGTCGACCGAGTCGGGGTTCTTTCTTCTCTTGATGGCGACCTTGACTCTTGCCATAAGCTCCTTCGGGGAGAACGGCTTGACGACATAGTCGTCGATTCCGACCTCGAAGCCGAAAAGCTTGTCATATTCCTCGCCACGCGCCGAAAGCATGATGACGGGAGCGTTTGAATATTTCTTTATTTCCTTGCATGCGGAATAGCCGTCGAGCCTCGGCATCATTATATCCATGATTATGCAGTCATAGCCCTTTTTGGCGTTCTTGACCTTTTCGATAGCCTCCATACCGTCGGCGGCTTCGTCGACCTCGTAACCCTCAAACAGGGCGTATTCCTTGACGACTTCCCTTATCTTCTGCTCGTCGTCAACTATTAAGATTCTTGATACATCAGCCATTTTAAAAACGTCCTTTCAGGTTTTCGCAGACATAGCTACAGCCTGCTGTCACTATAATAACGTATAAATGTGTCGGAATTATGAAATTTTACGGATAGTTCAATGTTTTATTACTCTTCCTAACTCCCTGTTGACAACATTCAGAAATTCTGATATAATTTCTTTAGAAAGAGGTGATATTATGCCAACAATCAAATCGAGCACCGATTTAAGAAACCACTATAATGAAATCTCAACCTTGTGCCATGAAACAAACGAACCCGTCTATATCACCAAGAACGGAAAGGGAGACCTCGTTATAATGAGTATGGAAACATATGACGAGCTTTTTGGCAAATTTGAACTGTACAAACTGATTCAGGATGGTATTGACGATGTTAATGAGGATAGAAGTTCAGCGGCGGATGAAGCAATGAAAAGGCTACTGGATAAATATAAAATCGAAGACAATCGCGCGTGAGGTGCCACTATGTGACACGCACTCCCTTCGGTCGTGCGCCCTCTCAGTCGCCTTTGGCGACAGCTCCCCCAAAGGGGGAGCCGAGATTTTGCGGTGGGTCACTACTTGGCTCTCCCTCTGGGAGAGCTGGCAGCCACGCAGTGGCTGACTGAGAGGGCGCACCGCAGGTGCGACTATACAGAATTGAGGTGCTATAATATATGAAAATCGGCTTAATTGTCGCCATTGCGGACGAGATTGAGGCTATGCTTGCCGAGATGGGCGAGCCGGTGAAGAGTGAGACGGTGGCGGGGATCGCTATCCGTGAATATAACGTTAATGGGCACGAGCTTTTTGTCGCAAACAGCGGTGCCGGAGAGATTTATGCCGCAGGGGCGGCGCAGTTGCTTATTTCGCATTTCGGAGCCGAGATGCTCCTGAATTTCGGAATATGCGGCGGACTGACCGACGAAACGGCGCTCTGCAACACGGTTATTGTGGATAAAGTGGTGCATTATGATTACGACGTAACTGAGCTCGACCCGGTTGAAATCGGGCAGTATCCCGGATATGCCGACTGCTATATTCCGGCTGACAGGAAGCTTATCGAGCTTGCTAAAGAGGTTTCCCCGGAGCTTCGGGAAGTGATTTGCGCTTCTGCCGACAAATTCGTCGGGAATCCCGACAAAAAAGCCGAGCTCCACAGGCTGTATAACGCCGAAATCTGCGAGATGGAGTCGGCAGGAATTCTCTTAACGGCGAACCGATGCGGTGTGCCGGCGCTTCTCATAAAAGCCGTTTCCGACAGTGCAACCGGCGGTGCGGAGGAATTCACCGAAATGGCGAACAAGGCGGCTCGGGTCGCAGTTACGACGCTACTTAAAATCATAGATAAAATAGACAAATAGAATTCGGAGGGATTATCATGTTGACACTCGGAGACCGCCTGAAGGCGGCAAGGAAAAAGACGGGACTTTCGCAGGTTCAGGCGGCAGAAGCCACAGGAATCGGGAACAAGTCGCTGTCGCGCTATGAAAGGGGAGACTCGGAGCCGAGCCCCGAAGCCATCCAGAAGCTCTCAAGGCTCTATAACGTCTCGACCGAGTATGTCCTCGGGCTCACCGACGTGATGGGTTCGTCCTCCGACAGCTCGTCGCAGTCAGGCTACAGCGAGACCATTGTCGGCATGACCGACCACAAGACCTCCGCCAAAAAGCTCCTCGACTTCATCGGCACCAGCCCGTCAAGGTATCACGCGATTGCGAACATCACCCGCAGGCTCTCGAACGAGGGCTTCACCGAGCTTCTTGAGGGCGAAAAGTGGAATCTCGAGAAGGGCGGGAAGTATTTCGTCGTAAGAAATCTTTCCACGGTCGCGGCTTTCAAAATCGGTTCAGGGAGCCCCTCGAGCTTCAACATCATCAGCTCCCACTGCGACTCACCGACCTTCAAAATCAAGCCGAGCGCCGAGATGGAGACCTTGGGGCACTACATCCGCCTCAACACCGAAAAGTACGGCGGGATGATTATGTCCACATGGATGGACAGACCGCTTTCGGTAGCCGGACGCGTCATCGTCTCGGAGGGGAACAGCCTCAAGACCAAGCTCGTCTCGATCGACAAAGACCTCTTGATCATCCCGAACGTCGCGATTCATATGCAGAGAAAGATTAACGACGGCTTCACCTTCAACCCCGCAACCGACATGGTTCCGCTTATGGGAAGCCTCAGCGCGAAGGGGGAGCTCGGAAAGCTGATTGCCGAGAGCGCAGGCGTCAAGGAAAAGAGCATCATCGGGAGCGACCTGTTCCTCTACAACCGCACCAAGGGCACCGTCTGGGGAAGCGACGGGGAGTATGTCTCGAGCCCACAGCTTGATGACCTCCAGTGCGCCTATGCCTCGATGCAGGGCTTTTTGATGGGGGAGAACCCCGACACGATTTCGATGCTCAGCGTCTTCGACAACGAGGAGGTCGGAAGCGGCACCAAGCAGGGTGCCCGCTCAAATTTCTTAAGAACCGTTTGCGAAAGAATTGCCTCGGCTTTGGGTCAGGACTTGAACGAAATGCTCCCGTCAAGCTTCGTGATTTCCGCCGACAACGCCCACGCCGTCCACCCGAACCACCCCGAATATGCCGACCCGACCCACCGCCCCTTCATGAATCAGGGCATCGTCATCAAGTACAACGGCGACGAACGCTACGCCACCGACGGCATGAGCGAAGCGGTCTTCAAGCGCGTCTGCAAAGCCTCGGGAGTGCCGACGCAGACCTTCTCTAGCAGAAGCGACCTTATGGGCGGCTCAACACTTGGAAGCCTCTCGACAAGCCAGCTCTCGGTCAGCACGGTAGATATAGGGCTTCCGCAACTTGCCATGCACTCGAGCTATGAGACGGCAGGCTCGATGGATACGCTATATTTCGAAAGAGCCTCGGCGGAGTTTTATAGGACGAAGCTGATAGCAAGCGGGAATGGGGAAGTAGTAATAAAGTAGGGACGGCATTGCAACTTCCCCTGTCAAAATGTTTTATAAAGTCCTCGAAAATGCCCGGGTTTTCGTGCATAAGGGAGTAATTTTGCAAGTTCGAATCAAAAGAACTTGCAATTTTGCTTTCGGAGGCATATAATTATGGGAGTATTATTTTACGGAGGACTGAAACATGAAGTTAGCCGAATTTTCAAAGACCGATGTCGAAAAATTTTATAAAGAACAATCCGCCAAGCTTGAGGAGTACAAATCCCTCGGTTTGAAGCTTGATATGTCAAGAGGCAAGCCCTCGCCGGAGCAGCTCGACCTTTCAAAAGAAATGCTCACCCACTGCCTCGACGGCGACCACATCTCCGAAACCGGCATCGACTGCCGAAATTACGGCGTCCTTGACGGAATCTACGAAGCAAAGCGCCTTATGATGCCGATGATGGGCGTCGGGCGCTACGAGATTATAATCGGCGGAAATTCGAGCCTACAGCTCATGTATGATACATTAGCCCGTGCAATGCTCCTCGGCGTCAAGGGAAGCCCCGAGCCGTGGTGCCGCAGGGAAAGGGTCAAGTGGCTCTGCCCCGCTCCCGGATATGACAGGCACTTTGCCATCTGCGAAGCTTTCGGCATGGAGATGATAACCGTCCCGATGCTCGACGACGGTCCCGACATGGACATGGTCGAGAAGCTTGTTTCGGAGGACGAGGACATCAAGGGCATCTGGTGCGTCCCGAGGTATGCAAACCCGACGGGCGTTGTCTATTCCGACGAGGTCGTCAAGAGATTCGCGAATCTCAAGCCCAAGGCTCCCGATTTCAGAATCTACTGGGACGACGCCTATTGCGTCCACGACCTGACCGACGAGCACGCCGAAATCCTCAACATTCTTGAGGAGTGCAAGAAGACCGGCAAGCCGGATATGCCCCTCATTTTCGCCTCGACCTCGAAGATTTCCTTCCCCGGCGGAGGAATCGCCGCAGTCGGCGGAAGCGAGGAAAATATGGAATTCATGCGCAAGCAGATGTCCTACCAGATTATCGGCTATGACAAGCTGAATCAGTTGAGACACGCCAAATTCTTTAAAGATTACGACGGAATTATGGAGCACATGAAGAAGCACAGAGCTATCTTAAAGCCCAAGTTCGACCTCGTTGTCGAGACTCTTGAGAAAGAGCTTGCGCCTCTCGGAATCGGCAAGTGGAGCAACCCGAAGGGCGGCTATTTCGTCTCGTTCGACGGTCCCGAGGGAACCGCAAAGCGCATCGTAGCCCTCTGCAAGGACGCCGGCGTCACCATGACCGGTGCGGGCGCATCCTTCCCCTACGGAATCGACCCCAAGGACACAAATATAAGAATCGCCCCGTCCTACCCGTCGCTTGACGAGCTCGAAAAGGCGATGGAGATTTTCGTGGTTGCGGCGAAGGTCGCGGCGGCGGAACAGTTGCTGAAGTGATTTTGATATAATTATCGCCCACTCGAGGGATTCGGGTGGGCGATGTTTATTTTATTCTGTGCTAACTAACCCTGTTCCCCATCGTCTCCCCTTCAATCAACCCATTCCACAGTCTATAATACAGCCCCTCATGGGATAACAATTCCTCATGCGTGCCCTCCTCCTCGATGCCGTCCGAGCCGAGGACGATTATGCGGTCTGCGTTTTTGATGGTGGTGAGCCTGTGGGCGATGGTCAGGGTGGTTCTGCCTTCGGCAAGAAGGTCGAGGCTCCGTCCCACCAACACTTCGCTCTCGTTATCGAGGGCGCTTGTGGCTTCGTCAAGGAGAAGAATCGGCGGATTTTTGAGGAACACCCGGGCTATCGAAATCCTCTGCTTCTGACCGCCCGAGAGCTTGACGCCGCGCTCGCCGACATAGGTGTCGTAGCCGTCCTTGAGTTCACTTATGAAGCTGTCCGCACCGGCAAGCTTGGCGGCTCGGATGATGTCTTCGCGGGAAGCATTAAAGTCCCCGTAAGCGATATTTTCGGCGACGGTGCCGCTGAAGAGATAGACGTCCTGCTGGACGACACCGACGGAGGTGCGAAGGCTCTTGAGAGTGACGTCGCGGATATCCTGCCCGTCAATGAGAATCTCGCCGTCGGTCACGTCATAAAACCTCGGAATCAGGCTGACAAGAGTAGTCTTGCCGCCGCCGGAAGGTCCGACCAGGGCAAGCTTCTCGCCCGGGTGAATCGTGAGATTTACATTATGCAAAACCATGTTGTGGTCGTCGGGATATTCAAAGCTGACGTTTTTGAATTCGATTTCGCCCGATTTGACCGACAAATCGGTGGCGTCCGGCTTGTCGGCGATGTCAATCGGCGTGTCCATAATCTCAAGGAATCTCTCGATGCCGGTCATTCCGCGCTGGAACTGCTCGAGATAGTTGACTATAGTCCTGATTGTCGTGATGAGCGTGCCGACGTACATGACGTATGCGACCAGGTCGCCGGCGTTGATTCTGCCGTTCACGAGGAAAAGTCCACCCGCAAGCAGAACTACGGTATACATAATTCCGTCGAAAAGACGGGTCGAGGTGTTTAAGGTCGCTTGAATGTAGTAGCTCTTTTTCTTGACCTGCTTGAATTCCTGATTGTTCTTCTCAAAGCGTTCCTCTTCTTCATCCTCTGCCGCAAAAGTCTTGATTACCTGCTGACCGAGGAGGCTGTCCTCGATTGTGGAGTTGAGCTCGCCGACCTTCACACGTTGCTTGTAGAAGATGGCTTTCAGGTGCTTGTTGAGCGTGAAGCTTATGACAATCATCAGCGGCACGCAGGCGAAGATTATCGCCGTCAGCGCGACGCTCGTCCCGCAGAGGATGACGAACGACGCAACGAGCTTGATTGCGGCAATGAAGAACTCCTCGGGGCAGTGGTGGGCGAATTCCGTGACGTCAAAGAGGTCGTTCGTGATTCTGCCCATGATGGTGCCGACTTTGGTGTTCGAGTAATATGTGGAGCTCAGGCGCTGGAGATGCTTGAAGGCATCGGTGCGCATGTCCGTCTCGATATAGACGCCCATGATGTGTCCGGTCGACGCCATATAGAAGTTCGCCGCCGCGTCGATGATTCGAAGAACGACGTACACAAGAGCGAGCCTTAGAACGCTCTCGACGGTCAAGGCTATGCTTGAATCCACCGCCGCATTCGTCAGATAGCTTATCATCTTCGGCAGAACAATGTCGCAAAGCGTCGTCAGCGCCGCACAGAACAGGTCAAAGACCATCATCCACTTGTACTTCCAGAGGTACGGAAGGAACCGGCGGAGGATGTGGGGTTTTTGAGGGGTTTGGGTCATAAATTATCTCTTAGGGTCGCGTTTCCTGCACTGATAGAAGTCGAGCTTCTCCTTCATGTTATCAGGAATCTCACAGGCGACGGGGCAGACGACGGCGTTTGCCATGCGCTCGGCGAACTTCTGGATGAATTCGATATCCTTGACCATGTTCTCGGGCTTGATGATGTCGATAGTATCGTATCTGTTATGGATGGTTGCGGTGGAGTTGCTCGAGTGGCGGGCGAAGCTGACTGCCGGAACGCCCTTGTCGGCGAACGGGGTCGAGTCGCTCGAATAAACGTCCTGCTTGACCTTCATGCTGACACCCGATTCGAGTGCCAAATACTCGATATAGCCGACGAGCTTTTCTTCTGTCGTACAGCAGGCGAAGAATTTGCCCATGGTGCAACCGATCATGTCAAGGTTGATGCAGAGGTCGATTTTCTCGAGCTCGTCCTCGTGCGCCTCACAGTATGCCTTCGAGCCGAAGAGTCCTCTCTCCTCGCTTCCGCACCATACGAACCGAAGGTTGTTGCGGTGAGGAGTCTTTGCGAAATGCTCTGCCATCGCCATGATTCCGACACTTCCTGACATATTGTCATAAGCACCCTTCGAGAGGATTACCGAGTCATAGTGAGCGGTGAAGATGACGGTTCTGTCAGATTCGCCGCTGCCGGGGAGGTCGAGGACAACGTTTCTGCTCTCGCCCTCATACTCGGTCTGATCAACCACGATTGTTGCTTCCTTCGGGTCGCCCTTCATGAGCTTGACGGCATCCTTTGCGTTGATATTTACGCCCAAAATCTTTCTGCCCTTCGAGACGAAAGAACGGAGCTCCTTCTTGTCGATGTCGTGGTCGGCATAGTGGACGTCGCCCGAGTAGGTGATGAAGCCGACTGCGCCGTTGTCGACGATGTCCTGATAGGTCCAGTAGCCCATGCCGCCGTCGGTCATGACGATTTTGCCCTTGATGGTGGACAAGCTTGCCTTATCGGGACAAGGAAGATAGACGAAAGGCGCAGTGACACTGCCGCTTCCGCACATTGCATAGCCGGTGCAGGGGATTTCCTGGCCGTCGATGACGAGCGTTGCCGAATGGATGTCGCCGAACTCGCTCTTGAACGGCTCGATATGAGCGTCCCCGCCGAACGAGGCGCACTTATCCTTGATATACTCGGCGCACTTAAGCTCCTCCGCCGAACCTCCGACACGGATATACTCCGTATCTCTGAACATTTTCATGATTTCACGTTTGGTCATTGTATTTTCCTCCATTCGAAACCCCTCCACCATGCTACGCATGGTCCCCCTCCCCTTTCAGGGGAGGCTTTTTCTGCTTTCTCAAAAGCTTTGATAGAAGCAGTCATAGGCTCCCCTGAAAGGGGAGCTGTCGCCGCAGGCGACTGAGGGGTTTTTACCAATTATACACCCCGCCACTTGATTTTGCAACCCCAAGTATGCTATACTATTTTAAATTAAAAGAGGTGATTTGATGGAACTCAGAGATAAGGCTCTTGAGATAGTTGAGATTTTGGAGGAGATTTGCCCCGGGGCGCAGTGCTCTCTTGAATACACGAAGCCGCATGAGCTCTTAATTGCAACGAGGCTGTCGGCGCAGTGCACAGACAAACGGGTCAACATGGTCACGGGGGCTTTGTTCGAGAGATTCCCGAGCGTTGAGGCGTTCGCGGAAGCCACCCCCGAAGAGGTCGAGCCGTACATACGCTCCTGCGGGCTCTATCACACGAAAGCCCGGGACATCGTCGCGCTTGCGAAGGCGCTTATGGAGAACTACGGCGGCGAAGTCCCCGACACCCTTGAGGAGCTTACTGCCCTGCCGGGAGTCGGGCGCAAGACCGCCAATCTAATTATGGGCGATGTCTATCACCAACCGGCAGTTGTTACCGACACCCACTGCATAAGGATTTGCAAACGCCTCGGGCTCACGACCTCCGACAACCCCCTCAAAACCGAGATGGAGCTCCGTGAGATTCTCCCGATGGATCGGGCAAGCGATTTCTGCCACCGGCTCGTCAACTTCGGTCGCGACACCTGCACGGCAAGGAAACCGAAATGTGAAAACTGTAAATTAAGAGATTTATGTGAGGAGAATAAATTATGAAACCATTAACCACCGTACTTTTCGACCTTGACGGCACATTATTGCCGATGGATCAGGATGTGTTCACGAAGTATTATTTCGGACTTCTGGCGCGAAAATTGGCGCCCCTTGGGTATGAAAAAGACAGCCTCATCGCCGCCATCTGGAAGGGCACCGGCGCAATGGTCAAAAACGACGGCTCGAAGACGAACGAGGAGGCTTTCTGGGAGACCTTCACCAAGGTCACCCGTCCTGACGCTATGGACGACATGCCCGTTTTCGATGATTTCTATAGAAACGACTTCCAGCAGGCGAAGGCGTCCTGCGGCTTTAACCCCGACGCCAAGAAAACGGTCGACGAAATCAAGGCTATGGGCTTGCGGGTCTCTCTCGCGACAAACCCGATTTTCCCCGCCGTCGCGACCGAATCAAGAATCAGGTGGGCAGGCTTCGAGCCCTCCGACTTCGAGAAGTACACGACCTATGAAAACTCGAGCTTCTGCAAGCCGAACCCGAAGTATTTCGAGGAGGTCTGCCGCTCCCTCGACGTCGACCCCGCCGAATGCCTGATGGTCGGCAACGACATGGACGAAGACACCCCGGCAGCAACCCTCGGCATGCGCGTTTTCATCCTGACGGACTGCCTTATCAACAAGTCAGACAAGCCGCTTGACGACTTCCCGCACGGAAGCTTCGCCGATTTGTCGGATTTTGTCAAAAAAATTTTCGCCTGATGCAATAATTCCGCACTCTGATGTGTATTATAAGTAGAAATATATTTCAAGGAGGAATCATTATGAAAAAATTATTGGCAATCATACTGGCAGGTCTTATGCTCATTTCCTGCATGTCTCTGACAGTCTTCGCGGATGAGGAGCAGGCAAAGCTTTCCTGCACGAACGGCGACGGCAAGGTCACCCTTTCGTGGGAAGACACCGACGACGAGAGCTACGACGTATACTAGAAGCGTTACAGCTCGGATGAGTGGAAGCTTGCCGGGACGGTCACCGGGCACAAGGTCAACATTGTTGGGCTCAAGAACGGCATTACTTACGAGTTCAAGGTCGAGATTGGCGGGGAGTTTTCGGAAACGGTGTATGGTTTTCCGTTCGTAGACCCATATCCGTATATTGCGGATGTTCTCAGCGAAATTGATTTCGACCAGCCCTACTCCGCGGCGGAGCTTGCGGAATCGGAGGAGTCATACGTCGTCGAGACGGACTCTACCGAGGAATGTCTGCAGGAAATGTGGGGAATCATGCAGAACGAGAAGGACATCGAGGCTCTTCTTGAGATGTACTGCGCCCTCCCCGAAATCACCGAGCCGACCGATGAGAAAATCACCGGAAATAAAACTATGGGAATCACCTTCTTCGTTGACGGAGTCGAGCACAGTCTCACCGTCGACGAGAACAACATTCTCAAATGGGACGGCGCCGACGGATACTACAAATTCACCGATCCCGCCATCGACTACTTCACCACTCTCGGAAACTTCGACCGGGGATATAGCGTGGGTACCGATAACTGAAGCATGGAAACAAAAAAGAGCACCCTGATTTCAGGATGCTCTTTTATCGTGGTGACCCGTACGAGAATTGAACTCATATCTCCGCCGTGAAAGGGCGGTGTCTTAACCTTTTGACCAACGGGCCGGTGGTGGCTGTAACTGGATTCGAACCGGTGACAACTCGGGTATGAACCGAGTGCTCTAGCCAACTGAGCTATACAGCCACATTTGCGACTTGTATATTATAATAAAAAGTTTCGGGTTTGTCAATACCTAAAAACGAAAAAGTTTTGAAAATCGAATCCGAATCGAATCCGAATCGAATCCGAAAAAAGTTTTTCCGGGATTTCGGTAAAAACTTCTGGATTCGGGGAAGTTTTTTCGGATTTTCGGTAAAAACTATTGACGAGCCGGAAGCATTTTGATATAATGGTAGCAAAGGAGGCGGTATTATGATTCCAAGACCGCATTATCTCGACTCTCTCAGGGCTTATCGGAATGTTCCTCTCGTAAAAATTCTTGCGGGAATAAGACGCTCGGGCAAATCGACGATTCTCGAAATGCTTCGCGAAGATTTGCTGAAAAGCGGAGTTCCGGAAGATCACATCGTCGGCATGCGTTATACATCGGAGGATTTTGCCGACGGCATGACCGACAAGGATATGTACAATCAGATAAAAGGAAGAATTCAGGGCGACGGCAAATACTATCTTCTTCTTGACGAGGTTCAGGAAATTTCCGGTTGGGAAAAGGCGGTGAACAGCCTTCTTGAGGGCTTTGATACGGATATATATGTGACAGGCTCCAACTCCAAGCTCATGTCAAGTGAGATTTCAACCTATCTTACCGGCAGATACGTCACAATCCCTGTTTTCACCCTTTCATTCCGGGAGTATGTGGATTTTAAAGCTTCAAGCGGGAAAACTCCGAAAGAGCTTTTGCCGGAATATATCCGGATGGGCGGCTTCCCGATAATTGCTCTCGGCGACTTTGATGAAAACTCGGCGTATCAGATTGTTGAAGGTATATATCACTCTGTTATTACAAATGACATTGCAAGGCGGCATAACATCACTAATCCCGACCTGTTTAACAGAGTTGTCAGGTATATCGTTGAGAATGTCGGAAAAACCTTCTCGGCAAACACAATCGTGAAATTTTTGAAGAGCGAGGGAAGAACTCTTTCGGTCGAAACCGTATATAACTATATCGAATGGCTCGAAAAGGCTTTTGTAATCTATCGTTGCCGGAGATACGACCTTCAGAGAAAGTCGGTTCTCAAAACTCAGGAGAAGTTTTATCTTGCCGACCCGTCGCTGAAATACTGCATAATGGGCTTCAATCCGAAATCGGTTGCCGCAATGCTCGAAAATATCGTCTATTTTGAGCTTCTGAGAAGAGGCTACGAGGTCTATATCGGAAAAAACGAGTCGAAAGAAATTGATTTCGTGGCGGTAAAGCGTGATGAGCGCATCTATGTTCAGGTTTGCCGGAATCTTCCCGAGGGCTCCGACAGGGAGCTCAGTAATCTTCTCGAAATCAAAGACAACTATCCGAAGTATATCGTCACTCTTGACGAATACGCCGTCGGCAACGTTGATGGGGTCAAGATTGTGCACCTTGGGGACTTTCTTATGTAGTTCCGATTCCGCTGTTCTCAGATTTATAAACATTTCCCCCACAAAAACTCTTGACATAACGGGAATTCTATTATAAAATAAAAGAGTATGTGGGCTGTATTTTGCACGGATGCTCTTAAAACTGTGTTTGAGCATGCTCAGTATATGTAAACTTTGGCAGGGATGGAAGTTGTCTTGTCTTTGTTAATTTCATGAGTTCCCCCTCGGATTTTGGGGAAGCTCTTTCTTAAAACGGAAGATGATTTGGCTATTTCGGACTTATTCGCAAGTGGAGCCCGGGTAGGAGTCTTCCGAATAAAATACTCAGAAAGGAGAGTTGTTAGTGACATTACCGGTTACGATCCTTTTATGTGTAGTTGCCCTTGCGATTGGTGCCGGCGTTAGCGGAGTTATAAGCTATCGCATGGGAATTGAACATAGAAAGAAAATCGCTGAAGCGCAGATTGGTTCTGCCGAAGAAGAAGCGAAAAGAATTGTGGAAGAAGCCGGCAAGCAGGCTGAATCCTTGAAGAAGGAAAAGCTTGTCGAAGCCAAGGACGAAATCTACAAGAACCGCATGGAAACCGAAAAGGAGCTGAAGGAGCGCCGTTCCGAAGTTTCCAGACAGGAAAGACGCGTTCAGCAGAAGGAAGAAACCCTCGACAAGAAGATAGAAGCTGCCGAGAAGAAGGACGAAAACGTCCAGCGTAAGCTGAAGCAGGCTGAGGCAAAGCTTGCCGAGGCTGAAAAGGTAAAGGAAAGTCAGCTCGCAGAGCTTGAGAGAATCTCCGGCTTCACGACTGATCAGGCAAAGGAATATCTCTTGAAGTCGCTCGAGGACGATCTGGTCCACGAGAAGGCGGTCAAGATTGCAAGCTACGAATCTCAGGCGAAGGAGGAATGCGAGGCAAAGGCAAGACAGCTTATTTCTCTGGCTATCTCCAGATGCGCCGCAGACCAGGTTTCCGAGTCCGCAGTTTCTGTTGTCCCGCTTCCGAACGAGGAGATGAAGGGACGAATCATAGGAAGAGAGGGACGGAATATCCGTGCTCTCGAACAGCTCACCGGCGTCGACCTTATCATCGACGACACACCGGAGGCTATCACCCTGTCCTGCTTCGACCCCGTCAGAAGGGAAGTTGCAAGGCTGTCGCTTGAAAAGCTTATTCAGGATGGCAGAATTCATCCGACAAGGATTGAAGAATGTGTTGACAAGGCAAGACGTGAGGTTGAGCAGACCATCAAGTCAGAGGGCGAAAGAGCTGTCCTCGAGACGAATGTACATGGCTTGAACCACGAGCTTGTCAAGCTTATCGGAAGACTTCACTACAGAACGAGCTATCGTCAGAACGTTCTGGATCACTCTATAGAGGTTGCACACCTCGCCGGAATGATGGCGAGCGAGCTCGGAGTCGACCCGACACTCGCAAGACGTGCGGGACTTCTCCACGACATAGGAAAGGCGTTGAGCCACGAAATCGAGGGCTCACACGTCCAGATCGGCGTCGATGTCTGCCGCAAGTATAAGGAGTCTCCCGAGGTTATCCACGCTATCGAGGCTCACCACGGCGATGTTGAGTGCCACTCGGTAATCGCGGCTTTGGTTCAGGCGGCGGACGCTATCTCCGCGGCAAGACCGGGCGCAAGAAGCGAGAACTTCGAGAACTATATCAAGCGACTCGAGAAGCTTGAGGATATTTGTTCCTCTTATGACGGCGTTGAGAAGTCGTTTGCAATTCAGGCGGGCAGAGAAGTGCGGATAATGGTCTATCCCGACAAGGTCGACGACGACCAGATGGTCATCGTGGCGAGGGAAATCGCTCAGAAGATTGAGCAGGAAATGGACTATCCCGGACAGATTAAGGTAAACATAATCCGAGAATCCCGCGCCGTAGAGTACGCGAAATAAAAAAAAGCGGGCTGAGTCCCGCTTTTTTGTTTGGAAATCTTCTAAACATGGTGATATTATGAATGATAAAAATGAAAATCTGCTCTCAACAGAGTCCGAAAGTACATATATCTCCATACGGGGATATATTGTTGATGCACAGCGTCAGGTTTATTCCACTGTTAATTCCGCTATGGTTAATGCCTACTGGAATATTGGGAAAATCATATATGAAGCTTGCGGAGAAAATGATCGTGCATCTTATGGAAAACAGGTTCTACAGTATATCTCAAACAGATTGACAGCTGAATTTGGAAAGGGATTTAGCGTCAGAAATTTGCGAAATATGCGTCGCTTCTATCTAACGTTTCAAAATCGGCAGACACTGTCTGCCGAATTGAGCTGGTCTCATTATCAACTGCTTATGAACGTCGAAGATGAAGATGCCAGAAACTTTTACACAGAAGAAGCTGTAAAATCAGGTTGGAGTGTCCGTCAACTTCAAAGGCAAATAAATACAATGTACTATAACCGCCTTTTGTCGAGCCGTGACAAAGAAAGTGTTGCGCTTGAAATACAAGACACTGTTCCGAAGCCGGAATACGAAAAAATCATAAAAGACCCTTACGTTCTGGAATTTCTTGACTTGCCGCAAAATGAGCACTTTTATGAATCTGATTTGGAGCAGGCTCTTATAGACCATTTGCAGAAGTTTTTGTTGGAGCTTGGAAGAGGCTTTTCGTTTGTTGCAAGACAAAAGCATTTTAATGTTGATGGGAGACATTTTTATATTGACCTTGTCTTCTACAACTACATTCTGAAGTGCTTTGTTTTGATTGATTTAAAGACGGATGATTTGACTCATCAGGACATCGGTCAGATGCAGATGTATGTAAATTACTATACCCGTGAAATGATGAACGAAGGCGATAATCCGCCAATAGGAATTCTTTTATGTGCCGACAAAAGTGATACCCTTGTCAGATACACTCTTCCTGAAAATAATACTCAGATTTATGCTGCTAAGTATATGGCGTATATGCCGACAGAAGAAGAATTGAAAAGAGAATTAAAACTCGATGAGTTTGAAAAATTGGAAGATAAAAATGATGATTAGTATTTCAGAAATTCAGTAAAGGAGAATACCAATGATAAGACCCGCAACCATTTCCGACGTCCCTGCAATCATGTCGCTTCTTGAGCAGGTTGGAGGGCTTCATCACAATATCCGCCCCGACATTTTCGGGGAGAGGAAGTATACCGAGGAGGAGCTCTTAGGGCTCTTTGGCAACGAGAAGTCCCCCATCTTCGTTTATGAAGAGGACGGCAAAGTCCTCGGGCATCTCTTCTGTTCAATCAAAGATTATACAGGTTCAAATCAGCTCATGCCGATCAAGAGCCTCTACATAGACGACTTCTGCGTCGACGAAAACGCCCGTGGCAAAGGCATCGGCACGAAGCTCTATGAGTTCGCAAGGGACTATGCGAAAGAAATCGACTGCTACAACCTGACCCTCTGCGTCTGGGAAGGAAACGATTCCGCCAAGGCGTTTTATGACAAGATTGGGATGGGTGTGCAGAGGACGGTTAGGGAGACGATACTGTAAACCCCTCAGTCGCCCTTCGGGCGCCAGCTCCCCTTTCAGGGGAGCCTATAACTGCTCCTATGTAACTTTTATGATAGAACCGCTCTAAGCCTCCCCTGAAAGGGGAGGGGGACCATGCGAAGCATGGTGGAGGGGTTTCCGGAAAGGACGGCGACACAATGAAAGACTTCTTCACCAGCACCAAGTTCAAGGTCATACTTTGTATTGCCGCCTTGATGATTGGGATTATGATTTATGCGGCGGTGGCGTCGGGGAGCGCGATAAGCTCGGCGTTCGGGACGATTTTGGAGCCGTTCCAGTCGGCTTCCCAGAGCATTTCGACCTGGGTCACCACCCGAATCGACATGTTTGTCAACGCCGGAAAGTATTACGAAGAAAATCAGGCTCTCAAGGAAGAGATTGCCCGCCTGACGGGCGAGATGGCGGACTATGAAACCGTCATGCAGGAGAACGAACAGCTCCGCGAGATGGTCAGCCTTGCCGAATCTTCCGAAGGAATGGAGTTCTCCGAGCCCTGCAAGGTCATCGGTAGGACGGCAAACGACGTCTACGGCTCGTTCTTCATCGACAAGGGCTCGAAGGACGGAATCGAAT
This sequence comes from Oscillospiraceae bacterium, assembly GCA_021201135.1. GTDB lineage: Bacteria > Bacillota > Clostridia > Oscillospirales > Ruminococcaceae > Faeciplasma. The sequence goes on from JAJQGT010000015.1 coordinate 87,502, forward strand.
ATTACGACCCCGTCGTGACGGCGAACGGCTTGGTCGGCTTCGTCACCGAGGTTGAATATACCTACTCGAAGGTCACGACAATCCTCTCGAGCGACGTTTCAATCGGAATCTATTGCGTCGAGACGGGCGAGACGGGCGTCACCGAGGGAAGCTATACCCTCGGACTTAACGGCAAGCTCAGGATGATTTATATCCCTCTCGACTGCGAGATGGAAGCGGGCGACATCGTCGTCACCTCCGGCTACTCGGGGCTCGTCCCGAACGGGCTCATCGTCGGCACCGTCGGCGACACCGAAATCACGGCGAGCGGTCTTTCGAGGACGGCTGTCATCACCCCGACCGTCAACCCGGATGAGCTGACGAGCGTCTATGTCATAGTTGACTTTGAGGGAAAGGGGAGCGGATTCGAAGATGAAACTTCAGACTAAGCAAAAAAGCGCCGGTCTCTCCCAGAATATAAGAACGGTCCTGAAATGGGTATTTTACGTCCTCATGCTGATATTTTTCTATTGCGTGATGGTCTCGGGGAGTGGCAACGGCTCGAAAGCGCTGATGCTCATCCCCTTCTCGACCGCGATTGCCTGCTATGAGGGCGAAATCCCCTCGGCGGTTATCGGCGCGATTTCGGGGATACTAATCGACATGGCGACGGGGCAGCTGATCGGCTTCACGGGGCTTTACTTATGCCTCTTTTGCGGAATCATCAGCGGCATGTTCCGCCAGTTCCTCCGCAAAAACATCGTGAACTACTTCGCCCTGACCGTCGCGACCTGCCTCGTGTATCTCTACGTCGACTACTACTTCTTCTATGTGATATGGGACTACGAGGGCTACCGGGAGGTGCTGAAAGCACGGTTCATCCCGAGCCACCTGAAGACGATAGTCTTCTCCCCGCTCTGCTATCTAATGTGCCTCGCGGCGGAAAAGCTGTCGACGGTGAAGCGAAAGCTTGAGCTCGAGGAGAAGAGCGAGATGGTGGACCGTATTTAAAAAAGCAGTTTGCAATTAGGGCAAGCTGCTTTTTTGTTACGCAAAAAATAAGGGCGGAAAAATCCGCCCCTACAAAATTATGAATTCAAACTATACGGGTCATACGATGCGATCGTATCGTTGAGCTGGTTGACGTAGTAGTCAATCTGCTCGGAGTAGGTCTCCTTCATCTGAGCCCAGGTGGTCGGGTCCTCGGCTTCGCCGAAGCTTTCGAGGGCGGAAACCACGTTGTTGAGCTTGTCGCCGAGACCTTCGTAGTAGGAAACGATAACCTTCGAGCCGTTGTTCGCGAGGTCATAGCACTCGTCCCACATGTCGAGCATGTCCTGGGTCCAGAGGTATGTGGTCTCAAGCTGCTGGCGGTCGATATTGACGACTGTCGGGTCAAGAACCTTGAATCTCATGCAGGAGGCAAGGAGCGCGACACCCTCGGGGTTCTGAGCGCCCTGAACCAAAGCATATGCCGACGGAGTTGTTTCGGCGTAGTAAACGCCGTCACCGTCGTCATCCCTCGGAAGAGGAACGAACATCAATTCGTCCAGATCGCCCCAGACGGAGCTTATCGAGTCAACAGGACCGGTGAACATGTAGGTGCCGCCGATATAGAAGAGGCAGAGTCCTTCCTTCATGCCGCCGCCGTCAACGCTGTTACGTATAGACCAGCCGTTGTTCCAGACGGGATACTGGCAGTCGTTCTTCGCAATGTCATACATAAGGTTTGCCGCACGCTCGATTGCCGGCGCGTCGATGTTCGATTCAAATTCCATCGTCTCGGTGTTATAAACGACAATGAGCTCGCCGCAGGAGCGCATAATCGCTTCGCCATAACCCCAGCCGTCGAGGGCATATCTGTCCTCATCGGCATCGGTGAAGTCGGTGCACATGTCATAGAAGACGTCCCATGTCCACTCGTCGTTATAATAGAGCTCGGCGGGGTCGTCATAGCCGTATTCGGAAACAACGCGTCTGTTATAGGCGCAGACATTGCCGAAGGTGACGTCGTAAATCATGGTGTAGTGCAGACCCTTGATTGTATAGTAGCTGTCGGCATAGTCCTTCACGTCTGCCCAGAGCGGGTCGCTGTAGTCGATGTAGTCGTCGACCGGCATAAATACGCCCTTCATGCACATCATCGGGAAGATTCCGTCGTGCCCGGGATAGAAGTCGGGCGAGTTGGATGCGAGGACGTAGTTTGCAATCTCGTCAAAACGGGTGTCCCAGGTGACCTCAATCCACTCGACGGTGCAACCGTACTTCTCCTGGAAGGTCCAGTAGCCGGAGTTGATGATTTCATCTTCGGAATAGTTCTGGATGTCGTCGTACCAAGCGCACCACTTGACTGTTGTGCCTGCGGCAGAGGTCTCCGAAGCGTCCGGGAGGAGAATTCCCGCCGCCGCAAGAATCGCCTCGGCGTCCTGAGTGGCGAATGTGAGCTGTACAACCTCTCTCGAGGAGCTTCCACAGCCGACAAGCGCCAGAATCATGACTCCCGCCAGCAGGAGTGCGAATATTTTCTTCATTAAAATACCCCCCATCAGGATTTGTTCTTTTCATTATACCGTATTTCAAGGATAATTTCAAGAGGAAATTCCGCATCATAACGGCTCTTGACAACTTGTCCCGATGGCGTTATAATGTCTTTCGTACAAAATTCAACACTTGTGGTCTGATTTCAACAGGAGGTACAAATAATGTTGGAAACAATTCAGAACATTCTCGGATTCGGCGTCGGCGGGTTCACCCTCGGCGGAATCCTCAATGCAATCGTTATTCTGGTCATCTGCATCCTCGTCATGCGGATACTCAACAATCTCATCGGGAAAATGCTCGACAAATCGACAAAAATCGACAAGACCATCTGCGGCTTCATCAAGACTGCGGCGAGAATTCTCTTGTGGGCTCTTGCGATAATCATCGTCTGCGACAGCTTGGGAATCTCCACGACCTCGCTTGTAGCTTTGCTGAGCGTCGTAACCCTGGCTCTTTCCCTCTCGGTTCAGAACATCATGTCGAACCTCTTCTCGGGAATCACCCTTCTTATTACAAAGCCTTTCGGCGTCGGCGACTATGTCGACATCTCCGGAAAATGTGGCACTGTCAAGAGCGTCGGTCTCTTCTATACCGTCCTCGACACCGTCGACAACACCGTCGTCAGCATCCCGAATGCAGACGCAACCGCCGCTTCCGTCCTGAACTACAGCCGTGAGCCGAAGCGTAGGGTCGACCTCAAGGTCTGCGCTTCCTATGATTCCGCGACCAAGGACGTCAAGGCGGCAGTTCTTGACGCTATCAATCAGGATCCGAAGATTCTAAGAGACCCCGAGCCGTTCGTAAAAATCAGCGGCTACAACGCCTCGGACATCGAATACACCGTCCGTGTCTGGTGCAACGGCGCCGATTATTGGGACGTCTACTTCAACCTGCACGAAAAGGTCCGTGAGACCTTCGCCGAGCACAGCGTCCAGATGGCTTATAATCAGATTGATGTGCATATGAAGTGAGCTTTATGATGAAGTGAATAATCTTTGTAGCGGGCGGATAATATCCGCCCCTACATATATCCCACAAATTTTTTATTTCCCCTCTTGACAACTCCATCCCTATATGTTATACTCTGAAATGACAAAGAAAGTTGTCATTTTGACAAGATTCTATGTCAAAAGGAGGCAGGCATATGCCGATACTGAAAAATCATCTCAAGGAGAAGCGGGCGGCGCTTGGGGTCAACCAGCAGGAAATGGGGCGGCTCTGCGGCGTGTCGAGGCAGACGATAAGCCTCATCGAGCGCGGCGACTATTCCCCGTCGGTGACACTGGCGCTCACGATTGCCAAGGTCTGCGACTGCTCCGTCGATGAAATATTTTATTTGCAGGAGGAAAATGAAAGTGGAAAATAATGATAATGAAATCAAAAAGGATAATAGGAAGGCTCTGCCGATGTTCATCGGGATAATCGTCTTATCGGCGGTGGTCGGATTCGTGCTCGGGCTTGCGTCCGTGTTCATCGACCATTCGGACAGAATCGGGGAGCTCGGAGCACTTTTCGGGAAGTACATGGCGCCCTGCCTGATGATTGCGCTTGCGATAGTCGTCCCGCTCATCTGCGTTTATGAGTACCTGAGCGCAAAGAAGATTCTCAAGGGCTGGGGCGGCGAGGACGAGGAGGTCTACGAGAAGGCGGACTCGAAGCTCTCGAGCGTCATCCACGCGACGAGCGTCGCCCTCATAATCTCTTTCTTCCTGATTGCGGCGTCCTACTCCGGCGGAATGGAGAATGTCAGCGAATTCACTGCAGTCGCGATTATCGGATTTGTCGCCGTAATGGCGGAGGCGATTATTCTCCAGCAGAAGGCGGTCGATCTCATCAAGTCCACGAACCCCGAGAAAAAGGGCTCCGTCTACGACATGAGGTTCCAGAAAAAGTGGCTCGCAAGCTGTGACGAGGCGGAGAAGGCGATGATCGGGCAGTGCGCCTACAAAGCCTATCAGACGACCAACACCGTCTGCACCGTCCTTGCCGTGGTCTTAGCACTTTCGGCGATGATCTTCGGCACCGGCTTCCTGCCGTCGCTTGTTGTGTGCGTAATCTGGTTTGCGAACACCTCGGCGTATATGAGAGAGGCAAAGAAATTGGGGAAAGCAGGTGTAATATCATGAAATCCGATAATTTTGAAAGAACCCTCCCGGAGGGCTACAAAGAAGCATATGTCATCGACGCAACCAAAGGCAAGTTCAGCCTGTGGCTGAATATTGTTGCGATGGCGCTGATGGTCGTTATTGCTGTGCCGCTTGTGGTGATAATCTCAAGGATGGGGGAGATACATGTCAACAGCACATTCCTGCTCATCCTCTGCGGCTTGCTCATCGTCTATACGATTCTCCACGAACTCACCCACGGCATCGCCTACAAGCTGATGACCGGCGAGAAGCTCACGTTCGGGCTGACCCTGACGGTCGCATACTGCGGCGTGCCGAAGATATTCGTCTACAGAAAAACGGCGCTCGTAGCGCTTCTTGCGCCATTCACCGTCTACACGATTCTGTTTTTGGTGCTTCTCTTCACCCTTCCCGACCCGACCATGAAGCTTGCCGTCGCTCTCCTCTTCGCCATCCACTTCGGCGGCTGCGCAGGGGATTTGTATGATACGTTTATTTATCTGACGAAGTTCAAAGACCCAACGACCCTAATGCAGGATACCGGTCCGAGGCAGACGTTTTATACAAAATAGCGCAAAATAAAAAATAGCCGTTGACAAAACGGCTTTTGCGGGTTATAATAGTGACAGAGAAGCGGAACTGGCTCCAACGGTTCCGTGTCGACCCCAAAATGTGTGGATGAGAATCCTACACTAAAGATGGAAAGTGACCGTCCCTGTTTTTGCTAAGCTGCTGGGCGGTTATTCTTTTTTATTGCCGTCTGACCAGATGTCAAACAGCTTGAAAACAACCGTAAATATTAAACTGAGAAGTAGTAAAACTTCGGAAGTTGTCATATTTATCGACTCTCCTTGTTTTGTGTAGTCTCTGTAGAACAGAAACCGCCGGAGCAGTTAACTGCTCCACAGGAAAGGGTCGACCATATTGGATCGCGAGTATGTGCACCTGCCCGTAATCCTCACTTCTCTGTCTTCATTATTGTACACGATAATTCAGCTTTTGTCAACACAATTCTACACTTTTATAAGTAAAAGGACTCCTGCTGGGAGTCCTTTTGCTTGGTCTGTCCGACAGGAGATCGCCAGAAGTTCGCTGACGCGAACTTCGAAAAATTGCTGTTTCTGCTTTCGATGCTTTTTGTTTCTTTATGCCTTTGTTTCTCAGGTTGGTTTTGCTTTCTTCCCGCAATTTTTGCAGTTTCTCGCAACTATCAAACAAGCCAAAATAAAACGACCCGCAAGGGGTCGCTTTATTTTGGTCTGTCCGACAGGAGATCGCCAGAAGTTCGCTGACGCGAACTTCGAAAAAT
>JAJQGT010000015.1:93556-131659 GCA_021201135.1 Oscillospiraceae bacterium
AGCCAAAATAAAACGACCCGCAAGGGGTCGCTTTATTTTGGTCTGTCCGACAGGAATCGAACCTGCGCGCATACGGTCGGAGCGTATTGCTCTATCCACTGAGCTACGGACAGAAGTGGAGGACGCCGGATAACGCAAAAGGGCGCCCCCTCATAATATGGGAAGGAGAAACTGGCTATCTTAATCTCGCTCCGGCGGGAACCGAGTCGTCGAGGAACGTCACCTTTGCCGAGCCGTCGGGCATTTCGGCGCAGACTATCATTCCTTCGCTCATCTCTCCGCAGAGCTTGGCGGGCTTCAGGTTCGCAACAACGACAATCGTCTTTCCAATCAAATCCTCCGGCTTGTACCACTTGGCGATTCCGGAAACAACCTGCCTGCCGCCCATGCCGTCATCGAGCGTGAGCTTCAGGAGCTTGTTCGACTTCTCTAATTTGACGCAGTCGGTGACCTTAGCGGCTCTCAGCTCCGTCTTCATGAAGTCGTCTATCGTAATCTCTGGAGCCAACTCTATCTTTTCAGCGTCAGCTGTTGCTTCAGCAGTGGGCTCACCCTTCTTTGTGAGCTCCGCCTGAAGCTTTTCTCTTTCTTCGTTCAATTCTTTCAACACCTTCTCCGAGTCGATTCTTGCAAAGAGCGGAACCGCCTGACCGACCTTGTTTCCGGCAACGTAGCCGCCGAAGCTGTCAAGAGTGTCGAGGTCCTTCACATCGGTCCCAATCTGCGAAAGAATCTTCTCCGAAGTCTCCGGCATGAAGGGAGCCGCCAGAACGCCGATGAAGCGGATTGTCTCGATGAGCTCGTACATAACGGTTTCGAGGCGCTTCTTACCCTCGTCGGTCTTTGCGAGCTTCCAGGGCTCGTTTTCGTCAATATACTTGTTTGCACGGCGTGCAAGGGTAATCAAATCATTAGCCGCATCTGTAAGATGGAAGGACTCGAAATGCTCCTCCATGTTCTTCTTAGCCTGAACAGCGCAAGCTTCGAGGTCGAAATCGTTCTCCGTCTTGTCGTGAGGAGCGATTACGACGCCGTCAAAGTACTTATTGACCATGGTGACGGTGCGGTTGACGAGGTTTCCGATGTTGTTTGCAAGATCAGTATTGTATCTCTCGATTACGTTCTCGTAGTAGATTGAGCCGTCGGCGGTGAAGGGCATCTCGCTCAGAAGATAATATCTCGTCGCGTCAACGCCGAAGCGCTTGACCAAATCATCCGCATAGATGACGTTGCCCTTGGACTTCGACATCTTGTCGGTTCCGAAGAGAAGCCACGGGTGCGCAAAAATCTTCTTCGGGAGCTCGAGACCCAGAGCCATCAGCTCGGCAATCCAGTAAATCGAGTGGAATCTTAAGATATCTTTTCCGATAACGTGGGTGCAATTCGTCCAGTATTTCTTATAATCCTCGCTCGGATTGTCGACGTCATAGCCGAGCCCGGAGATATAGTTGGTCAGCGCGTCAATCCAGACATAGACGACGTGCTTCGGGTCGAAATCGACCGGGATTCCCCACTTGAACGAGGAACGGGTGACGCAGAGGTCCTGAAGCCCGGGCTTGAGGAAGTTGTTGACCATTTCCTTGCGCCTTGAAACCGGCTGGATGAACTCGGGGTTCTGCTCAAAGAGGTCTTCGAGCTGCTTCTGATATTTCGAAAGCCTGAAGAAATAGGCCTCTTCTTTTGTCTTTTTGACCTCGCCGCCGCAGTCGGGGCACTTGCCATCGACCAGCTGAGTTTCGGTGTAGAAGCTCTCGCAGGTGACGCAGTACTCGCCCTCATATTCGCTCTTATAGATGTCGCCCTGGTCGTATAATTTCTTAAAAATCTTCTGGACGTTTCTTTCGTGGTCTTCGTCGGTTGTTCTTATGAAACGGTTATAGGAGATGCCGAGCATGTCGTAAATCTCTTTTACTTCGCCGGCGACCTTGTCAACGTGCTCCTTCGGGGTGATGCCCTCCGAAATCGCCTGCTGTTCAATCTTCTGACCGTGCTCGTCCGTTCCGGTAAGGAAGAAAACGTCATATCCCTGCATTCGCTTGAACCTCGCCAGAGCATCAGCGCATACTGCATCGTAAGTGTTGCCGATGTGCGGCTTCTTAGACGTATAGGCAATAGCGGTGGTAATAAGATACGGTTTTTTGTCCATGATGATTCCTTCCTCTCATAAATTTCGGGCACAAAAGCCCTGGGGCTTCAGCCCTGTCTATATATTATAGCCGATTTTAGGGATTTGTCAAGACATCTGCATTTAATTGAGAAGCGAATAATTGTGTTGACAAGAGCTAAAACATGTGTTATAATGCCAGTGGTGAGAGGATGGTTGCTCTTCCCTGAAAAGGGGGTGACGCTGATGGAGATTATTTCTATAATCTTGGACGTCTTGGCTCTGCTTATGACAGCCTTCACTATCGGTTACACCATAGGTTCGCACCGAAAGTAGAACTAACCGCACCTGATTTTGTCAATCAAGTGCGGTCATAATCTCGTAGTCTAGTATTATGGGAGAGTGACCGCTACCTGAATTGCCTGTTCGGGTAGCCTCTCACCACTATTATTATAACTCACAGCTGTTATTTTGTCAACAGCTATTTTTTAATTACTGCGGATATTTCAAATCCTCAGCCGTATACCCCTCGAGCCTCTCAAGAAGCGGCAGGACGTCCTTCTTGGCGGATTCGAGGTCATGCTCAAGGTAGTTCCCGCATTCAGGCTCTGTCGCGCCGGGGATGTCTCCCTCGAAATCCCTGACGAACTCGAGGCATTCCCTGACAAGGCGGATTGCCGCCTCCTTGTCGTCGTCACGCAGGAGAAGATAGAACCCCGTCCGACAGCCCATCGGTCCGGCATAGATAACCTTGTCGCCCATAAAGGACGAACGGGCGTAGGTCGCCACGAGGTGCTCGATGGTGTGCAAGGACGGATTCGAGACGTAGTGCCCGCCGTTCGGCTTGACCATCCGAAGGTCATAGGTGATGATGTCCCCGTCGATGCGGGAGATGTAAAGCCCGACCCCAAACCTGCGGTGGTCGACCTGAAAACTTGCGATTTTTTGCATATTTTGACCTCCGAAAATAAAAGGCTGTCGGAAAAGTCCAACAGCCGAAAAATTTGAACTCGACCTTGTTTATACCGGGATATCGAGTACCGGTACACATTTGCGCTCGACCTTGTTTCAGTTGGATATCGAGTACCAACAGACATTTGAACCTCAAGGTTCACTTATATTATACCCAATATAAGCGGATTTGTCAACAGCTATTTTTGCGGGTACAATTCGTTCAGCAGGCTGTTGAATTCCTCCCACAGCTCATACCGCAGGACTTTTACGGAATATTCTGCATTTCTTTGCTTGTCGATTAACTCATCAAACAAGCGATAGTCAGCGGCTTCTTCATCAGTTAGTTGCGGTGCTTCTTCGTCGTGCTCGAAGTCAATCTCGCTGGTATAATTTTTGTACGCACAATTCAGCCGTTCTTTGCCAATTTTCTCTTCTGCACGCTCCCACTCCCTACCGTTCATAACGGCATAGCGGTCGTCAAGGTCCTGCAAACTGATTATAATAGAAATCAATTCTTCAGAAGACAGAAGCCGGTTGAAGATTCGCCGGTAATCTTCAGAAAGTCTCCTGAACCCGATATATTCTTCACCTACTCCGGTGATTTTTCGGATGCTTGCAAGAGATTCTTCCGTCAAGCCGGTGCTTTCAATAATCTTCGTCTCCAAACGTGTACCATCAGAATATTCCGGCTCACAGAGAAGATAGCCCATTTCGCAATCGAACAGCTTGCACATATTCACAAGCATTTCAACTGGCACAAAAAGCCTGCCATTCTCATAATTGGAAATCTGCTTTCCCTTGACAAACAGTATTTCACCGAGCTCGCTCTGCGTCAAACCGAGCTTTAATCGTTCTTCCCGTATGCGTTTACCTATTTCTTCTGCCTTATAAACCATAGTTCCTCCTGACTTACCTTAAAAGGTAAAAGAAAATTTTGGACTACCCTTGAAAATTCTGCACACTTGTATTATAATAGATTTCAGATAAGAAGTCAAGAGGAGGTGAACCTATGAACGAACTGAAAGCTAACGAGTCGTTGTCGTCACCGGGACAGGCTATTATAGGGTTTGGAAAATACAAGTTTGAGAATTTAGAGCGGAATCGCATGGACGATTTAAACCTTATTAACGAAGACAAAACCATGGACACAGACGAAAAATTAAAAGCTCGCCACGGAATCATCAATTACTATGACAAAAAAGAAATTGCTATGGTTTGCTGTTTCATTTGCATGTCTGTTTTATCAACCGTAGGAACGATTGTGATTAATAGAAAGCAACAGCAATAATTCCGCATTACGAATTATGAATTCCTAATTAAAAAAATCAGCCCACCGCACGGTGAGCTGATTTTTTACTCATGTTATCTTGCCTCTTCAGCGAAATCGCTTTCAACAAGCTCTACGAGACCGGCGACTGCCTCTTCCTCGTCAACGCCATCGGCAATTATTCTTATTGACGTGCCGCTGATTATACCGAGGGAAAGCACGCCGAGCAAGCTCTTGCCGTTGACCCTGCGCTCTTCCTTTTCAACCCAGATGGACGACTTGAACTCGTTAGCCTTCTGGATGAAGAAGGTGGCAGGACGGGCGTGAAGACCAACCTGATTCTTAACAACAACATCTTTTACGAACATATAGATAACTCTCCATTTCAAATATAGACAAAGCCTTTTGACCGCAACTTTTTCAATGCGGAGCTCCGCCAAGGAAGCTATAGCATCTCTTATATGCTACGTTATCAGTATACAAATTTCATTCCCGAAAGTCAACGGATAAATATCACCAAAACTTCATTTTGGCTTGATTTTCAGCTTTATGCCCGTTTCAAAAGGGTCGGCAATTTCGCTTTTTGGTGAAGTTGACCAACGATTTTTCGGGGACCCCTCAGTCTCGCTTCGCTCGACAGCTCCCCTTTCAGGGGAGCCTTTTTTTGCCTCTTTGAAAGATTCTTTGGCAGGACGGGAATATGCCTCCCCTGAAAGGGGAGGGGGACCGCCGACGAAGTCGGTGGTGGAGGGGTTTACTCAAGCTTCAAATCGCCCTCTTTGATCCAACCAATCTTCCGAAGAAGCAGTCCCATCGCCCAGCAGATTATTGCCGGGAGGACTATGCAGACGAGGATGAGCCCGACCCAGTCGAAGGCGGTCGGGGTGATTGCCGTGGCGCCGTTTGCGATTGCGGCGTCGCTCGGGGAGACCCAACCGGTCCAGACGCCGATAAGCCCGCAGAGACCGCAGGTGCCCATTCCGCTGTTGACCGGTGCGCCGTTCATCGTGAGCCCGAAAACGCAGGTCGCAATCGGTCCCGTAATCGCACTGGCGACTATCGGGGGAATCCAGATACGTGGATTCTTTATAATATTGCCCATCTGGAGCATGCTTGTGCCCAAGCCTTGGCTGACGAGCCCGCCCCAACGATTTTCTTTAAATGAGAGCACAGCAAAGCCGACCATGTTCGCACAGCACCCCGCAACCGCCGCCCCTCCGGCAAGACCGGTGAGCGAGAGCGCCGCGCAGATTGCCGCCGAGGATATCGGAAGCGTCAGGCAGATTCCGACGACAACCGAGACGACGATGCCCATTACGAACGGCTGCTGCTCGGTCGCCCACATAATGAGGTTGCCGACTGCGCTTGCCGCCGTCCCGATCGGAGCCGCAACGAGCGCCGCCAAGCCGACTCCCACAAGAACCGTCACGAGCGGAGTGACGAGAATGTCGATTTTTGTCTTCTTCGAGACGAGCTTGCCGATTTCACAGGCGATGCAAGCCGTGACGAACACCGCCAAGGGTCCTCCCGCACCGCCAATCTGATTCGTCGCAAATCCGACGGGAATGAGCGAGTAGAGCACCAAGGGCGGCGCCTTCAGGCTGTTTCCGATAGCGACCGCCATCGCGGGACCTGCCAGAAGCGAACAGCACTTGCCGACGGTGTAGCCGACGTCGTTAAGAGTGAAGACCGTCGCCGTGAGAGCTCCGATTCCGAGCTGAGAGCCGAGAGTATCAAGAATCGTGCCGATCAGGAGCGAGCAGAAAAGCCCCTGCGCCATCGCGCCCAAGGCGTCGACGAAATAGACCTTCGCCCGAAGCTCCACGCCGTTCCCGCGGCAGAATCCGACAAATCTGAGCCACAAATTTTTAATCTTATCCAAAACAAACACCCCTTTGAGGTTAAGTAATAGTAAAGTTTTGGATATAACTATACTCCGATATTTTGGAAATGTCAAGACGTATTAAAAGCTTATTTAGTCAAAAAGAGCACCACCGCAAGGTGATGCCTACTTGATAACAATTTAAATTTGTGCTATACTATATAAATATCAGCCGCTGATCTCCTTAATCCTCGACTCGCTGTTCTTGATGAGGTTGACGGTGGAAGAGTAGTATTGCGGGAACTCTTCCGAAAGGGTCTGGGTCGTGATTTCGGGGACTGAGTCCTCCGAAACGGCGTCCTCGCCGGTCGTCACAACGCCCTTCAACGCGGCGTTGAGCTTCGCCTCGGCAAGGCTCATGGCGGCGTCACAGCCGGACTTCGCGACGGTGCGGTCTACCATAAAGAAATTCTGGTCGTTCTTTGGGTTCGCGGAGTAGATATAGCGGAAGCACTTGTAAACCGCAAGCATAAGATACCCCGAAACCTCTTTTATAACGGTCGCCGAGCGGAACTTCCCGAGGAGCGAAAAGACCACGTTCAGCGAGTTCACAATCAGCTTTTTGTTGAAGGCGATCATCATCGTCCCGGGAGTGACCTTCTCCTTGTGAGAGGGGTCGTCGCCGGGGAGCTCGTCAACGGAAATGACCTTGCCCTGGGGCTCGGGGGAGCGCCCGAGAAGGTAATCGCAGGAAACGCCGTAGTAATCTGCGGCTTTCACGAGGAAGTCGAGCCCGCATTCGCGCTTGCCCTTTTCGTAATGGGAAAGAAGACCCTGGGAAATGCCGAGGTCCTGCGCCGCCTGCTTCTGCGAAATCTTCTTTTCTTTTCTTAAAAGTGCCATAATTCTGGCAAAGTCCGAGTTCATCAAATCATCCCCGAAAATATCAACGTAGGGAATATTATACACCGAATTTTACAGATTGTAAAGGGCTTCGGGCTTCGGCTTTTTCACCAAAATTTTACCCTAAAATTTGTATATAATGACGAAAGGAATCTTAATATGGTCGGCTACAGAATACATTTCATCCGCCACGGAATTACGGTTGCGAACGAAGAGGGGAAATACGTCGGCATCACCGAGTCGCCCATCTCCGACAGGGGACGCCGCGAGCTCATCGAAAAGCGCGAGAAGATGGTCTATCCTCCCGCCGACAAGGTCTATGTCAGCCCGCTCAAGCGTTGCATCTCGACCGCCGCATGCCTTTATCCCGAGGGCTATGCCCGGGTCGTCCCCGAGTTCCGGGAGATGAATTTCGGCGACTTCGAGGGCAAGAAGGCGGTTGACCTCATGAACAGGGAAGACTACAAGCAGTTCCTCAAGGGCGGGCTCGACAACCCTCCGCCGAACGGCGAGAGCCTCCGTCAGGTTATCATGAGAACGATTGAAGGCATGCAGTTCATCGCCGAGGACGTCATGAAAAACGGCTACAAAAACGCCGTCGTAGTGACCCACGGCGGCATAATAATGAACATAATGAGCTGCTTCGGGCTCCCGAAGAAGAATCCAAACGATTTCGCCTGCGACTTCGGCGAAGGCTTCACCGTCATGCTCACCGCCCAGATGTGGCAGACCTCGCAGGCGGTGGAGATTATGGGGAGGATACCAACAGTTCGCAATCAGGAATTATAGAAACCGGTTGACAAATGCTGAATTATAATGTACAATAACAGTGACAGAGAAGTGAGAGTCAATGGCAGATATACATGCTTGCGGCTCAATATGGTAGACCTCTTTCTGTGGGGCAGGTAACTGCTCCGGTAGTTTCTGCTCTGCAGAGATTACATAAAAGAAGGAGAGTCGATAGACATGACAACCTCTGAAGTCTTGTTACTTCTCAGTTTAGTGTTTACGGTTGTTTTCAAGCTGTTTGACGTTTGGTCAGACGGACGAAAAAAAATAACCGCCCGGTAACCTAAAGCAAACAGGGACGGTCAATTTTCACCCGCAGTGCAGGATTCTCATCCGCACATATGAGGTCGATCCGGAACTGTTCGCAGCAGTTCCGCTTCTCTGTCATTCATTATAGCGCATAAAGGCTATTTTGTCAATAGCCATTTTGGATTCTCCTCCAAAATCGCCGTAATCTCCGACAAATTTGCCTTATCGACGTCATCCAGCTCCGCCTTCTCAAGAAGGTCGGGGCGTTTTTTGTAGGTTTCTTCGAGCTTCTTATATCTTCGCCACTTGAGGACGTTTTCTCTGTGCCCGCTCAGAAGCACCTCCGGGACGGGCATGCCTTCCCAGACCTCGGGGCGGGTGTATTGGGGGTACTCAAGAAGCCCGTCGAAGAGGCTCTCGTCCTCGTGGGAGACGTCTTTGCCGAGGGTTCCGTCGAGCATCCTTGCGATTCCGTCGACAAGGACGACCGCCGGGAGCTCGCCGCCCGTCAGGACAAAGTCGCCGATCGAGATTTCCTCATCGACAATCTTGTCGAGCACCCTCTGGTCGACGCCCTCGTAGTGCCCGCAGAGGATGAACAGGTCGGATTTCTTCGAGAGCTCGAGGCACTTCTCCTGATTCAGGATTTTCCCCTTCGGGGACATGAAGACGACGTAGGGCTTGCGGTCGCCGGCGACGGCTTTGTAGCACTGATAAATCGGCTCCGCCATCATCAGCATTCCCTGACGCTCGCTATAGGGCGTGTCGTCCACACGCTGGTGCTTCCCCTCGGCATAGTCCCGTATCTGGTGGCAGTGGAGCTCGAAAACTCCCGCCTCGCGGGCTCGCCCGATAATGGAAGCCCCGAGCCAGGTTTCACAGAGCTCGGGGAACAAGGTTGCGATATCAATTCGCATCGAAAAGACCCTCCATAGGGTAAATAGTCATTCTGCCGTTCTCAATATCTGTATTGAGAACAACGCTCGGAATTGCGGGTATGTAGTAGAGAGTCGAGTTTTCAGTCTCTATCTCGTAAACATCGTTCGCACCTGTTTTGAGAACGTCCTTGATTTTGCCGTAGGACTTTCCCTGTTCGTCGAAAACCTCGAGACCGATTAAATCGGCTACGAAATAGGAGCCCTCTTCGAGCTGGGCATCGTCGCGGTTGATATAAAGAACCGTTTGCCGGAGCTCGTCCGCTTTGTTGGGGTTGTCTATTCCCTCGAACCGAAGTATTGCCATGTTGCCGAGCACTCTTGCTCTTATAACCTTGAACGAGGTCTCACCATTCTTGGTATAGAGCGTTTCAAAGTTGCAGATGAAGGAAGCTGTATCGCACCACGGAATAACCTTGACATCTCCTCTGACGCCGTGCGTGTTTACTATCTTCCCCACTTCGAGATATTTTTCCATGTAGTGTTTCCTTTCAAGTATAATCTCGTTAGTCCTCTTTGTTGCTGACGCTAATTTTTTGCTATTTGCGTCCATTTAGTCAAAACAGCCTTCAACTCCCGACTTCGATGTCGTAGAGCGACAGGCTGCTTACTGTTTCGGGTCGACACGTTTTCACGAGCCACCCATTCGCGACTTAATCTATTTCGACCATGACCTTTTCGTTGACCTTGGCGGCACCGGCACGCATGAGAGTACGGATTGCTTTTGCAATTCTTCCCTTTTTGCCGATGATTCTGCCCATGTCGTCGGGGGCGACATGAAGATGATAGACGATGATTCCGTCTTCGTTCGGCTCGTCACAGGTTACTACGATAGCGTCCTTGTCCTCGACAAGCTCAGCCGCGATAGTTTTGAGCAGTAACTCCATTTGAATCTCCTTTTCAAGCATTGTGTTCACCCTTGCCTCAGATAATTTCTTCTACCGACCTATCGGAAAATATGATGGGTGAAGCTCATATTCACCGATAAGCCGGAACCGACCGTCGGGTCGGCGATAAATCGGACAATTTTCTCAGATGACACCGTTCTTCTTGAAGAGAGCCTTGACGGTATCGGTAGGCTGTGCGCCGGTAGCAATCCACTTCTTTGCCTTCTCGCCGTCAACCTTGAGAACTGACGGCTCGACAGTGGGATCGTAATAGCCGAGCTCTTCGATGAATCTACCGTCTCTCGGATATCTCGAATCAGCAACAACGATTCTGTAGAAAGGATCCTTCTTTGCACCGATTCTTCTGAGTCTGATTTTAACTGCCATATATTTCACCTCCATGGTTGGATTTTTATTTTAAGATAATTGTAGGCTAATTTTGTAGGGGCGGATATTATCCGCCCGTCGTAGTGCCAGCGTCTTTGTTTCGGGCGGATGATATCCGCCCCTACATTTATTTCATCAAATTCCTCATCTCCGGCGGAAGCTTCGGCATCTTTTTGCGTTTGCCCTTGCCGTTCTTGCCGGAGCCGGTGAGACCGAATTTCTTCATCATGTCCTTCATCTGCTCGTACTGCTTGAGTAGACGGTTGACATCCTCGACCCGGGTGCCGCTTCCTGCGGCAATTCTGCGCTTGCGCTTCGGGTTTATGATGGACGGCTTTGCACGCTCTTCCGGAGTCATCGAAAGAATCATTGCCTCAGTTCTCGGGACCTGCTTCTCGTCAATCTGCGATTCGTCAATCTTGTTGCCGCCGGGCATCATCTGAAGAATGGACTTGATTGAGCCCATCTTCTCAATCTGCCGCATCTGATCGAGGAGGTCGTTCATGTCGAACTTGCCCTCCGACATCTTGTCGGCAAGCTTTTCCGCCTCTTTTTCATCAACGGCGTTCTGAGCCTTCTCGATGAGGGACATAACGTCACCCATGCCGAGGATTCTCGAAGCCATTCGCTCCGGGTGGAAGGGCTCGAACTCGTCAAGCTTTTCGCCGGTGCCGACGAACTTAATCGGCTTGCCGGTCGCCGCGAGTACTGAGAGCGCCGCTCCTCCTCGGGTGTCGGAATCGAGCTTCGTCAGGATTACGCTGTCGATAGAGAGCTTTTCGTCGAACGCCTTCGCGACGTTGACGGCTTCCTGTCCGACCATCGCATCGACGACAAGGATAATCTCGTTCGGCTGTGTAATCTCCTTCAGGTCTCCGAGCTCGTCCATGAGTTCTTCGTCAATCTGAAGTCGTCCTGCTGTATCTATAATAACGATGTCGTTGCCGTGGTCTCTGGCATGATTAAGAGCATCCTTGACAATCTTTCTCGGGTCAATCTGACCTTCTTCGAAGACTGGAACGCCCGCCTGCTCGCCGACAATCTTCAACTGCTCGATTGCCGCGGGTCTGTAGACGTCGCAGGCGACAAGAATCGGGCGCTTTTCCATGCCCTTGAAGTACTTTGCGAGCTTCGCCGCGTGGGTTGTCTTACCTGAGCCCTGAAGACCGCACATCATTATGACGCACGGAGGCTTCGACGGGAAGTTTATTTTCGAATTGGAGCTACCCATAAGGGCGATAAGCTCCTCGTTTACTATCTTTATAACCTGCTGAGCAGGAGTGAGGCTTTCGAGAACCTCGGCGCCGACGCATCTCTCGGAGACCTTCGCGACAAAGTCCTTGACGACCTTGTAGCTGACATCGGCTTCCAGAAGAGCCATGCGTATTTCCTTCATGGCGACCTTGACGTCCGCCTCGGTAAGCCGCCCGTGCGACTTAAGGCGCTTGAAAACGCCGTTCAGCTTTTCGCTCAAACCCTCAAATGCCATTTATTCTCCAATCACTGTCTTAATTCTTTCTAACTTTTCTATAACGCTTTTCGTTGTGGTATATGTCTTGCAATCGTGGATGATTTCGTCGCACTGGGCGGTTACGAAATCAAGCTTTTCAGAGTATTCCTTCATCATCTTCGTGACGCCGACATTTTCCTCGAGCTCGTTGAGGGAATCCTCGCCTCTCTTGATTGCGTCGCGGACGCCCTGGCGGGAGATGCCGCAGTTGTCGGCGATTTCGGACAAAGAAAGGTCGTCGTTGTAGTAGAATTCCATCATCTCGCGCTGCTTGTCGGTCAGCATGCCGCCGTAAATGTCGAGGAGCGCAGAGTATTTAAGATCCTTAGCCACAATATCACCCGTCCTTTTCCGAAAGAGATACTAAATCTTGTGTTCGAAGTAAAGTCTCAAAACTTTACAGGCACTATTATATAACATATCAGTCGCTTTGTCAAGAGGGAATTTTAAAAAATATGTAGGGGCGGATATTATCCGCCCGTTGTTGTGCAGGTGCGATTGGTTCGGGCGGATAATATCCGCCCCTACAAAATCAGTCCGTAATTATAACACTTTGCATCATACCGTTCTCAAGCTCGACTTCCTCAGTCGTCCAACCGTAGTACGCTTCAATAATCTTGCGAACCGTATACTTCGCGTATTCGCCGTTTTCGATTACCACGGCGAAGGCGATTTCGGGGTCGTCGGCGGGGTAGAAGCCGATGACCGTCGAGTTCTGGGTCGCGGTGTTCGACGCCTGCGGAGTGCCGGTCTTGATTGCGACTTTATCCGGAAGCGCGTCGGTCGAGAATTGCGCCAGGAAGGCGTTTGTCTCGTTCGAGGCGTAGTAGGTCGAGGAGGTCGTGCTCTCGCCCGCAAGAATCATTCCCTCAATAATCGGGGCGAAAACTTCGTCATAGTCGGCGTCGATCACATACGCGACCTCCGGCTCGGTCTTCTCGAGGCACTCGGTCATGTTGTAGTCCCAAATCGAATCGACGAGATAGGGGCTGTATCTCACGCCGCCATTCGCAATAGTAAGTGCAATTCCCGCCATCTGTAGCGGCGTTACGGCGACTTCGGATTGCCCGATTGCCGCCTGAAGAAGCTGTCCCGAGGTCCAGTCCAAGCCCAAATCAGCGAAAGTGTCGGGGGATGCAAGATACCCCGAGGACGCGCTTATTTCGAGCCCGGGGTCCTCGCCCAAGCCGTAAGCCGCCTCGTACTCGAGGAAGAGGTCGAGCCCGACCTGCTGAATGACCTGATAGAAGAAGATGTTGCAGCTCTTCTGAATCGCCGTGACGACGTTAATCGACCCGTGCGAGCCGGTGCAGTTAACGACGATGTCGAGATAGGTATAGTGCCGGGCGCAGTAGAAGGTGGTGTCCGTGTCGATTATGCCTTCTGCCAGTGCCGCAGTCGCCGTGACCGTCTTCATGACCGAGCCGGGGCGATAGAGACCGTCGAAAGCACGGTTATAAAGCGGCGAGCCGTCGGCGTTGAGAACGGAATTGTAGTCCTCAAGCAAATCGTTTATATCGTATGACGGCGAGGTTGCCGCCGCAAGGACAGCGCCGGTCTCGACGTCGAGAACAACTATGGCTCCCGCCTCGCAGTCGGAGAAATCGAGCTCCTGATTGGTGGAGCTGTCTGTTTTCGTCAAGATTCCGTCCCGAAGATAGCTTATGTGGTTGTCAAGGATTTCCTGGCAAGCCTGCTGGAGTTCAGAATCAATCGTGAGCATGACGGTGTTCCCGGGCTCGACCTCCTCGGAGACCGATTCCTCGATGTTCCCGTCGCTGTCGACCGTCACGATGTTCGTGCCGTTGGTGCCGCGGAGGACGCTTTCGAGGGCTTTTTCGATGCCGCTTTTGCCGATAGTGTCGCTAATGAGATAGCCCTCCGACTTGAGCTCGGCGTATTCCTCAGCATAGACGGGACCGACATAGCCGACGATGTGCGGGGCGACGTCCCCGAGGGTGTAAACCCGTTCGTAGCTTTCAAGGATGTCGATTCCGTCGAGGTCGCCCGAGAGCTCCCGAATCTTCGAGACCGTCCCAATCGGGACATCTGTCGCGAAGGTATAGTCAATCGAGGTGGAGAAGTCCCCGATGAGCATCATATATCTGACGCCGGCGATGATTCGCTTCTCTTCGTCGGTGTAGTCGTCCGAAATTTCGTAGTTCTCAATCAGCCTGTCAATGCAGTTCTCGGCGGTGGCGTAGCTGTTGAGGCGCAGTTCGTCTTTGATTTTCGCAATTTCAGATGCCGTTGCGTCGTCCGTGAATTCATACGGAGTATCGAAAGTAATCGGCGTCTCGTCAATCCATTCGAGCCCGTCCTCTGAAAGAATCTCGGCGACCCGGAGAATAATCTCGTTCTGGGTCTCGTAATCCGAGGGGAAGAAAGAGTACTCGACAATGACGTTATAGGCGACCTCGTTCTCAACGAGCTCGACGCCGTTGCGGTCGACAATCTCGCCACGGGCGGCATAGACCGTCTTCTCGGCGGAGGTCGAAGACTTCGACATGGAAAGATACATCTCGCCGTCGACAATCTGGATTTTCATCAGCTTAATCCCCGCATAAACGCAAGCCACCACCACAAGGGCGATGGTGAACACAATGCGAAGAATTTCAAAGGTGCGTTTTAACATTGAGGTGCCTTTCTTAGTATCTTACCATCCTGTAAAGCCGTCTTGATGCTTCCCTCATAACCGCGATTCTGCCGCCGCAGTCGTCGAGGTAGGGGTCGTCGCCCCATGGGGTGCGCTTGAGGAGGTCAAGGGCTGTGCCCTCGCTCATCTCGTAGCCGCAGGCGGAGAGCTCGTTTTCGAGACTATCCACGCCGACGCGGTGGTGCCTGTCATCAAACAGGACTCCTCCCGAAACGAGGGTGTCCCGGACGAACTCCACGCAGGTGAACGCCTTTTCCCTGCGGAAGCGCCGCCCGAGCATATACGTCCCGCAGGAGAGGAAGTTATAGACATAGTCGTCCCGCGAGGCGAGCATGTTTTCGATATGCGATTTGATGACGCCGTAGGTTTCAAGATTGACGTCGACCCTGTATGCCCTGACGACCGTCCTGCCGGTCATTAAGTACCTTTTCGGGGACTCGCAGACGAGCCCACCGATCATCGAGTGGTCTATGTAGAGCCGTGAGAAGGAATAGAACGTCTTCATCCCGTCAAGCGAAATCGCCGCATGGTTGAAGCGGTGCCGGGTCATCCGCCGGATAAACCGCCCCGTTTTCAGGTCGGTGGCGAAGAAGACGATATAGACCGGGGTCGTAACTGTATATATCAAGCCTGAATTCTCCTCGCCTCTAAATAATACCTCTTATCCTCCGCATGCCCCATTGAGAAGGTCTTTCTCGGCAGCGCGCCGTCGTGGATGACGGCGGGGAAGAGGTCGCTCTTATCCATCGGCTCAAGAATAAAGCCGACGGAGTTTTCGGATTTCGCAAGGGACTTAAGCACCTCTTCGCCGTGGATATAGTCGATTTCGCCGCCGTAGGTCCTGAGATATTCGTCGAGGAAGGGCTGGAGGCTTCCGACAGCAAGCTTCGAAAGGGGGTTATGGATGGTTAGAGCCTGCTCGGTCTCGCCTATGATGACAGTGATTTTCTGTCCGTCACCGTTTGTATCAGTCCTGAGCTTCTCCCGCATTTTTTCGAGAAGATGTGCAGGGTTGACGCCCGTCACGATTCTGTGAATTGCCTCGAACTCGAGGGCGGGGGAGTGGAGGTTGACAATCTCGCAGAGGGCATAGCGTGCGGGATGGTTCGACATGTCGACGCCGGGATTCTCGCGCTTCAGGCGCTCGTAATGCTCCTTTGCGGTTGCGAGAGAATGGTTCCCGTCGCCCATGGCGAAGAGCAGTTCGCACTTTTTCGAGAGCTCGCCGAGTGCGGAATCAACAGAGGAAATCTCATTCGAACCGAGAAGATACCCCTCGATGCTCCCGCCGCCCTGCATGAGATTAAAATCATAGAGCTTAGTGAACTCGGAAATCAGACCGCCAAGCGGCTCGATAACCGTTTTTTCGGGGTCGTCAATCAGAATCATTATATGCGGGAGCTCGATTTTTGCATTCTCGCGGATTTTGAGCCTCGGGGGAATCCGCTCGGCGACGGTCGCCTCGGTCGCCCGAATCTGCGACTTGGAGCCCGCCCGGTAGTCGTACTTCTCGAGGTCGACGGCACCGACGATGCCCTCGCGGAGCTTCCCGTCCGACTGAATCCGACGGACATAGACCATAGCGTTCCTGAGCTCACGGAAGACGCCCGCCGAGAGATAATCTTCAATATTCCGGTTGATTTCGGCGATGCGGTCGCCCGTATCAGGCTTTCCGAGATAGATTTCAGGCAAGGTAAGCCGCAAGGTCGACGGGCTGTCCCCGACAATCCGCTCGGTCTCAGCCCAATATTCCGGCTCGCCCGTAAACTGGTCGCAAGCCACGACCGCCCACTTGGGCATGTCGATGTTTTCGTTTGGCAATAAGATATCTGCGGGGCAGAATGCAGTGGATGGCATAAAGGTCTCCTTTAGTAGTTATTGTTTTTGAGGCAGTCATAGCCTCCCCTGAAAGGGGAGGGGGGACCATGCGAAGCATGGTGGAGGGGTTTACAAATCCCTCCCGCAACACTTCTTATACTTCTTCCCGCTTCCGCAGGGGCAGGGGTCGTTTCTGCCTATTTTCTTGCCGACTTTGCGGGTTGCCGAAACGGAGCCGTCGGAGGAGCCGCCGGGTTGGTCGGCTTTGAGGACCTGCTCGCGCTGTGGCGGGGCGTCCTTTCTTAAGTGCGTGTGATAGAGGATTCTTACGGTGTCCTCGCAGATGGACTCGACCATCGCGTCGAACATGTCGAAGCCCTCCATGCGATATGCCACAACCGGGTCGTGACTGCCGTAGGAGCGGAGCGCGATGCCCTTCTTGAGCTCGTCCATGTCGTCGATGTGTTGCATCCACTTGGTGTCGACGACCTTCAGGAGCGCGACTCTCTCGCATTCTCTGAGGATTTCCTTGCCGAGCTCCGTTTCCTTGTCGTCATAAGCCTTCAAAGCGGCTTCCGTAGCCTCTTCGGCGACCTTCTCACGGGTCAAATCCGAAAGCTCGTTTACGGTATAGTTAAAGTCGTTCGGGACGGTGAAGAGCCCCGCGAAGTGCTCTCTCAGGCCCGCAAAGTTCCAGTTCTCCTGCTCGTCGCCGGCAAGGTAGGTGTTGACGCTGTTCGAGACGAAGTCACGAATCATCTTCAGGATATTTTCGTGGATGTCCTCGCCCTCAAGAACCTGCGAGCGCTCCTTATAGATGATTTCGCGCTGCTGGTTCATGACGTCGTCATAGTTGAGGACGTTCTTACGGATGGAGAAGTTTCTGCCCTCGACCTTCTTCTGCGCCGATTCGATTGTGTTTGAAAGCATCTTCGACTCAATCGGCATGTTCTCGTCGACGTTCATGGTGTTCATCATACCGGTGATTCTGTCGCCGCCGAAGAGTCTCATCAGATCGTCCTCAAGCGAGAGATAGAACCGGCTTTCGCCCTCGTCGCCCTGACGTCCGGAACGACCTCGTAACTGGTTGTCAATACGTCTCGATTCGTGCCGCTCGGTGCCGATTATGAAGAGACCGCCTGCCGCTTTGACTTCTTTTGCCTTTTCTTTTATGTCCGCCGAGAACTTCTCGTAGCAGTCGTGATAGAGCTTTCTGCCTTCAACGATTCTCTCGTCGTCCGTCTCGTTGAAGCCGGTGATTTCGTATATCTCTTCCTCGGTGTATTCGTTCTTTCTGAGCTCAGCCTTCGCGAGGAACTCGGCATTACCGCCGAGCATGATGTCGGTACCACGTCCCGCCATGTTGGTGGCAATCGTGACTGCCCCAAGCTGTCCCGCCTGAGCTACAATCTGGGCTTCACGCTCGTGGTGCTTGGCGTTTAAGACCTCGTGCTCGATGCCGCGCTGTTTCAGCATTTTTGAAAGAAGTTCGGATTTTTCGATAGAGATAGTACCGACCAAGACCGGCTGACCCTTCTTGTGGCATTCGACAACCTGATCTATTACGGCGTTGAACTTCGCCTTCTCGGTCTTATAGACGACGTCCGGGTGGTCGACACGAATCATCGGCATGTTCGTCGGAACAACGACAACGTCGAGCCTATAGATTTCCTTGAATTCGTCCTCTTCGGTGGCGGCTGTTCCCGTCATGCCGGAGAGCTTTTTATACAGTCTGAAATAGTTCTGGAAGGTGATTGTCGCGACCGTCTTCGACTCGTGAGCGACCTTGACGCCCTCCTTCGCCTCGATAGCCTGATGCAAGCCGTCGTTATAGCGTCTGCCGTACATAAGTCGACCGGTGAACTCGTCGACGATGATGACCTCGCCGTCCTTGACGACATAGTTTATGTCCTTCTTCATGACGCCGTTCGCCTTGATAGCCTGATTTATGTGATGGAGAAGGGTGATGTTTTCCGAATCGGAAAGGTTTTCAACCCCGAAATAAGCCTCGGCTTTTGCGGTGCCCTTTTTGGTGAGGGTCGCCGTGCCAGCCTTCTCATCGACAATATAGTCGCCGTCATAGACCTCGTCGGTATCGACCTTCTTCTCAACCTCGACAACGACGTTCTTTGTGAGGGTTTTTGCAAATCTGTCCGCTCTCTGATACAAATCGGTCGACTGGTCGCCCTTGCCGGAGATGATGAGCGGCGTTCTCGCCTCATCAATGAGGATTGAGTCGACCTCATCGACGATTGCGAAGGCATGCCCCCGCTGAACCCGGTTTTTCTTATAGATGACCATGTTGTCGCGGAGGTAGTCGAACCCGAACTCGTTGTTTGTTCCATAGGTGATGTCGCAGGCATAAGCCGCCCGACGCTCGTCGCCGTTCATCGAGTGGAGTATTACGCCGATGGTGAGCCCCAAAAATCTGTAGACTCTGCCCATCTCCTCGGATTGGAATTTCGCCAAGTAGTCGTTGACGGTTACGACGTGAACGCCCTCGCCTGTAAGGGCATTAAGATACGACGCGAGGCACGCCGTCAGGGTTTTTCCTTCACCGGTCTTCATCTCGGCGATTCTGCCCTGATGCAAAACAATCGCACCGACAATCTGGACGGGGAAGGCGCGCTTCCCGAGAACTCTTGCCGCCGCCTCACGGCAAACCGCCAGAGCCTCCGCCATGATATCGTCCAAGGTCTTGCCGTTCTTGAGCTCAGCCTTGAATCTGTCGGTCTCTCCCCGCAAATCCTCATCCGAAAACGCCTTGTACTTGTCCTCAAGGTCCAATACTTTTTGTTTTATAGGCTCGATTTTCTTCAATTCCTTATCAGAATACGAACCGAAAATTTTATCTAAAAATGCCATTGCGATGGCTCCTTTCAATATTCAGATGTGCGTATAAATACTCAGATTAAGTATACTCCGAAAGAGTTGCAATGTCAATATTGCTTTTTTGTAGGTTCTGTGATATTATAATATAGTATAACCTTCAACAAACCAAAGAAGAGGTGTTTATTATGCTCGCAAATCGTGTCAGGAGCTTCAGGGGCGGGGTGCATCCGAAGGGGAATAAAGAGATGTCCATGGATTCCGCCATAGAAAAGCTCTCCCCGAAGGGCGACATTTCATATTTAATGAGTCAGCATATCGGCGCACCGGCTGTGCCCTGCGTCGCCGTGGGGGACAGGGTTCTCGTCGGCGAGACCATAGGCAAGGCTCCGGCGTTTGTTTCCGCCGACATATGCTCGTCGGTGTCGGGAGTTGTGAAAGCTATCAAGCCTGTTCCGACCTCGTCCGGCGACGACGTTGCCGCCATCACCATCGAGAACGATTACGAGTATGAGTCCATAGAAGGCTTGGGCGAGCCGAGGGACTATGAGAAGCTCACAAAAGAAGAGATTCGCGAAGCTATCAGAAGCGCCGGTCTCGTCGGAATGGGCGGCGCGGGATTCCCTCTGTCCGTGAAATTAGCCGTCAAGGACGACCTGAAAATCGACTATGTCATAATCAACTGCGCCGAGTGCGAGCCCTACATAACCTGCGACTATCGGCTGATGCTTGAGAGAACCGAAAAGGCGGTCTTAGGCTTAAAAGTAGTCTTAAAGCTCTTCGACAACGCCAAGGGTGTTTTCGCAGTCGAGAACAACAAGCCCCTTGCCATAGAAGCCCTCGCCGGAGCGACCGAGGGAAGCGAAAGAATGATAGTCCAGCCGCTGAAGACGAAATATCCCCAAGGCGGCGAGCGGCTGATAATAGAAGCCGTCACAGGTCGGCAGATAAATTCGAAAATGCTCCCGGCGGATGCGGGTTGCGTCGTTATAAACCTTTCAACGATAATGGCGGCGGCTGATGCAGTGTGTAACCGCACTCCGTTACTCACAAGAGTGGTCACCGTCACGGGCGACGCCATCGAGAACCCCTCGAACTTTGAAGTCCCGATTGGTATCTGTGCCCGGGAGCTCGTCGAAGCGGCGGGCGGATTTAAATCCGATCCCGAAAAGATAATCTTCGGTGGACCGATGATGGGCGCGTCGATAATAGATCTGGATGTCCCCGTCACGAAGACAACTTCATGTATTTTGTGTCTCACGCACGACGAAGTCAAGAATCTCGAAGCGACAGCTTGCATAAGATGCGGCAGATGTATGGACGCCTGCCCCGAGAACCTGATGCCGCTTAAGCTCAAGGACCTAGCCGACAGGCGGCGCTATGACGAGTTCGAGAAGCTTGGCGGGCTCGAGTGCATAAGCTGCGGCTCCTGCACCTATGCCTGCCCCGCAAAGCGGCGGCTCTCGCAATCAATCACGGCGGCAAAGCGCGAAGTGCTCCAGAGAAAGAAGGCGAAAAAATGAAGCTGAATATGTCAATTTCGCCCCACGTTCGGGCAAAGGATACCACCCGCTCGGTAATGCTCGACGTGGCGATAGCCCTGATTCCGTCGATAATAATCGGCATCTACTACGGCGGCTGGCGTGCGGCTCTCGTCGTCGCCCTCTCGGTCGGCACCTGCGTCCTCTGCGAGCTCTTGTATGACAAGCTGATGCACAAGCCGAACACAATCGGCGATTGCTCGGCGGTTGTTACGGGACTTATCTTGGCGTGCAACTTATATTCAACGGCTCCAATCTGGTTTCCCATCTTGGGCGGAGCGTTCGCGATAATCGTCGTCAAGATGCTCTACGGCGGCTTGGGGCAGAACTTCATGAACCCCGCCTGCGCCGCAAGATGCTTCCTCTTGATCTCCTTCCCGTCGATAATGACCTCATACCCGGCGCTCGACGGCGTCTCAAGCGCAACGCCGCTGACGATGCTTTCTTCGGGCGAGACGGTGAGCCTCAGCTCATTGCTCTTGGGCAACCACGTCGGCACCATCGGCGAGACTTCGGTTATTGCAATTCTCGTCGGATTCCTGTATCTCGTCATCAAGCGTGTAATCAGCCCCCGAATCACCCTCTGCACCGTCGGCTCGGCGGCACTGTTCTTGGTAATCTTCGGGAACATGGCGGGGCTCGATGTCAACGCAGACTTCATGATGACCCAGCTTCTTGCCGGAGGACTCCTCTTCGGCGCCGTATTCATGGCGACCGACTATGTAACAGCCCCCGTCACCAAGTGGGGACAGGTGATATATGCAATCGTGATAGGGCTTTTAGTTGCGTTTATCAGATGCTTTGGCGGCTCGACCGAGGGCATGTCTTATGCGATTATAATTGCGAACCTTCTGACCCCGCTTCTTGAAAAAGCGACCAAGCCGAAGCCTTTCGGAGTGAGAAAGGAGACGGCGAAATGAAAAAGATTGTAATTGACACCCTCAAGCTTCTTGCGATAACTCTCGTTGCGGGCGTGCTCCTCTCGGTTGTGTATCAGCTCACGAAGGACACGATTGCGGAAGCCGAGGCAAAGGAGCTCACCGATTCCTATTCGGCGGTAATGTCCGAAGCGTCGGATTTTGTCGAAATCGAAAACCCCGAAACGGACGCCTTCGGCGAAGACAATACCCTCAACACGGCGCTCTATGCCTATGATTCCAGCGGCAACGAAATCGGGACAGTACTATCCGTAACGTCTCATAAAGGCTACGGCGGGGATATCGACATAACAATCGGCATCGACACTACAGGCACTATAACAGGAATAGTTGTTACTTCAATGTCCGAGACCTCGGGGCTCGGCGCCAACTGCCAGAACGAGGAATGGATTTCTCAGTACATCGGCAAGAGCGGCGAGGTTGCATACACAAAGACCGGCGCAACCGCCTCGAACGAAATCGACGCCATCTCGGGCGCCACAAAGACCACCCGGGCTATCACAAACGCCGTGAATGCGGCACTCGATTTTGCTTCGGAATATTTCGGCTACGGTGAAGGAGGCGGAAACTCATGAAAACAGCACTTGAACGGCTCTATAACGGCATCATAAAGGAAAACCCGACGCTTGTTTTAATGCTCGGCATGTGCCCGACCCTCGCCGTCACGACGAGCGCAATGAACGGGCTCGGCATGGGGCTTTCGACCTGCTTCGTCCTGATGCTCTCGAACCTGATAATTTCGCTTTTGCGGAAGTTCATTCCCGACAGCGTCAGAATGCCGGCGTACATAGTCGTAATCGCCTCGTTCGTCACGATTGTCGAGCTCCTTATGCAGGCGTACGTCAGAAGCCTTTATGCTTCGCTCGGGCTCTATATCCCGCTCATCGTCGTAAACTGCATCATCATGGGCAGAGCGGAGAGCTACGCATCGAAGAATCCGCCCGTTGCTTCGTTCTTTGACGGGCTCGGAATGGGTCTCGGGTTCACTTTGGCACTCACCATTATCGGCGCTATAAGAGAGCTTCTGGGAGCCGGGACGCTCTTCGGCTTCAACATCATGCCCGATTCTTTTGAACCGATTTCAATCATGATAATGGCTCCCGGCGCGTTCTTTGTTCTGGCGGTCCTGACGGCTTTGCAGAACAAGCTCGGCGCACCCAGCGCCACCAACAAGAAGAGCTCAAGCTCCTGCGCCGGTAATTGCGCCGGCTGTGGCGCCGCTTGCGCCTTCCGCACTGAAATCACCGAAGGGGGTGACGGCAAATGAGTGCTCTGACCACCTTAGTAGTGGGCATCATCTCGGCGGCGCTCGTCAATAACGTCGTCCTGAGCCGGTTCTTGGGGCTCTGCCCGTTCCTCGGCGTCTCCCGGAAAACCTCAACCGCTGTCGGCATGGGAACGGCTGTAATCGCCGTCATCACCGTCTCGTCCTGCCTGACCTACTTCATAAATATCTACATCTTGGGCGAAAAATATTCCTATCTTCGGACTATAGTTTTCATACTGATTATTGCGGGACTCGTGCAGTCGGTCGAAATCATCCTAAAGAAGAAAATGCCGTCGCTTTATAAGTCGCTCGGCGTGTATCTGCCGCTGATTACGACAAACTGCTCCGTTCTCGGCGTCGCGATCGATTCCGCCAACAACGGCTACGGCTTCGCAGAAACCATGATTTACTCGGTCGGAACCGCCATCGGCTTCCTGATTGCAATCGTCATCATGTCGGGAATCCGTGAGCGAATCGAGGACAACGACGTGCCGGAAGCGTTTCAGGGCATGCCGATTGTGCTCGTAACCGCCGGGCTCATGGCGATAGCGTTCGTCGGCTTCTCGGGAACAATGTGAGGTGAGCGCATGATAACGGAAATCATTATTGCGGCGGCGATTATCGTCGTCATAAGCATCATCGTCGGCGTTGCCTTGGGCTTTCTCTCGCAGAAATTCAAGGTAGAGATTGACCCGAAGGAAGCGCAGATTCGCGAGTGTCTGGCGGGAAGTAACTGCGGAGCCTGCGGCTATGCGGGTTGCGATTCATATGCAAAAGCTGTTGCGGAAGGGAAAGCCGAACCGACCCTCTGCAACGCCTCCGACAAAGTGAAAATCGGCGAAATCTTAGGGTTAAGCCTCTCCCAAGGGGAGCGTATGGTCGCCTATGTCAAGTGTGCCGGGACGAATTCTTCATCTACGATGCTCTATGACTACTTTGACGAGCCTGACTGCCGCATCTGCTACATGGCGCCGAAGCACGGTCCGAAGGGCTGTGGGTTCAGCTGCTGCGGGTTCGGAAGCTGTCAGGACGTCTGCCCCGAAGGCGGCATCAAAATCATCGACGGCGTCGCCGTGATAGATAGGGAATCCTGCCAGGGGTGCGGGAGCTGTGTTTCGGTCTGCCCGGCGCATCTTATAGAACTCATCCCCTACAGCGCCAAGTACATGGTCAAGTGCTCGTCCCACGCGAAGGGCAAGGACGTGAAGTCGGTCTGCCCGGTCGGGTGCATCGGTTGCGGACTCTGTGCAAGAGTTTGCGAATCCGGTGCCATCACCGTTGAGAACAACCTCGCGCATATAGATCACTCGAAGTGCATCGGTTGCGGCAAGTGCGCCGAGAAATGCCCGGCGAAGATTATCGTGAAATTATGAGAAAAATACTTGCTATTTTAGTGGCATCAACAGTCCTGCTGTCGCTCTGCGGCTGTGGGACTAGTGTTACTAGTGTTAATAGATACGAATCGGTCTATACCGACCTGTTCGACACCGACTGCACTTTTACTGCCTATTGCTCTTCGGATGAGGAATTCGAGACGGTATCGAATGCCGTCTATGCCGAGCTTTCCCACCTTGATGCGCTTTTCGACATCTACAACGGCGGGGAGGGGTCTCTGAAAGACCTGAACGACAACAAGATTCTTGAGAACGCCGACCACGACATCCTGGAGCTCCTCGACATCGGTGTGCTCTTCTATGACCTCTCCGGCGGGAAGCTAAACATCGCGATGGGATCAGTCCTCACGCTCTGGCACGACGCCCGGGAGACGGGAGTTTTACCAGACGACGAAGCCCTCAGCGAAGCCGCAAATCACTGCGATATTGCGAATCTTATCATCGACGGTGACACAGTTACAATTACCGACCCCGATATGTCAATCGACGTCGGCTCTATTGCGAAGGGCTATGCCGCCGATTGCGCCGCAGAAGTGGCGGAAAGCTACGGGCTCACGAGCTTTGCACTGGATTTAGGCGGCAACGTCAAGACCGTCGGCGAAAAGCCCACCGGCAAGTGGGTCATCGGGATTCAGGACCCCGACGGCGGCATCTTGAAGACCGTCGAAGTCGCTGACCAGTCCGTCGTCACCAGCGGCGACTATGAGAGATACACAATAATCGACGGCGAGACATACTCCCACATAATCGACCCCGACACCCTCTATCCCGCAAGCTTATATCGCTCCGTGACCGTCATCTGCGAGAGCTCATCCCTCGGCGATGCGCTGTCGACCTCGCTCTTCTGCATGGATATCGAAAGCGGGAAGGCGCTGGCGGAGGAACTGGGAGTTGAGGCGCTGTGGGTTTATGCTGACGGAAGTACGGAAAGTAATTCGTAATTGTCGCCCTATGGGCGACGCGCCCCTGGTGGGGCGCACCCCTCCACCACCGGCTAACGCCGGCGGTCCCCCTCCCCTTGACAGGGGAGGCTATAGTAGCCTCAGGCAAGAAATTGTGAGAGGAGCGATTATGGCTCCCCTGTCAAGGGGAGCTGGCAGCTGCGAAGCAGCTGACTGAGGGGTGCTATTTTCGGCAACGCCGAAAATAGCCGACTTGCCAAAGGCAAGTCGTTTTCCCAGAAAGGACACCCTATGAAATCAAGGCTCAAATCCGACCTCCTCCTGTTCGTCGCCATAGTTCTGGCGGCGGTCGCGATTTTTGCGATTATAACCGCCATGAAGTCGGACGGCACAACCGTCATCATCACCCTTAACGGTTCGACGTATACGGAAGCCGATTTGTCGAAAAATGTCGAAATCGACGTTGACGGGCTGTTGACCGTCGTTATAGACGGCGGCGAGGTGTATGTCAAAGATTTCACCTGCCCCGACGGGCTTTGCGAGAGGTCGGGGGCGATTTCGAAGTCGGGCGAGTCGATTGTGTGCCTGCCCTGCGGGGTGGTCGTGAAGATTACAGCCGACGAGCCGGAATACGATTTCATAAATTAGGAGGGTCGAATTTTGTCGAAAACGAAAAAAATCGCCCTCTGCGGGGTGCTCAGCGGGCTTGCGTTTGCCCTCAGCTATATCGAAATGCTCCTGCCGTCCATAGGCATCGTCGGGGCGAAGCTGGGGCTTGCGAATCTGGCTGTCATGGTCGCCCTCTATATCTTCTCGTGGCGGGAAGCCGCGGCGGTCTCGGGGGTGCGGATTCTCCTCTCGTGGCTGATGTTCGGGAGCTTCACGGGGATGCTCTATAGCCTGGCGGGCGGCGTTCTGTCGTTTCTCGTGATGGCACTGCTCAAGAAAACCGACAAGTTCTCACCCGTAGGCGTGAGCATAGCCGGCGGCGTCGGGCACAACCTGGGGCAGATTCTGGCGGCGCTACTGATGCTCGGGACGGGGGTCATGGGCTACCTCCCGATGCTGATAATCCTCGGAGCGATTTCGGGAGCGATAATCGGAATCGCGGCGGCAATCCTCATAAAAGCACTTAGGAAAGCGGTGAAAGCATGAACAGCGAAATTTTTTCAAGGACGGAGAATTTAATCGGCACCGAGGCGCTCGGGAAGCTGAGCCGAAGCCACGTTGCCGTTTTCGGAATCGGCGGGGTCGGCGGCTATGTCTGCGAGATGCTTGCCCGCACCGGCGTCGGAACTCTGAGCTTATTTGACAGCGACGAGGTTTCAATTTCGAACCGCAACCGGCAGATAATCGCCCTCGAGAGCACCACGGGAAAGCCGAAGGTCGAAGTGATGCGCGACCGAATCATGGACATAAATCCCGGGGCAAAAGTGTATACGCACAGTATTTTTTACGACGAATCAACTGCCGGTAATATAGATTTGTCGGAATTCGACTTCATCGCCGACTGCATCGACACGGTCAGCTCGAAAATTCTCCTGATAACAAGCGCAAAAGCCGCAGGCATCCCGATTATAAGCGCAATGGGCGCCGGCAACAAGCTCGACCCGACCCGGTTTGAGGTTGCGGATATCTATAAGACATCGGTCTGCCCCTTGGCAAGAACCATGCGGCATGAATTAAAAAAGCGAGGCGTGGGGAGCCTCACGGTGGTGTATTCAAAAGAGGAGCCGATGAAACCAAGGGCACAGGTTGAGGAAAACGGCAGGCATATTCCCGCATCGGTGGCATTTGCGCCGGCAAGCTGTGGGATTGTGATGGCGGCGGAAATTGTAAGGCAAATAATGATTGCAAAATAGCCCGCAATGTGCTACAATACTAAAGACAAAAAACTCTCGAAAGGAAGCTAAAAATGAAAGCTGTAATTTCTGTTATCGGCAAGGACGAGGTCGGAATCTTGGCGAAGGTCTCGTCGATGTGCGCCGAATATAATGCAAACGTAACCGAGGTCACCCAGTCCGTCCTGCAGGACGTCTTCGCGATGGTCATGCTCGTGGACATCTCGAAGCTCAGCATCCCGCTCTCGGAGCTCTCCGACAAGATGAAGGAGCTTGGGAAATCTCTCGGCTTGTCGATTTATGTCATGCACGAGGATATATTTAACTCCATGCACCATATCTGAAGGGGAGAAAACCAGTGATAAATCTCAGCGATATACTCGAAACAATACGGATGATTCAGGACGAGAATTTAGATATTCGTACCATCACGATGGGAATCTCGCTTCTGGATTGTATAGATACCGACATCAACAAGGCTTGCGACAAGGTCTATGACAAGATTACCCGCAAGGCGGAGAATCTTGTGAAGGTCGGCAACGAAATCGAGAAAGAATACGGCGTTCCGATTATCAACAAGCGCATTTCCGTAACTCCGATTGCGATGGTCTCGGCGGCTTGCCACGAGAGCCCGATTCCGTTTGCCAAGGCTATGGACAGAGCGGCGGCGGCTGTGGGGGTCAACCTCATCGGCGGCTATTCTGCGCTTGTTCAGAAGGGATTTGCGGCGGGTGACAGGGAGCTCATCGAATCCATCCCCGAGGCGCTTGCCTCGACCGAAAGGGTCTGCTCGTCCGTGAATATTGGCTCGACAAAAGCCGGAATCAACCTTGACGCCTGCAAGCTTATGGGCGGAATCGTCCGCAGAACGGCGGAACTGACGGTCGATAACGACTGCTTCGGAGCGGCGAAGCTCGTCGTCTTCTGCAACTCGGTTGACGACAACCCGTTCATGGCGGGCGCCTATCACGGCGTCGGCGAGCCCGACTGCATCATCAACGTCGGCGTTTCTGGACCGGGCGTTGTCCGCTCGGCTCTTGCAAAGAATCCGGACGCAAATATAAACGAAGTGGCTAATATTATAAAAATCACTGCATATAAGATCACCCGTGTCGGTCAGCTCGTCGGAGTCACGGCTTCCGAGCGGCTCGGCGTGCCCTTCGGCATTGTCGACCTGTCTCTGGCACCGACCCCGGTCGTCGGCGACAGCGTGGCGCACATCCTTGAGGAAATCGGTCTCGAGCAGTGCGGCGCTCCCGGAACCACGGCAACCCTTGCTCTCCTCAACGACGCCGTCAAGAAGGGCGGAGTCATGGCATGCTCGTCGGTCGGCGGACTCTCGGGCGCTTTCATCCCCGTTTCCGAGGACGCCGGAATGATTGACGCCGCAAGAAGCGGAAGCCTGACTATCGAGAAGCTTGAGGCGATGACCGCCGTATGCTCGGTAGGGCTTGACATGATAGCCGTCCCCGGCGACACCACCGCCGACGCAATCGCCGGCATCATAGCCGACGAAGCCGCAATCGGAATGGTCAACTCGAAGACCACCGCCGTCCGCATCATCCCCGCCATCGGTAAGAAGGAAGGCGAGGAGCTCGACTGGGGCGGACTCTTCGGTAACGCCCCCATCATGAAGGTCAACACAAAGTCGCCGTCAAGGTTTATAAATCGCGGCGGACAGATTCCGGCGCCGTTGCATAGTTTGAAGAATTAGCTTGTAGGGGCGGATATTATCCGCCCGCCAGTATGGCACCATCGAGATTTTTCGGGCGGATGATATCCGCCCCTACATAAAGAAAGCCACCTTACGGTGACTTTCTTTATTTATTCTCAGTGAGGGGTTTACTCTTCACTCCAAAAATCGCACCCGACCATATACCACTGTCCGCCGGTCTTGAGGACGAAGCATTCGAATTCGATATCGCTTTCCGACAGGGAGCCGGAGAAGTTGGCGTTGACGTAGACGCTGTAGACGTTCGAGGTGCTTATCTTCTTGCCGTAGAGCTCCTCATAGCTCTCGGCGAAGTAGTCGATATATTCGCTGTCGGGGCGGGTGGCGTCGCCGAAGGTGAGGGTTATCGCGACGTCCTCGCCGAACTCGTCGAAAACGTCGTAATAGAGCTCGTCCATGTACTGATAGTCGGAATACTCGAGGTCGGCTTTTTCCGCTTCGTAATCGGCGGCAATCTCCGCCGGCATGGTGTCGACATAGGAATCGAAATCCCGCTCCGAAATCGCCGTGAAATACTGGCTGATAACGTCCCGGTACCCCGTCCCCGCTCCGAAGAGCGAATTCCTGAACACAAACAGAAGCAGAAGCAGGATTACAACAACGATTGCAATCAGGGCATAGACTTCTTTTTTGATAGACTTTTTTTGCTCCATGAGTACCTCCTTGGAAACCCCTCAGTCGCCCTTCGGGCGCCAGCTCCCCTTTCAGGGGAGCCTTTTTGCGCCTCTTTAAAAACTTTTGATAGAACTCAAGTAGCCTCCCCTGAAAGGGGAGGGGGACCATGCGAAGCATGGTGGAGGGGTTTACTAAAACGCAATCTTCTCCGAAATATAGCTCTCCAATTCACTAATCGGCATCCTGACCTGCTCCATAGAATCACGGTCTCTGACGGTGACGCAGTTGTCGGTCTGGGAGTCGAAGTCGTAGGTGATGCACCACGGGGTGCCGATTTCGTCCTCACGACGATAGCGCTTGCCGATTGAGCCGGTGTCGTCGAAGTCAATCATCAGCTTCTTCGAAAGCTCGGCATAGACCCTGTCGTAAGCTTCATCCGAAAGCTTCTTCGAAAGCGGGAGAACTGCCGCCTTGTAGGGGGCGACGACGGGCGAGAGATGCAGAACGGTTCTCACGTCGTTCTTCTCGGCGTCGATGACCTCTTCGTCGTAAGCCTCGCAGAGGAGCGCAAGGAAGGTTCTGTCGAGACCATAGGTCGACTCGACGATGTAGGGGATGAACTTCTCGTTGGTCTCGGGGTCGAGATATTCAATCTTGGTGCCCGAGTATTCCTGATGGCGGGTCAAATCGTAATTAGTTCTGTTATGGGTGCCGTTGATTTCGCCCCAGCCGAACGGGAAGAGGAACTCGATGTCGCATGCCGCCTTGGCATAGTGCGCCAATTTCTCGTGGTCGTGATATCTCAGGTGGTCGGCGGGAATACCCAAATCCTCAAAGTACTGCTTGCCGAAAGCCTTGAAGTATTCATAGAGCTCGGCGTCGGTGCCCTCCTTGCAGAAGGTCTGGAACTCCATCTGCTCGAACTCAATCGTTCTGAAAATGAAGTTGCCGGGGGTGATTTCGTTACGGAAAGCCTTGCCGATCTGACCGATTGAGAAGGGGAGCTTGGCTCTCATGGTTCTCTGGACGTTCAGGAAGTTGACATACTCGCCCTGAGCGTTCTCGGGACGAAGATAGATAATGTTCTTCGCATCCTCGGTGACACCTCTGTAGGTCTGGAACATGAGGTTGAATTCACGGATGTCGGTGAAGTTGTGCTTGCCGCAATGGGGGCAGGGGATGTGGTGCTCCTTGATATAGTCGAACATCTCCGCCTTGGTCATGCCGTCGGCGTGGGCGTTCGGGTCGAAGTCGTCGATGAGGTTGTCGGCACGGAAGCGCATCTTGCACTCCTTGCAGTCAAGAAGCGGGTCGGAGAAGGATGCAACGTGTCCGCTTGCCTCCCACACTCTCGGGTGCATGAGGATGTCGGCGTCCATTTCATAGCTGTTCTTTCTCTCCTGAATAAAGCGCTTGCGCCAGGTGTCCTTGATGTTGTTCTTCATTCGGGCACCGAGGGGACCGTAGTCCCAGGTGTTGGCGAGACCGCCATAGATATCGCTTCCCGCAAATACAAACCCTCTGCCCTTGCAGAGAGCCACAATTTTATCCATAGACTTCTGAGTATTATCCATATAAAACGCCCTTTCAATAGGTGATATTTATTCCAGACTATTGTAGCGCATTTTAAGGTGGTTGTCAAGAGGATAACAACTCCGCCAAACCCATCCCCACAAGCCTCCCCGCATAGATTGCCTCTTCAATCGCATTGGCGCTCGAGCCGACTTCTATAAGAATGCTTGCGTGGGTGAGTTCCTGGTTGTAGTTTCTCTCGGTGAAGAGAATCGGGCGCGTCAGACCGGGATAGTCGGTCTCGAGCTTACTCTGGAGCTTCGCCGCAAATCTAAGATTATAGCGGTAATTCGGGACGTTCAGGCAACCGACGATTATCATCACCTGTGCCGCGGTCTCGCCGTCGATTTCGCAAATCGGCGCATAGCGGATGCCGTCCGATTCTATCGCATCTCTATGCACATCTATCACTATTTTAATAGAGGGGTACTCCTCAAGGTAGGCTTCAATGGCGACGGTGCTTCGGTCATAGGCGCCCGTATACTGCGGGTAATCATAGAGCTCGGTGTCGTGGATGACGGCGATTCCGGCGGCTTCCAGGGCTTCGGCGATTTCATCCCCGACAGCGACGACACTCTTATCCAAATCCGTGGTGCGGGAGTTGAAGGTGTCGTCGTAGGATGTCCTTGCATAAGGCTCATAGCTCTCTGTCGTGTGGGTATGTATAATCAGGACTTGCGGCTCGTCCGAATCTATATCAATCGTGAAGTCAACAGCTTTTTCAGCCTGTTCAAGAAGATACTCCGTGTCGATATCCGTAGAATTTCTGAGCATCCCGCCACCGGGAAGGCTGACGACGGTCGAGGTTTCAGTGTAGGAATACGTCTTCCGGACGATTTCGCCGCCAAGGGTGTTGAACTCAGAGGGATAAGGGAGCGGCGAGGAGAGCTCTTCGTCAGAATCGAGGGGCTCCTCAAGCTCCTCGGGGGCTTCGTCAATCGCCCAGCTCCCCTCAAGCCCAATCAGGTTTTCGACAATGTCCGATAGGTTCGACAGGTCGACACTGTTCGATATTCTGACATTGTCGGGCATTTCGACATGATTCGACAATTCGACATTTTTCGACAAATAAGCCGCCAGAACCGTCAGCCCGACAGCCAGAAACATAGTAAAAGCCAACAGCCCTCCCGCCATAAATTCTGTGAGGGCTTTTTTGCGGTTGGATAGGTCGGGTTTCATTTGAGCACATCCTTTCACCATCACTCTACACCCACCCTCCCAAGAATCTTGTCGAATCGGTTACAATTTCATTAAGATTTAACCTAAGTTATGGACTTTCGGGCGGGGGTGTGATATAATGATAGCATAATCTGGAACTTAACACAGTAATATAGAGAGGCATGATTAACATGAAGAGATTAGTCGCCGCCACAGTTGCGGTTATGCTTTTGATTTCGCTTGTCGGGTGCTCGAATGAGGCGAACGACGAGATACTCAGTTCGGGGGACATCACTGCTGATCCGATTGTTGCAGAAGAGCCGGTCACTTCCGAAGAAGAGGTCACCTCCGCTCCCGAAGAGACCGAAATCGCAGAAGATACCGGCAGTGTCGAATCTGACGAAGAAGAACCCACAGACGAAACCACGAGCGATGCCAATGGCGATGCCTTGGGCTATGAGCTCACCGAGGTCGAGCTTACGATGTACGCCACCGACCCGCTGAACGTCCGCGAGGGTCCCGATGCCGAATATGAAGCCCTCGGGCAACTGATGGTCGGGGACGCCGTGACGGTCACGGGCGAGCTCTCGAACGGCTGGTATCGGATTGACTATGACGGCACCGTCGCCTATGTCTATGGCGAGTACTTAAGAGAGGAAGAGGTCATCACGGAGGATAATTATACGGATGTCGAAAGTGACGACGAGTACTACTTCCAGAGCGAAGAGGACTACTTGATCCTCGTCAACAAGACCCATCTCCTGCCGGACGACTATAAAATCGAGACCGATTACGTTCAGGGAAGCTACGAGATGGAGAAGACCGCCGCATACTACTGCAAGCTGATGATCGAAGCCGCCGCGGCGGACGGAATCAACTTGAAAGTCCTGTCGGCTTACAGAACAGTCGCCTATCAGCAGAAGCTCTTTGACCGCAATGTTCAATCCCGTATGGACGACGACGGCATGACCTATGAAGAGGCATATGCCGACACGGCGATAAACATCGCACCTCCCGGAGGAAGCGAGCACAACGCAGGCTTGGCGGTCGATATCATCACCGAAAACGACTGGGACACCTACACGGGATTCGAGGACACCGAGGAGTTCGCCTGGCTTCAAGAACACGCCGCCGAATATGGCTTCATAATGAGATATGCTTCGGACAAAGTCGACATCACAGGCTTCATCTACGAGCCGTGGCACTACCGCTTTGTAGGCGTAAAATACGCCGCGGATATTCAGGCAAGTGGATTGTGTCTTGAGGAATACTTGGGGGTAACCGAGTAAACCCCTCAGTCGCGCTTCGCGCGCCAGCTCCCCTTTCAGGGGAGCCTATAGGTGCCCTGTACAAACTTTTGACAGAACGAAAATAAGCCTCCCCTGAAAGGGGAGGGGGACCGCCGGCAACGCCGGTGGTGGAGGGGTTTCCACCATGAACATAGCATTCTTCTTAACATTAAAAAAAGACGTCGCCTTTTTGTATGACGACTACTCTATACGCCAGTCGCTCGAGAAGATGAAGCGGCATGGGTATTCGTCCATCCCAGTCATCTCCCGCGACGGCAAATACGTCTCGACCGTGACGGAGGGGGATTTCCTCTGGTACATGCTCGACGAATCGATTGAGGACACCGACGGCGTGTCGATTTACGACGCCGAGGATTTGCACCTGAGAGACATCCTGAAAACCGACCGCTACAGCGCAGTCAGGATTACGGCTTCGATGGAGGAACTGATTGAGCTCGCCATGAACCAGAATTTTGTGCCGGTCGTCGACGACATGGGGACGTTCATCGGCATCATAACCCGGAAGGTCATCATCCAATACTTCGCAATCAAGTCCTTTGATGCGGAATCGGAGCCCCGACTCAAGCAACTATAGTGTGAATACGACGTATTCCGACCGGTTTTTGGGCAAATTGCATATATTGGGGCGCTGTTTTTGGTGCAAATCGCACAATCTTATTGTTATCTTTTTATTTTGTGGTTGACAGGATGATTTTTTCGAGGTATAATATAGGAGCATAGTTATAGCGGTGTTAAGTCGCCGTATTGACTAAAATAAATTTTATCGGGGGATAAGTTACATGAAGAAAATCATTTCTGTAGCACTCGTAATGGTCATGGTAGTTTGCTGCTTCACTGCATGCGGCACCATCGTTGAGCCGAACGTCGGCACCTATACCGACACTTCAGGAACCTTGGTTGTTGAGGTCGGCGAATATGACGGCGAAAGCGGAACAATGAAGATGTACAACACCATTAACGACACCAACTCTTATGAGGGCACCTACGTTCTCGAGCAGAACGAGTCCGGCGTTTCCAGCATCATCACCTTCACCACCACCGAAGGCAGCACCGTAGAGTTCGTTTACGACTCCACCATGGATGCAATGCAGGATCTCGACTCCGCAACCGTTTACTACGGACCGAACGCAGAGTAATCCACAAGACAAAGCCAATAAAAAATACCGTCCAGTTGGGCGGTATTTTTTTGCGGAAACCCCTCAGTCGCCCTTTGGGCGCCAGCTCCCCTTTTAGGGGAGCCTATAAGTTCGCTTAGCGAACTTAGAAAGAACGATAAAGCGTTCTTTCTCTTGTTCTCTCAAAGTTTTATGAACTTTTTAAGCCTCACCTGAAAGGGGAGGGGGACCGACGCCGAAGGCGTTGGTGGAGGGGTTTACTCTTCGCTTTCGTCTTCCTCAGTTTCCTCGGATTCTTCCTCGGATTCAGCCTGTGCCCGGAGTTCTTCTTCCTCTTGGGCTTCCTGCTGGGCTTCTTCGGTGGCGAGGGCTAAGAGCTCTTCCTCGGAGAGCTGTTCGACCTCTTCGGTTTCGGCTTCCTCGTCGTGCTCGGCGGTGGTGAAGGCGGCGACATAGCGGTCGGGGGTGTCCTTCGTTCTCATAATCGTGACGCCGGTCGAATAGCGACCCATGACGCTGATGTCGGCGGCTCTTACACGAATGATAACGCCGTCGGTGGAAATCAGAATTACATCTTCATCCTCACGAACGGAGCGGATTCCGCAGACGTGACCCTTTTCTTCGGTGACTTTATAACCCTTGATTCCGTAGCCGCCGCGGTTCTGGATGCGGTAAGCCTCGTTCTTGACGCGCCTGCCGTAGCCCTTGTCGGTAATCGTCAGGATGTCGCAGTCGTCTCTTACGGTCTGAAGAGAAACAACCTCGTCGCCTTCGCGGAGCTTGATTGCCCGGACGCCGTGAGCCGAGCGGGACATAGCCCGGAGCTTCTCCTCGTTAAACCGGATAACCATGCCGTTGCGGGTCGCAACCATAAGGTCGTCGTGCCCGTCGGTCATAAGAACGCCCCTGATTTCATCGCCCTCGTCAAGACCGATTGCGATAAGCCCGGACTTGCGGACGTTCTGATATTTTGACAGGTGGGTGCGCTTGATCTTGCCGTTTTTCGTGACCATCGTGATGTACTTGTCGTCGCCGAAGTCCTCGCACTGGAGCATTGCGGCAATCTTGTCTTCACCCGGGGTGATGGGCAGGATGTTGACGATGTTCGTGCCGCGCGAGCTCTTTCCGCCCTCGGCGAGCTCGAACGTCTTCAATTTATACATGATGCCCTTGTCGGTGATAAAGAGGATGTTGTCGTGGGTCGAGCAGACGAGCATCTGGGAGACGAAGTCCTCCTCTCTCTGCTTCATGCCGCTGACGCCTCTGCCGCCGCGCTTCTGGACGTTGTATTCACTTGAGCTTGTTCTCTTGATATAGCCGCCGGCTGTCAGAGCAACGACGTTCGTATCCTCGGGGATGAGGTCTTCGATGTCGACCTCGCCGCTGACCATCTGGATTTCGGTTCTTCTGTCGTCGCCGAACTTTGCGGCGATTTCTTCAGACTCGGAAACGATTATGTCAAGAACTCTCTGGTGGTTCGCAAGGATGTCCTCGAAGTCTCTTATCTTTGCTTCGATGGCGTCGAGCTCGTCGTAAATCTTCTGGCGCTCCATGCCAGTGAGCTGGATAATGCGGAGGTTCGCGATGTATTCCGCCTGAATCTCGCTCAAGCCAAATCTTTCGATAAGTCTGCTCTTAGCCTCCGCCGCAGTCTGGGACGAGCGGATAATCTGCAAAACTTCATCTATGAAGTCGAGTGCGATGACGAGACCCTGCAATATATGCTCCCTCTCACGGGTCTTCTTCAAATCATACTTGGTTCTGCGGACGATGACCTCGGTCTGGAAGTCGAGGTATTCTTCGAGAATCTGCTTTAAGGTCAGAACCTTCGGCACGCCGTCCACGAGCGCCAGCATAATGACACCGACGGTGTCCTGAAGCTGGGTGTAGGTGAAGAGCTTGTTGAGGACTATCTGCGGGTTCGCGTCCTTCTTGAGCTCGATAACGATGCGCATGCCGGTGCGGTCGGATTCATCTCTTATGTAGTGAATGCCGTCGACGCGCTTGTCTTTTACCAGTTGCGCTATATTTTCAATCAGGCGAGCCTTGTTGACCATGTAGGGGATTTCGGTGACGACTATCGCCTGTCTGCCGTTTACTTCCTCAATCTCGGTCTTGGATCTGAGGGTTATCTTTGCCCTGCCGGTGGCATAAGCCGCTCTGATGCCGGCTTTGCCCATGATGATGCCGCCGGTCGGGAAGTCGGGACCCTTGATGACCTCCATCAACTCGTCGAGGGTGCAGTCGGGATTTTGCGCCACTAATTTAACGCCGTCGATAACTTCGCGAAGATTATGCGGCGGGATATTCGTCGCCATACCGACGGCGATTCCGACCGAGCCGTTCACGAGTATATTCGGGAACCGGGAGGGGAGCACAACCGGCTCTTTGAGTCTGTCGTCGAAGTTCGGCTGCCAGTCGACGGTGTCCTTGTCGATGTCGGTGAGCATGTGGACGGCGATTTTCGCCATTTTCGACTCGGTATAACGGTAAGCCGCAGGCGGGTCGCCGTCGACGGAACCGAAGTTGCCGTGACCGTCAACGAGGGGATACCTCATCGAAAAGCTCTGCGCCAGTCTGACCATAGCGTCGTAGACAGACGAGTCGCCGTGCGGGTGATATCGACCCAAGCAGTCGCCGACGGTTGTCGCGCACTTGAGGTACTTCTTGTCGGGCGTCAGACCGTCCTCGTACATGGTGTAAAGAATTCGGCGGTGGACCGGCTTCAGACCGTCACGGACATCCGGCAACGCACGCTGGATGATAACCGACATCGAATACGCCATAAACGACGACTTCATCTCATCGTTAATCTCCGTAAGTATAACCTTTTTATCCTCTGCTAACATGTTTTTTCTCGCTTTCGAATTGATTTATATTGATTGTAGTTAATCTTCACTAGAATGGCAGTTGCCTTTGGCAACTGTGGAAGTTTTGCTTCGCAAAACTTCCACCCCTCCACCACCGGCTTCGCCGGCGGTCCCCCTCCCCCTTCGGGTGAGGCTTTTACTGCCTCTTTCAAAGGTTTATGGGATAAAAGGGTTATTTCTTAACTCTCTCTTTGATTACTCTATCTATTGCTCCACATACGCTGTTAAATCTGTACTTTATGTCATCATTGGTGAATCTCAGAACTTCGAGACCATACCTCTCCAATATCTCGGTTCTGACCTCATCATGAACAATTCCATCTTCGGTGTAGTGCTGGTTGCCATCCAGTTCAATTATCAGCTTGGCTTCAGAGCAATAGAAGTCCGCAATAAAATAATCGATTGACCGCTGTCGGTAGATTTTCACCGGATAATTTCGCAAAAAATCATACCAAAGATGTGATTCCGTAGGTGTCATGTTCTTTCTGAGCTTCCGAGCTTTACTTTTCATCCTGGAATTGTAACCGGTGAAGTGTTCATTTCGGGACATGATAATCGCTCCAATCTCAGAATGTTGTGCTCCGGCAGTAATAGCCTCCCCCGAAGGGGGAGGGGGGACCGTGCAAAGCACGGTGGAGGGGTGGGGCCCCCCC
The DNA here is from genome assembly GCA_021201135.1 of Oscillospiraceae bacterium. Lineage (GTDB taxonomy): Bacteria > Bacillota > Clostridia > Oscillospirales > Ruminococcaceae > Faeciplasma. The sequence continues at coordinate 131,575 of JAJQGT010000015.1, forward strand.
CGGGGGGCGGGGGCCCCGCCCGGGGGCCGCGGCCCGCCCCCCAAAAGAAATCGGTGGTAAAGTACGCAAAAACAACCCATATAAA